>NZ_MUNO01000002.1 GCF_002001015.1 Polaromonas sp. A23 | reverse complement strand
ACGCTGAGCAGCTACATTCGCTTCTACAACGAGCGCCGGTTGCACTCGTCGCTGCGATACTTGCCACCAGCCACATACGAAATCTGTGAAAACGGAGAAACCAGTGTCAATTAAAGCGGATCAAGTTCCTTTGGGGAAATGTCCTCTCGGCTCAGATGCCATCCGTTAAACGGCCCGGCACGAGAGACAACCTCCCCTTCAAGCAAGGGCCGCGGATCTGGCTCTGCCAGTCCGCAGGCGCAGCGGCCCCCTCGGGGGGCAGGGAGTTACACGCAGTGAACGACCGTGGGGGCCACATCCACTGGCTCGAATCTTGCAGCAAACCGACCATGACGCCCTCCCAGTCCCTGCGCCTTGTGATCATTGCTCCAGATCTGCTGGACAGTGTGTCCACGGACGACCATGCGCGGGCGCAGGCAGAGCGTTCGCGCCAGTTACGCATCGGCCTGCTCGAAAACGGTTACAACGTCATCGCCGTGCTGCCGGCGGACACCTTTTTGGACGAACGCCTGGCGCAACTGCAGCCCGACATGATCATCGTGGATGCTGAAAGCGAGGCGCGCGATTCGCTCGAACACGTCGTCATGGCAACGCGAGATGCCCGGCGCCCGATCGTGCTGTTTACCAACGACAACGACACCAGTCATGTGAAAGACGCTGTCGCCGCAGGGGTATCCGCTTACATCGTGGCCGGCTTGTCCCCCGAGCGCATACGCCCCATTCTGGACGTCGCCATGGCGCGTTTTGAACACGAGCAGGGTCTACGCCGCGAACTGGCCGACGTCCGGACTGAGCTGCAGGACCGCAAGGTGATTGACCGCGCCAAGGGTCTGCTGATGCAACGTCAAAACCTCAATGAAAAGGTCGCCTACGAAAAGCTGCGCAAGGCAGCGATGGACAAGGGCTTGCGCCTGGGCGAGGTGGCACAGCGCATGCTCGACGCGGCCGACCTGCTGGGTTGACGGCCTTAACGCCGAAATGGTGCGCCGCACAAATACAGTGCAAAACCTCGCCAGCTTCTTTCCGGAACTTCGGGGCATTTTCATTGCTATTAAATAAGTAGCTGCTCACGCCCGTCGTATAAGGGCAAACGGCCATTTTTACTAAAACTTTCTTGTAAAACAGGCTTTCAACTCTGGTTGGCACAGCTTTTGCTGAGAAGGTAAACACAAGGTATTCCACTTCAACGGCGAAGCGGAATGCCTCCAGGAACAAAGGCGTTCGCACCCTGCATTCACATCTCTTGTGTTTGCCCGGGTCGAGCGCCTTTTTTGTTTTTCGCTTTTATTTTTTGTTTTCACTTCTGGAGTCCCGACCATGACCGAACTGCTGAAATCTTCACTGACGCGCCGCACCGTTCTGCAAGCCGCCGCCGTCGGCGCCGCGGGCATCAGCCCGGCCCTGCGCGCTGTTGTTTACGCCCAGGGCTCCGATGCCCCCGAAAAGAAGGAAGTCAAGATCGGCTTCATCCCGCTGACCGATTGCGCCTCAGTGGTGATGGCCTCGGTGCTGGGCATCGACAAAAAATACGGCGTCAAGATCATCCCGACCAAGGAAGCCAGCTGGGCCGGCGTGCGCGACAAACTCGTCAACGGTGAACTCGACTTTGCGCACGTGCTGTACGGCCTGATCTACGGCGTACACATGGGCACGGCCGGTCCCAAGAAGGACATGGCCATCCTGATGAGCCTGAACAACAACGGCCAGGCCATCACGCTGTCCAAGAAAATCGCTGACAAGGGTGCGGTAGACGCCGCATCATTGGCCAAGCTGATGGCCACGGAAAAACGCGAATACACCTTTGCGCAAACCTTCCCCACCGGCACCCATGCGATGTGGCTGTACTACTGGCTGGCCAGCGCAGGCATCAATCCCTTCAAGGACGCCCGCGCCATCGTGGTGCCCCCACCGCAGATGGTGGCGAACATGCGGGTGGGCAACATGGACGGCTTTTGCGTCGGTGAGCCCTGGGGCCACCGCGCCATCATGGACGGCATCGGCATCACGGCCGTGACCACCCAGGACATCTGGAAAGATCACCCGGAAAAAACCCTGGGAACCACGGCGGAATTCGTCAAGAAATACCCCAACACCGCGCGCGCCGTCACGGCCGCCATCCTGGAAGCGGGCCGCTGGATTGACTCCGGCCTGCAGAACAAGATGAAGATGGCCGAGACGGTGGCCGACAAGAGTTATGTGAACACCAGCGTGGACGCCATCAACCAGCGCATCCTGGGCCGCTACCAGAACGGCCTGGGCAAGACCTGGGACGACCCGAACCACATGAAGTTCTACAACGACGGCGCGGCTACCTTCCCCTACCTGTCCGATGGCATGTGGTTCCTGACGCAGCACAAGCGCTGGGGCCTGATCAAGGACCATCCGGACTACCTCGGCATTGCCAAGCAGGTCAACCACATCGACGTCTACAAAGAGGCCGCCGCTGCCAGCAAAACGCCGGTGCCCAAAGACGTGATGCGCACGAGCAAGATGATCGACGGCGTGGTCTGGGATGGCAAGGACCCGAAGAAATACGCCGACGGCTTCAAGATCAAAGTCTGAAGAGGGAGAACACACCATGGTCAGCGCTGTTTTTCACACCCCCTTCGACGAGGCGCCCGTTGCCCCGTCGTTACCAACACCGGGCGCCGGCAAGCCCGCTATCAACACCATAGCTACTGGTGCAGATGCAGCGCGGGCTGCTGCCCGAAAGGAACCTGTTCCAGCAAATCAACCCACGACTGCAAAAGTGCCTTTTGACTGGCACGGCATCTGGATGGCCGTGCTGCCTCCCCTGCTTGGGCTGGGCCTGCTGATCGGCCTGTGGGAATTGGTGTCCGTGTCCACGGGCAAAAGCATTCCCTCGCCGGTCGAGACCTTTCGCCAGGCGCTGGACGTGTTCAGCGACCCGTTCTACAGCAAGGGGCCGAACGACCAGGGCGTAGGCTGGAACGTGCTGTCTTCGCTGAAGCGCGTAGCCATCGGTTTCGGCATGGCGGCCGCCGTCGGCATTCCTGCCGGATTCATGATCGGGCGCTTCACTTTCCTGAGCCGCATGTTCAATCCGCTGATCAGCCTGCTGCGCCCGGTGTCGCCGCTGGCCTGGCTGCCAATCGGCCTGCTGGTGTTCAAAGGCGCCAACCCGGCTGCGATCTGGACCATCTTCATCTGCTCGATCTGGCCCATGATCATCAACACCGCCGTCGGTGTGCAGCGCGTGCCGCAGGACTACATGAATGTGGCGCGCGTACTCAACCTCAGCGAGTGGAAGATCTTCACCAAAATCCTCTTTCCCGCCGTGCTGCCCTACATGCTCACCGGCGTGCGCCTGGCCGTCGGCACGGCGTGGCTGGTGATCGTGGCCGCCGAGATGCTGACCGGCGGTGTCGGCATCGGCTTCTGGGTCTGGGACGAGTGGAACAACCTCAACGTCACCAACATCATCATCGCGATTTTTGTCATCGGCATGGTGGGCTTGGTGCTGGAGTTCGCACTGATCAAGCTGGCCACAGCCTTCACTTTTGAAGAAGTAAAGACTTAATTTCCGTCTGCACTGCGGCCTGCCGAACCTCGGCAGGTCCGGGTGAAACGATCCAAGGAGAAATTTCATGAACATGTCACTAACCACCAAGTACATCGAGATCCAGGGTGTCGAGCAGACCTTCAAAACAAAAAAGGGGCCGTTCTGCGCGCTGCAAAACATCAACCTGACGGTGGCCAAAGGCGAGTTCGTCACGCTGATCGGTCACTCGGGTTGTGGCAAGTCCACGCTGCTCAATCTGGTCGCAGGCCTGACAACGCCGACGCAGGGCGCCCTGCTCTGCGCCAACCGTGAAATTTCCGGCCCCGGTCCGGAGCGCGCCGTGGTGTTCCAGAACCATTCGCTGCTGCCCTGGCTAACCTGCCACGAAAACGTCTATCTCGCGGTCGAGCGCGTTTTTGGTGCCACCGAAAACCGGGCGCAGCTGAAGGCCCGCACCGAGGCGGCCCTGGCCATGGTGGGCCTGACTACCGCTGCGCAAAAACGACCCGGCGAAATCTCCGGCGGCATGAAGCAGCGGGTCGGCATTGCCCGTGCGCTGTGCATGGAACCCAAGGTGCTGTTGCTGGACGAACCTTTCGGCGCACTTGACGCGCTGACCCGCGCCAAGCTGCAGGACGAGTTGCTGCAGATCGTCGCCACCACGCAAAGCACGGTGGTCATGGTGACGCACGACGTTGACGAAGCGGTGCTTCTGTCGGACCGCATCATCATGATGACCAACGGCCCGGCCGCCACCATCGGCGAAGTGCTGAAGGTGGACCTGCCGCGGCCGCGCTCCCGCGTGGCATTGGCCGAAGACATCCGTTACCTCGGCTACCGCAAGGCCGTGATCGACTTCCTCTACACCCGCCAGGGCCATGTAGAAAAAGCCGCCTGAAGGCAGCCACTGAAAACGGAAAGGCGCCACGATGACACCTCAACAAATTGAACTCGTCCAGAGCAGCTTCGCCAAGGTCGCGCCCATTGCGGAGCAGGCCGCGGCACTGTTTTATGCCCGCCTGTTTGAACTCGCGCCGCAGGTGCGGCCGCTGTTCAGGGGTGACATGACCGAGCAGGGCCGCAAGCTGATGACGATGCTCGCTACCGTGGTGAATGGCTTGACCCGGCTTGACGTGATCGTGCCGGCTGCACAGAAACTGGCTCAGCGCCATGTGGCCTATGGCGCCCGACCGGAGCATTACCCCGTTGTCGGCACCGCGCTGCTGGACACGCTGTCCCAGGGTTTGGGCAAGGACTTCACGCCCGAGGTGTGCGAGGCCTGGACCGCCGCTTACGGCACGCTCTCCGGCGTGATGGTCGAGGCGCACAAGGCAGCAGAGCCATCGTGAGACTGGAGGCAAGCGCTCGCCCAAGCCCTTCCTGACAAGCCGCCTGATCCGAGGCGGGGCAGGACCGATCCGCATTTTTTAGCAACGAAAGACGCTTATGTCCGCTGTTTTACCTGCCAATGGCCCGCCTCTGGTGGCCGCTCCATCTTCGTCGCCACATGCGCGGGCACGGCGCACGCACGGCATGGCTTCCTTCGGCAAATACCGCGAGATCATCATTGCGGTGGCGCTGTTCCTGCTGTTCGACCTGGGCGTCCTGGTCCTGAATTTCTACACATCCTTCCAGATTGCCGAAGACGCATTGGGCGTCAACCTGTCCGGTCGCCAGCGCATGTTGTCGCAGCGCACGGCCAAATCCCTGCTGGCGGTGGATGCGGCACACAGCAAAGGCCAGCCCGCCGACAAGGACCTGGAAGAACTGAAAAGCGCGGTAAGGCTGTTCGACGCGTCTCTCAAGGGCTTTCAACATGGAGCCACCGTGCCGGGCGGCGACAGCAAGCCTGTTTTCCTGCGGGCGGCCGAAGGCGACAAGGCGCTGGACATCCTGAAGAAGGCGCAGGACATCTGGACACCCTATCAGGAAAAACTGGCGCCTGTGCTCACTGGCACGGCCTCGAACCAGCAGTTGCAGGAGGCGGTGGACTACGCCAAGGCCAACAACCTGAAGTTGCTGGGCTTGATGAACCAACTCACCACCGCGCTGGAAGCCGTGGCTTCTGACCGGGCAACCGCACTGCGCATGGTGCAGACCGTCGGCATTGTCCTGGCGCTGCTGAACTTCGCCTTCATTCTCTTCAAGTTCCTGCGCCGGCTGAACACTTCGGACGCCGCCATCGAAGCGGCCACCGAAGAAAACCGGGAAATTCTCGCGAGCGTGCGCGAAGGTCTGTTCCTGCTCACGCCCGAGCACCGGCTCGGCTCCCAGCTTTCGCGCTCAACACATGCGCTGTTCGGCAAGACGCTGGTTGCCGGTCAGAACTTTTTCGAGGTCTTGTCCACGCTGGTATCGCCCAAAGCCCTCACCGATGCGAGCGACTATGTCGAACTGCTGTTCTCGCCCCACGTCAAGGAACAGCTGGTCCAGGGCATCAACCCGCTGGCGGAAGTGGAGTTAACGGTCAGAAATCGCCTCGATCAGGACAGCAAGCGCTATTTGTCCTTTCACTTCAACCGGGTCCACGAAGGCAACACCGTGCGCCACCTGCTGGTCACCGTGCAGGACATCACCCAGAAAGTGGAGCTGCAGGCCAAACTGAGCGGCGAGCGGCAGCGCTCGCAAAAAGAGCTGTCCATGATGCTCAAGGCCTTTGAGACCGATCCGGCCATGATGCGCGGCTTTGTTGAACGCGCTGAAGCCTCCCTGCTCGAGGTGAACGACCTGCTGCGCAGCACCTCTTCCGCCGCATCGGAGGCCCAGGTGCTCAAGGCAGTCGATGGTGCCTACCGCCGCATCCACGCCATCAAGGGCGATGCATCTTCCCTGGGCCTGGAAATCCTCGCCTCGCTGGCCCACCAGTTTGAAAACGAATTGCAAAAACTCAAGGACAGCGGCGCAGCCACTGGCGACGCCCTGCTGGCCCTGCCCTTGCCGCTGGAAGACCTGCTGTCCAAGGTCGCCGCGTTCAAGGCCATGAGCCTGAAAAGGGGCAACGATTCCGCGCAGGTTATGGCTGAGGCCGTACCGCAGGCCCTGCACACCACACTGACGCAGCTGGCTGATGAGGTCGGCGCCGACTGCGGAAAACGGGTCAGCACCAGCGTACAGATGAACGGCGCGCCGAATCTGCCTGCCGACAAACTGGACCTGCTGCGCGAGGTGGCCATCCAGCTGGTTCGCAATGCGGTGGTACACGGTGTGGAAACTCCCTCAACCAGAACAGCAGCCGGAAAAACGCCGGAGGGCCAGGTGGCGGTCAACCTCACTCGGGAGGAAAGCGGCCAGTGGCAACTGAGCGTGCGCGACGACGGCGCCGGTCTCAATGCGGCCAAAGTCCGCAGCCGTCTGCTGGAGTTGCACTGGTACACCGCCGAACAGCTGCAGAGCTTCAGTGACAAACAAATCGTGGCGCACATCTTCAAGCCGGGTTTTTCGACGGCCGACACAGCCTCGGCGCATGCCGGGCGCGGCGTCGGGCTGGACCTGGTTCAAGCCAATGTGCAGAGACTGGGCGCGCGCCTGCTGCTGACCAGCACACCGGGCCAGCACACAGAGTTCAGGATCTGCTTCGCCTGACCATATGGCCCCCACGCTTGTCACTTCGTGTACTGCGCTGCCCCCGAGGGGGCCGCTGCGCCTGCGGACCGGCAAAGCCGAATCCGCGGCCCTGGCTGGCGAATACGGGAGCCTGTGCGCGTCGGTAAAGAAAAAACCGGGAGGACTTTATGCGCCTAATGATTGTTGACGACTCCAACATGATCCGCACCCGCATCTCGCGCGTGGTGCAGAGCGGCGGGATCAAGGGCATCGTGCTCGCGGGGCTGGCCAAAAACGGCCGTGAGGCTTTGCGCCTGGCCCGGGCCACCCGGCCGGAAGTGGTGACCATGGACCTGACCATGCCGGAGATGGACGGCATCGAATGCATCACGGAGTTGCTCAAGATCGATCCCAAGCTCAACATCCTGGTGGTCAGCGCCCTGAGCGACAAATCCACGGCGATCCAGGCGCTCAAGCTGGGCGCACGCGGCTTTGTTGCCAAGCCTTTTACCGACGAAGAACTGCAGATGGCACTGCTCGACGTTTTCGAAGCACGTTAGGAGCTGCCATGGCAACACTCAATGAAACTGATCTGAAGCTGTTCGTCGACTCCATCAGGAACTATCTGAAGGTCACCACGCGGCAGGAGCCCGTCATCACTTCTGCCTTTCTGGGCACCGGTGACATCGAAGGCTTCGAATTCAACGGCGTCGTCACCTTTACCGGCAGCCACAACGGCCATGTCGTCGTTTCCATGCCGGGCAAGCTGGTGCGCGAAATCCTGTTGCTGCAGCACGAAACCGACCTCAGCGACTCCAACCTGCTGGACGCGGTGGGCGAGATTGCCAACACGCTGGCGGGCAACGCACGCAAGGCATTGGGTGCAGAACTTCAGATCTCGGTGCCCATCAAGCTGCAGGGTTCACAGGGCATCAAGGCCAGGGTACGCACGCGGCCCTATGTGATCACCCTGCGCTGGAGCCACTATGCCGCCCTGGTGTGTGTGGACATGGAGCGCAAGCACTGAGACAAACCAAGCGGCCCCGCCGGGTCGTCAAGTCTGATGGCCGCACGTAATTTGTGCGGTGCACCAAAAAGATCCACTTCTGCGGCCTGAACTGCGCCGCAAGAGTGCGCCTCGAGCGCCCCAAGTTGGCATGCATTTTGCACAATCTTTGTGAATTACCCTTCAATTCACTGAGGACTTGCACCATGGCGGGATTCCGCACCTTTCTCAAATCAGGCCACGCACCGACCTTGTTCGCTGCCTTCCTGTACTTCGACTTCTGCTTCGCCGTCTGGGTGTTGAACGGGGCCATGGCGCCGTTCATCAGCGAGGCTTATCAACTGACGGCTGCGCAGAAGGGCTTCATGATTTCGGTGCCCATTCTGGCGGGGGCCCTCATGCGCTTTCCGCTGGGCGTTCTGGCGCAATACATAGGACGCAAAAACGCTGCGCTGGTTGAAATGGGCATGATTGTCATGGCCTTGGCCTTTGGCTATTTTTTCATCAGCTCCTACGATCACGTGCTGGCCATGGGCGTGCTGCTGGGCATCGCCGGCGCCAGCTTCGGCGTGGCGCTGTCGCTGGGCTCGGGCTGGTACCCGCCCAAATACAAAGGCCTGGCGATGGGCATCGCTGGTGCAGGCAACTCCGGCACCGTGCTGGCCGTGCTGTTTGCGCCGCCGCTGGCCATGGTCTACGGCTGGCAAGCGGTGTATGGTCTGGCAGCCTTCTTCATGCTGATTCCGATGGTCGTGATGGTGGTTTTCGCCAAGGAGCCGCCGGACATCGAGCACCAGACCTTTCGCGAGCACATCGCCTGCCTGTTCGAAAAAGACGGCTGGGCTTTCAGCCTGATCTACGTCATCACTTTTGGCGGATTCATCGGCCTGGCGAGTTTTCTTCCCACCTACTTCCATGACCAGTTCGGCGTGACCAAGGTACAGGCCGGCCAACTCACCATGCTGGCCGCGCTGATGGGATCGGCCATACGGGTAGTTGGCGGCTACATCTCCGATCGCATTGGCGGTATCAACACTCTGAGCGGCGTGCTCGTCGTGGTAGCCGTCACGCTGGTGCTGTGCGGCCTGGCCGGCGCCTCGCTCACGGTGACCACACTGTTGTTCATGCTGTGCTTTGCCGCTCTGGGTGCAGGGAACGGCGCGCTGTTCCAGCTCGTGCCGCTGCGCTGGCCATTGGCCACCGCCGTGGCCGGCTCCATGATCGGCGAGATCGGCGCTCTGGGCGGTGGCTTTTTGCCCAACGCCATGGGCCTGTCCAAACAATATGCCGGCACCTACCTCTGGGGCTTCGTCGCTTTCGCTGTGCTGGCCCTGGTGATGCTTGTCATGCTGCGCGTCATGCAAATCCGCTGGACCCGCACCTGGGCTGAGAAAGGTGGGAGGGCGCGTAGCGCCTAGGAGCGAAGCGATAAAAGCGCAATGCGCTTTTTCCCACCTTTCCAGTGCAGACTAACTTTGCTTCGGCAAAGTTAAGCGTAGCGAGCCGAAACTAAAAGGCGGCCGCGCACGCAGTGCGTGATCGGCGTAGCCGAGGAGGCGCGCAGCGCCGGGCCGACTTTTCTGCGAAGCAAAAAGGGGGGGAGAGCGCGTAGCGCTTGATGAGCGAAGCGATAAAAGCGCCTAGCGCTTTTGCCCACACTTTCTGCGAAGCTAAAAGGGTGGGCGCCACGCAGCACACGATTTTCACCGCCTCGTGAAAAATCGCCTTTAGTACTTTTGCCGCATCTTCCGGGGTGTTTTTACCTCGACACGGGTGCCGCCACCAACCAAACTGTCAGCAATTGGCTGAAAGCCGTTCAGGATGAAGGCATCCCACGGCAGCCAGCTGCGTGCAAATGCCGCGAAAGCTATCCGCGCTGGTAAGCTTCAGGCCTGCAGCTGCTCTATGGGATGGAAAAAAATGGCTTTGATAGCAGTGATCGATGACGACGAGACAATCCGGGAACTGATCGCCGCAGCGCTGCGCTTCGAAGGCTATGAGGTCGTGGAGGCGGACAACGGCGCCGCCGGGCTGGCAATGGTGCGCGAGCACCGGCCCGACCTGGTGGTCAGCGATGTCAACATGCCAGAGATGGACGGCTTCGCCATGATGCAGGCGCTGCGCGCCGACCCAGCCGTTCAGGCCACACCGATCATCCTGCTGACCTCGCTGCAGGAGCGCGAACATGTGCGCAGCGGCATGACCAGCGGCGCCGATGACTACCTGACCAAACCCATCGTCTTTGACGAGTTACGCGAAGCCACGGCCGCCCAGCTCAACAAGCAGCTGATGCGGCAGTCGGCGCAGGCTCAAGCCACGGGCGCGGCCATTGCCACGGCCCTGAGCAGCCAGAAAAAGCAGCTGATCCGCCTGTATGAGCAAAGGCTGTTGGCGGAATTGGGCGAAAAATGGCCAACGGCCGACTCGGTGGTGGAAGACCGCAAGTTCTCCAATGCCACGGTGCTGTTTGTGGACGTGGTCAACTTTGCGGCGCTTGCGGAAAAACTCACCAGCTCGGAGCTGAGCGAGGTCGTACACCAGTTCTACAACAACGCCGGCGACACGGTCTACCTCTTTGGCGCTCACCACATGCAGTTTGTCGGCGAGGGTTTGCTGGCCGTGTTCGTCGACAGCGCCGACACCGATACCGTGAACAGCGGACTGCGGGCCGCCAGGGCGGCCTTGGGGCTGGTCGATTCGGCGCACCGGGTGCAGGGCTACCTGGTCAACCACTTTTCCGGCCGCACGCTGCCGCGTTTTGAGGTCTGCGTGGCCTTGCACAGCGGCGCCGTCACGCTGGCCAAGCTGGATGACCCGCTGCGCGGAAAATCCCAGCTCCTGCCCGTCGGCGACACGGTCAGCGCCTGTTTGCTGCTGCAAAAACAGGCGCACGCGGCCGGCTGGAAAATTGCCGCCAGTGCCGCGCTACAGCGTGAAGTGGCAAGCGCGGTGCAAACCGGGCGCCGCAAGCGCTTTTCGCTGCCGGGCCGCACAAGCGCCATGGATGCAGCCGAGCTCCTGGGCCTGTCGCTATAGCGTTATGGTGCTATTAAATTTATAGCTACTCGCACCCGCCAAATAAGGGCTAGAGGCCAAAAAGATACGTAAACCACAGCCAACAGGCAAAAACCGTGCGCGCGGGGGCTAACGCGGCAAAAACAGCAGCCAGTACACCAGCAGGCCGTTGAACAGCATCGACAGCGCCAGCGCAATCTTCCACAGGGCCACCGGATCACGCTGAATCAAGGGCGTCGCCGGAAGTGCGCTCAGAGACCGCGAAGCGCCGCGTTCGATGGCCAGCGAAAACTCCTCCGCCGTTTCAAAGCGCTGACGCTTGTCGCGCGACACAGCCTTGAGCACCACGTGGTCCAGCCAGATCGGCACTTCAGGGTTATGGCGGCTGGGCGGCGTGGGGTCGCGGTAATAACGCCCTGCCTGGTAGGGCAGCACCTCGCCGTAGGGGAGCTTGCCGGTCAGCAACTGATACAGAGTGACACCCAACGCAAACAGGTCGCTCTGCGCATCAGGCAATTCTTCCGGGCCGTCCTTGCCCGCCGCCGCCGCCCGGGCGCTGAAGCCCCATTGCTCGGGATTGATGTAGCTGGGCGTGCCCGCGTGCAGCTTGCGCATGGCCTCGGGTTCGCGCCCTGTCAGCGCCACCCCCAGGTCGAGCACGCGCAGCACGCCGTCTTCACCCTGGTGCAGGTTGGCGGGCTTGATGTCGCGATGGATTACATGTTGCCGATGCAGCAAGCCCAGCGCCGTCACCGCCTGCGCCGCCAGCGCCAGCACCTGAGGCAGGCTGAAGCGGTGTTTGCGGTCCAGCATCTGCTGCAGCGTTTCACCCGCATGCCAGTCATACAGCAGGTAAAACGCGCCCGGCTCACCACCACCGGGCAACCGGTCATGCAGATGCACCAGATGGCCCGCCACTCGGGATGAACCCATGCGCCTGGCCAGCCAGGCTTCGTGCGCCAGCATCGCGCGCTCTTGCGGGTCATGCGCGCGCGCGGGGTGCAGGGTTTTCAGGGCATACAGCCTGCCACTGGACGCCTGCGCCGCCGGATCTGTTCCCGCATCCGTTGCGGGCACATTCCACCTGACCTGGTAAAGCACGTTGACGCCGTTGTCGGCCACAGGAGCCGTGACGGTCAGCCCGTCTAGGCTGTCCCCTACCCTGAGCTTGCCGGGCACCGGCAAGGCCAACGCGCGGCGGTTTTCGTCCTCCAGGGTGGCATCCAGCAGGCCGAGCACCCGCACGACCAGGGCGGTGGCATTGTCCGGTGTGCCTGCTGCAATGGCGGCATCCACCATCTGGCGGCTGACGCGTTGCGCCTGGCCATCCGTATTCGGCTGCGCATCTGCGCTGGCCAGGGCCTGGAGTTTTTTGTCCGACATCACGTTGTGCACGCCATCAGAAAGCAGCACAAACACGTCGCCAACCTGCAAGTCACCCTGCGTGTAGTCCATCACCAGGCGGTCTTCCGCACCTACGCAGCGCAGCAACTGGTGCCGCAGGTCGGGATGATCCATCACATGGTCGGTGGTGAGCAGCGTCATGCGCCCCTCGCGCAGCAGGTAGGCACGGGTATCGCCCACATGCGCCAGCGCATAAGACTGGCCGCGAAGCACCAGCGCCGTCAGGGTGGTCAGGCCGAGGGCCGGGTGGCGCCGCCGGTTCAGCCCGGCCAGCCAGGCGTTCTGCGCACCAATGATGCGGTCCAGCGCCACCGTGGTGTCCCAGGTTGCCGGGGTACTGTAATAGTCGCGCACCAGACTGGTCACGGTGGTCTGGGCGGCCTCCTTGCCCATGCCGCCGGTGCTGACGCCGTCGGCGATGGCCACGATGGAGCCCATACCCTCCTGCCCGGGTTCTGGCAGCATGGCGGCGCAGAAGTCCTCATTGACGTCCTTGCGGCCGGCAAGCGTTGCAAAACCAATGTCTATGTCAAATGCCATGCACCAAAGCAAGCAAGTTTTGCGCCCAAATTTGGTGCGCTGCAGCAAAACAGGGGTTGGGCAGGCCAGGAGGCTGCGCGGCAGAAGGCGTCGAAGCGAAAAGTGGCCCCGGCGAGCACAGTTTTTGCCGGGTTTGCAGCGCCATAGCCGTAGCTATGGGGCAAAAATCCGGTGAAAAATGGGCCGTCGCGGCCGCTTTGCAGCCGACGCTCCTTCTGCCGCGCAGCCTCCTAGCCATCAGCCCACCAGCATTTGCATGCTGCGCCCGTAATGCACGGAAAGTTTGTCGAAAACATCAAGCAAATCCTCGCTGGCCGTGGCCACGCGGTCCAGATCGGCCAGCCCGACGCGGCCCGCAGGGGCGCTCCCGGCGAGCATCTGCGACCAGCTCACGGCGGCAGACTCCAGCAAGGCGCGAATTTCCTTGCTGGTCAGCGGAATAGTGTTCAGGTAAGCCAGCGCCTCTTCAAAAGCGGCCCGGGCTTCGTCCAGGCCCTGCGCGTCCGGCGCAATGCCGGCCCGCATGCCCAGCATGCCGACCAGCGCGTACTTGGCAAAACGCTGGCTCAGCATGCGCTGGCGCCCCGCGAGGTTGAGCACCTGCAGGGGCGGCATGGCCCCCGCATTTTCCAGACTGCCGGTCAGGCGCTCGGCCTCCTGCAGCAGTTGCCCTGCCAGCGCGTCCAGCTGCACCATGTGGCCGGCTGCGGGCGCACCCTGCAGCAGCGGCTTGAGCTGTGACCAGGTGCCCTGTACCTGCTCCAGCAGGTCGCCAAAGGTGGGCTGGGAGAGGCTTTTTCCCAGGGCTGCCAGGTTGGCGTCGATGCGCGTGATCGAGTCTTTCAGCTGCTCCTGCACTTGCGCGAGCTGAACGCCGGCCAGTTGCAACAGCGCCAGCTTGACCAAGCGCTGGGACAACATGCGCAATTGGCCCGATCGGTTCACATCCTCCGCAAAACGCGCCGAATGAATGATGTGCTGCGACACCTGGCCCAGGCGCTGGTTGCTGTGCATGGAGGCGGTACGCAGCATCTTGAAGGCATCGTCGTCCGACATCTCACGGGCGCGCATCAAAATGCCCTTGGCGCGGTCAACCACCTTGCGCTCTTCCAGGCGGCTGGAGACGTCGCGCATTTCAGCACGCAAGGCCTGCTCGCGATCAAACCGCGCCTGGGCCAGATGGATGAGCGATCGCAGGCGCTGCTGGGCATAACCATTGATCACATAGGCATGCACACCCACCTCCGTGGCGCGCGTTATTTTCCCCGCGTCGCCGTCAGAGGTAAAGACGATCACGGGACGCGGCGCTGTGTCGCCAATGATCTGCAAGGCCTTGAACAAGTCATCCCCAGGAAGGGATGCATCGCAAATGACCACATCGGGTGAACTGCGCAACACGTCACGCACCAATTTAGAGCATTCGTTGACGCAGGCGAGGACCTCAATACCGACGGCCTCCAGGTCGGCGACCAGGGGATGCGAGCCCACGGGACCATTCAAACTTACCAATGCGGAGGTCATAAAAATCAGGATTTGAGAGATGACTGACTGTGGAGCACGCAAATCGCACACCACCTAACTTCCCATGTTAGCGCCAACTGCGCGCACCCAAGAGACATGGCACAAGTTTTGCATCGCTTTCATCGGGCGTAACGAAGCGTCCAACCTTAGCAAAAGCACAGCGGGTTTTACGCATAACGACGTGCGTATCGAAGTGCCTCATACCGGACTCACCACCGGATCCCCTGTTTGACAGGAGAGGGCATCATGTTTTTTCCCTTATTTGCAACTGCCATCCCGCTCCCTGCGCCGTCACCGACTGGATGGGCAGGCCTGCTCGCGCGCCCTCTGCCACGGGATCGTTTGGCATGTCCTTTGCACTTGCACTACCGAATCAATCTGGAAATGACGTCATGAAAAAAACAAAGTTGGTCATGGTTGGCAACGGCATGGCCGGGGTTCGCACCATTGAAGAGCTGCTCAAAGTGGCGCCCGATCTGTACGACATCACCGTCTTTGGCGCAGAGCCGCACCCCAACTACAACCGCATTTTGCTGTCTCCGGTGCTGGCTGGCGAGCAGACGATTGACGAGATCGTCCTGAACTCCTGGGACTGGTACAAGGACAACCACATCACGCTGCACGCCGGCAAAAAAGTGGTGGAGGTAGACCGGGTCAAACGCGTGGTGCGCGCAGACGACGGCACAGAAGCCGCCTACGACCGCCTCCTGATGTGCACGGGCTCCAACCCCTTCATCCTGCCTGTGCCAGGCAAGGACCTGAAAGGCGTGATTGCCTACCGCGACATTGCCGACACCAACACGATGATCGAAGCGTCGGAAAAATACAAAAAAGCCGTGGTCATCGGTGGCGGCCTGCTCGGCCTGGAAGCGGCCAACGGCCTCATGCTGCGCGGCATGGAAGTGACCGTGGTGCACGTCATGCCCTGGCTGATGGAGCGCCAGTTGGACGACGTAGCAGGCAAGCTGCTGCAGAAATCACTGGAAGACCGCGGCCTCAAATTCATGATCGGCGCGCAGACCCAGGAGCTCATCCCCGACAAGGACGGCCGTGTCATGGCCATCAAGTTCAAGGACGGCCTGGAGCTCCCGACCGACCTGGTCGTGATGGCTGTCGGCATTCGCCCCAACACTGAGCTGGCCGAATCCATGCGCCTGCACTGCAACCGCGGCATTGTGGTCAACGACACCATGCAGACCGTGACAGATGCGCGCATCTACTCGGTCGGTGAGTGCGCGGCGCACCGCGGCATTGCCTATGGCCTGGTGGCCCCGCTGTTTGAGCAAGCCAAGGTTGCCGCCAACCACCTGGCGCAGTTCGGCATCGGCCGCTACACCGGCTCGCTGACCTCGACCAAGCTCAAGGTCACCGGCATTGACTTGTTCTCCGCCGGCGAATTCATGGGCGGCGAAGGTACAGAGCAAATCGTGATGTCCGATCCTTCAGGCGGCGTCTACAAAAAGCTGGTGCTCAAGGACGACAAACTGGTGGGCGCCTGCCTGTACGGCGACACGGTGGACGGTAGCTGGTACTTCAAGCTGCTGCGCGATGGCCGCAGCATCAGCGACATTCGCGACAAGCTGCTGGTCGGCGAGTCCAACATCGGCGACACCGGTCACGAAGGCCATAACAAGGCCGCAACCATGCCCGACGACGCCGAGGTCTGCGGCTGCAACGGTGTCAGCAAGGGCACGATCTGCAAGGCCATCAAGGAAAAAGGCCTGTTCACTCTCGACGAGGTGAAAAAGCACACGAAGGCCAGCGCCTCCTGCGGCTCCTGCACCGGTCTGGTAGAGCAGATTCTCATGTTCACCGCTGGCGGCGACTACTCGGCCACGCCCAAGCTCAAGGCCATGTGCGCCTGCACCGACCACGGGCACCAGGCCGTGCGCGATGCGATCACCACCAACAAACTGCTGAAGATCGCCGACGTGTTCAAGTTCATGGACTGGAAAACGCCCAATGGCTGCTCCAGCTGCCGCCCGGCGGTCAACTACTACCTGATCTCCAGCTGGCCCAAGGAGGCCAAGGACGATCCGCAAAGCCGCTTCATCAACGAACGCAGCCACGCCAACATCCAGAAGGACGGCACCTACAGCGTCATCCCGCGCATGTGGGGCGGCGAGACCACCGCCAGCGAATTGCGCCGCATTGCCGACGTGGTGGACAAGTACAAAATCCCGACCGTCAAGGTCACCGGCGGCCAGCGCATCGACTTGCTCGGCGTTAAAAAAGAAGACCTGCAAAACGTCTGGAAAGACATCGGCATGCCTTCGGGCCACGCCTATGCCAAGGCCCTGCGCACGGTGAAAACCTGCGTTGGCAGCGAATGGTGTCGCATGGGCACGCAGGACAGCACCCAAATGGGCAAAGACCTGGAGCGGGCCATGTGGCGCATGTACGCGCCCCACAAGGTCAAGTTCGCCGTCTCCGGCTGCCCGCGCAACTGCGCCGAGGCCGGCATCAAGGACGTCGGCATCATCGGCGTGGACAGTGGCTGGGAAATGTACATCGCCGGCAATGGCGGCATCAAGACCGAAGTGGCGCACTTCTTTGTCAAGCTCAAAACTGCCGCCGAAGTACTGGAGTACACCGGCGCCTTCTGCGAACTCTACCGTCAGGAAGGCTGGTACCTGGAGCGTACCGTGCACTACGTCAACCGTGTCGGCCTGGACTACGTGAAGAAAAAAATCCTGGATGACCACGAAGGCCGCAAGGCCCTGTGGGCCAACCTGCAAGCTGCGCTGGACGGCGAACCCGACCCCTGGTTTGACCTGAAGGAAGCGGCGGTCGATACACGGCAGTTTGAAAAACTTGCCCCAGTCTGAACGCCCGGCTCCAGGAAACGACAGCTCATTCAAGGAAACTAAAAGTGAAAAGACGGATTTTTATGGCATCTGCTGCCCTTCTGGGCATGTCGGCCCATGCGCAAGTGGCCGACATGAACGACGCCATCAACAAGGCGGGGCGCCAGCGCATGCTCTCACAGCGCATGAGCAAGGCCTATCTGGCGCTGATCCAGAAAGTGGAAACCAGCAGCGCACAGCAGGTGCTGGACCGCTCGATGTCCACCTTCGACCGGCAACTGACCGAGCTGAAGGCCTATGCGCCCAATCCGGAAATCCGCGATACCTATGCAAAGCTCGAAGGCGTCTGGAGCGAATTCAAGTCGGTGCTGGTGGGTGCGGTGCCGGGCAAGGAACACGCGCTGAAACTGATGCAGCTGGACGGGAAAATTCTCGCGCTGGCCAACCAGGGTACGCAGCAGTACGAGCAAACGAGCGGATCGGCGGCGGTGGGGAAACTCGTCAATATCGCCGGCCGCCAGCGCATGTTGTCCCAGCGCATGGCCAAGCTTTACCTGGCCAATTCACTGCAAATGGACACCCAGGGCAGCATTGCAGAAATCGCAAAGTCGCGCGGTGAATTCATCGCCGCACTGGAAGTGCTGCGCAAGGCGCCCGAAGCCACGCCAAAAATCAAGGAAGAGCTGGCATTGGCCGACAGCCAATGGGTCTTTTTTGACCTGGGCCTGAGCCGCCTGGAAGGCGCGCGCAGCTCTCCCAAACTGATGGCCGACGTGTTTGTGTCCAGCGAAAACCTGCTGAGCGTCATGGACCGCATCACCGGCCTTTACAGCAACCTTAAAACATAAGAGGCAACCACCATGAGTGAATGGAAAAAAATCTGCCTGGTGACCGACATCCCCGTGCTGGGTTCGCGTTGCGTGGCGCGTCCTCAGGGCGTCGACGTAGCGGTCTTTCGCAATGATGAAAACCAGGTGTTTGCCCTGCTCGACCGCTGCCCGCACAAGGGTGGACCGCTCTCCCAGGGAATCGTGTTTGGCACCAGTGTGGCCTGTCCCCTGCACAACTGGACCATCGGCATGGAAGACGGCTGTGCCAAATCCCCGGATGAGGGGTGTACGCCAAAGTTTGCAGTCAAGGTGGAAGACGGCATGGTGCACCTGGACGCTGTGGAACTCGCCACCCACGCCATCGACCTGCCCCGCCCTGTGGCGGGACCGCTGCGCAAAGAAACCGCCAGCGCCTCATAAACAGGCAAGAGGCAACACATGATATTTGGCCGCACTCACCGCAAGCCCATCTCCATTCCTGCCAAGGAAGTCAAGGAGTGGAAGTACACCACCTGCAACTATTGCTCGACGGGCTGCGCCATCGAGATCGGGTTGAACGACAAGGGCAAGATCGTCACCAGCCGCGGCCATGCAGGTGCGGACGTCAATCGCGGCAAACTGTGCATCAAGGGCCTGCTGGAACACGAGCTGTTTGACTCGCCCGGCCGCGGCACCATGCCGCTGATGCGCGAGAAAGCGCACCTGCCGTTTCAGCCCACCAGCTGGGATGCGGCGATGGACAAAACGGCAGAAAAAATCAAGGAAATCCAGGCCAAGTACGGACGTGACTCTTTCGCCGTGGTCTCCACCGGCCAGTTGCTCACCGAAGAGTTCTACACCCTGGGCAAGCTGGTGCGCGGCCAGATCGGCACCAACAATTACGACGGCAACACCACGCTGTGCATGGCCTCGGCCGTATCGGGTTACAAGCGTTCCTTCGGCTCTGATGGCCCACCAGGCTGTTACGGCGATTTTGAGCATACCCACTGCCTGATGGCCTTCGGCTCCAACCTGCCCGAGCAGCACCCCATCATCTACTGGCGCCTGAAAGAAGCGCTGGAAAAGCGCAAGTTCCCGCTGATCGTGGTCGACCCGCGCGTCACCATGCTGGCGCAGTTTGCGGACATTCACCTGGCCATCACGCCGGGCACCGACACCGTGCTGATCAACGCGATGATGCATGTCATCTTCAAGGAAAACCTTCAGGACGACGAGTACATCGGCAAGTACACGCAGGGCATTGACGAGTTGCGCGCTCTGGTGGCGGACTATGACCCGAAGACGGCCCAGCATGTCTGCGGCATCGACGAAGACCGCATCCGCACCGTGGCCCGCATCTATGCCAAGGCGCCCAAGGCCATGAGCATCTGGACCATGGGCATCAACCAGTCCACCCATGGCTCGGACGGCGTGGTGGACATCAACAACCTGAACCTGATCACCGGCAACATCGGCACGCCCGGCGGCACCAGCCTGTCGATTACCGGCCAGTGCAACGCCATGGGCACCCGCGAATGGTCGTCCTGCTCGGGCCTGCCGGGCTACCGCGCGCTGGAAAAAGAGAAGGACCGCAAGCTGGTGGCCGATTTCTGGGGCATCGACGAAAGCTTCTTCCCTGAAAAACGCGGCCTGGCCCAGACCGACATTTTCCCCGCCATCGAAACCGGCGAGATCAAGGGTTTGTGGCTGATTGCCACCAACCCCATGACCTCCATGGCCAACCAGCCACGCATCATCAAGGCCATGGAAAACCTCGAATTCCTGGTGGTTCAGGATGTCTATGAGGATGTGGAGACCAACAAATACTCGCACGTCTACTTTCCTGCCGCCGTCTGGGCCGAAAAGGAAGGTTGCCACACCAACACCGAGCGCCGCGTCAATCTCACGCGCAACGTGCTGGCGCCTTACGCTGATTCCAAACCGGATTTCTGGGTCTTTAACGAAATGTCCAAGCGCTTTGAAGAGCGCAACAAGATTCACTTTCCCGCCACACCTGAAGGCGCTTTTGAGGAAATGAAAATCCTCTCCAAGGGTGCGGGCCGCACGCTGGACATCTCGGGCATGAGCTACGACCGAATTGAGGCCGCACGAGGCATCCAGTGGCCGTACAGCGAAGCGCAGGCAGATATTGATACGCAAAAAATCGGTCTGTCAGACCCCTTTGAGATGCAACTGCGCATGCCCTTTGACGGCAACCAGCGCCTGTACACCGATGGCGTGTTCCAGACCCCTACGGGCAAAGCCAATCTGATTCCCGTGCGCTTTGTGAACAACAACGAGTGCCCGGATGCCGAGTACCCCTTCTGGCTCAATTCGGGCCGCGTGGTGGAGCACTTTCACACCCGCACCCGCACCGGCAAGATCGGCAACTGCAACAAGTTCAGCCCCACGCCCTACATGGAGATGAACCCCGACTCGGCCGAAGAGCTGGGCATAGAACACCAGAGCTATGTGCGCGTGGTCAGCCGCCGGGGCGATGCCATCGTCATGGTGCAGCTGACGCACCGCGTGGGCCGTGACATGCTGTTCATCCCCTTCCATTTTCATGACTGCGTGAACCGCTTGACGCTCGGCCTGCTGGACCCGCACTCGCGCCAGCCCGCGTTCAAACAAAACGCCTGCCGCGTCGAAAAAACCGACCAGCAAGAAGCCGCCCGATTGAATCTTGAGCGCCGCGCGTTCTAAACAGGAGGACTATTGCGATGAAAGACGACACCTCACTGAAGAATGCCCTGGTGGCCGACCCGCAATGGGTCGCGGGGCAAACAGCACAGCAGGCCCAAGGCGGCTGCGGCAAGCCCGAGTGCGGCACGACAGGCTGCGGCTCCAAAAACACCGCAGAGCGCAAGATCTGGGAGATCCGTACCGAAGAGCAGGTCTACGCTTTTCTGAAAGACAAAACCACTGCCGATACCAACCGCTACGGCCAGAAAATTGACCTGATTGAACACACCCAGGGCAAACTGCCAGTCGGCCGGTCGATGTTCATCAATGAAAATCCGGCGGTGGGCACCAACCCCAACCGCAACAAGCAGCACGGCTTTTTCTTCACCGCCGACAACTGCATCGGTTGCCACGCCTGCGAGGCCGCCTGCAGCGAGAAAAACGACAACCCCGCGCACCTGGCCTTCCGATCGGTCGGTTATGTAGAGGGCGGCAGCTTCCCCGACTACAAGCGCATGAACATCTCGATGGCCTGCAACCATTGCGATGACCCGGTGTGCCTGAAGGGTTGCCCGACCCGCGCCTACACCAAGCATGTGGAATACGGCGCGGTGCTGCAAGACCCGGAAACCTGCTTCGGCTGTGGCTATTGCACCTGGGTCTGCCCTTACAACGCGCCGCAGCTGGACCCGGTCAAAGGCCAGGTTTCCAAATGCAATATGTGCGTGGACCGGCTGGAAGTGGGTCTCAAGCCCGCCTGCGTTTCTGCCTGCGTGGGCAACGCGCTGGACTTTGGCGTGATCGAGAACATTCCTGAGGGCCGCGAGCAGGCGCGCGTGGAAATCCCTGGCTTCCCTTCCCCCGAAATCACGCAGCCCAACATCCGCTTTCAGCAGATCAAGCAGTTGCCCGACGAGATGAAACGCAGCGACTCCATGCCGGTGAAGTACCACAAGGACGACAAGGGAAGATACAGGCCCGCGATTGACCAGAAGCAGGGCAAGGCGCAGCACTGGAACCTGGCGCGCCTGTCTTCCCGCGAGAATCCGTTGGTGCTGTTCACGCTGGCATCGCAAACAGCCACCGGCGCTTTTGCCCTGACATTCCTCGGCGCCCAGGCAGGGCTGGCAGGTTTCGCCGGTTTTGCCCAGTCCGCCATGTACGCGCCACTGGCCATTCTGTGTTTTCTGCTGATCGGGTTTGGCCTGTTCATGTCCACCATGCACCTGGGCAAGCCCAAGCGCTTTTACCGCGGGTTCAACAACCTGCGCCATTCACCCGTCTCGCGCGAGGGTCTGGGCATTGCCATTTTCATGGGCGCGCTCGGCATGCATGTGCTGTTCAGCCTGCCGGGCAACAGTGCGGTCCAGTCTGTTTTCTCATCGGTCTTTTCTATAGAGATCACGGCATTGATCGGAACTGAACAGGCTGCCAGCTTTGCGCGCGCCTTCGGTTTTGTGGCGCTGTTTGGAAGCGCGGGCGGGCTGTACTACATGTACCGTTGCTACCGCATCAAGGCCCGGCCCTTCTGGAACCACTGGCAAGTGGGCACCGCATTTGTTGGCAACATGCTGTCGCTGGGTTCGCTGGTTGCGGGTGTGGTCATCGTTTCGACCCTGGCTTTCTCGGGCGAAAGCATCCTCAATGCCGCCATGGTTTGCGCAGCGCTGATCTGCGTGGGCATGCTGGCAGAAGGCATTGGCCACACGGCGCATGCCAGAGACATGGGCCGCGCCGAGCACGAGGGTGGCGCGTCGTACTACATCCAGACCACGACCTTTGGCAAGACCTTCAAATTGCGCAACACTTTGCTGGGCCTGAACCTGCTGCTGGCTGCTGCGCTGCTGGCCAGCATGCTGGTGTTCAACACGGTCGACACATTCACACTGCTTGGCATGGCCATCGTTGGCGCCACCCTCATCGCCACCAGCCTGATCGGCCGCGCCCTGTTTTACGTGCTGGTGATTCCCACCACCATGCCAGGCGCTTTCTTCTGGAAGAACAAGGGTTTCGAAGACCATGCGCGCGACATCGGCCTGGCCAACATGCCGCAGGTTGGCGTCGCGCCGCTGAGGCACTAAGCTCTGCGGATGAATCTCGAAGAATTGATAGCCAAAACCTGCGTCATCGGCGTCTCGTATTTCGACACCAACGGTGAGCTGATGAAGCAAACCCAGTTTGCGGGTCAAGTGCTGAAGGTTGACGCGGAGCTGGGCATCACGGTGCAACTTCGCCATACCGACACCAGCGTGCAGCAGGCCGATTTCATCGTGCCGCCCAACCTGGACGCCTGGTTCAAGGCCCCGCCCGGCCACTACAAACATGCCCCTTCCGGCGTGGACATGGAGAACCCGGACTACCTGGTTACCTGGAACGTCTACCGCACCCAGGAAAACAAGCCCGAAGGCCAGCACGAATGGTGGGAGTGGGTGCCCAACACCGAGCGCCCGCAAGTGGGCCAGGATGCTGGGGCGGGCTAGCCTGAAAAACGTCGGACGTCTTCGCCGACAATCCCTACCATGAGCATTGCACAGTACATCAAGGTCATTGGCCGCGGCAAACAGGGCGCGCGCGCGCTGGACCGCGCGCAGGCAGCCGACCTGTTTGGCCAGGTGCTGGACGGCACGGTCACCGATCTGGAAGTGGGTGCCTTTTGCCTATCCATGCGTATCAAGGGTGAAGAACCCCAGGAGATGGCGGGCTTTCTTGACGCCACGTATGCGCGGCTCAATCTCGTTCCCACCGGAAGCAAACCCGTCGTGGTGCTGCCGAGCTACAACGGCGCGCGCCGGTTGCCGGTGCTCACCCCCTTGCTGGCCGCGCTGGTCGCGCGCCGCGGCTGGCCAGTGCTTATCCATGGCACATCTACCGAGACCAGCCGGGTATTTGTAGAAAATGTGCTTTTCGCCCTTGGTACACGGGCGCAGACAGCTATCAAACCTATAGCAGACGGCGAAGTGGCCTACGTCCCCACCGAATTGCTGAGCCCCGGACTCAAACGCCTGCTGGACGTGCGCCGCGCAGTCGGTCTGCGCAACTCCAGCCACAGTCTGGTCAAACTGATGAACCCCTGCGCTGGCGCGGCGGTCATCGTCAGCAGCTATACCCACCCCGAGTACGCCGTGTCCATGGCAGCCGTGTTCGAGCTGATGGGATCCACCGCCCTGCTGCTGCGCGGCACGGAAGGCGAGGTGGTGGCCGATGCGCGCCGGTTGCCGCAGATGGACGGCTTCATCGCCGGCAAACGCATCACGCTGCAGGAGGGCCAAAAGGGAACTCTCACCGATCTGCCCGATCTACCCACGGAGATCGACCCTGAAACCACTGCGTCGTATATTCAGGAGGTACTGGCGGGAACCAAGCCGGTTCCTGCCTCCATGGCTCTGCAGGTGGAACATATCTTGCGTCTGGTTCAAGCATCATGAATAACACTGGAAAAGTCACTCTTGTAGGCGCGGGTCCCGGCGATCCGGAATTGCTGACCGTCAAAGCCGTCAAGGCCATCCAGGCCGCGACAGTGTTGCTGGTGGACGACCTGGTCAGCGCAGACATCGTGGCTTTGGCACCGGCCACCGCGCGCATTGTTTATGTCGGCAAGCGCGGCGGTTGCAAAAGCACACCGCAAGCCTTCATCGAAAAACTCATGCTGATGGCCGCCAGGGAGGGCGAAAACGTGGTGCGCCTCAAGGGCGGCGACCCCTTTATCTTCGGCCGCGGCGGCGAAGAAGTTGAGCACCTGCAGGCCGCCGGCATTGAAGTCCAGGTGATCAACGGCATCACCGCCGGTCTGGCAGCAGTCACTTCACTGGGCGTGCCGCTCACGCATCGCCAGCATGCGCACGGTGTGGTGTTTGTGACCGGTCATGCGAAACCGGGCGACGCGGGCACTGACTGGCGCGCCCTCGCAGAAACCGCGTTCAAAGCCAAACTCACGCTGGTGATCTACATGGGCGTGAGCGGTGCCAGCCGCATTCAGGACGAATTGCTGGTCGGCCTGCCTTCAACAACCCCGGTGGCAGTGATCCAGAACGCTTCGCTGCCTACCCAGCGTCACATCACCACCACGCTGGGCCGCCTCAGCGGCGCCATTGAAGCGTCGGGTCTCGCCAGCCCATCCGTCATCGTTGTGGGTGACGTGATCAGCGGCGTGGTGGCGGCCGCAGAACACCCGGCGCAGTTTCGCGCGGCCTGACACTCCACGGTTGGCGGCTCCTAGAGCGCCATCGTTTCGAGGATATCGACTAGCATCCCGACCATGCACAACGTGCCAGGTCCCAAAACTTCCATGCCGGTAGCGGTGGACACCGACGGCAGCGCCAAAACAGCAGGCAGTCCCGTCGGTCAACGCCCGGTCTCCACCCCTGCCCGGAATTTTTCATTCTGGGCGAAACGAAGTGTCATATTCTTACTAGCGGTGCTACTGGTCGCATATGGCACCTATGGTGTGATCACTGACACCTTGGTGCTTCCGGCAAAAGGCGGTGGAACGTTCGGCTTTCATGGCTATCCGGGCTGGGTGTGTTATCTGGGGCTCCTGCTTTTCGCAGGAGCTATGTTGGCGGAAGCCTTCGACAAGGAACTCCCCGCAAAAAAGGGGAGTAGCAGAAAAATTCATATCTATTTGGGCACTTCGGCCTTGTTGCTGACCGCCCTGGCAATTGCACTGGAAGTCCACAGAAGTGACAAAGCTTACGTCTGCACAGATGTTGAATACGCTCGTGTTAGATCTCCAGAAAAGGCCGTGTCAGCAGTCATTTTTACAAGATACTGCGCAGAGTACGACCCCATGACTTCGAAGAATCCGATTCAAATGATCATGGTTGCCAAGAATAGCGAAACCCTACCCTCGAACCTCCAGCGGACACCTGTTATCTGGATGAATGACAACGACATCGACGGCGTGTCCTGGACGGAAGGCAAGCTATTTGTTCGCTACCGCGCTCGCGAGCATGTAAAAAAGGGCATAGCACCCCAAGCAAGCAGCGATTTCCCGGTGCCAGTCGCGCTGGTTCGACGGTAAGCCTGCCGCTTATCAGAGGGCTGGCGCCTGCGGCGCCGCGGTGCACCCGGCTACACTCCTCTGTCCCGGTCGGGCCAGAACGCTATACATTTCATAGCTGCTTACAACCGCCCCATTGGGCTGGAGGCCGATTTGACCCATAAATTTGACGTGGTGGTGATAGGCGCGGGTGCCGCCGGCCTGTTTTGCGCCGGCATCGCGGGCCAGCGCGGTCTGAAGGTGCTGCTGGTGGACCACAGCGAAAAAGTGGCCGAAAAAATCCGCATCTCGGGCGGTGGCCGCTGCAATTTCACTAATCGTGATGCGACGCCGGCCAACTTCCTGAGCGAGAACCCGCATTTCTGCCGCTCTGCCTTGTCGCGCTACACGCCGCAGGACTTCATCGGCCTGTTGCAGCGCTATCAGATTCCGTTTCACGAAAAACACAAGGGCCAGCTGTTTTGTGACCGCTCGGCCGAAGACGTGATCAACATGCTGCTGGCCGAGTGTGAGGCCGGCGGCGTCACGCGCTGGCAACCTTGCAACATCAAAAGCATCACCAGCCCAGCAACAACAGGCGTAGACAGCTATCAAATAGAGAGCGACCGCGGCTTCATCGAAGCGCCGCAGGTCGTCATTGCCACCGGGGGCCTGTCGATCCCCAAAATAGGCGCGACCGATTTCGGCTACCGCATTGCCAGGCAGTTTGGCCTGCGCCTGGTCGAGCCGCGCGCCGGGCTGGTACCGCTGACCTTCGACGGCGAGGCCTGGGCACCTTATGCCCAGCTGGCGGGCCTGGCGCTGCCGGTGCTGATCGAGGCCGGCCCGGCAGACGCCACGCCGAAACAACGCAAAAAGGCGGTGGTGTTCGCCGAAGACCTGCTGTTCACCCATCGCGGCCTGAGCGGCCCGGCAGTACTGCAGATTTCCAGCTTCTGGCGCGAAGGCCAGCCGGTACGCATCAACCTCGCACCCGGCGTGGATCTGCCCACCCTGCTGCTGCGCGCCAAGGCCAGCTCGAAAAAGCTGATCGCCAACGAACTGGCCACCCTGGTGCCGAGTCGCCTGGCCGACGCCTGGGTCAGCCGCGACCCGGCCTGGCAAAAACCAATCAGCGAAGCCACCGACAAGGCGCTGGCCACCCTGGCGGACCGCCTGGCCGACTGGCAGCTAGTGCCCACCGGCACCGAAGGCTACAAAAAAGCCGAAGTAACGCTGGGCGGCGTCGACACCCGGGATTTATCGTCCCAGACCATGGAATCGAAACAGCCAGGCCTATATTTCATTGGCGAAATTGTGGACGTGACCGGCTGGCTGGGCGGTTACAACTTCCAGTGGGCCTGGGCCAGCGCCCACGCCTGCGCAGAGGCATTGGCCCAAAAACACCACGCCGACTCCCCGACCCCGGCTTAACCAGCAGGGGCCGCGGGTCCGGCTTTGCCGGCCCGCAGGCGCAGCGGCCCCCTCGGGGGCAGGGAGTTACACGAAGTGAACGACCGTGGGGGTGCTATAATCTCAGGCTTTGCTAGCAAACCCGCGTTCCGGCCTGATCCTGATCAGATCACTAACGACGCAAAATTTTTGGATCACTTCATCAATGACGACCATTCGTGTAAAAGACAATGAGCCCTTCGACGTGGCTCTGCGCCGTTTCAAGCGCACCATCGAAAAACTCGGCCTGCTGACCGACCTGCGCGCCCGCGAGTTTTACGAAAAGCCAACAGCCGAGCGCAAGCGCAAGAAGGCAGCCGCCGTCAAGCGCAACTACAAGCGTATCCGCTCGATGCAACTGCCTAAAAAGCTGTACTAAAAGTACACGCCTCACGGCAAACCAAAAGCCCGCACGAGGACGCTCTGCGGGCTTTTGTGTTTTTGAATCCTTTCTGACTGCAACCATTTCCTGGAGCCCCCCCATGTCCCTCAAAGACCAGATCACCGAAGACATGAAAACCGCCATGCGCGCCAAGGACAGCGAGCGCCTGGGCACCATTCGCCTGCTGCTGGCCGCACTCAAGCAAAAAGAAGTGGACGAGCGTGTGGTGCTCGACGATGCGGCTGTGGTCGCCATCGTCGACAAACTGATCAAGCAGCGCAAAGACTCGATCGAAGCCTTCCAGAAGGCCGAGCGCAAGGACCTGGCCGACAAGGAAGCGGCAGAGCTGGTGGTGTTGCAGGCCTACCTGCCCGCCCGCCTGAGCGCCGAAGAAGTGACGGCTGCCGTCAAGGCCATCGTGGCCGAGCTGGGCGCCAGCGGCCCCGGCGACATGGGCAAGGTCATGGGTGCGGTGAAAGCCAAACTCGCCGGCAAGGCTGACATGGGCCAGGTATCGGCGGCCGTAAAGACGGCGTTGGCCGGCTGAGACAGCGCTATTTAAATCAAGCAAGGGCCGCGGAACCGGCTCTGCCGGCCCGCAGGCGCAGCGGACACCGAGGGGCTGGAGCCTGCGGCTCCAAACCTGCTTGAGCAGGTTTGGACAGGCGACAGAGGCGAAGCTTCTAGCGAGCCGCGGCCTGCAAGGCCTCGGGAGCTACACGGAGTGAGCGACCGTGGGGGCCTGTTAACTCCCAGCGACCTTCATCCTGTTAACTAAAATCGAGCCCACACTCTTGGCGCCGTAGTTGTAGACATCGGCGCCCACCGCCTGGATGCCCATCAGCATGTCCTTGAGGTTGCCGGCAATCGTGATTTCTTCGACCGGAAAGGCGATCTGGCCTTTCTCGACCCAGAAACCTGAAGCACCGCGCGAATAGTCGCCGGTCACGTAGTTAACGCCCTGGCCCATGAGTTCAGTCACAAACAGGCCCGTACCCAGCTTTTTCAGCATGGCGTCGAGGTCGTCACTGGCTTTGGTCTGCCGGCTGCTCAGCACCAGATTGTGCGAACCGCCAGCGTTGCCGGTGGTGCGCATGCCCAGCTTGCGTGCCGAATAGGTGCTCAGGAAATAGCCGCGCACAATACCGTCCTCAACAATCTTGCGTGCACGGGTTTTCACACCCTCCTCGTCAAACGGCGCACTGCCCTTGCCCTTGAGCAGGTGCGGGTCTTCGCTGATGTCAATGTGAGCGGGGAACGCCGGCTTGCCCAGACTGTCCAGCAAAAAAGTGCTCTTGCGATACAACGCGCCACCACTGACAGCTTGCACAAACCCCCCCAGCAGGCCTGCGGCCAATGGCGACTCGAACAGCACCGGGCATTGCACCGTCTTGATCTTGCGGCTGTTCAGGCGTGCCAGCGCGCGTTCGGCGGCGTAACGGCCCACCGCTTCCGGGCTGGCGAGCTCGCTGGCGTCGCGCATGGAGCTGTACCAGGCATCGCGCTGCATCTGGCTGCCCTTGCCGGCGATCGGCGCCACTGAAATGCTGTGCCGTGAACTGGCATAACCACCGCGGAAACCGCGTGTGTGCGCGCTGAAAAAATGGCTTTGCTGCGCCGACACGCCGGCGCCTTCGCTGTTGGTGATGCGCTTGCTTGCGCTCAGTGCCGCCTCTTCGCATTGCAATGCCAGCTGGGCCGCGCCTTCAGAGTCAATGGCCCAGGGGTGGAACAAATCCAGCTCGGGGTGCACCCGCGCAATGTCGCGATCGGCCGGCAGACCGGAGGTCTTGTCTTCGGCGGTGAAGCGTGCGATGTCATAGGCCGCCTTGACGGTCTGCTCGATCGCAGCTTTGGAGAAATCGCTGGTCGATGCGTTACCGCGTTTCTGCCCCACATACACCGTGATGCCGAGCGACTTGTCGCGGTTGCGTTCGACGTTTTCAAGTTCGCCCTTGCGCACGCTGACGCTCAGGCCGCAGCCTTCGGAAGCTTCGGCGGCGGCATCGGTGGCGCCTATCTTTTTGGCGTGTGCGAGAGCGCTGTCCACCAAGTCTTCAAAAAAATCACGGTGGTAGCTGAAGCCTTTTTCCGGTTGCGCTGGGGGTCGGCCTGCCCGTTTGGGGCTGGAGGATGTCTTGGAGGTCTTGAGGGTCATATGGGTAGCTATGATACTGACTGCTATGAACAACAAGACTCCCAAGGCTATCAAGGGCTACTGGTCCCACGGCCGCTTCGTGAAACCCGAAGAAATTGCCGCAGAAGAAGTCGGCCCGCCCAGCAAGACCCAGCTCAAAGCCGAAGCCGATGAAAAACAGGCCCTCGGCGAAGCCCTGCTAACCCTTCGCGCCGACCTGATGGCGCGCCTGGATCTGCCTGAAAAACTGATCGACGCGATCGCCCAGGCCAGAAAAATCACCAACTTCGAGGGCAAGCGCCGGCAGATGCAGTTCATCGGCAAGCTGATGCGCCCGCTGGACCCTGAACCGATTCGCGCCGCGATTGACGAACAGAAAAACGGCTCGGCGCAGCTCACACTGGCGCTGCATCTGGCCGAGCAATGGCGCGACAAGCTGATTGCCTCTGACGATGCGCTGGGTGACTGGCTGGCCGAGCACCCGGACACCGACTCGCAGCAGCTGCGCGCCCTGGTGCGCCAGGCCCGCAAGGACGCCAAACCCGAAAAACCGGGCGAAGCGCCGCGCCACGGCAAGTCCTACCGCGAAATTTTCCAGTTGGTGCGGCAGACGCTGGCACCGGAGGCGCCCTGACCATGGTGCACGATGCGGTGAAGATCGGCATCGTCTCGGTCAGCGACCGGGCCTCCAGTGGCGTCTATGAAGACAAGGGCTTGCCCGCGTTGAAAGAGTGGCTGGCGCGCGCACTGCTGAACCCGCTTGAATTTGCCGAACGCCTGATACCCGACGAACAGGCCCAGATCAGCGCGACACTGATTGAACTGGTTGATGCCGGCTGCTCCCTGGTGCTGACCACCGGCGGCACCGGCCCCGCGCTGCGCGACGTGACGCCCGAAGCCACGCTGGCAGTGGCGCACAAGGAAATGCCGGGTTTCGGCGAGCAGATGCGCCAGATCAGCCTGAAGTTCGTGCCAACCGCCATCCTGTCGCGCCAGGTCGCCGTGATCCGCGGCCAGAGCCTGATCCTGAACCTGCCCGGCCAGCCCAAGGCGATTGCCGAGACGCTGGAAGGCCTGAAAAATGCCGACGGCTCGCAAGCCGTCGCCGGCATTTTTGCTGCCGTACCGTATTGCGTTGATTTGATAGGTGGGCCATATCTGGAAACCGATGACACGGTCTGCAAGGCATTCAGGCCCAAATCGGCGATCCGGGCGGCCTCCGCCTGACTCTTAAGATCAAATCGGTATTTGACCCTTTTTTTTTCGGGCGTCACCAGCTATTGAATTGATAGCGTCTTTGCTTCGCGCGGCACCGCGAATCTGTTTTAAACAGTTGGTCAGACTCCCCCACTCCCACCCCTGACCCAGCCTGTCCGACGCACCCGCAAAGCGCGGACTGGCAAAGGTCGAGCTCTACTTCCCCATCAACTGATTCAATTTCTCAGCCTCAAAGGTTTCCTGCCGAGCCGCATCATCCGGCACGCAGTCCCGGTGGGCCCGCCCATTGTCTGACAGCTTCTCGATCGCCTGCCACAGTAGCGCGATCTGGTGCTCCTGCGAGGAAGCGTTGTCGATGAGGCCTTTCATTGCCTGGGACACCGGGTCGTCTTCCAGCGTGATGCCGTAAGCCGAAAACTGGGTGGTCGTGACGTCAGCGCTTTCACCGGTTTTGGACAAAATGATGCGCGCCGGGATGCCGACTGCCGTGGCACCTGCCGGCACCGGCTTGACCACCACGGCATTGCTGCCGATCTTGGCGCCATCGCCGACCAGAAAGCCACCCAGCACCTTGGCGCCGGCGCCGACCACCACGTTGCGGCCCAGGGTCGGGTGGCGTTTGGCGCCTTTGTAAAGCGAGGTGCCGCCCAGGCTCACGCCCTGGTAAATCGTGCAGCCGTCCCCGATTTCGGCGGTTTCGCCGATCACCACGCCCATGGCATGGTCGAAAAAGACGCGCTCGCCGATTTTGGCGCCCGGGTGGATTTCAATGCCGGTCAGCCAGCGCGACAGGTGCGAGATAAAGCGCCCGGCCCATTTGAACCCATGCTCCCAGCACCAATGCGCGCGCCGGTGCAGCACCAGGGCATGCAGGCCGGGGTAGCAGGTCAGCGCTTCCCAAGCGCTGCGGGCAGCGGGGTCGCGTTCGAGGATGCATTGAATGTCGGAGCGGAGTCTGGAGAACATGTTGCGAGTTTATGGCTTGGCGGCAGTCTTTGCTGGCGCGGCTTTCTGGCTCATGGCCTTGGCCACGCCGCGCAGGATGTGAATTTCTTCGGGGCTCAGCTGCGCCCGGTTGAACAGCTGGTTCAACCGCGGCATCAGTTTCTTGGGCGACGCCGGGTCCAGAAAGCCTATGTTCGTCAACGCCTGCTCCCAGTGCGCCAGCATGCCCGCCACTGCGGCGGCGTCGGCCAGCACCGGTTCGGGGGTGGCCGTCTGCACCCCAAAACCGCCCAGCGCCTCCCGCCAGTCGTAGGCAATCAGTTGCACGGCTGCAGCCAGGTTCAGCGAGCCGAACTTAGGATCGGTCGGAATGCTCAGCGCCACATGGCAGCGGTAGACATCCTCGTTTTGCATGCCAAAACGCTCGGAACCGAACAAAAAGGCCACGCCCTCGGGTTTTGAAGCCAAATCGGCCTCTGGCCCATATGTGGCAGGCGCAAGTAGCTCACTTTTTAATAGCGGATCGTGCTTGCCCAGCAGCGCGGCGAAATGCTCCCGCGGAGCCCGCGTGGGCGGGCCGAAATCGCGTGGCGTCATGGCGGTGGCGCAAAGGTGGGTCATGCCATCCAGCGCTTCGTCCAGCGTCGCCACAATGCGGGCATTTTTCAGCACGTCCAGCGCCCCGCTGGCACGCTGGATAGTTTCTTCCCGGTTGAGCACATTGGCCCAGCGCGGTGCCACCAGCACGAGGTCGCCAAAACCCATGACTTTCATGGCGCGCGCAGTCGCGCCCACATTGCCGGCATGGCTGGTATTGATCAGGATAAATCGCGTTTTCATGGGCAAAGGCTGACTGACCGGCCTGAACCGGTAAAATGGCGTTATTGTCGCCTGCCCCGGTTTCCGGGCCGCAGCCCTTCTGCTCTTTCTTAGTCTTATATGTCCAGCAATCTCCACCCCATGCTCAATGTGGCCATTAAGGCTGCGCGCGCCGCCGGCGCCATCATCAACCGTGCTGCGCTTGACGTGGAGTCGGTCCGGGTCTCTGCCAAGCAGACCAACGACTTCGTCACCGAAATCGACCACGCTGCCGAAGCGGCGGTCATTGAAACCCTGCTCACCGCCTACCCCGGCCACGGCATCCTGGCCGAAGAGTCGGGCAGCGAACACGGAGCCAAAGACTCCGACTTCGTGTGGATCATCGACCCGCTGGACGGCACCACCAACTTCATCCACGGCTTTCCCGTCTATTGCGTCAGCATCGCCCTGAGCGTCAAGGGCAAGATCGAGCAGGCGGTGGTTTATGACCCCACCCGCAACGACATCTTCTGCGCCACCAAGGGCCGCGGCGCTTACATGAACGACCGCCGCATCCGCGTGGCCAAACGCACCCGCCTGCAGGAGTGCCTGATCTCCACCGGCTTCCCCTATCGCCCCGGCGACAAGCTCAAAAGTTATCTCAACATGCTCGGCGAGGTCATGAGCCAGTGCGCCGGCGTGCGGCGTCCGGGCGCGGCCGCACTGGACCTGGCTTACGTTGCAGCAGGTTTCAGCGACGGATTTTTCGAATCGGGCCTCAAGCCCTGGGACGTGGCAGCCGGTTCCTTGCTGGTGACCGAGGCTGGTGGCCTGATCGGCAATTTCACCGGCGAGGCCGACTTCATGGACCACGGCGAATGCGTGGCCGGCAACCCGCGCATTTATGGCCAGCTCGTCACCACAGTGGGGAAATACAGCAAATTTGCCGGCGCCGGCGACAAAGCCAGTGTGCGCCAGGCGATGCTTGATGCCACAGCCGCCGAGACGCCCTCCCAAACCCTGTCTGTGCCCAAGACCTCCCGTGTTACAAAAACGGCCACCAACACCCCGTCCACCGATGCCGGCCCGGCTGAAACGATTTAACCCGGCATTTTCGCCATCCGTTTTTACGTCTTGTTTCGTTTTGGGCTGACAGTGTGCAAGGGTAGATGCCTACATGCCGTGCTCAAGCGCAAAACAATGTCAGTTACCATCAAAGTATTGCCTTGGGCGGACGAGAAAAGCACCCGTTCCCCCTGTACTTCTTTCAAAAACCAAGCCTGATCCACGATGCCAGAATCTTCACTTACACCCTCAGCGGTACCCGCGGCAGCCGATGCTGCCCTGATGCTCGAAGTAGCCGAGCTGGTGGTCACTTCGCTGAACCTGGAAACGGTAGCGGCAGACATTCAGCCCGATGAGCCCCTTTATGGCGACGGCCTGGGCCTCGATTCGATCGACATTCTCGAGATCGCTCTGGTCCTGTCCAAGCGTTATGGCCTGCAGTTGCGGGCCGACCATGAGGACAACACCGTCATTTTCCAGTCGCTGCGTAGCCTGAGCGACCATATCGCGCAGCAAAGAACGAAGTGAAAACCGGTCTGGCGGCAAAACTGCTGCGCGCCAGCCGATGGGCGGCAGTTATTGCAGCCTGTATTGCCTATCCGGTGCTGGCCCATCTTGCCGCTGCCGATGCCCATCCTGATCTGCTGGACGCAGCCGTTGCCATCGTGCCGCTGATCGCATTGGCGGTGGTGCTGGCCTGGCGCTCACCGCAGCGGCCACTGATGCTGCTTTTATGTCTGGCCGGATGTGTCGTCCTGTATGCCACCAGCGCCTGGCTGGTCCAGCATTACAACTGGGTATTCCTGCTGCAGCATGCCGGTATCCAGGCCTTGCTGGGCGTTGCATTCGCCCGCACATTACGCGCCGGCCAGGTGCCCATGGTGTCGCGCTTCGCCGCCATGATCCACGGTCCGCTCACGCCGGCGCTGGCCCGCTACACACGACAGGTCACCTGGGCTTGGAGCCTGTATTTCGCTTTCATGACCGGCCTGTCCTTGTTGCTGTTCTGGTTGGCTCCCATTGGTGTCTGGTCGGCCTTTGCCAATCTGCTGAATCTGCCGTTACTGGGCCTGATGTTTTCCGCCGAATATGTGGCACGCTTGTTCCTGCTGGCACCGTCAGACCGGGCTGGCCCGCTGGAAGCCATCCGGGCTTACCGGCGGGCAAGTTCGGGCGGGCTGCCGCCCTCTTCCTGAACCGCATCGCTTCGGCCCTGTTGATCTCTCTCGCAGCCCCATCCCTTTCTCTCCATGACTACCTACCCGCTCATTAGCCACCACACTGGTGACGACATCCTGGCCTGGCGCTACGGGGAAAAAGTGACGGTGCGGCAGTATCTGGCAGATGTAAAACTTCTGGCTGCCGCGCTCCCCGCGGGTCAACACATGCTGAATGCCTGCAGTGACCGCTATCACTTCGCGGTTGGCCTTGGAGCGGCACTGCTCACCGAAAAAATCAGCATGTTGCCGCCTACCCACACGCCAGAGATGATGCGCCAATTGCGGTCCCTGGCCCCTGATGTGTTTTGCCTGTCGGATGCACCGCACGCCATCGACCTGCCCGGTTATGTCTACCACGATGCGTTTGCCCAAGGTCCTGCGGATATAGATCCGGAGGCGCCCTGCGACATCCCTTACCTGCCCGGGAACCAGCCCGTGGCCGACGTGTTCACCTCCGGGTCAACCGGTTTACCTCTGCCACATCGCAAGACTTGGGGGTCGCTGGTACACAGCGCACGCGCCGAGGCCATGCGGCTGGACTTGAACGAAAACCAGCCCTGCGCCATCATCGGTACTGTCCCGCCCCAGCACATGTTTGGCTTTGAGTCGACCGTGCTGTTGCCCATGCAAATCGGCGCAGCCTTGCATGCGGGCCAACCGTTTTATCCCGCTGATATCGTCAGCGCTGTCAAGGCGGTTACCCAACCACGGGTGCTGGTCAGCACGCCGGTGCATTTGCGGGTGTTGCTGGCTTCCGACATCGAGGTGCCAGAGCTGGACCGGGTGGTCTCGGCCACCGCCCCGATGGCACCCGAACTTGCGCAAACCTGCGAAGCCCGGTTTGACGCGCCGCTGTTCGAAATTTACGGATCCACGGAAACCGGGCAGATCGCATCGCGCCGCACCGCACGAACCGCCGAATGGGAGCTGTTCCCGATGGTCACCCTGACGCCCCACGACGACCGCATGTGGGCCTGTGGCGGCCATGTCGAGCGGGTAGTCCCTCTCAATGACGTACTGGAGGCTGTCGACAATCGCCATTTCCTCCTGCACGGGCGGCTGGAAGACCTGGTCAATATCGCCGGTAAACGCAGCTCGCTGGCCTACCTCAACCATCAGTTGGGGAGCATCCCCGGCGTACTTGACGGTGCATTTTTCATGCCGGATGACACCGGCAGCGACACCGTGGTTCGGCTGATGGCCTTTGCCGTGGCGCCCGGCATGACGGCCGCCGACCTGCAGACCGCCCTGAAGGAACGTATTGACACCACCTTCCTGCCACGCCCCCTCGTCATGCTCGACGCGCTGCCGCGCAATGCCACCGGCAAACTGCCACGCGAGGTGCTTCAAGCAATGGCACGCACTCATCTAGGGCTGCCAGTTGAAGAGGGGCTACTTCGTGCAGAGTGAAAACATGACCTTGAACTTTGCCAGCGATCATCCTGCTTTCGCCGGCCACTTCCCGGGCAAACCCATGGTGCCAGGCGTATTGCTGCTTGATGCAGCCCTGCATGCCGCCCAGGCCGGAAGCAGCCGTGGGCCCGGTGCCGCATGGCGTTGCCAGATCGGCTCGGCCAAATTTCTCAGCCCCGTGTTGCCCGGCGAAACCCTGGTCATCTCCTGCACACCCACCAAGGGCGGCCACGTTCGATTCGACATCTCCGGCCAAGGGAGGCAGGTGGCCACCGGTACATTCACCTTCGAAAGCAGCCCGTGAGTCAGGCCTCGCCCAACCCGGATCGCCAAGCCAGGTGGCAGGACCGCCCCGAAAGCAGCAACATGCTTCTGCTGCGCCTCATGACCTGGATTTCATTGCGCCTGGGCCGCAGTGCCGGGCGCGTTGTGCTCTACGGCATCACCGCTTATTTCATCTTGTTCAATGCCGAAGCGCGCCGTGCATCACGCGACTACCTGCACCGGGCGCTGGCCCTGCCCGTGCAGGAAACAGTGGGCTGGCATCATATCTTCAGGCATTTTTTCAGCTTCGCCTCCGTCATTCATGACCGGGTCTACCTCGTCAATGAACGCTTCGGACTTTTCGATATCCATGTCCACAACGAACAACTGGTGGCAGACCTCACGGCAGACCGCAAGGGCGTGTTCCTCATGGGCTCGCATGCTGGCAGCTTCGAAGTACTGCGCGCGGTCGGCCGCCGTCAACCGGGCCTTCGCGTGGCCATGGTGATGTACGAGGAGAACGCGCGAAAAATCAATGCTGCACTGGGTGCCATCAATCCGGCAGCTCAACAGGACATCGTGGCACTCGGCCATGCAGACTCCATGCTGCGCGTTCACGAGCTCATCGAAGGCGGAAGCGTCGTTGGCATGCTGGCCGATCGCCGCCTGAACAACGACACGACGCGACCTGTGACGTTTTTGGGTGAAGCCGCCGAGTTTCCTGTCGGGCCCTTCCGGATGGCGGCCATCCTGCGCCGACCGGTGCTGTTCATGGTCGGTCTTTATGGCGGCGGCAATCGCTACGATATTCATTTTGAAACCCTGGCTGATTTTTCAATGCCTTCCGCGGGCGGCCGCGAAGTGGCGGTGCACGCCGCGATGCTCCGTTACGCCGCGCTGCTGGAGCAGCATTGCCGCGCAGCACCCTATAACTGGTTCAATTTTTTCAACTTCTGGCAAGCGGGCATTCCACCCGCGGCCAAACCCGGTTCCGCGCCATGACTGATGCACCTTCCCTGACGCCTCTCTCCCTAAAAATTTTGCTGGCCGGTGCCGGCCTGGCGATCGGGCTGGCCTGCAGCCCGGTCCACGCGGCCTGGGATGTAACCCAGCTGATGCAGAGCCTGGCCCAGAACAAATCTGGACGTGCCAGCTTTGTCGAGAAGAAATACATTGCGGTGCTCGAACAGCCGGTGGAATCCTCCGGCGAGCTGCTCTACACCGCACCTGACCGGTTGGAAAAACGAACGCTCAAACCCCGGCCCGAGTCGATGCTGATCGAAAACGGTACTTTGACGGTGGAACGCGGCAAGCGCCGCATGGTACTGCGCATGCAGGACTACCCCGAGCTGGCTGCCTTCACAGAAAGCATACGCGGTACGCTGGCCGGAGACATTGCCGCGCTGAGGCGCGTTTACAACCTTGACCTCGAAGGTTCGCCAGAGCGGTGGACCCTGACTTTGAGTCCCGTCGAGACCCGCATGCTGGCCGTGGTGCAGCGCATCCGCATCGGGGGTAGCCAAGCCGAGGTAAAAACCATTGAAATCGATCAGGCCGACAAAGACCGCTCGGTCATGACCATTGTTCCTCTGACCACCCCATGAGCCTGAGCCCTTTCCGGCGCCAGTTTCTTCCGGTCTGGTTGTGGCTGGTATTTTTACTGGCTTGTGGTGCCACCATCGGCCGCACCACGATCACCACGGACCTCTCGGCTTTCATGCCGCGCAACCCCACACCCGAGCAACAGCTGCTCATGGATCAATTGCGGGATGGCCTGGCTTCGCGCCTGATCCTGGTGGGCATTGAAGGTGCGGACGCGCCGGCCCGGGCCCGACTCTCCAAACAGATTGCGCTGCAGCTGCGCGCCAACCCGGCCTTTGTCTCCATCAACAACGGTGAAGCCATCAACACCGAACGGGACCGCGCCTACCTGTTCAACAACCGCTACCTGCTCAGCCCCGCGGTCACGCCTGAACACTTCAGCGCAGCCGGCCTGCGTGCCGCCTTGAGTGAAAGCATAGACCTGCTGGCTTCCCCCGCGGGCTTGATGGTCAAGTCACTGCTGCCCAGCGACCCCACGGGTGAGATGGTGCAACTGCTTGGCCAACTCGACAGCGGAAACCAGCCGGGCCTTGTCGATGGAGCCTGGGCCTCCCGCGACGGTGACCGGGCACTATTGCTGATGCAAACACGCGCTTTGGGGTCGGACACCGACGCCCAGCAACAGGCCATGGCGGCCATTCGCCAGGCCTTTGACGCTGCGACCGGCATGAGTGCGGGCGCCAAACTGGTGATGACCGGTCCTGGCGTTTTTTCTGTCACTTCGCGCGAGACCATCCAGACCCAGGTCAGCCACCTGTCGCTGGTCAGCGTGCTGATCATTGCCGCACTGCTGCTCCTGGTGTATCGCTCCGCGACCGCGTTGGTCCTCGGATTTTTACCGGTGATCACCGGCGTGGTGGCAGGCATTGCAGCGGTCAGCCTGGGCTTCGGGGCGGTACACGGCATCACTCTCGGATTCGGTACTGCGCTGATCGGCGAGGCCGTGGACTATTCGATCTACCTGTTTGTGCAGTCCGAGCAGGCTGATGCGGACCAGCAGCACTGGGTCAAACGGTTCTGGCCCACCATTCGTCTGGGCGTACTGACATCGGTGTGCGGTTTTGCGTCGCTGCTGCTGTCGGGCTTTCCGGGCCTGGCGCAGCTGGGCCTGTACGCGATTGCCGGCCTGATCGCGGCTGCAGCCATGACGCGCTTTGTGCTGCCGCAACTGCTGCCAGCAAAATTCCGCATTCACGATGTTTCAGCGATCGGCCGCGTACTAGGCCGACTGACGCAACGCGCCTCCATGCTGCGCTGGCCGGCGGTCATCGTGCTGGTGGCGGCATGCGCCGTCCTTGTTGTCAACCGCAACTCACTGCTCAATGAAAAAATCTCCTCGCTGAGCCCGGTGTCACAGGCAGATATCGCACTCGACGAAAGCCTGCGCGCCGACATGGGCGCACCTGACGTGCGTTACCTGGTCGTGATCACCGGCAACAGCCGGGAGTCCGTCCTGGCTTCGTCCGAAAAGGTGTCGCTGCTCCTGCAGGCGCAAGTCGACAAGGGAGACCTCGCCGGCTTCGAGAGTCCGAGCCACTATCTTCCCAGCGTGGCCACGCAACGCGCCCGGCAAGCCAGCCTGCCACCGCCCGACCAGCTCCAGGTCCGCCTGTCGCAGGCCGTCGTGGGCCTGCCCGTGCGAGCACCGCTGTTCGCGCCGTTTCTTGCTGGTGTGGAAGCCTCGCGCAACCAATCCCTGCTGCAGCCAGGCGACCTGGAACAGACCTCCATGGCCATGGCAGTTGATGCCCTGCTGCTTGAGCAATCCCGTGGTGGCTGGACCGCCCTGCTGCCACTCAAAGCACCCAAAGGCGCAGACATCAAGGCCGACCCGATTCGCAGCGAGCTCGCGGCGACAGGTTTGCCGAATGTGCTGTTTGTCGACATGAAGGCCGAATCCGACCGCCTGTATTCAGGCTATCTGCGTGAAGCCACGCTACTGTCTCTCGGGGGGCTGGTTGCCATTGTTTTGCTGTTGCTGGTTATCTTCCGTTCGCCGCTGCGCGTGCTTCGCACCATGGGACCCCTCCTGGCCTCGGTCATCACCGTCACCGCCGGTCTGGCCGTGGCCGGCCAGCCGCTGATCATCCTGCATCTGGTAGGTCTGCTGCTGGTGGTGGCCGTGGGCTCGAACTATGCATTGTTTTTTGACCGGCCCGATCCCCGCACAGCCATTTCCCATCGCACGCTCGCCTCCATGCTGCTGGCCAATCTGACGACCGTTGCTGGTTTTGGCTTATTGGCGTTTTCCAATGTTTCCATCCTGCAGGCCATGGGCGCCACGGTGGCGCCGGGTGTGATCCTGGCCCTGGTGTACGCCGCAATTTTTGCAAGGCAGCCCGATGCGCAGGCCTGAGTCGCGCTGGCATTCCACAACGCTGATACGCGCGTCCATCGCGTTGCATCTGCTGGCGCTGCTTGCCGTCACGACGACTCCCGCATGGTGGCCCTGGGCGCTTGCTGCGGTGGCCGGCAACCATCTGTTGATAGCTTCCGTGGGACTTTGGCCGCGCAGCAACTGGTTGGGACCGAACTGGACGCGACTGCCCGCAGCAGCAGCAGCCAGAAATGAAATCGCCCTGACCATCGACGATGGACCCGACCCGCTCGTCACACCGCAGGTGCTCGACTTGCTGGAACACTACGGCGCCCGCGCCACTTTTTTCTGCATCGGCGAGAAGGCAGCGCAGCACCCGGAGCTGTGCCGGGACATCGTCCGCCGCGGCCACGCGGTAGAAAATCACAGCCAGCATCACCGCCACCATTTTTCAGTCATGGGGCTGGGCGGCATCATGCGTGAACTCCAGGCCGCGCAGCGTACCCTCGCCAGCATTACCGGCATGCAACCGCTATTCTTCCGGGCTCCTGCCGGACTGCGCAACCCGTTTCTCGAGCCGGCGCTCGCGCAACTGGGGTTGCAGCTCGCCACCTGGTCGGTCCGCGGCTTTGATACACGGGTGGGTGATGCACGGCGTGTGAGCACCAAGCTGGTACAGGCTCTGCAGCCCGGCGCCATCCTGCTATTGCATGACGGCAATGCCGCGCGCAGCGCTGCGGGAACGCCCGTCATTCTTGAGGTGTTGCCGGTTGTACTTGAAGCGGCAGCAGCGGCCCGGCTGCGGCCCGTGACCCTGCGTGAGGCAATGGCATGAACAACATCCTTCGCCCGCAACCGTGGTACCGGCGAGCTGCCCAGGCCGTACCCCAACATTTCGGCTTGAAATTTTTCGGTATACCGACGTTCATCGCCGTGTTTTTCACAGCCTATTTCTATGTGCTCAAGAATCCGGCCTACCCGGTCACGGTGCTGCCCTTCACATGGCTGGACCACATGGTGAGCTTCCAGCCGCTGGCCGTGCCTCTGTATGTCTCGCTCTGGGTCTATGTATCCCTGCCGCCTGCGTTTCTTGCCAGCCGGCCTGAGCTCAAGACCTACGGGCTGGGCATGACGCTCACTTGCCTGACCGGTCTGGTGATCTTTTATTTTTGGCCCACGACAGTGCCTCCCGCCACCATCGACTGGGCCCTGTACCCCAGCGTGGACTTCCTCAAGAACATTGACGCCTCGGGCAATGCCTGCCCCTCCCTGCATGTGGCCACTGCCATTTTTTCGGGCATCTGGGCGCAACACCTGCTGGGCCGTTTTGGGGCGCCATTGTGGGTCCGCCTGTTTAATGCGTCATGGTGTATCGGCATCGCGTACTCCACGCTGGCCACACGCCAGCATGTAGCGGTCGATATGTGGGCCGGCATTGCTCTCGGCGCGTTCACCGCCTGGCTGTCCCTGCGCCATGCGCCGCGTTCAACGAACATGGATCACCAGCCTTCTACCTCCATCCGACCGACCAGCGGCCAATCATGAATTCCTCGCCTTCCGCCTTCATCAAGAAACTCATAGCGCTGGCCGCCGCTCCCTATAAACCGGTAGGTTTTTACACCTGGTGTTTTGCCAAAGGCAAGCTTGGTGGAGACCCCGTGTTTGTGCATCTGCTGGCCACCGGTCTGCTGGCCGACCGCTCCCGCATCCTTGACATCGGCTGCGGGCAAGGTCTGCTGAGTTCCTGGCTGCTCGCCGCAAAGGCATGCGCGGCGCGCGGCCAGTGGCCTGCAGCGTGGTTGCCCGCTCCGTCGGCTGCCCACGTACGCGGCCTTGAACTGATGGCCCACGATGTCGAACGTGCAGAACGCGCCCTTGCCGGGGCCGTCCAGGAGGGTCAGGTCGACTTTCTGCAAGGCGACATGTGCCGGACCGACTTCAATACAGCGGACGCGGTGGTGATTCTGGATGTGCTGCACTACGTGCCGGTTCCAGCACAGGACGATGTTCTGCAGCGCGTGCGAAACGCGTTGGCGCCAGGCGGGGTACTGCTGCTGCGGGTAGGCGATGCCGCTGCCGGCCTGCCTTTTGCCATCAGCAACTGGGTAGACCATGTGGTGACCACCCTGCGCGGCCATCGCCTTGGGACGCTGCACTGCCGTACTATCGCCGAATGGGAAGCAGTATTGCAAAAACTCGGGTTCACGGTTGAGGCTAAAGCGATGAGTCAGGGCACTCCCTTTGCCAATGTGCTGCTGGTGGCGCGCCTGCCCGTCGCCGCGTAAGCCGCCAGCGCCGCGTTTGCTACCATGAATTCGTTATCCAGCTCACCTCCAGGCACTGTGCAACCTCTTCTGCTTTCCCACTTCACGGCAACAAGCTGCATTGGCCACGGCCTGCGGGCGACCCTGGCGGCACTGCGTGCTCAACGCAGCGGCCTGAAACCCTGTGATTTCGATTCGGTCGATCTGGCCACATGGACAGGTACCGTGGAAGGCCTGGACGACGAAGTACTGTCGCCTGGATTGCAAGCCTTTGACTGCCGCAATAACCGCCTGGCCCAGCTCGGCCTGCGGCAAGACCGTTTTGACGAAGCAGTGCAGGCCCTGGCTGGCCGCGTCGGGCGTCGGCGCATCGGCGTGTTCCTCGGTACCAGCACCTCTGGCATCCTGCAGACCGAGATAGCCTATCGCCAACTCGATCCCACAACCGGCAAGCTGCCCGCCGGCTTCAGGTACGCCGAGACACACAATCCCTTTTCCGTCAGTTCCTTTGTGCGTGAGTTTTTCCAGCTGGAAGGCCCGGCCATGACGGTGTCCTCGGCCTGCTCTTCCAGTGCCAAGGTATTTGCTTCGGCTCGCCGCATGATGGCCGCCGGCTTGATCGACGCGGCCATCGTCGGCGGCGTGGATTCGCTGTGCCTGACAACCCTGTACGGTTTCAACTCCCTGGGCCTGACGTCCACCCAAGCCTGCCGACCATTCGACGCCGAACGCGACGGCATTTCCATCGGTGAAGCCGCTGCCTTTGCGCTGCTCGAATGGGCGCCCGAGCATCTGGACGAGAAGGCCGTGCTCCTGCTGGGTGTGGGTGAATCCAGCGATGCCCACCACATGTCCTCGCCCCATCCCGAAGGCCTGGGTGCGCGCATGGCGATGCAAGGTGCGCTGGACATGGCCGGGCTGGCCGCTGCCGATATCGACTACATCAACCTGCATGGCACCGCCACGCCAAGCAACGACGCAGCAGAAACCAAAGCTGTGGCCGCGCTTTTCGGATCCGGCACCCCCTGCAGTTCCACCAAGGGTGCAACCGGCCACACCCTGGGCGCTGCGGGTGGCATCGAAGCCGTGATCAGCGCGCTGGCCCTGCAAAACGGCCTGCTGCCGGGCGGGCTGAACACGCGGATGCTGGATCCAGCTCTGCCCCTGAACTATCTGCTGAAAAACCGCAACGAGGCCATCAAGCGCGTATTGAGCAATTCCTTTGGTTTCGGCGGCACCAACTGCAGCCTGGTTTTTGGCCGTGCCGGATAGAACAACCATGCCACTTCCATCCACTGCACAGCCTCTTACGGTCTTTGTCGAAGGCATCGGCCTGCTGGGGCCCGGCTTATCGAGCTGGGCGACGGGCAACGAGCAACTGGCGGGCCGCGCTCCTTACGAGGCAGCGCGTTGCGTGCTGCCGCTGCCGATGGCCCTGCCTGCGGCCGAACGCCGCCGCGCGGGCGCCGTAGTCAAAGTGTCGCTGGCTGTCGGCGCCGAAGCCGTCACGGCTTCGGGCCGTGCTGCGGCCGACCTGCCTTCGGTTTTCTCATCGTCCAGCGGCGACGCAATCAATTGCCATGAAATCTGCAGCGCCCTGGCATCGGGCGACAAACTGATCTCTCCCACGCGTTTTCACAACTCGGTGCACAACGCCTCCTCCGGTTATTGGAGCATTTCAAGCGGTGCCATGGTTACCTCCTCGGTGCTTTGCGCCTACGACGCCAGTTTTGCGGCCGGCCTGCTCGAAGCTGTGACGCAGGTAGCAATTGAGCAGACCGCAGTGCTGCTGGTTGCCTATGACACCGACTATCCCGAGCCGCTGCGCAGCGTGCGCCCCTTGTCTGACACTCTGGGTGTAGCTCTGGTGCTGGCACCACAGCGCAGCGAACGCAGTCTTGCGCAGTGGACTCTGACGCCGTCGAGTTGCCTGACAAACTCCAGCTCAACTGCCATGACAGATAGCGCACTGGAGCAGCTTCGCACGGGCATTCCGGCGGCGCGCTGCCTGCCCCTGCTGCGAAGCGTCGCCACGCGCGATACAGGCGACATCGTTCTCGATTACCTTGAAGGCCTGCAGCTGGCCGTGCAGGTGGCACCGTGCTGACACCTCCGCATCTTCCGTCCACGCTGCAGCACGACGACATTGCGCGCCGCATTCCCCACCAGGGCAGCATGTGCCTGCTCGACAGCGTAAGCACCTGGGACGCGCAGCACATTGTTTGCCAGGCCAGCAGCCACCGCGCACCCGACCATCCCCTGCGAGCCCATGGCCGTCTGGGGGCGGCCTGCGGCGTCGAATATGCAGCGCAAGCAATGGCCGTGCACGGCACGCTGGTCGCCCAGGCCCTGGCCGGTGAAAGTGCCGAACACACGCCGCCCCGTGCCGGCTACCTGGCCAGCGTGCGCAGCGTCACTTTGTCGGTCGAACGGCTGGACACCATCGCCGGCCCGCTGACCATCCGCGCCGACCGCCTGACAGGGGACGACAACACCATCCTCTACAGCTTCAGCTTGCAGGCCGGTGACCAAAACCTGCTGGCCGGACGCGCCGTGGTGGTGCTTGATGCCTCGGCACTTGCGCGCTCCCCGTCAACACAACAAGCAGCAGGTACCTCTCCATGACATCAAGCCTCAAACGCGCACTGGTCACCGGAGGAAGCGGTGGACTTGGTTCAGCCATTAGCCGGCGGCTGGCCGCAGACGGCTTCAAGGTCATCGTTCACGCGAACAGCCATCTGGCTAGAGCCCAAGAAGTCGCCGCCGACATCGCGACAAAAGGTGGCCAGGCACAAGCGGTGGCTTTCGACGTCACCGATGCGTCGGCCACTGCAACGGCTCTGGAGGCCCTGCTGCAGGAAGGACCGATTCAGGTGCTTGTCAACAATGCCGGCATCCACGACGACGCTGTTTTCCCAGGAATGCAGCTCGCCCAGTGGCAACGCGTCCTCGATGTATCGCTCAACGGTTTTTTCCACGTTACCCAGCCGCTGACCATGCCGATGATCCGTACCCGTTGGGGCCGCATCATCACCATCACCTCGGTGGCCGCGGTTGCCGGTAATCGCGGTCAGGTCAACTACTCTGCAGCCAAGGGCGCCCTCCATGCCGCCACCAAATCGCTTGCGCTTGAAGTGGCCAGCCGCGGCATCACAGTCAATGCGGTAGCTCCCGGCATCATCGACACCGCCATGACCCAGGGAACTTTCAGCAAGGACGTCATTGACCGCATGGTGCCCATGAAACGAGCCGGAAAAGCCGAAGAGGTGGCGGACCTGGTCGGCTTTTTGGCCTCGGAACGCGCCGCCTACATCAGCGGCCAGGTCATTTCCATCAATGGCGGCATGATCTGACGTCTAAACAAGCCATTGTCCGCTTGACTCTTGAAAAATAAGCCCTGAGACTGTTCAGTCAGGAGTAGAGGCCCGGCTGTGGCGAAAGTACGCCGCGTCAGAGCAAACCACCTGATGCACGCCCGGCCCGCGTTGCAACTTTCCGCAGGCATCGCCCTGCTTCGCCGTCGCACCTTGCCAACGCACGCCCCTGACAGCCCAAGCGGCTGTCCCATTACCGCTTCAGGTTAAAGGCAATACCCATGAACACTTCCGGACCCGCACCTGCGGTACATGCTCCCCACCTCCCCCTCACCGACTACTACCAGACCGAGCAGGACCGCCAAGCTTATCTACGCAAGATTTTTGACAATACCGCCGCAGACTACGACCGCATCGAGGCCATGCTGGCTTGGGGCACCGGTTCCCGCTACCGGCGGCAGGCCCTGATTCGGGGTGGACTGAAAGCAGGCATGAAGGTGCTTGATGTCGGCGTGGGAACCGGGCTGGTGGCCGCCCAGGCCTGCCTCCTTGCCGGCGACCCAGCCCTCGTGACCGGCGTCGACCCCAGCCCCGGGATGATGGCTGCCAGCAAACTGCCCCCCACCATGGTGCTGCTGGAAGGCCGCGCCGAATCCCTGCCCTTTCCGGACAACCACTTTGACTTCCTGAGCATGGGTTACGCACTGCGCCACATTGGTGACCTGGGCGTAGCGTTTGCAGAATTCGAAAGGGTATTGAAACCCGGCGGCCGCCTCTGCATTCTGGAAATCACGCAGGCCAAAAGCGGCTGGGGCCGATGGCTGCTCAAAACCTACATGCGTGGCGTGATACCACTGCTCACGCGGTTCATTTCAAAGCGAAAAGACACAGCGACCATCTGGCGCTACTACTGGGACAGCATTGAAGCCTGTGTTCCACCGGAGCAGGTCATGGCCACCCTGAGCGCGGCTGGGCTGGCACAGGTCAGACAGCACCTTGAGGTGGGGGTGTTTTCCGAGTACCAGGCAATCAAACCCGGTTGAAGACCTCTCGCGGACTGCCGGTGGAAAAGGCGTCTCCTGATTTACAGAAGCCACTTTCGCAGCAGCGCATTGAACACCTCGGGTTGTTCAAGCTGTGGTGTATGCCCGCAGTCCTGGAGCCGTACCAGCTCCGAACCACTGCAGAGGCCATGCGCCGTGACGGAGTGGGCGACTGGCAACACCACATCCTGTTCACCATGAACGATCCGCGTCGGCATGCGCAGGCTTGTCAGAATCTGATGTGAGCGCGTCCACACCTCCCGGCGCTGGCCACGCAGCGTGGTCATCGCGCGAAGCTGGCTCAGAAAGTGGGCTGCCGCGCCTGGCCTACGCACATTGCGCTCGATGGCGGCACGCACCAATGGCGTGATCGCTTCGGGTCGAAGGACGATGGCCTTGATCTGTTGCGCCACCGCCATGGGCCCCGGCTTGTTCATCAACTCTCCCAGCCAGGGCAGCGCCATCAGCTTGAACGCTCCGAACACGTCGGCTCCCAAAGCGGCCGAGTTGGCCAGCACCAGAGAACCGACGCGAGCAGGCATCTGATCGGCCATGCGCAGGGACATGGCCGCCCCGAGCGAGTTGCCCACCAGATGCACCCGCTCGACCGCCAATTGGTCCAGCAACTTCCAGGCCACGTCGGCCTGCCCCTCAAGGCTCATCGCGTCTGCGGATTCATCCGACAGACCATGCCCCGGCATGTCCCAGGCGATCAGACGCAGGGACTGACCCAGGTCATCGAACTGCCGGTGCCAGAACTCCAGCGACTCGCCGATACCGTGCGTCATCAGCACCGCTGGCCCCTCGCCACCGCTGTCCCGGTAGCGGATCCTGGCGCCATTGATCGAAACAAAGGTATCGCTCATGGCGACACTGCCAACTGGTTTTCGGCCTCGACGGGATAGGTCGAACCGCCACCTGCGGCGATGGGCAAGGCGGCGCCCAGGTAAAGCGTGGTGTGTTTCATGAAATTTCCTCTTGTGGTTAAAAAACGGTGATTATTCAGGGACGGTTCAGGGCTCGTTCGTGGCCGCGGTGGCGCCTGTATCCGGACAGGGGCCGTGGCACATGCAGCGGCCGGGACCGCACCGGCCACCAACCGTGATGTCAAAGACTTGAGTTGTCATGATGACGTGCCGGTCTCCGATCAGATGTAGGTCGAGGCCAGCCCGCCGTCCACCGGCAGGTTGATGCCGCTGACCCAGCGCGACGCGTCGCTGCACATGAAGGCGATCACCGGCGCCACCTCATCGCTGAAGGCGGGGCGCTTCATGCGGTGGGCGTCCTTTTCCACGCGCTCGTTGCCCAGCATCTGCACGAAGTCGCCCAGGATGCGGGTGAACACCGGGCCGGGCGCCACGTCAGGCCAGCGCATGCGCGCCAGCCGGCAGAGGCTTGTTGGCTGCAGCGGCAGGCCGCAGAAGGAAATACCCCAGCGCAGGCAGCAGGATGAGCGCCCCCACCATGTTCCACACAAACATGAAGGCCAGCAGGATGCCCATGTCAGCCTGGAATTTGATGGGTGAAAAAGCCCAGGTACCCACGGCCAGCGCCAGCGTCATGCCGGTAAGGAGGACAACGCGGCCGGTGAACTGCAGCGCATGGTGGTAGGCCTCGGACAAGCTGGCGCCTTCGCGCATGCGGGCCAGCGTGATGCTGAGCACATAGAGGGCATAGTCCACGCCGATACCTACGCCCAGCGCAATCACTGGCAGCGTGGCAACCTTCACCCCCATGCCCAGGCCCACCATCAGTGCCTCGCACAAAATCGAGGTCAGCACCAGCGGCAGCACTGCCACCACCACGGCGCGCCAGGAGCGAAAGGTGACCCAGCACAGAATCACCACCGCCGCATACACCCACAGCAGCATCTCGCGCATGGCCTTACCCACCACGATGTTGGTTGCCGCATCAATGCCAGCACTGCCTGCTGCCAGTTTGAAGGTAACGTCCTGCGTGTTGTTGACAACAGCAAAGCGTTCCACATCGGCCACCACGCGTGCCAGGGTTTCGGCCTTGTGGTCCTTCAAGTAGACATACAGCGCGAGGAAGGAACAGCTCTGGTTGAAAAGCTCGCGGGGCGCACGCGTCTGTACGCCGCCCAAAGCGCCTTCGTTGGGCAGCAGCTCAAACCACTTGAAGTTGCCTTCGTTGTAGCCCACCATGGCCAGCTTGGACAGCGCGGCCATCGAGTTGGTGGACTCCACGCCTGGCAACTGCTCAAGCTGCCAGGCCAGTGCGTCCACCTTGGCCAGCGTGCCGTAAGCGGTGCAATTGTCCACTGGCGTGGTCACCATGACCGTCAGAATGTCGGCACTCGCTGCGTAGTGGGCGATCTGGTAGGCGTTGTCCTGGTTGTAGCGTGAGCTCGGTCTCAATTCGGACGCACCCGGGTCGAGGTCGCCGATTTTTAAATGCAAGCTGATGGCATAACCACCTGCGGCCATGAGAGCCGCAACGACCACTGCTGCCGTAGCCCAGCGCTTTTGCGTGAAGTGATCCAGCAAGGCCCAAAGCCATGAACGTTGCGCGCCCTGCGATACCTCCTGGCGCAGGCTGCGCGCTGCCGCCGCGGGAGCCACACCCACATAAGACAACAGGATGGGCAACAGCACGAGGTTGGTGAAGATCAGAACCGCCACGCCGATGCTGGCGATCAGGGCCAGATCCTGGATGACCTTGATCTGGATGATGACCAGCACCGCAAAACCCACGGCATCGCAGAGCAGAGCGGTCAGGCCCGCGACGAACAGGCGCCGGAAGGTATATCGGGCTGCCACCACCCGGTGCGTGCCGCGGCCGATATCCTGCATGATGCCGTTCATCTTCTGCGCGCCGTGGCTCATGCCAATGGCAAACACCAGGAAGGGCACCAGAACCGAGTACGGGTCGAGCTCGTAACCCAGCAGTGCCAACAGGCCGAACTGCCAAACCACCGCCACCAGTGAACAAGCCACCACCAGTGCTGTGCTGCGGACGCAGCGGGTATAGGCAAACAGCACCGCAGTGGTGATGGCGAGAGCCAGCAGGAAGAACAGCAGTACCTGATGCAGGCCCTCGATCAGGTCGCCGGCCACCTTGGCGAAACCTGTCACGCGGATCTGCAGTGCATCGCTGCCATGCTTGGCACGCAGGACTTCGATTTGGCGCGACAGGTCACCATAGTCCAATGCCTTGCCAGTTTCCGGATTGCGGTCCAGCAAAGGAACAAACACAATGCTGGACTTGAAGTCGCCCGCCACCAGCTGGCCGATTTCGCCCGAGCGCTCGACATTGGCGCGCAGCCCGGCCAGACTGGCGGGTGAGCCGTCGTAGGCATCGGGGATGACTGGCCCGCCGTCCAGGCCTTCCTCGGTCACGGCCACCCAGCGGGTGTTGGAGGTCCACAGCGACTTCATGAAAGGCCGGTCCACCCCCGGCAGCAGGAAGATTTCATCGTTGATCTTCTGCAGCGCATCGAGGTAGGCCTTGTCGAAGATCGTGCCCTGCCGGGCCTCCACCACCAGCCGCAAGGCATTGGCCTGGCCGCCAAGGTCGGCCTTGTGGGCCAGGTAGTTGACGATGTAGGGGTGGCCCGTCGGGATGGTTTTTTCAAAGCTGGCGTTGAGCTGCAGCTTGGTGGCCTGCCAGCCCAGTACCAGGGTGAGCAGCAGGCACACCGCAATGACCCAGGGCCGGTGATTGAAAAAAGCGCGCTCAAGCAGCGTGCCTGAACGCGTGTCAAAGTCTTCAAGCCGCGTGACGACGGGCTGCGTGTGAGAGGAGGAATCGGCGTGCATAAATTTTCGCCGCAGACGGCGCATGTCTCTTCGTTGTTTTTTCAGTGAACCGGCAGCGCAGGCAAGCGTCGCATGCCACGCAGGCTTGCCAGTACCAGGCTGCCGTCGGCTGCCAAAGCGACGCCGGAAACCGGAACCGGCTCACGTGCCGGGATGCGCCTCAGGCCAGACCCGCTTGCGGCACCCATCAAAGCATCACCCGCCTGGCTCATCAGCACAAAACCGCCATCAGGCAAAGCCATGCCGGCCCCCAACGCCATGGGTACGCCGGTGTCAAGCTTGTCCCAGTGCGCGCCCTCGTCCGTCGAGCGGTAGGCCGAGCCGCGCAGGCCGTAGGCCACCAGCGCGCCGCCCCGGGTTCGCAGCAGGCCGAAATAGCTGCCCTTGTACGGCGACTGCAACACGGTAAAGCTGGCCCCGCCGTCACTTGAACGCAGCAGCAAGCCCTGCTCGCCGGCGATCACCAGCGTGCGGCCATAGGCGCGCACGCCATACAGATGCAGGGTTTTCGGGTTGGGCAGCCGCGGCCCCCACGCGGCCCATGTCTTGCCGCCGTCTTCGGTAGCAAACATCAGGTTGTAAGCACCGACGGCAAAGCCGCGCCGGGCATCCACAAATTCCAGGTCAAAAAATGGCTTGTCCGCGCCTTCTTTCACCAGTTGCTCTGCCTGCACCATGGCTTTGGTGTCGCCGCTGCGCTGCGCAGCCTGCTTCACCAGCTCGGCCGCCTGGATCCCATCGAGTTGCTTTTCCCAGGTAGCCCCGGCGTCAACGCTGCGCAAAACGACGCCCAGATGTCCTGCCGCCCAGCCTGTTCGCTCGTCAGCGAAACACACGGCTGTCAAGGTGGCTTGCACGGGCACCTGCGCCTGTCGCCAAGTGACGCCATGGTCATCCGACAGCAACACCGTGCCGCGCTCTCCCACCGCCACGAGCCGGTTGCCGGCCCGTGCCACGGCCAGCGTGGCCGCGCCTGACGCCTTGGGTGTGACAAGGGCAGGCTGTGACAACACGGCGGGCCTGTTGGCAGCCCACGCCGGGAGAGTGGCCGCAGCCACCCAACCAAGCAACCCCGCCAGGGCTGCACGTCGCGCAGCACGAGGCCGGGCAATTCCGGTCATCAGCGGGCGCCTTCGCTGGACAGGGATTCGGCGCTGAAGAAAGAGCGCGGAATCGGGGGCTGCACTTCGTACTGCTTGGGCAGCTCGTTGGAAGCCATGTTCAGGTAGTAGGCGCCGGTCTGCATGTCATAACCACCCCACAGCACAACGTTGCTCACTGCTGGAATATCTGGTGCCGTCAGCATCAGCGCGTAGTTGGTACGCCAGAGCTGGCCTTTGGCATCCCAGCCGTCGAACAGGGCGATTTGCCATGAGTCCTCGTCGATGTAGTACTTGCGCTTGGGCACCACATGCCGCTTGCCGGCGGCCAGCGTGGCCTCGACTTCCCACACGCGATGCAACTCCCAGCGCACTTGCGCGGGGTTCAGCGTGTTGGGCGTCACCAGGTCTTCGATCCTGGCGGAAGCTGCACGATTGTTGTTGTAGGGAATGTAGATTTCCTTTTTTCCCACCAGCTTGAGTTCGTGCTTATCGATCGGGCCAAACAAAGTGAAGGCCTCGTCGAACAGGCCGATGCCGGACGTTACCGAATCGGGCGTGTCGTAGGCCACGGATGGCGCCTTGCGCACGCGGCGCTGCCCCACCAGGTATTGCCACAACCCGCGTGGCGCAGCATCCGAGACACCATCGAGCGCCAGGATGGCTTCGCCCGCCTTGGAGCCCGGCGCGTTGACCACCAGCTTGCCGTACTGGTAATAGCCGTCGAACTTTTCGGCGCTGCCGTCCTTGTCGTAGAAGGCCTGGCGGATGGTTTGCGTGCCGCCAGAGGCCATGGTGCGCTTGCCGTCGGAGGTCACTACCCACACACGCATTGGCATGGCGAAATTGCCGCCGCGCCAGGCTGTGCGCTGGTTCCACATGGCTTCATAGCCGTCTTTTGGAATCGGAAATGGCGTGCCGCCAAAAGCGCCTTCCATGCCATAACCGCCTTCAATGGTCTTGGCCCGGGTGGCGTTTTTGAAGGTGTTGTCATAAACCGATTGCGGTGCCGCCGCGGTGCGGTGTGTGGGATACACATCAATGCGGAAGTCGGGGTATTTTTTCATCAGCGCCTGCACGCCGTCGGTCAGCTTGTCGGCGTGCTGTGCCATGTTTTTGGCGTTGATCGACAGGATGGGTTTTTCGTTGGGGTACAGGTCGGGTCGGGCGTCGCCGTTCTTGTAGCCCGGCGTCGCCTTGGCAAGGCCGCCCTCCCATGGCGGGATGGTGCCTTCCTTGTTACCGGCCTTTTCCGCGCCCATCGGGGTCAGGGAGGTCTTCAGTTTGGCGGCCTCCTCCGCCGTAACGGCGGCCTGGGCGGACATCGCGCCGGCCAGCAGGGCTGCCACGAGCAATGAGTGTTTTGCGGTCTGCATCATGATGGTTGTCTCTGTAATGTTTTTCAAAAGGTGCGGGAAGCGGTGAAAGAGATGAAGTTGCGGTCTTTCAGGGTTTGCCCATAGGACAGCATGCGGGTGGGAGTGCGCGCGTCAGTGACGGTCAGGGTGTTTTCCTTGCCGAAGAAGGAGGTGTAGTTCAAACCGAGATTCCAGACGTTCTGGTATTTGCCCTTGATGCCGATGCTCACATCGCCTGACTTGCTGGCACCGCCGGCAAAGTTGACAACGGCCGCGGACCGGCCGGCAAAGTTGTAGCCCAGGCCCAACGGAAACGACAGGTCCAGGCCTGGCAGCACCTGGAAATACTGCGGCTCGAAGATCATGCGAAAAGCCGCTGCGTTGCGCGTGGTGTTGGGGTCAAGCCCTCCGAACCCGACGCTGCTGGGGTTCTTGGTCACGCTGAGTAGCCGGTTCCAGGCCAGTTCCGCAACCAGAGCGCCGCCATCCCACAGACTGGATTTATTGAGCACATAGATACCCGACAGATTCACATGCGCCGTCTTGCCGGTGGCATAGCAGGGATTCGCGGGAGAACCATCGCAGTTGGACGGTGGCATGAAGGGCGCACCGCCCAGCACGGCCGGGTCGCTGGCCAGCGGTGCATCTGTGCGCACCGAGCCTTCCAGCGCCCAGTTGAGCTGCCCTATCGACGACGTGACACTGGCACCGAATGTCTTGATGCCCTTGGCGTAAACGTTGTGCACGTTGCCCCTGATCAGGTCAAACACCGGAACAGCGGGGGTTTTGTCGTTGTAGCGCGCCGCATACAAGCCGTACTCGAAATTGCTGCCGGCCGGTGCCCAGCGCAACTGGGCACCGAATTGACCATTGTTGCCCGGCGTTTGATCCTTGCTGTTGTCGGTCAGCAGGACCGGCGGCAATGGGGGGCCGAAATAGACCCGGCCGCCGCCGATATAGTCCTGGTTCGAAAAATAGCTGCCAACGCCCGGAATTTTGCTGGGCCGCCATTTGAGCTGGTAGTAACCGCCCAGGGTCAGTCCTTCGGCTACCTGCAAGGTGCCTGAAATCTGCTCCACTGGCAGCAGCACTTCCTTGAACTGCCAATTAGGTACCGAGACAATCTTGGCGATGTCCACCGGCCCCTGCGCGTTGGCAATTCCGTTCTGGCCGAAGAACAGGCTCTCGCCATACTGCAGCGCATGTTTGCCGACTCGGACGGAAGCCGGCATGCTGCCGATCGAACCCTTGCCCCAAACGAACGCATCAAGCACCTCGTCGCCGCGGCCATGCTGGTCCCTGGTTGCAGGAACAAACTGATTTACCGCCTGTCCAGGGAAGTTGCTCACGCCCGCCGTACCGGTGTTTGCATTGGTACGCAGATATACCGAGTCGTACCAGGCGGCGTGGCTGACGCGCAAGCCCCAGTTGTTGCGGTTGTAGTCAAACTCTGTCAACAGATCGACGCGGTTGGAAATCAGGCCCTTCTTGAAATTAAGGTCTCCGTCATTCTCATTGGTCACGCCACCGTCGCCGCGAGCTGCCGGCGAGGTGAGCACGGCGGAGGGATTTTGCAGCCGATAAGCCGCGCTGTACTTGGGTGTGAAGTCGAACCGGATTTTGGTTTCCGGGTCAGACGAATCTAATTCGAAGGCGTGGATGGCGGGCAGCGCGAGCGCGACTGCTACCGCCACCAGAGTGCGGCGATGTTTCATGGGAGTCTCCTTTTTTTTGTGGGAAGTGCGGACTTTGTGTCCAGTGTTTTTTTCTTCAGCGCTGCAGCACGAACTGCCCGCCGTCGATCTTCAGCATCACGGCAGCACGCTCGTCAAAGCCGATATGGTCTGCCGGTGTGAAGTTGAGAACACCATGCGAGATGACGATTTCCTTTTCGCTCTCCAGCGCATCGCGCAGCGCCTGGCGGAATTCCGGCGTGCCCGGCTTGGCCTTCTTCAGAGCCAGCGGCACGATACGTTGAAGCACTTTCAGCGCGTCGTGGGCATGGGCTCCGAATTGCGTGCGCGAATTCGCGCCGTGGGTCTTTTCGAAGGCATTCACATAGTCAAGCGCCACCGGCTTGATCGGGTTGTTGGCGGCAAGCTGCTCAGCCACCAACACGGGCCCCGCCGGCAGGATCGCCCCGTTCATGGCCTTGCCGCCCACACGCACCAGGTCAGGTGAGGCGGCTCCGTGGGTTTGGTAAATGGGGCCACTCCAGCCACGGTCGCGCATGTTGATCTGCGGCATCGCGGCAGCTGAACCGGCACCCACGATCAGCACCGCATCAGGCTTGGCCGCGATGGCCTTCAAAGCTTGCGCGGTAATGGCAGTGTCTTGCGGCGCGAAGCGTTCGGTGGCAACGATCTCCAGTCCGGCCTTCCTGGCCGAGGCTGTGAAAGCCTGCAGCCACATTTCGCCATAGCCTTCGTTCCACCCCAGGAAAGCCACCTTCTTGATCTTGTCAGCCACCATGCGCTTGGCCACCGCATCGGACATCAGCGACACAGGTTGCGGCAAAGGGAAAGTCCAGTCGTCCTTGCCACCGGGACGAGGCGCTGGCGCCAAGGCCAGTTGCACCGTTTTCGCCTTGGAGGCCACTGGGGCCATGGCGAACACCCCCGGCACGCCCGAGGAACCCAGCAGCAAATCAGCCTTGTTCTCGATCACGAATCGGCGCGCATTTTTTGCCGCAGCTGTTGAGTCTGACGCATCGTCGAGCACAACCAGCTTGATCTTCTCCCCCGCAATGCGGTCGGGCCAAAGGTCCAGCGAGGCTTTGACCGGCAGCCCCAACGAGGCCAGTGGCCCCGTCAGTGACAGACTCACGCCAATATTGATGTCGGCGTGTGCCGTGCCCGCCAGCGCGAGCAGCCCCGCCACGGCAGCTTTTCCCAGGATGTATTTCATGATGTCTCCGTTGATCGTGTTTATTTTTTGGAAAGGTTTCAGAGGTAAGTCGAGGCCAGGCCGCCATCGACGGGAATGTTGGCGCCGCTGACCCAGCGCGCCGCGTCGCTGCACAGCCAGGCAATCACGGGAGCGATTTCGTCAGCGAAGCCGGGTCGCAGCATCCGATGGGCATCGGCCTGGACCCGCTCCTGGCCCAGCATGGCCACGAAGTCACCCAGAATCGGCGTGAACACCGGGCCGGGTGCCACACAGTTCATGCGCACCCCTTTGCCCAGAAACCACTCCTGCGATTGGGTGGCATTCCAGACAATCAAGGCTTCCTTGAAATACTGGTAGCAGGTTGCCTGCGGAACCGGGTGGCTCTTCAACCACGCCGCGCCGGCCTCAAAGCCCTTGGCTGCCGCCAGTGCCTTGTGCTCGGTGAGCCGCTGCGGCCATTCGGCTCCCAGAATGGAAGCCACGTTGACGATGCTGCCGCCGTGCGGCATGCGTGCCAGCACCTTTTCTGTCAGATGCCTCAGGCCCAGGTAGTTCACCCGCGCCACCAGCTCACCGTCCGCCGTGCCGGGTACGCCGGCGATATTGCAAAGGGCGTCGATGCGTTCCGGCAGTTGAGCCACAGCGGCGTCAATGGCGGCAGGCGTGCCAAGATCGGCCTTGATGAAACCGTCCAGGGTCAGGCTTGGATCATTGCGGTCCATGCCGATGACTTTGGCACCCTGGAAGCGCGCGAGCCGGGCCACCTCGGCACCGATCCCGGACGACGTGCCGGTAACCACAACGGTCTTTCCCTGCAAGCTCATACAGCCCCCTCAGGAAGCGAGGCGAAAATTGCGACATGTGAGTTCATGGAGTCTCCTTGAAGTAATAAGTCGAAAGCGCGGTTTAGAACGGGAACATGGGCGCGGTGTCCTTGACGGTCATCCATTGCCATTGGGTGTATTCCTCCCAATCGGACGTGCCTCCCACGCTGGTGCCGTTGCCCGCAATGCCGGGGCCGCCGAACGGATTGACACAATCGTCATTGACCGTCTGGTCGTTGATGTGGACCATGCCGGACTTCAGCTGCTGTCCCAATGCCATGGCACGGCCCACAGATTTGGAAATAACGGCGGAAGCCAGGCTGCCGGTGTTGTTGTTGGCCAGCTCAACCGCTTCTTCATCAGTGGCGAAAGTGATGATGTTGGCCACCGGTCCGAAAGTCTCTTCGTCAAACACACGCATACCGGGTTTGACACCCGACAACACCGTCGGCTTGTAGAACAGGCCGTCGTAGGTTCCGCCGGCCTCCAGCTTGGCGCCGGCCCTGACGCTGTCCTGCACGATGGCATGCACGCGGTCGCGCTGGCGTGCATCGATCAAGGGCCCGAGAGCGACCTGACCCGTGGCCCCGTCGCCAACCGGTAAATGCGTAGCTTTCGCAACAAGGCGCTGCAGCAGCTGCGCTGTGATGCTTTCGTGCACGATGATGCGATTGGCTGCCATGCAGATCTGGCCCTGGTGCAGGTAGGCGCCCCAGGCAGCATTGCTGGCCGCAACGTCGAGGTCGGCATCTTCCAGAATGATCAGTGAATTGGCGCCGCCCAGCTCCAGCGACACCTTCTTCAAATGCTTGCCCGCAAGCTCACCGATACGCCGGCCCACTGCGGGTGACCCGGTGAAGGCGATCATCGGCACCAGCGGGTCGGTAACCAGGGCTTCACCGGCTTCGGCGTCGCCGGGCAAAACCTGCAACAAATCCTTGGGCAAACCCGCTTCCGCAAAAATGCGCGCAATCATCAGGCCACCAGTCACCGGTGTGCGGGTGTCGGGTTTGATCACCACGGCATTGCCGGCGGCCAACGCCGGTGCCACCGCGCGAAGCGTCAGGATCAACGGGAAATTGAACGGCGAAATAACGCCCACAACGCCGTGCGGCATGCGGCGGGCAATGCTGATGCGCCCCGGCACACTCGGCAGGACATGCCCCTGGGACTGCAGCGGCATGGCTGCTGCCAGATGGCAAATCGTGATGGCCTCACGGATTTCATGCTGCCCTTTGGGAAGAATGCCACCGGTTTCACGTGTGGCGTATAGCGCAAGTTCGTCGAAGTGCTGCTGAAACAAGGCGCCTGCGCGGCGGAATACGTCGGCCTTTTCACGCGGGGGCACAGCGACCCAGGCTTTCTGCGCGTTCGCCGCTGCCTGCGTGGCCGTGGCCACGTCGGCCGCATTGGCAATTCCCACCGTGCACATCACCTGCCCGGTTGCGGGCTCGATCACTTTGCGTTCTCCGCCGCCCAGAGACGCGTGTTCCAGCATAGAAAAATTCAAAAAAACCATCGCATCCGATGCACCCATTTGCTTGTTCCTTCCGGTTGTTTGATCAGCTCGCCACATTGGCGTGTCGTGCATCTCTATCGCAATGCATGTACCAACCAGACTTGCAAGGACGCGGTTGATGCGCTGCATCACGCTCTTTTTCAGTCGAAGAATCAGAAGATACCCTAGGTGTAATTGCTGCAATGCAGCACATGGAAATCACTCATTATTTTTTGATCAAATGGTTATAAAGTTGAATCAATTTTTCGCAATTGATCAAATTAAGGAGCAAAGCCATGCGCGCATCTGATCGCATCTCCCTCGCCGATGTGGCCCGCGCCACCGGTGCTGCCCTGGGCAGTTTCGACAGTGCATCGGTGACCAAAGCCCTGGGCGGTTTTGCCAGCACGCACATCGGCGGCGACACGCACCCGACGATTGCGGACATCAGCGAATGCCTCTTTTTCTCACCGGGGGACGGACGCATCTGGCTGCAGGATCAGCGCATGGTCTTGCTGCACACCGAAGCGCTGGGCTCCATGCGGCGTGAAATGATCGACAGCCTGGGCATCGAGAAAGCCAGAGGCCTCTTTACCCGCGCCGGCTACGTCAGCGGCGCCCGCGACGCCCAGTTGGTACGCAAGCATTGGCCCGATGCCGACCCGCCGGCGGCGGCCATGGCGGGTACACGGCTGCACGCGCTGGAGGGCGTAGTGAAAGTGGAGCTGGTCAGCGTCACCTACGACCCGGACACCAGTGGCTACGAAGGTGAGTTCCTCTGGCACAACTCCAGCGAAGACGACGAACACATTGCGGCCTACGGAATCGGCGGCTCACCGGCCTGCTGGATGCAGGTGGGCTATGCCACCGGATACGTCAGCACACTGTTTGGCCGGCTTATCGTCTTTCGTGAAACCATGTGCCGTTCCATGGGCGAGGCGCACTGCCGCGTGGTCGGGAAGTCGGCAGACAAGTGGGATGACATCGAAGAAGACATGCGTTACCTGAACGCCAGGGAGTTTGTCGATACGGCGGCCTACGCGCGCCCGCTCCCCCGCGCCGCCGAACTTCCCGCGGTCGACGCGCCAGCAGGAGATGCGATGGTGGGGGCGTCGTCCGCATTCAATGCCGCATGCCATCAGTTAAGCCGCGTGGCCCGCACCTCCGCCACCGTGCTGTTCACGGGCGAGTCAGGCGTTGGCAAGGAAAAATTTGCCAGCATGCTGCACAAGATCAGCCCGCGCAAGGACCAGCCCTTTATCGCCGTGAACTGTGCCGCCATCCCGGAAACCCTGGTCGAGTCCGAGCTCTTTGGGGTGGAGCGCGGCGCGTACACAGGAGCCAGCCACTCGCGGCCAGGCCGCTTCGAACGAGCCAGCGGCGGTACGCTTTTTCTCGATGAGATCGGTGCGCTGAGCTTTGTTGCCCAGGGCAAGCTGCTGCGCGCCCTTCAGGAAGGTGAGATCGAACGCGTAGGCGGCACGCGCGGGATTTCGGTGGATGTGCGGGTGGTGGCGGCCACCAACGAAGCCCTGCGCCAGGCCGTCCGGGAGGGCAGGTTCCGCGAGGACCTGTTCTTCCGCCTCAACGTGTTTCCCATCCACCTTCCGCCGCTGCGCGAGCGGCGCGACGACATACCCTTGCTGATGACCCACTTCCTGAACCACTACCGGCGCAAGCATGGTTGCAATGCCGGGGGCTTCACCCACGCAGCGGTGCGGGCGCTGCTGAACTATGACTTTCCAGGCAACATCCGCGAACTGCAGAACCTGGTCGAGCGCGCCGTGATTGCCGCCGATGTCGACGGATTGATCGATGTCCATCACCTGTTCACAGGTGGCGAGGCCCTGAACGCTGACATCATGACCCTGCGTATGCAGGGAAGCTCAGGTACCTTGAATTTTTCGGCACCTGCCGCCACCTCGGCAGCACTGACACCAAACATGAAGGTAACGGAGCATTCGCTGGAGCAGTCCGAGCGCGACATGCTGCAACGGGCAATTTCCGCATGCCATGGCAATCTGTCCGCCGCCGCACGGCAGCTCAAGACGACCCGGCCGAAATTGGCCTACCGGGCCAGGAAACACGGCCTTATTTGACCCGTCAACAGCACCGTTGCGGGCGAGAATGCCCTATTACTTCCCGCCAAGCCGCCGCGCCAGCAGCAGCGGTAGGCGCAACACAAAGCCGAAGAACAGGCGTGAGTGCATCCAGGTCAGCAGCACGTTGTCGCGCAGGTAATTGAAGTGCGACACACCGCCTTCGTCGGGCCGGAAATATTTGACTGTCGCCGGAAGGTTGATTGGCTTGACACCAAGCCAGCACATGCGCACCACCGCTTCGGGGTCAAAGTCGAAGCGCCGCATCCAGCGGTTGCCGTGCATGACGCGCTGCAGCGGCGCTATCGGATAAACGCGAAAACCGAACAGCGAATCCCCAATGCCGGCCCACAGGGTTTCCAGGTTGGCCCAGACGTTGGACACCTTGCGTCCGTTCACGCGGATGCGCGGTGCGTCGGCGGCAAACACCGGCATGCCCAACACCATGGTGCCAGGCTGCGCGCTTGATGCAGCCATGAATTGCGGAATCAGGTGCGCCGGATGCTGGCCGTCGGAGTCCATGGTCAACACATGGGTGAAGCCCTGCGCCGCAGCCAGGTCGATGCCGTGCAACACCGCGGAACCCTTGCCGACGTTCTGCGGCAGCACAATCACGCGAAGGCCTTCGTCCTGGGCCGCCATGGCCTGCAGGCCGGCGGCGCTGTCGTCGGTGCTGCCATCCACCACCACCCAGACCGGTGTCCATTGCGCACGTGCGGAGCGGACAGTGTCATAGACCTTGGGGCCGGGGTTGTAGCTGGGTATCAGGACCAGATGGGTCTGGTGCACGCTCGGAACGGAAGCAGTCATCGCTGGAACCTGGCAAAAAATGGGGCCAGACCCTGGGGATCAGGGCGGCGGTGAAACGGGAAAACCGGGCAACTGCGCATGCGCCAGCTCGGTCTGGAAATACTTTTCGAGCTCGCTGACAAAATGCGCCGTATGCTGCGGCGGATCAAAACGCTTGCCGAGGCGAACCCGGTAAGTGATGGGCATTTTAGGGGCTTGCAGCAAGGGCCAGCCCTTGCCCAGAAAGCCGGAACTGGTTTCGATGAAAACAGTCTGGACCGATACACCGGCTTTTTTTGCAATCAAGCCAGTGGTGCCTTGCAAAGGCCCCACAGGAAAACGCGTGGTGCGCGTTCCTTCTGGAAACAGCAACAGGTGGCCTCCCTGCTGCAGGTCATCCACCGCCAGCTGCACCATGGTACGCAGCGGGGTGTTTCGGATGTAGCCGGCAAGCCGCGCGCCCGCCCCATAAAAAACACTGTTCACCAACTCCGCCTTCATGATGCAGGCCGCACCAGGCAAACGTGACAGGATCATGAGGGCATCCAGCAGACACGGATGGTTGGGCGCGATGATCATGGGTGGCGCATCCCGCAACGCATCCAGTTCCGAGAGATCGAACCGGCAAGCCCCCATCAGCACCAGGAAACGCAGGTAACGCCGGGTCATGAGAGTCACGAGCCGGCGGCCTATCCGTTTGCTCATCACCCGCGGAAGTAAGGCGCGTATCGGGAAAGCCAGTAAGGTCACCGTCAGGGACATCAGGCCCAGCAGCAGGTAGCCAAGATGCAGGCGGATTGTTTCGTGGAGAGCCTGGCGGCGTGCAGGCATCGGCAGCGGTTCGGTCAGGAGAGTATTCGACTTGTGGGCCATACGGTCTTTGCTTTGCCCGGTCAGCGTGCGGCGGAAACCGCATCGTCCACTACCCGGATGTTGGCCTTGCGCATGCGCGCAGCCTGCCATGACCGCTTGAAGTTCAGGGCCGACGAAATATAGAAAATACCCTTGAGCAGAGCCAGGGAACCCCAGATCGGTGTCTTGCCGAAAATGTCGCCGGCAAGCATGGACAGAAGCGCTTCTTTCACCCGCCAGATGTTACGCGGGCCCATGAAGAGGTCGCGCATGGTGGGATTGGTGACGCGGTAGATGAACCACGAGAACTCTTTCGGCCCCTTGCGCACCTGCCGGTCAAAATACGCCAGCGCCGCCGATGCCCTGGCAGGCTCCCGCAAGCAGGTGTCGACAGTGTCGGCTGCGACAAAACCGCCCTGCATGGCCAGCATCACACCGGACGAGAACACCGGGTCAATGAATGCAAAGGCATCACCGATCATGACGTAGTTGGGGCCATGCGTGCGGTCGCACGCATAGGAAAAATTGCCGGTGGCCTCGACCTCGGACGACAGCGTCGCATGGGCCAGCCGCTCGCTGAGCGCCGGACACAGGGCAATCGTGTCGAGAAAAAACTCCTTCACCGGCTTGCTGCGGCTCTTGAGGTAATGCGGCCAGACCACCGCGCCTATGCTGGTGGCACCGTCGGCTAGCGGGATGAACCAGAACCAGCCGTGGTCAAACCAGAAAATGGTGATGTTGCCTTCGTCCTGGCCCGAGTGCCGCGTCGCACCGGTGAAGTGTGCATACAAGGCCGAGCTGTTGTGTTTGGGATTGCGCCGCTTGATGTCAAACTTTTTGCCCAGCAGAGTGTCCCTGCCGGAGGCATCCACGACAAAACGGGCACGCCACTGGCAGGCACTGCCACTTTCGTATTCAGCATGCACCGTGGCACCGCTGTGGTCGGGAGCAAAAGCGACTTCCCGCACGCGGCAGCCTTCAATCACTTCGGCGCCCATCTTTGCAGCGTTGCGGATCAGGATTTCGTCGAACTCGGAGCGCCGCACCTGGTAGGAAAAAGGCATGGATTTGTCCCAAGCGTCGCCAAACATGAAAGTCTGGCTTTTGGCCTCGTGCCAGGGCGAAACAAATTCAGCACCCCATTTTTCGATTCCGATGGCCCGAACGGCCTCTGCCACGCCGAGTCGTTCAAGCAATGCCAGATTGGCAGGCAGCAGGGATTCGCCGATATGAAAGCGCGGATGGTGCTCTTTTTCAAGCACCACCACCTTGTGACCCCGCTGCGCCAGCAAGGCACCCACAGTGGCTCCCGCTGGGCCGCCGCCAATCACGAGAACATCGCATTCGCCCACCGTTGCGGCCGAAGGGATGGTCGGTGATTCCAGCTCGGTCATGAGGCGTCCTTTTTTGGGAGTTTCGAGCTCGCCGCTAACCTGCTGGCTGGCCGCGGGAATGTCGTGAAGCGCGACTGGCGCCCCTACCCAAGGAGTTTACCGTCGGGAAACGACGCTTTTGTAGTGAAATGTCCCGGTTTGTGTGATTTACAACCAACCTTGTCACCCGGCCTTGACGGCGAATTGTTCGGTAGCGTTCACTTTGCGCCAAACGCCCCCTCTTGAACTGTCTGGGACTGTTCGGCAGATGCTATTATTTTCCCGGCCATCGCAGGCTCGCCTGCCACAGCCCTGAGTTCGCCCCTGTAGTTCGCCCTTGTACTCAGTCACCCACTGCCATCGCCTGATCCCTTTGAACCACCCTGCACTTCCTCCAGATATCGCCGATCCAGCCGCTGCGGGCAATGGAAAACACACGCCCATGATGCAGCAGTATCTGGGCCTCAAAGCGGACTATCCCGACACCCTGCTGCTCTACCGCATGGGCGATTTTTACGAATTGTTTTATGCCGATGCCGAAAAAGCCGCACGCCTGCTCGATATCACGCTGACGCGCCGCGGCCAGTCGGCCGGCGAGCCGGTGGTCATGGCCGGCGTGCCCTTTCATTCACTGGAAGGCTACCTCGCCAAGCTGATCAAGCTGGGGGAATCGGTCGCCATCTGCGAACAGGTTGGCGACGTCGCCACCGCCAAGGGCCCGGTGGAGCGCAAAGTCGTGCGGGTGGTCACCCCCGGCACGCTGACCGACACCGAGCTGCTCAACGACAAGACCGAGTCCATCCTGCTGGCCGTGCACCAGGGCTTGCGCAACACCTGCGGTCTTGCCTGGCTCAGCGTCACCCAGGGCGAGATCCATCTGGCGCATTGCACGCCTGACGAGCTCGAAGCCTGGATTGCCCGCATAGCGCCCAGCGAGCTGCTCTATAACGTCGATGTCACACCCGCTTTCGAGCAGCGCCTGAAAACCCAGCGCTGCGCCGTGAGTGCCCGCCCTGCATGGCAATTTGACTCAGCGCTCGGTGCGCGCCGGCTGCTGGCGCAACTGCAGGTAGCCTCGCTGGCATCGTGGAATGCAGAGGCGCTGCCCGAAGCGCATGCGGCGGCGTCTGCGCTGCTCGGTTATGCCGAACACACGCAGGGTCGCGCGCTGTCCCATGTTCACAGCCTGCAGGTGGTGCGATCGGGCGAGCTGATCGAGCTGCCCCAGACCACGCGGCGCAACCTTGAACTGACGCAGACCCTGCGCGGCGAAGACTCTCCCACCCTGTTTTCGCTGCTCGACAGCTGCACCACCGGCATGGGCAGCCGCGCCCTGAAAAGCTGGCTGCTGAGCCCCCGCCGCGACCGCGCCCAGGCGCAGGCGCGGCTCGACGCCATCACGGCGCTGCGCGGCGGCCTGCAGCAGACACTGCGCACCGGACTCAAGGGCTGCAGCGACGTTGAACGCATCACCGCGCGCATCGCGCTGCGCCAGGTGCGCCCGCGCGAGCTGGTGGCACTGCGCTATACGCTACAAAAAACAGAGCTACTTGCACCCGAAAACAAAGGGCTACCGGCACTTTTGACTACTATTTTTGAGGATTTAAGCCCTCCTGCGGCCTGCGAAACGCTGCTGGGCCGTTATGTGCTCGACGAACCCGCAGCGCTGATCCGCGACGGCGGCGTGATCAACCACGGCTGCGACGCCGACCTCGACGAGCTGCGCGCCATTCAGACCAATTGCGACGACTTCCTGCTCGACCTGGAAGGCCGCGAAAAAGCCCGCACCGGCATTGCCAACCTGCGGGTGCAGTTCAACAAGGTGCACGGTTTTTACATTGAAGTCACACAGGGCCAGCTGGACAAGGTGCCCGACGACTACCGGCGCCGCCAGACCCTGAAGAACGCCGAGCGCTACATCACGCCCGAACTCAAGACGTTTGAAGACAAGGCCCTGTCGGCGCAGGAACGTGCGCTGGCGCGCGAGAAATGGCTGTACGAACAACTGCTCGACGAACTGCAGCAGTTTGTTCCCGCCCTCACCCGCCTGGCGCGCGCAGTGGCCTCGCTCGATGCGCTGTGCGCGCTGGCCGAACGTTCGCTCACGCTCAACTGGGCAGCCCCGCTGTTTGTGAAAGAACCGTGCATTGAGATCACCCAGGGCCGGCACCCGGTGGTCGAGGCGCGGCTGGCCGAAACCACCGGCGGCTCCTTTATCGCCAATGACTGCGGCCTGGGCGGCAAGAGCCGCATGCAGATCATCACCGGCCCGAACATGGGCGGTAAATCCACCTACATGCGCCAGGTGGCCATCATCGTGCTGCTGGCCAGCGTGGGCTCGTATGTGCCGGCCAGTGCTTGCCGGCTCGGCCCCATCGACGCCATTCACACCCGCATCGGTGCGGCCGACGACGTGGCCAACGCGCAGTCAACCTTCATGCTGGAAATGACCGAGGCCGCGCAGATCCTGCACGCCGCCTCGCCGCACTCGCTGGTGCTGATGGACGAGATCGGCCGCGGCACGTCCACGTTCGACGGCTTGGCCCTGGCTGGCGGCATTGCCGCGCACCTGCACAACAAAACCCAGGCCTTCACGCTGTTTGCCACGCATTATTTCGAACTCACCGAATTTCCCGCACGCCACCATGCAGCGGTCAACGTGCATGTCAGCGCAGTCGAGTCCGGTGCCAATATCGTCTTCCTGCACCACATCGAGCCCGGCCCGGCCAGCAAGAGCTACGGTATTGCCGTGGCCAAACTCGCCGGTGTGCCGGCAGCGGTCGTCAACCATGCGCGGCACGCGCTGGACGCGCTGGAAACCCAGCAAACCGCCAGCCGCGCCCAGGTGGACCTGTTTGCTCCACCACCCGAGCGGCCCGCCGCCGAACCCAGCGCCGTGGAAAAAGCGCTTCACGGCATTGACCCCGACGCTTTGAGCCCTCGCGAAGCCCTCGACGCCCTTTATCAACTCAAAAAGCTTTCCAGAGCGGATTGACCTACCATCGCTTCCATGACTTATTGCGTCGCCATCAAACTCAACGCCGGACTGGTGTTTCTCTCCGACTCCCGGACCAACGCGGGGCTGGACCAGATCAGCACCTTCCGCAAGATGATCATCTATGAAAAAACGGGCGACCGCTTCATGGTGCTGCTGTCGGCCGGCAACCTTTCCATCTCCCAGTCGGTGCGCGAGATCCTGCAGGTCGAGCAGCTCAAGGACCCGGACGGCGGCCCGCCCATCACCATATGGAACGCCAAAAGCATGTTCGATGCCGCACGCGTGCTGGGTGCGGCCATCCGGCGCGTGCACGAGCGCGATGCGGACGATCTCAAACATGCCGGCGTCGAGTTCAATGTCTCGCTGATTTTTGGCGGCCAGATTCACGGCGAAGGCATGCGCTTGTTCCAGGTGTATTCGGCAGGCAACTTCATTGAGGCCACCCCGGAAACGCCGTACTTCCAGGTCGGCGAATCCAAATACGGCAAGCCGGTGCTCGACCGCGTGATCACGCCTGAAACGCCGCTCGATGAAGCAGCCAAATGCGCACTGGTCTCGATGGACTCCACCCTCAAGTCCAATCTCTCCGTCGGCCTGCCGCTGGACATGGTGGTTTATGAAGTCAACTCGCTGCAAAGCGACAAAGTGGTCTGCATCGACCACGAGAACCCCTACTTCCGCATGCTGCACAACAACTGGGGCAAAAAACTGCGTGAGGTCTTTGACAGCATTGAAGACCCGATGTGGACCGGCGGCGAAACACAGGTGCCGCTTCTGACGCCGCTCACGCGCAACCAGCCCCTGAAAAAAATCACCTCGCCTGAGGAAAAGCTGATTTGATGTGATTTGAAAGGGTCCCGTGCCCGCCTCCACCAAGCCCCTCATCGTTTTCTCCCACGCCAACAGCTTTCCCGCAAGCACTTACGGCGTGCTGTTCCAGAGCCTGAAAGAGCGCGGTTTTCAGGTCAAGGCAATTGAAAAATTTGGCCACGACCCACGCTACCCGGTCACCAGCAACTGGCCGCACCTGGTGCAGCAATTGGCCGACTTCACCAGCGAGCAGGTTGAAAAAACCGGGCAGGCAGCCTTTCTGGTCGGCCATTCGCTGGGCGGTTTTTTAAGCCTGATGTGCGCCGCGCGCAACCCCGTTCTCGGCGGCCAGCCGGTGCGCGGCGTGTTGCTGGTCGACTCGCCGATTCTGGGTGGCTGGCGCGCCGCCGCACTCAGCGTGGCCAAACGCGCACGGCTGGTAGGCTCCATTTCTCCCGGTGCCGTCAGCCGCAAGCGCAAGCACCAGTGGTTGGGGGTGGACGAAGTGCTTGCGCATTTCCGCAGCAAAAAGGCTTTTGCGCGCTGGGACGAGCAGGTGCTGCGCGACTACATCGAACACGGCACGCATGACGCTCAAGGTGAAGATGGCAACCAGCGCCTGCTGAGCTTTGACCGCAATGTGGAAACCGCGATTTACAACACCCTGCCGCACAACCTCGACGGCCTCCTCAAGCGCCATCCGCTGAAATGCCCGGTCGCCTTCATTGGCGGACGGCAGTCAACCGAGATGAAACAGGTGGGCATGGCCCTGACCGAAAAAATCGTCAAAGGCCGCATCACCATGCTCGACGGCAGCCACCTGTTCCCGATGGAAAACCCGGTGGCTACTGCTGCGGCCATCGAGGCCTCGCTGCGCAACATGACGGGCTGATCGAGGTCCCGCAGAATCTGTCATTGCGGGCCTGACCCGCAATCCATGCGAATTGAGTTGCGGTGTTGGCGAGATGTTTTCAGGCATCACGCTGCGCCTGCGGTCCGTTCTCGCCAGTAGTTTCAACTCCCCACTCCCAACCC
>NZ_MUNO01000007.1 GCF_002001015.1 Polaromonas sp. A23 | reverse complement strand
TTGCACGTGAGCGCAGCACACGCGGCCAAATGAAGTCCCCCTCCATCGCCCAGCGGGGCGAGGGAGGGGTTAGGGGTGGGAGTGGGGAGTTGCGCCTACTGTCAAAAACAAACCCGAGGCGCAGCGTGATGCCTCAAAAAATCCCCAACAAAAGTCAACGCAAATCAGCGCCTCCAGCATATTCCTTACGCTCAATCAATTCAATCTTGTACCCATCCGGATCAGTGACAAACGCAATCACAGTCGTACCGCCTTTGACCGGTCCAGCCTCACGCGTCACATTGCCGCCAGCCGCCTTGATCTTTTCGCAAGCGGCGTAAGCATCGGGCACACCAAGCGCGATATGGCCGAAGGCTGTGCCCATGTCGTAGCTTTCGGTGCCCCAGTTCCAGGTCAGTTCAATCTCGGCATGTTCCGGGTTGTTGCCGTAGCCGACAAAAGCCAGGCTGTATTTGTACTCGGGGTTTTCCGAGGTCCGCAGCAGTTTCATGCCCAGAACCTGGGTGTAAAAATCAATGGCGCGCTGGAGATTACCAACGCGAAGCATGGTGTGTAGGAGTCGCATGGATGTAGGGGGTGGGAGTCGTGGATGGTCGATTGTCGCCAATCTTCGCTTCCTGTGCAGGACGCCCAGGTACAAGTCCAATAGCCGCGGCCATTGCCGATGAGGGCTTCACGGCTGAATTTTTTGTCGCCCTAGGCTGTTGGCCTCAGAACCTCGAGCATTTTGCCTTGCAGCAACTTCATGTCACCGGTTTTCAGGATGTGGCCATTCATGCCCGCCCTCAAGGCTGTTTTGACGTCAAGCTCTTCGGAGTTTCCGGTAAACGCCAGGATAAAAATGTCCTGATGCTCCCAATCCCGCGAACGGATGGCTTGAGTCGTTTGCACACCGTTCAGGTCGGGCATGTTCATGTCCATCAAGATCAAATCGACACACGGCGTGTTGTGCAAATGGGTCAAAACCTGGCGTCCCCCTTCGGCCTCCAACACTGTCAAGCCCCAGCTTTTGAGGCAGTCGCCCACCATCAAGCGGTTAAGTTCGTCGTCTTCGGCCAATATGACGGTTTTGCCTTCCAGCACGTCACTGGAGATGGGCGGCCTGGCCGTTTGCGTCGGAGTTTGCAAAGCCGTTGCGGCCTCGCTTATCCTGGCTTGCGGCAACAAGGGGAAAGTCAACGTGAACTGTGTAAATTCACCCACCACGGAGTCGCACACAATGTCGCCGCCAAAGCTTTGCATGGTTCGTTTGCAATAAGGCAGCCCAAGGCCTGTCCCTTCAGTTTTCCCCGAGGTCATGAAGGACTCAAACAGGTGCGCCAAAACTTCTTTGTCGATACCAGGCCCCGTGTCCCTGACGGTCACCTTGTGATCGTCTACCGTCAACACGATGGTCGCATCGGGCTTCTGTTCGAGGTAATAGAGTGCGTTCTTGATCAGGTTGAAGAGCACAAAAACGTAGGGAGTCTCATCACCGTAAAAAATGAAGTCTTTCACGACATGCACTGTGATGCGATCACGGAAATTTCCGTGATCGTCGTGAACGCTTCTCTCGACAAAACTGTATTCGTCTACCGCCTTCCGGGTAGCCTTTGCGGCGGACAGGTAGACAAACCGGCTGCGGTCCACTGCCCCGGATTTGAGGGAACCCAGAATCAGGTCGATTACCTGGTGGCCCCGGTGCACCGCAATTTGTCCCGTGTTGACAAACTGACGCATGCGGGAAATATCTTCAGCCGGAATTGCGTTGCCGTTGACCGGCAGCATCTCACCGATGCTCTCCAGGCTCATCTTGGCCTGCCCCAGCGGGTTGCGCATTTCATGGGCAATGGAGCCGGCAAGAGAGTTTGCAAGGCGCAATTTTTCGGCGTCTATTTGCTTTTCCGAGAGCTTGAACGCAGCGCCGCCAATAAGAATCAACAGGTAAGCCGGAATTTGGGCCACCATATCCATGGGTATTGAAGGATGAGGGGTGATGGCCACGTAAAGCAGTGCTGCGCTACCGCAACCGATCAGGAGCATGGCAATCGTGTTGCGCCAGTCCGCAATCATGACCAGAAAACTGAGCGCGATAAAACAATTGGAAATCGCAGGGATGCCTCCGTGCCGTTTCAGTGAAAGAAATACATTGAAAAACGGCAGGCAATAGATCAATGCCCAATACGAGTAGACAAAGTAGTATTTTTTGAGTTTCTGGGGCCACTGATTTTTCATGGCCAGCACGGTAAAAAGAATGACGACCAGCACCCGCATTTCCAGGTCATCGTAGGGCCGGGGATTGGGTTTCGTGAACCGTATCAGGTAAAACACCACATAGGCCAGGGCGCCGACGATGCCGATGTACTTGAGCAACGGCCTGCCATGCGTGTGGTAAGCCTCATAGTGGCCATAGAGTCTTTTCAACCAGCCCATATATTTTCAATTCCATTTGCGCAGGAAAATTACCAATAAAAACTTCGCCGATCTACGGCGAGGCAGGCGGCTGGCGTATGAATATTTCCCGCATAAGTCACTGACACGCAAACGTTACTGAGACGCAGACGATCTGAGAATATCCGTTACATGTCCATGTATCAAGGCATACGATTCGTCCGCCCCATCCACCCGTAAATTGTTGGCGATGGTGGAAAACCCGAAACGCCTGTAAAGCCGGCTCAGCACGGGCGTGCAGGATGCAAAAAGGTTTCGCCCGTCGGTATGCTGGGCGAGATACGAAACCCCAAGAGATATGCATTTCTTCACAAGATCAGGGCCGCTTCTGTAGTCGGGATTCAATACAAGGCGCCCGATTTCCCAGCTGTTTTGGCGGATCGGCAGTTCGATCAGTTGCTTTTGCGCCAACAGCTTTTCCAGCGACGTCAGTCCCATATGCATGGGAACGAGCCTCAAGGTGCCAATGTCGACGCCCTGAAATTCGAACGCAAACACAAAACCAAATTTGTCTCTTTTTTTTCTTGTTCAAAAAACTGCGCGTCACGGAACCCGGACGGCAGCTTGATGTGGTCGCGCAGGCTCTGGACTTTCTCTATCTTTGATGGCGTATTGAGATGACGAAGCGTGATTTCTTCGATGAAATTTTTCTGGTGAGGCGAAATGTGGGGTGTTCCCCCGTTGGAGAAGAATGCTCCCCGAGCACCCAGAGACTGGCGCAGAGCTTGAACGGCGCTCGATGCTGGGTCGTTCAGATAAGTCGTCATTGCATCTCCAGGTTAAATGGTCTCCACCAAATGGTTCATTTCGCTTTTCTTCCAGGCCAATGAACATCCGACTTCTTTGTTGTTCTCACGAGTACTTTCGTATTCCACAAGTGTCACAGCTTCATTTTTTTCTTTTATGTTCGCGAAGTCTATGCGTCACGCAAGGTTGAATCAATCTTTCACCCTGTCAGAAATGACAGGGGCACCTCGCTTATTTCGCTTGAAATAAGGGCTTGAATCAAAAAAGGAACACAAATGTTCTAAGGCGGACCGTCAATGGGTGTCTCGCCCGGTGCAGCCACTGCGCGTTGTTTGTTGATAGCCGCCACGGCGCCTTGTGGCGCACTTACCCAGGGATTACTTCTGCGCCACCTCGAACACCAGGCAGGTGGTGGTGGCATGCGCATACAGCTTGCCGTCGGGCCCGACAATGCGCGCTTCTGCGGTTGCCAGTTGCCGGCCGCAGTGAATGACGGTGCCAATGGCACGCAGCGGCCCGGTCTTGTGTGAGGCGGCGCGCACGATGTTCACGCCGAGTTCAGCCGTGGTGTAGGCCCGGCCGGCGGGCATCATGGTGTGCACTGCGCAGCCGAGCGCCGAGTCCAGCAGCGTTGCGTACCAGCCGCCATGCACGGTGCCCAGCGGGTTGTAGTGCTTGAGTTGCGGGGTTCCCTGAAAAACAGCTTTGCCGGGACCGACTTCCACCAACGAAAAATCCAGGGTGTCGGCAATGTGGGGAAAGGGAAGTTCGCCGGCCAGCATGGCTTCCATCGTTTCTAGGCCAGTTTTGCCGGCCACCATCTCGGGGCGGGCCAGGCCCGGCTTGCCGCCGCCGGCCAGCATGCGTTCAACGACCGTGTTGCGCTGCTCGTTCCACTGTGCCAATGTTTCCTCAGGGGTCATTGCTTCTCCTTTTGATTGCATATACAACAATTGTAGCTACAATTGGATCATGAATTCTGCCACCACCTTACCAGCACCCGTTCACCTGCGTCCGCAGGGGTGCACCAACCTCAAATTACGCCAGCTGATGCGACGGGTCGCGCAGCACTATGACGCGGAGGTTGGCAAGAGCGGGCTCAAGGGAACGCAGTATTCGCTGCTGTCCTATGTCGTGAAGTTCGGGCCCCTTCGTCCCGGCGACCTGGCGCGTGAAATGAAGATTGATGCCTCGACGCTGACGCGCAACCTCAAGCCCATGGTCGCCAATGGTTGGCTGGAACTGGCGCCCGGCAGCGACGGGCGCAGCCGGCTGGTCAGCGTTACCGATGCGGGCCGTGAAAAACGCACCGAAGCGCAGCGCCGCTGGCGCGTTGCGCAGGAGGGCATCAACCAATTGCTGGGTGTCGAACGTGTGCTGGCCCTGCACGCGTTGATCGATGAATCGCTGGAGCGCCTGTCCCCTTTGTATGGAGCACAAGATGAATAAACCGAAAAACGTCGCGGCTCCTGTCGCTCCCAAAAACACCGTACTCTGGCTGGTGCTGCTGGCTGCGGCCGGAACCTTTGCCCTGACCATGGGCGTGCGACAGACCATGGGCCTGTTCCTGTCGGCACTCAACACCTCGACCGCGTTGGGTATAGGCAGCATCAGCCTGGCTTTTGCCTTCGGCCAGCTCTGGTGGGGGCTGACGCAGCCTTTCGCCGGCGCCGTGGCCGATCGCATAGGAACCGGGCGTGTCATTTTTCTGGGGGTGCTCCTGGTCGCTATTGGCACCATCATCACGCCACTAATGACCAGCACCGCGGGGCTGATCTTCGCCATCGGCGTGCTGGCCGCGGGCGGTGCAGGCATGGCTGGCCCTTCGGTGCTGATGGCGGCGACTGCACGCCTGGTGCCGCTGGAAAAACGCGGCTTTGCCAGCGGCATTGTCAATGCAGGTGGCTCCTTCGGACAGTTTGCGATGGCGCCGATTGCGGTGGGCCTGACCGCCGCAGTTGGCTGGGCCAACGCGATGCAGTGGCTCGGCGTGTTGTTGCTGCTGGCGTTGCCGGCGGTATGGGTGCTCAAGGGCAATTCGAAGGCACTGGCCGCGCAGGCCGCGGCAGCCTCGGGCAAGAAAGCACTGAGCGCCCGCGAGGCCATCAGCCAGGCGCTGGCCACGCCGAGTTACCGCTACCTGAGCCTGGGCTTTCTGGTGTGCGGGTTTCACGTTGCCTTTCTGGCCACGCACTTGCCGGGCGTGGTGGCCGCGTGCGGCCTGCCGCCCGAAGTGGGTGGCTGGTCGCTCGCCATGATCGGCCTGTTCAACATTGTCGGCAGCCTGGCCATGGGCTGGGCGGTGGGCCGCTGGCGCATGAAGTCGCTGCTGGCGCTGCTGTATGCAACACGCGGCCTGGCGGTGCTGGTGTTTCTGCTGGCCCCCAAGACGCCAGCGGTGATGCTGATTTTTGCGGCCGTCATGGGTGTGACTTTCCTGTCGACAGTTCCCCCAACGGTGGGCCTGGTGGCCAAGATGTTCGGCACGGCCAACATGGCCATGTTGTTCGGCATCGTGATGCTGGCCCATCAGGTCGGTGGCTTCTTCGGCGCCTTCCTCGGCGGTTATGTGTTCCAGGCGACCGGCAGTTATGACTGGGTCTGGTACATCGACATCGTGTTGGCCGCGGGTGCCGCGCTGGTGAACCTGCCGATCCGGGAAGCCCGCCTGGCCCGGCCGGCAGCAGCCTGAACATCGAGGCTTTGGGAAACTGCAATGACTACCAACACGCCGCCTCTTTATCTCGAGGATCTCCATGTGGGCGACCGCTTCGTCAGCGCGGAACACGCCATGGACGAGGCGCAGATCAAGGCCTTCGCCACGCAGTTTGATCCGCAGCCTTTCCATCTTGACGATGCAGCCGCCAGGGACACTTTGTTCGGCGGCCTGGCCGCGAGCGGCTGGCACACCGCCGCCGTCACCATGCGCCTGCTGGTCACCAGCGGGTTGCCGCTTGCAGGGGGCATCGTCGGTGCAGGCGGGGAGCTCAGCTGGCCGCAGCCGACGCGTCCGGTGGATGTGCTGCATGTCGTGAGTGAGGTCACCCATGTTCAGCCTTCGCGCTCCAGGCCTGACCGCGGCATGGCGACAGTGCGCAGCGAAACCCGCAACCAGCAGGGTGAAGTCCTGCAGGTGTCCACCATGCGCGTGGTGGTTCCTTGCCGGCCGGGGCTCAGCGCATGAGCACCATCGACCCGCGCACGCGCTTGCTGCTGGAAGCTCCCATCGCCTCGACGCTGCTGCGTCTGGCGGCGCCCAATGTGCTGGTCATGTTGGCGCAAGCAGGCGTTGGTTTGATAGAAACATACTTCGTCGGCAAGTTGGGCACCGACGCGCTGGCCGGCATGGCTCTGGTGTTTCCGGTGGTGATGCTGATGCAGATGACCTCGGCCGGCGCCATGGGCGGCGGCATTGCCTCGGCGATTGCGCGTGCGCTGGGTGCGCGGCGCCGGGACGATGCCGATGCGCTGGTGCTGCATGCCATCGTCATCGCCGCCGTGTTTTCGGCGGTGTTCATGGTCGCTGTGCTGGGCGGCGGCCGCTGGCTGTATGGCCGCATGGGTGGCACCGGCGGTGCGCTGGACGCCGCCATGGTGTATTCCAACTGGGTGTTCGCCGGTGCGGCGCTGATCTGGATTTTCAACACGCTGTCGGCCGTGATACGCGGCACCGGCAACATGGCAGTGCCGGCCAATGTCACGGTGCTGGGCGCGCTGGTGTTGCTGCCGCTGTCGCCCCTGCTGATCTTCGGCTGGGGCCCGCTGCCCGGGCTGGGCATTGCCGGCGGCGCCATCGCGATGCTGGCCTATTACCTGGTGGGCAGCGTGGTGCTGGCGGCTTACCTGTGGTCACCGAAAAGCCTGCTGCGGCCTTCGTTCGCGCACATACGCTTTCGCTGGGCGCTGTTCAAGGACATCCTGCGTGTCGGCCTGGTCGGCACCGTGTCCACGGTGGCCACCAACCTGGCCATAGGCATCACCACCGCGCTGGTAGGCGGCTTCGGCACGGCGGCCATCGCTGGTTATGGCACGGCTTCGCGGCTGGAATATCTGCTGGTGCCGCTGGTGTTCGGTTTCGGCGCACCGATGGTGGCCATGGTCGGCACCTGCATGGGCGCGGGCCAGCATGAGCGGGCCTTGCGTGCCACCTGGATAGGCGCGGCCATGGCTTTTGCGATGGCCGAAGTCATTGGCCTGTGGGCGGCATTTTTTCCGCAAGCCTGGCTCTCGTTGTTCAACAGCGACCCGGCCATGATCGAAGCCGGCAGCGCTTACCTGAGGGTGGTGGGGCCGGTTTATGGCTTCTTCGGCCTCGGCCTGGCGCTTTACTTTGCATCGCAGGGGGCGGGGCGGCTGCTCTGGCCGGTGCTTGGCAACCTGGCACGGCTGGCCGTGGCCCTCACAGGCGGCTGGTTGGCCTTGCGCTGGGGTGGCGGCCTGACTGGCGTTTTCCTGGCGCAGGCCGTGGCAATGGTGATCTATGGCGTGCTCAATGCCTGGGCGATTGCCGGCGGCGCGTGGTTTGGTGGTGTCGGCTGGCCACGCAGCACGGCGGGCTTGCTGAAAAGAATGCCGTCCGCCGGGGTTTGAAGCAAAAAAGGCTTCCAGTCCAATAGCCACGGGCGAAAGCAGCTATGTATTCAGTAGCGTATGGCTGCGAACTCAAGCCGGCGGTGTGAAGGCCGCTCGTGCCGCCAGCGCCGGTTCGCGGCTGGCGCAGCCCTCCAGGTGGTCGTTGACCAGGCCCATGGCCTGCATGAAGGCGTACATCGTGGTCGGCCCGACAAAAGTCCAGCCGCGTTTCTTCAGGTCTTTGGACAGCACCGCCGAGGCGGGCGAATGGGACAGGGCGCGCACGGCTTCCAGCGTGACTTGTTCCGGCCGGCTCGCAGCATCCGGCTCAAGCCGCCAGACGTAAGCACCCAGTGAGCCGAATTCACGGCGCAGCTCCAGCACGCGTTGGGCGTTGTTGATGGTCGAGGCGATCTTGCCGGCGTGCCGCACGATGCCTGCATCGCCGAGCAGGCGCTGGACATCAGCGGTATCAAACCGCGCCACCTGTTCGGCGTCGAAGTTGGCGAACGCGCTGCGAAAGGCCTCGCGCTTGTTCAGGATGGTCAGCCAGCTCAGGCCGGCCTGAAAACCTTCGAGGCAGATTTTTTCGAACAGCCTTCGCTCGTCGGCCACAGGAAAGCCCCATTCGGTGTCGTGGTAATGGCGGTACAGCGGCGTGGCCTGGCACCAGGCGCAGCGCGTGCTGGAGGCTTCGTCGGTAAAAAGGCCGGAGGGTGTGGCATCAGCAGGCATGCCTGATTCTAGTTTTGAGGCGAGCAGTGCGAGGTGTTCCGTTCACCCCAGCCACACGCCGAGCCAGACCGCAGCAATGACCAGCACCAGCCCCGGAACAATACGCGCCGCGTAGGCGGCACCACCTGCGTGGAAAGCCACAACCGCTTTCATCAGCGAGTTGGTGCTCAGGCCAGCGACGATGGGCCAGAGCGCTGCGTCCAGTGGCAGCTTGCCGGCCTTGACCAGCGAGGCCACCGAGGCGGCGGTCGCATGGGCGTCGACCAGGCCGGTCACGCCAGCGCCCAGCAGGGTGCCGCGTGTACCCAGCCAGGCGCTGAGGGCTGCCGACACCACCAGCACGACGCTGACCACGGCTGCAAAGGACACCGCGGTTTTCAGGTCAAAGGCGCGGCCAATGTCCTGGTTTTCCGGCGAGCCATGCGGTTTGCCTGCCGCTGCAGTTTCGCGTGGAAAGAACAGCAGGCTGTAGGCGCAGGCTGCAACGCCGCCGAGCAGCAGCGGCCATAGCAGCGCGTCAAGCAGTGCGGGCTGCACCGCTGCCACCACGACGGCCAGCTGGACGATGGTGGCAACGCTGGAGAGCACCGCCCCGGCGATCGCCCCGTCAGCCTGTGTGCTTGACCCGGCTGCACGCGTACCCATGGCATGAATGGTGGCGGTGCTCGATATGAAGCCGGCCGCAAACCCGGCCAGCGGCAGGCCGTAACGCGGCCCCAGGGCGCGTGTCGCCACATAACCGAGTGCGCTGATGGCCATCACCAGCACCACAAGACGCGTGGTGGCGTAAGGATTGACGGCATCGAAAGGCCCCATGAACCGGTCCGGGGCCAGCGGCAGCACGATCAGCGCCGCTGCTGAGAACAACAAGGCGTCATGTAACTCGTGTTCGGTCAGTACGCGGGACACAAAATGGTGAAGGCGGGTTTTCGCCGCCAGTAGCGCGGCCAGTGCCGCCCCCACGCCGGCCGCCAGAACCGCATGGCGCATGGCCAGCCCGCCGAGCAGGCAGGTCAGCAGCAGGGCGGCTTCTGTGGTCATCCCGGGGTCGTCCTCGCGCGTGCGGAGGTAGGAGGCCAGGGCCAGCGCACCCACCACCAATGTCACGGCCACCAGCACCGCGGTGTCGCCCAGCAGTGCCGCGACGCCGCCGAGCAGGGCGACGATGGCGAAAGTCCGTATGCCGGCCGCCCCGCGTGTGGGACCGCTGCCTTTGCGCCGCTCACGCTCCGCGCCAATCAGCAGGCCGATGCCGAGCGCCACGCTCAGGCCCAGCAGTGTGGAAGAGTCAGCCTGGGGCAGCACTGCGGCAGTTCCTGAAACACCCAATCAGGTGATCACGCGTTGGGGCGCAGGCGCTGCGCGCGCAACCGCAGCGCGTTGCTGATCACTGACACGGAGCTCAGGCTCATGGCGAGAGCCGCAATCATGGGCGACAGCAGCCAGCCCGTGAAGGGATAGAGAAGCCCCGCCGCAAGCGGCACACCCAGCGCGTTGTAAATGAAGGCGAAGCCGAGGTTCTGCTTCATGTTGGCGATGGTGGCCTGCGAAATGATGCGGGCCTGCGCAATGCCGCGCAGGTCGCCTTTGACCAGCGTGATCTGCGCGCTGTTCATGGCCACGTCGGTGCCGGTGCCCATGGCTATGCCGACATCGGCCTGCGCCAGGGCCGGGGCATCGTTGATGCCGTCGCCCGCCATCGCAACCACATGGCCTTCGCCCTGCAGCCGCTTGACAAGCACCAGCTTGTCAGCGGGTTTGACTTCTCCATGCACTTCGTCGATACCCAGCCGTGCGGCCACCGCCTTGGCGGTGGTCTGGCCATCACCGGTGGCCATGATGACGCGCAGGCCCGCGGCCTTCAGCGCTGCCAGCGCCTCGGGCGTGCTGGCCTTGACCGGATCGGCCACAGCCAGCAGGCCGGCGAGCTGGCCGTCCACCGCGAGGTGCATCACGCTGGCGCCTTCGGCGCGCAGCGCTTCAGCCTGAGACAGCAGTGTGTCCACCGCAACACCGGCTTGCGCCATCAGCGCCGTGTTGCCGAGTGCGAGCGCCCGGCCGGCCACGCGCCCGCTGACGCCAATACCGCTGGCTGATTCGAAACTCTCGGGCTTGTCGAGTGAAAGACCGCGCTCGCGCGCAGCGCTCACAATCGCTTCGGCCAGCGGGTGTTCGCTGCCCTGGTCCAGGCTGGCAGCCAGCCGCAGCACCTCGTCGGCGCTGAAACCTGCGGCAGGGACCGCCCGGTCAAACGCCGGCTTGCCGGCCGTTAGCGTGCCGGTTTTGTCGACGATCAGCACATCGACCTTGCGGAGGTGTTCGATCGCAGCGGCATCACGAAAAAGAATGCCCTGACCCGCAGCCTTGCCGGTGGCGACCATGATGGACATCGGTGTGGCCAGTCCCAGTGCGCAGGGACAGGCGATGATGAGCACCGCCACGGCGTTGATCAGGCCATACACCCAGCTCGGTTGCGGCCCGAAAAATCCCCAGCCGAAGAAGGTCAGCACCGCGATGGCGACCACGGCCATCACGAACCAGCCGGCGACCTGGTCGGCCATGCGTTGCATCGGCGCCTTGGAGCGCTGGGCCTGCGCGACCATCTGCACGATCTGCGACAGCATGGTCTGTGCGCCGACGCGCTCGGAGCGCATGACCAGGGCGCCGCTGGTGTTGAGCGTGGCGCCTATGAGTTTGTCGCCGGGGCGCTTGCTCACCGGCAATGGTTCTCCGGTCAGCATCGATTCGTCAACGGCACTGCTGCCTTCGGTGACCACCCCATCGACAGGCACTTTCTCGCCGGGGCGTACACGCAGACTGTCGCCCACATGCACATGGGTCAGCGGCACGTCTTCTTCCGTGCCGTCGGACTGGATGCGGCGGGCTGTCTTGGGCACCAGGCCCAGCAGCGACTTGATCGCCGCCGAGGTCTGCGAACGCGCTTTCAATTCCAGCATCTGGCCGAGCAAGGTGAGCGAGATGATGACGGCCGCCGCCTCAAAATAGACCGCGACGCGGCCCATGGAAACAAACGAGTCCGGGAAAACGCCCGGCGCCACCGTGGCCACGACGCTATAGGCAAAGGCGGCGCCGGTGCCCAGGCCGATGAGGGTCCACATGTTCGGACTGCGGTGGATCACCGACTGCGCACCCCGCACGAAGAAAGGCCAGCCCGCCCACAACACCACCGGCAGGCTGAGCACCAGTTCGATCCAGCTTTGCGTCGCCATGCCGAACCAGCCGAGCTGGTGGCCGAACATCGCCAACGCGGTGACCACCACAGTGAGCGGCAGCGTCCACCAGAAGCGGCGGGTGAAGGAGGCAAGTTCCGGGTTGTCGTCATCCTCCAGGCTGGGCATGACGGGCTCCAGCGTCATGCCGCAGATCGGGCAGGTGCCCGGGTGGTCCTGCCGGATCTGCGGATGCATGGGGCAGGTGTAGATCGCTCCGCCGGTTACCGCGGTATCGCCATGGGAGATCTCCGCTGCAGCGCCGGGTGCCGCTGTGCCGGTTCCATGGGAGGCATGAGTGTGATGAGTGTGGTTCATGAGGGGCATCCTTTTCTTTGCTGCAAGCCTGAAACAGGGCATCGAAAAAAGGATAAACCTTCCCACCGTGGAAAGGTCAAGCCCGCCGTTGGCTTTTGCCTGGAGTGGCCACGCCCTTCTTTGGGAGCGCTACAGACAGACTCAGGGTTTGGCCGGCGGCGGGGGCAGGCGATCCATCATCATCTGCATCATGGACTGCATCATTTCCATGCGTTTTTCCATCATCTGCTGGCGCGCGGCCGGGTCACCGCCCGGGCCTTGCATGTTGCCCATCATGCCGCCCATGCCGCCAGGCCCCATGCCACCCATCATGCCCATGCCTTCCTGCATGAGTTTGTGGTGTTCAGCCATCAAGGCGTTGCGTTCCTCGGGTGTCTTGGCGCGCCCCATGCGGTCGTGCATGGTGCGCATGGCTTTCATATGTTCGTCCATGCGTGCCATGGGCATGGGTTGACCCGGAGCGGTTGCCGACGCGCCGGGGTGGTGCGCTGAATGGCCGGGAGGGGTCTGGGCGCAGCCGGCCAGGCCGAGGGCTGCTGTTGCTGCGAGGATGGAAACAAGGCGAATCGACATGGTGAACTCCAGAAGGTGAGCGCCCAGTCTATTGAAACGGGGGCTTCTGCGGGCCACGTTTTGCGGCCCGCATGATCCATGTCAACTGCGCGAGGCCATCGGCCGCCGTTTCCGGCTCCCTAAACCGGCACGGTGTAGTTCAACGTCATGCGTCCGCCGTCGACCACGACAATTTCGCCGGTGATGTAGCTGGCGGCATCGCTGGCCAGGTAGGCGACGGTGTCGGCAATCTCTGAAGGTTCGCCCAGGCGCTTCATGGGGGTACGGCTCATGATTTTTGCCTTCGCATCCTCACTGGTCAGCACGGCTTTGGCGGCCAGTTCGGTGGCGATGGTGCCCGGCGCAACCGCATTCACGCGGATGCCCTGGTCGGCCAGGGCCAGCGCCATAACGCGCGTGAGCTGATTGATGCCGCCTTTGCTGACGTTGTAGCTGGCAATGGTGGGAATCGCCAGCACGCCGTTGACGGAGCTCATGTTGACAATGCTTCCCTTGCCTGCCTTGGCCATTTCCCGCGCCACGGCCTGACCCATCAGGAAGGAGCCCTTGAGGTTGATACGCAGCACCGCGTCGAAGTCGGCCTCGGTGACCTCCAGGAATTCTGCTGCCTTGAAAATGCCGGCGTTGTTGACCAGCACGTCGATGCGGCCGTGAGTGGCCATGGTTTGCGCAACCAGCGCATCGACCTGTGCCTTATCACTGACGTCGCAATGCACGTACAGCCCGCCCAGCTCGCTGGCCAGGGCGGCACCGTGTTTGTCGTCAACGTCGGCGATGACGACTTTGGCGCCTTCGCGCGCGAAACGCCGGATGCAGGCCTCGCCAATGCCCTGTGCGCCGCCGGTGACGATGCAGACCCGGCCGGCCAGCCCGAAGGAGATTTGTGAAGAATTGTTGGATGAAAGGGTGCTCATGCCCTTATGGTACCAGCGCAAGCCGCTATGAATTTCATAGCTGACACAGTCACTTCAGCGGGCAGCGTGCCGGGTTTGTAGAGCGCGGAACCGATGCCAAAACCGTTGGCTCCCGCATCCAGGTAGGGCTGCATGTTGTCCAGCGTGATGCCACCCACGGGAAGAACCATCGTGCCTGCCGGCAGTACCGCGCGCAGCGCCTTCACCACGGCCGGCGTGATCATTTCTGCAGGGAAAATTTTCAGGCCAGTGGCGCCGGCCTCCAACGCGGCAAAGGCCTCGCTGGCTGTCATGACGCCGGGCAGGCAGACCAGGCCCAGGCGGACTGCTTCGCGCACCACGGCCGGGTTGAAGTTGGGTGAAACGATCAGCTGCCCGCCTGCCGCATGCACTTGGCGCACGTCTTCCACGGTCAGCACCGTGCCTGCGCCCACCAGCGCGCGGGGCAATGCGGCGGCCAGCGTCTTGATGCTTTCAAGAGGCTGTGGTGAATTCAGGGGAACTTCGATCAGCGTCCAGCCGGTGGCTGCCAGTGCCTGCCCGATGGGCAAGGCTTCTGCGGGTTGCAGGCCGCGCAGGATGGCGACCAGTGGAATGGTTTGCAATGCGGCAGCAAATTTTTCTTGCGGACTCATGGTGTTTCCAGATGAAGGGTTTGCGCAAGCGCCCAAAGCCCGCGCCAGGTGGCTTCTGCGCCCGCACGTTGCACGCTCACGCCGTGCTGGGTGAGGGCGCGTTCGTAGCGCCGGGTCAGCGTATCCGATCCGATCAGCACCACGCTTGCATCCGCCGGCAGTGGCTGGGCTCGTAATTCTTCGCCAATCACCAGGCCTGAGAGAAAACTGGGCAAAGATGCTTGCGGCATGCGATCGAAGAGGGCCAGTGTGCGTGCGCTGAAGGCGGTTTGCAACAGGCTGCCGCCATGCAGGGCCAGCGCAATGCCCCGGTCAAACGACGGCCAGTCTTCACCGGGATCGGTATCGATGGTGGGCAGGGTGCGCGCCAAAATGGAATGCTGGCGCAGCAGCGCATAAAACTCACCGGTCATGAAAGTGCTGAACGCATCGATTTTTCCGTCGCGCACCGTGACCCATTTGCTGTGGGTGCCGGGAAGCACCAACAAGCCGCTGTGCATGCCGAGCAATTGCAGAGCGCCAAACACCTGGATTTCTTCCCCGCGCATCACGTCGGGTATCCCGTCGCGCTCGCAGCTCAGTCCCGGCACGATGGCGATACGACCGGCCTTGACCCAAGCCAGCCGGGAAGCCACTTCGTCGAAGCCCGCGGGGCAACTGCAGTAGGGCGCTTCCAGCCAGCCCTGTTTGCTGCCGGCCATTCCGGAAACAAGGCAAAGGGTGCCTGCATCCTTCATCCAGTCGCCGAAGCAGGCTTCAAAAACGTCTGCAAACTCTCCGGCGCCCACTGTCAGTATGCCGCGCGCAAATGCGCGTTCTTCCAGCACGGCGCCTGTGCTGTCCAGTCTCGCTCCGCGTAGAGACGAGGTGCCCCAGTCCACGGCCACCAGAGTTTGCATGGGCTTCAGCGCTGCAAGCCCCGCAGCGCGCCGGACGGGTAACTCGGCTGGCGGCAATCGGCAATGTACTGCTCGATGATGGCCTTGAATGAGGCGTCGGGCCTCAAGCCGAGCGCGTGTGCGCGATCGGCGGTGGCGCCGCGCGACCAGTTGGAAACAATACCGGCAATACGTTCATCGCGCTCAAAACGCACGCGCTTTCGCACCGCTGGACCAGCCACATCTTCCAGCGCCTGCAGCATGTCGTCGACGCGCACATTGAGCCCCGGCAGGTTGAGCGCCAGACGGCCACCCATGGCCTCGCGGCTGGCCTCAAACACGGTGATCAGCCCGCGCACGGTGTTCGATGGTGACGACATCGGGTGCGTCACGTCGGCATCGACCGGGCAAACCGTTTCCACGCCGGCCAGCGGCTCGCGGATGATGCCGCTGAAAAAAGATGACGCTGCGCCGTTGGGTTTGCCCGGACGCACGGTCACCGTCATCAGGCGGGCGGCGCGGCCGTCGATGAAGCCCTTGCGCGTGTAGTCGGCAATCAGGTATTCGCACATCAGCTTGTGGGTGCCGTAAGACGTCTGCGGTGAGGGCAGGGTGGTATCGGTCACCAGGTCGGGCAAGGGGTTGGCGTCGTCCGGTCCAAAGACCGCGACCGAACTGGCAAACACCAGCCGCGGCACATTGCCGGCTTGACGTAGCCCTTCGAGCAACAGGCGGGTGCTGTCGAGATTGGAGCGCAGGCCCAGCTCAAAGTCCAGCTCGCATTCGCCGGAGACGGCCGAGGCCAGGTGAAACACGGCATCAAAACCGCTGGAAAACAGCGCGCCCTGGTTCAACAGGGGACCCGTGTGCACGCGAACCCTTGCGTCCGCAACCAGGTCCGCAGGAGGGGCAAAGAGGTCGGCGATATGCAGTTCGGCGATGGTCTGCCCATTGAGCTGTCCGCTTTTAAGCAACTCCCGGGACAATCGGGCGCCCACAAAACCGGCGCCGCCGGTAACCAGTAATTTCATGTCAGCCCTTGGAAAGCTCAGTGATTGTCGCGCGGCACAAAGGCGCCGCGTTTGCCAACCAGAAAGTCCAGGTCCACGCCTTCGTCGGCTTGCAGCACATGGTCGACATACAGCTTCCAGTAGCCCGAAGACAGTGGCGGCGGTGGTGCTTTCCAGTCAGCCAGGCGGCGTGCCAGTTCTTCATCGCTGATGTGCAGCTGCAGCTTGCGCTTGGGGACATTGAGCTCGATCATGTCGCCATTCTGGACGATGGCCAGCGGGCCGCCGGCTGCCGCTTCCGGCGCGGTGTGCAGCACCACGGTGCCGTAGGCGGTGCCGCTCATGCGGGCATCGCTGATGCGCACCATGTCGGTGATGCCCTTGCGCAGCACCTTGGGCGGTAGCGGCATATTGCCCACCTCGGCCATGCCGGGGTAGCCCTTGGGGCCGCAGTTTTTCAGCACCATGACGCAGGTTTCGTCGATGTCGAGGTTCTCGTCGTCGATGCGTGCGTGGAAGTCTTCAATGTTTTCGAACACCACCGCACGGCCGGTGTGCACCATGAGCGCAGGCGTAGCAGCACTGGGCTTGATGACCGCACCGCGCGGCGAGAGATTGCCGCGCAGCACGGCAATGCCGGCTTTGTCCTTGAAAGGGGTGCTCAGCGGCTGGATGACTTCGGTGTTGTAGTTCTGTGCGTCTGCAATGTTCTCGCCGATGGTTTTTCCGTTGGCGGTGATGGCGCCCGTGTGCAGGTGTTGCGCGATTTCCTTCATCACCACCGGCAGGCCGCCGGCGTAGCAAAAGTCTTCCATCAGGAACTTGCCCGAAGGCTGCAGGTTGACCAGGCAGGGCAGCTCGCTGGCCAGACGGTCGAAATCGTCCACCGTGAGTTTCACGCCGATGCGGCCGGCCATCGCGATCAGGTGGATGACTGCGTTGGTGGAGCCGCCAATCGCCGCCAGCGTCTTGACGGCGTTTTCAAAGGCTTCGCGCGTCAGGATTTTCGAGAGCGTCAGGTCTTCGTGCACCATCTCGACCGCACGGCGGCCGGCCATGCGTGCCAGCACATTGCGCCGGCCGTCGACAGCCGGGTAGGCAGCGTTGCCCGGCAGGCCGATGCCCAGGGCTTCAACCATGCTGGCCATGGTGCTGGCCGTGCCCATGGTCATGCAGTGGCCGTGGCTGCGGTGCATGCAGCTTTCGGCCTCAAAAAAATCGGCGAGCTTGAGCGTGCCGGCACGCACTTGCTCGCTCATGCTCCATACGCCCGTGCCGGAGCCCAGTTCCTGCCCGCGCCACTTGCCGCTGAGCATGGGGCCGCCGCTGACACCCACGGTGGGTAGGTCCACGCTGGCCGCGCCCATCACCAGTGAAGGCGTGGTCTTGTCGCAGCCCATCAGCAGCACCACGCCGTCGATCGGGTTGCCGCGAATGCTTTCTTCCACGTCCATACTGGCCAGGTTGCGGTACAGCATGGCGGTCGGGCGCAGCAGGGTCTCGCCCAGCGACATCACGGGAAACTCCAGCGGGAAGCCGCCAGCCTCGTACACGCCAATCTTCACCTGCTCCGCAATCGTGCGGAAGTGCGAGTTGCAGGGCGTCAGTTCGCTGAAGGTGTTGCAGATGCCGATGACGGGGCGCCCGTCGAACTGGTCATGCGGCACGCCCTTGCCCTTGACCCAGCTGCGATAGGCGAAGCCGTCGCGGTCCTGGCGGCCGAACCACTGCTGGCTGCGAAGTTCTGCGGGTTTTTTCTTCGGTGTTTTGGGAGTGCTCATAGGGAAAGTCCTGAATATTTAATCATATTATCGTCATACCATTGAATGATAAACCTCAGTAATAACCATGAGCGCAGGAGTTCCCCTTTTGTCACGCCCCCATCTTCTCACCGTCTCCACGCTGCCTTCCTTTCTGCTCGAACCCCTGAATGCCGCCTATGTGGTGCACGACCGTCTTCATGAAACAGACCCGGCGGCCTTTGCAAAAGTGGCGGCCGACATACGTGCGATTGCCGGTGGGGGTGAGTCGCAGGTACCGCGGTCGCTGATCGAGCAGCTACCTGCGCTTGAAATCATTTCCATCATGGGTGTCGGTTATGACCGCGTGGACGTGGCCGCCGCCAAGGAGCGCGGCATTTCCGTCACGCACACACCGGGTGTGCTGAACGACGAGGTGGCTGACCTGGCGATCGGCCTGATGTTGTCGGTGGCGCGCCGCATTCCGCAGGCGGACCAGTATGTCCGCACAGGGCGTTGGGGCCGCGAGGGCGCCATGCCGCTGACGCGCAAGGTTTCCGGTGCGCGGCTTGGCATCGTGGGCCTGGGGCGCATTGGCCAGGCGATTGCCACGCGTGCGCAAGCCTTCGGCATGTCGATTGCCTACACCGCACGCAGCCAGAAGCCCGGGCTTGCCCACAGTTTTTTCCCCACGGCCGCAGCCCTTGCAGCGCAGGTGGACTTTCTGATTGTCATCACGCCGGGCGGTGAGGGGACGCGCCACCTGATCAATGCCGACGTGCTCAAGGCGCTGGGTCCGGAGGGTTATCTGATCAACGTGGCTCGCGGTTCGGTGGTGGATGAAGAGGCTCTGGTGGAGGCCTTGCAAAAGGGCGTGATTGCCGGCGCCGCACTGGATGTTTTTGCCAAAGAACCGCATCCTGCGACGGCTTTGTGGTCCATGGACCAGGTGGTTCTGACGCCGCATATTGCCAGCGCCACCCGGCAGACCCGGCAAGCCATGGCGGACCTGGCCGCGGGCAATTTGAGTGCGCATTTCGAAGGGAAGCCGCTGCTCAGCCCGGTCCCGGAGTGCCAATAAACGTTCGGGTTTTCCATAGAAAGCGCACAAGCTAATCATCATATGATAACAATGGGGACTGACGATCAGGCCTGCTTTCCGACGGTTCAATAACTGACAACACAGGAGACAAATGAAATGAAGCTCAAGACAATTCTCGCCACCGCGATGGTCGCGGCGGGCCTGGTGACCGCCGGGCAGGCCGCGGCGCAGGAAACACTCACCGTCTGGTGGGCCAAAGGTTTTTACAAGGCTGAGGACGATGCCCTTTTTGCGGCCATCAAGAAGTTCGAAGCCAAGACCAAGGTCAAGGTAGAACTCTCGCAATATGCGCCGCAGGAAATCATCCCGAAAAGCGTCGCGGCGCTTGATTCCAAAAATCCGCCCGATGTTTCTTACGGCGACGTCTATGACTTCCAGGTGGCGGGCAAATGGGCTTTCGAAGGCAAGCTGGAAGACATCAGCAGCGTGATCGATCCGCTCCGCTCCTCGTTTGCAAAGAACACGGTGGAAACCACCTTTCTGTACAACGATGTGGACAAGAAGCGTGCTTACTACGCGTTTCCGATGAAGCAGCAAACCATGCACATCCAGTACTGGGCGGACATGCTGACGGAGGCCGGTTACAAGGAATCCGACATCCCGACCACCTGGAAGGCCTACTGGGATTTTTGGTGCGACAAGGCGCAGGCAGGCTACCGCACCAAGACCGGCACCCGCGCATTTGGCATTGGCCAGCCGCTGGGTGTGGATTCCAGCGACTCGTTTTATTCCTTCCTGACCTTCATGGACGCCTACAACGTCAAGCTGGTCAGCGACAGCGGCAAGCTGCTGGTGGACGACCCTGCAGTGCGTGCCGGCCTGATCGGCGCGCTGACGGACTACACCAACATCTACACCCGCGGTTGCACGCCTCCGTCATCTTCCAACTGGAAAGACCCGGACAACAATGTGGCGTTCCACAACAAGACGACCTTGCTGACGCACAACGCCACTATCTCCATCGCGTCGAAATGGCTTGACGACATGAACAACGCGACACTGACGGAAGCGCAGCGTGCGACCGCCAAGAAAAACTACACCGAGTCGATTCGTACCGCCGGCTTCCCGAGCAAGCCCGATGGCAGCAAGATGGTGTACCGCGCAGCGGTGAAAGTTGGTGTGGTCTTCAAGGATGCGAAAAACAAGGCGCGCGCCAAGGAGTTCGTGAAGTTCATCATGGCCGAAGAAAACCTGGGACCTTACGTGGAAGGCTCGCTGGGGCGCTGGTATCCGGTTACCAAGGCTGGCCAGGCCAGCGCATTCTGGAAGGGTGACAAGCACCGCCTGGCCGTGCACAACCAATTCCAGGACGGAACGGTCAACTTCGAGTTCACGAAGAACTACAAGTTCACGGTGCTCAACAACGAGAACGTGTGGGCCAAGGCGGCGAACCGTGTCGTCAGCGAGAAGGTGCCGGTGGACAAGGCGGTGGACGAGATGATCGCCCGCATCAAGACAGTCGCCAACTAAACTGGTCAGGCCTGTCCTGATCCTGATTCATCCAACGGCCATCCAGCTTCGGCTGGTGGCCGTCACCATGCAAATACCATGACCACGATGGCTGTAGAGCAGTCTCCCCGGGCCGGCGAGCGCCGGCCCGCCAGGGGAATGACGTCCTGGGAGCGCTGGGGCCTGGTCCTGCTGATTCCCTATGTGCTGCTTTTTCTTGTTTTTGTGCTGTACCCCGTGGGTTATGGCCTGTGGCTGGCACGCCAGCCCGCAAGTTATGTGAAGCTGTTCGATGACCCGATCTTTTTCCGGTCGGTCATCAACACGCTGGTTTTTCTCGGTGTCGGCATCAATGTGAAAATGATGGTGGCACTGTTCCTGTCCGGATTCTTTGTACAGGACCGCAAATGGATCAAATGGCTGTCGCTGCTGTTCATCCTGCCGTGGGCCGTGCCTTCGATTCCGACCATTCTGTCGATGCGCTTCATGCTCAACCCCGAGTGGGGCGTCATCAACACGCTGATCTTCAAGCTCACCGGCGCCGATGGCCCCAACTGGCTGAACGATCCGACGCTGGCGCTGTCCCTGTCCATCCTGGCGCATATCTGGAAGTCCCTGCCGTTCTGGACGCTGATCCTGGTGGCCGCGCGCCTGGCGATTCCGACTGAGCAATACGAAGCCGCAGCCGTCGATGGCGCGAGCAACTGGCAGAAGTTCCAGTTCATCACCTGGCCTTCGCTCAAGACCGTGTACCTGACCTCGCTCCTGTTGTCGACCATCTGGTCGCTGGGGGATTTCAACAGCGTCTACCTGCTGACCGGTGGCGGCCCGGCTGACCTCACGCACGTTCTTGCCACGCTGGGCATCCGCTATTTGCGGCTGGACCAGATCGAGCTGGCCATGGCCTCTATCGTGGTCGCCCTGCCGCTGGTGTTGCCGCTGGTTTATTTCATGATGAAGCGTTTGTCCAAATGAAACCCATCACCTTCAAGCAGGTAACGACCGAGGCCAAGCTGGTGCTGATCGGAATCCCGGTTTTCCTGTGGACCATGATTCCGGTGTACCACCTGTTCCTGTTTTCGATCTCGCCACGCGACCAGGCCACATCCGGCCGCCTGTGGCCCAAGGATCCGACCTTGGACAACTTCCGCATCGTCGTGGAGCAGAAGCATTTCTACCTGCATCACTTCTGGCAACAGCTGGCCAACTCGTTCCTGATCGCGTTTGCCGTTGCGGGCATTACCCTGGTGGTCGCCACCCTGGCTGCGTTTGCCATCAGTCGTCTGCGGGCGCGTGGCGGGCGCACGGTCATGAACATGGCACTGTTGACCTATTTCATCCCTGCGGCATTCCTTGCCGTGCCGATGTACAAGACCATGGGCAATTACGGCATGCTCAACAGCCAGTGGTCGCTGATCATGGCCATGGTCACGATTGCATCGCCTTACTGCATCTGGGTGCTCAAGCAGGCTTCCGACAAGCTGCCTTACGAGCTTGATGAAGCGGCCAAAATGGACGGTGCGTCCGCGATGCAGCTGTTCAGGCTTGTCTATCTGCCCCTGATGGTGCCCTCGCTCGTGGCGGTCGGCACCTATGCCTTGCTGCTGGCGTGGAATGAGTACCTGTATGCCTTCCTCCTGCTTTCGAGCGAAAGCAGCATCACCCTGGGCGTGGCTCTTGGCAACTTTCTCGCGGCGGACGATTCGCCGTGGGAGCTGCTCATGACCACCGGCCTGATTTACGCGCTGCCTCCTGCGGCCATTTATTACGCTTTCAAACGCTACATGGTGTCGGGCCTGACCGCCGGCGCTGTCAAAAGCTGAACTGTTCTGATTTGGAAAAAACTACACATGGCTTCTGTTTCATTTCGCAAAATCGAAAAGTCCTTCGGCAAGGTCAAAATCATTCGCGGCATCAGCTTCGACATCTCCGACGGCGAGTTCGTGGTGCTGGTCGGGCCCTCCGGCTGCGGCAAGTCCACGTTGCTGCGCATGCTGGCCGGCCTCGAGGAAATCAGCTGTGGCGAAATTGCCATCGACGACAAGATCATCAATGACCTTGACTCCAAGGACCGCGACATCGCGATGGTGTTCCAGAGTTACGCGCTGTACCCGCACATGACCGTGCGCGACAACATGGCTTTCAGCCTCAAACTGCGTAAGGCCGATGCGGAACTGACTGAGCAACGTGTCAGCAATGCTGCGCGAATTCTCAATCTCGATCCCTTGCTCGACCGCTTTCCCCGCGAACTTTCCGGCGGCCAGCGCCAGCGTGTGGCCATGGGCCGCGCCATTGTGCGCGACCCGAAAGTGTTTCTGTTTGACGAGCCCCTGTCGAACCTTGACGCCAAGCTGCGTGTGTCCATGCGCGCTGAAATCAAGGCCCTGCACCAGCGCCTGAAAACAACCACGGTGTACGTCACGCACGACCAGATCGAGGCCATGACGCTGGCTGACCGTATCGTTGTGATGCACGACGGCATCATCGAGCAGATCGGTACGCCGCTGGAACTGTTCGACCGGCCTGGCAATCTGTTTGTGGCGCAGTTCATCGGCTCGCCGTCCATGAACGTGCTCAAGGGAACTTTGCGCCAGGCCGACGGCCGCGCCTGGGTGGAATCCCAGGGCCATGCGTGGCAGGTACATACGCTGGCGCAGGGGCGCGACGGCCAGGCGGTGGTCTATGGCGTCCGGCCGGGCGACCTGACTTTGTCTTCAACAGGCCAGGGCATTCCCGCCAAGGTGATTGTGGTGGAGCCGACCGGTGCCGAGACCGAGCTGCTGCTCGAAGTCGGTGACACGCGAGTTGTCGTGGTGATGCACGGCCGGACCAGCGTCCAGCCGGACGATATCGTGCATCTTGAAGTCGCACACGGCAAAGCCCATGTGTTTGACGAAGCCAGCGGTCGGCGTCTGGAGTGATCCAACTGATGACGACATCAAACCCTTTCAGGCTGGACGGCAGGTTGGCACTCATCACAGGGTCGTCGGGCGGCATCGGTTTTGCGCTGGCGCGTGGGCTGGGGCAAGCCGGCGCCGCGCTGGTGCTCAACGGCCGTGACAAGATCAAACTGGAGAGCGCAGCGGCAGTTTTGCGCGGCGAGGGTTTTCAGGTGCATACCCGTGCTTTTGACGTCACGCAGGCGGCGGACGTGCAAGCGGCGGTGGAAGATATCGAAGCGACCCTGGGTGCCATCGACATTCTGGTCAATAACGCGGGCATGCAGCGGCGCATGCCGCTGGAGGATTTTCCGGCGGCCGACTGGCACGAACTCATGCGCACCAATGTCGACAGCGTCTTTTTCGTGGGCCAGGCCGTTGCGCGAAAAATGATTCCGCGCGGGCGCGGCAAGATCATCAACATCTGCTCGGTGCAAAGCGAGATGGGCCGACCCAACATTGCACCTTATATGGCCAGCAAGGGCGCTGTGAAGATGCTGACCAAGGGCATGGCCATCGACTGGGGCCCGCATGGCCTGCAGGTCAACGGGCTGGGTCCTGGTTACTTCAAGACGGAGCTGAACGAAAAGCTTGTCGCGGATGAAAAATTCTGCGCCTGGTTGACCGGGCGTACGCCTAGCCGGCGCTGGGGTGAAGTTGCCGAGCTGGCGGGTGCGGCTGTTTTCCTGGCCAGCGATGCGTCGAGTTTTGTCAACGGCCATGTCCTGTATGTTGATGGCGGAGTGACGGCCACCCTGTGAACCCGCCTATTAATCTGGAGAAAATCATGCGTGCCCTGGTCTGTCATGCCCCGCTGGATCTGCGTCTCGATGCCTTTGCCGACGAGGCCATGGGGCCGCAGCAGATGCGGGTGCGTGTCGCTTTCGGCGGCATTTGCGGTTCGGACCTGCACTATTTCCAGCACGGCGGTTTTGGCACCGTGCGCATCAAGGAGCCCATGGTGCTGGGCCACGAGGTGTCGGGGGTGGTGGAGACGCTGGGCAGCGAGGTCAGTGGTTTTCGCGTGGGCCAGCGCATCGCGATTTCACCGTCGCGGCCCTGCGGCATGTGCCGCTATTGCCAGCAGGGTTTGCACAACCATTGCATGGACATGCGTTTTTACGGCAGTGCCATGCGCTTTCCGCACGTGCAGGGGGCGTTTCGCCAAACCCTGGTGATCGATGCCGCGCAGGCTTACGCGGTGGCCGATGATTTGCCGCTGTCGCAGGCGGCACTGGCCGAGCCGCTGTCGGTGGGGCTGCATGCCATCGCGCGGGCAGGTTCTGTATTTGGAAAAAAAGTACTGGTGACCGGTTGCGGGCCGATAGGCGCACTGCTGATTGCGGCTTTGCGGCGCGCTGGTGCTGCGCACATCGTGGCGGCCGATATTGCCGACCTTCCGCTTGCCTGTGCGCTGAAGATGGGGGCCGACCAGGCCATCAATCTGGCGCAGGACCCCGAAGGTCTGGCGCCTTTTGCTGTGAACAAAGGCTGTTTCGACGTGATGTTCGAAGCCTCCGGCAGCGAGAAGGCATTGATAGGCGGGCTTGACGTGGTGGCGCCGCGTGGCGTGATTGTCTCCATCGGTCTGGGCGGTAACATCGCCATGCCGCTGAACACGCTGGTGGGCAAGGAAATCGACTTGCGCGGTACTTTCCGCTTTCACTCCGAGTTTGCCGTGGCCGTGGCCTTCCTGAATCAGCGTTTGATCGACGGCCGACCCGTGATTTCCGACATTGTGGATTTCGGCCAGGCGGGTGACGCCTTCCGGCTCGCCGGGGACAAGCGGCAGTCCATGAAAGTGCAGATTGTTTTTGACAGAGAATTGGCGTGATAAAACAGATTTTTACCTTTCCGTACCGGAGCTTCCTTTGACCGTTTTTACCGAAGTCATTCTCTATACCGACACCGATGGTCGCGCAAAATTCCGCGAGGAAGCTGTTCCCCTGGGCGAAGGCTCACCGCAGGCCATGCTTTCCAGACTTTTCCCTTCTGGCGGTTTCCAGTTACGCCACAGCCCCGTGGGTTTTCGCAGCCAGTTTCATTGTTCGCCCTATACGCAGTGGGTGGTCATCCTGGGTGGCGAGATGGAGATCGGCCTGCAGGACGGGACGTCGCGCATCTTCAAGCCAGGCCAGCATTTTTATTCCGCCGATCTGCTGCCGCAAGGCGCCACTTTCGACGCGACCGTGCATGGCCACTGGAGCCGCCAGGTGGGGGCGGACCCGCTGGTCACGCTGTTCGTGCGTGGCTGAGGGACGGACCACCATGATCAAAAACGTTCATGGCAACACGGTGGACCATCTCGGCGAAGCCATTGTCTCGGGGCGTTACGCAGCGGGCGCTTCCATACCGCCGGAGCCGGCGTTGTGTGCCGAGCTGGGTGTGAGCCGCACCGTGGTGCGCGAGGCGGTGAAGTCACTGATCGCCAAGGGGCTGATCACCACCGGCCCCAAGGTCGGGACCCGCGTGCTGTCCGAAGACCACTGGAACTGGTTTGATCCTGACGTCATCATCTGGCAGTCCAAAGCGGGTCTGACGCCGGAATTTCTACGCGACCTGCAGGATTTGCGCCGCGTGGTTGAACCTGCCGCCATGCGGCTGGCCGCAGTTCGCGCCACGGCGCAGGACATCGCGGGAATTGAGCTTGCCTACGCCGGCATGCGGCGCGCCGTGGAAGAGGGCGGCGACTATGTCACTTATGACCTGCTTTTTCACCAGGGCCTGTTGAAGGCCTCGCGCAACCGCATGTTGGTGCAGATGAGCAAGGTGCTGGGCGCGTTGCTGCGCACCAGTTTTGAGATTTCCACGCGCCGCAAGAACGGCCCGCAAATCTCCTTGCCCATGCACCGGGCGGTACTGGATGCGGTGATTGCGCATGATCCGGACCGCGCCGAAAAAGCAATCCAGAAGCTGATTGACAGCGCGCGTGACGACATTGAAGAAGTGCTGGCATCGCGTCGGCGCCTTCCCAGCCTCAGCCAGCCCGCGAGCTTGCTGAAAATGGTGTGAGCGTCGCCCCGGTTGAATGGAAGCCAGTGAGACCGTGACATGCCCGGACATTTTTGTGGTGATGGGCGTCAGCGGCTGCGGGAAAAGCACCGTCGCAGCACAACTGGCTGCTGCTCTGGGCGTGCCTTTTCTTGAGGGTGACAGCCTGCACCCGGCCCGTAACGTGGCCCGCATGGCCGCTGGCTTTGCCTTGAGTGATGAGGACCGCGAAGGATGGCTGCAGGCACTGGCTGCACGCATCCGGCAAGCCCGTGAAGCGGGTCAGGGCCTGGTGTTGTCCTGTTCGGCGCTCAAGCGGTCTTACCGCGACATCTTGCGCCAGGGAGCGCCCGACCTTCATTTTCTTTTTCTGCACGGGGACACCAGCCTGCTGGAGGCGCGCATGGCGGCACGCACCGGGCATTACATGCCGCTGTCGCTGCTGACCAGCCAGCTCAGCACGCTGGAAGTGCCCGGTGAGGGGGAGAACGCTCAGCGTTTTGATGTTGCGAGCCCGCCAGAGGACATCGTCGCCAGCGTACTGGCGGCCCGGTCCCCAACGCAGCTGCGCTCAGTTTGAAAGCCGTTCGGAAGGGAGTGCAGAGATGTGTGATGCAGCAAGATTTGCTATCAAATAAATAGCTACCTTCGCCCGCACAATAAGGGCAAAGTGCCAAAACGGCTTCAAACTTTTTCAGTTTGACTGCATTTCGCCCGAAAGCAGCACCTGGCGCCCCGGTTTGCCGGCCTTTACTGCATTGACCAATGCGGCAGCAACGTCAGCGGCGGCAATCACGCGGTAGTTGGCAGGGACCAGCGGCTTGAACAGGGCCATGGCAACCAGTGCAAGCTTTTCGCCACGGCGGCTGGGCTGGTCCAGCGCCTCACGGTCGCCCGCCAGCACCGAGGGGCGCGCAAAGACCGTGCTGTCATAACCAAGCTGGCTGACAGCGTCTTCCATCTCGCCTTTGACGCGGTTGTAAAAGACGGCTGATTTTGCATCGGCGCCCATGGCACTGACGATGCCAATACGCTTGGCGCCCGCAGCACGCGCGGAGGTGGCCAGGGCCACGACCGCGTCGAAATCGATGGCACGAAAAGCCTGCTGGCTGCCCGCCACCTTGATGGTGGTGCCCAGGGCGATGAACACATCGTCCACCGCAGGGACAAGGAATGTTGCGAAGTCGGAGCTGAGGTGGGTCACCAGCTTGGGGTGTACCACCTCGGGCTTGCGGCGGCCCACGCAGTGGACCGCTGAGTACATTTTATCGGCCAGTAAACGAGCCAGAATTTCCTGACCGACCAGACCCGTTGCCCCGGCCACCACCGCCACCCGAGCGTCCGCCACCGCCGCCGCCCGCTGGCCGGCTGCCGCGGTAGTTGCCGCGGTTGCCGCCTGTGGGCTGGCCGGAAGAGGGGAAGCCGGAAGAGACATGGCTGGTAGGTTGGGCGTCATCGTCGCGCTCCTGCGTGTTGCGTGGGCGTGGGGGCTGCGCATTCGGGTTGCGTGCCTGGTGTTGCGCAGGCTGGCCACCTTGTGAATAGCCCGAATTCTGGCGCGGCTGGCCGCCCTGAGGCTGCTGGCTGCGGCCACCATTGCCGCCACCGCCGCCGTTGCGGCCCCGTCCACCACCGCCACTGCCACCGCCATTGCCGGCGCCACCATTGCCGGCGCCACGGCCAGCCTGGGGCTTGTTCTCGCGGATGCGTGTCATCATTTCGCTGCGCGCAGCCTTGGCAGCGGCCTGCATGACGTCACGGCTTGGCGGTTTGCCGATGCCACCCCAGATGGTCTGGCGGCCCATGGCCAGCGGCTCGGCTTTTTCGCCGGGCTCGGCTTCAAAGCCGGGCACGGTCACTTTTTCGATGTTCTGCTTGGTGAAGCGCTCGATGTCCTGCATGAAGCCTTCTTCGTCCAGGCAGACCAGGCTGACGGCTTCGCCGCTGTTGCCGGCGCGGCCGGTACGGCCGATGCGGTGAACGTAGTCTTCGCTGACGTTCGGAATTTCGTAGTTCACGACGTGTGGCAGCTCGTCAATGTCGATGCCGCGGGCGGCAATGTCGGTGGCGACCAGTGCGCGGATGCTGCCGCTCTTGAAGTCGGCCAGCGCCTGGGTGCGGGCGGTCTGGCTCTTGTTGCCATGCAACGCCATCGCCGGGATGCCATTTTTGGTCAGATGTTCGGCCACATTGTTGGCGCCGAATTTGGTGCGTGTGAACACCAGCACCTGGCTCCAGTTGTGCTGGTTGATGATGTGCGTGAGCAGCGCTTTTTTCTTGCCACGGCCCACCGGGTGAATGGTCTGCGTGATGCGCTGCACGGTGGTGTTGCGCGGCGTGACCTGGATGCTTTGCGGGTTTTTCAGCAGGCCGTTGGCCAGCTCGCGGATCTCGTCGCTGAAGGTCGCGCTGAAGAGCAGCGACTGCTTCTGCTTGGGCACCAGCGCTAGCACTTTCTTGATGTCGTGGATGAAGCCCATGTCCAGCATGCGGTCGGCTTCGTCGAGCACGAGGATTTGCACCTGGCTCAGGTCCAGGGTGCCCTGGCTGGCGTGGTCCAGCAGGCGGCCGGGGGTGGCGACCAGGATGTCGACGCCGCGGCGCAGTTTTTCAATCTGCGCGCCCATGCCGACACCGCCGAACATGACCATGGAGGAGAGTTCGAGGTATTTGCCGTAAACGCGCACGCTTTCTTCCACCTGGGCGGCAAGCTCGCGGGTGGGCGTCATGATCAGGCAGCGCACGGCGTTGACGCCGCGTTTGTTCTTCAGGGACGGCTCGGAGGACAGGCGCTGCAGCATGGGCAGCACGAAGGCTGCTGTTTTGCCGGTGCCGGTCTGGGCGCCGCCGAGCAGGTCGCCGCCTGCCAGCACGGCGGGGATCGCCTGGGCCTGGATCGGGGTGGGAACGGTATAGCCCTGCTCAAGCACGGCTTTAAGAATGGCCGGGGCCAAGTTCAGATTTTCAAAAGTCATTGGTAGTGCACCGCTGTGGGTGCTAAAGATCGGCCAGTCGGGGGCCTGTGAAGGCCTCCGCCAGTGAAGGCAGACGGGTAAAAAAGTCAGGCTGGGCACCCAAACTGTCACCGAAGGTGTGCCTAAATGTTGAAAGCAACTGGAGCCAGCAACCTGGGTATTGTCGCATGGAACGATAATCAGAGGATTGCCGCAAATTCCAGCAGGATTGCGGACCCCTTTTTTCTTCTCCTTCAATCAGAAATTTATTCCGATGGCCCAGTACGTATTACCGAAACGGCGCCGCATCAGCGACTTACAGCCGCAGATGCATTCACTCATTTCATTCGCTCATTATTTGTAAACAAATGGCTCAATACGTTTTCACCATGAACAAGGTCGGCAAAATCGTGCCGCCCAAGCGTCAAATTCTCAAAGACGTTTCCCTCAGCTTTTTCCCTGGCGCCAAGATTGGCGTGCTCGGCACCAACGGTTCGGGCAAGTCCACTCTGCTCAAGATCATGGCCGGGCTGGACACCGAGATTGAAGGCGAAGCCACGCCCATGCCCGGCCTGAACATCGGCTACCTGCCGCAGGAGCCCAAGCTCAACCCCGAGCACACCGTGCGTGAAAGTGTTGAAGCCGGCATGGGCGCGGTATTTGCCGCCAAGGCGCAACTGGAAGCCGTGTACACCGCCTATGGCGAACCCGATGCCGACTTTGACGCGTTGGCCGCCGAGCAGGCGCGTCTGGAAGCCATCATCGCGACATCAGGCACCGACTCCGAGCACCAGCTGGAAATTGCCGCCGACGCCCTGCGCCTGCCGCCCTGGGACGCCGTAGTCGGCGTGCTGTCCGGTGGTGAAAAGCGCCGCGTGGCCCTGTGCGCCTTGTTGTTGTCCAAGCCCGACATGCTGCTGCTCGACGAGCCGACCAACCACCTGGACGCCGAATCGGTGGACTGGCTTGAGCAGTTTTTGCAGCGTTACCCCGGCACCGTGGTGGCCATCACCCATGACCGCTACTTCCTTGACAACGCCGCAGAGTGGATTCTGGAGCTGGACCGCGGCCGTGGCATTCCCTGGAAAGGCAACTACAGCAGCTGGCTGGACCAGAAGGGCGAACGTCTGGCGCAGGAGCAAAAGGGCGAAGAAGCCCGCGCCAAGGCCCTGAAGAAAGAGCTGGAATGGTCGCGCCAGAACCCGAAAGCACGCCAGGCCAAGAGCAAGTCGCGTCTGGCCCGCTTTGAAGAACTGTCTGACTTTGAATACCAACAGCGCAACGAAACCCAGGAGATTTTCATCCCGGTGGCCGAGCGTCTGGGCAATGAGGTGATCGAGTTCAAGAACGTCAGCAAGTCCTTTGGCGACCGCCTGCTGATCGACAACCTGAGCTTCAAGGTGCCGGCTGGTGCGATCGTCGGCATCATTGGCCCCAACGGCGCCGGTAAATCAACGCTGTTCAAACTGATTGCCGGCAAGGAGCAGCCGGACAGCGGTGAGGTGGCCATCGGCAAGACGGCACGCATGGCTTTTGTGGACCAGCATCGTGATGATCTGGCCAATGAGAAAACCGTCTGGGAAGACATCTCCGGTGGCCTCGACATGCTGACCGTCGGCAAGTTCACCATGCCCAGCCGCGCTTATGCCGGTCGCTTCAACTTCAATGGGGCTGACCAGCAAAAACGCGTGGGCATGTTGTCCGGTGGTGAACGTGGACGCCTGCACCTGGCCAAAACACTGATTGCCGGTGGCAACGTGTTGATGCTTGATGAGCCGTCCAACGACCTTGACGTGGAGACCCTGCGCTCGCTCGAAGACGCGCTGCTCGAATTTGCCGGTTCCATCATGGTGATCAGTCATGACCGCTGGTTCCTGGACCGTATCGCCACCCACATCCTGGCGGCCGAAGGCGACAGCCAGTGGACCTTCTTCGACGGCAACTACCAGGAATACGAAGCCGACAAGAAGAAACGCCTGGGCGAAGAGGGTGCCAAGCCCAAACGCATGCGCTTTAAAGCCTTGCACTGAGCCCCCACGCTGATGCTGATGCCCCCACGGTCGCTCACTGCGTGTAGCTTCCTGCCCCCCGAGGGGGCCGCTGCGCCTGCGGGCTGGCAAAGCCAGACCCGCGGCCCCTGCTTGGATTAAGAGGGGTAATGAGCATGACAGACGAAGCTGTTCTTGCGGCGACGAAACACTGGCTCGAAAAAGCAGTTATTGGCCTGAACCTGTGCCCGTTTGCAAAAGCGGTATACGTCAAAAACCAGGTGCGGCTGGTGGTGAGCAAGGCGCGCCATGCCGATGATTTGCTGGAGGAGCTCGACAAGGAGCTCGACCTGCTGGTGGCAACACCTGCAGAAGAAATCGACACCACGCTGCTGATTCATCCCACGCTGTTCGACGACTTTCTGGACTTCAATGATTTCCTCGAAATTGCCGAAGGTGTGGTCGATGAACATGACCTCGAAGGCGTGATTCAGCTTGCCAGCTTTCACCCGAAATTCCAGTTTGACGGCACCGAGCCGGACGACATCAGCAACTACACCAACCGTGCACCGTTTGCCATCCTGCATTTGCTGCGTGAAGAAAGCGTGGAGCGCGCGGTGGAAGCTTTTCCCGAAGCCGACGCGATTTTTGAGCAGAACATCCAGACGCTGGAAAAGCTCGGGCATGCGGGCTGGAAGGCCCTGGGGCTTTGACTTTCTGCCTGCCCTGTAACTTATAGCTGTAGCCAGGCGCGGGGCGACACACCCGTAGTTTGTGTGAAGGCCCGTGAAAACGACGAGGCGCTGGCGTAGCCCAGCGTATCGGCCGCGGCCTTGATGGACTGGCCGTTGCGCAACAGGGTTTGCGCAACCGAGACCCGCCAGCGCAGCAGATAGTCTGCAGGCGTCTCACCCACATGGTCTTTGAACGTTGCGGCAAATGCGCTGCGCGACATGCCCGCCTGTGCGGCCATGGACTCCAGTGTCCATGCGTCACCGGGCAGCTCGTGCACGGCCACCAGCGCGCGGGCCAGCCGGGGATGCGCCAGGCCCGTCAGCAACCCTTTGGGCAGGCCAGCCTCTTCCGGGTGATCGAGCAGCCAGCGCAGCAGCTGCAACAACAGCACTTCAAACATGCGGTCTGCCAGCAGCCGCTGGCCGCAGCGCAGGCGTTCTGTTTCGGCGAAGAGCAAGGCCAGCGTGTGCTCCAGGCCGTCTACTTCGCGCAAGGGCAAAACGATCAGCGCTGGCAAGGCGCAAGCCAGCGGGTGATTGACGCCGCCTTCGAAATCGAGTGTGGCGCAGACAAAGTCCGAGCCTTCCCGTGGCGCGTTGTGAAAGTTGTGCGCCAGCGGGCGCGGGTAGAACAGCAACGTGGGTTCGTTCACCACCACCTTGGTGGGTGCGCCGTGTCTGGGTTTGTGCGTGACCACCATGCTGCCGCGTCGCAGCACATGAAGAAACCCCCGGCCCGGCTCCGCGGCGAAATGACTGACACCGCACAAGGGTCCGCTGTGAAACAGATGTGCCCGCACCCTGAAGCGCTCCAGCAGCGACGAGAGGCGGTCAACAGAGGCACTAGAGGTAAGCATCTGGTTCTGGACGAATTGGGTTGTTATCAGGATGAAATGACTTAATTGGTATGGATTCTCCCATGACACTGCCTGGGTGCGCAACGGTGCGCGCCTTGTTTGAACACCTCAAAGGAAGAACCATGAAACTGCAACCCTCCCACTTTTCAATCGCTTTGGTGCTCGCACTGGCTGTGTCTGCAACGCCAGCTTTGGCACATGACCACGATCACAAGGGCGGTATCCGTAGTCAGCCGGCAAAGGCCGTGACAGCCGCGTTTGACATCTTCCACACCAAAATCAGCACCGAAGGAAACGCTGCCGTGTTCCATATTGCTGTGTCGGGCAAGGCGGGCGCCAGCAAGCCGGCACGCACGGGCAAGCTTGCGGGCAGCAAAGTGTTTTCGTATGTGTGGCCGACCGCGCTCGATCCGGCGGTGGTTGGCTTCGAAACCAAGAGCGGCATTCTGGCGTTTGCCGTGACTTCGCATCCCGACTTCGATGACACGCCGCTGTTCGACGAGAACGGCGACGGCAATCCAAAAAACGACGGCAACGTCTGGCATTCGCACTGGGTGGTGCTGCAACCTGACGACGCGTGCGGCAAGGGTGCGCTCAAGGTGGTGGATATTCCGGAAGGCGGCAAGCCGCGCCTGCCCAAGACCTGGCCCGGGCTTCCTTTGCTGATCGACAGCCCCGGCTGGAGCCCCATCTTGAAAGGCCAAACGCTGGAAGTACGTGTGCCCTTCGATGACATAGGTGCAGTCAACACCGCCGGTTTCGACGGTGTCACCGCCGCCTTGCGCGTCAACGCGAGTGTTCACAACCCGTTGCTGTGTGTGGCCAACGTGTTCAAAGTGGGCTCGGGCGATTTGTCCTTGCCGGGCAAAGTGAATCAATGAGCATGAACGCCGCAATGGAACTGGCGCCCGCGCTGCAAGTTAGGCAATGGCTCAACACGCCTGAGCCCGTCAGCCTGGAACACTTGCGCGGGCGCGTGGTGGTGTTGCATGCTTTTCAGATGTTGTGCCCCGGCTGCGTCTCTCAGGGCATTCCGCAGGCTAAACGGATTCAGGCTGCGTTTCCTGCACATGAGCTGGCCATTATTGGCCTGCACACTGTGTTTGAACACCACACGGTGATGAATGCCCAGGCGCTGCAGGTGTTTGCGCACGAGTATGGTTTGTCATTTCCCATTGGCATTGACCAGCCGCCAGAGCGTGGGCATGTCCCGCTGACCATGCAGGCCTACGCGCTGCGGGGGACGCCCAGTCTCATTGTGGTGGACCGCGGAGGACGAATTCGCCTGAATCATTTTGGGCACGCGGACGACTTGCCGCTTGGTGCGCTGCTCGGCAGGCTCCTCGGTGAGCCGTTTACGCCGGCTCAGCCGCCGCTACCGTAGGGCCGGGTGATGATTTCCAGGTAGTGGCCGTCCGGGTTGTTCCAGTAAACGCCGCGCCCGCCGTCATGGTGGTTGATCTGGTCGGCTTGCTGATGGCCCGGGTCGGCCCAGTAGGGAAGCTGACGTGCACGGATGCGACCGAAGATGGTGTCGAACTCCTCTTCACTCACCAGGAAGGCGTAGTGCTCGATGATGAGCTCACCGTCATGCGAGATGAAGTCGAGGGTGACGCCGTTGTCAAGCTCCACGCCATGGAAGGGGCCGAACCGGACTGGTGCAGCCAGCCCCAGCATGTCTGCAAGAAAGGTGGCCGAGGTCAGCGAATCCCGTGCGTGAACAATGGTGTGGTTCAGTTGGATGGGCATGGTGGTCCTCTTCGTCAACTTTCTTGAAGCTCACCAACGGCGAACCAGAATCCGGGCGGGCTGATGCCCACCTGCTGCAGCCATGCGCCGAAGTCCTGCTTGGTTACGAATTCCTCAAACAAGGCCTGAGGGTCTGGCGTGGCTGCGTTCTCCACCACCTCAGTCAGATGGTTGAGCGCCGATGAACGTATGAATATCGGGAGGCATCCGTTCTTTGCAACGTAGCCTACCAGTGGAAGGCCGCGCAATTCAAATGTGCCCTTGTTCACCCATTTCGGGTCCACACTTTGGGCCCTAAGCCCATCGCGGAGCACACCTTTGGCAAGAGCTCTGGCAATGACGTGCTCGTGCTGAAGCGTTTCCCTTGCCCACTGGGTAACGATGTCCCAGAAGCGGTAGCTTTCGACGTGATGGCCTGGATTCATGATGGGTACTCCTGAAATCTGATGTGCGGCCTTACAAAATGAAAAATCCAATGCTCAAGCCTTTATAGCGCGCGATAGGGAATTTTTGAACATGTTATTTCGGCGTTTCCTATGTCGAATGCCGCTACGCAGTCTGCCGCAAATTGTGTGGCTTTCGTGCAGTCAGCCGCAGGGCCAACGGCGATGTGTTTTAGCGCTCCGGCATCCAAGCGCTTCCAATCAAACTCTTTGTATTTGACCAACTCATAGGAGCGGTATCTGCGCTTCACTTCGGGTGCCGGAGTATCACCTCTGAAAATCTGCATAAACCTGTACTCACTCTCGTTCTCATACGCTTCGTGTTTGAAGAATAGAGAGGCTTCTAGTGCAGGGACTGCAAGGCGAGCGTGCAATTCCTGAATGTAAGCCATGACTACTGCGGCATCTATCGCTTTATCTCGCCACAGTGAGATCAGATCAAACATTTTGTCGATCATCTGGCGGTGTAGATCGGCAAGTTCTTCGTCTTTGTATGTGATGGGGAATGTGCTGTTGCTTGGTATTGGGATTCCGTTCTGTTGCGTAAAAGCGTGTTCCAAAGCCTTGGCATCAAACCCGAGTGCGTAACCCCGCCCGTTATCCGCATATGCCCGCCATTGCCCGAGGTCATCACCGTCCGCACTAAACGAACAGACAAAATAATGAGCACTACCTTGCATACCCCCTTCGTAGAAGTCAGAAAAACGTTTAGCGAAAAGCCGACTTTCTGGGGGACCTTTTTCTGCTTTGCTATTCAAGATTTTTACCGCATGGGAAAACCCGTGGCGTAGCTCAGAGGGATCGTTGAGATTAAATATGTCAGATAGCCAAAGCTGACCGGTCTCCAGGATTCCTCTCAAGCCAACATCATTTGTGTAGTGCCAAATGATTTTTGGAGGTTCCTGTGAGGCTATGGGCTTGGTAAATGACTTGACGATATCGTCTGCGGCGTCGCAAAATTTTTCCAACGCATGCTTCAACTCCTGCGGTACGTTTTCCATTTCCTGCTCCAGTGATTAGGTAGCAGCGTCCTTTCCTGGATTGACGCATACGGTCCTAGTTTATTGATAGCGATAGATCGCTACAACCGCTGCAACTTCTTGCGCACCAGATGAATATTGCTGCGTAGCGCATAAAGCTCATCGGTGTAGGAAAGTGGCACGCTGATTTTCTCGGCGCGGCTTTCCAGGGCGTTGAGTTCGTCGAGGAGCGCGCCCGTGTTGCGTGTGCCTTCAATTCGGTTTTCAATGTCACGAAGCTGTCCGTACCATCTGAAGATGCGTGAGCGAACGCGGAATTCATACAGGGGCGGCACGATGCGCGACAGCGGCAGCATGACCGCAATGATGATGCCCATCGCCAGCCACATGCGCTCGACCAGATTGGCCACCCAGAAGGGCAGGTAGCGCTGCAACAGAGGTGCGTCGTTCTTGATAGCGCGTTCGGCTTCCTTGGAGATGGGCAACTCGTTGTTGTCCCGGTTGGGGAATTCGCGGGCGCTTTTGAACCACCCCGCAGGACTGTGAATGACGTTGCCAGCCTGCGCAAACAGCTGCACCAGGGCCGGATGGGTCGTGCTTCTGGCGATGAGCGAGGTGGTGGTTGCGACGAGGCTGACATCCTCGGGCGGAATATTGCCGGCCAGGTCCACCACACCCTGCGGAAGGCGTGCCGTGCTCAGGAAGGCAAAGCGCTTGGAATAAGCTTCGCTCTGCGTGAAATTCATGAGTTTCACGCCGGGTGTCTGCAGCAACATTTGCACCATCAGTGATTCAGGTGCAGAGGCAAACACAATCGCATCAAGCTCACCGCCGAGAAACGCAACTGTTGCGGGCGTCTGGTCCAGGTTCGAGATGCGCAGGCTGGCGGGGTCGATGCGGTTGCTTTCCAGCAGCTTGCCCATCAGGTTGGGCACGCCGCTGCCGGGTGTGCCGAGGTTGACGCGCAGGCCTTGAAGTTGGGTAAGTGAATTAAGGGCCCTCACGCTCGTCGCTTTCCGTTCATGCCCGAGGGCGCCTTGTTGGTAAAACAGCCACAGCGGCTCGACAAACAGGCTGCCCAGAGATGTCAGGGCCTCGGCGTCAGCGGCGTCGTAGCTGCTGGTGCCGCCCTGCACAAAACCGAGGTCGACCTTGCCTTCGCGCAGCAATTGCAGGTTGTGGGCCGAACCCTGCGAGGGCAGCAGCACCACCTCGATGCCGTCCTGGGCCAGGATTCTGGCGTAGCGCTTGCCGAACTCTTCATACGCGCTTTGCGCCGGGCCGGTGGCCAGTGTGACGCGCTTGGGCGGGTTCGGGTCCAGCCACATGTAGGCCAGCACCAGCAGCGCCACAGCCAGCACGATGAAGGGGCCGGCGGAGACAGCGAGATCACGCAGCGAAAGCAGGGTATAGCGGATGGCTTTGGGCATGTTTGAACCATAACATGAGCTGCCGGATGGTATCGACGAGACGGTGATTTTACGGATAAAAATAGCCGCCAGCCCTTTGTTTATGGGCGTAAGAAGCTATGTTTATGATAGCAAATTTGCCCTGCCAAAGAAGGTTCACACCGGGCGTCGGCACTCGCGGCAGCGGATGGCAAATGGCGGGTCGGAGTCGTGCGGTTGCCTTTAACGAAGACGCACGACGAACTTGCGCAGCTCTTCCGCCCACAACACGCTGCTGGCCAGCAGCAACAAGGGCAGCAGGGAGGCAGGCGCCAGCGGCACCGTATAAAACAGCGTGTTCATGAACGGGGCATACAGCACCAACACCTGCAGCGCGATGCTCAGGGCCAGGCCGCCGAGCAGCCAGGGGTTTTTCAGCAGACCCAGCCGGAATGCCGAGCGGGTGGCCGACTGGCAGTTGAGCACGTTGAACCACTGGCACATCGCCAGCACGGTGAAGGTTTCGGTACGCACCAGATCAATCGGCACGCCCTGCCCCAGTCGCCAGACGAACCAGCCGAAGGTGACCAGCACGGCGGTGGCCGACATCAGCAGCACCCGGCCCAGCATGGTGCGGTCCACCAGCCGGTCGTTGCGCGGCACCGGCGCACGTTTCATCTCATCGCCGTCGGGCGGGTCCATCACCAGGTTCACGGTCAGTGTGCCCTCGGTCACGATGTTGATCCACAGGATTTGCACCGCCGCCAGCGGCAGCGGGTAGCCGGCCAGCAGGGCCAGCAGCAGCACCACGACCTCGTCGATCGAGGTGGCGAACAGGTAAAGGATGACTTTTTTCAGGTTGCCGTAAACCACGCGCCCCTGTTCGACCGCGCCGACGATGGTGGCGAAGTTGTCATCGGTGATGATGATTTTGGCCGCGCTTTTGGCTACCTCGGTGCCGGTGATGCCCATGGCCACACCCACATCGGCGCGCGCCAGCGCGGGCGCGTCGTTGACGCCGTCGCCGGTCATCGCCACCACCTCGCCGCGCGCCTGCAGGGCTTCGACAATGCGCAGCTTCTGCGCCGGATGGACACGCGCAAAGACCGAGATGTGGTCCAGCCCGTCGCGCAGATCTGCCTCGTTCATGCGTTCGAGTTCTGCGCCGTCCACCGCGCGGTCACCGTCACGCGCGATGCCGAGTTCACGGGCAATCGCCAGGCCGGTGAGTTTGTGGTCGCCGGTCACCATGACGGCCCGGATGCCGGCCGCGCGGCATTCTGCGACGGCGGCCTTGACCTCCTCGCGCGGCGGGTCGATCTGGCCGGCCAGGCCGAGCAGGCGGGCGCGCCCGGCCAGTGCGTCGAAACCGGCCTCGGGGTCCAGAGCATCGTCCTCTACCACGGCAAAGGCCAGCACCCGCAGCGCGCGCGCAGCCATGGCGTCGGCGGCCGCGCGGGCCGTGTGGATCACGGCCGTTCCGTCGGCCGCGCACAGGTGCAGCAGCACTTCGGGCGCCCCCTTGATGAACACGCGGCGTGGTGCACCGGCAAAGCGGTGGCGTGTGGCCATCATGCGGGTGTCGGCATCGAAGGCCAGCTCGGCCTCGCGCGATGCTTCGCGGGCGAGTTTTTCCAGATCAATGCCCGCCTTGGCAGCGAGTACCTTTAGTGCGCCTTCTGTCGGGTCGCCCAGCACCGACCACTGTGTGCGCGCCTCCTCGGGCGGCAGCAGTTGCGCGTCATTGCACAGCGCGGCAGCCTGCAGCAGCGGCAGCAGGGCCGCATCACCGGAACTCAACCGGCCCTCGGGTGCGTAGCCCGTGCCGCTGACGGACACTTCCAGCCCGCCGGGCAGCCACAAGGCGCTGACCGTCATTTCGTTGCGTGTCAGGGTGCCGGTCTTGTCGGTGCAGATCACGGTTGTCGAGCCCAGGGTTTCGACGGCTGACAGGCGACGGATGATGGCGCCGCGCCCCGCCATGCGCTGCATGCCGACGGCCAGTGCGATGGTCATGGCCACCGGCAGGCCTTCGGGCACCATGGACACCATCTGGCTGATGGCCACCATCAGCACATCGGCCAGCGGCAAGTCCCTGAACATCCCGAGCGCGACCACCGAGACAAAAAGCACCAGCGCGGCGACGACCAGCGAGCGGCCAAACTGCGCGATGCGTTGCTCCAGCGGCGTTTGGGGGTCGGCGGCGGTTTCGGTCAGTCCGGCGATGCGACCGACTTCGGTACGGGGGCCGGTGGCGACGACCACCGCACTCCCGCGCCCGGCGGTTGCGTAGGTGCCGGAGAACAGCATGTTGTGGCGGTCCGCCAGCCCCGCGGACTCGGACAGCGGCGTGACCGCTTTGCTCACCGGCACCGACTCGCCGGTCAGGGCCGCTTCGGCGACCTGCAGTTGCGCCTCTTCGATCAGCCTGGCGTCGGCACCAATCGCATCTCCCGCAGCCAGCAGCAGCACATCACCCGACACCAGCTCGCGCGCTTCGATCAGTGCCTCCTGGCCATCGCGCAGTACCCGCACCCGTAGCGCGGCCAACCGGCGCAGCGAGGCCATCGAACGTTCTGCGCGGCCCTCCTGGAAGGTGCCCACCACGGCATTGACCAGCACCACGGCCAGGATGACCACCGCATCGCCATAGTGCGCCATGGCAACCGCCAGGACGACGGCTGCAAACAGGATGTAGATCAGCGGGCTCTTGAACTGGCGCGCGAACACGGCCAGCATGGAGCGGCGCGGCGGTTCGGGCAGGGCATTGGCGCCTTCGCTCGCGTGTCGTTTTTCCACTTCTGCGGCGCTGAGCCCCACGGCGGGGTTGCAGGCCAGCCGGGTGAGGACTTCGCCGGCCGGCAAGGCATGCCACAGCGTAGGAGCGGTCGCAGGCCCGCTGTGTGACGAGGGGGTCTTGGCGGTCATGGGCATAACAGGTTGGTCCTGTCAGGTTAGCGCAAAAACGGCCACGCCGAACCGCAGACCGCAGCCGCAGCGGATGGGATGCCCTGCCGCTTGCGTTACATCAAGCCCGCTGCCATCGCGGTGATCACGCTGCCATCGGAGGCCGGTGCTGCACTGCGGGATCCATGACTGTTTGCAGGGATTACCGGCATACCGTACCCACGGGCACCATCCCCTTTGATGCATATCAATTCGCCGTCGCGGGGCGCCGTTAGCATGGACTTTCGGAACCTGCACGTCCATGAAACTTTCTTTCAGCACCCGCACCAAACGCCACACCGCATTCCTGGTGTTGCTGGGGTGGCTGTTTGCTCTGGCTTCAGGAGTCGCCAATGCCTGCTTGCTGGAAGCGCGCGTCACGCACGCCCACGCAGCACCCGTCGAACTATTCGAAATCGCGCAAGCCCCCTTTGTCTCCCCAGGTCATGCGGGAGTTGTGGCTGGCCACGACGACGACTCGCATGTTGCCAAGGCCCCGTGCCTGAAGGCCTGCGACGATGGTGGGCATTCCTTGCCCAGGCAGGACTTGACGGCAGACCAGGTCGATCCTGGTCCGGCGCCTCTGGTGTCCATTCTCTGGACAGCGTTGACGCCTGTTGCGACGTCGCCTCGGAGATTCGACGACACCCAACCCGTTCTACCTGAGCGGCCCATGCGGGTGCGCTACTCCCGGCTGACACTTTAGCCACCTGCTGACGGCTGGCCCGGAACCTCGCGTTCCGAAGATCCGCGTTTATTTCCAAGTCCAGGAGCGCAGTGTCCAGGTGGTTGGGCGTGGGTCCGGCATCGCGCCAGCTCCTGCGTTGACGCCAGTACGCTGCATTTTCAGTGCAAATTATTTCCTGAGGAGACCGGTATGTTTGACACACGAGACCACCCATTGAGTAGGCGCAGCCTGTTCGCTGGCGCGATAGCCTGCGCCGGGCTTGTGCTGGCGTCAGCGCCCCGGGGTGCGATGGCACAGACAAGTCCTGAAGCGACCACCACACGGTCGACGAGCGACCGAGGGGTAACGATCAAGGTAACACCGAAATCAATCGGAACCCTGGACAGCCGATGGGAGTTCACAGTTGTGCTGGACACCCACAGCGCAGACTTGAACGATGACCTGGCCCGCAGCGCCACCCTGGCGACTGACGAGGGCCGCACATTCAAGCCTGTGAGCTGGGAGGGAGCGCCACCCGGCGGCCATCACCGCGAAGGGTTGTTGGCCTTCGATGTTCCGGCGCCGCGACCGGGCGTGATCGAACTCAGGATTGCGCGATTGGGTGAATTCGCCCCCCGGATTTTTCGCTGGCAACTTTGAAGGAGAGTCATCATGGATCAGTTTGACAACAATGATCAGCCGGCGCCCCCGTTCTGGCGCCGTCCTGCCGGCATGGCTGTCGCAACGGCCGCCCTGATCGCTGGCTTCTATCTTCTGCGTGAACACTGGGGTCATATTCTTGGCTTCTGGCCGTACCTGCTTCTGCTGGCTTGTCCGTTGATGCACCTGATGCATGGACACGGTGGTGGCGGCCATGGTGGCCATGCGCATCGGCGACAGGAGCCGGATCGCACGAACCAGTGGAAGGGGTAGGAACATGGCGCTGAAAAACGCATCACCATGGCCTGCGGCCGAACCGGGCATGAGTGCGCCGTTCCAGCTTCATCGGGAAGCACTGGCCGATGTTGCCGCCGATCCCGCAGCCGTTTTTGCAGTGCTGGACGATCACAGGCGGCTGTCTGCGCACATGGAGAAGCCGTCTCTCATGATGGCCGGCGCAACGATGAAGACAGAGCTCGACAGTCTGCGGGGCCAGGCGGTGGGATCAGTGATACGCATGAAAGGCGTGATCCTGGGAGTGTCTCTGCATGTGGAGGAAGTGGTTACTCACCATGAGCCTCCTTTTCGCAAGACCTGGGAAACGCGCGGTCAACCGCGCTTGCTGGTGATCGACCAATACCGAATGGGGTTCGAACTTGCCCCGGCAGCTACCGGCGCCCGCTTGCGTGTCTGGATTGACTACAGCCTTCCAACCGGCTTTGCGGGGCGTTGGTTGGGAAAACTCCTGGGTCAGGTCTACGCAGATTGGTGTGTGACCCGCATGGCCCGGGACGCAGTGGATTTTTTTAACAAGGGGTAATCATGTCTGGAATCAGAAACTGGCTGGTGATGGCGGCAATGCTGTCAGGGTGGGGTGTTGCGGGTGTCTGTTCAGCGGCAGACAAGGTGTATGTAGCGAACGAGGATGCCGACACGGTCAGTGTGCTGGATGCTGCGTCGTTCAAGTTGCTCGCCAACGTGCGTGTCGGCGGAAAACCGCATAACGTGCAGGTGTCGCCGGATGGAACGCGGGTGTGGGTGACCAACAATGGAGAGCCGGCTGCTGCAGATGCTTCTGCCCATCAGGACATGGGCAAGGACGAACATCAGGCCACAAGCGGTGCTGGTGCCGTCTGGGTCATTGACGCCGCGACCGATGCAGTGGTTTCGAAAGTACCGGTAGGGTTGCATCCAGCTCATGTTGTGCTGACCCCTGATGGGCGTTTTGCCTACGTGACCAATGGTGGTGACAACACGTTGAGCGTGATAGATGCGTCGACGCAACGCCGGGTGTCAACGATAGCGGTTGGAAAATTTCCTCACGGTATTCGAATCAGCCCGGATGGCAAACAAGCCTATGTTGCCAACCTCAAAGGGGGCACGGTATCTGTTGTTGATACAGCCAGCCAAAAAGAGGTGACGCAAATACCGGTGGGCAAAGGGCCTGCCCAGGTTGGCTTTACGCCCGACGGGCGTCTCGCTTTTGTTTCACTGTCAGGCGAAAACGCCGTTGCTGTGATCGATCCTGCGACCCGCAAGGTCTTGCGCAGGATTGGTGTCGGAACGGTCCCCATCCAGTTGTTCTCGACGCCGGATTCCACCACCTTGCTTGTTGCCAACCAGGGAACGCGGAACAAGCCGGGCAAGACCCTTAGCATGATCGATCTGGAGAGTTTCAAGGTGATCGGGACCATCGAAACCGGCGCCGGTACCCACGGTGTGGCTATTAACCGGGAGGGGCGGTACGCCTACATCACGAACACCTACGCCGGTTCGCTGTCGGTGCTCGATATCAGGAAGCGCAGTGTGGTTGCAACCGTCTCCGTTGGCAAAGGGCCCAACGGTGTCAGCGTCAGACCATGAGAACTTCAACAGGAGCCTGTTCATGCAGTCGGCCAAAATGAGAATGCGTGCTTCCGCCAAGGTGTTCGCCGCCTGCAGTTTATGGATGGTGGGGCTGGGCGTTTATTTCCTGTTCCTGCGCCCAGCCCTGCTTCCGGAGGATCCCCGTTTTATGGGGAGTTCCATGGAAATCCTGCTGACTGCAGCGCCCGGCCTTTTGCGCTGGCTTGATCATGTATTCAATGTGATGGGTGGTTTCATGGTCGCCACCGGCGCACTGACCCTGCTGGTGGCTTGCCGTTACCTTGCCAACCGTGCCAGGGGAACGTTTGCAGCGATGACGCTGGCCGGAGCAGCCAGCGTCATGCTGATGAGCGCAACGAACTTCATGTTGCAGTCGGATTTTCGCTGGCTGCTGCTGGTGCCTGCCATGCTGTGGATTTCAGGGTTGATCTGCTACCTGCGGGAAGAGGCTTCCGGACAAGTGTTTCCTGAGTGAGCTGAGTGGCCTCTCTGATAGCGCGGTCAGGCATTGCCCAGCCACGGTTGCACGAAAGCAAACCAGCCGCCAGCAAAATAAATCGCTACGCTCACTCCGTACACCCGTGTTGACGTTTGCCGCATGCGCATACAGGCCTGGCGCAGTGCGGGATCAAGCGGGCAGGGAGCCGACCGGTTGCGCCATTGCAGCACGCCGCTGAACGCCAGCATCAGGCCAGCCGCCGCAAACACTGCTTCCTTGTACTCGCTGACCCAGACCAGCCCAGGCATGGCGGAAACAAGTGTGGACAGCGCCGCGCCGGCGCCCATCGCCACCAGCAGGGCCGGCAACGCGCAGCAGATCAGCGTGCCGGAGCTGGCAAACAGCGCGGCCCAGGAGGACCAGGCCGATGTCTTGTCGACCGGGTCGCGCAGGGGCGGCGTCATTTGTTTTTTGCTTTCATCTGGGCCTTGATGTCGGCCACCGATTGCGCCACCGTTTCCAGCCTGGTCACGTCATATCCCGCTTCCTTGATTTCATGGCTGATGGCTTTGCCGTCCAGCGCCCGGCCGTCCTTGGCTTCCACGACCACGATTTTTTTCTTCAGGTCCACGAACACGGCCTGGGTGGCCGGCATGGCAGACAGGCGTTTTTCAATGCCCTGTGCGCAGAATGCACACACCATGCCGTTGACGGTGGCCTTGATGCTTTCGACCGCAAATGCAGAGGAAAAAATGCCTGTAGCCAGGGTAGCACCTGCGCAGGCTGCTATGAATTTGATAGTAAATGATTTCATGATGAGTCCTTGAATGAAAGAGGTAGGTGAATTTTCAGAAGATGTACATGAAGTTGAAACGGCCCTGCTTCATGTTGTTGATGCCAACCTCGACGAAGTAACGGTTGTGGATGAAGCGCAGCATCGGCGTGATTTCGGTTTTCTCCGACAGGCCACGCATGCGCCGCGCTTCCAGGATCAGCCAGGGCTGCATTTCGTCATAGTCGGTTTCGTAAAAGGAGAACCCGGTCCGCACCGAGGCAAAGTCGTGCCTGATGCCAGGCGCGCGGTATAGCCGCACAGACCCGGACACATAGACACGTGTGGTTTCATAGTCGGCCGAGACGCCGGGAGCCAGCATGGTTTTGCTGCCCCCAAAGTCATTGCCTTTGAGCTGCCCCGCACCACCCACAAACCAGAAGTTGGCCTGTGAGTGCTCCCCGTTGATACGGTGCGCCAGCCGGGTGTAAGTCAGTTCCGCAAACTCGCGGGTCAGGCGCCTGTCGTCCGAACGCATGTAAACGCCGCCGACACCGAAGGCATCGCGTGCGGTGACGGCGTGGTTGACCCAGGCCTCGCGCCAGCCGGGGCTGAAGTCCCCCATGGCCATGGTGCTGTCCTTGAAGCCCATGGGACCGGCCTGCACCGAAGTGGATGTGCCGGCCACAAGGGCCGCAGCCAGAAGAAAGCGGTACCAGGCCGTCATTTCGCCGCCTTGATCTGCGTGATCACCAGCTCGCCGTCCTGCATTGCGACGGAGAAAGTGACCCGGTCACCCGCCTTGAGTGGCGCCAGCATCGTCGGGTCGCTGACCCTGAAGGGCATGGTCATGGCTTCCATCCGGATGCTGCGGATGGGCGCGTGCTTCAAGGTGATCTTGCTGCGGGGAGCGTCGACCTTGACCACTTTCGCCTTCACCACTTCGGCGGATTCGGGGGCCGGCTTTGCGGCATGGACCATCGCGACTGCGCCGAGGCCTAGCAGTGCCGCGAGTGACGTGTATAAAAAATATCTCATTCCAGTTTCCTGCATGCAGGCGGCAAGAGCCGCCGGTTTTTGAAGCGTCTGCCTGGGTCGGCAGACGTACCTTGGGCATGGAAATCAGGAAATAGGCGGTTTGATGCCTGAAGGCTGGTCGGCGCTGTTGAAAAGGAGTCCGGCGTCCATCGGTGCCGCGTGCGGCAGCCAGGCTGCAGCCTGCACGACTGCTCCGGTGAAAGAAGCCATCGCCAGGCACAGCTGGCAGGTGTCGCAACCCTGGCAGAGCATGCCGGCCTGGCTGGCTTGCGCCGATTCGGCCGCGGTGTCTGCCATCTGCGCATGCATGGGGCAGTCCTCCGGCATCGGGGTTGGGTCACCCGCAGCAACAGCCTGCGCAAGGGCGGCATGCTGCGACGCCATGTCCACCGCCATGGCATGGCCGACCCACCCGCGCACAGGAAGCACGGCGATCAACAGGGCAAGCAGGAGGTGACGCATGGAGGAATGATACGGGGACGGGCGAAAAGTTCAAAACCCCGGACTAGGCCGGGATGCGTCTTACCTGGCGGGCTCGATCGACAGGACGGTGTAAGCACCGTCGATCTTGTCGGCGGTGAAGCTGACCTTGTCGCCGGGCTTGACCTTGTCCAGCAGGGTTTTGTCCTTGACCTGGAACACCATGCTCATGGCCGGCATGTCCAGGTTCTTGATCTCGCCGTGTTTGAGGGTGATCTTGCCGGCGTCCTTGTCGACCTTGCGGACTTCGGCTTCGGTGGCGGGCGGGCCGGCCTGCGCGAAGGCAGCCGACGTGACCAGGGTGGCAATCAGGGTGGTGAAATGTTTCATGGGGAAATCCTTTCGGTTCAGGTGCGGTGGTAACTTTGATAAACGCGGGTACTGCCGTTGCGGCTGATGAGCACAACGTCGTACGGGTCTTTTCTGTCGCCGTAAATCTTGCCGTCCATGCCGGGCGAGCCGACCGGCATGCCGGGCACCGACAGACCAACGGCGGCTGGGCGTTCCTTGAGCAGGCGGTGCACCTCGCGGGCGGGCACGTGGCCCTCGATGGCGTAGCCACCGACCAGCGCGGTATGGCAGGAGCCGAGCTTGTCGGGCACGCCCAGCCGCTTGCGCGCGGCGGTGTTGCCGCTGTCGTGTACCTTGACGTCGAAGCCATTGGCTTCCATGTGGGCCACCCAGTCCTTGCAGCAGCCGCAGCCCGGGTCTTTCCAGACTTCGACCTGCGGCCGGGTCTGGGCCATCAATGCAGGCGCCAGCAGGGAAGTGCCGGCGAGGCTGGCGATGGCTTGAATAAGGAATCTTCTTTGCATGAGTTTCTCTTTGGAGTGAGGGCTAGCGGGAAGCCGCCACAGTGATTTTTCCTGTCATGCCGGCCTGGTAGTGGCCGGCAATCAGGCAGGCAAAGTCAAAGCTGCCGGGTTTGTTGAATGTCCAGATGAGTTCGCCGGTTTTGCCCGGTCCTACGTGTGCCATGTAAGGCTCTTCATGTTCCATGGCGGGAAACTTCATCATCAGTGCGGCATGTTCTTCCAGGTCCTTTTTTGTACCTATCACCATTTCATGCATGACTTTGCCGCCGTTTTTAATGACGAACCGGATCGTGTCGCCTTGCTTGACGTTGATCTTGTCGGGATCAAAACGCATGTTGTCGGTCATGGTGAAAGTGATGGTTCGGGTGACGGCCTTGGCGTCGCCTCCAATGCCCCATTCCTTTTGTTCTTTCTTGACCGGGCCGGCTTTTTTTGCGTGCGCCTCGTCGCCGTGGGCGAAAGCGAAGGTACTGGCGCTTGTTATCAAAACAACGAGGAGGGCTGAGGTGAATTTTTTCATGGATATTTCCGTTTCGGTTAATGATGCTTGCTTGAGGGTGTGAAAGAGTCAGGCGATCCGGTGTAGCCGCGCAACTGCGCATAGCGGGAGATCTGCTCCGGCCTCAGCAGTGCGGTTTGCTGCAGATGGGTTTCCAGATGCGACTTGCGCAGCAGGGCCTGAAGCCTGCCAATGCGGTCAGTGTGGGCCGCCAGCCGGGCTGCGTCGATCTGGCGCGATGAAAAAGCCAGGTCCAGCGCACGTTCAGCTTCCACCAGCTGTGCGCCCAGTTCGCGAGCCTCCGCTTTGTGGCGACTCATCAGCACTTCGCTGGCCTGCTTCTGCTCACTGCTCAGCTCGAGTTGCGCAGCCAGCTCCAGCGTGTGCATGGGCCCGGGGTAGCCGTTGAGCTCGGCGGCCTTGGCCAGCTCCATGCCTTTGCCGGCCAGCAGGTCGGTTGTCTGGGTGGACGAGAGGGCCTTGATTTCGCGCGTCTGCTGGCCTGCATAGGGGCTGGCTTCATGTGACGGCTGGTGGGAATGTTGACCAAATGCGCCTCCAGCTCCCATTAATAATGCGCTGGCAGCTATCAATTTGAGAGTAAGTTGGTTTGTCATGTTTTTCCTTTCAGTCAATGGCCGGCATGGCCGGAAGGTTTGCGGATCTGAACCTGTGTCACCGGGCCCGGTGAGGCTGCCGGCATGGCTTTGCTGCCGGCGCGTGGCCGCGCCGGGTCGGGCAATGCGCCCGTCCATTCGTAAGCGACTGTGCCGGCCGGGTGCTTGTACCAGCCCGGGTCCCTGTAGTCGCCGGGCTTCTGGTTTTTGCGCACCTTCAGCATGCTGAACATGCCGCCCATTTCGACCGGGCCGAACGGGCCGGTGCCGGTCATCATGGGTGCGGTGTTCTCGGGGATTTCCATCTCCATCTCGCCCATGTCGGCCATGCCGCGCTCGCCCATGACCATGTAGTCGGGCACGGCCTTCTGCATTTTCTTGATCAGGCCGCGGTGGTCCACACCGATCATGGTCGGTACATCGTGGCCCATGGCATTCATGGTGTGGTGGCTCTTGTGACAATGAAAGGCCCAGTCGCCTTCCTCGTCGGCGAGGAATTCGATCTGCCGCATCTGGCCCACCGCGACGTCGGTGGTGACTTCAAGCCAGCGTGTCGATTTCGGCGTGGGGCCGCCGTCGGTACCGGTCACCACAAACTCGTGGCCGTGCAGGTGGATCGGGTGGTTGGTCATGGTCAGGTTGCCCATGCGTATGCGCACCTTGTCGCCCTTGCGTACGTTGAGCGTGTCGATGCCCGGAAAAACCCGGCTGTTCCACGACCACAGATTGAAGTCGGTCATGGTCATGATCTTGGGTGTCATGCTGCCGGGGTCGATGTCGTAGGCGTTGAGCAGGAACACGAAGTCGCGGTCCACCTCGTCGATCAGCGGATGTTTCGCCTTCGGGTGCGTGATCCAGAAACCCATCATGCCCATGGCCATCTGCGTCATTTCGTCGGCGTGCGGGTGGTACATGAAGGTGCCGGGCCGCCTCGCGACGAACTCGTAGACAAAGGTCTTGCCTACCGGAATGGCAGGCTGGGTCAGGCCCGAGACACCATCCATGCCATTGGGCAGTCGCTGGCCGTGCCAGTGCACGCTGGTGTGTTCGGGCAGCTTGTTGGTGACAAACATGCGCACACGGTCACCTTCCACCACCTCAATGGTCGGGCCGGGGCTTTGCCCGTTGTAGCCCCACATGTTGGCCTTGAAGCCGGGCGCCATCTCGCGCACCACCGGCTCGGCCACCAGGTGAAACTCCTTCACGCCGTTGTTCATGCGCCAGGGCAGGGTCCAGCCGTTGAGCGTGACCACCGGGTTGTAGGGCCGGCCCGTGCTGGGTACCAGCGGCGGCATGGTGTCGGGTTTGGCCTGTATCACCGGCTCGGGCAGCGCGGCCATGGCGACGCGGTTCACCGCGCTGGCTGCCACCGCGGTCGCCGTGGCAGCGGCTGCACCGGCAAAAAATCGTCTGCGTTCGTTGTTGATGTTCATGTCAATGTCCTCGGGCTTCGCTGCCGCCGGCAGCAGGGCCGGCGGCCAGGGGCGCCATGCCGGCGGAGGTCCCTGTCAGTGTGGTTTGAAGGTCGGTGTCGGCCAGCCAGAAGTCGCGCTGCGCTTCGATGCTGGCATTGACGGCCGCGATGCTGGTGCGCGTGTCGGCCAGCAGCTCGAACACGCTGGCCAGCATGCCGTTGTAGCGCAGCAGCAGTTCGTTGTTGATGAACTTGCGCAGCGGCACCACCTCGTTGCGGTAATGCAGCGCCAGGTCATGCGCGGTGCGCCATGCGTGGTAACTTTCGCGTGCCTCGGAGCGGGCCTGGATGGCTGTTTCGCGCACGCGCGCCACCGACTGCATGTACTGGTTTTGTGCGCGCGCATTGCCGGCACCACCCCAGTCGAAAATAGGCAGCGGCAACTCAAGCTCCCAGCCGCGCTTGATTTCCTTGTCACCGGTCGCGTTGTCGAACGTGGTGTTGCGTGAGTACTTCGCGTCGAGCGCGTTAATGAAGCCGGTGGTACGGGTCAGGCCCATCGAGTCGGCGACGTAGCTCGCCTGCGCCATGCTGGCGCGCACGTCCAGGCGGTCGCGCAGCGCGCGGGCTTCGATGTCCGGCATCTCCGCCACTGTTTTCGGCAGGTCCGGCAGGCGCTCGCTGAGCGTGAACTGCGTCTGCGTTCCCCACAAGCCCATCAGGCGGATGAGTTTTTCGCGTGCGGCATACGCCGCGTTCTGGCTGCGTGCCAACTGCGCCGCGGCATCGGCAACAAAGGCCTGTTCGCGTGCCTGGTTGAGCTTGCTCCAGTTGCCCACACGTGCCAGCCGCCGGGCCAGCTCGCCGCTGGCCTCGGCCGCGTCCTTCGCGTCTTTCATGTAGCTGGCGGTCTGTTGCGCGGCGACGGCGTTGATCCAGGCCTTGCGCGTGTCGGCGGCGAGTTTGACAACCTCTTGCGCGGCCTGCAGCTTGGCCACCTCATGTTGCTGGCTCTGGTATTTGGCACGCCAGGGCAGGGTGAGCAGGCCGATGACGTTGAAGCCGATGCCGCGCTCAATCTCCACCTTGCTGCCTTCGACAAAGCGGCCAATCGAGAAATGTGGGTTCGGCAGCGTGCCGGCACGTACACGGTCGGCGTCGCTGATGCCCAAGGTGGCCATGGAGGCGTGGATGCCCGGGTTGTTGAGCAGCGCAATGCGTACGGCCGATTCCGCGCTCAGGGGGTCGGCCAGCAAGCGGTTCACCGCTTCGCGGGTTTCTGCACTGTCGCTGCGCCCGACCGGGGCTTGTACCCCCGACGTTTTGCCGGCAGTCAATGTATTGATGTCGGCCAGGTTGCCGTCGGGCGACAGGCTGGCGCAGCCGGCCAGTGTCGCGGCCGCCAGCAGGGCCGTTGCGGATTTGTGGAATGAAAACATGGTGCAGCTCAATGTTTGTGGGGATGGGCCGTCGCAGGTGGGGCGGCATCCGTTCTGGCCGCAGGGGCCGCTGGCGTTGCCTGCTGCTCCGACTTGAGGATGTCGGGGTGGCCGCGCGTGAAGCGGCCGACGTCGTTATTGGCTTTTTTCCAGTCTTCGCGCCCGGCTTCCACACCGGTGGGGAGATCTGAAAACACGGAGCGGTAATTCACCGCGGGCACGGGCGCCGCCGGATCGGTGGCTTGCGGGGCTGGTGAACCCTGGGCGTTGGCTATACCTAGCGGCAGAACCAGCATGCAAAAAAAGAAACGGATGGTCACAAAAATCTCCTGACAGACAAGCGGGGCGATCGAAAAAATCGCGCGAATCCGGCGAAAAGGCGTGAAGCCCATGCCGGATGGCAAGTACAGACCCACTACGGGCCTGGAGGTCAGGAAATCGGTGGTTTTTGACCCAGCGCTGCGACGGCGCTGGCAAATTGGGCGGCCGGCGAATGCGGTAGCGCAGGAGGAATCGAGAGGGAAGCGGTGCGGGCTGCCAGCGGCGACAGCGCCATCGTGTTGCAGGCCTGGCAGGCCGCACAGGATTCGCAGTGTCCGGTGGCTTCCGGGGTCAGGGGAGCGGAAGCGTCGCCAGCGGCGTGTCCTGCGCAATCGGGAGGCGTTGCCGCCGGGTGCGCCATGGATTTTGTGGCTGTTTCATGTGTGGCTGTTTCATGGTCAAAATGCCCGTCCGCCCTTGTTTCATGGGTGGGAGAAGCTATGAATTTTGTAGCAACAGAAACCCGCTGCAAATGACCGGCGGCCATGCCCGTGGCCATTGCATCGCCCACCATGCCGCGCAGGAGCAGCAGGAAGATCATGGCGATGAAAAAGAGGCGGCGCATAAGTTAATGATACGGCAGAGCGGTGAAAGTTCAAAAAAAAGATCGCTGGGCTGGAGCGCTCGCCTGCCGTATCAGTTGGCCCAAATGTTCGTCAACCGGCCTAGGCGCAAACGCACTGACGGTGGCACGACCGGGGTTTCCAGCAGGAAGACGCTGCAGGAGGTGACCCAGCGGAACCAGCCCCAGGCGAAACACCTGCCCGGCCGCTTCGCGCATGTCCCGGGTCTGCAGTGCAAAACGCAGCATCGCTGCGTGTGAGGCCCAGTGGAGGCTGAAGTCATGCTGCCCGACCACGTGCGCGGCTTCCAGCCATGCCCAGCGCTCGCCGGTTTCTGCGGCGCCGGTCGTTTTGAAACCGAGCATCAGCTGCCTGAAAACCCGGTGGCGCTCGTCATGGATGAAGGTGTTCATGCATGTATCCGGGCCAAGCGGCTGGCACGCAATTCGCGCCGTGCCTGTTGCATCACCGACCAGCCGCCCCAGATCGCCAGGCTGCCCATCACCGCCGCCACGGCCAGGTCGGGCCAGGCGCTGCCGGTGCCGAACACACCCAGCGCAGCCAGCATCACGGCCAGGTTGCCGATGGCATCGTTGCGCGAGCACAGCCACACGCTGCGCATATTCGCATCGCCTTCGCGGTAGGCGTACAGCAGGGCCGCGACCAGCACGTTGGCAAGCAGCGCGAGCAGGCCGATGGCGCCCATGGTCAGGGCTTCGGGCGCGCCGCCCTGGGTGGCCACCCACCCCGCCCGGCCCAGCACAAACACGCCGAAGGCCAGCATGCTCGTTGCCTTGAGCAGCGCCGCGCGGGAACGCCAGGCCAGGCCCAGGGACAGCACCGCCAGACTCACGCCGTAGTTGGCTGCGTCGCCAAAAAAGTCGATGGCGTCAGCCAGCAGCGAAACCGAGCCGGAGCGAAAGCCCGCCGCAATTTCGATGGCAAACATGGCCAGGTTGACGGCCAGCGCGACCCAGAGGATCTTCCGGTAGCGCGGACTGTTGGCCTGGGCGGCCGTGGCATCGTGGTCGCAGCAATGAGCGGACATTGAGGGCTTCTCCAGTGTTTTCGGGTTGATGGCATGATTGGAAACCCTCAAGTCACTTCAAGGTCAAGCGATGCCTGTTTCAAGCCCATCCGCCGTCCGGGGTTATCAGATCGGCGAGGCCGCGCGGCAAAGCGGCGTCAGCACAGCGAACATCCGGTTTTATGAAAAGGAAAACCTGCTCAGTCCACAGGGCCGGGGCGACAACAGCTATCGTTTATATAGTGAAGGCGATGTGCACCAGCTGCGTTTCATCCGCCTGTGCCGGGCCATGGACATGTCGCTGGACGAGGTGCGCACCTTGCTGGGGCTGGACCTGAACAACAAGACGGATTGCGCAGCGGCACGCGACGCGCTCGACGGGCACTTGGGCCATGTCCGCGCGCGGCTGACGGAGCTGAAGGCGCTGGAGAAAGACCTCAAGGCGCTGCGTAACCGCTGCGACGGCAGCGACACGCATTGCCACATCATCGAAGCGCTGCACGAACTGGCTGATGCGCAGGTTTCGACGCCGTCTCGTCCGGCACCGAAAAAGCGCCACGTGTAGACGGTGAGCATGCGGTTTAACGACTGAACGGCAGTGCTAAAACTTTCCCCAGTTCATTGCTCGCAGGGTATTGCGCCGGTTCCTTGACGCCCAGTGCGATTGGCAGGCGCTTTGGATGGTATTCAAAAGTGCCAAAAACAAGATCCCAAAACGGAGTCAACACACCGTAGTTTTTGGCTTCGTCTACGTTGGCGCTGTGGTGGTAGCGGTGCAATTCAGTGCCGACCAGCAAATAATTCAAAGGGCCGGCTTTGATGTCTACATTGAAGTGCGATACCAAACCCTGTAACCCCATCAGCGCATTGAATAAAAATATGGACTCCGGCCGTGCACCCAGTACGACCAAGGGCAGTTGCACCAATGCCAGTGAGATCACCAGATTCAGCGGGTGCCCTACCGGATGCATCAGCAAGTACACCTTGTCGGGCAGATGATGCGCAACGTGTACTTTCCATAGCCACGCGCCCCAACGGCCCGGGCTTTCATGACTCAGGCGGTGGTACCAGTACTGGAAAAACTCGAACACCAGCAGTACTGCGAGAAACTCCATCAAGATGGATGTATTGGCAACAATGCCGGTGTTCAGGCGGCTCATATCCAGTGCCAACCAGCCCGCACCCAGTTTCAGCAGCGCTGTGACCCCACCATTGACCGCCATGTATTTCAGATCCCGGCGAAAGCTTGCCCAGGTCATTTTCCATTCGGCTTTAGCCGGATGCAAGAACTCAACGGCCAGTAACAACAGAATGCGCAGGCCGGCCATCCAGGCAAATACGGTCGCCAGATTCCAGCCATACGCCAGCGCCCCGAAATATAAAGAGAGTGTGATACCTAGCAGCAGGGGATAAAACAGGTAGGACACAAAAGTAGCAAGAGCGACGTTTGCCGGAAAACTGGAGGAGGCGGGCGCAGGAGTGGTCATAGTCATTTCACGGTGATGGCAACGGTTTGGGTGTTAGGGCCGACACTGAATGCCAGTTTTTTCGAATCGGGCAATCCAGACAGCAAGCTCAGCTCGAATCCGTTGGAGTAGCCCAGGGGTTCTGCTGGAAGACGGAAAATGTTGTGGTCCAGATCGTTGTTACCGTTGATATCGTGGAAAGCGATCAGCGCGTAGCGGCCTGGTTCCAGGTTCACAAAAGTGACGATGACCGGCTGATCGGAAACGGGTTGCCTCTGCTTGGCATAGGGCTTGCCAAATACGTCACCGCCTTCCCTGAACAGATGGGCAACCACTTGGCCGTGGCTGTTTTGCAGCCCCAGAACATTGACATGCAACAGGGCGCGGGCCGGCTCCTGAGCCTGGACGGCGCTGGTTGCGAAGGTGCATGCGCTCAAAAGAGCGAAATAGTTTTTCTTGCGTGAAGTGCTGCGCAATACTGGTGGCGGCATAGAATTCCTGTTATCAATAGCGGACACGGTGTTCAATAAATAACTTGATGGCCGCTATCTTCTGATCCCCCTCAAAGGCCGCAAAGCGCCTCGTGGTGAAATTTGTTCGATAGCAGACAGAACACCAACTTGTGTTCAGGAGCCATGCATGAAATCGCGCTTGCCCGCCTCTGTGGAAGTTCTGGATCGCCGTATCCAACGGACCCGTGATGCTTTACGTGAAGCTCTGATGCAGCTGATGGTGGAGTGCGGATGGGATGCCATCGATGTACAGACACTGTGCGACCGAGCCAATATTGGCCGATCCACTTTCTATCAACACTATCCCAACAAGGAGGAGTTACTCAAAGCCAGCTTTGCGGGGTTGCGCAGTGCACTGCTTGCACAAGCCCAGGCAAGCCCGGCGCAGTCAGAGCAACTGGCGTTTGTGTCGGGATTGGTGGACCATGTGCATGAAGCACAGGATGTGTTTCGTGCATTGCTGGGCCGCAGGTCTGGCCACTACGTGCAGGACCGTTTTCGCGAACTGTTGATAGAGCTGGTGCAGGCTGGAGCGCCTGCCGGCAAATCACGCAGCTGGCAATCGGCTGCCCGGGCACATTATTTGGGGGGCGCGCTGTTTGAAATGCTGGCTTGGTGGCTAGGTAAAAATCAGCCGCAGAAGCCAGCGGAAATCAAGGATTTGTTTCATCAATGGAGCAGGCCTGTGCTAGCGGCGCCAGCTTCGTAAAAAGCTCTCATGGGCTGCGTAACTGGTGCATTAGACGAAACAGCACCTCGGTGTATCTGGTCGGAAGTGCTGCGCGCAGCTCGGGCTGGTTTTGCGCCAGGCGTGAGAACGCGGCCACGCCCAATGCATCGCTGCTCAGCTGCTGCAGCGCGTTCGACAAAACGGTGAGCTGGTCGCAGGCCGTCACGGCGATCCGGCGGCGCTGCTGCCGACAGGTCGTACCTGCGCCGGTTCAAAGGCCAGCGTCAGCAGGGCCAGCAAGCCGAAGGGTGCACCGACCCAGCCCAGCTGCCACAGATGGAGATGGCCCAGCACCGAGCCGCTGACCACGGCGCCCAGTGCTGTGCCGACGTACAGCATGGAACCGTTCAGGCTCAGCAACAGCGGTGCCTGCGCCGGGGCCAGGCCGGCCAGACGGCTTTGCTGTGGCGCCATCAGTCCGAAACCGGCGATGCCCCAGACGATCAACGTTGCCATGGTGGCGTACAGATGGCCGCGTGTCAGCGGCAGCACGAGCATGGTGAGAATCAGTACCGACAGTTGCGTACGCATGGTGGGCAGCGAGCCGAAGCGGTCGTTCGCCCAGCCGCCAGAGAGTGTGCCTGCAACGCCTGCCGCGCCGAACACCGCCAGCGTGATGGACAGTTGTGTCGAGCTCATGGTGTTGAGCGCCTGCAGCACCGGGCCGATGTAGGCAAAGACGCTGAAGATCGCAATGAAGTACAGCAGCGTGCGCAGCCAGGTGCGCAGCACAGCACCTTGTCGCGCGGTGGCGCCGAAACCGGCAAAACTTGCACCGGCCGTGACCATGTTGGCCGGTACCAGCCAGCTGGCGGCCACCAGCATCACCAGGCTGGCACCTGCCGACAGCCAGACCGGCACGCGCCAGCCGTACTCGAACCCCAGCCAGGCGCCGACCGGCACACCCACGGCGTAGCTGATGCTCATACCGAGGAAGGTGATCGACAGCGCCCGGCCCCGCAGCGCCGGTGCCACCAGGCTGACAGCGAGAGCCGACGCCGCGGCGCTGAACATTCCGCCGGCACCCATCAACACCCGGCCCAGCAACAGCACGGACAGGTTGTCCGACAGTGCGCACACCAGACAGCCGGCGGTGAACAGCGCCAGGGCCAGCTGAACGACGTGTTTGCGCGGCCAGCGTGCGGTAGCAACAATCAGCACCGGCGCAATCACCGCGGTGGAAACGGCATAGGCTGTCATGACCTGGCCGGCAGCGGCGAGGCTGATGTTCAGCGACTCGCTGATTGGCACCAGGATGCCGCCCAGCACAAAGGCGCCGCTGCCGATGACAAGGTTACACAGGGCAAAGAGATAGAGAACAGGTGGCATGGGATGGTCGAAAAAAACTAACTGCGTTCCCCCGGGGCCCGGGCTTGGCACAGGGGGCGAATTTGGTGAGTTCAACAATGAAGTCGGCCCCTGGCCCTTTGCCCGCGGGCAAAATTAGCTATCAAAAAGAGAGCTATTACCGGTGGTGGGCAAAGATCTGAAACGCGGGCCCATGGTGATTGTGCCCGGTCAGCGCGAAACGCGTGGGACACGCACTATCTTTGAATGGCAGGTCTTCAGCAAAGCAAGCGACGCCTTTCAAGCGGGGGACTGTGTCAGCGTGAAGTAGAACGTCGCGCCTTGGTCCGGCGCTGATTCCGCCCAGATGCGGCCGCCATGGCGCGTGACAATCCGGTGTACGGTGGCCAAGCCGATGCCGGTGCCGGAAAAATCGTTGGCCGTATGCAGCCGCTGGAAAGCACCGAAAAGCTTTTCGGAATAGGCCATGTCAAAACCTGCGCCGTTGTCCCGCACCCAGAAGACGGTTTCCCCCGCTTCCTGGGTCTGGCCGCCGAAGCTTATGAGGGTCTGGGGTTGTCGTGCGCTGAATTTCCAGGCATTGCCCAGCAGGTTGTCCAGCACCTGCAGCAGCAGGCGCTCGTCGCCTCGTGCCTGCAGATCCGGCTGGATGTCAAAGTGCGCCTGCCGTTCGGGCGCCCGCTCGCGGTAGCCGCTGGCCAAGCGCGCGGCCATGGCGCTCAGATTGACACTGTTCCATTGCATGCCGGTGCGGGAGAGCTGGGCCAGCGACAGCAGCGCATCGATCAGCTCGCCCATCTGCACAACCCCTGCCCGAATGCGGGTCAAGTAGTGTTTGTTGCGCTCTTTGTCCGCATCTTCATGGATGCTTTTGCTGAGCAGGCTGCTGAATCCATCAATTGTGCTCAGCGGTGTGCGCAGGTCATGAGATACGGAATAGGAGAAAGCTTCCAGCTCACGGTTGGCGGCCTGCAATTGCGCTGTTCTATGCAACACGCGCTCTTCAAGCTCTGCGTTGAGACGCAGGATTTCCTTCTGCGCCTGGTTGCGCTCGCTGATGTCGCGCATGATGGTCGACAGATACTCCAGCGTTCCATTCGATGCCGTGTGCGCGAGGACCACCTGCGACACCGGAATTTCCCGGCCAAGGCGGCTTCGCAGGGTCGCCTCACCACTCCAGACACCATCGCGAATGGCAACGGAAACTCTTCCGGGTGCATCAGCGCGTTGGGGCAGGGGCGGGAGAAAGTTGGTAATCAGGGTTTGCGTCAGGTCCTCCTGCAGGCCCACACCCAGTGCATGGCGGCCGGCACGGTTGAGATAAAGAATATGCCCCGCAGGATCGCTGATGCTGACCAGGTCGGTGGTGGATTCCAGAATCACGGCCAGACGGTCGCGGGCGGCTTCTGACTCCTTGCGCTCGGTGATGTCCTGCAGGGCACCGTGTACCTTCGTCACTACTTCTGCGCCACCGTGCTGGGCTTCACCAGTGCAGCGCGCCCAGATGCGGCGTCCGTTGGACGTGATCATCTCGAGTTCCAGATCGAAGGGCGTTCCCTGGCGCGCGCAGGTATCGAAAGCTTCCTGGACCCTGAGGCGTGATTGCGGCACGCAGAAGTTGAAAAAATGCTCAGCCTGTGGCCGAGAGCCGGGTGGCAGATCGAGAATCACGCACACCTGGTCGGACCACGTCACCCGCGCGTCCTGCAAGTCGACAGCCCAGCCACCCAAACGGGCGGTACGGCCGGCCATATGGAGCAGGGCTTCGCTTTCGCGGAGTTTTTTCTCGGCGGTGCCACGCTCAATGGTTGCCCAACAACGTTCGACGACTTCCTGAACCAGAGCGACTTCCACAGGCGTCCAGTCTCGAGGCGTGGTCTGGTGAACCGCCATCATGGCGCGAAGGCTGCCATTTTTTACCAGCGGGCAAGTGATGATGGCCTTGATCCCGATGGCGTTGAACATGTCGGCCCCGTTATCCGGAGAAAGCTCCGCATCCACATTGCGAATGATCAGTGTCTGCCCGATGCTGAGTCGCGTCACGGCCTTCTCGCCGAAAAGCGAAAGCTGATAGCTTCCCACCGTGCTCGCACATCCGTCGGTGTAGTCGTGAAGAATGGTGAACTGCTCACCGTCGTTCATCACTTCGGCATAGGCACAGCGTGAGGCGTGCAATTGTTCACCCAGCTTGCGCGACATCACTGCCATGACCTGCACCGGGTCCTCGAGCAGGCGCGTGGCTTCATTGATGTCGTTAAGAAAGCGAAAATGTTCTTCACTTTCCCGAAGTGCCTGCGCGGTGCGTCTACCTGCAGTGAGGCCCCGCATCAGACGGGAGACCATCGAGGGTTCTTCGAAGTGGCGGGCAAGCGGTGCCTCAGGCGCAAGCGCCGGGCGTTCGGAAACGGCGTTGCTGAGCAGGAGATAGCCGACGATGTTGTTCTGGGCGTCGCGCAGCGGCGTGACTGAAACTGCGGCGGCAATGCGGCCGCCCTCTTTGTGAACAAAGGTCAGCGTGCAGGGTTTGCCGTTGCCATGCAGCGCGCCTGACACGAATGCTGCGAAATCGTTGTCAAGAGGAAGATGGGATGGCTCGTGGTTCAGGCTCGCCACGCGCACATCAGACGTTTGCGAATCAATGATTTCAGTCAGGAGGCGCTGATGGACGACGCTTGCCGCGCTGTAGCCCAGCATGTGTTCAGCGCCAGCGCCAAAAATCAGGATAAGGCCTTGTCTATCGGTGGCAATGCAGCAAAGAAGGGGATTTTCAAAGAGGGCTTTGTACAGCACGCCTGCCCCGAGCGCCGGCTGCAGGCGTAGCAGCGCCTCGTTATCGGCGGCGCCGCTTTCGTTGCCTGCAACCCAGGTTCCTGTCATGAAGCCTCCGCGCGAGCAATCGCACCAGTGAATGCGCAGAAAATCGGCGCCTTACTGCAGGTCGAATCACGGATGCCATGGGGCCGAGCGCGCTGAGGCTTGCTGGCCCCATCCAAACAGGACCTGGTTGGCGGACAGGATAGCAGAGCCCCTGCTTTTGTGCCCGTAAATCGGCGACTACTGGATCATGCCCAGGAACTGCTTGAGTTCAGGTGTCTGCGGGTTGGAAAACACCTCGTCAGGCGCGCCGGTTTCATGCACCCGGCCCTGGTGCATGAAGACCACGCGGTCGCAGACTTTGCGCGCGAAGTTCATTTCGTGCGTGACCATCAACAGCGTCATGCCTTCACTGGCCAGGCTTTCCACCACTTGCAGCACTTCGCCGACCAGCTCGGGGTCGAGCGCCGAGGTGATCTCGTCGCACAGCAGCACGGAAGGCTGCATGGCCAGCGCGCGGGCAATCGCTACGCGTTGCTGTTGGCCGCCGGAGAGCTGGTCCGGCCATGCGTCAAATTTTTCTGCCAGGCCAACGCGCTCCAGCAACTTGCGCGCATGGGCCTCGGCCTCGGCACCGGCGGTTTTCTTGACCAGCGTGGGTGCGAGCATGATGTTTTTACCGACGATGAGGTGCGGGAACAGGTTGAAGCTCTGGAAGATCATGCCGACGTGCTGGCGCAGCTCGCGCATCACCTGCGGGTTATCGTGCAGCAGGTGTTTGCCGTCCACACGAAGGGTGCCGCTCTGGAACACTTCAAGCCCGTTGATGCAGCGCAGTAGTGTGCTTTTGCCCGAGCCGCTTTTGCCGATGATGGCAATCACTTCGCCGGCCTTGACGTCAAGATCAATGCCCTTCAGCACTTCGTTGCTGCCAAAACTCTTGCGCAGCTGATTAATTTCTACAAGAGTTTTATCGGATATCACCTTAGCGTCCATTTCTCATCTTCCTTTCAAGCCTGCGCGCATACAGCGACACCGGGAAACACAGGGCGAAATACATCAGGGCCACGCAGCTGTACACCAGGAAGGGCTTGAAGGTGGCATTGGTGATCATGGTGCCGGCCTTGGTCAGCTCGATGAAACCAATCACCGACGCCAGCGCTGTGCCCTTGATGACCTGAACAAGAAAACCAACGGTGGGCGGCACCGCAATACGCACGGCCTGCGGCAGCACGATGTGACGCAGTTGTTCGCCAAAATTCAGGGCCAGGCTTTGAGCAGCTTCCCACTGGCCTTTGGGAATGGCGTCCACACAGCCACGCCAGATTTCAGCGAGGTAGGCACTGGTGTACAGTGTCAGTGCCAATGCGGCTGCCACCCAGGCCGGCACGTCAACGCCGAACAGGCCCAGGCCGAAATAGGCAAGGAAGAGTTGCATTAGCAGCGGTGTGCCCTGGAACAGCTGGATGTAGCCGTCCAGCACGCTGCTGCTCAGCCGAGCGATTTTTTGTGAGCCGGGTGTCGCGCGTGCAGCCGACAAGCGGCCCACCAGCAACAGTAAACCGACCACGCCGCCGCCGATAAAGGCCGTGAGAGACAGCACCACCGTCCAGCGGCCGGCGAGCAGCAGGTTCCTGAAGATGTCCCAGATGGAAAATTCAATCATGACGGGGTCTTCCTGGCTACCGACCAAATAGGAATTTGGGGCCTAACCAGTTCAGCAACTTGCGGACACCGATGGACAGGGCCAGGTAGATGACAGTGGCGATGATGAAGGCTTCGAAGGCGCGGAAATTGCGGCCCTGAATCAGGTTGGCGGCGTAAGACAGTTCCTGTGTCGAGATCTGCCCGCATACCGCAGATCCCAGCATGACGATGATGATCTGGCTCACCATCGCCGGCCACACTTTCTTGAGTGCAGGTGGCAGCACCACACGGATGTAGATCTGCACGCGGTTGAGCGCCAGACTTTCTGCCGCCTCGACCTGTCCACGCGGCGTGGCTTCAATGCCGGCGCGGATGATCTCGGTGGCATAGGCCGACAGGTTGATCACCATGGCAAGCACCGAAGCCATTTCCGGCGACAACCTGAACCCGGCGGCCGGCAGGCCGAAAAAGATGAAAAACAGCTGCACGATGAAGGGCGTGTTGCGGATCAACTCTACATACGCTCCCACCACCCAACGCAAGGCCAGCGGGCCACTGGCGCGGGCCCAGGCAAAAAACACCGCCAGCGCCAGGCCAACGAGTGATGACACCACCGTCAACCCCAGCGTCCAAGCCACGCCGGTGGCCAGCAGGGGCCACTGCGACAGCACTGCCATGAAATCAAAATCAATGTTCATGTCGGAATCCTGTTGAGAGCTACGGCGCGTAGATGTTCGACCAGGGTCGGCGCGGAACCGGCTTCGCCGGGCCGCAGCGGACGCCCCCTGCAAGGGGGGAGGGGGTTACGCGCAGCGAACCCCAACGGGGGTGTGCAACATTACTCAGGCAGGGTACCTGCCGGACGACCCAGCCACTTGACGGCCATCTTGTCGATGTCGCCGCTTTTCTTTGCGGCGGCGATGACTTCGTTGACTTTCAGGCGCAGCTTGTCTTCACCCTTGGCAACGCCAATGAAGTTGGGGCTGTCCTTGAGCAGCAGTTTGAACTCGGTGTTGAGTTGCGGGTTCTTGGTCATCATGTTTCCGGCGACAGACACGCCGGTGGCGATCAGCTGCACCTGGCCGGCGGTGTAGGCCGACACGGTGGTGTTGTTGTCTTCGAAGCGCTTGATGTCTGCACCGGCTGGCGCCACTTTGGTGAGTTCCTGGTCTTCCAGGGCGGCGCGCGTGACGCTGATGGTTTTTCCGGCCAGGTCGGCGAAGGACTTCACGGTGATGCTCTTGGGGCCGAACACGGCCTGGAAGAAGGGGGAATATGCGGCGGTGAAGTCGATGACTTTTTCACGTTCCGGGTTTTTGCCCAGTGTTGAGATCACGAGGTCAGCCTTCTTGGTCTGCAGGTAGGCGATGCGGTTGGCGCTGGTCACCGGCACCAGCTCAACCTTCACGCCCATCTTTTGGCCAATGTAGTTGGCCATGTCCACGTCCAGTCCCTGGGGCTTGAGATCAATGCCGACCATGCCGTAAGGCGGGAAGTCGGTAGGCACGGCGATCTTGATCGTCTTGGCCTTCATCACATCGTCAAGCGCGGTTTGCGCCTGCACACCTGCGGTTGCCAGCAAGGCAACGGCCGCCAGACTGGCGGAAAAAAGACGTTTACTTTGTTTCATAACAGGGCTCCTAAATAGGTTGAGGATTCTTCCGGGGTTTTGGCCGCCCGGCGGCCGGGTTTGCGAACACTTGTATGCAAGTCTTGTGCCGTTTTTGTTTTGGACGATGACAGCGGGCTCAGGGCGCTGCGCAGCTGTGCGAGTGGATCACCGGCGGCAGCGTCCAGTCGGAGCGCCGCCTGCACACTGCCGATATGGCTTTGCATGAGCTTTTCAGCCTTGGCAAGGTCGCCCTTTTCAAGGGCATCGACGATCTGCACATGTTCTTCGCAGGATTGGGCTGCGTCATGTGAGGACTGGTACAACATGGCAATCAGGGTGGTGCGTGCCGTGAAGTCGCGCAGGGTATCAGCCAGCAGATTGTTGCCCAGGCATTCGGCCAGGCACACGTGAAAGTCGCCCAGCAAAAAACTGCGAATGCCGACATCCTTGCCCTTGACTGCGGCTTTTTCCCGGGTCAAGTGGCTCTTGAGCTGTTTGATGGAGGCCTTGCTGACATCGGTCGTGCAGCGGATAAGGCCCATCTCGATGACGCGACGCGCCTCGAAGGCCTCGCGAGCTTCTTCCTGCGAGGGTTCGATGACGTACCAGCCGCGCCGCGCGCTGACGGTGACGATGCCGCGTGCTGCCAGCCGGGTCAGCGCTTCGCGCACGATGGTGCGGCTGCAATCAAACAGCATGGCCAGCTGCTGCTCACCCAAGCGAGCGCCGGGGGCGAGCTTTTGTGCCATCACGGCTTCGATGATTCGGTTGCTGATGTCGGATGCGTTGGCCATGCGACCGATGGTGCATATCCCGTGCCAGATATGCAAGGCGGTGGCAGGCGATTTAAGGGATTGCCCTTAACTGGTATACAAGATTTGTGCACTAATGTGGTGTCAATACATCAAATCAGATCATTTTCTGTGCGCCGATGCACCAGAAGAGGGTGGGAGCGCCGCTGCGCCGCGAGCTTCTTCAATGGCCAGCAGGGAATCCGATCACCACATACGGATGGGTTTCGGGGAATACCGCAAACGATGTGGCGCTGGCCAGAAGAGAAGCGGCGTCACCGCTGCCAGTGTCTTGCGAGGAGATGCCTGGGGGAAACGGAATAAAGCGCATGCTGTTTCTTGTTGTGCTCGAAGGTGAAGCGAGGTTCCGCCCGCCATGGCTGACACTCGCCATACGCAGCGGTGGTCTCTCAGGCGACAGGTTTTTATCGGGAGCTACCCCGATGCAAACCCGGCAACAGCAGGGTAGGCTGAAGGCCCGCCTCGCGCAACCCCTGGAGCCCGACTTGTCCGACCTGAAAGCAGTTGCATCTGCGACCCCTCAAGCGAATCCGCACACCCTGCATTACAAGGTCTGGCCCAAGCGTCTGCCCCACCACATCACCGCGCCGGCCATCTCGCTGTGGCACAACCTCGCGGTCAGCGCACTGCGTTATCCGGACAAGCCAGCGCTGGTGTTTTTCGACCGCACTTTCACGTATGCCGAAGTGCTGCAAAAGGCCGAGCGGCTTGCGGCGACTTTGCATGAGATGGGCGTCAAAAAAGGCGACCGGGTGGTGCTCAATATGCAGAATTGCCCGCAGTGGGTGATTGCGCATTTCGCCATCCTGCGTGCGAACGCGGTCGTGGTGCCGGTCAACCCGATGAACCGCGCAGAAGAACTCAAGCACTACATCACCGACCCCGATGCACGGGTGGCCATCACCTCGGCCGACCTTGCGCCCGAGCTGGCCCGCGCCAATGCGCAGCTGGAGCCGGGACTACGGCTGCAGCACATGATCGTCACGCATTACAACGATGCCTTTGACATGGAGGCGGCGTCGGCCGACCTGCCGGCGGCTTGGCAGGAATGGCTGGGTACAGTGCACCTGGAGCCCGACATGCAGGGCGGCGCCGTCACCGCCTGGAACAAGGCCGTGGCGCAGGACGCGCCGGGCCGGCTGCCCGAGCACACCGTCACGCCGCAAGACCTGGCGGTGCTGCCCTACACCAGTGGCACAACCGGCTTGCCCAAGGGCTGCATGCATACGCACGCCAGCATCATGCACAACGCCGTGGCCAGCGGCCTGTGGGGCAACAGCACGCCGGAAAACAGGGTGCTTTCGGTGGTACCCATGTTTCACATCACCGGCATGGTCTCGGTCATGCACGCGTCGATCTACGGCGGGGCCACGCTCGTCATCATGCCGCGCTGGGACCGCGAACTCGCAGGAAAGCTGATCTCGCGCTGGCGCGTCACGCACTGGACCAACATCCCGACGATGGTGATTGACCTTTTGGCCAGCCCGAACTTTGCAGCGTTTGATTTGAGCAGCCTTGTCTATATCGGCGGTGGCGGCGCAGCCATGCCGCAGGCGGTGGCACAACGTCTGTGGGAGCAGTACGGCCTGCGTTTTGCCGAAGGCTACGGTCTGACGGAAACTGCTGCGCCATCACACAGCAACCCACCCGACGCCACCAAGCAGCAGTGCCTGGGCGTGCCTTTTGTCAACGTCGACGCGCGCGTGATTGACCCAACGACTCTGGAAGAAATGCCGCTGGGCGAGCAGGGCGAAATCATCATGAGCGGGCCGCAGAATTTTTCAGGTTACTGGAAGAGGCCGGACGCCACGGCAGCGGCCTTCATTGAGATAGATGGCAAGCGCTTTTTCCGTTCGGGTGATCTGGGGCGCGTTGATGAAGAGGGCTACTTCTTTATCACCGACCGGCTCAAACGCATGATCAACGCGTCGGGCTTCAAGGTCTGGCCGGCCGAGGTGGAGGCGCTGATGTTCAAGCACCCGGCAATCCAGGAGGCCTGCATCATCAGCACCAAAGATGCGTACCGCGGCGAGACCGTCAAGGCGGTGGTGGTGCTGCGGCAAAGCCACAAGGGCCAGGTCAGCGAGGAAGACGTCATCAATTGGTGCAAGGAGAACATGGCGGCCTACAAATACCCGCGTGTGGTCCAGTTTGTGGATGTCCTGCCTAAAAGTGGTTCCGGCAAGGTGATGTGGCGCTCGCTGCAGGAGGCGGAAGGCGCTTCGGCCTGAAACTCATGAAGAAAATGGCCGTTTGCCCTTTGATTACGGGCGCAGACAGCTATAAAAATCGTAGCTGATCGAATCGTTTGAAGCCGGCCTGAACGGATCGGGACGACTGGCGTCATGGTTGGCGTGATGTATCGTGCGTAACAAGCACAGCAGGAGATTCCGATGAGCACACAGACACCCAGCACGACATGGCAGGAACGCATTGCCGACGACGAAGCCGCGCGGTATGAAGCTTATGCCCGGCGTTTTGCGGAGATCCAGCGCCGCAAGTCGGCGCGCTACGGCACCGGACGCACGTTGCACCGCAAGCAGCTGACTGCCGCGCGCGGCGAGCTGCGGGTGCTTGCGGACCTTCCTGAATTTGCCAGGCACGGCCTGTTTGCCGCGCCGGCTTCCCATGAGGTGCTGCTGCGCCTTTCCAACGGCGGACTGAACAAGGCCAGCGACAGCATGCCCGACATCCGCGGGTTTTCATTCAAAGTCTGGGGCGTGAGCGGCGACAGTGCGCTGGGTGGTCCGGCCGTGAGTCAGGACTTCACACTGATCAACCAGGAGAAATTTGCTTTCGCCGGCAGTGCGGAGTTTGTTGATCTGGTCGAAGCTGCCTCATACGGCAATGCCGCCTTGGTGAAGTTTTTCTTCAAGCGTTACGGTTTTTATCGCGGGCCCGTGCAACTGGCCAAAATGCTCAAAACCGCAGCCAAATCCTTCAAGGGGTTCACCACCGAATCTTTTTTCAGCAGCGTGCCCATGGCCTGCGGCCCGTATGCCGTGCGCGTGCGGCTGTTGCCTGCCTCCAGCAACGGCCCGGCTTCGGCTGATGCCCAAAAGGATTGGGGCGCAGACTTCGCCCGGCGGCTTGCCACCGGAGCTCTGGAGTACGAGCTGCAACTGCAGCCCTTTGTGAACGAGAAGACCACGCCGATTGAAGATGCGTCGGTCAACTGGCCCACGCCTTACACCACGGTTGCCTTGCTCACGCTGCCGCAACAGACTGCCAGCCAGGCTTTGCTGGAGCAAGCCGAAAGCAATGTGTTCGACCCCTGGCAGGCTCTGGCGCAACATCGCCCGCTGGGCGACGTGCAGCGGGCCCGCAAGGTGGTTTATTTCCAGAGCCAGCAAGGCCGCGGGGCAAGCGCCAAGCCCTTGGTCTGAGCATTCCTTCCCAGCCTGCCCGCAGCTGGGTTTGATGACGAAAATGGCCAGATGCCCTCGTGTTTTGTGCTTGAATAGCTATCGAAACAATAGCAGTTGGCACCAGCAGAACCTGGCAGTGTTTCCTGCAGAGGGCGGGCTCACCGGGTTTTGCGCGGCGTACCAGTAGCAAGGTGCGGACCCGGCACCGCCGGGCAGGGACTAGGAGCCTGTCGGACTTGGGGATCGTCGGCTGCAAATCGACCGCAGCGGTCCATTTTTCACCGTCTTTTTGTCCCATAGCTGGGCTATGGGCCTGCAAACCCGGCAAAAACTGTCCTCGCTGGGGCCGACTTTCGCTTTCGACGCCCCAAGCCCGACAGGCTCCTAGCCGCCGGGCGTCAGCCTGCGCGGCGTGATCTCCACCGATTCCGCGCCCGTGCTCATCCATACGGTGCCGTCCTGCACCGTCACCTGAAGCTGGATGGTGCGGTTGGCCAGTTTCGCCAGGGCCTGGCTTTGCGCGGCGTCGATCTGCCACACCACCAGGTTGGCAGCGCGGGTCAGTTTGGTTTCCATGGTTTTCCACCACACCGGGGTGCTGCTGGCAAAGCTGTAGACGCTGACGCGTTCCGCCCGGCCGGCCGCGCGCATCAGGCGCTTGTCGTCGGGTTGGCCGACATCAATCCAGTGCAGGATGGCGTCGGTGTAGTCCTTGTGCCAGAGGGCGGCTTCATCGACATCCCACAAGTCCTTGGCAAACTCGAGGTGGCCACGCTTGTCGTCGGCGGGCACGTTCAGTGCAAAGGCCAGCAGTCGGATCATCATGCGCTCGTCCGCTTCTGAGGGGTGGCGCGCAATCGTCACGTTGTGGTCGCCGTACACGCCGCGGTCCATGTCGGCGATTTGCAGCTGGGCTTTGTAGATGGTGGCTTTGAGTGCCATGGTGTTTCTTCTGGTGGGTGAAGCGGTCGGTAACCCTCTATTGGAACAGACCAGCGGGCCGACCTGGCTCTGGCTATAGTGAAGCCATGATTCGACTGTCTGTACTTGATCAATCCGTGGCCGTGACCGGCCGCAGCGAGGATGCCTCCATCCGCGAAACCCTGGCCTTGGCACAACACTGCGAAACCCTGGGTTATGAGCGCTTCTGGCTCAGCGAACACCACAGCCACCCGACGATTGTGGGCAGCGCGCCCGAAGTATTGATGGCCGCCATCGCCGCCACCACCCGGCGGATCCGCATCGGCAGCGCCGGCGTGATGCTGCCGCACTACTCGTCGCTCAAGGTGGCCGAGCAGTTTCGGGTGCTGGAGGCGCTGGCGCCGGGGCGTATCGATCTGGGTGTCGGCCGTGCACCGGGTTCGGACGGCCGCACCGCCCAGCTGCTGAATCCGAATGCACGCCATGCGGCCGACCACTTTCCGCTGCAGGTGCGCGAGCTGCAGGCCTGGATCAACGGCACAGAGTTGCCGGAAGATCACCCCGGCCGTGGCGTAAGCGCCAACCCGACAGGACCGGGCTCCCCCACGCTCTGGATGCTAGGCAGCTCCAACTACGGCGCGCAGCTGGCCGCGCACTATGGCCTGCCGTATGCGTTTGCTTACTTCATCACGGACGGGCAGGGCGCTGAAGAAGCGATTGACCTGTACCGCGAGCTGTACCGGCCCAGTGCTTCCCAGCCCGTACCGCAGCCGGCGCTTTGTGTTTGGGCCCTGGCAGCCGATACCGAAGCCGAGGCCTGGCAGCTTTTCTCCAGCCGCGAACGCTGGAAAATCGACCGGAGCAAAGGCGCCCTGGGGCCCCTTCAATCGCCGGCCGAGGTTACGCAGCGTCCGTACAGTGCGGCAGAGCAGGGCGATGCCGAGCGGCTTCGCAGCGCGGCGCTGGTGGGAACTTCCGCACAGGTCGCCGGCAAGCTGCGCGCGCTCTCGGAGGCGCTGCAGGTCGAAGAACTCGTGGTCATCACCTGGGCCCATGATCCCGCCGCCCGCCGCCGCTCCTACGAGTTGCTGGCACAGGAGTTTTGCGACGCGCCAGTTAGGCCCGAACCACGCTAATTTTTTTCATCCAACATGACGACCACCCGAGGAACGCCCATGACTTCTCCCTTGTTCAGCGCCACCATTGCCGGCAGCCTGCCCAAACCCGCCTGGCTGTCCGAGACCCAGAAACTCTGGCCCCAGTGGAAGGCCGAAGGCGCCGAGCTGGCGCAAGCCAAACTTGATGCCACGCTGCTGTGGATCAAGGCACAGGAAGACGCGGGCCTGGATGTAATTGGTGACGGCGAGCAGTCGCGCCAGCACTTTGTGCACGGCTTTCTCGAACAGGTCGAAGGCATTGACTTCGAGCACAAGGTCAAGATGGGGATACGCGACAACCGGTATGACGCCATGGTGCCGCAGGTCGTGTCTGCGCTCAAACTCAAGGGCCGCGTGCATGCGGCCGAGGCGCAGCTGCTGCGCGCCCACACGACGCGCAAGATCAAGTTCACGCTGCCCGGTCCGATGACGATTGTCGACACTGTGGCCGACCAGTTTTATGGTGACCGCGCGAAGATGGCCATGGCCTTTGCTGAACTGCTCAACCAGGAGGCAAAAGCGCTGCAGGCCGACGGCGTGGACATCATCCAGTTCGACGAGCCGGCTTTCAATGTCTATATGAAAGACGCCGCCGACTGGGGCGTCAAGGCGCTGGAGCGCGCTGCGCAGGGCCTGACCTGCACCACCGCTGTTCATATCTGCTACGGCTACGGCATCAAGGCCAACAATGACTGGAAGGAAACACTGGGCCAGGAGTGGCGCCAATATGAAGCGGTGTTTCCTGCACTGGCTAAAAGCAGCATCAAGCAGGTCAGCCTGGAGTGTTATCACTCGCATGTGCCGCCGCACCTGATGGCCTTGCTCGAAGGCAAGGACGTCATGGTGGGCGTGATCGACGTGGCCAGCGACGAGATTGAAACGCCGGAGCAGATTGCAGACACCATTGGCGAGGCGCTGAAATACGTGCCAAAGAACCGCCTCTTGCCTTGCACCAACTGCGGCCTGGCACCCATGAGCCGGGAGGTTGCGCTCAAGAAATTGCAGGCGCTCGCCCAGGGCGCCGCCCTGGCACGCCAGCGTTACGGCACCTGAGTCGTGGCCATGACCGAACTGGCTTTCGCTTCTCCCGCTGAGGTGGGCCTCTGCCCGAAGCGTTTGCAGCGCCTGCTTTCCGTGCTGCAGGGCGACGTCGACAGCGGGCGCCTGCCCGGTGCCGTGGCCCTGGTGGCGCGGCGCGGCAAGATTGCACTTTTTGAAAGCCTGGGTCAGTGCAACCCTGCGGCGGCCAGCGCCATGCGGCGCGACGCGATTTTCCGCATCTACTCCATGACCAAGCCGCTGGTCTCGGTCGCACTGATGACGCTTGCGGAGCAGGGCAAGGTGTTACTTGCTGATCCGGTGGCGAAATACCTGCCTGAATTTGCCAACCAGAAAGTGGCTGTGGAGCGTGGCGGCCAGGTTCACCTGGAAGAAGTGGTTCGGCCTGCCACCGTGCACGACTTGCTGCGCCAAACCGCCGGCCTTACCTATGAGTTCATGGGAAGCTCCGCAACCCAGCGCCAGTACGCGGAGCTGCAAATGGGTTCACGTGAACGCAGCAATGCGGAGTTTTCGCAGGTTCTTGCCGGCCTGCCGTTGATGTACCAGCCCGGCAGCGTCTGGGCTTACAGCAGGGCGACCGATGTGATTGGGCGTTTGGTGGAGGTGGTCAGCGGGCAGCCTCTGGGCGCCTATTTGCAGCAATCCATTTTCACGCCGCTAGGCATGCACCAAACCGGGTTTTCGGTCGCCGAGGCCGATCATTCACGCATCGCCGAACCCTTTGCCCACGACCCGGATGGCGGTGTGCCGCTTCGCATGCTCGACCCGCGTCGCGCGCCGGCCATGGAAAGCGGCGGCGGTGGTTTGCTCTCGACGGCGATGGACTACGCGCGTTTCCTCCAATTCATGCGGAACAAGGGAGAACTCGACGGCGTGCGGGTGTTAGGCCCGCACACAGTGAAGTTCATGACCTCGGATCATCTGGGCGCCATTCCCGTCACCGGAGACGTGTTGCTACCCGGCTATGGCTTCGGCCTGGGGTTTGCGGTGCGCAGGGCGGCGGGTATTTCGTCTGTTCCAGGCTCCCCCGGTTTGTATTACTGGGGCGGGATTGCCGGGACGACCTTTTTCGTGGACCCCGTCGAAGACATGTATGCGCTGTTGATGATCCAGGCGCCCAACCAGCGTGACCACTACCGCGCCCTGTTTAGAACCCTGGTGTACGCGGCCCTGCTGGACTAGGAACTCACTTTCCCGGAGACAACAATGAGCCATGACCACGGACACGATCATTCGCATGAAAGCACCGACTGGAAGCACGACGGCGTGCGTGTGATTCCCGGTGGTCAGCTTGACGGCAACGTGCCTTCCACCCCCGGCATGGACCGCAAGGCGGCGATCAATTTTGCGCGCGTCGGGGCACAAAAACTCTGGGCCGGCACCGTTACCATCCACGCCAATGCGAAGACCGGCGCACATCATCATGGGCACCTTGAAAGTGTGATCTACGTTGTGAGGGGGCGGGCACGCATGCGCTGGGGTGAGCGTCTTGAGTTCACCGCCGAGGCCGGCCCCGGGGACTTCATTTATGTGCCGCCCTATGTACCGCACCAGGAAATCAATGCGAGCCCCACTGAACTGCTGGAGTGCGTGCTTTGCCGCAGCGACGGCGAGGCGGTGGCCATCAACCTGGACATCGTGCCTGTTGAAAAACCCGAGCAGGTGTTGTGGATCGATCCGACGCACCCCCAAGGCGCTGTGTAAAGCGCGCGCAAACGCGCGGTGAGGGGCCGGTGAAGGGCTGCGCAACTGCGCAAAAGTGCACGCTTTGAGAGGGGCTCAGCAAACCTTTACTTACGAATGTCACGTCGTCCTACATGCGCGTTAACTTGCGGTGGTTACAACTGAGGCTCACACAAGGAGTACCCATCATGGATACAAACAACCCCGTTACCGCCGCTCCCGGCAGCCAGCCTGCTTTTTCGCAACGCATGCAACACAGCAAGGCGCTTATCGCCATCGTCGCCGTTCTCGGCGTCACGGTGATGGCTTTGGCTGCCGCTCTGGTCGTTAACCGATCCGACGCACAGCCTGGCGGAACGGAGGCGGTTGCTCCCACAACCCAATCCAGCACGACGAGCAAGCTCGCGAGCAACACCACCACCACAACGCCTGCCGCCAAGCCCGCGCCGGCGAAACCAGCCGTTCAACAGCGGCCTGTTGCCGTGGCCCAGGCCCCGGCTCCCAAGCCCGTGGTTTGCGCCGACTGCGGTACGGTTGAAGCGGTCACCCCCGTGCAGCGCCAGGGCGAAGTCAATGGCGTGGCAGTAGGCAACACCACGATTGGCCTGGGGACCGTGGCCGGTGGTGTGGTCGGCGGCTTGCTGGGTAACCAGGTCGGCGGCGGCAGCGGCAAGACAGCCATGACCGTGCTCGGTGCTGCGGGCGGTGCTTTTGCCGGCAACCAGATCGAGAAAAACATGAAGAAGGTCACCGTGTACCAGGTGCGCGTGCGCATGAACGACGGAACAACCCGTACGGTGGAAGTTTCAAGCTCGGTGCCCGTGGGCTCACGCGTGATTGTTGAAGGCAACAACCTGCGCATGGCCTGAAGTCCCGCCGCTGTAGCGGCGATGCAGAAAAACAAGAAGCGTGATGGGTGACCGTCACGCTTTTCTTTTGCCCTTTCGTGAGAGGCGCCCTCGGACACATCCGAGTATGCGAAGATGGATCTGCAGGGGTGTTTTTTCGCCAGACGGCGGACCCCGCCACCCATGAAAGAAGTGTTATGAAGGCCATCTGGAACGGCGCAGTTATTGCGCAAAGCGACGATACCGTGGTGCTGGAAGGCAACCACTACTTTCCCGAAAATTCGCTCAACCGCGACTACATCACTTTCAGCAACCACCACACCATGTGTGCGTGGAAAGGGCAGGCCAGTTATTACTCGCTGCTGGTCAACGGCGAGATGAACACCGATGCCGCCTGGTATTACCCCGACCCGAAACCCGAAGCCGACAACATCAAGGGGCATGTGGCATTCTGGAAAGGCGTGAAGATCGAAGCGTGATGGTGGAGTCCGGCATCTTTTGGAGAATGAATCATGTTCAAGCACATCCTGTTGCCGGTTGACGGCTCTTCCACCTCGATGATGGCGGTGCACAAGGCCTGCGGGCTTGCACAGGCTTTCAAGAGCACGGTGACGGTGATTTACGTGATTGACCCCTATGCCTTCAGCGGTGTGGGCGCTGATTTCGCCTATGGTCAGGCGCAATACCTGGGGGCTGCTACAGCTGAAGCCAACGAGGCGCTCAAGGGTGCCACGCAATTGCTGGAAGAAGCAGGCGTGACGGTCAAGGCTTCCGTGATTGAAGGCCACGCGATCTACCGCGGCATTCTTGAAACTGCGAGCAGCATCGGTGCCGACCTGATTGTGCTGGGCTCGCATGGCCGCCGGGGGCTTGAGAAGCTTGTGTTGGGCAGTGTTGCTGCGCAGGTGCTTTCGCATGCGCATCTGCCGATACTTGTGGTGCGGGACTGAGTCTTTCACTCGGGCGGCTGCCCGATTCCACTGTTTGGCATTAAGTCGGCCTGTAGTCCTTGTAATTTGGGTGCGAGTAGCTATTGAATTTATAGCGCTACTGTTCCGCCACCTTGCGGGCTGAGCTTGTCGAAGCCATCTTTGCCTCCAACGTTTGTGGTTTGCCAGCAGGCCGGGTCTCGCCCCGGCGGGCGACTCCCTTTTCTTTGCGTCGCCAAAGAAAAGGAAGCAAAAGAAAGGCGACCCTACTGTCTGCGTCCCTCCGCTTCGCTGCGGGCAACCTGCGGTGCTCGGTCCAGCCGGGGTCGAGCTCGAACTCGCCTTCGGCTCAGACAATCGCTCGCCCTGATCCGTCTGGACCTCCGCTCCTCGGCGCATACAGAAGGGTGGGGGATGAAGGCGGGATCGGGTGCGAAATCGGGATCGGATTCGGATACGGATACGGATGCGGGGAGACCTGACGCGCAAAGCGCGTCAGGTCGGAGCATGTGGCCGTCATGTTTGCACGCAATCGCAGCACACGCGGCCAAATGAAGTCCCCCTCCATCGCCCAGCGGGGCGAGGGAGGGGGAC
>NZ_MUNO01000016.1 GCF_002001015.1 Polaromonas sp. A23 | reverse complement strand
CTGCGCTCGCGTGCAAACATGACGGCCGCGTTCTCGACCTGACGCGCTTCGCGCGTCAGGTCTCCCCGCATCCGCATCTGTACCCGAATCCGCTCCCGCTTTCATCCCCCACCCTTCTGTATGCGCCGAGGAGCGCAGGGCCAGACGGATCAGGGCGAGCGATTGTCTGAGCGTAGCGAGTTCGAGCTCGACCCCGGCTGGACCGAGCACCGCAGGCTGCCCGCAGCGAAGCGAAGGGACGCAGACAGCAGGGTCGCCTTTTTCTTTGCTTACTTTCTTTTTGGCGACGCAAAAAGAAAGTGAGTTGCCGCCGGGCAACCCCCGGCTTGCAGGCAACCCTCCAGCGCAGGACACAAAGACGGCTTCAACAAGCTCAGCCCAAACAGTACAGGAGGATCGCCTGCATGGATCCCGGATCAAGTCCGGGATGACAAGGCCATAAGAGTTTTGCTATCAATTCAATAGCTATTAGCGCCCGCAAAATAAGGGCAAGAGGCACATTACATCAATGAATTCGCGCCGGAAGAGTCCAAAATTCCCAAAAATTTATAAGAAAAAGGCCCGCACCCCTTATTCCACGGGCACAAGCAGCTACAAATTCAATAGCAAGCCAGAAGCACGAAGCCTTCAAGCCGAAGGTTAAACTCCCCCGATGGCCTGGAACGCGACCCTCTCCCTCGACTACTCCCTGCAGGCCGGCAAAACCCTCGCGCACTTCCGCCACAACGGCCCCCTGCGCATCCTCCAAAGCCTGTACCCCGAAGGCGACGCCGTCTGCCACAACGTGCTGGTGCACCCACCGGGTGGGCTGGTCGGCGGCGATACGCTGGATATTGCGGTGACCGCCGCAGCGGGCAGCCACGGCCTGATCACCACACCGGGCGCCACCCGCTTCTACAAATCAGCCGGTGAAACCGCCTTGCAGCGCACCCGCCTGCGCCTGGAAGCCGGGGCACGTGCCGAATGGCTGCCCCTGGAAGCGCTGTGTTACAGCGGCTGTATCGCTGAGAACCATTTGACGCTGGACCTCGAACCCGGTGCCGAGCTGCTCGGCTGGGACGTGACCGCACTGGGTTTGCCAAGCGCCGGCAAACCTTTTGAGCAGGGCAGCTTTTGCCAGCACATCGAGTTGCCGGGTGTATGGCTGGAACGTGCGCGCATCCGGGCTGACGACCTGCTGCTGATGAACAGCCCGCTGGGCCTGGCCGGCCAGCGTTGTATCGGCACCCTGTTTTTTGCAGCCGGCAGCAAGCTGGAGCGCCAGCGCCGCCAACTGGCCCTGGACCTTGCGCGCAAAGTAATCGAAGCGCACCCGCTGCGCAACGCCGCCGGCGCTACCAGCCCCGATGCGCAAGTTGTTGTCGTTCGCGTGCTGGCACCGCTGGTCGAGCCTGCCATGGGTTTGATGAAAGAGGTGTGGAAGGCGTGGCGCCAGCATTTCTGGGACAAAGCCGCACCCAGCCCACGCATCTGGTCCGCGTGACGCGCGTCAGGCCGAGATGACCTCGCCAATGCGCTGAAGCAGCTCGGCAATAGGCGCCCTCTTGGCAACACCGGGGCGGCCACCCACATTGCCCCCCATGTCGCGCGTTTCTTCGGGGGACACCAGCGCAGTCAGGTACATCACGGGAATGCCTGCAGTTTGCGGATCACTGGACAGCGCGGCAACAACATCACCCCCGCCCATGCCCGGCATGTCGATATCGCAGAGCACAAGATCCGGGCGCTCGGCCTTGGCCAGTCCCACAGCCTTGTAGGGGTCCGTGGTGCTAACCAGTTCGTAGTGCTGCGCGAGTTTCGCGACCAAGTAGGCCACGATGGCTTCATCGTCGTCAATCACCAGGATTTTTTTGCTCTCGGCCATGGCAATTCTCCAATAGAGGTCTTAAACACTTGCGGCAAACGCCACATTTTGTTGCAAACCAAATTATTACCGCATAGCCGGACTATTCAAGAGGCAACGCCCCACTTACCTCGGTTTATTCTTCATGCCGCACCACGATGGCAGCCGTCTGCAGATGAAGCCGCACAGCCTGAATGAGCTCCTGCGCGTGCTGCGGTGCAAGGGTCTGTGCCTGCAGCTCCAGGCTCCGGCTGGCATCGGCACCCCACTGAAAACCGTAAACCGCCAGGCTTCCGGCCAGTTGATGGGCGCCGCGCCGCAAGCCCTCCCGGTCACCGGCCACGACGGCCTGATCCATGGCGTCCAGAATCTGGTGCCGCGAAGCCAGAAAGTCCGTCATCAAATCCGCAATATCCGGATCAACCTGAACCGTTGAAGGGGCCATTTGCACCGGGGACGCAGCGCCCGCCAAACCACCGGGCTGCGCCGCCGCACAGTGGTCCAGCAAGGTCTGCTGGATGAGGTCGCGCGTCACAGGCTTGGTCAGGTAGTGGTCAAACCCCGAAGCCAGGCAGCGCGCGCGGGTTTCCTCGTCGTCATGCGATGAAAGTACCACGGCAAAACAGCGTTTGCGACCGCTCGACAGCTCTTGCTCGCGCAGCTTTCCTATCGCCTCCAGACCGCCCATGATGGGCATGTCCAGATCCATAAAAACCACATCAGGTGCTTCTTCCATCGCCATTTCGAGAGCCACCCGGCCGTTGAAGGCAGTGGAAACTTTCAGTGGCGGGCACGGCAGGAAACGACGCACGATCAGCAGGTTGAACTCGTCGTCGTCGACCAGCAGGATTTTCAGCGCAGGCAGATTGGCCAGCGCCAGCGGTTGGGAATCCTGCCTTTCGCTGGCGTGCCTGACGATCGCGGGCACCTTGCCCGCGGGCGCTGCGCGAAACACCACGGAAAGTGTGGTGCCTTCGGCGGCAGAAGTGCGCATGGTGACATCGCCGTCCTGCACACGCGCCATCAGCCGGGCCGAGTAGGTTCCCAGGCCGGTCCCGCTGGCCTTGCCAGCGGTTGCGTACTTGACGAAAAAATTCTCGCGAACGGATGCCGGCACCACGCCGACATTGTGGATATGCAGCGCAACGCTGCCACTGTCTTCAGGCGCTTCAATGGCTTCAATCGCCTCGATAGAAACAGTGACCACCGCCCCCTCGGGCGAGGCTTCGACCGCATTTTTCAGGAGGTTGGCAATCAGCGAATAACACAGCAGCTCCTCGGCCCACGCACAGGCGCGGGTGGCGCTCGACTTCACCCGCAAATTAACGTTCTTTGATGCCGCGTGGCTGTGAATGTCCACCGCCACCTTGTCAAACAACTCGACCAGATCCACGGCATCTGGCCGGAAGATATAACTGCCCTGCTCCATCTTGTACAGATCGAGCGAGAGATTGACCATGCTCAGGATGCGATAACCGGCACGCTCGACAATGCCAAGCAATTCGTCGGCCTCCCTGGTGAGTTGCCGCTCCTCGCGCAGCAGCCGGGGTACGGCAATGATGCTGTTCAGCGGCGTCTTGATGTCATGCCGCGCAATCCGCTCCACCTCCTCACGCAGCCGCACGTTTTCAAGCAGCGCTTCGTTCTGGTGTTCTAGCTGGGCAGCCTGCGCCGCCACCTGGTCCAGCGAGGCGTGCAAGGCCTGGTCCTGGGCCCGGCGCTCGCTGATGTCAATGATGGCGGCGATCCAGCGCAACACGAATCCGGTTTCATCGCGCACCGCTATCCCGCTCACCTGCACCCACACATAGCTGCCGTCCGCGCGGAGCAGGCGGTACTCTTCGGGCGAGTAGAACTCGCCATGCGGGCCTTCCGGACCTTTGCCCCGGATAAAAGGCACCCAGCGCCGGATGACCCGCTCCTGGTCTTCGGGGTGAATCATCACCTTGAAATAATCCGGCCAATCCGCCGTGTCTGCGTCCGGGGCATAGCCCCGGATTTCCCGAAAACGCGGCGAGTAATAGGTCTCGTGCGTTTTCCCATCCCAGTCAACAATGCCCACCCGCGCGCCGCGCACCACAAGATCCAGGCGGCGCTGCTCGGTCCGTGTGAGTTCGACCTGCGCACGCAGCGCCTCTTCCTGTTCATGGAATGCAGTGACGTCGAGATAGGAAGTTATGAATCGTTTGGTGCGCCCTTCTTCGTCGACCTGCGCAATACCTTCGGCGTGGATCCAGATGTAGCTGCCATCGGTACGCCGCAAGCGGTACGACATTGGTTCGCCCGGCTCCTGCTCCGGCTCGGAGCTGCTCTTGCGCCTGATCATGCTGCGGAATTGCTCGCGGGAGGCTTCGCGATCATCCGGATGCATCATGTCGAAAATGCTGGGCCATGCCGTGGTGTCGGTGTTGCCCGGGTAACCCAGCATCTCCTTGAAGCGTGCCGTATAAGCGACCACATCGCTCTGCGCGTCCCAATCTCCAAAGCCGGCTTTGGTGGCGCGCACCAATAGTTGCAGCCGCTCGCGCTCGACCGCCAGGTCCTGCTCGGCCAGGTACTTCTCGTGAATGTCAATGCTGGCGATCAGCACGCCGATGATTTTTCCTTCGGAATCTGCCATGGCGGTGCGCGATTGCGCATACCGCCTGCCCCTGAAGGTGTTCTCGCGCGGACCCACCGTGGCGCCAGGGCCCAGCGCCAGCACCTCACGGTCGAGCGCTTCGATCAGCGCCACCTCGTCGGCAGGTGCGCGCTCACGCAGCGTCTTGCCAATGACGTCTTCACGCCCGACTCCCACATACTGTTCCCAGGCTTTGTTGACGACCAGGTAGCGGCTGTCGGTATCCCGCAGGGCCATGCCAATGGGAACGGTATCAAACAGGTCGGCAATGAACTTGGCCTGGTTGGACATCGCGATCTCATGCCGCTTGCTATCACTGATGTCGATGAAGGAGCAGATAAAACGCAGTGTTTTTCCATCGTCGCCAATCAGCGCAATCCCCTCCGCGTGAACCCAGATGTAGGTCCCATCTGCCCGGCGCATACGGTAATCCAGCGAGCGGTGATAACGCGTGGTGCTCCTGACACTGCGGTCGCGCAACTCCTCAAGAAAGCTCAGGCGAACATGTTCCCGTTCGTCGGGATGGACCAGATCGTTAAAGGCCGGCAGCTCCGAAGCCGCGGTATCTGCCGGATAACCCAGCATCTCCTTGTAGCGGTCGGAATAACTCACCACATTCGCAATGGCGTCCCAGTCCAGCAAGCCGGCCTTGGTTGCTCGCACCAGCAGGTTGGTGCGATCACGCTGTTCAATCCCCCGCAGCTCCTCGGCAGCCAGTGCGCGTGACATGCGCCGGGCCAGCGTGATGCCAGGCGCAAGCGCAAAAATCAGGAAACCGATGGGCGTCCAATAGCCCGACTGCAACGTCCTGAAGTAGACAACGTCATGCGTGATGGCAATCACTATCGCAACCAAGCCACCCAGCAGAATAAAAGGACTGAGCCTGCCCCGCTTGCCTGCTTTCAAGAGCACGTAAACCAGATAGGAGCCCAGCAACACCGCGCTGATGGTCAAGGCGGGAATCGCCAGTGTAAAAATGCGCGCCGGCGTCAGCAGCACCATCAGCACGGCCAAAGCACCCGCCAGCTGAATCGCGCGCCTTGGCCTTTCCCGGAACTCGACCGGATACAGCGCATGAACGAACAGGGGAAACATGGCAAGTCCGCCCCACAGGTTCATGAAAAGCAGCTTCTGGTAGATGTTCCATCCCAGAGGGGCCATCAAAGGCAGCAATACACGTTCGCCGGACAAGGCGATGATCACCGCTGTCGACAGACAGTACAAGCCCAGATAAAGCGGCGCACGTTCCTTTCGCCGCCAGATGAAAAACAGGATGGGCAGAACCCCCATCAAACCCACGCCCACAAGCGCCGCTGTGTCGCGCGCCAGGCCCAGCTCGCGCCGCTTTTGCATCTGCGCCGTGCTGCCCAGCTCCATGGCGCGGACCAGGCCGCCGCGCCGATGATCGAAGTTGGACACATGGGCCGTCACCTGCAGGGGGCAGGCAACATCGCCCAAGGGCACGTACTGCTGGCCGACGGCAGGCCGCGTGTTGTCAGCGCTTGTTCCCGGCACGCCCTGATGTGCCACTTCCCGCCCGTTGATATAAAGACGCAAGGCGCTGTGCTGGTTGGGAATAAAAAGGCTCAGACCCTGGGCGCTTGTGCAGGGAATGTCCAGCCTGTAGGTGCCGTAACCGTTGGAGCCCAGCGGGGCGCCGCCTACCACCAGCCCGTGCCAGGCGCCAGGCACTTCCACCGGCACACCGGCAGATTCGCGGTGGCCCGCCGGCAACCGGGGTTCGCCGAACTGCTGCCAGTTCAAGGACCACTCGCCGGCCAGCAGCACACTGCCGTCACGCTCGAAATTCCAGCCCGCCAGATCAAGCACGCCGGCCTTCGCCGGAGGCACCTCAACGGTCGCCCGCGCCTGCGCCAGGCAAGCAAAGGACAGGGTCAACAGAAACAGAACACAAGCCCGGCTTGCACGCAGGAAAAAATGCATGCGAGGAGGATAAGGGATTCCCGCGGGCCGGCAAAGCCCTGTTTGCCTGCCTGCTCCCGCTTGAGCAGCTTCATCATGTCCACGATAGAGGTTTTCCAGTCGAGTTTTTCGGGGCTGTTACGGGCCAGCTCGTTCAATATGGCTCCACATCGACCGCGAGCAAGGTTGCACTGCTCACAGTGGCGGCACGCGAAGCGGCATCGAACGCGGCCGAAGCGGCTACCGCGTCTTCGGACGACAAGGCGCCACCTGCCGGCTTCACTTCTGCGATTCGTGCCTACATCACCGCCAACTGCCGTCCTACCTTGGCTTACGCTTGCCGTTGGAAAATGAACGCTCCCGGCATGTGCCTGAAAACAGACCTTTGAGACACGCATGAAACACTATCTGACCCCCTTGACTTTGGCCCTGACTCTGCTGATCACTGCCTGTTCAAGCACCACGGAAAGCGGCGCTGTCGGTGCTTCGCGCTCCCAGCTGTTGCTGGTGTCTTCCGCCGAACTCGACCAGATGGCCGTCCAGAGTTACAACAAGCTCAAGGCCGAGGCCACGGCCGCAGGAAAACTCAACACCGATGCAGCCATGCTGGCACGCGTGCGGGCTGTGGCCGCCCGCATCCAGCCGCAAACCGCGGTGTTTCGTGGCGACGCGCCGCGGTGGCAATGGGAGGTGAACCTGATCGAAAGCGAGCAGCTCAACGCCTTTTGCATGCCCGGCGGAAAAATCATGTTCTACACCGGGTTGATCCGCAAGCTCAGCCTCACTGACGACGAAATCGCGGTGGTCATGGGTCATGAAATTGCCCATGCCTTGCGCGAGCATTCGCGCGAACAGGTGTCCCAGGCGGCAGCGGCGCAGACAGCCATAGGTATAGGCACGCAACTCCTCGGACTGGGCAGCGGAACCTCACAATTGACGGGCGCGGCCTATGAAGCGTTGGTGGCCACGCGTTTCAGCCGTTCGCATGAAACAGAGGCCGACCGCATCGGCCTCGAATTGATGGCGCGCGCCGGATACAACCCGCAGGCCGGCGTCAGCCTCTGGCAAAAAATGAGCGGCAGCGGGGGCAGCGGCTCGGAATTCCTGAGCAGCCACCCCAGCGACAGCAGCCGCGTGCAGCAAATCCAGGCGCTGCTGCCCACGGTGATGCCGCTGTACCAGGCCACCCGCCGCTAAATCAGCTTTCTTTCTTCTGAAGCAGCTGCTGCCCAGGGGCCCCGGGATGCACCCCCGCACTTGCGCGCTCAAGGTTGACCACCCACGGCTGCGCACGCCGGCTCCTGCATAATTCGCGCTCACCGCCCGTTCAGCAAAGCCGGTTTCCGGAATCAACTGTTTCGCCGCCAGCAACAACAAGAGAAGAGCCATGCACGCCGCCATGACCACCACCGAGATTTTTCTGATCGCCATGGCGATCATTTTTACGCTTCCCTACCTGATCTGGCGGGTCTTCAAGACCGACTACTACGCACCGCTGGTCGTCATTCAGATCATCGCCGGCATCCTGCTGGGCCCCGGCATCCTCGGGAAAATCTACCCCGACTATTACGCTTTCGTTTTCAGCACGCCGGTGGTGCAGTCGCTCAACGGCATTGCCTGGTGGGCAGTCATGGTGTTTGTGTGGATTGCCGGCATTGAGCTGGATCTGAAAAAAGCCTGGGCGCACCGGCGCGAAAGCAGCATCACAGCCGGCCTGGCGCTGGGCACGCCGCTTGCTGCCGGCTGCGTGGTGGCTGCCGGCATGCTGATGTACGACGGCTGGGTGGGCCCGCAAGGCATGCGCTGGCAATTTGTCGCCGGTGTCGGCATGGCCTGCGCGGTCACGGCGCTGCCCATTCTGATTCTGCTGATGGAAAAACTCGTCATCCTGCGCCAACCCATCGGCCAGCGCATCCTGCGTTATGCCAGCCTCGACGACATCGCCATCTGGGGCGTACTCGCTCTGATCCTGATGGACTGGGAACGCGTCGGCCGGCAAGCTGGCTTTCTGGTCGCCTTTGCAGTCCTCGCTTACGCGTTTCGCAAACTCATGGTCTGGCTACCGGAACGCGACCGCTGGTATGCCGGCCTGATCTGGCTCATCGTTTGCGCCTTCGGCGCGGACTGGGCCGGTCTGCATTACATGGTGGGCGCTTTCCTGGCCGGTGCCGTGATGGACAGCGACTGGTTCAATCAGGAGCATATGGACATGTTGCGCCATCACGTGCTGCTTGTGATGATGCCGGTGTTCTTCCTGAGCACCGGCCTGCGAACCAACTGGTCGGTCGGCGGCGAAGCGGTGTTTGTGGCTGCGGCGGTTCTGCTGGTCGCCTCGGTGGCGGGCAAGCTGATCGGTGTCCATATCGCCGGCAAGATACTCAAGTGGGCGCCGGGAGAAAGTGCCATCATCGGCTGGCTGCTGCAGACCAAGGCACTGATCATGATCATTTTTGCCAACATCCTGTTGGACAAACAGATCATCACCAACGAGACCTTCACCGCCCTGCTGCTAATGGCCATTGCCAGCACCATGCTGACGGTGCCGGTGGTGGCGCCCAAACTTCAGCGCATGAAAGAAATCATTTTTCGGTCGAAGTAGTCTATTTTTCGATGGCAGGCGATGGTCGGCACTGGGCTGGCTGTGGTCGGGCAAAAAGGGACTCAAGTGCCAAAACCAGCAGAAACCCGCCGGCATACGCCAGCACATCCATCCAGTCGGCCACCGAACCCAGCAGAATCTTCAGCACCGGGTTTTGAACGTGCCAGCCGTTGGCGGTTGCCACATACTGGGCAAGTTCGACCAGGCAGCCCACCGCAAACGCAACCAATGCGAGACCAAAGGCGTTGGCCTTTATCACAACCTTGAGCAGGAAATACACCCATACAACGGCCAACACGTCGCCGACGAAACCCCGCAGCCAGCGGTGGTGCGCCCACACGGTCGCAATCAACACTTCAACGATGAGAATGAGGCATGCCCACAACGCCGCCTCGCGGTCAAAGCGCAGCTTCACGCGGGAGAATCCGTCTCAGTCAGGCACATGGATGCGTTCCTTCACGTGCTTCAGGTTGGCCACAATGGTGAAGGTCATGACCACCAGCAGTGACCAGGAACTCCATTTGCCCACATGTACAACGGACCATGCACCCAGTTGATTGGGGTAGTGCCAGAGGCTGAAAAACGTACTGATGTTTTCGGCCACCCAAATGAAAAATCCGATCAGCAAAAAGGCCAGCAGCAAGGGCATGCTCCGGTCACGGTCGTAGGGCCGGAAGATCACCGAGGACCTGGCATATAAACCGCCCAGGCATGCGGCGATGTACCAACGGTAGTCGCCCCAGAAATGGTGCGTAAAGAAATTCCCGTAAATCAGCAACGCAATCACCCCAGCCATCCAGTATGGCGGGTGATGCCGGATACGCAGGTCAAACAATCGCCACGCCTGAATGATGTAGCTGCCGACGGCCGCATACATGAAACCGGAAAATAGCGGTACGCCAAACAGCTTGGTATAGGCAAAGTCCGGATAGCTCCAGGACTGGATGGACCCGGAAGTCTTGAAGACCTCCAGGGCAAACCCCACCACATGGAAGAGACAGATGGCTTTCAGCTCGTCCAGCGTTTCCAGCTTGGCCAATACCATCCAGCCCTGAATCAGCAGCGCAATCGCAAGCAAGAGGTCATAGCGCGGAACACCGGCCAAGCCGACCCTTGGCACAAGAAATACCGCCGCAAAAAACAGTCCGACAAACAGGCAGGCCCTTGCTTCCTTGAGGCCGAAATAGCCGAACTCCACCAGAAAGCGGCGAAAGCCCATCAGTCCCTCGTCAGATTTCGCCCGGATAAGCCAGTTATCCAGCGCAAGTAGCGCCATCGGTATCTACCTTTTTGTGATTGTTACAGCTGGCTTGGTGTACGCCGGAATTATGAGCTTCCTCGAGGCAACCGCTTCAGCGACCGCTGCGATTCTACGTTCGCGGCCCTGCTGCAACTATCGGCAGCTTTGAGGTAAGAAAAAGCCCGGACGAGCCGAGCTTTGACTGAAGGCGGTGACAGGCAACTTAAATCGCAACCAACTGCCGCACGCCATTGGCCTGCATGTCCTTGCCCTGTCCGCGGGCGATAAACTCGCCGCGCTCCACCACCAGGTCGTCATCGGCCAGCAGCAAGCCATCACACAGCACTGCATAATTTCGAGGATGGCATTGATATAGCGCATGTTGCCCGGGAAAGCAGTTCGCCAGCGCTGCTGCAATAAGCGCATACTGGCTAATGATCTGCACCACGACATGAATGCCGCACAACACCTGCGCTTGCACAAGCCGGGCACCCTGTCACCGCCATGAACTCGCCAGCCATACCGCTGGGGTTGCGGGCGCGAATCATGCTGCTGGTGGCGCTCGCCGCGCTGCTGCCGGCCACATTCGCAACGGGCTTCCTGTTCAAACAGCGCGACCATGACATCGCCCACGCCAGGAACAACCTCGCCGCGCTCGCGCGCAGCGCGAGCAATGACTTGCGGGCCAAAATTCAGGGCACCCACCAGTTGCTGTTCGGGCTTGCCCAGTCGCGTGAGCTTGATGTGGGGGAGCGCGACGCCTGCTCGGCCTACCTTGCCAAAGTGCTGAAGCAGCATCCGCAATACACCGGCATCCTCACGATCAAGCCCAATGGAGATTTGCACTGCGACTCGCTGCAAACCGGCCGCAAGCTCAACCTGGCCGACCGCGCCTATTTCCAGCAGGCCATGGCGTCCACCGCAACGGCGCTGGAGCCCGTCTTTGGCCGCCTCACCGGCATCGGCGTGGTGCAGGTGGCTCAGGCCTCGCGCGACCCACAAGGCAAGGTGCGGTTCGTTCTGCTTGCGTCCATCAACCTGGACCAGTTCTCGAGGGAGGTCGTGGCGGCACAGCCGTATCCCGACGCGGCCGTCACGCTATTTAACCGCAGCGGTGTCGTGCTAACTTCCCGCAACACGCGCGACGGGGTGTCGATCAGCAACAGCCCCATATTAGGAACATCTTTAGCCGATACCTCCCTCGGCCGATTCGCCATCAACGGGCATAACGGCGATACAGCCGAGTTCGCTGGGCCGGCAGGCAGGCAGCGAGTCTGGGCCCTGGGTACGCTGCCGCAGCCATGGGACGCGGGGGTCCTGATTACGCTGGGTGTACCGACCCATGTCCTGGCAGCCGACGCGGGGCGCCGCGCACGAATCGTTCTCACCGGCGTCGTGGGCGCAGCGCTGCTGGCGCTGCTGCTGGCCTGGTGGCTTGGGGAGTTGGGGGTCCGCCGCCCGCTGGCCCGGATCATGAAGGGCACAGCCCGGTTCAGGAAAGGTGACCTGGGCGTGCGCATCGGACCGCCCTACCCGCGCGGCGGACTCGGCGATCTGATGCGGGCCCTGGACAACACTTTCAACCAGGTTCAGTCGCAGCAGCAGGAGATCCAACACCTCAATGACGGGCTGGAAGAGCGTGTGCGGGTCCGCACGGCGGAGCTGGAGACCGTCAACCATGAACTGCAGGCGTTCTCGTACTCGCTGGCGCACGACCTGCGCCAGCCGCTGATCGCCATCAGCGGGTTCTGCGGTCAGTTGCGCAGCACGTTGCAGCTCGGCATCAGCGAGTCGCAGGACCACTACCTGAGCCGCATCCAGGCGGGCGTGCAGAAGATCAACGAGCTGTCGGACGCCATGGCGTCCCTGGCTCGTCTCTCACGCCCCCACCTGGAGAGTGTCCCGGTGGACATCAGCGCGATCGCCAGCGCCGCGCTTGCGGCCTGCCAGCAGCGTGATCCCGACCGCGTCGCCACCATCGATGTTCAGGCCGGCCTTCAGGCCATCGCGGACCCGGCTATGCTGACGCTCGCCATCGATCATCTGGTCAACAATGCCTGGAAGTTCACGCGTGGACAATCCCGCACGGAGATTTCCGTCGGTTGTGAACGCGATCCTGATGGCACACTGATCTTCCATGTCAAGGACAATGGCGTCGGGTTCGAGATGGCTCATGCCGGCAAGCTGTTCAACGCCTTCCAGCGCCTGCATCTTTCGGCGGATTTCTCAGGCACCGGAATCGGCCTGGCAAGTGTGCACAAGATCGTCACGCGGCACGGCGGGAAAATCTGGGCAGACTCCACGCCGGGAGAGGGCACCACGTTCTACTTCACGCTGGGAACTGCACCCACGTAGCGCGGCGGCGGTTGTGTCGTGTCCGGTCTTGGCCCCAGATGGGAAAAGGTCAGATAGCCACCAGTTGCCGCACGCCATTGGCTTGCATGTCCTTGCCCAGGCCACGTGCGATAAATTCGCCGCGCTCCATCACCAGATAGTCATCGGCCAGCTCTTCGGCAAAGTCGTAGTACTGCTCCACCAGCAGGATGGCCATGTCACCGCGATCGGCCAGCATGCGGATCACGCGTCCGATGTCCTTGATGATGCTGGGCTGGATACCTTCGGTCGGTTCGTCGAGGATCAACAGCTTGGGTTTGGCCGCCAGCGCCCGCGCAATTGCGAGCTGTTGCTGTTGTCCGCCAGAGAGGTCGCCGCCACGCCGGTTCAGCATCTGCTTGAGAACCGGGAACAACTCGTAGAGCTCGGCCGGGATCGGCGTGCCGGCACTTTTGTAGGCCAGGCCCATGCGCAGGTTTTCTTCAACCGTCAGGCGCGCAAAAATCTCACGGCCCTGGGGTACAAAACCGATACCGGCTCTTGCGCGTTCGTAAGGCGTGGCGTTCTGGATGGGTTTACCGTCGAACTCAATGGTTCCGGTCTTGATGGGCACCAGGCCCATCAGTGATTTGAGTAGCGTGGTCTTGCCGACGCCGTTGCGGCCTAGCAGCACGGTGACTTTGCCGAGGTGAGCGTCCAGGCTCACGTCGCGCAGGATGTGGGAGCCGCCGTAGTACTGGTTGATGTTTTTGACGTTCAGCATGGGGAGTTCTCGTCAGGCTTGTGGTGAGATCGAAAGGCTGCTGTGCGCCAGCAAGCCGGGTCTCGCCCCGGCGGGCGACTTACTTTTCTTTGCTTCGCCAAAGAAACCTAAGGAAAAGAAAGGCGACCCGATGGTCTGGGTCCTTCCGCTTCGCTGCAGGCAACCTGCGGTGCTCGACAAAAGCGGGGTCTCGCTCGAACTCGCCTTCGGCTCAGACAATCGCGAGCCCTGATCCGCTTTTGCCTGCGCTCCTCGGCCCAGCCCGACGGGTGGGGGAAACGAATGCGGATGCGGGGAGGCGAGGACGCGCTTTGCGCGTCCTCGCCGGAGCCCGATCCCGTACCCGAATCCGCTCCCGATTCCGTCCCCACCACCCTTCTGTATGCGCCGAGGAGCGGAGGGCCAGACGGATAAGGACGGGCGATTGTCTGAGCGAAGCGAGTTCGAGCCCGGCCCCGGCTGGACCGAGCACCGCAGGTTGCCCGTAGCGAAGCGAAGGGACGCAGACAGTAGGGTCGCCTTTTCTTTGCTTACTTTCTTTTGGCGAAGCAAAAGAAAGTGAGTTGCCGCCGGGCAACCCCCGGCTTGCTGGCACTCGACCGACGGTAGAGACAAAGAAGGCTTCGACGGGCTCAGTCCGAACGGTGATGGCACCAACCTCACCTCTTCGACAAGCCCAGCAGAGAAGAGTTCAACGCCCAAGGTACACCTCAATCACCCGTTCATCCGCCTGAACCTGATCCAGAGTTCCTTGAGCGAGAACCGAGCCATCACACAGCACCGTGACGATCTCCGAAATCGTCTTGATGAAACTCATGTCGTGCTCCACCACCATCAGCGAATGTTTGCCTTTTAAAGACAGGAAGAGTTCAGCCGTGCGGGCAGTTTCTTCATCGGTCATGCCTGCGACTGGCTCGTCGAGCAGCAACAGCTTGGGGTCCTGCATCAGCAACATGCCGATCTCCAGCCACTGCTTTTGCCCATGGCTCAGGTTGCCGGCCATGCGGCTCACACTGTCGGCCAGGTGAATCGTTACCAGGGTTTCGGCGAGGCGGTCGCTTTGCTCAGAATCCAGACGGAAAAACATGGATGACTTGACGCCCTTGTTGGTCTTCAGCGCGAGCTCGAGGTTTTCAAACACGGTGAGCTGCTCGAACACCGTGGGCTTCTGGAACTTGCGGCCAATCCCGAGCTGTGCAATCTGCGGCTCGGTGTGGCGCAACAGGTCAATCGTGCTGCCGAAGAAAACCGTTCCTTCGTCGGGCCGCGTCTTGCCGGTGATGATGTCCATCATTGTCGTCTTGCCGGCGCCGTTGGGACCAATGATGCAGCGCAGCTCACCGGGCGCAATGTCGAGCGAAAGCTTGTTGATGGCCTTGAAGCCATCGAAGCTCACGCTCACGTCTTCCAGATAAAGAATGCGCCCATGCGTGACGTCCACCTCGCCCGGCGTGGCAATGCGGCCAATGCCCGCGTTGCGGCCACCCGATTCGGTGTTGGCTTTGCTCGCTTCCAGCGCGGCGCGGCGCTGCTCGATACGGCGCGCGCCCTGCTCAAGAAGATCGGGGGTCATTTGGACGCTCCCTTGCGGAGTTTCTTGACCAGTCCCACGACGCCGTCAGGAAGGAACAGCGTTACCGCGATAAACAACATGCCCAGAAAGTAAAGCCAGTATTCGGGATACGCCACCGTGAGCCAGCTTTTGGCGCCGTTGACGATGAAGGCGCCTGCGATGGGGCCGATCAGTGTGGCGCGCCCGCCGACGGCCGCCCAGACGGCCATTTCGATGGAATTGGCCGGGCTCATCTCGCTCGGGTTGATGATGCCCACCTGCGGAACATACAGTGCGCCCGCAATGCCGCACATCACGGCCGAGATGGTCCAGATGGTCAGCTTGTAGCCGATGGGGTTGTAGCCCGAGAACATCACACGGGTTTCGGCATCGCGAATGGCCTGCAACACCCGACCGAACTTGCTGCGCACCAGCCATTTGGCAAACAGGAAGAAGCCCAACAACGTCAGCCCGGTGATGACGAACAGCCCCATGCGCATGTTGGGCGTGGCGATCGGCGTGTCCAGGATGCGCTTGAAATCGGTGAAGCCGTTGTTGCCGCCGAAACCAGTTTCATTGCGGAAGAACAGCAGCATGGCGGCAAAGGTCATGGCCTGGGTGATGATGGAGAAGTACACGCCCTTGATGCGCGAGCGGAAAGCGAAGTAACCAAAGACAAAGGCCACCACACCAGGCACCAGCACGATCAGGAACAGCGTGGCGATGAAGCTGTCGCTGAAGGTCCAGTGCCAGGGAAACTCTTTCCAGTCGAGGAAAACCATGAAGTCGGGCAAGTCACTTTTGTAGTTGCCGTCGCGCCCGATCTGGCGCATCAGGTACATGCCCATGGCGTAACCGCCCAGCGCGAAGAACAAGCCGTGGCCCAGCGACAAAATGCCGGTGTAACCCCAGATCAAATCCATGGCCAGCGCCACGATGGCGTAACACATGATCTTGCCGAGCAGCGCCACCGCGTAGGTGCTCATGTGGAACATGCTGTCCTGTGGCACAAGAAGATTGAGCACCGGTGCCAGCGCGCAGACCAGGAGCAAAGCAACTAGAAAGGCGCTCCAGCCGGTACGCGTAAGCACGGGGCCTTTGGCAGGAAGCAATACAGAAGAAGTCATGGGTTTGCTCATGGTCAGGCTTCCGCAGAGCGGCCCTTCATTGCGAAGATGCCCTGCGGCCGCTTCTGGATGAAGATGATGATGAGCACCAGCACCGCAATCTTGGCCAGCACCGCACCGGTCCAGCCTTCGAGGAATTTGTTCAGGATGCCCAGGCCCATGGCGGCATAAACAGTGCCGGCCAGCTGGCCCACGCCGCCCAGCACCACGACCATGAAGGCATCGACGATGTAGCCTTGGCCCAGGTCTGGCCCGACGTTGCCGACCTGGCTCAGCGCACAACCGGCCAGGCCCGCGATGCCCGAGCCCAGCGCAAACGCATAGGTGTCCACACGCGCCGTGTTCACGCCCATGCACGAAGCAATCGGCCGGTTCTGCGTCACGCCGCGCACAAACAGGCCCAGGCGCGTCTTGCTGATCAGCCAGGCCATGCCCAATAGCACCGCAATGGCAAAGCCGATGATGACGAGCCGGTTATAGGGCAAGGACAAATTGCCCAGCACCTGAACGCCGCCGCTCATCCACACCGGATTTTCAACACCCACGTTTTGCGCGCCGAAGATGGAGCGCACCAGTTGCTGCAGCATCAGGCTGATGCCCCAGGTGGCCAGCAGGGTCTCGAGCGGGCGGCCGTAGAGAAAGCGAATCACACCGCGCTCGAGTGCCGCCCCCATCAGCGCCGAGGCCAAAAAGGCCACCGGCACCGCCGCCAGCAAATACCAGTCAAACATGCCGGGCAAATACTTCTGGAACAGGCCTTGCACCACGTAGGTGGCGTAAGCGCCAATCATCATCAGCTCACCGTGCGCCATGTTGATGACGCCCATCAGCCCGTAGGTAATCGCCAGGCCCAGTGCCACCAGCAGCAGGATGCTGCCCAGGCTGATGCCGCTGAACACCGCACCCAGCTTGTCGCCCCAGGCCAGCGCAGACTCGACCTTGCGCAGCGAGGCCTGCAGCGCGCTCTTGACTTCGGCATCGTCCTCTTCCGACAGGCGCGCTATCAAGACTGTCTTGCTGATCGGGTTGTTGCTGCCCGACAGGCGCGCTGCTGCTTCCAGGCGTTTGGCCTTGTCACTGCTGCTCAGCAAAATGGTGGCGCGCACCATCTCCAACTGGGTCTTGAGCGCAACGACTGTTTCAGCTGCGTAAGCTTTTTCGATAAGCGGCAGGCGCGATTCATCACTGCCGCTGGCAAGGACCTTGATGGCATCGGCGCGCACCTTCTCGTCTTTGGAAAACAGCTTGAGCGCAGCCAGTGCCGTGTCCAACTCCCCGCGCATCATGTTGTTGTTGATCACGTCCTCCGCGTCTTCCGGCACTGTCAGCTCGGCGCCGGTCACCGGGTCAAAGCCTTTGTCGTCCTTGATCACAAACACCTTGTCACCGGCGGTCTTGACGGCATCGTCAGCCAGCGCCTGGATAAAAGCGGCAGTTTTTTCGTCGGGGTTGGCGGCGGCCTTGTTCAGCGCTTCGACGCGTGCCTCGGTCTCGCCGAGTGCCATGCCTTTTGCCTCGTCCGCGCTTAAAGCATGGGCGCCAGCAGCTATAAAAAACGTAGCAGATAGAAGGAGTGTGCGAATCATCATGATGAAGAACCTGTAGGGTGGGCACAGCAGCAGGCCAATACCGGCTTGCCGCGATGCCCAGGCTGCAACTTCCTTTTAAACCATGCACCGTGATAGTGCAAGAAATGGGCCAGACCACAAAAAAGCCGCACCTGTTTTTTTGCAAACCAGGTGCGGCTTGCGCCGCAGCCCCCACAAGGGGCTTGCGGTAGCCGCCTTTATTTGGAGGCCATTTTTGCCGGCTCGTCAGGCTTCTTGTCATTGCCTTCGATGTACGGGCTCCATGGCTTGGCTTTCACCGGGCCAGGAGTCTTCCACACCACGTTGAACTGGCCGTCGGCCTTGATCTCGCCGATGAACACCGACTTGTGCAGGTGGTGGTTTTTCTCATCCATCTTCGACACGATGCCCGACGGCGCCTTGAAGGTCTGGCCGGCCATGGCGGCAATAACCTTGTCGGTGTCGGTGGACTTGGCTTTCTCGACAGCCTGCTTCCACATGTTGATGCCGATGTAGGTGGCTTCCATCGGGTCGTTGGTCAGAGGCTTGTCTTTATGACCAGCGATGCCCTTGGCCTTGGCGTAGGCAGACCACTTCTTGATGAACTCGGTGTTGGCCGGGTTCTTGATCGACTGGAAGTAGTTCCAGGCCGCCAGATGGCCGACCAGCGGTTTCGTGTCCACGCCGCGCAGCTCTTCCTCACCCACGGAGAAGGCGACAACTGGCACGTCCTTGGCCTTCAGGCCGGCGTTGCCCAGTTCCTTGTAGAAAGGAACGTTGGAGTCGCCGTTGATGGTGGAGACCACAGCGGTTTTACCACCTGCAGAGAACTTCTTCACATCAGCCACGATGGTCTGGTAATCGGAGTGGCCGAACGGTGTGTATTTCTCGTCGATGTCCTTGTCTTTCACGCCTTTGCTTTTCAGGTAAGCGCGCAGGATCTTGTTGGTGGTGCGTGGGTACACATAGTCGGTGCCCAGCAGAACCCAGCGCTTGGCGCCGCCGCCGGCCTTGCTCATCAGGTAGTCAACGGCAGGAATGGCCTGCTGGTTGGGGGCCGCGCCCGTGTAGAACACGTTCTTGGACAGCTCTTCGCCTTCGTACTGCACGGGGTAGAACAGCAGGCCGTTCATCTCTTCAACCACTGGCAGCACCGACTTGCGGGACACAGATGTCCAGCAGCCGAAAATCACGGAGACCTTGTCCTGGCCCAGCAGCTGCTTGGTTTTTTCAGCAAACAGGGGCCAGTTGGAGGCAGGGTCGACAATCACGGGCTCGAGCTTCTTGCCCATCACGCCACCCTTGGCGTTGATCTCTTCAATCGCCATGAGCACGGTGTCTTTCAACACGGTTTCAGAAATAGCCATGGTGCCCGACAGGCTGTGCAGAATGCCAACCTTGATCGTGCCGCCCGATTGGGCCAGGGCTGGCAGAGCAGAAAGGCCTGTCAGGGCGACGGCAGCGGTGAGCGCCTTGAGGGTAAAACGACGTTGCATGTGTGCTTCTCCGGGTGGGTAGGTGGTTCGCGTTTCGCTCCGCACAAGCCGCCGGGGAGGCTTTTACGAAGCGATGAGGCGATTCTGGGGACCGACCGGGGAATGGGGAATACGCCGGGTGGCGTATGCGGGATGGGTGCTACCGAAAAATCGATGGCGGGAATGCACTCAAACGACAAATCGCTGACGACGGGGGATATAAGTCCGCGCCCATCGCAATTCATCACGCCTAGATACCGTGATGAACTAGAAGCTCTTCGTAGGTACCCCTGCCACTGTTACTCCCTGAAATCACACTCGAACGTTCTACAACAATCATTTGAAAGTAGTCGCGATACAGAGCCTTTACGGATCTATGGCTTGCATTTGTCATCAAAAACCTAGCGCCGCGTGCAGCAGCACGAACTAGCGCATCCCTTAAGCGAACTTGGTCCTCCCAAGCGAACAAGTTTTCGTTGTATTTGATGAACCCGTTGTAGTTATGTTTGACCGTATAAGGAGGGTCAACAAACAAAAAGTCATTCTGACCAGCCTTATCCACCACAGCTTCAAAATCAGAGCGAAGCAAATTGGCATTCTTGAGCAACATGGAAGTCTGGTCATAACGATCTTCGTCAGAAATTACATTAACCTTCGTACCAATTGGCACGTTGAACGTGCCTTGAAGATTTACTCTATAAAGACCATTCCAGCATGTGCGATTCAAGTAGATCAAACGAGCGGCCTTTGTGTGATCAGTCCGCGGCTTTTGCTGCCTCAATCTGTAAAAGTATTCGGTAGAGTGGTTTCGATGGTGCGTCATCAAACAGTCCTGAACACGTTGCCAATCTTGTTTTATCGCCGAGTAGGTATCGATCAGCTCTTGATTCACGTCTGCAAGTACCGACTTGCCTGGTTGAAGATAAAAAAAGACAGCGCCACTACCCAAAAACGGCTCATAGTAATTACGAAAATTATCCGGCAACAATTCGTCGTGCTTAGCAATCAACCATCTTTTTCCACCGGCCCATTTCAGAAAGGGCTTTATTTCAATTTTCTCGACAGAATGGTCATTTTTCATCTATTTTCCTTCCCGCTCAAGCCTCGAATAAAACTCCGACTTAAGAAACTGAAGGAACTCTAGATCGTCTTTTGAATAACCTCTTGTAGACGAGGGATGCGCTGGTATGCGCCTAAGCTCATTAAATTTGTCCATCCAATCAAGATAGTAAGTTTTTCCTTTTTCGCCTTGCAGTGGGATATTGAAAGTACTTTCAAACAGAGGCCAGTTTGAGCGCTGCTTGACAATCGCTTTCAAATCAAGGATTTGCAAATAGTTCTCTTTGCCTCCCTTGGCCTTATCTTTATCCTGCAGCTGCCTTGAATAGGCCTCTTCCTTGATTTTTGGGCTTTCGATGCCTAATTCCCAATAGGCTTTATCACCAGAACTGGTTTCTGCAGTTCCATAGTGCTTTTTCAGAATATTAATCGTGTGATCAGTTAACACCTTGCTGAGATCAATGACATCTTGATTAGCAATTCGGACTCGGTCAGCTGACTTTCTTTCCAGTCTTTCCAAAAACTCTTCCGAGCCAAAATTTGAAAACTGTTTGTGTATTAGTTCGTTTAAGTTATCTGCATACTCCCGAACACCGCCTTCGCCAAATTTTCGGGCAAAGCGGTCATAGAGGTCCGCATTGGTGGCATCTTTCAGAAACGCAAACACAGGGGAAACGAACTTTTCAATCGTCTGCATGAGCTCGTCCACCTCCAAGAGAGACAGTTCCTGCGGTTGTTTTTCCTCTATGTGTCTAAACACCTCCGACAAGAGGAGTAAGTGGGCGCGAACCCCAGGATTTGTCGCGACATACCCCTGCTTAGCTGCATCCCAACGCTCGGGATTTGCCACTCGAACTTTGGAGAAATAGATATTGAGAAATCGTCGCGCTCTGTCCACTGTTTTGTCGTCCGTGCTTGACGAAAGAACGCCAGAAAGCCAATTTTTTTGATAGGCACGCCCGAGAAGATTTGATCGATTTAAACCGTTTACCAGCTCTGGAATCGTGAGGCTTTGATTTTCCTTGGCCGTGACCCCCTGGATGGAGAATCGCTGGAAAAAAGGGCTCGTCGGGTCGGAGGCGAGAGTTTTGGCCAACCTGGATGCTAACGCAGAAGCACGCTCCTTAGGGTCACTCGAACCCCACTTCAGATCTGATTGCAAAGAGACAATTACACTTTTCTGCACACTCTTTTGCTTCTGGTTGATCGTGACAAATAGTTCCGCCTCTAGGGTAGTCGCCATCTTCTCGAATGCAATTACGGCGATGCTTTGATCCAGAAATCGATCTTCCAAGTGGGAATATCCATAAAGCCTATGCTGCCCATCAATTACCCAGGCAGATTTATATTTGTGCGGCAAATGTAGCCAGCCGAATTTGATTGCGGCATGTGAGTTTTCTCTATTTGGCAACAAATCAAAGCGGCTTTTTTCCGTGAAATTGACTAGAAGATTCGTCGGGAAGTAGCCACCTTTTCGAATGAACTCCCCGATCTCCTTAATGCGAGCGGGACTGATCATCCGTTGATACGTCGGGCGCCCTGTCGGATGATTCAGCGCTTGATGGTTTACAAAGGCAACCTTCAAGAGATGCCTAGGAGTCGTTACAAAGCTATAGAAAACATGGTTTCCCAGCATTCCTTTTGTTGCGGGGACTTTGACATCTGTGAGTTCTGGAATGTCTTGCCCTTCTAAGAATTCCGCCAAGAACTGAAATCGACCCGCGGGGCCCATGTGCTTGGCAAAGGCATCGAAGTATTGGAGTTCGTTCTCAGTCACTACTCGGATGTTGGCCGAATTGGCACGCTCTATATCCTGTTCAGACCAAATGATATTTTGCGTAACACACATCCAAATGATTTTTGGTCTGAAGCTTGCCCCATAGTGCTTCTTAATTGAATTGGCCAGTGGTTTTTGTATCGACTCCAGATCAATAAGATCTTTCTGCAGTGTCTTTTTGCCGCGTGATTCCCGAGACCTGCACATGGCAACGATTACTGTCTCGTCGTCTTTAGCAAAAATATCGATGCTCTTCCTACGGGCAACACCAGCACTATCCAGATAGTGAATTTGAAAGTCGTCGCCGCTGAGTTCTGGATATCCCAGCCGACGAAAAAGTGACCACACTTGGTCCTCTAACTGAGCATGCAGTTCCTTGACCTTTTTTATGCGCACGCGCCGCACGCCCTCTTTGTGGATTTCCCAGCCCTCCTCCTCAAAGATGGGACGCATCTCGATGTCAATCGTTTGAAATTCGTGGATCTCCTTTTTTCGTCCGAAAGAAGCTTTAAGTGCCGCACTATCCACGAGAAGCGGAGCAAGTAACGAGTTTTCGTTACCGATTGCACTTTTGGCTACTTGCTGCTTCTGCTTCTTTTTCAATCCATGTCTCCCCATATACCTAACAACTTGCCTGTTAGTTATATAGCATAAAAATTCAAATCTGGAATCGTGCAATTGTGGGGTGTGAGTGCCGTAATTCTCTATCTGGATTCAGAGAAGCCACTCTGCAGAGAGTCAGTTGACCCATATCGCTAGCAGCTCATCCGAAGCCTTCGATCTACCATACTGGTTTGCAAGCGAGCTCTGGCTGATCCGGGTGACTTCGCAGATAACGCAGGCATCGGCCCCGGGCGAGAAAGGACATGGGTAGGTCTTCCATCTAGCATCGACGGCAAATCAAACGCTACCAAAGTAGTAACGTCTGCCGCTACGCGCCACGGCCATCAAGAATGCAGCGCTTCAATAGCTTTCGGATTGGAAGCCACAATCTTGAGCAAAGCCCTGGCTGGCCCAGTTGGCCGCGTGCGATGTTGCTCCCAGTTTTGCAGGGTGCGCAGATTCACACCAATCAATTTCGCAAACTGGCTCTGGCTGATATGCGCGGCCTCGCGGATGACACGTACATCCGGCGTTGGCAGTTCTTCCGCGATGGCACCGCGCACGGTTTTGCCAGCGATATGGCGCTTCATTTCTTTGACGCCCTTGACGAGCTGGTCGAAGTGTTGTTTATCCATGGGTGATGTCCTTCATCAATTGCGCCAACAGCTTGATCTGCTCTGGCGTCAGGTCTTCTTGCTCGTTTTTGACGTAGCCGTAAATCAGATAGATACGCTCATTTGAAACGTAGTGGTAATAAATAACCCTGGCCCCGCCACGTTTGCCCCGCCCGGAAGCGGCCCAGCGCAGTTTTCGCAAACCCGAACTCCCCCGAATCACATCGCCTGCATTCGGGTTTTCCAACAGGTGATTCTGCAAAGAGCGAAGTTCCTCATCTGCCCAATGCGCCGCCCTGAAGGCGATGAACGGGGTGAGCTCCACAAACAGCATGCAGTCATTGTACGCTTCCAGCGCATAGCATGCACCAGACTCCGCCCAAGTTACCCGATCACCGGTTACCCATTCGAAATCGTCATTTCGCCATTGACCGGCAGGAACAATCAGGCGCTGGCAGCAGACCCCACGCGTTGCAACGCATCCATCACCTGCACAAACGGCGCACGTTCCATCAAGGCTTGCCGTTGCTGGCGCGACCAGTTACGGGACCACCGGTCTGTCGCCAGGCGAACAAAGTCCAGCCCCCACTGCTGGCGCCGCACCGGCGACTGGCGCGCGAGTTTTTGCAGCTGTTGCCGCATGGTCCCCGCAATTTCGTCGACCAGGCCGGCGTTTTCTCCCTTGCGGTCGTCCAGCGACCACAAAGGCTGGTGCAGGTACCAGCGGCTCAGGCTGTCCAGGCAACTCACGGGAGAAACATAAAAGCTGCCGATGCCCATGTAGGCCTCCAGCGTCACCACCTTGTGCGTGAGCTTGCCTGGAAGAAACAGGGTTTCACCAGGGCCTACCGTCCACCAGCAGGCACTTTTGAGCTCGCAGAACCTGTCCAGGTTGAAACGCGCCCGGCCGGTCACCAACCCGCGCTCGCAGTCCTGCAGGCCGGCCTTGATACCTTCGAAAGTTTCCCAGGCCAGCCACAGTTTGCGGCCCAGAAAGCAGTGGTTACTGCCGTCGGGGTCGTCCGAGTGGGAGTCGGTGACGTTGCCGCGGGCGCCTATGACCAGGGTCATCATCTCCTGGCGTTGCAGGTCTTCAGACCCTTGCGGCAGCAGGTTGAAGGCGGACAACTGTGCGGTGTCGATCTGTTTTTCCAGCGCGGTGCCGCGAACGTGCAGGTCGGTGACGCTGACCAGGCTGCGGCGGTTGCGCCACTTGCGCATCAGCTCGTGAACACCCAGCCTCTTGCGCTGCTGGCTGGGGCCTACCTGCGCATTGGCACGCTGCTTGCCGTCAAAACCACGGTCCACCAGCTTGAGCAGCGCGGCTTCGAGGCCCAGTTTTTCACTGCCCGCGACTGGAACGTGCACGCCTGTCAGCACGGCGGGCTGGCCTTTGGCCATTGCCTCGAACAAGGCCTGCCGCGTGTAGGTGGTGGGCCGGACCTGCTTGCGCTTGAGTCGTGCGAGTTGTTCCGGCGTGGCGCGGAGGGTGCGGTCGAAAGTACCAGCATCCTCCCAGATCAGGGCAATGTCAGTGTCTTGCATGGCTGTCTCCTTGGGTAACGGGCAATGAGCTCGCCGCGTGAATCGATTTTGGGGATTTTTGAGCCTTAAGACCTCCTCTATTTGGAGGAGGCAACAGCCCGGTTGTGGTTACTGCCTGTGACAGCGCCACCCGGCATGGCGAGCGGCACCACGTAGGCGCGCGCCCCGATGCCCTTGTCTGCCGGGAGGTAAAGCCAGGAAACATACTGCAAACATGCTGGCGCGTGTTTCGCGATCGGCGTTCAATGGTGTTCATGTTGAATGAAACAGGAAACCGATGACTTTGATCGCTACCCCAAGGCGGACCTTCTGTGCGCTTGTCGCCACCACCGCCTCTTTGCTGGCCGTTGCCGTCCATGCCCACACGGCTACGCCGGAAGCACCTGCGGCACCGCAGGTGCAGGTCGCCGCAACCACCGCCCCCCGTTACGCGGCCGCCGATATTGAGCGTGCGTTCAGTTTTATGGATGCCAACAAGGACGGCAGGGTTAGCCGCGAAGAAGCAGCCGGCTTTCGCAACGTAGCCAAACACTTCAGTGCCGCCGACACCGACCAGGACCATGCGCTGTCGCTGGAGGAATTTGAAAGCGCCATGAACCGGCCCAAGACGCCTTGAAGCACCCGGGAGATGCACCTCTTGCTATCTTATTAGTAGCTGCTCGCGCCCGTACCTACTGGGGAGATGGCCAATTTCATATCTGGAAAGGCGCCCCAGAGGCTCGAATGACAACGGGGGAGAATCGACGCCCCTTGCAGCTCCGTTCGAGACGCATTAACCACAATTGACGCAATAGATCAAAAGACCTAGTCTTCGCGAGAGCGCGCAGGCGGGGCCCGCGTGCACCTTTTGCAGAAGGCAGAAAAGGACCCATGCAGCCCGACGCTCAGTACACCGAAGAAGCTGACAACCAAAGGCTTGAGCCGATCGTGCTCCGGGCGCTAGAGCGCTTCCGTGCGCTCCTCCCCGCTGAAATCGGGTTGGCGCTGGAGCTGTCGCATGAAAATCCCAGCGTGCGGGCCAACGCGGACCGGCTGGAGCTGGCCTTGCTCAGTGCATGCATCGTTGCGTGGCATTCCACCGTGGGCGTGGCGCCGCAAATTGTTGTCGAGATGACTGAGGTATTGCTCGACCGGGTTGTGCTGGACCCGGACGCCGCCAACCTGCAGGGTGGCCTGCCGCCTAGGCGCTATGCCCGTTTGATGATCAGCAACAGCAACCGTGCGCCGGTCGGCACATTCCACAAGTTGATTCCCGCACCGGCCCCGACGGCCGGCCAGGCGGTCAGCGCACACCGGCTTTCCCTGGTAGAAGTGCGCGGCATCATCGCGCAGCACCATGGCATGGTGCATGTATCGGCGGAGCCGGGTCAGGGAACGGCTTTCGACATTTACCTGCCGACGGCGGTGCCGCTGGAGGCACCGGCATTTATCGACTCGGGCGCCAGCGGATCCCGCAACGTTCTTTATGTTGATGACTATGAGCCCATGCGAGTGCTGGTCAGCGACACCTTGCCTGACGCGGGTTTTCGCGTAAGCTGCCACGAAAGTGCCCAGGCAGCGCTGGCCGCGCTGCAGGCCAACCCTTCCGGCTACGACGCTGTGGTCACCGACTACCGTCTGCAGGGTTCCTCCGGCCTTGATCTGCTCAGACAGGTCAAGCTGCTCAATCCCGACTTGCCCGTCATCCTGATTTCCGGTTACATGGACCCCGCCCTCACAGCCAAAGCCCGGGAAGAAGGCGCGGCGCTTGTCATCAGCAAGGCCAATGACCTCAGCGAGCTGTGTGTCTCGCTGCACGCGCTGCTGGGGGACGCGCCCCGGCCAGCCTTGGTGAGTTATTCGGACTGGGGCAAGCTGTAAGCGGTGACCCGCGGCCGCAACGGCTTTTCTTGCGGGAGGTCCGTGCCGGTTTGCCAAAAATGCATACTTTTGTAGGACAAGGCCGCAAAACGCTATCTGCGCGCTTGCCGGAGCCAACCCCAAGCCTGCGGGAACGTTATAAATAGGCAACCAAGGCCAGCTCGGTGTAACCGCCCGCTGAAACCATAACCCTTCAGAGGTAACCACCATGAACCTGCACCTTTTTTCAAGCAAGCGCCTTCTCCCCGTCGTCATGATGGCGGTCCTCGCTTCCAGCATGGCTTTTGCCCAGAAACCAGAGTGGGCAGGCCAGGGCAAAGGCGGTAAACACGAGCAAAAGGCCCGTGACGGCGATCAAGGTAATAGCGGCGATAGCGGTAACCGGCCCGGCCCGGTTGGCAAGGCGAGCAAAGGCAGTCAGCAGGTCAAGCCGGCACAGGTAGATGTCAAAGTGGGCGGCTACTTCGGTGACCAGCAACGTGTGGTGGTACGCGAGTACTACGGTAAGCAATACAGTGCGGGCCGCTGTCCTCCCGGCCTGGCAAAAAAGAACAACGGCTGCATGCCTCCGGGCCAGGCCAAAAAATGGGCCATCGGCCAACCGCTGCCACGCGACGTCGTGTTTTATCCGGTTCCGCATGCAGTGGTCGTGCAGCTCGGTGCGCCGCCTTCCGGACACAAATATGTGCGCGTCGCCGGTGACATCCTGCTGATTGCCATAGGCTCCAGCATGATTGTTGACGCCATCCAGGACCTGGGGCGAATGTAGCCCAGCGCCCTTGATGCAGCAGGCGCCCCTCCCAGCACTCGCCGGCCTGGTCAAGTCCGTCTGGCTGGGCATGCCGGGTGAAGCCAGCCACCCACGTGAACATATGCTTCCGACTGGCGAAATGCATGTTGTCTTTCGCCTGTCCGGTCCTGCTGTCCGCATTTTTCGAGACGGGCACGCTGACGCCACCCAGAGCCTGGGCCATGCCCTTGCCAGCGGCGCGCGAACACGCCACTACGTCAAGGCAGTCGCCAGCTCGGAGTCAGCGGGTGTGCAGTTGCTGCCCGGCGCGGCGCAGGTGCTGCTGGGCTTGCCGGCCGACGAGTTATGCGAACAACACGTCCGTTTGGACGACTTGTGGGGCGCCAGCGCCGGGTTGATGCGGGAGCAGCTGCTCGAAGCATCGTCACCGGCGCAAAAAATGCTGCGCCTGCAAACACTGCTGCTTGCGCGGCTGCAACCGGCGCCAGCTTCAAGCACGCTGTTCATGGTGAAACGTGCGGTAGCCCAGCTCAAGGCAGGCATCAGCGTACGGCAAGTCGCGGCACACAGTGGCTACAGCCACCGGCAGTTCATCAGGCTGTTTTCCGAAACGGTCGGCCTGTCTCCCAAGCTCTACAGCCGGGTGCGGCGTTTTCAGCATGCACTGGAATTGATGCAGCGCACCGGCACCGGGACATGGATGGAGCTGGCAGATGTCGCCATGGAAGCCGGCTACAACGACCAACCTCACTTCAACCGCGATTTCCGTGAATTCTCCGGTCTCACCCCGGAGTTGTACCGCCGGGCGCCGGTGGTATCACCCAATCATGTGCCTGTGTCCGGCGCACGCTCATCCCCGAAATACTGATTCATTCGACTGATCCATTCGACTGATTCGTTCGCGTGTCAATTTTCTTCAAGACCTGATACGCGCCTGTCGATAGACTGCGTCTTTCTCCAACCTGAATCAGGAGCGACCATGGCCATCCATGAACTGTTTGCCTATCTCCATGTCCGCGACGCGGGCGAAGCCATCGCGTTCTACAGTTCGGTGTTTGGTGCCACCGAAAAATTCCGGCTGGTCGAACCCGGCGGCCGCCTGGGCCATGCCGAGCTGGACTTCGCAGGCACCACACTGATGATCTCCGAGGAGTTTGCCGAGTACGGGATTTTGGGGCCCAAGGCTGGTGTGCCCACTGCGGTCACGCTGCACCTGCACGTTGACAACTGCGATGAAGTGATCGCCCGGGCGCTGCAGGCGGGCGCCACGCTGGAGATGGCCGCGCAAGATCATTTCTATGGCGAACGTTCGGGCAGTTTCCGCGATCCGAGCGGCCATCGCTGGAGTGTGGGCCACAGCATCGAGGACGTGGCGCCCGAAGAAATGCAGCGCCGTTACACCGCGATGATGGAAACGCCTGCCACGTAATTAGCTATCAAAATAATAGCTATTTGCACCCGTTGCAAAAGGGCCCAAGCCCGATTTTTGCCTCGATTTGCGCTCCTTGCCGACTCACAACCCTGCCATTCGCACTCGTGCTCAGATCATTGGCGCAAACCCGGACGCACGGTCCTGGGCCAGCACGCGCTGAAGGGTCTGCAGCAGCTCCTCATTCGAGGTCTGCGCCTTGATCAGCACGGCTGCAGCGCGACCCCTGTCACTCCGCCTGACTTCACTGGCCGAGAAAACAACCACCGGGGGCGGGTGGTCCAACGCTTCGATGTCGGCCACCAAATCCCAGCCCGAACCACCTGGCAAGGTGAGGTCCAGCAGCACCAGGTCAAAGCGCTGCCCGAGCAAGCGCGTCCGGGCTTCCTCGAGGGTTGCCGCAAATTCAAAGGTGGCAAAGTCCTGAACAATCGCGGCGGTAATGCGCTGGATATCCAGGTCATCCTCGACATGGAGGATCCGTGGTTTGCCTGCGGCCATGCCGTCAATCGCACGGCGCATCCCCAGCACCAGCAGGTTTTCGTCGATCGGTTTGTCCAGCCAGTCAGACACGGTCAGCGGCTGGTTGTTGAAGGCGATCTGCCCTTCACCGGCCATGGCCGACACCACAACAATGGGCAAGTCGCGGGTGTTTTCCTGCTTGCGCAACTGGCGAATCAACGCAATACCGTCCTGGTCGGGCAGCTTCAGGTCAACCGTCATGGCGGCGTAGCGATTTTTCTCAAGGAGTGCCAGCGCCTGCGCAGCGCTGAACACCATGTCGGAATCGAAACCGCCTTTGTCCAGCATCATGCCGATCAGGCGGGCGATATCGCGATCGTCTTCGCAGATCAGAATGCGCGGACGGGCGGGGCCGTGTGATTCGGGAGATATCACCGCCGCCGGCAATTCCTTCCACTCTGGAAGCTCAAAGAAAAACGTGGTGCCCACGCCCGGTTCGGTGGAAAACCCGATGCTGCCGCCCAGCCGCTCAATGATCGCCCGCGAGATATTCAATCCCAGCCCGGTTCCACCCTTCTGGCGCGTGTCGGACGAGTCGGCCTGCGAAAACTTCTGGAAAATCCGGTTGCGAAACTCTTCAGGAATGCCCGGCCCGTGGTCCCGGACTTCTACCCGCACACCTGCGCCCACATGCAGCACATGCACTTCCACAACACTGCCCGGCGGTGAAAATTTCATGGCGTTGGACAGCAGGTTGGTCACAACCTGGACCAGGCGGTCGCTGTCAACATTGACCCTGATCTCGTCGTCCGGAAAGTTCAGGCTCAGGCCGACGTTTTGCGCAGTGCCGAAACCCTCGTTGGCGGCCAGCACCTGCACCATCAGAGGCCGGAGCTCCACCACCTCCAGATTAAGGCTCATCTTGCCCGACTCTATTTTCTCGATGTCCAGGATGTCGTTGATCAGCCGGATCAAGCGCTCACAGTTGTTCTTGGCAATCCCCACCAGTGTCTTGACGGCATCGGGAAGCTGCCCGGCCACACCGCCGGAGATGAGGCCCAACGAGCCGCGAATGGAGGTGAGTGGTGTGCGCAATTCATGGCTGACCGTGGAGACAAACTCGCTCTTCATGCGGTCTATGCGTTTGAGCTCGGTGATGTCGGTGGCCAGGGAGTAAAAACCGATAACCTCCCCTTCTTCCTCGCCATCGCCATACCTCGGAAAATAATTGACGACATAGTCCCGGACTTCGCCCCGGGGAGTCTTGCCCGTGCGCTCATACGCCACCGGATAACCCGTCAGGACTTCTTCGACCCGAGGGCGTACCCTCTCATAAAATTCCTCGCCCATCACATCACGCAGATGTTTCCCATCGAACTGTTCATAAGACAAACCGAAGGCCTCTTCGTAGGCGCGGTTATGAAAGCGGAAACACTGATCCTTGTCCACATAAGCAATCAACGCGGGCACAGTGTCCGTGATCTCGCGAAGCTGGCGTTCGCTGGCCCGTAGCGCGTCACTGAACTTGCGTATTTCCGTGATGTCTCGACCGACCGAACGGTAACCGGTAAAACGCCCGGCAGCATCGAAGATCGGCATGCCGCTAACGCTCATATATCGCATCGCACCATCGGACCCAGGCCGGGCGAACTCAAAATTGCGGAAAGCTTCATGTCGCGCATGCCGGGCTTTGAGGTCCGCCACCATGGCTGGGTCCATATTCGCGTCGAGCTCCCAGGGCGTCTTGCCATAAATCTGGGCTCGGGGATTGGGCGATGCGGTTACCGTTTTATGTTTGCCCTTGACCTCAACAAAGCGGAAATTCTCATCCTGTTCCCAGAACCAGTCAGAGGACAACTCGGTCAGCGTCCGGAAGCGCTCTTCACTCTCCTGCAGAACCCGCTCGGCTTCTTTTTGGTTCGTGATGTCGGTGGCCAATGAATAAAAACCAACCACCTGCCCCTCTTCATCGCCTTCCCCGTATCTGGGGAAATAGTTGACAACAAAAGTTCGCTGGTCGCCCCGGGCCGTTTTTTGGGTACGTTCGTACACCACCGGGTACCCTGTCATGACCTCTTCGACCCGCGGCCGTACCCGCTCATAGAACTCGGGGCCCATGACCTCCAGCATCGTTTTGCCTTCGATCTGCTCACGGGTGAGTCCGAAGGCCTCTTCGTAGGCGCGGTTGTGAAAGCGAAAACGCTGCTCAGCATCCACATAGGCAATCAGGGCCGGCACGGTATCCGTGATCTGGCGCAACTGCAACTCGCTGGCCCGTAGCGCTTCGCTGAACCGGTGCATTTCGGTCGTGTCACGGCCTGTGCCCCTGTAACCCGTAAAACGCCCCGAAGCATCGAAAATGGGCACACCGCTGATGGCCACATAACGAAGCTGGCCCTGCGCATCGAGCCGTGTGATTTCAAAGTCACGGAAGACCTCATGCCGCTCCAGCTGGGCCTTATGGGCGGCCCAGACGCTTTCGTCCATGTTGACATTGTCCAGCTCCCACCGCGTTTTTCCGAGCGCCCTTTCGCGTGAATTGGCGGTCAGGTGTGCATGTGTAATTTCGCCGGTAATTTGAACAAACCGGAAGTTCTCGTCCTGCTCCCAGAACCAGTCGGACGACAACTCGGTCAGCGCGCGGAAGCGTTCCTCGCTCGCGCGCAAGATGCGTTCGGACTCTTTGCGCTCGGTAATGTCCTGCACCTGCGAAATAAAGTGCAAGGGCTTGCGGTCGGCGTCGCGTACCAGGGAGCAAGTCAGGTGCCCCCACACAATGCGCCCGGTCTTGTGCAGGTAACGCTTTTCCCAGTTATAGGTTTCAATTTCGCCCGCCAACGCCCGCTTGCGCTGCAGCACATCCCATTCGACGTCATCGGGATGGGTGATCTCCTGGACAGTGCGCGCGAGCATCTCTGCTTCCGAATAACCGAGCATCTGGCAGAACGCGCTGTTGACACGCAGGCGACGGGAATCCACGGCAATAAGCGCCATTCCGATCGCTGCGTGTTCAAAGGCATTGCTGAACTGGTCACTCGCGGGAACGGCATCGTGGTCACTGCTGATGGGATGTGAGGAAGCGTCGAAGGGCTCACTGGCAGAACCTGCATACAGACGCCGCGAACGCGGAAGAGCCAGAGCCATGCTGGAGTCTTCTTCAGAAGCATTTTCCGCCCCCAGCGCCTCGTTCTGAGCTCCTCCCAAGGTGAAGTAGAACGTGCTGCCTTCACCGAGTGCAGAGGTGGCCCAGATGCGCCCGCCATGCCGGCTGATGATGCGCTTGACCGTGGCCAGTCCAATGCCGCTGCCGGCAAATTCATCCGGTGAATGCAGACGCTGGAAAGTACCGAACAGCTTGTCCACATAAGCCATGTCAAAGCCGGCGCCGTTGTCACGGACAAAGTACACAGACTGATGATCGGGTCCGGTTTCCTTTCCAATCGTTATCTCGGCCCGGGCTTTTTTAGACGTGAACTTCCACGCGTTGGCAATCAGATTCTCCAGCACCTGGCGCAGCAGTGATGCATCTGCCTTGACCAGCATGCCGGGTTCTATGCTTGCCTTGACCTCACGCCCGGCATCGGCCTCGGTCAGTTGCCCTATGACTTTGCCCGCCTCGGCACTGAGGTCAAACACGTCCCAGTTGAGGCTCGTGCGTGAGAGTTGAGCCAGAGACAGCAGGCCGTCCGTGAGTTCGCCCATGCGGCGCACGCCCTCGCGTATACGGGTCAGGTAGTGAACGGCGCGCTCACCGGACTCCGGTGGCACCGTTTTTTGCAACAGTGCACAGTAGCCGTCAATGGCACTAAGGGGAGACCGGAGGTCATGCGCCACAGAGTAGGAGAATGCTTCCAGCTCCTTGTTGGCTGATTCCAGCTGGGCGGTACGGCGCAAAACACGATTTTCGAGATCGACATTGAGCCTGACGATTTCCGTCTCGGCGCGCTTGCGGTTGCTGATGTCGGTAATGGTGGTGACAAAACCACTGGGCGTCGGGCTCGATTCATTGAACAGGGGTTGCACATTAAGCAGCCCCCACAGGATGCTTCCATCGGGTTTGCGGTAACAAACCACGACGTTCGACTGGGGTAAACCGGTCCGCTTGGCGACCAGGTTGGGGTGGTCCTCCTCGGGCATCAACGAGCCATCTTCACGGAGCATCTCCCACTCGGGTCCGGCAACGGTCTGCCCTTCCATCTGGGCCAGGGTCTTGCCGAGAATGCGCTCCGCGCTGGCATTGCAATCGACGATGCGCCCTTCCGCATCGCGCAGCACGACACCCTCCGCCAGGGCCGCAACAACGGTGCGAAAACGCGCCTCCCCGGCCCGCAACGCCAGTTCCGCCTGCTTGCGCGCGGTGATGTCAGCCCCCACGCCGCGGTAACCTTCAAAGGAACCGTCTGCGCCAAATACCGGCTCTCCACTGACACTGCGGAAAAGCACGCTGCCGTCATCAGCCGTGAGTTGGTATTCGAAATTTCTAAACGGCAAATGTGCGGCAAGAACTGCCTTGTGCTCTTCCCAGTTGCCGACAAGCGGCGCGGAGTTTGGAAGTTCCCATCGGCATTGCCCTTCCCCAATGGTTTGGCTCGCCTTGCCTGATCGTGCGAGGTCATTGGAGACAAAAATATTGCGGAACTCTTTGTCCTGCTCCCAGTACCAGTCCGAAGAAAGACCGGTCAGGCTTCGAAAACGCTCCTCGCTTCGGCGCAGATTTTCCTGGGCAACCAGTCGCTCCGTGATGTCGCTGCCCACGCCGCGATAACCGCAGAACCGGCCCTTGGCGTCAAAGAACGGCTCGCCGCTAATGGATAAAACAGCCCTGCTGCCATCCGGGTCCCTGCGCTCGTATTCGAAGTTGCGAAAGGTTTCATACCGTTCGAGCAGAGCACGGTGGTTTTCCCAGAGCACCTTATTGGCCGCACTGGGGTCAATTTCCCATCGGGTTTTGCCTAGATGCTCGCCAATCTTGCGTCTGGCCTCTTCCGTCTCTCCGCCGGATAACACGGTAAATCGGAACTGGTCGTCGGTCTCCCAGTACCAGTCGGATGAAAGCTCGGTGAGATTGCGAAAGCGCTCCTGGCTGTGCAGCAGGCGGGCCTCGGCTTCCAGAGTCGCGGTAATGTCTTCCGCGGCAATCAGAATATGCGTGACGGCACCGTCGGCGTCTTTAAGAGGCACCTTGCGCATGTGAACATGGATGGTGCCGCGATGCCTGGTGTAAGCAATACGGTCCGGAAAATCCTGCGGAACACCGCCGGCAGCGAGTTCAAGGTCGGCCGCAAGCATGTTGTCTGCAATCGCCTTGGGCCACAGGTCGTGCATGGTTCGGCCGATGGTCTCCTCGCGCGAAATGCCGTAAAGCGCCTCGGCAGCCTTGTTCCAGGCCACAATCCGGTGGCCCTGCTGGACCGATTTCAAATGAAAGGCAATCGGGATATTGTCGACAACCTCGTCAAGAAAAAGCGACGCCTGGCGCTGCGACTCTTCCGAACGCTTGATCGCGGTAATGTCGTGAACCGTTCCACGGTAACCCACGAAGCGGTTCTGGTTGTCAAACACGGGGACACCGCTGACCGACAAATAATGGGGCAAGTCGTCGCCCAACTTGCGCATGTATTCGAAATTGCGAAAAGGCTGGTGCGCGTCAAGCACCGCACGGTGAGCGTCCCAGGAACCGCTGAGCGGGATGGCGCCAGGAAGCTCCCACCGGCGCTTGCCAATGTTGCTATCCCGTTCTATGTCCAGCACGACAGCCGCCTGCTCGCCGGTGAACCGGACGAAGCGGAGGTCGGCATCCTGCTCCCAATACCAGTCGGCAGACAGAGTGGCCAGGTCACGCAGGCCGCGCACGCTGTTTTTGAGGACTTCGAGCTCTGCGGCTTGTTCAGCCAGCTCCGCATCCAGTGTTTTTTGGGTGCCTTCAAGCTCGGCCAGCCGGGCCTTCAGCCGCCGGTTTTCCTCGGTCAGATCGTCCTTGCTCTTCACCTGAACGTCCTTTGGTCACCGCAGAAATGCGGAAGGCGAGCAGACGTAGCTGCCCGCCTGACGGCGGCACAAGTGCCTACGGATACACCAGGGAGAGACTGCGTCATTCCTTGCCGGTTCCTTTGCCTTGGTTACAAGGGTTGAGCATATTGTGCACGGTGAATGAACCTACTAGATAGAAAGTGTGGGCTCCCTGTCAATATTTGACATAGGGATAATTCCGTGTTGCAGGTCAGCCGCCATCCCCAAAACCATGGGGGGAGTGCCCTGCGGGCGCGCTGCCCCTTCGCGCCGGTCAAGGCTGCAACGGAATTTTCATGGCGCGGTCAACCGGCACAGCCGCCACACTGTTCTGCGGGGAACCTTCAATGATCCGGTCGGAGTAGGTCAGGTAGACCAGCGTATTGCGGGTGGCGTCCACCATCCGCACAATGCGTATTTTCTTGAAAATGAGGGAAATCCTTTCGCTGAAAACCTCTTCCTGCACTGGCAGCGGTTTCAGAAAAGACACCGGTCCCACCTGGCGGCAGTCAATGGAAGCTTCCGACCTGTCCTCAGCCAGCCCCACGGCTCCCTTGATACCCCCGGTCTTGGCGCGCGAAACATAACAGGTAATTCCCTTGACCTTGGGATCGTCATGCGCATCAACAACGATTTTGTGATCCGGTCCGATGAATTTGAAAACCGTGTCCACCTCGCCAATGCTCTCGGCACGCGCCTGCGTCCACATGGCCAACAACAACAGGAGAAACAGCGGGATTTTTTTCATGGGAGCATCCTTCAAGGTGAGTGGCCCCCACTATAGCCACGCCAGCTCCTCCGGCCTTAATACCTGCGCGGATTGTCTGGACGGCGATCATGACGATTGGGCACCCCATCGCCATCCCGATCACGGTCTGCGCGGTTGGACACACCATCGTGATCACGGTCGCCGTAGCCATACCCTCCGTGAGAGCGAGGCGGCGGTTCGACCGCATAAGGTACTGCCACGCAGCCGCCCAGAATAGCGACCGTTCCGAGCAGGATCAGTGATTTTTTCAACATGAGTTTCTCCGTGATTTGGATACTTTCCGGATTGCCCGGCAGGCGAACCCGCGTCGGGCACAGCTCAGCTTTTGTGAAAGCTGCCCGGTCATTGAAGCGTCAAGCGATGTAGGCACGGTGTTTAAATGCATCCGGCAAAGTGAAGGTGGTTACCAGATGTGCAGATGCTTCACGGTCACCCCACAGCGGGTAGCATTGCAGCATGGCCCGCACCCCTATTTCCACACAAGGATCTTCCAACTTGAAACACCTGCTCTTCACTGCCTGCATCGCGCTCTGTACACCTATGCTGCATGCCGCTGGCGAGCCCGCCGCTGCTGCATCCCATCCTTTGGTGGGAACCTGGACATGGGCGTTATTCGGCGGCTCCTGCGCGGAAACGTGGCACTACAGAAGTGACCGCACAGTGCTGGCGACCAGTGGCCAGGAAGTTGCCGAGAAAACCTATGAAGTGACCAAAGTGCCGGATGCGGGTGGCTTCTATAAACTGGTGGAAACAGTGGTTCGGCAAAATGACAAGAAGGACTGCTCCGGCGCCCTGCTGGGTGGCCCGGGAGAAGAGAGTACGCGGTTCATCCAGTTCAGCCCTCTTGCCGACAAGATGCTGGTCTGCCAGAACGCATCACTCAAGGCCTGTTTCGGCCCCTTCGCTCGCGTTCGCTAAAACGATTGCGCATGGGAAACCCCGGCCCGTGGCCTTGCCGTCGCGATCCGAAGATCGTTCCGAAAGTCATCTCCCAACCTGGATCACCCGCGCTGTTTCACGGACTGTTGGTAGCGGCAAAAATAATGCGTTTTCGAAGCATGGATGTGCCCCAGCTCCTTAAAAGACGCCAAACAACATCAAAAGGATGATGACGCTGATCGGAACACCAAGTAACCAGGCAATGATGGGCATATGAGTTCTCTTTGATAGCAAGAAATCAAAGATAAACAGGCGGCGGCGCCCCGGTTGCCGGAAACAGTCGAAAAAAAGGGTAGGGACAGGCCTACACCGGCCAGGTGACAGACACCCGGCGTCAATCAGCTTCTGTATATTGGGGCATAGCCCGGCCATATCGCCCGGCAGACTTCCTCCTTGCTCACCCACCATGAAACAGCTCTACAAATATTTTTTTCGCGGGTTGATCACGGTCATGCCTCTGGCCCTGACGGTTTACGTTCTGTATATTTTTCTGGCGTGGATGGAGACACTGACCCTCTGGATCCTGCGCCCCTTGTTCGGCAGCTTTTATGTGCCGGGCATGGGACTGCTGGTCGGCGTCGCAGGCATCGTGGTAATCGGGTACATGATGTCCAAGCAGCGCGTTCGCAAGGCACTGTCGTTTGTCGAGCTGCCCTTTACCAACCTGCCGGTGGTCAAAAGCATTTACTCGTCGCTCAAGAGTTTTGCCGATTTTTTCTCGCCCGCAGGCAAACAGGGCGAGCAAAGTGTGGTGATCCTGCGCATGCCCGGCCACGCCATGGAAATCGTCGGACTGATCACGCGCCGCAGCTTTGCAGACATGCCGCAAGGTTTTCTACCCGGGGAGCGGGTGGCGGTATACCTGCCTATGGGTTACATGATTGGCGGTTATACGGTTTTTGTACCCGTCGAATGGGTGCAACCAATTGCGATGTCGGTCGAGGAGGCCATGCGCGCTTCAATGTTTGCCTGGATGGCGCGCCCGCCCGGGCAAGCCGGCAACGCGCCCCAGCCTTGAAGTGAAAAGGCGCGGCTAGCTATCAATTAGATAGCTAGCCGCGCCCGTTAGACAGTGGCTGGAGGCCAAAAAGCCTTTGAAATGTCCGCTTAATGAGTGCGCGATGGTCCGGGGCCGCGGCCTGCAATGTGGCGGAACGTGATACGGCCCTTGCTCAGGTCGTAGGGCGACAGCTCCAGCGACACCTGGTCACCGGCCAGGATACGGATGTGGTTCTTGCGCATCTTGCCGGAGGTGTAGGCCACCAGCTTGTGGCCGTTGTCCAGCGTCACGCGAAAGCGCGAATCAGGCAGCACCTCGTTGACCAGTCCGTGCATCTCAATCAGTTCTTCTTTAGCCATGATGAAAACTCCTTGGAATTTGAATAGTTGTCGGACGTGGTCGCTCAGGCGCAAGCCGGGCAAGACCGCTCTTGGATCCAGCCGAGCGCATGCTCGGTCGCGTAGTGCACGGCCGCAGCCGCGCTGTCAAAAAGTCCGCTGAAACGCATCACGCGGTCATGCGTGGCGCTGCCTTGGCCGGAGCGGATAGAGACCGAGGCCGCGTAAAGGCCTTCGCCTTGCGGTTTGGCCAGCGGTGAGACAAGGTACTTGCCCACCGCGATATGGGTGTTGTCGATATTCATAAACTCTGTGCCGGGTATGTGTCCCGGCTTGATAAATAGGGAAATAAACGGCCTGCAAGCAAGCCAACGGTGTTCGGTTTCTGACCGCCACGCCTTTGCCAGGGGCTGAGCTGTTGAGCCTTGCGTGGGCACCGTTGGGAAAGTGCTCGACGGGAAATGGAACAGCGCTTGAGAGGGTTCAGGGCCGTTGGGGCACTGAAAACGCTGTGAATTCGGGCTCTTGGAAGCGCCGCAATTGAGAAGGAAGCCGCTTGGTAAGGGGGCTTCGATGTAAAAAGCTGATGCTTTACCGAAGCTCTTATTGTAACCGTTACCACGAAAGCCTGCACAAAGCCCGGTACAACGCACGACTTGTCCCCGCATTTACAAGCAGGGGCCGCGGATCTGGCTTCGCCAGTCCGCAGGCGCAGTGGCCCCCGATGGGCTGGAGCCTGCGGCTCCAAAGCTGCTTGAGCAGCTTTGGACAGGCGACAGAGGCGAAGCGTCTCGCGAGCCGCGGCCTGCAAGGCCTCGGGAGTTACACGCAGTGAACGACCGTGGGGGCCCCGTTGACGGCCCTCAGTCTTCAAACTGGGGGTGCAACAGCCTGATGCGGCTCATGGCCATGCCGGCTGCCGCGGTACGGGTTTCCACGCCGAGCTTGGCAAACACGCGCTCCAGGTGCTTTTTAACGGTCATCGGGCTGGTCCCCAGAATGTCGCCGATGTCGCGGTTGATCTTGCCTTTAACCACCCAGTAAAGCACCTCGGCTTCGCGTGCGGTGAGCTTGAAAGACAGGCTCATGGCCTGAATGACAGTCTCGTCCGACTCCTCGCGCATGATGATCAGCCAGTCGTCGTCCCCGGTTTGCTGGTGCAGCCGGAAAGTCAGCCGCCGCGACCCCGGTGCCGGGCTGGGGCAACTCAGGCGCGGCGGCTCTATCTGGCGCTCTGCGTCAGCCAGATGGCGGCGCAACCAGTCCAGAACCGCCTGGGGCGTCTGCGGCGCGCTGCTGCCGTAGTACTGCAACAGCAGGTCACGCGCAAGCGGGGTCTGCCACATCAGCTTGCCGTCGCTGACCCGCACGGTAATGGTCGCGTAGCCAAACGCGTCAAGCGCATTGCGGGCCTGGCTTTTTTCACGCGCGCTTTGCAGATGCACCCCGATGCGGGCCAACACTTCTTTGGGTTTGATCGGTTTGGTGACGTAGTCGACGCCGCCGGACTCCAGCGCGGCAACAAGGTACTCGGTCTCGGTCAGCCCTGTCATGAAAATAATGGGAATGTGCGCGGTTCTGGCGTCGGCTTTGAGGCGTTTGGCCACCTCAAAGCCGTCCATGCCCGGCATCATCGCGTCAAGCAAAACAATATCGGGCAAGGCCTGGGCTGCGCGTTGCAGGGCCGCCTCACCGGAGGTGGCCACCAGCACGGTAAAACCAGACTCGTCAAGCGCATCGTGCAACACAGAGAGGTTGTCCGGCACATCGTCGACGATCAACACCACGTCGCTGTTGGCGCGGTCCAGTGTCTGTTCCAGCGGGCGCGCGCTCATGGCACCACCTGGCCAAGCTGCTGGCTCATGGCCTCAAACTGGAACTGTCGGGCCAGGGCGCGCATTTCAGCGGCAAAACCAGCGCTTTGCGGCTGCTCTTTTTCAATCTCGTCGAGTGTGTTCATGATGCCGCGGTAATACCCCAGACTGACGACTTCACGCAGCGCCTCAAGTCGCGCCGCGGCCGGGTACACCCGCGGCACCACCGGTGCGGATGGCGCCTCGGACTGTACAGGCGCATCCAGCCACACCAGCGACAGGCGCCGCTCCAGCCAGTCCAGCAACTCGCTGTGACGCACCGGCTTGAGAATGAAGTCTTCCAGCAAAATGCCAACGTCGTTGTCCAGCCCCTTGTCAAAAGCGTTGGCGGAGACAATGGCAATGCAGGCTTCCCCTGTTCGCCCGTCCTCCAGCCGCCGCAAGCGCCGTATGGTTTCCCAGCCGTCGATACCGGGCATGGCGAGATCCATGAGAATCACATCGGGTTGATAGCCGGTAGCGAGCAGGTCCAGGCAATCATGGCCGCTGGCTGCGGTACGCAGCTCGAACCCGAGCGGCTGCAGCACATTGACCAGCAATTCGCGATCGGCTTCCTCGTTGTCGACCACCAGCACACGCCTGCGCTGACCCGCGTATCCGTGGCGAGACTTGTGCCCGCGCGAAGGCCTTGACTGCATGGCGCCAGGTGCCTGGTGAACCTCCGGCAAAAACAGCTTGACGCGAAATACAGAGCCGACATCCGGCGTGCTTGAGACCGTCAACTCGCCGCCCATCAGGTCGGTCAGCATCTTGGCAATGGTCAGTCCCAGTCCGGCACCGGGTGCGGCCGGACCGGGGGTGGCGGCACGCGTAAACGGTTCGAAGATGCGCTCGATTTCCTGCGCCGACAAACCCGGCCCGGTGTCTTCAATCTCGATGCTGGCCATCTCGCGCGCGTAGCGCAGGCGCAGCGCAATTCGTCCACGCGACGTGAATTTGATGGCATTGCCCAGCAGGTTGATCAGGATCTGGCGTACGCGTTTTTCGTCGGCGCGGACCACCGCTGGCACCACGCCTTCGGATTCGAAATGAAAAGCCAGCCCCTTCGCCTGCGCTTCCAGCTCGAACATGCCGGCCATCTCCTGCACCAGGTCGGCAAAGTACATCGGTTTGACATTGAGCGTGAGCTTGCCGCTTTCAATGCGGGCAATGTCCAGTGTTCCCTCGATCAACGAAAGCAGGTGTTCGCCGCCGCGCTTGATCACACCCACAGCCTGTTGCCGATGTGCGGGTATCGAATGGTCTTCCCCCATCAACTGGGCGTACCCAAGAATGCTGTTGAGTGGCGTACGAAGCTCGTGGCTGATGGCGCTGATGTAGCGGCTCTTGGCCTGGTTCGCCAGATCGGCCACACGCTTGGCCTGCTGCAGCGCTTCATCGGTCTGCCGATGCGACTCGATTTCTTTCATCAGCAAATGGGTCTGCCGATTGGACTCTTCCTGCGCAACCTGCCGGCTCTTGTGCGCCAGCACCAGCCACCAGGCCACCAGCCCGGCGATGACCAGCAAAGCCATGTAGGCCTTCAGGAAGCCGGAGCGCAGCGTTGTCTCAGAGGCGGCCTGCAAATCAAGCAGCGCCCGCATTTCCTGGTGGTAAAGCAATCCAAACACACTGGCCAGCAAGGGGACGATGACCAGCATCAACAACAGGAAGTGACCCAACCCCGTGTCCAGATAGGGCCAGATACGGCGCGGAAGCAACCAGCGCAGGGTGGCCGACCACTGTGCCGACAAACTGGCCTGCGGTTTGCACAAATCACCGCAACGCGCGTCCAGCGTGCAACACAGCGAACAGATCGGCCCCTGGTAAGCCGGGCAATGCGCCATGTCCGGGCCTTCATAGTCGCGCTCGCAGATCACGCAGCGCTTGAGTGCATAGGGTTTGTAGTTGCCTTGGGCGTCGGTCTCGGGGGCCTCCCCGTGGCGGGCAATGTAGTAACGCCCCTTGGTTGCCCAGGCGATCAGTGGCGAAGCGACGAACGCTGTTCCCAGCGCGATCAATGCAGAAAAAGCCTGAGCCAGGGGACCAAACAGGCCGAGGTGCGCACTCACCGACAACAGCGACGCGAGCGCCATAGCCCCCACACCCACCGGGTTGATGTCATACAGGTGCGCGCGCTTGAATTCGATGCCTTTGGGTGACAGGCCCAGCGGTTTGTTGATAACCAGGTCGGCCACCACGGCCATCATCCAGGCAATCGCGATGTTGGAATACAGGCCGAGCACGTCGCCCAGGGCCTGGAACACATTCATCTCCATCAACATGAAGGCAATCAGGGTGTTGAACACCACCCACACCACGCGGCCCGGATGGCTGTGCGTCAGGCGCGAGAAGAAGTTGGACCAGGCGAGGGACCCTGCATACGCATTGGTGACATTGATCTTCAGCTGCGAGATCACCACGAAAAGCGCAGTCGCGGCCACGGCCCAGCCGTAGTTCGGAAACACATACTCATAAGCGGCCAGGTACATCTGGTTCGGGTCCACCGCCCGGTCCAGCGGCACCATGTGCTGGATGGCCAGATAGGCCAGAAAAGCGCCACCCAGCATTTTGACCACACCGAGCAATACCCAGCCCGGCCCGCCGGCCAGCACCCCGGCCCACCAGCGCCGCCGGTTGGTGGCCGTCTGCACGGGCATGAAGCGCAAATAGTCGGCCTGCTCCCCCATTTGGGTAATCAACGCAATACCAACCGTCAATGCAGCACCAAACAGGTGCAAATCGAAGCCTGCATTTGTGCCTCTTTCACCTTTGTAGTGCGTAATACCCGCAAAAGCGCCCGGGTCACGCACCAGAACGTAGGCAAAGGGAACCACCAGCATGACCAGCCACAACGGCTGGGTCCAGACCTGCAGCCGGCTGATGGCAGAAACACCATGCGTGACCAGCGGAATAACCACCAGTGCACAAATCAGGTAGCCCCAGCTAGGCGGAATGCCCAGCGCCAGTTCCAGCGCATAGGCCATCACCGCTGCTTCCAGCGCAAAAAAGATGAAGGTGAATGAGGCGTAGATCAGCGAAGTCAGCGTGGAGCCGATGTAGCCGAAACCGGCGCCGCGCGTCAGCAAATCCATGTCCACGCCGTAACGGGCGGCGTAAATACTGATCGGCAGGCCAGCCATGAAGATGATCAAGCCGGTGGCAACAATGGCCCAGAAGGCATTGGTAAAGCCATACTGGACCAGCAGGGTCGCCCCCACGGCCTCCAGAATCAAGAACGACGCAGCGCCAAACGCGGTGTTGGCTACCCGCCACTCCGACCAGCGCCGAAAACGCTGCGGCGTGAAGCGCAGCGCGTAGTCTTCCATGGTTTCGCTGGCAACCCAGCTGTTGTAGTCGCGCCGAACCTTGATGATGCGCTGCACGGGCGCCTCGGACCCGTCCGGCACCAATGCCGCAGGCGCCCAGGCAGGGGCAGCGGATGCTGGCAGTGGAGGCGGTTTGACCGTGGCATTCATGGACAAGGCTTGTCAATACGTCATGTGGGGAAGGCTGGCTCAAGTGCAGTTTCCATGCCACAGGAGGACAAAGGAGAGGCAAAGCGGGTATTGCAGACACCCATCCTGTGGCACCATTCTTGCACCCCGGCCCACGCTACTGCTGCGGCCTCCCCCGGAGAAACCATGGAATTGACCCCCCGAGAAAAAGACAAGCTGCTGATCTTCACGGCAGCCCTGCTGGCCGAGCGGCGCCAGGCGCGCGGCCTCAAACTGAACTACCCCGAAGCTGTGGCGCTGATCAGCGCCGCAGTGATGGAAGGCGCGCGCGACGGCAAAACCGTGGCCCAGCTGATGAGCGAAGGGCGAACCATCCTCACGCGCGCCGACGTGATGGACGGCATTCCCGAATTGATTCCCGACATCCAGGTCGAAGCCACCTTCCCCGACGGCACCAAGCTCGTCACCGTGCACCAACCCATTGTGTGATCAGTGTGATCAACCCACCTCATCAAAAAGTCCACATCATGAAGCCAAATTCCGCTCTCAAAACCATAGCTGCTTGCGCAATAACCACCTGGGCTGGAGCCTCTTTTGGTCATGAAGGTCACCTGCTGGCAGGCGCCCACTGGCATGCCTCTGACGCTTGGGGTTTTGTCGCCCTGGGTGGACTGGTTGTCCTGGCGGTCTGGCTGTCCAACAAAGACAAGTGAGCCAGCCATGATTCCAGGCGAACTGCTCACCAACGGCCCCGACCACCCACTCAACACGGGACGCCGCACCCTGACCGTGGTGGTTCAGAACACCGCCGACCGGCCCATCCAGGTGGGCTCGCACTATCACTTTGCTGAAACCAACGGCGCGCTGGGCTTCGACCGCGCGGCGGCGCAAGGCATGCGGCTCAACATCGCCTCGGGCACGGCTGTGCGTTTCGAGCCGGGACAGCAGCGCACGGTGGAGTTGGTGGACTTTGCGGGCGAACGAAAAATCTACGGCTTTCGCGGCATGACGCAAGGGGCTCTGTAAATGGCAACGATAGGAAGACGCGCTTACGCGGAAATGTTCGGCCCCACCACCGGCGACCGCATACGCCTGGCAGACACCGACCTCCTGATCGAAGTCGAGGCCGACTACACCCTGCGCGCGGGTAGCTACGGCGAAGAAGTCAAGTTCGGCGGCGGAAAAACCATACGCGACGGCATGGCGCAGTCGCAGAAAACCCGTGCCGAAGGCGCGATGGACTGCGTGATGACCAACGCGCTGATCATCGACCACTGGGGCATCGTCAAGGCCGACATCGGCCTCAAGGGTGGGCGCATCGCTGCCATCGGCAAGGCCGGCAACCCCGACACGCAGCCCGGCGTGGACATGATCATCGGCCCCGGCACCGAGATCATCAGCTGCGAAGGCATGATCGTCACCGCCGGCGGCATTGACTCGCATATCCATTTCATTTGCCCGCAGCAGATTGAAGAAGCGCTGACCTCGGGCGTTACCACCATGCTGGGCGGCGGCACCGGCCCGGCCACCGGCACCTTTGCCACCACCTGCACACCCGGCCCCTGGAACATTGAACGCATGCTGCAGGCGGCCGATGCCTTTCCGATGAACCTGGGTTTTCTCGGCAAGGGCAATGCGAGCCTGCCTGCTGCTCTGCACGAACAGATCAACGCCGGCGTGATTGGCCTGAAGCTGCACGAAGACTGGGGCACCACACCCGCGGCCATCAGCAACTGCCTGGATGTGGCCGAAGAAACCGACACGCAGGTTGCCATCCACAGCGACACGCTCAATGAAAGCGGTTTTGTCGAGAACACGATTGCCGCCACCAAGGGCCGCACGCTGTGCGCCTTCCACACCGAAGGCGCGGGCGGTGGCCATGCGCCGGACATTTTGCGGGTGGTGGGCGAGCAGAACTTCCTGCCGTCCTCCACCAACCCAACCATGCCTTACACCGTCAACACGCTGGACGAACACGTCGACATGCTGATGGTCTGCCACCACCTGGACCCGGCGATTGCCGAGGACCTTGCCTTTGCCGAAAGCCGCATCCGCAAGGAAACCATTGCCGCCGAAGACGTGCTGCACGACCTGGGCGCGATCAGCATGATGAGCAGCGACAGCCAGGCCATGGGGCGTGTCGGCGAGGTCATCATCCGCACCTGGCAGACGGCACACAAAATGAAGACGCAGCGCGGCAAGCTTCCGGGCGACACCGAACGCAATGACAACTTCCGCACCAAGCGCTACATCAGCAAATACACCATCAACCCTGCGATTGCTCACGGCATCTCACATGAAGTCGGCTCCATCGAGCAGGGCAAGTGGGCAGATCTCGTGGTCTGGAAACCCGCCTTCTTCGGCATCAAGCCGGCGCTGATCCTCAAGGGCGGCTTCATCGCCATGGCCGCCATGGGCGACCCGAACGCCTCCATCCCGACGCCCCAGCCGGTGCACTACCGCCCGATGTTCGGCGGTTTCGGCGGCGCCATTGCGCGCGGTTCGTTGACCTTTGTCTCGCAGGCTGGCCTGGCAGGTGGCGTCAAGGAACGTTTCGGTCTCGCCAAAACGCTGGCTGCCGTGAAGAACATTCGCGGGGTGCAGAAGCGCCACATGATCCACAACAACTACGCACCGGCAATGGAAGTCGATGCCCAGACTTACGCCGTTCGCGCCGATGGCCAGCTGCTGACCTGCGAGCCTGCCGTGAGCCTGCCGATGACGCAGCGCTATTTCCTGTTCTGAGCTCCCGTGGACCAGCAGGAGCGCGCGGCTTGCGGCGCTGGCATACTGTTTTTTTTAAGGTTCAACGTGATCCAGGTTTCCAAAATCATTGCGGGCGGCAAAGGCCTTGCACCCGTGCTCCTCAAACGCGCATCGACCATCGAACTCGATTGGGACATTCGCCAGAAAAGCCGCTTCGAGGCAACCGATTCCCTCGGGCGCCAGCTCGGCATCTTTCTGCCGCGCGGCACACTGGTGCGCGGCGGTGACGTGCTGGTGGCTGAAGACGGCTCCATGGTCAAAGTTGTCGCCGCGCAGCAAGCCGTGCTTCGCATCACCGCATGCAGCTCGCACGGCTCGCCGTTTGATCTGACGCGTGCGGCCTATCACCTGGGCAACCGGCATGTGCCCATCGAGCTCAAACCGGATCATCTGAAAATCGAGCCCGACCACGTGCTGGCCGACATGCTGCGGTCCATGCATTTGATCGTGAACGAAGTCAACGAAACATTTGAGCCGGAAGGCGGGGCCTATAGCGCCGGCGGCCATTCGCACGACGCTGGGCACTCTCATGCCCATGCACCGGCGGCAACAGCGCCTGCCCACGTGCATGGCCCGGATTGCAATCATGGCCACGATCATGCGCACGAAGAGGCACAGCCAGTGGCTATCCAGATTCACAAGCACAAGCCGCACAGCCACTAAGCGATGTCCAACGCGACGCCCCTGCCGGTCGGCAGCCTGCTGCAACTCATCTGGCTCGCCTCTCCAGCCTTGCCTGTGGGCGGCTTTTCTTACTCAGAAGGCCTTGAAGCCGGCGTAGACCGGGCGGGAGTAGCTACTGAAAACATAGCGTCTGACTGGCTTTTCGATCAACTCCAGCTGAGTCTGGCGCGTGGTGATCTGGCGGTGATCGCGCAGGCCATTCCGGCCTGGCGCAATGGGAACCTCGAGAAGGTCAAGGCGCTGAATGACTGGGTGCTGCAGACCCGGGAGACCAGCGAACTGCGCGCGCAGGCCGAACAGATGGGCCGCTCCCTGCTTGAGTGGCTGCGCAACCACCACAGCGTCAGTGCAGCCCACATGGATGCATGCGCGCAACTGCCGCCGACCTACCCGATTGCATTCGCGCTGGCAGCTTCACCATTGGCGGCAGGCGTATCGGACTGTCTGGCCGCCTATGCCTTTGGTTGGGCTGAAAACATGATGCAGGCCGCACTCAAATCGGTTCCGCTGGGCCAAAGCGCCGGCCAGCGCATACTGGCGCGGCTGGCAGCAAACATTCCGGCTGCTGTTGAAGAAGCGATGGCGCTTCAAGACCATGAACGCCAGGCGTTTTCGCCCATGCTGGCCATTCTTTCTTCCCAACACGAAACCCAATACTCCAGACTGTTCCGCTCATGAGCATGCATCACATCGCCAATCGCACCAAAAAACTTCCACCCTTGCGCGTCGGAATCGGTGGCCCCGTCGGTTCCGGCAAAACCACTTTGCTCGAAATGCTCTGCAAAGCGATGAAGACCAAGTACGACCTGGTCGCCATCACCAATGACATTTACACCAAGGAAGACCAGCGCCTCTTGACCGTCAGCGGTGCGCTGGCAGCTGAACGCATCATGGGTGTGGAAACCGGCGGTTGCCCGCACACGGCCATCCGCGAAGACGCTTCTATCAACCTCGAAGCCATCGATCGCATGCTGGTGGACTTTCCCGATGCCGACGTGGTGTTCATCGAATCGGGTGGAGACAATCTGGCGGCCACCTTCAGCCCCGAACTCAGCGACCTGACCATTTACGTGATTGACGTGGCTGCTGGCGAAAAGATTCCGCGCAAAGGTGGCCCCGGCATCACCAAAAGCGACTTGTTCGTCATCAACAAAACCGACCTGGCGCCCTATGTAGGCGCCGATCTGGGCGTGATGGAAGCCGACACCATCCGCATGCGCACCACGTCCAAGGGCCTCAAGCCCTTTGTCATGACCAACCTCAAAACCCAGGCCGGCCTGGCTGAAGTCATTGCGTTTATTGAAACCAAGGGGATGCTGGTCGCAGATTGAGGCCTGGGCCAAAGGCAAGGCCGCTCTTGGCAGCTTGCGCCGCTAAGGAAGCGCTGAATAAGTCCTTGCGGATGCGCGGCAGCCGGATCGGGATGGGATGCAAGGCGGATTTTGCAGGCAATAGCTGGCTATTGGCAAGAAATTCAACGCAGCAGACCGCCCGAGCCCGGCTGATCGTGCGCCGCAGGGGACTTGTTCAGCGCTTCCCTAAGGCAAGGTGATGCCCGCCGTAGAACCCAGGTACTTCTCCAGCACGGCAAGCTCAGCCGCAGAAGGGGCTCCTTTGCCGGTAATAGCGGCGTAGATGTGCCCCTTGAATCCACCGCGCGGGTAGTAGCCGAGGTAACCCCAGCCAATCAGCAACTGGTTGTACACACTGGGAGCAAAGGTTGCAGCTGCGCTGGCAACCACGGCGGAATTGATGCGCAGCTTCTGTGCGCCCGGTGCGGAAGTGAAGGCCAGTACCGCCGGTGTGTTGGCCACCAGCTTGGTGGGGCTGACCAATTCCACTTTCTGGCCGCCCGCGTCCACCCACTTGACCCCGGGGAAACCGTTGGTGAAGTTCAATTCCGACGTGTAAGACTGCTCGGTCTGCGACGCCTGAAACAGCACCCCGGCGTTGTACAGACCGGGCACGCTGGCTGCCACCAACGCAAAGTGGGGATCCGTGATGTTGTAGGGCACCTTGTTGCGCGGATTGGGTTGAACACCCGCCTTGCTCACCGACTTTTTGCACCAGAAACCCCAGGTGTCCTGCACCGTGTGGTCAGAGTTCTTCTTGCCGTTGGTGACTCGCATGACGGGCACAGACATCGTGCCCATGCCGCCATTCGCCTTGTTGACCCAGTTGATCATTTCCATGGCATTCCCCGGGCTGGAGCCGTATCCCGAGTCCGAAATGGCGCGGACCGGCTGGCCTGCTACGGCGGGAGCACCCTGCAGGTAGTCGGTGTAGCCATCGGAGAGCTCCCATTTGCAAGCGCTGTATTTCGCCATGATGGCCCGCGCGGCGTCCGGCAGGCTGGTGGCCGCGTAGGCCACCGGGTCGCTTAGTGAAAATATCTTGCGCGGCGGCGGAACCTGCCCCGAAAGCTGACCACCGCTGGTGTAGGTCAACGTGGCCACCCGGTTGGACGCCGGCGTATAGGTAAACGTGTCCTGCCCGTTCGGCCCCGCTGGAATGAGCAGCGCCGACTTGCTCAGCGTCCCGCCGTTATTGGACGCCACCGTGAGCGCAACCGGCGCGGCCAGATTGCCGCGGACATAAACGGTGATGGTCAAGGGTGTGCCGGCAAGTGCATAACCCGGCCCATCGTCGAACAGGCTTGCCTGCACAATTCCCACAGCCGCCTTTAGCGGCCCGGCGACCGAGGGCTCCAGCGTGCGATTCTGGTGCCAGCCCGGCACATGGTTGATGGCGTAGTTGTGAATGGGCCAGTGGTTGCCGCCCATCCACGTGTAGATTTCGCAGCCTGCCTGATGGGCATAGTTGGCAGCTTGCGCAAACATCGTCTGCCACCGCACGTCATCGATGGGCATGCCAACTTCTGTCAAGGCCAGCTTGACGCCCTTGGCACTGGCCCAGTCCGTGGCTATCTTGATGCGGTCCATGCCTGTTGACGGTTTGATCGGCCCCGCGCCAAACCCGGCGCTGTAGTTTTTGGCCACCTCCGTGTCGTAATCAAAGACCGCGCCGTTGCTGAAAGCGTCCAGATACATGTGAACGTCATAGATGAGGTTGGCCCCTGTCAAAGGGAAGCCGGGGTTCTTGGTACCTATCACCATGGCCGAGCCGTATTGATTCCCGGAAACGTAAATCGGGTTGACGGTGTCAACCGCACGGATTGCATTGATCGCCGCCTGTGCAAACGCCGGCCAGATGGTCAGGTCTTCCCCGCCCTTCACCACCTCTTCATTCGAAGCAATGATCCCGCCAGGCTTGGGCATGTCATGCGGTTCGTTCATCAGGCCATAGCCGCCAAAACCCGGGTGGTTCTTCCATTTCGTCGCAGCGCGCGTCCAGAAATCAGCAAAGTGCGACTGCTTTAAAGTTGCGCCGGCGGCCAGGGCAAAAATACGTACTTGCACCTGCACCGTATCAGTGGTGTACGCGCGAAGAAGAGGATCAGCGGAAGCCTTCAGCCCGATCACCGAACCGTCTGCCTGAAACCTGAAGTCCTGGTACCGGCAGTAGTTGTGGTTGTCGATGATGCACTTCGTGCCCGCAGCCGCGTGAGCGTCCAGCACCCCCGTGATGTAAGACTCATAGCCCGCATGAAAAGCACCAGGGCTGCCAATGGCAGCCTTGGCCGCGGCATTGGCCACTGTGTCGTGCAGCATGGGTTGCAACAGTTCCCACTGCACAGGCAAGCGGTTTTTGTTGAAGCCGCAAGCGGCCAGATAGACAACGTCCGCAGCGCGCGGTACCGTGAAATGCAAATTGGGAGCCGTGCTGGTACCAATACGCAACCCCGGCTTGGCCCACTCCATGCCAGAAAGATTGGTGCCTGCAGGCGTGGTGCCAACAGCAGCCAGGGCCGACGGAGCCGCCTGCACACCTAGCGCCACGACAGCGCCCAAGCGGAGGTTGCCCAGAGTGGCAGCGGCAACTGCTGCCTGTGCAAATTCACGTCGTTGCATTGATTAATTTCTCCTGATTGCTGGGTTGTGGGGGTTGCTCGCGTGGCTTACGCCAGAGAGCCTCCCCAAAGGCGGGGAGGTATCGCAGACAGGTCCCGACACCTTCGGCGCATCAGTTGATGCGCTTCCCGCCTGGACCATGTTTTGACCTTAGCACCACGACGCGCAGTCGATGTTGCCGCCTGTAATAGCTGTAATAGAACCGGCTGCCGCTACTTGAAATTAGAGAGAGGACATTCGGCCCTGTCAAAAATGACAGGGTACCGCCTCACGTATTGGTTTCCGACACGCTCAAGGTCTACAAGATTGACCGCCTGACACGCTCCCTGATGTATCTGCTATCGATCCTGGACACAATTCAGAAGGCCGGTGCATCTTTCAAAGTCTCACCGTGCCAGTGGATACCAGCACCTCGGCCGAGCGCATGATGACGCACATGCTGGAAGCATTTGCAGAGTTCGAGCGCGGCATTATTCGGGAGTGGTCTATTGCCGAACAGACCGCAGCGATGATGCGTGGTATTCATTGTGGCAGGCCGAGATCAATTTCACCGAACGACGAACAAGAAATTGTTCGACTGTGGAAGTCCAATCAGTACACGATGGATTCTCTGGCGGCGATTTTTAATGTTCACCCGTCGAGCGTGAAGCGGTCGATTTATCGCATTCTTAAGCCTGGGCATTCGAGTTTGCGATAACGCTGCGATGAGCGCCACCTCCGTCAAAGCAGATCCCTTGCGCATTGCACGATTTAACGTAGAAGTGACCGGCGGACCATATGCACGAGAAAGTGTGCCGCGGGACGTCTGGATCAACTGCCATTTTAGGCGGCGCCACGCTCGACGCTACTGCGCTAACGGCCTTCATGCGACAGTCGCGTCATGTACTTCGCGAGCCACTGCTAATGCGTCGGGGCACGCACGCGCGACCACATCCGGGAAGATTCTTGCCATGTCCATGACAGCCGCTGACAAGTACTTCAGGATGATCTGGATCGCTAGGGTGACGTAGAAACGCTCTGCTTCATTTTCGTCGCCTCTACCTCGTTCGTTGGACTGTGCCTGGAAGGACATCGGCGTCGAATGGACATGGATTGAGAAGAGCCTGTATATCGGACGGAAGTACCTGTCAATAAATGGAAGGGATTCACCAATCTCAGCGTGCGTCAGATGCATCGCCGCACGCCCTTTCAGCAACTCCGACTGTCGCCCTTCGCTCAGCTTGTGGAAGATCGCATTCTTCTTCAACCTCTCTTTGTCCTTAGGCAAGCCAATTTCAAATTCCCTCAGAATTTCTGCATCAGGTTTCAACTCTCTGTACAGTCTGTACTTCTCGCTGTTCAGATGTAGGTGCATCAAGTCCATACGCATTTCCACCTCGCCCACCGACAGTGACGGGTCTATCAGATAGTAGAACGTGTGGTACGTCTCAACGATGTTTCGGGCGACGCACGCTATGGAAGGCCAATCCCAAAACTCGACTCGATCATGAGTTAGCGTGTTTGAAGGCAGCAACCGAACAAAGGTGTAGCTGCCAACTGTGAGACGCGTAAAGAGCTGGGTAGCGCGAATGAAGCGGTTGGCGGTCTGAATGCCCCCGACAGCCTGCGATACGCCCATCGAGGCCTGGAGCAGACGCTCCATGCTCGCCAGCTCGGAATCGTAGAGGCTCCGCGTGTAGTCGCCTTGATTGGGCGCAGCCGCCATAGCGCTGCCTAACGTAATTTAGATCGCAATATCTGCGATATAACTTTGGGGCTACGGTTCAATCTGGGCATCAAATTGTCATTAGGTCATTGTCTGCATTGAGCTTATTGAGGTAGAGCCCGATATTTATACAGGTATAAAATCCGACAAACCTCGCGGTTGATTCTAGAGGTCAAGGCCTGAGGCGACATCCTCTAAATAGAGAGGTTACCGCGGTACATAGACGATTCTCAGCCAAAGTGCTGCATTGGGACTGTCCGACCATCTTCCTTCGCTGACGTCGCGAACAACGAGCTCCGTTCCAGCAGGGAGGGTGATGCCTGTTTTGTCGTACTCGTCGATGATCCCTTTGGTAATAGGTGATACGAGCTTGCTTGATACGCCAATCTTCTTAAAATCGACGATGTGAACGTCGCGTGAAACCTTGAGCCCAATTGTGTCGCCAATTTCGACGAAGCGTCGCACCGCCCGGGTTGTGGTTCCTTGAACAGACACGTACGGTCCTTCGACAAATGTCCCCCTTGCGATGTTAGAGTAGCCCGCGAATATCCAGCCCGTATCTCCGGGCAATAAAGGAAGCTTCGCGCTCGCTGTCGGTGGATTCGACTCCGCCTTTACATGTGTAGAAACGTACACCCAAGCCGTTATACCGGCCAAGGCCACTATCCCAGCCATAAACGCGAGCGCGATGACAACGTGATAGGCATGCTGCTGTGTGAGCGTGGGGAAGATGTTCTTCGCGACTATGTCTCGACCGAGATATAAAAACACCACGATGGCCAATCCCGCGGGCGCTGCAATCTGCCCGAAGGTTTTCAGTAAATCGAAGTCAGCGGCCAAAGACATGAAGGGCTTCCAATTACGCGCCTAATGTAATTTAGACCAAAGAACCAGCGATTTAACTTGGCGCCGGCGGTTTAATCTGGACATCAATTCCTGAGCAGGTTTTGTCTGCATTGAGTTCATTGAGGCGTGACCAGATATTTATACAGATATAAAAATCCGACAAACCCGCAACTGACTCTAGGACGAAGCTCCTCAATGTGCATCCTCTAAATAGAGTAGATCGCGAGGCAACAGATTCAGTTGATTACCGCCGTGTCTACGAACCCGGCCAGGCTGGGCCCTTGGGTGCCAGTCGCTGCGCTTTGTGGCACGTCGGCTGCGGGCGCCCGGCCTACCGTTTGAAAAAACCGGCCCGGCCCGCCGGTCGCTGGATCCCCCACAAGACCCCGTCTCGGTGTGAGGGGCACTTGTGGGGGGATCTTCCATACAGCGACACCGGGCCAGCCCGCTTTTTTTGTGGCACCAGGGAAGTTCAGGCCAAGCTTCTAAAGGCAAGAAAGAGCGCAGTGGAAGCGACGGTTGATATTACTGCGACGATGGCGCTTACTCCAAGTGACAACCCAAGACTTAACTTGAATCCCAGAACATAGGACAGAAGGAATGCGACGAACACCAGGTAGCCGGCCAGGCCGGTGAACTGGGTGACGCCTGTACCTGTGGAGAAGCTCAGCAACACAAAAAATGCGATCACGACAAAGAAAAACGACAGCCCCATTGCCTTTGCTGCTTCTCCGTATGAGGACTCAACTCCTGCAACCGCTCGCGTAGTAAAGCGAATGACGGCTGTGACGATGAGCAGCATGGCGCAAGTTGCGAGCGTCACCTTCAGGGGTGCAATAAATGCAAAGAAGAGGAAGGCGCCGATAAATAGCAGGTAGTGCATGGGTCTTCTAACGTTGTCGGTGAGTAGTTGCAGGATTGGTCTCAGCGTAGCAGTTGAATCTGCAAATGCCCCTCTCAAACGGGCGAGATGTTGGTTTCTCGCAGCAATTTTTAGGGGAGAGAAAGCGTTAGTGCTACAGCCTGCGCGCTGAACCCGGCCAGGCTGCATCCTTGGGTGCCAGTCGCTGCGCTTTGTGTCACGTCGGCTGCGAGCGCCTAGCCTCCGTCTGAAAAGCCGGCTTGGCCCGGCGGTCGCTGGATCCCCCACAAATCCCCGTCCCGGTGTGAGGGGCATTTGTAGAGAATCTTTAATACAGTGACACTGGGCCAGTCCGGTTTTTTCTTGTGGCACCACCAGCCCCCCTCCGCCCCTGCTCGGGGGAACGAGGAAGCCCGAGCGAGAGGATCTTTTTTGAAGTCCTCTTGTTCATCAACTTCCCAGGAGTAATGCCACAACGCCGAGCAATCCGCGTAGCGGTTAAGATATCGGCCTTGGAAGCGTGGCAGAGTGGTCGATTGCACCGGTCTTGAAAACCGGCAAAGGGAAACCTTTCGTGAGTTCGAATCTCACCGCTTCCGCCAATACATTCGCCACCGACAGCCCATGCTCTCGGTGGCTTTTTTATGCCTGAACGCAAATTCTCAGGCTGGAAACCCTGATTCACCTGCCTCACTGAACGCAGTACGATTTGTGCGCCATCCCGAGCTGTCCCCTTTCAAAAAAGAGTTCCGGCCATGAATCACTTCTCTCACCTGCTGGTCGTTACCTGCCTAGCTGCATCTGCCGCAGCGTTTGCTGCGGGCGATGTCAGCGACTCGGGGTATGGCGGCCCTTCGGACGATCCGGTGCTTGCGTCTACGCAGGCTGCGTTTGGGCGCAAGGACTGGGCGGGCGCGCAGGCCGGTCTGCAGAAGGCACTGCTTGGCGCGCCGCAAAATGCCGACTACCACAACCTCTACGCCTATTCCATCCGCAAGGGCGCGAACCCGAACATGGCGCTGGTGTTCAAGCACTATGGCGAAGCGCTGCGGATCAACCCCAAGCATCGCGGCGCGCATGAGTATGTGGGCGAGGCCTACCTGATGGTGGGTGACCTGCCCAAGGCAAAACAGCACCTGGCTGCACTGGACAAGCTGTGCTTTCTGCCCTGCGAAGAGCACACCGACCTGAAAAAGGCTATTGCAGTCTACGAGGCCAAACGCAAACCCTGAGCGGCTCCTGGCCCGTTATTCGGGCAGAAACAGGGTCTGCAAATCGTTCAGAAAATCAAAGCCGCGCTCTGTCGGCCTGACACGGGCGCAATCACGCTATCAAGCAGCATTCGAGGAATGTGTCTGCGAAGTAGCGCATGCCAGTCGGCGATTCAAACCGAGGAAAGGCTAGCAGTTCGATCTGCCATATTGCATTTGACAAAGATCCCGAATAGCCTGTTTATCTCTGGCCACTCGTTGCCGTGACTCATTGACCTTCTGCTGCTCAGAACGTTGCGCAGCAGCTTCGGCCCGGTCCTTCTCTCTTCTTTCATTGTCCTGAAGTCGTGCTGTCAGGGCCTGCTGCTGCATGTCAGCATTGGCAGCAACTCTGACGCTATTAGTCGCCTCGGCCCTGAACTGTCGATCCTGTCTCTCGGCATCCGCCTGGGCTCGTAGCCGGGCAGCGTCCTGCGTTGCCTGCAGGGCCTGAGCCTGGGCAGCTTCTTCTGCTTCCAGCTTCTTCTGGGCCAGTTCTTGCGCAGCGAGCGCTTTACGGGTTTGGTCCCGCGAATAGCTCATATATCCGCCGATGGCAAACATCGCGACAACAACAAGTGCCAGAACAACGAACAGCGTATTTGTGCGTGAAGGCTCGGCTTCAATCACGACACGGGGCCGAGGCGCCAACGGCTTGCTGGCAGCGCTCAATTTGCGGTCATGAGCTTCGCGCATCTCAGCATTGGACAAGATTTTGTACGCGTCCCGGATAGCTCCAAGGCGCTTGGCAGCCTCAGGATCTTCGACCAGGCGCTCTTTGGAGTAATGAGCCGATGCCTTTTTGAAGGCCTCATCTATCTCCTCATCGCTGGCGTTACCAGGCACCCCCAAAATGACGTAGCAAGACTTCATCGGATTTCCCCCTTCGGCAATCTTGCAGCTTTGCTGCTCTTATTTAGATATTCGAGCATGTTAACACCTTGTTACGTTTCGATCGAGGTCTGCGGCTAAGTGATATTGGCCTGGAGAGGCTCCTGCCCACAGCTGCACCTTTCTCAACGCATTTCGGCGCTTCAACCAGCAAGAAACAGCGCCTGCAGATCGTTCAGAAAATCAAAGCCGCGCTCCGTCGGCCTGACGTGGGCAAAGTCACGCTCGATCAGGCCCTTGCGCTCGGCCTCGTCCAGGCCGGCCTGGATCGCTGTGATGGGCAGTCCGGTTTTTTCTGAAAAGTCCTGCAGCTTGAAGCCCTCGCGCAAGCGCAGGGCGTTGAGCATGAATTCAAAAGGCAGGTCGGCACGGCTGACCTCGTTGTCTTGCGCCACCGGGGTACCGGCCAGGGCTTTGTCCATGTACAGCTTCGGCTCACGAAAACGCACCTGCCGCACCACGCGGTGCGCAAAACTGAGCTTGCTGTGGGCTCCAGCGCCTATGCCCAGGTAGTCTCCAAACTTCCAGTAGTTGAGGTTGTGCTGGCAGCGGTGACCGGGTTTGGCGTAGGCCGAAATTTCGTAGCGGTCCATGCCCGCAAGGCCGGTTAGTTCGGTGATTCGGTCCAGCATGGCATAAGCGTCGTCGTCTTCCGGCAAAACCGGCGGGTACTTGGCGAAGTAGGTGTTGGGCTCCACGGTCAGGTGATAAATCGAGATGTGCGGCGGCTGAAAGGCAAGCGCCTGGCGCATGTCGTGCTCCAGGTTGTCCAGCGTCTGGCCCGGCAGCGCATACATGATGTCGAGATTGAAAGTGTCGAAAGCCTGCGCGGCTTCTTCCACCGCCGCAATGGCTTGGGCGCGGTCGTGCACGCGGCCGAGCGCCTTGAGATGCTGGTCGTCAAAACTTTGCACCCCGATCGAAAGGCGCGTAACGCCGGCGCTACGAAAGGCCTTGAAACGGTCTTTCTCAAACGTACCCGGATTCGCCTCGAGCGTGATTTCGCAATCGGGCTCCAGCCGCAAGCGCGCGCGGATGTCGCCCAGCAAACGGTCAATGGCCTGGGGTGAGAACAGGCTGGGTGTGCCGCCGCCAATAAAAATGCTGTGCACCGTCCGGCCCCAGATCAGCGGCAGCGAGGCTTCCAGGTCGGCCATCAACGCGTCAAGGTAGCGCTGCTCGGGCAGCTCGCCGTGCGCCTCATGCGAGTTGAAGTCGCAGTACGGGCATTTCTTGAGGCACCAGGGTAGGTGCACGTAAAGCGACAAGGGGGGCAAGGCGCTCAGTTGGAGCGTGCCGTCCCGCATGTAGTGCTGGACGTCCCTGATCGGAGCGCCCTGCTCCGGCGACGAGCTAACGACGGGAATCGGGAAAGTCATTTCAGACTCACAACCAGCGCTCGCGCATCAGGTCCATCATCTGCCGCGTCGCCATGCCGCGGTGGCTGTTGGCGTTTTTGACCACAACCGGCAACTGCGCAAAAGTCTTGCCAAAGGCCGGAATGAACATGACCGGATCAAAACCGAAACCATTACTGCCGGCCGGTTCACGGGCAATCTCGCCTGTCACACGACCTACGGAAATCAGGGGCTCGGGGTCGTCGGCAGAACGCACAGCCACCAGCGTACTGACCATCGCGGCACGGCGCTGGTCGACGTCGGCCATCTGTTCGAGCAGCGCCCGAACATTGTTGTCGTCGCCTTTGGCGTAGCCAAACTGCGTGGCGTAGAAAGCCGTGTCCACGCCCGGCAGGCCGCCAAAGGCATCCACACACAAACCGGCATCGTCGGCCAGCGCCGGCAAACCACTCAGCCTTGACGCATGACGCGCCTTGGCCAGGGCGTTTTCGACAAAGGTGCGGAAGGGCTCTTCGGCTTCAGGAATGCCCAGCGCGGCCTGATTCACCAGCACCACATCCAAGGGAGCCAGCATGGCCTGCAGCTCGGCCAGTTTGCCGGGATTATTCGACGCCAGAACGATTTTCATGAGCAAAAAGTGCCTCTAGCCCAATGAATACGGGCGCAAGTAGCTATTAATTCAGGAGCGAATGCTGCTGCAGGGCGACCAGTTCGCTGATGCCTTTTTCGGCCAGTAGCAGCAAGGCGTCCATTTCCTTGCGGGAAAATGCAGCGCCTTCAGCCGTTCCCTGCACTTCGACATAGTGGCCCGCTCCGGTCATCACGACATTCATGTCGGTGTCGCAGCTCACATCTTCGATGTATTCGAGGTCCAGCAAAGGCGTGCCCTGGACAATGCCAACCGAAATAGCGGCCACGTGACCGGTGATCGGGGTCTCTTTGAGCTTTCCTTCAGCGAGCAGCTTGTTCACAGCGTCCTGCGCCGCAACGAAAGCGCCAGTGATGCTGGCCGTGCGCGTGCCGCCGTCAGCCTGAATCACATCGCAGTCAAGGTGAATGGTGCGTTCCCCCAGTTTTTTCAGGTCAAACACCGCACGCATTGACCGGCCAATCAGCCGCTGGATTTCTTGCGTGCGCCCGCTCTGCTTGCCGCGTGCCGCCTCGCGGTCGCTGCGGGTGTGGGTGGCACGCGGCAGCATGCCGTATTCGGCCGTGACCCAGCCCTCGCCGCTGCCTTTTTTATGGCCGGGGACTTTTTCTTCCACGGAGGCGGTACACAGTACCTTCGTTGCGCCGAACTCGATCAGTACAGAGCCTTCGGCGTACGCGGTATAGGCGCGGGTGATGCGCACCGGACGCAATTGATCGGCCGCGCGGGCGCTGGTTCTGGAGAAACTCATGGTTGGGGCTTTCTGGCGATGGCACGCCGGAGGATGCGAGAAATAACGGAAAGTGGAAGTGTCAGGAGTCAGGCACGCCTGCAGCCAGGGCTTGCCCGGAACTCAGGCCTTTTTTGCAGCGGAACGGCGAATCGCCTCGTTGATCTCGGCAATGGAGCGCTCAATCGCCGCGTCGTCAAGGTCTTCGATGCCGGAGTCAAGCACGCCGGCCTGGATGGTTGATGCAAAACCACCGTCCATGATGCTGTCGGTAGAAATGCCGCGCGTTGACTCGAAAGCATCGGGCGTTTCCCACTCCATGGCCAACACGGTGACGTTGTCGCTGTGCTCACCGCCGTTGCGCAACGCATGCTCGACCATGTCAGGCACGGCGTCGGACACGCCGCTACCGGACATGTGCCGAACAATTTCGGCGTCGGTCAGGGAGCCCCACAAGCCGTCGGAGCAAAGCATCAATTTGTCGCCCTGTTGCAAAACCACCGGGCCGGTGATGTCAAACACCGGCTTGGAAGGGGAGCCCAGGCAGGTGAACAGGATGTTGCGGTTCAGGCGCTCCAGCTTGATGATGCCGGCGTTTTGCTGCTCCAGGTAGGAGTGATCGCGTGTGCGGGTCAGCAGTTCGCCGTCGCGCACTACATAGAGGCGCGAGTCGCCGCAGTGAACCCAGGTCGCACCCGTGCCTTGCAATATGGCAGCTACCAGCGTGGTGCGTGGTGTGTCGAGCATGCCTTTTTCACTGGCATAACGGATGATCTGGTGGTGTGCCGCCATCAGGGAGGACGAGAGGAATTCGGTCGTGTCCCGCACCAGAGGACGCGCTTCCTTTTGATAAAGCGCCGAAATAGTCTGCAATGCCAGCTGGGCCGCCACCTCGCCTTCGGGGTGGCCACCCATGCCGTCGGCCAACACAAACAGGCCTGATTCACGGGTGTAGGAATACCCCATGCGGTCTTCGTTTTTTTCGCGGCCCCCCTTGCGGCTGACCTGGAAGACTGAGAATTTCATTTGAATTTTGTCGCGAAGCCGGTGGCCTTGCGCGCGGTTTTCTTGGTGTCTGACACCATGTTGTCAAACTGCAGCCGCATTTTTTCGCCGACGGTCAGTTTGGTATACCGCCGCTCACCCTCGCGGCTGAGTTCTTTCTGCAAGGCAAAGACCGACTGCGGCCGCGACAGCGGATCGAGCGACATGCACCATTCAACCACTTCAATGAGGTTGTCCGAATACACGCCGCGTAAGCGGGAGAGTGCAAGCGACAGACGGTCTTTTTCAAGGCGCTGCGGCGCATCATTGGGCGGATAACCCTGCATGGTCGCGTAAATGCAGGCACCGATTGCATAGATGTCGGTCCACGGGCCCATCGACGAATCCCGGCGGTACATTTCCGGCGCGGCAAACCCGGGGGTGTACATGGGGCGGATGAAGTTGCCCTCTTTGCTCAGCACCTCGCGAGCGGCGCCAAAGTCGATCATCACGGCCTTGTTGTCGTCGGTCACAAAAATGTTGGCGGGCTTGATGTCCAGGTGCAGCATTTTGTGCTGGTGCACGATGCGCAAACCGCGCAGGATTTCGTCAAACAGCGAACGGATGGTCGACTCGCGGAACACTTTCTGCTTTTTGAGCTCCCGTGCGGTGATGATGAAGTCCTGCAGGGTGCCGCCCTCCAGGTAGTTCATCACCATGTAGACGGTTTCGTTTTCGCGGAAGAAGTTCAGCACACTCACCACGGACGCGTGCGAGATCTGGGCCAGCGAACGGCCCTCCTCGAAGAAACTCTTCAGGCCAAGACGGTAAAGGGAGAGCTTTTCGGGCTGCACCTGGGGCAGCAATTCACCCGGTGGGCGGCTGGCCAGAGAGGACGGCAGGTATTCCTTGATGGCAACCTGCTGGCCCTCGTTGTCAACAGCCAAGTAAACTACCCCAAACCCGCCAGCCGACAGCTTGCGCACCACGCGATAGCCGCCAATGACGGTATCGGGTGGAAGCGGTGCGGGCTTGACCTTTGACATAATTTGGGATTAAGCAAGGTGACGGGATCACCAAGTCCTGTTTCTCTACGAAAAGCGTATAACTAAATGTCAGTTTACAGCATGACTGGCTATGCAGCCGTTCAATCCACACCTGTGCGAAATACTCAGGAAACGGATACCGGCACGGACGCCAACGCCCGACTGGGGGTGGAAATACGCTCGGTCAACAGCCGTTTTCTGGATCTGACCTTCCGGCTGCCCGATGAACTGCGCCAGACAGAGCCAGCACTCCGGGAGTTGCTGACGGGCAAGCTCAAGCGCGGCAAGATTGAAATGCGCGTTTCGCTGGAAAGCAACATTGGCAGCAACCTGCGCGCACCGGCCACGTCCACGCTGCAGCGGCTGGGGTCCATGGAAGACACCGTCAGGTCCTGGCTTCCAGGGGCAACCGCGCTCAGCGTGGCCGACATTCTGCGCATGGCGGCAGGAGAAGACAAAACGGTGCACGACTACAGCGATGAGCTCTTGAAGCTTGCAAAAAAGGCCCTGAAAGAGCTGATGGCCGCGCGGGAACGCGAAGGCGAAAGACTGGCGCAAATGCTGCTCGACCGTACGGCCCAACTGCGCACGTTGGCAGCCTCGGCCGTGCCGATGGTGCCCAAGCTGGTTGAGCAGCAAAAAGTCCGCTTCATGGAGCGCTGGAAGGAAGCCATGGCGTTGGGAGGGGGCAGTACCCTGCCCGAAGCGGCGCAAGACCGGGCGCTGACGGAAGCCACCTCTTTTGCGATACGTATTGATGTAGCCGAAGAAATCACGCGGCTTTCCTCGCATCTGGACGAGATCGACCGCTTGCTGGCTGGCGGCGGTGAATTGGGCAAACGGCTGGATTTCCTGATCCAGGAACTGCACCGCGAGGCCAACACACTGGGATCCAAATCGGGTTCGCTGGAACTTACCCATGTCTCGGTGGACATGAAAGTGCTGATCGAGCAAATCCGCGAACAGGTTCAGAACATCGAGTAGACCCTGTCGGCCCACGAATCAACCCCAACCCTCAAGAACCTGCCGCCATGGACTACCCCGGAAACCTGTTTGTTGTTGCCGCACCCAGCGGAGCCGGAAAATCAAGCCTGGTCAAGGCCTTGATGGAGCTTGATGCGCGGGTCCAGCCCGCGGTTTCGCACACCACACGCCCCCCCCGCGGGCAGGAAAAGCACGGCCGTGAATACTTCTTCATTTCACCCGAAGAGTTCGACGGCATGGTCTTGCGCGACTCCTTCCTGGAATGGGCTCATGTGCACGGCCAGCGTTATGGCACTTCGCGCCAGACCATTGAGGAGCGGGTGGCGACCGGCGCCGACGTGATTCTGGAGATCGACTTTCAAGGGGCCATCAATATCAAGCGCATTTTCAGCAACGCGGTGTTGATTTTCATCCTGCCCCCCAGCTGGGAAGAACTCCGCTCGCGGCTGGAGCGCCGTGGCGAGGACGCCCCGGAAATCATCGAATTAAGGTTGAAAAATGCCGCCATAGAGATGGCCCAGGCTCAGGAATTCGACTTCGTTATAATCAACGAGTTATTTGAGCGGGCGGTTTTTGACCTCAAAACCATTGTTCACGCCCAGCGGCTCAAGTTTGCAGCCCAACGACGTGCCCGTGCCGAGACCTTCAAGGCTCTGCATATTGCCTAACCCGCTGCATCGTTCCCCTACCTTCTAACCCGGAGATCATCATGGCCCGCATTACTGTTGAAGACTGCCTGGAAAAAATCCCCAACCGGTTTCAGCTCGTTCTGGCTGCAACCTATCGCGCTCGCATGCTCAGCCAGGGTCACGCGCCTAAGATCGAAAGCAAAAACAAGCCAGGCGTAACCGCCCTGCGTGAAATTGCTGAAGGCAAAATCGGCCTGGAAATGCTCAAAAAAGTCCCCGGCTGAGTCACCGGCCAGCTCATAAAAAAGCACCGCACGCGGTGCTTTTTTGTTGGTAAAAACCGTCCTAAAGACCGCTTTTTGCATGTTTTACCGGCACCGCGATACATTTAAGGCATGAGCGCCCTGGATTTTCCCATCGCAAACGCCAAGTCAACCCCCGCGGCCGCCAACGCTGCCGCGGCGAGTTTTGCTGCGCTCACCGCCAAGCTGGACTACATGAGCGTGGAGGATGTCGACAATGTCCGGCGGGCCTACCGGTTTGCCGACGAGGCGCACCTGGGCCAGATACGCAACGGCGGCCTGCCCTACATCACTCACCCCATTGCCGTGGCCCAGCAATGCGCCGAATGGAAGCTTGATGCCCAGGCCTTGATGGCCGCGCTGCTGCACGATGCGATAGAAGACTGCGGTGTCACCAAGCCCGAGCTGATTGAGCGCTTCGGCGCGCCCGTGGCCGAACTGGTTGATGGGCTGACCAAGCTTGAAAAGCTGGAGTTCAACACGCGCGAGGAAAACCAGGCGGAATCGTTTCGCAAGATGCTGCTGGCGATGGCGCGTGATGTTCGTGTCATCCTGATCAAGCTGGCAGACCGCAGCCACAACATGCGCACCCTCGGCGACGTTCCGCGCAACAAATGGACGCGCATTTCGCGCGAAACCCTGGACATTTATGCGCCTATTGCGCACCGCCTTGGCCTGAACGCAACCTACCGCGAGTTGCAGGATCTTGCGTTCCAGCACCTGTATCCGTGGCGCTATCTCACGCTAACCAAAGCCCTGGCAAGGGCCCGCGGCCGCAGACGCGACGTGATCAAGCGCGTTCAGACTGAAGTGGAGACCGCTTTTGCGAGCGCCGGCATCCAGGTCCATATCTACGGACGCGAAAAAGCGCTGTACTCCATCTACCGCAAGATGGACGAAAAGCACTTGTCATTTGCGCAGGTGACAGATATCTACGGCTTTCGCATCCTGGTGGCAAGCGTCACCGGGTGTTACACCGCGATGGGTGTTTTGCACCAGCTCTACAAACCCCTGCCGGGAAAGTTCAAGGACTACATCGCCATTCCCAAAATCAACGGCTATCAGTCGCTGCATACAACCCTGGTCGGCCCTTTTGGGACCAACATCGAGTTCCAGATGCGCACCGAGGCGATGCACATCGTCGCCGAATCGGGGGTTGCCGCACACTGGCTTTACAAAGCCACCGCCCCTGAAAGTGACGCATCACAGCGCTTGGGCACGCAGTGGCTGCAATCCCTGTTGGACATCCAGCACGAAACCCGCGATGCCGCCGAATTCTGGGACCACGTCAAGATCGACCTGTTCCCGGACGCTGTTTACGTGTTCACGCCGAAGAGCCAGATCATGGCCATGCCGCGGGGCGCCACCATCGTCGACTTTGCCTATGCCATCCACAGTGACGTGGGGCACCGTGCCGTGGCCGCCAAAGTCAACGGCGAGCAGGTTCCCCTGCGTTCTGAACTGCGCAATGGAGACGTGATCGAAATCATTACCGCGTCTGTATCCAGCCCCAACCCAGCCTGGCTTGGTTTTGTCCGCACCGGCAAAGCCCGATCAAAAATACGCCATCACCTCAAGACCATGGCGCTGACCGAATCCCAGGAGCTTGGTGAAAAGATGCTGGCGCAGGCCCTCAGGGCAGAAGGCATAGAGCGCCTGCCCGACGACGACAGCCTGAACCACGCAACCTGGGAAAGAATATTGCGTTTTTCAGGCAATCGCTCAAGAGCGGACCTGCTGACCGACATCGGGCTTGGCAAGCGCATTGCCAGCATGGTCGCCAAACGCATCGTCACCCTGCTCGCTGAAACCGGCAAAAAACCGGACCCGCTGCTCATGAGCCGCGAGCGCTACACGGCGCACGAATCGATTTCCCAGGGAGCTCTGGTGCTGGACGGCAGCGAAGGCGCCTCGGTGAAGTTCGCGACCTGCTGCCGCCCCATTCCCGGCGACAGCATCGTCGGCTACCTGGGCCGCGGCGAAGGCCTGGTGGTACACGCCGAAGACTGTACCGTTGCCAAAAAACTGCAGCAACGCGACAGTGAGCGGTTTATTGCGGTCGACTGGTCGGACGAACCCACGCGAACCTTTGAAGCTGGCTTGCTGGTCACCGTGTCCAACGCCAAAGGTGTGCTGGCCAAAGTTGCTTCTGCCCTGGCAAGTGCAGAGGCAGACATCACGCATGTGGACATGGGGCAGGACCCGGCGCAGGATGCCACTGATTTGCGCTTCGATGTGCTGGTGCGTGACCGCATCCATCTGGCAGCCGTCATGCGCAGCGTCAAGCGCACCACGCCGGTCTTGCGGGTGCAGCGCGCCAAGCCAGGCGTTTAGGCGCTTGCCGGAGGCGGGTAACTGACCTCCATGATCTCAATGTCCTTGAGACCGCCGGGCGTTGCAAGTTTCACCTCATCCCCCACCCTGGCTTTAAGCAAGGCGCGGGCGATCGGCGAAATCCAGCTTACCTGGTTCAACCCACTGTCGGCTTCATCGATGCCAAGAATGGTCACGGTCTGGGCCGCGCCACTTTCATCGGCGTAGGTCACCGTCGCGCCAAAAAAAACCTGGTCGTTCCCATGGTGTACGGCAGGGTCTGAAATTTCGGCAATTTCAAGACGCTTGGTCAAAAAACGGATTCGCCGATCAATTTCACGCAGGCGCTTTTTTCCGTAGTGGTAGTCGCCGTTTTCGGAGCGGTCACCATTGCTGGCAGCCCAGTGAACCACTTCCACCACCTTGGGCCGCTCGTTGTCGATCAAGTCCAGCAACTCGGATTTAAGCCGGGCATATCCTGCAGGCGTGATGTAGTTTTTGCCGCCCGCAGGCAACGGTGGAAGCGCGAGGTCTTCATCGTCGTCAGCGTCGGTTTCTTTGGTGAAGGCTTTGCTCATGGGAGCTTGGGGCAGTCCAACGTGTTCCAGATCGGGACATCGTAACGAAAAAGCCCTGGAACCTTGCAGTTCCAGGGCTTGACGTTTGGTGCGGCTGGCAGGAATTGAACCCACGACCCCTTGGTTCGTAGCCAAGTACTCTATCCAACTGAGCTACAGCCGCTAAGCCTTAAATTATAGCCTATTTTGGTGGGTGGTAGGGCGTCACAGACTTGAACTGTGGACCTGCTTTTTACTTTGCGGCGGCAGACGGGGGACTGATCGTGAAAGCGCGACTTTGGCAGTCAGCTAGGCCATTGCGCTTGTGCGCCGAACAATCAAACCCGTGACTCCTTAATATTAAGAGCTTCTACAAGTTTTGGATCCCCAATTCTTCTGGCAATTTCAACAGCAGTGGCGCCCTGGAACTGGATTCTCGAATAATCAACACCGAGCTTTCTCAGCAATCGAATACCCTCATAGTCTTTTGAAAGTAAGGGAATAAGTGCTACCGGGATGCCTTGATTGCCGACCGTCGTTTCAGGCTTGGCTCCGAGCCGCATTAGTCTGGTCGCCGCATTGTGGTCACGACCATCAAGCGCGTAAGCCAATGCATTCATGTTGCGGTTATCAAGTTGATCCACCGGCTCGCCAATACCAATCAGCTTTTTCACGGCCGCCAAAGTGTGCTCGCTTGTCGACAAACCATACAGAACACCAGCGTCCGCTGGTAAATAAACTTGGGCACGATTCAGGAGATCATTTCGCTCTTTGCCTTTGCTTAGTCCCCAAGCGGTGTAAAAAGCATACGCAAGTACTCTGTTCGCTACTTTCTCGTTACATCCAGCTTGGATCGACTCTTCAGCTAAAGAAATAGCATCTGCCGTTTCACCTCTAAACATGAGCCTAAAAAGAGCATAGTCGGCACCATAACAAGTATTAACCCCGTACTCCTTTGCTCTACGCTTATGAAGCCCTTCCATTCCATCGATATCTTTGCGCGACCCTAATATCGAAAGCAGATTGTCATACGCGTCAATGCGAGCTCGGTCATAAGTGTCATTCGTGGGTGGGTGTTCAATTGCTTTCCTGTACATAGGAATAGCAGCATCAACTTTTCCTTGCTTAACCAACATCTCTCCCCAATTTGACCAAAGCCAGAGATTTTTTAACTCCGGCTTATTCGCCTCACGAAAGGCAGTCTCCGCTTCTTTAAACCGTCCCTGATGGGAATAAACGTATCCTTGAAGCACCAGCGCATTCAAGCTGCCCGGTTGAAGTTGCAGCGTGGAAGAAATTAGTCTCTCTGCTTGGCGGAAGCCTTCAGGTCCCCAGTTCGTTTTCATCGCGATGCGGGCCAACTCCAAGTATGCTGCGGCAAATTTAGGGTCTTTCAAAAGCAATCGCTCTAAAAGACTTTTTGCAGCATCAACTTGCTCACGCCGATCTGAATCGATCAACTCCACAGCGTGCTTCAGGACTGTGGATGGCTCACGAGTTTTAACTTCGATTTCCCTGTTATAGGTATCTCTATCCGGCCAATTTATGCTTAGTGCGATTTCTTGACTGGCAAGAACGACTCTTGGCTTCCTGGCGTCAAGGGGATCTCTGAGTACCAAATCTGCTGTCACGGATTTTGTGTTGAATGCCACATTTCCGTACGAGTCGATAGCAGGACGAAGCTCACCACGGACACGCCCTATCCCACGCTCGACCACAGTCGAATAGCCTGTGGCAAATAGGTCTTTAGTGACATTCCCCTCACCATCTTTGAGTATCCGACCTGAGTCGTCTTTGAGAACCCAGTTGAAATCAATGGTGAAAGGCGAAGTTTGAATGAAGGTCTTGGGAGGCGCTTTATAGGGATTAACGCCATAGTCGCAACTCCCGATCCATCGTTCGAGTTCGTCTTTACGGATTTTACAATTCGATAAAAAATTGCTTGTCGAATCAGGTGATGTAAGTTCGACGGTGGGACGGATACGAGCAGATTGCCCCGAGCTATCTGATGGCGCTGAACACATCAGAATGACTGACAGAAAACCGCCTGTCATCTTGAAGAAAAACTTATTTTTCACGCAATCCCTCCGAAATGTATTTTTCGTCCAATCACCCTCGAATTCACGATCAGTACACCATCTGCCGAGGCCTTCGACCGCTAAAACCTCTTAAGAGCTCAGTTTGCATGCAATCGTCTTGGCTGGTGTCAGAGTTCAAGAACAGTATGAGAAGCCCAGATGCGTATTTACTCTGAAGGTCCGCCTGCGGTCAGCGTATCTACAAAAACGTGATGAACCATCGTAGAAACGCCCCAGACCCAACGCTGGGTCTGGGGCGCACGTACAAGGTGGTAGGGCGTCACAGACTTGAACTGTGGACCAAAGGATTATGAGTCCTCTGCTCTAACCAACTGAGCTAACGCCCCACGTCGCCAGCGCAGATTGTAAGGCGTCGCTACTTGCTGTGGCTGAGCGCGCTGCTGACCATCTTGGCGGTGATGTCGACGATCTGGATCATCTTTTCGTAGGGCATGCGCATGGGGCCGATCACGCCGAGGGTGCCCACCACTTTGCCATCCACCTCGTAGGGCGCGGTCACGATGGACAGTTCCTGGTAGGGCACCACCTGGCTTTCACCGCCGATATAGATGCGCACGCCTTCGGCGCGGCTGGACACGTCAAGCAGGCGCATGAGCTGGGCTTTCTGCTCGAACAGGTCGAACAGTTTGCGCAGATTACCCATGTCACTGGAAAAGTCGCTCACCGTCAGGAGATTACGTTCGCCGGAAATCACCACCTCGTCACGCGCTTCAATCGCTTCCGAACTCACCTGCACCGCCGCCTGCATCAGACTGGCAATCTCCCCGCGCAGTGCTTCGACTTCGTTTTGCAAGCGCTCCCGCACTTCCTCTATCGCCATGCCCGCATAGTGCGAATTGAGAAAATTCGCTGCCTCAATGAGCTGGCTCTGGGTGTAGTCGGTCTCGGTGAAGATGACCCGGTTCTGCACGTCGCCGTCGGGCGAAACAATGATGACGAGGATGCGTTTCTCGGACAGTCGCAGGAATTCAATGTGGCGAAACACCGACGTGCGGCGCGGGGCCATGACAACGCCGACAAACTGCGACAGGTTTGACAGGATATTGGCTGCGTTGCTGAAAACCTTCTGCGGCTGGTCCGGCGCCAGACGCGGGGCACCCATGGCACCCAAGGCCGAATACTGGTCTTTCTGCATGGTCAGCATGGTGTCGACGAACAGGCGGTAACCCCGGGCGGTGGGTATGCGCCCGGCCGACGTGTGCGGACTGACGATCAGGCCCAGGTCTTCCAGGTCGCTCATGACGTTGCGTATGGTCGCAGGAGACAGGTCCAACCCGGATGCTTTGGACAGGGTGCGCGAGCCGACCGGCTGACCGTCGGCGATGTAGCGCTCTACAAGCGCTTTTAACAACAGTCGGGCGCGTTCATCAAGCATGAAGCCATTCTACGAAGCTTGTCACGGATGTTGTGATGTAATTTGACGATGAAGTCGCAATTTCGTCACGTCGCCCTGATCGGGAAGTACCACGCGCAGGGATCCCGCTCGGCGCTGGAGGAAATTGCGCAGTTTTTGCATACGCAGGGTTGCGAGGTCGCGCTCGAAAGAGACACCGCCAGCAACACCGGCCTGACGCAATACCCGGTGCTTGACGTGGCCGCCGTCGGTGCGCATTGCGACCTGGCGCTGGTGGTCGGGGGTGACGGGACCATGCTGGGCATTGGCCGGCAGCTGGCCCAGTTCGGTGTGCCGCTGGTGGGCGTCAACCAGGGGCGCCTGGGCTTCATCACCGACATCGCTTTCGAGGATTTCCAGACGGCTCTCGGGCCCATGCTGCGTGGTGAATACGAGGAAGACCGGCGCTGGATGATTCAGGCCGAAGTGGTGCGCGACGGCCGCTGCGTCTTCAGCGCCACCGCCATGAACGACGTGGTGGTCAACCGCGGCGCATCGGCGGGCATGGTCGAACTCCGGGTGGAAGTTGATGGCCGCTTTGTGGCCAACCAGCGCGCCGACGGCCTGATCATCGCCACACCCACAGGATCCACCGCCTATGCGCTGTCGGCGGGCGGGCCGCTCTTGCATCCTTCCATTTCGGGTTGGGTGATGGTGCCTATTGCTCCCCACACGCTGTCGAACCGGCCCATCGTGCTGCCTGACACCGGTGAGATCACCGTGGAAATTGTCTCAGGCCGCGATGCCAGCGCCAATTTCGACATGCAGTCGCTGGCCAGCCTGTTGCACGGCGACCGCATCACGGTGCGGCGTTCGGAGTACCAGATGCGGTTTTTGCATCCCAAAGGCTGGAGCTACTTTGATACCCTGAGGAAAAAACTTCACTGGAATGAAGGTGTGGCATGAGTCTTAAAAGCATCGCCCTGCGCGACTTTGTCATCGTGCGCGAGCTGGCGCTGGACCTGGAAAGTGGTTTCACCGTGCTCACCGGTGAAACCGGCGCCGGTAAATCTATACTGATTGATGCGTTGCAACTGGCACTGGGTGCCCGTGCTGATGCCGGCGTGGTGCGCGAAGGCGCCCAACGTTGCGAGATCAGCGTCACCTTCGATGCGCCGGCCCAATTGGCTGGCTGGCTGGACCAGGCTGGCTTTGCCTCTGAAGACGATTTGCTGCTGCGCCGAACCATTGATGCGCAAGGGAAAAGCCGAGCCTGGATCAACGGCAGCCCGGCCACCGCCACACAGCTGCGGGAAATTGCTGATTTGTTGGTGGACATCCACGGCCAGCACGCCTGGCAAAGCCTGACGCGTCCCGATGCAGTGCGTGGGTTGCTGGACGCCTATGCCGGCGTGCCGGAGCAGCCCCTGACACCCTCGTGGCAAGCCTGGCGCAGCGCACATAAGGCTTTGCTTGACGCACGTGATGCGCAGGACAGCCTGCAGCGTGAACGTGAGCGCCTGGTCTGGCAGATCGGCGAACTGGACAAGCTGGCTCCTGGCGACCACGAGTGGGACGAGCTCAATACCCAACACAGCCGGCTCTCCAACGTGCAGTCCCTGCGTGACGCGGTGCAGACCGCGGTGGATGCGCTGCAGGAGTCCGACGACAACGCCGCCGCGCTGCTGGGCCGCGCGCTCACCGCGCTACAAAATCAGGAGCACATTGAACCCGAATTCAAAGGGCTGACCGAGGTTTTGAGCAGCGCGCTGGCGCAGATTGAAGACGCGGTGCACTCGCTGCACGGCTATGCCCGGCATGCCGAGCTTGAGCCGCAGCGGCTGGCCGAGCTGGATGAGCGCCTCTCGCTGTGGGTCAGCCTGGCGCGCCGCTACAAACGCACGCCGGCCGAGCTGCCGGAGCTGCTCGCTTCATGGCGCAGCGAGCTGCAAAAGCTGGATGCCGCGGCCGACCTGGTGGGCCTGGAAAAAACCGAACAACTCGCCAAAGCGGCCTACCTGGAAGAAGCAAAAATCGTCTCCAAAGCCCGCGCCAAGGCGGCGCCGCTGCTGGCCAAGGCCATCACCCAGGCCATGCAGGGCTTGGGCATGCAAGGCGGCAAATTTGAAGTGGTACTTGCCAAGCTTGAGCAGCCCGCACAACACGGGCTGGAGCAGGCGGAGTTTCTGGTGGCCGGCCACAGCGGTAGCACACCGCGCCCTGTCGGCAAGGTGGCTTCGGGTGGCGAGCTGTCGCGCATTGCACTGGCCATTGCCGTCACCACCAGCCAGCTCGGGCAGGCGCAGACGCTTATTTTTGACGAGGTGGACTCGGGCGTTGGTGGCGCCGTCGCCGAAACCGTAGGCCGCCTGATGAAGCAGCTCGGCAAAGACAGGCAAGTCATGGCGGTCACCCACCTGCCCCAGGTTGCCGCATGCGCTGACCATCACCTGATGGTTGCCAAACGGGCCGACAAGGGCCAGACCGTCAGCACGGTCGAGCTGGTTCACAGCGAGCAACGGGTTGCCGAGGTCGCCCGCATGCTGGGCGGTGAGAAGCTTTCCGGCACCACACTGGCCCACGCCAAGGAAATGCTAGGGCAATGAGCGCAACGGCCGATCCCGCGCCCGACCTGGACATGGTGCTCATCACCGGCATGTCCGGTTCGGGCAAGTCTGTTGCGCTGCATGCGCTGGAAGACGCGGGCTACTACTGCGTTGACAACCTCCCGCCGGAATTGCTGCTGCCTTTTGTTGCTCTGGAAAAACAGCACGGCGCCAGCAAAGTGGCCATTGCCATGGATGTGCGCAGCGCCACCTCGCTGCCACTGGTGCCGCTTCAGCTCGCGCAGATGCGGGAGCAAGGGGTGGCCGTGCAGTCCATCTTCCTTGACGCCAGCAACGACACGCTGGTGAGGCGTTTCTCGGAAACCCGCCGCCTGCACCCGCTGTCGCGGCGCGACGACTCCGACCAGCAGCGTGCGCTGGTCGATGCCATTGACGAAGAGCGCGAACTGCTCGGCGACATGCGCGAACATGCCCATGTCATCGATACCAGCATGATTCGCGCATCCCAGTTGCAGGGTTATGTGAAGGCCCTGATTTCCTCGCCCGCCACCCAGCTGACGCTGGTGTTCGAATCCTTCGCCTTCAAGCGCGGCGTACCGGTCGATGCCGACTACGTGTTTGACGTGCGCATGCTGCCCAACCCGCACTACGAGCCGGCGTTGCGCAACCTGACGGGCAAGGACGAAGCGGTGGTGAGCTACCTGCAAAGCCATCCAGAAGTTGGCGACATGTTCCGCCATATCGAACAGTTCATTGCCCATTGGCTGCAGGCACTTGCTCGTGACCACCGCAGCTATGTAACCGTGGCCATCGGCTGCACGGGCGGCCAGCACCGCTCGGTCTATCTGGTTGAACAGCTGGCTCGGGCTTTCAATCCGCACTGGGTCACGCTCAAGCGCCACCGGGAGCTTGACGGCGCGTTGTAGCCCTCCCCCGTCAGGGGTCAGCTCGTCATTCGATTCGCTATTGTTTTAATAGCTGCTTACGCCCGTATTTAAAGGGCTAGCGGCACTTTTCAATCATAAAAAGCTGAAAATCAGCCCAAACGCTGTTCCAGCAGCCTTCTGATCGGGGCCGGCAGCCCCAAGCCTTGCCATTCAGCAGGCGAAAACCAGGCACCCTCGCCTGGCAAGCCCTTCGATTTGGCCTCCCTGGCCGACAAGGCCAACACCATGGGCGACAAGCGCAAGTCCTTGTGGGTCAGCACGTGCACAAAGGGCTGGACAGCCGTCAAACGTGCCCGCCATGGCATGGGCAACATGTCCAGCAGCGCGTCTTCACTGCTGAACACAGGAAAGCAGTAAAGGCCACCCCAGATGCCGGGCGATGGCCGGCGCTCCAGCCACACCGAACCGTCAGCCTTTTCCGCCCACAGCAAGGACAGCGACTGCGCACTGCGCTTGAGCTTGCGAGTCTTGACGGGGTAAATTTCCGGCGCGCCACCGGCCAGGCCGCGGCACATGCCCTGCACCGGGCACAGGAGACACGACGGCTGGCGTGTCGTGCAAATCGTGGCGCCCAGGTCCATCACCCCCTGGGTGTAGCGCGGCATGGCCTCAGCCAGGTTACGGCGCGGCAAGAGCGAAGTAGCGACTTCCCAAAGCGCGCGCTCCTGCGCGCTCGACGACAGATCGCCCGCAAACGCGGTAACCCGTGTCAGCACCCGTTTGACATTGCCATCCAGAATCGCCACCCGCTCGGAAAAGCAAAAAGATGCAATCGCTGCTGCTGTTGAAGGACCGATGCCGGGCAGGGTCTGCAGCAACGCGGCGGTGCGCGGAAACTCGCCCCCATGCAGACGCACCACGTCCTGCGCGCAGCGGTGCAGGTTGCGGGCCCGGCTGTAGTAGCCCAAGCCGCTCCACAACCCCAGCACTTCGTCGGGCTCCGCAGCGGCCAGGTCTGCCACTGCCGGGAAACGCTGCAGAAACCGTGTGTAGTAATCCAGCACCGTCGCCACCTGGGTCTGCTGAAGCATGATTTCAGACAGCCAGACGCGGTAAGGATCGCGGGTGTTCTGCCAGGGCAGGCTGTTGCGGCCATGGCTTTCCTGCCAGCGCACGATACGGTTGGAAAAGCTCGCTCCGGCAAGGCTGGGGATGCCAACTACAGCATTCTCACGCGGCCCGGCAGGCACGCGGGTACCCGACAACGTGGAAACCCGGGCCATGGGCCGCTCAGGCGACTTGGGGCAAAGGCATGGGTGCAGTGACTGCGACGGGCTCGTGCGGGCTCGCTGGCGCGTTGACCAACTGGGCCGTCAGCTCATCAAGCTTGCCATCCAGCTGGTCCAGCTCGCGCTCGTGGGCATCTATTTCCCCGATGCGTTCGTCCAGGCCGGAGGCGGCCTGCTGGATGCGTTCTATCGCCTCGATGCGGCGACCGAAGTTTTTACGGCGCTCCTTGAGCTGCGCATCCAGCTGCGAGGCCGCTGATTTGTTCCATAGCTCGACTTCGCCAAGCGCCGTCTCGTAGACCACCCTCAGCCGCGTGGCCAGGGCACGCACCAAGCGCTCCGAAAACTCCGGCTGCGCCAACTTGAGGATGTTGGCCACCCCCAAATATTGCAGGTGGCTGCGCTCGATCTGCTCAAGATCCACCATGAAACGGCTCATGTCGGGCTCTTTGGGCGCCTGCAGGGAGAAACCGAACTCGGAGTTGAGCTGCTTGAATGATCCACCCAGCATGTTCTGGATTTCTGCGCTGGTGCTGCGGGCTTTTTCAAGGCCTTCGCGCAGGCGTGCGAAGGCCTGGCCATAGGCTTTTTTGACCCCGAGCTTGATGCCAGGCTGCTTGAGTGTTTCGGTCAGCTGGGCAAGCTCGGTTTTGAGCGTGGGTGTTCCGAGCAGATGAAACACTTCGCGCAGCAGCTTCAGATGAATGGAACGCACGGCCTGGATCTTGGCGCCGCTGGTATTGAATTCGCTGTGCTCCTGCTCAATGCGCGAGCGCATGTGCTTGATCACGGAATCGTTCTTGCCGCGCAGGCCACGCAGCTCAATCATCTGCTCGGCAAGATCGCGACGGCGAATATGAATGACGCGTCCGGCTTCGGCACGCAACTCCACAATGCCGGCAGCCACCGCAGACCGCAGGATTTTCTGCCGCTGCCCCATCACGCCCTGCGCCAAAGCCAGTTCCAGGCCAGGCAGGCAACTGGCCCGCAGCAACTCGTCGTCGCCGGTGACTTTGGCCACCAGGCCTTTCTGAGCGGAAACCGGAATAACCTGCGCCATCGGCAAACCGAGAATTTCTGCCGAAGTGGCGCGCTGGCGATCAATCTGCGCCTGAATCTGCGCGGGAGAACTCAAGGCATCCCACAGGGTATCGATCTTGTTGAGCACCACGAGACGGGCGTCGTTGTCGTCGCCCTCGGTGATCAGGTGTTCCCGCCAGATCGCCAGGTCGGACTTGGTGACACCCGTGTCGGCCGCCAGAATGAACACCACCGCATGGGCCTGGGGGATCAGGCTGACGGTCAGTTCAGGCTCGGCACCAATCGCATTAAGGCCCGGCGTATCAAGAATGACCAAGCCCTGCTTGAGCAGCGGATGGGCGATATTGATCAGGGCGTGGCGCCATTTGGGCACCTCGACCATGCCATCGGCATCTATCCGGGGATTGTCTTCCGGCACGTCGTCATGCCAGAAACCCAGGGCTCGCGCTTCTTCCTGCGTGACACGGCGGACCTCGGCCACTTTTTCCAGGGCTTTCGCAAGTTGCACCGGATCGTTGACGTCGAGGTCAACCCGCGTCCATTTTTCCGGGACCATGCGCCATTCCATCAGGGCCTGGGGCTTGAGCCGGGTTTCAATAGGCAACAGACGCAGGCAGGGCGGCACGTCGGCGTCATAACCCAGCTCGGTCGGGCACATGGTGGTGCGCCCCGCGCTGGCCGGCATGATGCGTCGGCCGTAGCCGGCAAAAAAGATGGCGTTGATCAGTTCCGACTTGCCGCGGGAAAACTCTGCAACAAAGGCCACCATGACCTTGTCCGAACGCACCTGCGATTCGAGGCGAAGCAGGCGCTCCTCCACTGCGGCGTTGAGCAGATCGTGGTCTTTCATCCATTCGGATAAAAGTTTGAGCCGCAAGGCAAACTCGCGCCTCCACGTGCCGTGCTGGTCAAATTGTTCGTTAAAGGACATGGTGCGCCGGGGACATAGGTCAATCAATATAGCATTGACCACCGGAAACGGTCAGCCCGGAGCCGTCCAGACCTTCAGGGTTTCTGGCAGTTGACACAGAAAAAAGTGGAGCGCTGCCCTTGCCGGAGGGTGCGAACGGGCGTTCCGCACACCTTGCAGGGCAAGCCGGCCCGATCGTAAACCATGGCCTCAAGCTGGAAATAACCGCTCTCCCCCATGGTGTTGGAGAAGTCTTTCAGGGTACTGCCGCCTTTTTTGACCGCTTGCGACAACACCGTCCGAATCGCCGCATGCAGCCTGGCAGCGCGGGGCTTGCTTAACCGGGCGGCCCGTACCGTCGGCCGGATGCCGGCGATGAACAGCGCTTCCGACGCATAAATGTTGCCAACGCCGACGACCAATTCGCCCGCCAGCAAGACCTGCTTGATCGCCGTCTGACGGGTTTGCAGCGCACGGTAAAAAACCATCGCGTCAAAAGCGTCTGTCAGCGGCTCAACGCCCAGTCTCCCCAGCAGCTTTTGCGCAATCGCATCCTGCTCGGCCGGCGCATAGACCACGGCACCGAAGCGCCGGGGGTCATGCAGGCGCAATGTACCTGCCGTGGTTCGCAGTTCAAAATGATCATGTTTGCCCGGTGGCGGCAAGCCGTTGCCAAACCCCAGGCTTCCGGACATCCCGAGATGGATCAAAAGCAGGCCACCGGTGGTGTCGAGCAACAGATATTTGCCGCGCCTGCGCACCTCGAGTACGGTGTGTCCATTCAAACGCGCCGTGTCGCACCCCAGGGGCCATCGCAACGGTTTCCCCATCTGAAGCGCCAGAATGGTCGCTCCCGCAATGCGGCTGGCAAAACTCAAGCGCGTAACTTCAACTTCGGGCAATTCAGGCATGGGCTTGCAACAATCTTCGAGGCGCCTCACATGGGCACATGTGCTTGAATTATCATGGCCCGATGAAACAATTCCTATGTGTTTTCGGAGCGCTCTGCCTGAGCCTGCCGGCAGCGTTGGCGCAAACGGCCCAGCCTGCACCGGCCTTGCCACCGGCAGCCCTTCCGCAAGCCCCAGCCGCTGCCCAAGTGGTCGCTCCGCCCTCATCCGACCTGGACGCCGAGCTTTTTTACCAAGTGCTGATCGGCGAGATCACCGCACGTCAGGGCGACGCCCCTACCGGCTTTTCCCTGATGCTGAACGCTGCCCGCCAGACCAACGATGCGCAGCTTTACCAACGGGCAGCAGATATCGCCCTTCAGTCGCGTTCGGGCGACGCAGCGCTTCAGGCGGCACGGGCATGGCGACAGGCCCAGCCGACCTCGCGCGAGGCCAACCGGTACGTACTGCAGATTCTGGTCGCCCTCAACAAGATCACTGAAACCACGGAACCGCTCAGAACCGAAGTTCGGCTCACTCCCGTAGCCGAGCAACTGATGGTGATCACCAACCTCCCCCGCTTTTTTGCCCGTGCCAGCGACAAAAAACTCGCGGCAGGCGTGCTTGAAACCGCGCTGGCCGACGACCTCAAGGCGCCGGCCACCAGTGCAGCCGCCTGGACGGCGGTCGGACGCATGCGCGTGGCAGCTGGGGAATTACCCGGCGCGCTGGAGGCCATAGAGCGCGCGCAGGCGCTGGACCCACGCGCCGAAGCGCCTGCCTTGCTGGCGCTGGAACTCATGGACCCCAAATTGCCACGCGCCGAAAGCCTGGCCCAGAAATACCTGCAGGGCAACGCCGTGGCCCGGCCGGAATTCCGCATGGCGTACGCCCGCGCCCTGCTCGATGCCCAGCGTTACACCGAAGCCAGCGTCCAGCTGCAAGCGGTCACGCGGGACAAACCTGACTACCCCGAAGGTTGGCTCGTACTGGGGTCGCTCCAGCTTCAGGACAATCAGCTGGCCATGGCACAGACCTCCTTGCTGCGCTATGTTGAGCTGGCCGGACGCGATGAGGAGCAGACGCAAACCAGCCGCGGCCTGTCCCAGGCCTACCTTTCTCTGGCGCAGGTCGCCGAAAAGCGCAAGGATTTTGCCGCAGCAGAAAGCTGGCTCAACAAGATACCTGACGCGCAGGAACTGGTTCAGGCCCAGACCAGGCGCGCCTCCCTGTTGGCCAAACAGGGCAAGCTGACTGAAGCCCGCCAGCTGATTCGCCAGTTGCCTGAGCGCAACCCGGAAGACAAACGCATCAAATTGCTGGCCGAAGTCAACCTGCTGCGCGAGCAAAAGGACTATCGCAGTGCCTACGACCTGCTCGCTCAAGCCGTCACGCAATTTCCGGACGAACCTGAGCTTCTCTATGACCAGGCCATGCTCGCGGAAAAACTCGACCTGCTGCCGGAGATGGAGCGCATGTTGCGCCAGGTGGTGCAGCGCAAACCCGACTATCACCATGCTTACAACGCGCTGGGATACTCGCTCGCCGATCGCAATGTGCGCCTGCCTGAAGCCAAAGAGTTGATTCAGAAGGCGTTGACCTACGCACCGGAAGACCCATTCATCAGGGACAGCCTTGGTTGGGTCGAATTTCGCCTGGGCAACAAGGCCGAGGCCCTGAAGATCTTCGAAGCCGCCTACAAGGCCAAACCTGACGCGGAAATCGCCGCCCATTTCGGTGAAGTCTTGTGGAGCATGGGTCAACGCGACAAGGCCATGGTCATCTGGAAAGAAGGCAAGCTTCTCAACGCGGACAACGAAACCCTGCTCGAAACCCTCAAGCGCCTTCGCGTCCGGCTGTGACATCGATGACACTCCCCCTCGCCCCGGCGCGCGGACGCGTCACCCTGTTGGCAGGCCTTTTTTTTGCTACATTTTTTATAGCTGGTTGCGCAGCCCCGATAAGGGCTGAGCGGCAAAATGATGATGCTATTTCATTCTGGACAGGCCGTATCAGCCTGCAGGTTCAAAGTGAGCCGCCGCAGTCTTTTTTTGCCGGCTTCGAACTCAAGGGTAGCCCCGTGCAGGGTGAACTGACGCTCAATAGTCCGCTCGGCAACAGCCTCGCCGTCCTGCGCTGGTCGCCTCAGGAAGCCATCCTCGACTCGGGCAACCAGATCCAGCGTTTTGCGAGCGTCGATGAGTTGATTCAAAAAGCCACCGGCGCGGCGGTTCCGTTGCCTGCCCTGTTTGACTGGCTTCGCGGCAAGAATACGGCCGCCGACGGCTGGAGCGCCGATCTCTCGCAGCAAGCCGACGGGCGAATTTCGGCCAGCCGTTCAAGCCCACAACCGCGCACGGACCTGCGCATCGTGCTCGCCACCCCCTGATGCTGGCCGGACTGTCAGGCGCTGCCACGGGCAAGCCGTTGAAGGCCCTTTACGACGTTCCGGCGCCAGCCAAACTCAACCTGTTTTTACACATCAACGGGCGCCGGCCGGATGGCTACCATCTGCTTCAGTCGGTGTTCATGCTCATCGACTGGTGCGATACCCTGCATTTCGAGTTGCGCACAGACGGCCAGATCACCCGCACAGACTTGCTCTCCCATGACGGCGAAGCGCTGCCGGCCGAAGACCTGGTGGTGCGCGCCGCGCGCGCCCTCCAAAGCGCTTCAGGCACAACATTGGGCGTGCACATCGGGCTGGAAAAACGCATACCGTCGCAGGCTGGCATGGGTGGAGGATCTTCTGACGCCGCCAGCTGCCTTCTGGCGCTGCAACGCCTGTGGGGCGTCCGGTTGCCGCCCGATCAACTGCAGGCCGTGGCGCTCAGTCTGGGTGCCGACGTCCCGTTTTTTCTCAGTGGCGGCCATGCCTGGGTAGAAGGCATAGGCGAAAAAATCACCCCCTTGGCCCTCCCCTCGGCCCGTTTTGTGGTGGTCAAGCCGGCCGCGGGAGTGCCCACAGAGGCCATTTTCCGCGCGCCGGGGCTCAAACGCGACACAGAAACTGCTACAATCCAAGGCTTTGCTGCAAACACTGACGGCCCGGTTTACGGATTCGGCCACAACGACTTGCAGCCAGTCGCGCAAGCCTTGTGTCCGCAGGTTGGCCAGTCACTCGACTGGCTCTCCAGGCAGCACTTGAAGGGCCGAATGACTGGCTCGGGAAGTGCAGTTTTTGCGCATATGCCGCATGAGATGGAACTCGCAGTCGCCCCAGGCGACTGGCAGGTCCGCAAGTGCAGCAACCTGGATACACATCCTCTGGCCGGTTGGTAAAATAACGGCCAAGGAATTTGTTTCCAGAACAACGATTAAAGGGTTGGTTGTCGGTCACCTGCAAATTGTCATTTTTGACACTTTTCGGGTTTGACAATCTACCTGTGTAGGGGTGTCGCCAAGCTGGTTAAGGCACCGGATTTTGATTCCGGCATTCGCAGGTTCGAATCCTTCCACCCCTGCCAAAATTTTCGGGTCCCATGTGGGGCCCGTGTTTTTAGGCCCCGTTAAGGGGCCCGTGCTCGCTGACTGTTGAGTGTCTCCGGTTCGAGACCCTGCCCGTGTAATCCGGAAAATCCGGGTTCGGGCAAGGAAACGTGAAACCGCATTGACATGGAACGGACACAGGGCGTCCGTGTTTTCAGTGCGTTTATTGCTTTTATCCATTCGGCAACGTTTCCCTCTAGACATCCGCTGGGCCACACATGCAACCGCACCACTCCGACTTCATGCTTTTCACCGGCAATGCCAATCCGAGCATGGCCTCGGAAATTGCGCAGCACTTGGGTATTTCATTGGGAGCCGCCCATGTGGGCCGCTTTTCGGACGGTGAAGTAACGGTTGAAATCCAGCAAAACGTACGCGCCCGCGACGTGTTCGTAGTGCAGTCAACCTGCGCACCGACCAACGAAAACATCATGGAATTGCTGATCATGGTCGACGCGCTCAAACGCGCCTCGGCCGAGCGCATTTCCGCTGTGATTCCCTATTTCGGCTACGCCCGCCAGGACCGCCGCCCGCGCTCGGCACGCGTGCCGATCAGCGCCAAGGTGGTGGCCAACATGCTGCAGGCCGTCGGAGTCTCGCGCGTGCTGACCATGGACCTGCATGCCGACCAGATCCAGGGCTTCTTCGACATCCCGGTCGACAACATCTATGCCTCGCCGGTGCTGTTGGGCGACTTGCGGCAGAAGAACTACAACGACCTGATGGTGGTCTCGCCCGACGTTGGCGGCGTGGTGCGCGCCCGGGCGCTGGCCAAGCAGCTCGGCTGCGACATGGCCATCATCGACAAGCGCCGGCCCAAGGCCAATGTGTCGGAAGTCATGCATGTGATTGGCGACATCGACGGCCGCAACTGCGTGATCATGGACGACATGATCGACACGGCCGGCACCCTGGTCAAAGCCGCTGAAGTGCTGAAAGAGCGCGGCGCCAAAAAGGTTTATGCGTATTGCACGCACCCGATTTTTTCGGGTCCAGCCATCGAACGCATCGCCCAGGGCGAGGCCCTGGACGAGGTGGTGATTACCAACACCATTCCCCTGAGCCAGGCGGCCCAGGACTGCAAGAAAATTCGCCAGCTCTCCGTGGCTCCGCTGATTGCCGAAACAATCCAGCGCATCGCCAACGGTGAGTCGGTCATGAGTTTGTTCTCGGACCAGGACAATTTGTTCTGATCCGAGGCGAAAGGTGGCTGCCGCGGCACAACGCCGTTGCAGCTTTTTTAGGAAAATTTCAGAAATTCCGTTATTGGGATGCAGGGCAAGGCGCCCGGAGCGCAGGACACCGGAATGCACTTCAGTGCATGAGGATTCCGAGCACCGCGCAACGCCGCCATGCGCCCAAAGACGGGATTTATGGGACTTTCCATGTCGGGGTGAGCTGGTCGCGGCCCACCTCTTTTGGAGAATATTATGAAATTCGTCGCTTTTGAGCGCGCCAAGCAGGGCACGGGTGCGAGCCGCCGTCTCCGCATCACGGGCCGTACGCCCGGTATCGTTTACGGTGGCACCGGTGAACCGTCGTTGATCGAGCTCGATCACAACGCACTGTGGCACGCCATCAAGAAAGAAGCTTTCCACGCTTCCGTCCTCGAGATGGAACTGGGTGGCAAGACCCAGAAGGTTTTGCTGCGCGATCTGCAGATGCATCCTTTCAAGCAGCTGGTCCTGCACATCGACTTCCAGCGCGTTGACGCGAAGACCCGCCTGACCATGAAGGTGCCTCTGCACTACAGCGGCGAAGAGGAATCCCCAGCGGTCAAGGCTGAAAACTGCCTGGTCAACCATGTGCTGACCGAGCTGAGCATCTCCTGCCTGCCGAAAGACCTGCCTGAGTTCATCGCCGTTGATTTGACCGGCCTGAAAAAAGGTACCTCGCTGCACGTCAAGGACATCACCCTGCCCAAGGGCGTGAAGTTTGTGGCCAAGGGCGGCCAGGACAATCCAGTGCTGGTATCCGTGTCGGCTGTCTCGGAAGAAGCCGAGGCCGATGCAGCCGCTGCAGCTGCCGCTGCGGTACCTGTGGATCCCAAGGCAGCCAAGGCTGCTGCCGCCAAGGAAGCCAAGGCCGGCGCCAAAGCCGATGCTGCCAAACCCGCTGCCAAGAAGTAATTCGCAGCCAGTGGCATCGGCCTGAAAAGGCCAGCGGCCCTTGTCCTCCACGGAGGCCAAGGGCCGTTTTTCTTTGGGGATGGTCTCACTGCACCCATAATCCGGTGGCAGGCTCCCACCTGCAGACCGCTTTTCTCCTCTCATCACAAAGCATGATCAAACTTTTTGTAGGCTTGGGAAACCCCGGCCCTGAATACGAGGCAACCCGCCACAACGCCGGTTTCTGGTGGACCGAAGCGCTGGCGCGCGAGCTCAAGCTGACATTGGCACTGGACAAAAACTACCACGGCCGCGTCGCCCGCACCACCATCAAGGGTCAAACCGTCTGGGTGCTCGAACCCCTGACCTTCATGAACCTCTCAGGCAAGTCGGTGGCCGCCCTGGCGCGTTTTTTCAAGATCGCCCCTGAAGAAATCCTGGTGGCCCACGACGAACTCGACATCGTGCCCGGCCAGGCCAAGCTCAAGTTCGGCGGCAGCCACGCCGGCCATAATGGACTGCGCGACATCCATGCCCAGCTTGGCACCGGCGACTACTGGCGCCTGCGCATCGGCGTGGGCCACCCGGGCGTGAAGTCCGAAGTCATCAACTGGGTTCTGAAAAAGCCTTCACAGGAACATCGCACGGCGATCGAGGACAGCATTGCCCGTGCGCTCAAGGCGGTGCCGGACCTGTTGGCTGGCGAAATGGAAAAGGCCACGATGTTGATTCACACCAGCACGCCGCCTCGGCCCAAGCCGCCGCGAAAGGTTGAAGCTGAGGATTCTGAAAACGATTAGAAGCGTCACGCTGCGCCTGCGGTCTTCTCTGGACAGTAGGTGCAACTCCCCACTCCCACCCCTAACC
>NZ_MUNO01000008.1 GCF_002001015.1 Polaromonas sp. A23 | reverse complement strand
CGCCGGTGATCATGTTTTTGACATAGTCGGCGTGGCCGGGGCAGTCGACGTGGGCGTAGTGGCGGTTGGCCGTTTCGTATTCCACGTGGGCGGTGTTGATGGTGATGCCGCGGGCCTTTTCTTCGGGGGCCGCGTCAATTTGGTCGTAACCCTTGGCTTCGCCGCCGAACTTGGCCGCCAGCACGGTCGTGATCGCCGCTGTCAGGGTCGTCTTGCCATGGTCAACGTGCCCAATCGTGCCTACGTTGACGTGCGGTTTGGTCCGCTCAAATTTGCCTTTTGCCATTTTTAACTCCAGATAAAGAACGTGCCCGTGTATGGTTTAACGTTTGCACTGTGTTGCTTGTTCCATCACCACGGGCAGTGAGGGGCACACAATCGCAGACAGGAAAAAAGTGGTGCCGTCCCTTGCGAAACCGGCACCGGTTTTACTTACTTGGCGCGCGCAGCCATGATGGCTTCGGACACATTGCGCGGAGCCTCGGAGTAGTGCTTGAACTCCATGGTGTAGGTCGCACGGCCCTGGGACATCGAACGCAGCGTGGTCGAATAACCGAACATTTCGGACAGCGGCACTTCGGCCTTGATGGCCTTGCCGCCACCAACCATGTCTTCCATGCCCTGCACCATGCCGCGGCGTGAGGACAGATCGCCCATCACGTTACCGGCGTAGTCTTCAGGCGTTTCCACCTCAACGGCCATCATGGGCTCCAGGATCACCGGGCTGGCCTTGCGGCAGCCTTCCTTGAAGCCAAAGATTGCAGCCATCTTGAAGGCCATTTCGTTCGAGTCCACATCGTGGTACGAACCGAAATGCAGCGTGACCTTGACGTCCACCACCGGATAACCGGCCAGCACGCCCGTGGTCACAGCCTCGTGAATGCCTTTTTCAACCGCAGGAATGTATTCACGCGGAACCACACCACCCTTGATCGCGTCGATGAACTCGATGCCCTTGCCCATTTCATTGGGCTCAATCTTGAGCACCACGTGACCGTACTGGCCCTTGCCGCCGGACTGGCGCACGAACTTGCCTTCGGCGTCTTCCACGGTCTTGCGGATTGTTTCGCGGTAAGCCACCTGCGGCTTGCCAACGTTGGCTTCCACGCCGAATTCACGCTTCATGCGGTCAACAATGATTTCCAGATGCAGCTCGCCCATGCCGGCAATCAGGGTCTGGCCAGACTCTTCGTCGGTCTTGACGCGGAAAGACGGATCTTCCTGCGCCAGACGCTGCAGCGCGATGCCCATTTTTTCCTGGTCAGCCTTGGTCTTGGGTTCCACGGCCTGCGTGATCACAGGCTCAGGGAACACCATGCGCTCGAGCATGACGATGGCATCCGGATCGCACAGGGTTTCGCCCGTGGTCACGTCTTTCAGGCCCACGCAGGCGGCAATGTCGCCGGCGCGGATTTCGCTGACTTCTTCACGGTTATTGGCGTGCATCTGCACGATACGGCCGATACGCTCTTTCTTGCCCTTGATCGGGTTGTAGACGCTATCGCCCTTTTTCAGAACGCCGGAATACACGCGCACAAAGGTGAGCTGGCCCACAAACGGGTCGGTCATCAGCTTGAACGCCAGCGCAGAGAACTTCTCCGCGTCGTCAGCCTTGCGGGTGACAGGCGCCTCATCTTCGTCCATGCCCTTGACGGGAGGAATGTCGATAGGCGACGGCATGAATTCAATCACGGCGTCCAGCATGCGCTGCACGCCCTTGTTCTTGAACGCAGAGCCGCAGTACATCGGCTGGATTTCGCTGGCGATGGTACGCGTGCGAATACCCAGCTTGATTTCAGCTTCGGTCAAATCACCTTCTTCAAGGTATTTGTTCATCAGCTCTTCAGACGACTCGGCAGCAGCCTCGACCATCTTTTCGCGCCATTCCTTGGCCAACTCGAGGAGCTCGGCCGGAATTTCGCTGTAGGTGAACTTCATGCCTTGCGAAGCTTCGTCCCAGATGATGGCCTTCATCTTGATCAGGTCGACCACGCCGGTGAAGTTTTCTTCAGCGCCAATCGGGATCACCATGGGCACAGGGCTGGCCTTCAGGCGCAGTTTCATCTGCTCCACAACCTTGAAAAAGTTGGCACCGGTACGGTCCATCTTGTTCACAAAAGCCAGACGTGGCACCTTGTACTTGTTGGCCTGGCGCCAGACGGTTTCCGACTGAGGCTGCACGCCACCCACGGCGCAATACACCATGCAGGCGCCGTCCAGCACGCGCATGGAACGCTCCACCTCAATGGTGAAGTCCACGTGGCCCGGGGTATCAATGATGTTGATACGGTGCTCAGGCAGGGACGTGTCCATGCCCTTCCAGAAGCAGGTCGTTGCAGCGGAAGTAATCGTGATGCCGCGCTCCTGCTCCTGCTCCATCCAGTCCATGGTGGCTGCGCCGTCATGAACTTCACCAATCTTGTGGTTCACGCCGGTATAAAAGAGGATCCGCTCGGTGGTGGTGGTCTTGCCGGCGTCAATGTGCGCGGAAATGCCGATGTTGCGGTAGTTTTGAATGGGGGTAGCGCGGGACATAAATTACTTTCGGTTCGAAAGACGAACAAGGACTCGTTGCCAAAAACTTTTTTTGTTTTTTCTACGCGTCTGCGGGCTGCACGTTTTGCATGCAGCCCGCAGAAAATGGGGTTGAACCCTCAGGAGTCAAGGCGCCGGCAGCGCCTCGGGCCATCAGGCAACACGTCACTTCCGCGCAGCGGACATGCAACGAAAATTAGAAGCGGAAGTGGCTGAACGCCTTGTTGGCTTCGGCCATGCGGTGAACTTCGTCACGCTTCTTCATGGCGCCGCCACGGCCTTCAGTGGCCTCCATCAGCTCATTGGCCAAGCGCAAGGACATGGACTTTTCACCACGCTTCTTGGCAGCCTCTTTCAGCCAGCGCATGGCCAGGGCCATGCGACGGACAGGACGCACTTCAACCGGCACCTGGTAGTTGGCACCACCGACACGGCGGGACTTCACTTCAACCATAGGCTTGATGTTGCCGATGGCCATGTGGAACGCCTCCAGCGGATCTTTGCCGGGGTTCTTTTTCTCGATCTGCTCGAGGGCGCCATACACAATACGCTCGGCGACAGCTTTTTTGCCGCCTTGCATGATGACGTTCATGAACTTGGCAAGGTCAACGTTGCCAAATTTTGGGTCAGGGAGAATTTCACGTTTAGGGACTTCGCGACGACGTGGCATTTTTTCACCTCTTTGCTTCAGTTGGCACCGCTTTTGGCAGCACCGCGAGAGTTATCAAAACCCTCACTTACTCGACCGGTACAAACAATTTGCACTTGGGTCACTTCGCTTGAAACACCTGCCAGGGTGATTCAAACACCTGTTTTCGAAGATATCGGGGACGACATCCTCTGGCGCGGGCAATAAAACCCGAGCCGGTTTGGCTTATTTGGCCTTCGGCTTCTTCGCACCGTACTTGGAGCGCGACTGCTTGCGGTCTTTCACGCCCTGCAGATCGAGCGAGCCACGGACGATGTGGTAACGCACACCGGGCAAGTCCTTGACACGACCGCCACGAACCAGCACCACGCTGTGTTCCTGCAGGTTGTGGCCTTCGCCGCCGATGTAGGAAATGATTTCAAACCCGTTGGTCAGGCGCACCTTGGCGACTTTACGCAAAGCGGAGTTTGGCTTCTTGGGGGTTGTGGTGTACACACGGGTACACACACCGCGCCGCTGTGGAGAATTCTCCATCGCAGGGCTCTTGGACTTGATCTTTTCGACCTTGCGTCCCTGAGTGACTAGCTGATTAATGGTTGGCATTTAAAACGTCCCTAAACGTCTGATATCTGACTTGACTAAATACGTGACTATTTACGTGAAAACGTGAATCTCCCCGGAAATTCCGGAAAAGCCCTCGAGTGTAGCAGTTTGGGCGGCTACCTGCAAATTGCGGCGGTTTGGGGCACCCTTTTGCAGTAACAGCAGGCCTGCTATTTGATCCAGATCCGGATCGAATCCCAGGCGCGCCCCAGAATGCCGGCCTCTTCCACGGTTTCCAGGGCCACCAGAGGGATGTCAACCACCGTTTCCCCGCTTGCCCCGCTGACTTTGAGCGTTCCGACGGCTTGCCCTTTGGTGAAAGGCGCCACCAGCGGATCCGGCCGCGCAACCTGGGTCTGGACCTTGGCGGATCCGCCAGCCGGGATGGCGATCACGATGGCTTCAGGCCGGCCCAGCTTGACGGTGGCGGATTTGCCCTTCCAGACGGCGGGCGTTGCCACCGCCTGGCCGGCGTCGAACAGCTTGACCGCCTCGAATGCGGTGTAACCCCAATTCAACAGTTTTTGCGATTCGTTGGCGCGGGCGCTGTCACTGGCCGTGCCAAGCACGATGGCCAGCAGGCGCCGGCCGCCGGGCGCGCCGGCGGCGCCCAGGTTCGGAAAGTCGCGCTTGGCGGTGGCGATCATGCAGTAGCCGGCCGCGGCGGTGTGGCCGGTTTTCAGGCCATCGACCGTGGGATCCCTGAACAGCAGGGTGTTGCGGTTGGTGTCGTTGGCAGCCGGCGTGCCGGCGTAGCGGTACTTCTTGATCGCCGAAAAACCGATGTAGTCGGGAAAATCCTGCATCAGGCGGGTCGACAGGATGCTCAGGTCGCGCGCCGTGGTGGTGTGACCCGGCTCGGTCAGGCCTTCCGGGTTTTTGTAGCTTGTTGACTTCATGCCCAGAGCCTTGGCCTGCTCATTCATGAGCTTCACAAAGTTCTCGGCGGTACCGCCCACACCCTCTGCCAGCGCCATCGTGGCGTCGTTGCCTGACTGGACCACCATGCCCTTGATCAGGTCTTCCACCGGTACCTGCATCTTGGGGTCAATGAACATGCGCGAACCCGGCATTTTCCAGGCGCGTTCGCTGACGGGGAAAGTCTGCTTGAGGGTGATTTTTTTGGACTTGAGCGCGTCGAACACCAAGTATTCGGTCATCAGTTTGGTCAGCGAAGCCGGCTCGATCGGGGCGTCGATGTCCTTGGCGGCCAAGATCTGGTTGGCCGTGACGTCAAGCAGCAGGTAGGAGCGGGCAGCCACTTCGGGTGGCTGGGGCATCTGGGCTTGCGCCGCCGGCAGCAGAACCAGGGAAGAAAGCAGCACCAACGATGGGGCGAAGGCACGAAAAGCAGTCAGAAAACGGCGCATGGGAAATAGACCTGGAAATGGAAAACGAATGCAAAGAAGGGACGGCAAGGGCCCGAATCGGGCCTGGAAAAGTCAGCCAAGGTGGCGTGCCACCAGATTTTTCAGAAGCGGCAATTGTCCATGAAAGAAGTGCCCGCCCCCGGGGACAACCGTAACAGGCAGTACCTGTGGGCGCGCCCAGTCCAGCACCGATTGCAGCGGCACCGTGTCGTCCTGCTCGCCGTGCAGGACCAATGTCCGGGGATGCGCGTCCGCGGGAATGGGGGCGGCCGGCGCGCGGTCGACACTGGTTCCCACCAGCACCAGCTTTTCGATGTCGCGCTGAGGGGCCAGGCGGCCAAAGGCGTGCGTCGTCACGTAAGCACCGAAAGAAAACCCCGCCAGGCACAGCGGGCCCTGCGGCGCCACGGCTGCCACCACGGCCAGCATGTCGTCCAGCTCGCCGCGGCCTTCGTCGTGCGCGCCCTCCGTGCCACCCACACCCCTGAAATTGAAACGGACGGCGGTCCAGCCGGCCTGCAGGAAGGCGCGCGCCATGGTCTGCACTACCTTGTTGTCCATGGTGCCGCCGAACAGCGGATGCGGGTGGGCGATGACGACCACTCCTCTGGAAGCCATTCCGCCTGCGGGCAGGTCCAGCGCCACTTCAATGGCGCCCGCAGCGCCTTGCACCACGGATTTCTGGGTTTGGGAATTCACGCCTTACTTTCTACTGACAAAATTGCTATGAAAATGCTAGCTATAAAAGCTTATGGCACAAGGGCAAACAGCCTGAGAACTCATGGAATTTGGCAAATACACCGCCCTGCGCCTCAGATTCAGACCACTTCTCAGCGGCCCACGTTCGCCGGTGTCAGCAGCCGCTCGACCACCTTGCCGTTTTTCAGGTGCGACTCGACGATCTCGTCGATGTCCTGCGCGTCCACATAGGTGTACCAGACGGCTTCGGGATACACCACCGCCACCGGCCCGGCCGCGCAACGGTCCAGGCAGCCGGCCTTGTTGACGCGGACCTTGCCTGGCCCCGACAGACCGGCCGCCTTGACCTGGGCCTTGCAGCGGTCGAAGCCTTCCTGGGCCTTGTGGTTGGCGCAGCTGTCCTCTCCGCCGGTGCGCTGGTTCAAGCAAAAGAAAATGTGGCGTTCGTAATAAGAGTCCGCTGGCGCGCTGGTGGAGGTCATGACCCCATTTTACTTTCCGCAGGCTCGCTGGCCCGTCGGCTGGACAGCCGCACCAGCACATACAGCAAAACAGCATAAGGCCAGAGCCAGCCTAGCCACTGGGCCAATCCGTTGAAACGGATAAAACGTCCCTGCTCCCAGATTTGCAGGGTCTCGGCAAAGTAGGGACCCATCGGCGCCTGGTTGAGCATGGACAAATGGACGCTCAGGGCCAGCAGCAGCAAAGCCGCGCTGCCGCGGCGCGGCACCGGCAACAGCAGCAGTGAAAGTACGCTGCCTAACACCAGTCCCACTTGCACCGGCAAGTCCAGCCAGGCCCAGGCGTGTTCGGGGCCATAGCTGAGCGCAGCTGACAGCGCCGTCAGCGCAACGCCGGCAGCCAGCGTCAGAATCAGAAAAACGGCGCGCTGAGCCAGCGTGCGCACCACGCTGTAACCCAACAGGCAGGGAATCAGTGCACCCAGGGCCACGCAGATCACCTCCGCGCCAGGTACCAGCGGCTGCAATTCAATATCGCGCACCGGCAGCCATTCGAGAAAAGGCGTGTCTGTCAGGATTTCAGCAAGCGCGTACTCCAGCCGCTCCAGCACCTGGCCCAGCCCCAGCGGCACCGAGGCCGGAAACAGCAGCGCCACCGGCCACAGGGCCAGCAGAACCAGCGCGCCCCTGGCTTCGCTGACAAACCAGCGCGCGCGAAACCGGTTCCAGCGATCAAGAGCGCCTGCTTTTTCCAGCAGCCAGGCGGTGCAGGCACCCAGCCATGCGCCGATACTGTTCAGCACAAAGTCCACATTGGAAGGGATGCGGTCGGGCAAATAACTCTGCAAGCTTTCCATCACCAGCGACAAGATGCCGGCAGCGAGCACCGCCATACTGACGGCCCAGCGCGCACGTCCGCTGCGCAGCGCAGCCAGGGCCAACAGGAAACCCAGCGGCGCGTAACCGGCGAGGTTGACGCCCACATCAAAGCCGGTCCAGTAACGCGGCAGGGACGCTGTCAGGAAAGTCAGCGGCGAAATGCCCTGGTTGCGCCACTCGGTAAAGGGGTAGAGGCTGGCATAAACAATCAGGCAGACCGTGGCCAGTGCCAGCGGCCAACTGGTGGTCGGTACACCCCCGCCGTTCTCACTTCGCTCCGCTTCGTGTAGTTCCCCCCCCCCTTTCAGGGGGCCACGCGTGTCATCCGGCGAAGCCGGTCTGACCGCGTCTGCTGGTGAATTCGGGGAGTTCACACTGCGCCTGTGTTGCCTAGAACGGCTTGACGACCACCAGCACGACGGCGGCGAGCAGCAGCAGCACCGGCACTTCATTGAAGAATCGGAACCAGCGGTGGCTGCGCGTGTTGCGGTTGGCGACAAACTTCCCGAGGATGCGGGCGCAGGCGTGGTGGTAGCCGATCACCAGTACCACCACCGCCAACTTGGCGTGCATCCAGCCATTGCCGGGGCCGCGCCCAATACCGTAGCCCAACCATAACCAGAGGCCAAAGCCCAATGCCGGAATCGCCAAAAGGGTGGTGAAGCGCAGGAGCTTGCGCGCCATCTGGATCAAGCGCTCGTATTCGGCCACGCTTTCCACGGGCACCATCGCCAGATTGACAAAAATACGCGGCAGGTAGAACAAACCCGCAAACCAGCTGGCGATGAAAACGATGTGAAGTGATTTGACCCAGAGCATGCACAAAGTGTAGCCCCCACGGTTGCTCACTGCGTGTAGCGCCCTGCCCCCCGAGGGGGCCGCTGCGCCTGCGGGCCGGCGAAGCCGGACCCGCGGCCCTGGCTGGCTTTAACCCGTCCGCGCTTTAGCCCCCTGAAAGGACTCGACGGCGTTTTCAGAAATTCGCTTCTCGGGATGAAGTGCAAGGCGCACGGAGCGCAGCAACCGGAATGTACTTGGGTACATGAGGATTGCGAGCACCGCGCAACGCCGCAATTCGCCCGAAAAGCGGATTTATGGAAATGCCGGGCAAAAAAATGCCCGGATGACGCTAGGTCAGCCGGGCCTGGAAGCCTTTTTTGCTGTGACACGCAAAGGCACCCGCTCAGGGAGGAAAAGCGGGATGCTGCCACCAAAAGGTAACAACACGCGGACATTCTAACCACGCCCCCAAGGCCATGACAAGGGTTCACCTGGCGAAAGTGCAAGATAGTTTCGCTGGCAATTTCCCATATGTTCGATAGCGAACACAACAAGCGGGCCGAAGGCGCATTCGTCACCCTGGCAAAGCTTTGGCACAATTTGCCCATGACTTCCTATGCCCCCTACCCGCTCGGCCGTCCGCGCCGCCTGCGCCGTGACGCCTTCACGCGCAACCTGGTGCGTGAAAACGCACTGGGCGTGCATGACCTGATCTACCCGGTGTTTGTCACCGACGGCAAGCAGCGGCGTGAGCCGGTGGCCTCGATGCCGGGCGTGGAAAGGCTGAGCCTGGACCTACTGCTGCCGGTGGCCGAGGAATGTGTGCGGCTGGGTATTCCGGTGATGGCGCTGTTCCCGGTGATCGACAACTCGCTCAAAACCTACGACGGCAAGGAAGCGCTGAACCCCGACGGCCTGGTGCCGCGTGTGGTGCGTGAACTGAAAAAACGCTTCCCCGAGCTGGGCGTGATGACCGACGTGGCGCTGGACCCCTTCACCAGCCACGGCCAGGACGGCCTGCCGGACAAGGAAACGGGCTACATACTGAACGACGAAACCATTGAGCTGCTGGTGGGCCAGGCCCTTGCCCAAGCCGAGGCCGGCGTCGACATCGTCGCCCCCAGCGACATGATGGACGGCCGGATCGGCGCGATCCGCCAGGCGCTGGAGGCACGCAAGCTGATCCATACGCGCATCATGGCCTACAGCGCCAAGTACGCAAGTGCGTTTTACGGCCCCTTCCGCGATGCGGTCGGTTCCTCCGGCAACCTCGGCAAGGCCGACAAGAAGGTTTACCAGATGGACCCGGGCAACAGCGACGAAGCCCTGCGCGAAGTGGCCATGGACATCGCCGAGGGCGCCGACATGGTGATGGTCAAACCCGGCATGCCTTACCTGGACGTGGTGCGCCGCGTGAAGGACGAGTTCGGCGTGCCGACCTTTGCTTACCAGGTCAGCGGCGAATACGCGATGCTTAAGGCCGCTGCGCAGAACGGCTGGCTGGACCACGACGCGGTGATGATGGAAAGCCTGCTGGCCTTCAAGCGTGCAGGGGCCGACGGAGTACTCACCTACTTCGCCATCGACGCTGCACGTTTGCTACAAAATTCATAGCTGTTCGCGCCCGTCTAACAAGGGCGACAGGCCAATTTAACCTCAAACCGGACGGACATCGTGCAAATTGTTGAATTCACCGCCGACACCTTGCGCTTTTCCGACGCCTTGCCGGCAAAGGCCCCGGCCAACGGCTTCGTCTGGGTGTTTGTCGACCGCGACGAGTTCGCCGCCCACCAGCCGCTGCTGCAGCAGGCGGCGCAGCAACTGGGCGGATCGCCCCTGCTGGACCTGCACTGTCAGGATTTGAGCAACGCTGTCCATCCTTCGAACTACGACTTCACCTCGATCTACGACCTGATCATCTTCCGCCGGCTGGCCACGCAGGCGGAGACGCGCGCCGAAGCAGAGCACGAAGCTGCTGTCGAGGCCTACCATGGGCAGGGCGGCCAGCCTCGCATCAAACCGCGCGGCGGGCTGCCGGCCTTCAACCGCATCAGTTCCCGGGCCGTGGGTTTCGTGGTGTTCGACCGGCTGCTGATCAGCGTGCACCCGCGCGGCTGCTACACCGCCAAGAGTTTCATTGAACGCTCATTGACCGACGCCAAGTTAAGTGTGGACGCGGCGTCGGCGCGCAACCGCATCCCGTCCGGTCCGGCCGACCTGGTGCTGCGCATGATCAACGCGATGGTGGACAGCTACCTGGATGTACGCAAGGAGCTCACCACCCAGCTGGAACACTGGCAGGCCGAGCTGCTCAAACCCAACTCGCGTTTCATCAATTGGGGCTCGCTGATGGGCGCGCGCAGCCAGCTGCACGTGCTCGAAGACCTGTGCGACGAACAGCACGATGCGATACAGGAATGGCTGGACTCCCTGCGCGAGCAGCCGATGTCATCCTTTGCCGCCAACGACCAGCTGGCGCAGAGCCGGCGCGACCAGCTGGTGGCCCGCGCCCGCGATGTTGTTGAGCACATACAGCGCGTGGTGCACCACGCGCGCCGGCTGGAACAGTCAGCGGAAACCGTGGTGCAAATCCACTTCAGCGCACAGAGCAACCGCACCAACAGCATCATGCGTACGCTGACCGCATTGACTGCCATCTTTTTGCCGCTGAATCTCATCACCGGCTTTTTCGGCATGAACTTCGAGCACCTGCCCCTCATTCATACACGCAACGGCTTCTGGTGGATTTTTGGATTCATGGTCGTCCTGGTCATCGTTGTTGGAACGGTGTTCTGGCGCAAGCAGTATCTGGCCAGAACTGCACGCTGACGCTGACCACTCGGCCTCTCGGCCTCTCGGCTCATCCTCGAAGCGGCGGCCACTGACAAGGCCTGATATATTTTTCAGAGCCCCGCTTCAAGCGCCACAACCGAAAATACCTCCACCCCCGCCGTGCTCAGACCCAGGGCTGCGCGAGCTGTTCCGCCTCGAAGATCCGCGCCACCGCTGGCCGCGCCAGCATGCGCTGCAGGTAGGGCCCAAGATGCGGCCGGGTGCGAGCCGCAGGCGAGCTGAAGTTGCGCGTCCAGCGGCACAGGGTCAGCACATAGGCGTCCAGCGCGCTGTACTTCTTCCCGGCAAACCAGGGGCCGCCATGGCGCGCCAGTTCAACGTCAAGCTGGTCGAGCATGGCACCGATTTTCACTTCGGCCTGCGCCTTGACCTCCGCCGCCCCAGCGGCATTGCCCGGTGCCACTGAACGATCGGAATAGAAGTAGGTGATCAGCGTGGCCTGAAGGGTATTGGTCAGCCACATCAGCCACTTATAGAAATGCGCGCGCTCAGCCGTGCCCAGAGGCGGCACCAGTGCTGCTTCAGGATGGGTGTCGCACAGATGCAAGCAAATCGCCGCGGTTTCGTACAACACCAGATCACCATCGACCAGCACCGGGATCAGCCCGTTCGGGTTGAGGCGCAGGAAGTCTGGCGTCTTGTGCGCGTTTTGCGTGCGGTCGATCAGCACTCGCTGGTAAGGAACGCCGATTTCTTCGAGCACGATGTGCGGCACCATGGAGGCGGTGCTGGGGTCGTAGTAAAGCTGCTTCATGACCAGATTGTGCCCCCACGGTCGCTCACTGCGCGTAGCTCCCGAGGCCTTGCAGGCCGCGGCTCGCGAGACGCTTCGCCTCTGTCGCCTGTCCAAAGCTGCTCAAGCAGCTTTGGAGCCGCAGGCTCCAGCCCCTCGGAGGCCGCTGCGCCTGCGGACTGGCGAAGCCAGATCCGCGGCCCCTGCTTGTAAATGCGGGGAAGGTTCTGTGGCAGGTTTATGGTTTGGCGACGCCAAACAAGGTTGCGCCGTTATCCCAGGCGATTTTCCGCGCGACATCGGGCGGCAGGTCGCCCAGCCAGGCGCGGTAGCCCTTCATGAGTTCGTCGTAATACTGCCAGCGCTGGTTGACCCAGGTGTCCGAGCCGATCATGAAGCGGTCTGGGTATTTGAGCAACAAGGCGCGCCACTCGGGGCACAGTTTGCCGGCATCACAGGTCAGGCCGGGCCGGTAGGACAGCTCGCCCATCAGCGCCGGGTAGCGGGTGAACAGTGCATCCACACGCGTGGCCGGTGCACCGCCTATTCCGGTGTGCGCCCAGATCAGCCGGGCGCCGGGTGCATGGGCCATCAGCAGGTCAATCGCCACATCGTCCACATGCGAGAGCACCGCGAGCTTGTTCTTTTCGGCGAACTGCATCAGCTTTTTTGCAACCGGCCCATTGGCATTGGCGCTGTCATACAGGTGGAATTCACCAATGCCCTTGTACGGCCCAGCCTGGGCGCCGGTGACGCCGCGCGCGAATTCGGCCTGCACCATCTCGTAAATTGTCTCGTCACGAAACCAGTTGTCGTAGTCGGCGCGGTTGCGGTACAGGCGAATAAATGGCACGACAGTGACACCGGCCTGCTTTGTCTGCTCGAGCGAGGCCAGCGCCTTGGTCCCGTCGTTGGGCCGCGAGTTGGCGACGATGGCCTTGACGCCGTTGCGCTGCATGCGCGCCAGCACATCGGCCGGCGAGTGGGGCCCCACGCTGCCGTTCCAGGCTTCCTCGTTGTAGTGCAGGTGCGCGTCAAACAGCGGGCCGCTGTAGTCAGCCGCCTGCACGGATGCGGAAGATGCTATAAAAACAATAGCTGCCTGCGCCCGCCACGAAAGGGCCAGTGGCCAAAAATGCCCTATAACTTGACTGAAAACCATGTTCAGCCCAAGTGTTTGGCAAAAAACTCAAGCGAGCGAGACTTTGCCAGCCGGGCCGCCGCCTCGTTGTACGAGCCGCGCTGGTCGCAGTTGAAACCATGGTTGGCTTCATACACGTGCACCTGCACGCCGGGCTGGGCTTTTTTGAAGGCTTCGACGGTGTCCAGCGGGATCCAGTGGTCCTGGTCACCAAAGTGCACCATCACCGGGCAGGCCGGTTTGCGCGCGGGCTCCTCGCCCGCCGTCATGCCGCCGCCGTAGTAAGGCACGGCCGCGGACAAACCGGACAGCGTGCAGGCCGCGCGCCAGGTCAGCAGGCCGCCCCAGCAATAACCGACGATGCCGACCTTGCCCCCGCTGGTTTGCGCGGCGTGATGGATGGCCGCCTGCACATCCTGCAACACACCCGGTGGCGACAGGGCTTCCACCGCAGCCTTGAGCCCCATGCCGGTTTTCATGTCGGCATCGGTGTAGCCAATGTCCACACCGGGCTGCACCCGATGGAAGGTGGCCGGCGCCACCGCCAGGTAACCGGCAGCCGCGTAGCCATCGGCAACCGAACGGATATGCGAATTGACGCCGAAAATTTCCTGCACCACCACCACGGCTGCTTTCGGCTTGCCAGCGGGCTCGGCCACATAGGCCGGGGAAACAAAACCGTCTGCGGATTTGAGGTCGATGAATTTACCCATGGTGAAAATCTCCTGATGCTGATATTGACGCTGGTGAACGATTCAATTTACTTGGCGGCGAGTTTTTTCTCAAGCAGGTCCAAGCGGTCCTGACCCCAGAAAATCTCGCCTTCCACGACATAGCTGGGTGCGCCGAACACGCCTGCATCCATCGCCTGCCTGGTGTGGGCTTCATACAGCTGCTGCACCTCCGGGCTGTGTGATTGCGCCAGCCGCGCTGCGTCCAGGCCGGCTGCTTGCAGAATTTCTGCCAGCACCTGTTCACTGGCAATGTCACGCTCTTCGACCCAGACCGCGCGGAAGATGGCGCCACCCAGGGCCATGGCGGCGGCGCTGCCGTCCTGCTGGTCCACCGTGGTGATCAGGCGCGCGGCAGGGTCGCCGCTTACCGGAAAATATTTGGGCTGACGGTTCAGCGGTATCTGCAGGTGCTCGCTGAAGCGCTGCAATTCCACCAGCCGGTAGGCCTGGCGCTGCGGTGCACGCTGGCCCAGCGGCAGGCCGCCAGAGGCCGGAAAAATCTTGCCGTAGTCCACCGGCAGCACCCGCACTGCGGCACCTGCCGCGCGGGCAATGTGCACAAAGCGTTCATGGCCCAGGTAGGTCCAGGGGCTTTGCGGGGTGAAGTAATAGTCGATGGTGGTGCTCAAGGTGTCTCCTGCCGGTAATTTGTTCTCAGCCGTTGCGGCCGATTGAGGTAGATTCGGGTCAACTCCGGGTTGTACTCGGGATTGCACTTTATTGCTGGAGACCGGTCTTGTCCCAAATTGTTCTGATCACTGGCGCCTCCCGTGGCATAGGCGCAGCCACCGCCCTGCAAGCCGCCCGCGCCGGTTACGCCGTGGCGGTGAACTACACCGCCAATTCGCTGGCCGCCGACGAGGTGGTGCGGCAGATCCGCCAAGGCGGCGGCACGGCCATCACCGTGCAGGCGGACGTGGCCGAAGAAAACCAGGTGCTGGCCATGTTCGAAAAGGTGGACGCCAAGCTCGGCCGCCTGACTGCGCTGGTCAACAACGCCGGCGTGGTCGACCGTACCGAGCGCGTGGACGGCATGAGCGTTGCGCGGCTCAAACGCATGTTCGACATCAACGTCATCGGCACCATGGTCTGCGCGCGCGAAGCGGTCAAGCGCATGAGCACACGTTATGGCGGCACGGGCGGCGCGATTGTCAATGTCTCCAGCGCCGCAGCGCGGCTGGGCGGGCCCGGGCAGTATGTGGACTATGCGGCGGCCAAGGGCGCGGTGGACACCTTCACACTCGGCCTGGCCAAAGAAGTAGCGGCCGAAGGCATCCGCGTCAACGCGGTACGACCGGGCATCATCGAAACAGACATTCACGCTTCGGGCGGCCTGCCGGACCGTGCGCGCACCATGGCGCCGCTGGTCCCCATGCAACGCGCGGGCTCCGCCGACGAAGTCGCACAAAGCATTGTCTGGCTGCTCGGCAGCGGATCGAGCTACACGACCGGCGCTTTGCTGGATATCGCAGGAGGCAGGTAGTGACCTCCGCGCTTTTCACTTCGTGTCATTCGCTGCCTCATGAGTTTTTCCAGAGGGCTGACGCATGGATCTGAAACCGCTGGTGACGCTGCTGGCCATCGTCAACCCCCTGGCCATCGTGCCTTTTTTCATTCATTACACACAGGGCTTCTCCACTGCCCAGCGGCGGCGCACCATCGTCACCGCTTCGTTCAGCGCTTTCCTCGTGATTGCCACCAGCGCGCTGGCCGGTCTGCAGATTCTGGAGTTTTTCAGTATTTCTCTGGCCAGCTTCCAGGTGGGCGGCGGCATGCTGCTCCTGATCAGCTCCATGAACATGCTCAATGCGCAACCGGCTGAGGCCAAGCCGAACACCCACGAGTTCGAAGACGGTGCCGCCAAGGCGGCCATGGGCGCCAGCATTGCGGTGGTGCCCCTGACCATTCCACTGCTCACCGGCCCGGCGACGATGTCGACCGTGGTCATCTATGCGGAGAAAGCCCAGAACTTCCTGCAGCTCAGTATGCTGGTTGGCTATGGCGTGGTGATTGGCCTGGCCACCGCCGTGTGTTTCTCGCTCGCGCACCCGATTGCCCGGGTGCTCGGGAAAACCGGTATCAACGTGATGACGCGGCTGATGGGCCTGATCCTCGCCGCGCTGGCCATCGAGGTGATGACCGGCGGATTGCTCAAGCTCTTCCCCATTCTGGGCCGCTAGATATGGAGCCCCCACGTTCGCTCACTGCGTGTAGCTCTCTGCCCCCCGAGGGGGCGCTGCGCCTGCGGCCCGGCAAAGCCGGTTCCGCGGCCCCTGCTGAAATTTTCCGGTGAGCGCGCGGGTCCAATGAGCAGTGCGCGCATTCTGCTGGTCGAAGATGATCCGGCCATTGCCAGGTCCATCATTTACACGCTGGAGCGTGACGGGCTGGAGGTGACTCATTGCCTGCTGCTCAGCGACGCCAGGCGCCAGCTGGCACTGCGCCCGCCAGACGTGCTGGTCCTCGACGTGGGCTTGCCCGACGGCAACGGACTCGATTTATGCCGGGAGCTACGCGTGCACAGCAGCCTGCCGGTGCTGATGCTCAGCGCGCACGGCGAGGAGATCGACCGCGTGCTCGGCCTTGAGCTGGGCGCCGACGACTATGTGAGCAAACCCTTCAGCCCGCGTGAACTGCTGGCGCGCGTGCGCGGCATGCTCAGACGTGCGCGCATGCAGCCTGCAACCCCGGCGCCGACTGTGGGCGCCAACCCTTTCGACATTGATCTGGCGGGTCAGCGCATCAGCCTCCAGGGCCGGCCGCTGCCGCTGACCCGCCGCGAGTTTGGCCTGCTGGCCGACTTGCTGCGACACCCGGGCCGCATCCGCTCGCGAGAAGACCTGTTGAGCGCCGTCTGGGGCGCAGACTCGGACAGCACCGACCGCACAGTGGACACCCACATCAAGACTTTGCGCGCCAAGTTGGAGGAAGCCGCGCCCGGACGCGAGTACATCGTGACGCACCGCGGCATGGGCTACTCAATATGACCCCCCCGTTGCGGTTCACTGCGTGAAGCAATTGAAATGCGTCTAGGCATACGCCTGCTCTTCGGCTTCTTCCTGGTCACCGGCCTGGCGGCTTTTTTTGTGCTGCGCGTCTTCATGGCGGAGGTCAAGCCCAGCGTGCGCGAAGTCATGGAAGACATGATGGTGGACACCGCCAACATCCTGGCCGAGCTGGCCAGCGACGACCTGGCCACGGGCCACATGGCGGACGGGCGTTTTGCCCAGCAGGTGCGCGGCTACGCCCGCCGCCCCATCGACGTGCAGATCTGGGGCCTGGCCAAGCAGTCGCTGGACTTTCGGGTCTACGTCACCGACATCCGCGGCACGGTGATGTTTGACTCGGAAAATGCCGCCACCGGCCAGGATTACTCGCGCTGGCGTGACGTGGCCCGCACCCTGCGTGGCGAATACGGCGCCCGCGCCACGCGCGAAATCCAGCATGACGACCGGACGTCCATCATGTATGTGGCGGCGCCGGTCACGCACGACGGCAAAACCATTGGTGTGCTGACGGTTGCCAAGCCGGTGGCCACGATACAGGCCTTCATCGACCGGGCCGAGCGCAAGATTTTTCTCAGCGGCCTGCTGTTACTGGCGCTGTCCCTGGCCATCGGTGTGGCCGTGACGCTCTGGGTGGTGTGGAGCATTCGCAAGCTGCGCCACTATGCCAACGCCGTCGGCCAGGGCGCCAAACCGGCGGTGCCGCAGATACCGGGTGAGCTCGGAGAGCTGGCGCTGGCAGTCGACGCCATGCGCCGCAAACTCGAGGGCCATGAGTACATAGAGGGTTACGTACGCGCACTCACGCACGAGCTCAAAAGCCCGCTGGCCGCTATTCGCGGAGCGGGCGAGTTGCTGCAGGACGAACTTCCCGAAAACGCGCGCCGCGAATTTGCAGGGCAGGTGCTGGGCCAGACCGGCCGCCTGCAGGCGCTGGTGGACCGCATGCTCGAACTGACCAAGCTGGAGCAACGCCATGCACAGCTCAGTCGCGAGAGCCTGCCGTGGGTTGAGTTTCTCAAGCCATTTGCGGCCATCGCCCAGGCCGGGCGGGCGCAACACACGATCAAAATCATCGTTCAGCCTGAAGATGCCCGCGTCCATGCCGAGCCTGGCCTTCTGAGCCTGGCGCTCAGCAATCTGCTGGAAAACGCCCGTTCCTTCGCGCCGGCGGGCTCGGTCATCACGATTGAAGCCGCAGAAGGAATGGTCGCCGTGCAGGACGGCGGAGACGGGGTTGCCGACTACGCCCTGCCGCGGCTCGGCGAGCGCTTCTTCTCGACCGTGCGCCCCGATGGCCTGACCAAAGGCTCGGGCCTCGGGCTGGCCATCGTGCGGCAGATCATGGCGCTCCATGGCGGCCGCATGGAGGTACGCAACACCCACCCCGGGCTGCGGGTTGAGTTGCACTTTTAAACCGACTGAAAGATCGGCGGCGCGCATCAACCGGTCACCTCCACGCTCTGCACGGGCTGTCCGGTCTGGCCGGTCTGGCGAAAGCGCGCATACCAGTCGATCCGGCGCGTCAGCATCATGATGGCGGCCAACACCACGAACAGCGCCACAGCACCCAGCACCAGGGCCGTCTGCTCCATCTGCAGCAGCACAAAAAGCATGCCGTACAGCAAGCCAATGCCCAGGCCAAAGGGCACGCCACGCGCCCAGCTTTTGAGCATGTAGCTGGCGTAATACGTCAGCAGCAACACGCAGGCCGCCGAGGCAATGGCGTAGGCGGCGTCAAACCGCATGTGCTCCGACAAACTCACCAGCAGGAGAAAAAACATGCTCATGGCAGCGCCCACCAAAAAGTACTGGATGGGGTGAACACGCAACGCTTTCATGAACTCGAACAAGCCGACCGCGAGAAAGGTCAGGCCGATAAAGAGCAAGCCGTATTTGGTGGCGCGGTCGCTCAGGGCGTAGGTGTTGGCAGGGTCGACAAAGGTCACGCTGAAGGCCTCCACGCAAGAGCCCCTCATGCCACCATCAATCGCAGGTGGGCACACACTCTTTCCTTTGCCGCCATCTATGCGCGTGACGTCCTGCTGCGCCGTGCTGGCCAGGGCACTCACGCGCCAGGTCGCTTCAAAACCGTTGTCGCTGATCTTGCGTTCAACCGGCAGGAACTGACCGCCAAAACTCGGATGCGGCCAATTGGAGCTGAGCTGCATGCGCGTGTCGCCACCGAGCGGCACGACAGAAATGCTTTCGGTGCCGACCAGCTCAAGCTCAAGCTCGGCTTCAACCGGCGTGGCGCGTGCCAGGCCCGGCGGCAGCGGCGCATGCACGCCGCGCGGGTAGCTGCCAAAGAAAGTACCGGGCTTGAGCGGCAAGACCTGCTCGCCGATCTTCACGCTGGCGTGGCGTATGCCCCGCGCGTCGGACACCGCCATCATCAGGATCGGTTGGCCGCAGCTCATGCGTGAGCCGACATGCAGGGCCACCGGCCTGAGCGCTTCCGTGTCTGCCCACTGCGCCACCAGCTGCGCCTTGAGGCTGAACACCTGCGTGGCATGCAGGCCGCGAGAGCGCGGCTCCAGCTGGCTGCTGCCCTTGACCGTGAGCACGGCCGGCGCGGCCGCCATGACGAACTCGCGCCGCTCCGCGCGCACCTCCTTGTCGACCTTGACATTCCACTCTTCCGTGCAGGCCATGTGGATCAGCGGCCCGGTCAGCGTCTGCGCGCCCGCCAGGCTTTGCGCCACGCTTGCAATGGCAATGTTCCGGTAGGTCTGGCGGTCATGCACCACGGCGCTGATCTGAACCAGGGCCGCAATCAGCAGGATCAGCACCAGGGCAATGGAGAGTAGTTTTGACTTCACTTGGCTTCCTTTCGTTTTGATAACGAATGGAGTGTGCAAATGCTTTGTGAAGCCGGTATGAGCGAACGGGGCTTGTGTGAAACCAGGGTGAAGTGGCGCACTTTTTCAAGCTTCCGGGCCAACCTGCCCCTGTGCTTGCCGCGTATTTGCCAACCCAGCACCCGGATGACGCTGGATCAATGACGATGCAGGTGGTGCGCATCAGGCACATGAGAATGTGCGTGTTCCAGCGATTCGTGGTGGTGCAAGTGGCTGTGCATGCCCTCGGGCATCGGCACATGGCGATGATTGTGGTGGCCATCGGCATGGTCGTGCGCATGTTCATGGTCCAGCGCCGCGTGTTCATGCGCATGGCCGTGTGACTCCATCAGATGCAGCAACACGCCACCCAGCATCAGCACCCCCCCGGCGCCCATCCACGCGCTGACCGAGCGGTCGCCCAGGGCCAGGGCGAGCACCGCGCCGATAAAGGGCGCGAAGGCAAAGACGGAGCCGGTGCGCGCGGCTCCGAAAGCGCGCTGGGCCAGCAGGTAAAACCGCAGGCTCAGGCCATAACCGGTGGCACCGACCGCCAGCAATCCGGCTGCGGCCACCAGGCCAGGCGCTGATTCAGCGAAAGTCAATGCAAGCAAGGCAGTGGCCGTGGCGCCCAGCGCCGCTTTGACCATCACAACCTGCCCCGGGTCGCGCTCGGCCAGAGCTCGTGACAAGGTGTTGTCCATGCCCCAGGCGGCGGTGGCCACCAGTACCGCAAGCAAGCCGGCAAGCTGAGCCCCGCCCAGACGGGCCTGGTCCAGGACCAACACAGCACCGCCGGCCAGCAACAGCGCCATGGCGACCCAGACACGCGCACCCAGGGTTTCGCGGTAAAGCTGCCAAGCCAGCAGCGCCGTGAACAGGGCCTCCAGGGTAAGCATGAGGGAGGCACTGGCGCCGCTGGTGCGCTGCAGGCCCCAGGCCAGTGCCACCGGCCCGATCACGGCCCCGAAGACAACCACGGCCAGCAAACGCCGCCAATCACTGCGCTGCAGCCGTGCTTCCAGCCGACTGCCTTTTCTCAGCAGTGCGCCGGCCAGCGCGGCACCGGCGTACAGCAGGGCCGCCGTGGTCAGCGGCCCCAAGCCGCGGCCGAGGTATTGCACCAGCGGCGTGCTGATACCGAAAAGCGTCGCCGCAAGCAGCGCCAGCAGGCCGCCGCGCAAAGCCGGTATGTTCATGTTCCCCTTCCCATGAGATCAGTCAAATCAGCCTCTACTCCAACAACGACGGACACCATAAGCTATGTTTTTTGTAGCAACCTGACCAACCGGTTGCTGGTGTTGCGCAAGCGCTGAGCCAGCAGCTGGGTGATCTTGACCACCAGCTTGGCGCCCACGCCGGGGTGCTGGCGTATCAGCCGGCCTACGGCGGAGCGGCTCAGCACGGCGGCCTCTACCGCATCAATGGCGGTGCAGGTGGCGTAACGCAGTTCGCGGTCAAACATCGACATTTCCCCCAAGGCGGCGCCTTCGGTGACCACGCCCAGGCGCGAAAGCTGGGCCTGCGCATCCGGGTCGTCGGCAGCAGGCGGTGTGGCCTTGGTCACATCCACCGTGCCACTGAGCAGCAGCAGCATCCAGTCACCGGTGTCGCCCTCGGCAATCAGCACCTGGCCGGGCTTGGCGCGGATCAGCAGCATGGACTCGCCCAGGATATCGAGCTCGGCCAGCGTGAAGTCTTCAAGCAGCGCCGAGTGTTGAAGCAGGCCCGGCCCGCGTCCCGACATTTTCTGGCAGCTGCCGAGCAACTCCAGGCCGGCTTGCCGCAGCTGTTCTTCCAGCGACATGGCCGCCTGGCCCGTCACTTCGCGCACTGCGTCGCTGGCGCTGGGGTTCAGGGGATCTGTTGCAGCCATGTGGAAATCTCTTCGATTGCCGCGTCGGTGGCAGCCGTCAGCGCGCGCACACCGCCTGGCGCGTCAGCACTGGGCGCGGGCCGCTGCGCGATGAAGCTGCGCTGGGCCAGCAGTTTTTCACCGCTGGGCAGGTTCTCCACCAGGGTGGCGCGCAGGCGAATCAGGCCGGCGCTGCGGCCCGGTGCGTCAAAAATGTGGCTGAACTCTTCAAGCTCCAGATGCAGGGTACGCGGCAGCACGCCCTGATTGGCGCCACGGTTCAGGGCCGGGCCCTCTCCGGCGTTAAACACCGGGCGGTTGCGGCTGAGTGATTCACGCAGGCGCTGGCGCACCAGCTGCGCCGGCGGCATACTCCAGCGCGCCTGCGAATAAGGGCGCAATTGCTGCGCGTCTGCGTAAGCCAGGCGATACAGCACGGCCTGGTTGTCCAGCGCGCCGCCGGGTGTGCCGATGTCCGACAGCGACAGCGGCGACAACGGAGCCTGCCGCGTCGTCGCTGGCGTGTTCAGGGGGCCGGGGCCAAAGTCGTACAACGCGGCGCGCACCGGCTTGTCGGGCAAAGCCGAGCAGGCGCCGAGCAGCAGCGCAGCTGAAATCATCAAGCAAAATCGGCCATTTCCCCTTATTCGTCGGGCGCGAACAGCTATATTTTTAATAGCAAAGAAAGAGTTCATGGTTTTTCTCCGGGAGCGGTGAAGCCGGGCTCGCCCGGGCCAGGCACGGGCGCGCCGTTGCCAAAAATCAGCGATTGCGGGTTGTCGTCCACCGCGTTGACCGTGCGCCTGAGCTGGCGCATGGCGCGTGCGGTTTCATCGGCCACTTCGCCAAGGCGCGGCAGCGTTGCCGCACTGAAAGTTTCTACGGCGCCCGAAAGCGCCTCACCGCCCTGCGCGAGCTTGTCGAGCGGGCCGTCCTTGGCGTTGAGCTTTTTGGCCGTGGTGTTCACTTCGTTGGCGGTCCTGGACACATCGTCGGCCGCGGTCTTCAGCGACTTCATGGTAGCGCTGGCTTCCTGCCCCAGCCGGGGCATGGTGGCCACAAACGGGTCCAGCTTCAGGGCCAGCTTGTTGATGCTGTCGGCGGCCTGGCCGAACTGCTGGACGGAGGTCATCAGGGTCTGCTGGTTCCCGTCGCCAAGCAGCTTGTTGAGCTTGGTGCTGGCCGCTTCGACTTGGTCCATGATCACCTCGCTTTTGTTGAGCAGCTTGTCGAGCAGGCCCGGCTTGAGCGGGATGCGCGGCGGGTCGTCGTCGTTGGGCACCAGCGGCACGGTCGAGGGGCCGACGTCTTCGAGCTGGACAAAACCCAGCCCTGTGACGCCCTGCGAACTGATGGTCGCAAAGCTGGACTGGGTCAGCGGTGTGGCCACGTCAACCGAGATGCGGATCAGCACATTGCCCTTGGTCTTGTGGTCGAACCCGATGAACTCGACCTTGCCGACCGGCACACCGCGAAAACGCACCTGGGCCTGCGGCTGCAAGCCCGAGATGGTCTCGCGCGTGGACAACTCAAACAGATTGCGCTCACCGTTGTCGCGGGTCAGCCAGACAGCCAGCAACGCCAGCAGGGCGGCAACCACCAGCACAAAAACGCCGGCGGCCATGGCATGGGCTTTGTTTTCCATTTTGAAAACCTCTCTAATAGCTGTAGCGATGCATGGCTGAAAATTCAGATTTTTGGGATGAAATGCAAGGCGCCCGGAGCGCAGCAACCGGAATGTACCCAGGTACATGAGGATTGCGAGCACCGCGCAACGCCGCAGTTCGCCCAAAAAATGAATTTGCAGCCATGCATCAAACGGTGAAGGGGTATTCGCGCAGCAGCTCCATCGCGCGCTGACCCCGTTCACCCAGAAAAAAGTTGCGTATGAAGGGATGTGGAAACGCAATCACATCCCGCGGCGGGCCGCTGACAATGACCTGCTTGTCGGCCAGCACGGCAATGCGGGTGCTCAGCTCAAACAGCGTGTCCAGGTCGTGCGTGACCATCACCACCGTCAGTTCCATGCCCTTGTGCAGGGAGCGCAGCAGCGCGCAGAAGCTGTCGGAGCTTTCCGGGTCCAGCCCGGCCGTCGGCTCATCAAGCAGCAGCAGCGGCGGGTCCATGATCAGGGCCCGGGCCAGCGACACGCGCTTGACCATGCCGCCGGACAAATCGGCCGGCATCTTGTCCGCATGTTCGGGTGCCAGGCCCACCATCTGCAGCTTGACCATGGCGGCTTCGCGGATCAGCGCGTCAGGCAGGGTCTTGAGTTCGCGCAGCGGAAAGGCAATGTTCTCCAGTACCGTGAAAGCGGAAAACAGCGCGCCGTGCTGAAACAGCATGCCCACCCGCCGCGCCGCGCCGCGCTTGCCCAGCTCGGCCGCAGGCTTGCCCAGCACCGTGATTTCACCACGCGTCGGCTCTTCCAGCCCCAACATTTCGCGCAGCAACACAGTCTTGCCGGTACCCGAACCGCCCACCAGCGACAGGAATTCACCGCGCTCAATGGTGAGGTCCAGGTCCTGGTGAATAACGGACTCCTTCTTGCCGTTGGTGAAAACGGTAGACAGTTTGCGGATGTCAACGATGACGTCACTCATCGGGCACACCCCAAAGTGTTGGCTCTTCAATCAAGCCGGGGCCGCGGAACCGGCTCCGCCGGGCCGCAGGCGCAGCGGCCCCTCTTCTTCGTTCAAGGGGCAGCGCACCGCCGTAGGCTCGCGAAGCGACAAGCGTGGGGGCCCTATTCATGTTCCAACGCCCTTGAACAGGACCGCGAACAGTGCGTCGACCAGAATGACCACAGTGATCGATGTGACCACCGAAGCCGTCGTGCCCTGGCCCAGGCTTTCGGTGTTGGGCTTGACGCGCAGGCCGAAGTGGCAACCTATCAAGGCGATCAGCACACCAAAGACCACCGACTTGGCGGTGGCCAGTGTCAGGTTGGCAGCGTCCACCGCTGCCGGCAAGGCGTCAATAAAGAATGAGGGTGTCACGCCCATGACCAGATCCGCAGCCAGCATGCCGCCAAACAGCGCCGAAATGGTGGTCCAAACGCTGATGAGCGGCATCACGATGGCCAGTGCTATGGCGCGCGGCATGACCAGCCGGTAGCTGTGGGCAATGCCCATCACCCGCATCGCGTCAAGCTCCTCAGTCACGCGCATCACGCCGATCTGCGCGGTGATGGCCGAGCCGGAGCGGCCGGCAATCAGGATGGCGGCCAGCACGGGGCCGAGTTCGCGGATCAGTGAAATACCCAGGATGTTGACGATGAAGGCGTCGGCGCCGAACTGGCGCAGTTGCTGCGAGATCAGGTAGGCCAGCACAACGCCAATGAGGAAACCCACCAGCGCGGTAATGGGCAGGGCCGTCGCGCCTATGTGGTACAGGTGACCGGAGAGGTCGCGCCAGGGTCCTTCACGCGGCCTTCTGGCGAGCTTGACAAGATTGAGCATCAGCCGGCCCACCAGCGCGAGCAGGTCCGCGCCGTGGTCCACCACCTGCAACACGCCATCGCCCAGCGAGAAAAACGCCTGCCGCAGGCCAGGCGCCGGCGGCTCGGGCCGCTCAATGCTGAACTGGGCCACGCGGTCGAGCACCGTACGTTGCTGAGGCAGCACCTCGAGCTTGTCCGGCCACTGGCGGCCCCAATGGTTCCAAAGTACCTGTGCGCCCAGGTGGTCCAGCTGGTCCAGTTGACGCAGATCCCACAGCGCGCCGTTTTCGGCGGCCAGACCTTTGAGTTGGGCCGCCAGGGCCACCCAGGCTGGCTGAACCGTCAGCTCGCCCGCGGTCCATGAACCCAGCACCAGACAACACGCGCCATCGGGCGTGTCTTGCTGGTCAATGTGCGGAGTGGATTCGCGCGCGGCGGCGTCCTCCGGAGATGGCATGTTTTCGATAGGGGCAACAGCTTGGGAACGATGAACAAGACAGGGCGGCGCTCCGGCACTGGGCCGCTGAGCCGCGCTGCCGCTTGTAAAGGCATGTTAATCCAGCGGCCGCCAAGCGGGCCACAGCATTTGCCCCCAACGGGCCACCCATCCTGTCCTACAGCGCTGCCTGCAAGTTCAGGACCATACGGCCTCCAGCGCCTGCCAGGCGCTTGCAACCACCGGCGCCTGGCGTTGCGCACTCAGGCTGACAAAACTCAGCACGCTTTGCAAGCTGACCTGGTCGGCAATCACCAGCCCAGCCGCATGAGACTCGCGCATCGCGATCGAATCGCGCACCAGGCTCAGGCCCACGCCGGACTTGACCAGGTCGAGCATGGAGGCCTCCTGGTCCACCAGCGCAACCCGGTTCGGCTCGACACCCAGCGGGCCGAACACGCTGGCCAGCAGGCGGTGATGCGCCGACGCCGGCGGCGTGGCGATCCACGGCAAGGCGGCCAGCGCCTTCCAGCCCTTGCCGCGCACCTGCGGCCCCCAGCCGGCCGGCGCAAGCACCCGGTAGGTGAAGTGGGTCAGCTCGCGCACGGCAAACAGCGCCGGCCGGCTGTCCTGCCGATCTGCTACTGAATTAATAGCTGTTTGCGCCCGTGCGGAAAGGGCTGAAGGCCGATTTGACTCAAAGCCATTGGTATCAAGAGGCTGGCCGGGCGTACCCAGGTAAAAGCCCACATCCAGCTCGCCACGCTCTATCTGGGCCAACACCTCGCCGCTCATGGCCTGGCGCAGCTCTGTCTCGACCTGGGGCGCCATTTCCACCAGCACCTTCAGGAAAGCCCCGAGCCGGGTGAACTCGGGGTCGAGGATGGTGCCTATGCGCAGCCGGCCGCGCACCTGCGTGTGCAGGCTGGCCGCGGCATTTTTGAAGTCGCCCTGCGCGGCCAGCACTTTTTCGGCCAGCGGCAGCAGCGCTGCGCCGTCACGGGTGAGGTTCATGCCCTGGGCGCTGCGCGTAAACAGTGTCAGCCCCGTGGCAGCTTGCAGGCCTTTAATCTGCAGGCTGACGGCGGGCTGCGTCAGGGCCAGTTTGTCGGCGGCACGCGAGAGGTTGCCCTCCCGGGCCACCGCCGCAAAAATCCGTAGTGTCTGGATGTCCATTATTAGTAATTTTAATAACACTACTGAGAAATTCAAACTGGCATAAGTCGCCACCGTCCGCTAATCTTGGGGATTGCCCAATGGAGTTCCCAAAATGAATGATATGAGTCGCCCAAATATGAATTCGTCTGTCACAGCCATCGGCCACGCCATCAATGGCCAAGTGGTCCCCGGCACATCAAACCGCAGCCAGGAAGTCTTCAACCCAGCCACCGGGGCGGTGACGGGCCGCGTAGCCCTGGCCAGTTCCTCTGAGGTTGACGCTGCAGTCGCCGCGGGCCAAGCCGCCTTCCCCGCCTGGGCCGACACCCCGCCGATCCGCCGCGCCCGCGTGATGTTCAAGTTTCTCGAGCTGCTGAATGTCCACAAGGACAAGCTCGCTCACATGATCACTGCCGAACACGGCAAGGTGTTTACCGACGCCCAGGGCGAAGTCTCACGCGGCATCGACATTGTGGAATTTGCCTGCGGCATCCCGCAGCTGCTCAAGGGCGACTTCACCGACCAGGTGAGCACCGGCATCGACAACTGGACCCTGCGCCAGCCGCTGGGTGTGGTCGCCGGCATCACGCCCTTCAACTTCCCGGTGATGGTGCCGATGTGGATGTTCCCGGTGGCGATTGCCGCCGGCAACTGCTTCATCCTCAAGCCCAGCCCCATCGACCCCAGCCCCAGCCTGTTCATCGCCGAATTGCTGAAACAGGCCGGCCTGCCCGACGGCGTGTTCAATGTGGTCCAGGGCGACAAGGAGGCCGTTGATGCGCTGCTGGTGCATCCCGACGTCAAGGCCGTGTCTTTCGTGGGCTCGACACCGATTGCCAACTACATCTACGAAACCGGCGCCCACCACGGCAAACGCGTGCAGGCGCTGGGCGGAGCCAAGAACCACATGGTGGTGATGCCCGACGCCGACCTGGAGCAGGCGGTCGATGCGCTGATTGGCGCCGGCTACGGCTCGGCAGGCGAGCGCTGCATGGCGATCTCGGTGGCGGTGCTGGTCGGCAACGTGGCCGACAAGCTCATTCCCATGCTGGCGGCGCGCGCCAAAACCCTGGTCGTCAAGAACGGCGTCGAGCTCGATGCCGAGATGGGCCCTATCGTCACGGGTGCAGCGCACAGCCGCATCACCGGCTATATCGACACCGGCGTCAAGGAAGGCGCCAAGCTGCTGGTCGACGGCCGCAGCTTCACAGGCAAGAGTGCCGGCCCCGGCTGCGAGCAGGGCTTCTGGATGGGGGGCACGCTGTTTGACCATGTGACGCCCGAAATGCGCATCTACAAGGAAGAAATTTTCGGCCCGGTGCTGGGCTGTGTGCGAGTGAAAGACCTGGCCGAAGCCGTGGCGCTGATCAATGCGCATGAGTTTGGCAATGGCGTGAGCTGTTTCACGCGGGACGGTAATGTGGCACGCGAATTCAGCCGGCGCATCCAGGTGGGCATGGTGGGCATCAATGTGCCGATTCCGGTGCCCATGGCTTGGCACGGCTTTGGCGGCTGGAAGAAAAGCCTGTTCGGGGACATGCATGCCTACGGTGAGGAAGGCGTGCGTTTTTACACCAAGCAGAAGTCCATCATGCAGCGCTGGCCTGAGAGCATTGGCAAGGGCGCAGAGTTTGTCATGCCAACGGCCAAGTAAGCATGGTCGAAACCCTGTTCTGGGCGGGGCTTGGTATTGCCCTTGTCTGGATCGGTGTGGAAATGGTGCGCGCGGGTGACTGGTGGAATCGCATGCGTGCTGATCAACAGGACGAATTGATCGGCATGCCACTCATGAAAAATGAAGAAGTGAGCCGGGCGATCAAAGAGTCGGCTCGGGTTAGATATGGCGGTTGGTTCGCGGCAACACCTCTCTTGGGCCTCGTGGGTATCCTGGTCGGCATCATCTTCATCGCCCGTGCTTTGAACTTCATCTGACCAATCGTTCTTCGACAAGCAAAGCAACACAATAAAAATGAACGAAAACATCTTTGACTACATCATCGTCGGGGGCGGCACCGCCGGCTGCTTGCTGGCCAACCGCCTGAGTGCTGACGCGTCCAAACGCGTGCTGCTGATCGAGGCCGGCCGCAAGGACGACTATCACTGGATCCACATCCCGGTCGGTTACCTGTACTGCATTGGCAACCCGCGCACCGACTGGCTCTACAACACCGAACCCGACGCGGGCCTGAATGGCCGCAGCCTGCGTTACCCGCGCGGCAAGACACTGGGCGGCTGCTCCAGCATCAACGGCATGATTTACATGCGCGGCCAGGCACGCGACTACGACCAGTGGGCCGAGCTCACCGGCGACGACAGCTGGCGCTGGGATCAGGTGCTGCCGGGTTTTCGCATGCACGAGAACCACTACAAACTCGACGTCCCCAAGGGTGCGGCCAAGGCAGACGTGAATGAAAACTTCCGGCGCCTGCACGGCCACAAGAGCCAGCACGCCGCCAGCGAAGGCCTGGCCCGCAAGATGGGCGGTGAGTGGCGGGTTGAAAAGCAGCGGCTTCGCTGGGGCATTCTTGACGCGTTTGCAGCAGCGGCGCAGCAGGCCGGCATTCCGGCCACCGACGACTTCAACACAGGCAACAACGAAGGCGTGGGTTATTTCGAGGTGAACCAGAAAAACGGCTGGCGCTGGAATACCGCCAAGGCGTTTTTGCGCCCGACCTGTTTTGCGCGCCCCAATTTTGAAATGTGGACCGGCGCACAGGTCTGCAAACTCGTTGTCGAGCGCCAGGACGACGGCAGCCAGCGCTGCACCGGCGTCGAGGTGTGGACCGGTCACGAACGCGTCCAGGCCTTTGCCACGCGCGATTCCGGCAAGGCGCAAGGCAAGTTGGGAGAAGTCATCCTCAGCGCAGGCAGCATAGGCTCGCCACAAATCCTGCAGCTCTCGGGCATAGGCCCGGCAGCCCTGCTGCAGCAGCATGGCATCCCGGTCGTGGCAGACCTGCCCGGCGTGGGCGCCAACCTGCAGGACCACCTGCAGATTCGCTCGGTCTACAAGGTCAGCAACATCGCCGGCAGCAAGGTTAAAAACTTCACGCTCAACACCCTGGGAAGTTCGCTGTGGGGCAAGGCGATGATAGGTCTGGAATATGCGCTCAAACAGACCGGGCCGATGAGCATGGCGCCGTCGCAGCTCGGCGCTTTCACGCGCAGCTCGCCGGACCAGCCTTACCCCAACATCGAGTACCACGTGCAACCGCTGTCGCTTGACGCGTTTGGCGAGCCGCTGCACAACTTCAACGCGTTCACGGCCAGTGTCTGCAACCTCAACCCCACAAGCCGGGGAACGGTCAATATCAAGAGCGGCCGGTTCGAAGATGCGCCGGCGATCACGCCGAACTACCTCAGCACCGCTGAAGACCGGCAAGTGGCGGCCGACTCCCTGCGCGTGACACGCCGCATCGTGAGCCAGAGCGCGCTGGCCGGCTACCAGCCCGAGGAGTTCCGCCCCGGCGTGCAGTTCCAGAGTGATGAAGACCTGGCGCGCCTGGCCGGCGACATCGCCACCACCATCTTCCACCCGGTGGGCACCACCAAAATGGGACGTGACGACGATGCCATGGCGGTGGTGGACTCACACCTGCGCGTACGCGGAATCAAGGGTTTGCGCGTGGTCGACGCCGGCGTGATGCCGCTGATCACCAGCGGAAATACCAATTCACCGACGCTGATGATTGCGGAAAAAGCCGCGCAGTGGATACAGGCTGGGGATTAACGCCCCCACGCTTGTCGCTTCGCGTACTGCGCTGCCCCCCGAGGGGGCGCTGCGCCTGCGGCCCGGCGAAGCCGGTTCCGCGGCCCTGGCTGGTCTGGAGCGCAGCCCACCCACTATCGCGTTAGTCCGCTCGCTCTGAACTGTCAGTGGCCACCCACCGAGGTTTCAAACAAGCAGGGGCCGCGGGGGCTCGATTCATTCAGCAATCAGCGCAGCGATCGTGATGTCATCGCCGCGCTGATTGCTGGCACGCAATTCATCGGCACAAGTCATCCAGTTTTTGATCCGCAAAACCCATTGGTCTTGGTCGCCGTCGCCCAGTGCGCCCCGGGTCTTCAACCCGACTGCCAGGGGTTCAGGCCCACACCGGGCCTGTGCTGCATCGATGAAACCCAGGCGGTAGGACACCGCCGTCAACAACTGCTGCTCGGCCAGCCAGTTTGGGCTGATCACAAAAAGGTCACCCGACGCAGTGGCATTCATCTTGTCGAGAATGGCCCGTGGCGTACCCAGCCCCGACATGTAGTTTTCAACACTGCGCGCGATTTGGGTGAAATAAGTGGAGTGCTGGTCGATGCTGGCCTCACCCAGCTTCACGTTGATCCGGTGCACACCGAGGGTCGCGCCGCTGGAAACATGGCGGGTCACGCCGCTCATCCAGAGAATGAAGCAGGCGCTGTAGCATCGTGCGCCGGCGGCCACATGGGTCGCCGCATAACTCTTGTCCAGCAGGTTGGCAATCTTGACGGCCTCGACAACATCACCACCGGTGGAGTCAAGGTAAACGGTACGCGCGAAGCGGCCGTAATTGTCGGGGTGCCGGACAAACTGGATGATCCTGGCGTAGTCGCCCTTCTGGATGGTCCCCTGGATCAGCACCCCGCGCTGGTGCGCGGAAATATCGGCGGCGCCAGCGGGAATGCACGCACCGCAAAACACGCTGAAAAAAAGGGCACTGATGGCTCGCATCATGATGGGACTCCTGCCGTCAGCCACAAAGGCTGAAGAGAACTCCATCGTAGGCAGGTACCGCAACCGCGTCAGTCATCAATTACCGGGGCCGCGGTAACTTATTCACCCCGCTTTTCTGCTGCATTGCGGAAAAGCAGAACCTCTGACTTACCGCCTGTATCGCCCCCTCGCGCAATGAAGACTATTTGCTGCGCAGGACCATGTTGTCGCCGGACAGGACGATTTCGAACTTCGACAAAAAACTTTGCCCCAGCAATGCCACGTCGGAGTCAGGCCCCACCAGCCCGACACCCACACGCGTACCTGCAACACGCGCCGGCCCGACGGAGACCGTCACGCCCGAAACAATGCGTCCCTGCAACTCGCCACTGGCCGTCCTGAACGTGGTCGGCTCACCCTGCGCCATGCCAGCGGCACGCGCAAACTCCTGGCTGACCACAACCAGCGATGCGCCAGTGTCAACAAGAAAGGTGACGGGCCGGCCCTGGATTTCTCCCTGCGCATAGAAGTGCCCGTCGCGGGCACGCGGAATCACCAGCTCACCCGTGGCAGACACCGTCAACGCAGGCGGCTTCAACACCTGGATCATCACAACGTACAGAACACCGATGACAAGCAGCCAGAACAACAGGATGGCCAGCGGACCCCAGCGTTGCGTTGCATTGCTTTGGGCTGCTTGCGTCACTTTGTCTTGGCCCGGAGGCGGCATATTGGGAATGGCGGTTCTCACTGTCAGTTGCCGGTGCTGAGGGCGTGGACCGGAAGTGGTTCAGATGATACGTCGCCGTGGGGGCAGAGCGGTGAGTTGGCAAGTCCGGGTGCCACCCGGCAAACTCCCAAGTAAACTGCCCCGATGCAGCCCACCAGCCTGACCCTGTACATGCAGACCCAGCGGGCACTGTATGCGCAGGCACTGCCGGACAAGATAGCGGCCCTCGAATCGGCCTTGCAGCAGCTCGACAGCGTCAGAGATGCGCAGGGAAAAGACGCTGCACTTTCAGCCCTCGCGCTGGCCCACAAGCTCGCAGGTTCAGGTGGAACCTTTGGTTTTCCCGATGTCAGCGAGGCGGCGGCCGGCATGGAGCGGATTCTTTTGCAAGGCCCTACCATTACCGGACACCTTGGTAATAACGACCGCTCCGCGATAAAGGCAGGGATCCAGGCCTTGAAGGCGGCGCTTGCAGGGAGCGCAGTCATGCCTCCTTCTGTCCAAACCACAGACCTGGTGGCCCCAGACAACTCACAGCTCCAACCGGCACGGCCAACGCGCCTGCTTCACATTGTGGATCCGGACTCACAGCCGGCCCGGCAGCTGGCCGACATGTTAAAGCGCGGTGGCTACGAAAGCCGGATTTTCTCCTGCCCTGCAGATGCAGCCCAGGCGGCGACACAGGATCCGCCGGCCGCGATTCTGGCGACCATTGCCCTGTCCACGAACACTTTGCAAGAATTGACCACCACGGCCGCCCCCGGCAAAGACGGGGCCATTCCACTGATTTTCGTGAACGGCGATACCGCTTTCCAAACCCGCCTGAAGACAGTGCGCGCCGGGGCGACGGGATATTTTCCACAACCCGTGGACATGCATGCGCTGACGGCCTTGCTGGACCATGTGACCTCGCCAGAGCCGGCGCGGCCCTATCGCGTGTTGCTGGTGGAGGACGATGAAGCGCTGGCCGCGTTTTATGCCGGCGTTCTGCAAACGGCGGGCATGCAAACCTGCGTTGTCACCGAGCCCAGCCAGATCATGGCGCCGTTGATCGAATTTCAGCCGGACCTCATCACCTGCGACATTCACATGCCGCAATGCAACGGGATCGAGTTGGCCGCCTTGATACGCCAGCAACCTGAATTCGTCCGTATCCCGATTGTTTTCCTGTCAGGCGAAACCAGTCTCGACAAACAGGCCCAGGCGCTCAGCAAGGGAGGAGATGACTTCATCAACAAACCGGTCACGCCTGCCGCCCTGGTGTCTGCGGCGCAAAGCCGGGCCCGTCGTTACCGCGACCTGCTGGTGGCCGATGACAACTTACGCATCAGCGAAGAGCGTTTTCGCCTGGTTTTCGAAAGCAGCCTGGACGGATTCATCCAGGGGCTGGCTGACGGTACGGTGCTCTCGGCCAATCCGGCGGCCTGTGCGATGCTCCGAATGAGCGAGCAGCAAATCAGGGAAGCCGGGATCGCCGGCCTGGTGGACCCGGCGGACTCCCGCGCCGTGGCCATGCTCCGGCAAACCGGCGGCCGGGGCGAGCTCAAGTGCGTGCGCGGTGACGGCACGCGGTTTCCTGTGGAAATTTCCTCGTCGCAGCACCTGAGCCGCAGCGGCGACCTGCAGATCAGTGTGGTGCTGCGCGACATCACCGAGCGACACCTGGCCGAGCAGCAGATCATGCAACTCAATGCCGAGCTGGAAAGCCGCGTGGACAAACGCACCGCGGAGCTCAGCGCGGCCAACCAGGAACTGCAAACCTTTTCGCAGGCACTGGCCCACGACCTGCGACAACCCTATATCGCCATCAACGGCATGACCCGCCTTCTTGAAAAGGAAATCGGGACGGGCCTCAGCGAACGCGGAAGTCATTACCTCCTGCGAATCCGCGCCGGGGTCAGCCAGATGAACGAACGGACCGACAGCCTGCTGGCACTGGCGCAGCTGTCGCGCATGCAAACCCGCCGTGAGCCGGTGGACCTGGGCACCATGGCCGGCATGGTGCTGAAGACGCTACAACAACAGAACCCGGAACGCGCCGTCGTGACGCACATCCTGGAATTTCCGACGGTGCAGGCCGACCGTGGCCTGGTGCTGCATTTGCTGAACATTTTGCTGAGCAACGCCTGGAAGTTCACATCCAGGCAGTCGCAAGCCCAGATCACCGTGGGGGCGGAGCCGGTCACCGGCGGCGGCCTGGTTTTCTTCGTCAAGGACAACGGTGTGGGGTTCGACATGGCCTATGTCGACAAATTGTTCACAGCTTTCCAGCGCCTGCACTCAGCCGGTGAGTTTGCCGGCGCCGGAACCGGCCTGGCCACAGCGCGGCGGATTGTCATGCGCCATGGTGGACGTATCTGGGCGACCTCAGCCCCCGGCGCGGGCGCAAGTTTCTATTTCACGCTGGCAGAGGGTGGCTCGCGTTAGCGCAGCCCTTTTACATAACGCGGCGCATCCGGATCCCGGGACTTGCGTTCACGATGTTTTTCGGTGTCACCAAACAGATTTCCGAAAGTCGATTCGATAAAACCGGATTCCGGGTAAACCTCTTCTTCCGTGTCGATCGAACGGGCGCTGTGCCGGTCCGGCACGGGCACAGGCGCAGGAGCCGGCGGCACCGCGCCGAGATCCTTGACCGCGACGGCCATCATTTTGACCAGCGGCACCCGCTGTTTGGCATCAGGTGCCGCCATGATTTCTTCAAGCCGGTCAGCCCAGACGCCGAGGTCGATGTGGCCATCTTCTGCCGCCTTCTCGCGCGAGAAGCGGACAATTTCGGCGGCGTATTCCGCATTGGTCGCCATCCACTCGGTGTCCGTCACACGCCCGGTCTTTCTGCGCAGCAACACGTGCAGATGGGCGGCGATGGCGATTTTTTCGCTGGTCGGCATGTTGTGGCCCTCCATCAGGTGCCCATCCGCTCAGCATGCTGGGCAATGTCCAGGCCGTCGGATTCGGGACTGTCGCCGACCCGCAGGCTGACAAACAGGGAAGTGATCCAGAGTGCGATGGCTGTCATGACCAGGCTGTAGCACAGCACCGCGCCCGCGCCGATGGCCTGGGTCAGCAAGCTGCCTTCCACGCCGGAGATGGTTTTGCTGGCAAACACCCCGGTCAGCAGCGAACCGACAATGCCGCCGACACCATGCACACCGAACACGTCGAGGGAGTCGTCAGCATTGAGCAGGCGTTTGAGCCCGGTCGCCCCCCAGTAGCAGGCCACGCCAGCGATCAATCCGATGGCCAGAGCCGCGCGGGGCGAGACAAAACCGGCAGCCGGCGTGATGGCCACCAGCCCGGCCACCAACCCGGAGCACAGGCCCAACAAGGTGGGGCGTCCGCGCACCATCCATTCGGCCACCATCCACGACAGGGCACCAGCCGCTGCCGCGATGTGCGTCACCGCCATCGCCAGGCCCGCCCGCCCGTCGGAAGCAACCGCCGAGCCCGCATTAAAGCCGAACCAACCGACCCAGAGCATGCCAGCGCCGGCCATGGTTAGCCCCAGATTGAAGGGAGTAAAAGCCTCGCGGCCGTAACCGCGGCGCGGCCCGAGGACATAGGCGCAAACCAGTCCGGCCACGCCGGCATTGATATGGACGACCGAACCACCCGCAAAATCAAGCGCCCCCAATTGGGCCAGCCAGCCACTGGGCTCCCAGACCCAATGCGCAACTGGTGCATAGACCATCACGGTCCACAGGCTGATAAAGCACAGCACGGCGGAAAACCGCATGCGCTCCACAAAAGAGCCCACCACCAGCGCCGCCGTGATGATGGCAAAGGTCAGCTGGAACATCGCGTACACCGACTCCGGAATATTCGGGGCAAGGTGGCTGACCGCCACTTGCTGCGTATCCTTGACGTAATCCAGCCCGGCAAACCACAGCCGTTCGCCACCGCCGATGTAGCGACCCAGTGCGCCGTTACCCGGCGTGAAGGCCAGCGAGTACCCGACGGCAAACCATAGCAGGCTGACGATGGCGCAGATCGCCACCACACAAGCCATGGTATTGAGTACGTTTTTCTTGCGCACCATGCCGCCATAGAACAGGGCAATGCCCGGCAGGGTCATGAGGAGAACCAGGGCCGTCGACGTCATCATCCAGGCCGTGTCGGCACCGTTGAGGCTGCCGGCGGGCACCAGGCCGGGCCGGGTCAGGGGTGCTGGGACCGGTGCTGGTGCAGCCGCTACCGCAAGCGGTGCGACAAGTACCGGTGTGGCGGGTGCAGGAGTTGGTGCAGGCGCACTGACGGCGGGTACCGCCGAGGCCGGATCGGCGGGTGCCGCGACCTGGGCCCCCGCCAGGGGAGCGGCCAACAGAATGCAAAGTCCCCAACCCAGTATGACGAACCGCTTGTAGTGCATGTGATTCCCGTTGTTGCTGCTGTGTTCCCATCGGCTGAACAATTCGTAACAGGCATAAGTCGTGCCAAGCCGTTTTTGAGGCCCCGCTCCCGGGGGAGCCACAGGAAGGCCTCGATTGAGGCACCGGGGAAGGGAAAATCCCGATGCACTAGACGGGTGCGAGGATTACATTGGATGGTCTGTATGCAAGCCAAGTGCTTGCAGAGGGCCGAGGAGACAAACACACAATCAGAACAACACTGACATTCAACGAAATGTTTTTTCAAAGCACCGGCAAGTCCGGTGCTTTTTTTTGCCTGTGCGCTGGCTACAAGCCTCCAGACGGACTGCCGCACATCCAATGAGACAATTCCTTGATGGAATTAGTGATTGTTTCGCTCGCCTCCCTGCTGGCAGGCTTCGTGGACTCCATCGTGGGCGGCGGAGGGTTGGTGCTGGTGCCAGCGCTGTTCGCTGTTTTCCCCACAACACATCCGGCAACGCTGTTTGGCGTCAATAAAGGCGCCTCAGTCTGGGGCACTGCGGTGGCTACAGTGCAATACGCCCGGCGTGTCGACATGCGCTGGGCCGCCCTGCTGCCAGCCGCTCTGGCTGGTTTTGCCGGTTCTTTTGCGGGCGCCTGGCTGGTCACGGTCATTTCCCCCGGTTTTCTGCGCAAGGTTTTGCCTTTTGTACTTCTGGCGGTGCTGATCTACACCCTGGCCCGCAAGGAACTGGGGCGCACTCATGCGCCACGTTTTTCCGGCCGTGCGGAAACCTGGGCCGCCTGCACCATCGGTGTGCTGCTGGGTTTTTACGACGGTTTTTTTGGCCCGGGCACCGGCAGTTTTTTTGTCTTCCTGTTTGTCCGCTGGCTGGGCTATGACTTCTTGACCGCCTCAGCTTCTGCCAAGTTGCTCAACACCGCGACCAACCTCGCCGCACTGCTCCTGTTTGCCTACAAGGGGCACGTCTGGTGGCATTTCGCGCTGACCATGGCCCTGGCCAATGTGGTGGGCAGCGTGCTGGGTACACGCCTGGCGCTTAAACACGGCGCTGGTTTTGTGCGCGTGGTGTTTATCGTCGTGGTCAGCGCGCTGATCCTGAAAACCGCCTTCGACGCCTTCCTGAAATAGCTACGGTAACGAGACGTCTCCGAAGACTTAGTCGGGGTAGGCGTCCTGGGGCGGCGCAGCCGGCGTGAGCTTGCTGAGGGCTTCGGCAATCGCCGCTGCCTTGGCGGCGTTCGCTGCCGCAGAGGCCCCGGTCTGCTGCGCGGTACCGCCGGCACCTGCAGCCAGCAACCCGGTCATCTCGGATGCCTGCCGCGGCTTGCCGATCGGCGCGCCTGCCAGACCTTTCTGAACCGCAGCCATGTCCACTTCGCTGGGGTATTGCCCCAACAGCACGTAGTCAAAAACACGCCGCGCGATGGGCGCTGCGTGGGCGGCGCCAAAGCCGGCGTTTTCCACCACCACGGCCAAAGCGATTTTGGGTTTGTCCGCGGGGGCAAAGGCTATATAGAGGGCATGATCGCGTTGATGCTCTTCGAGCTTGCGGGCGTCATACTTGTCTTTCTGCCCGACACCCACAGCCTGGGCTGTACCCGTCTTTCCTCCGCTGAGATAAGCCGCCCCGGCAAACACACGGGTCGAGGTGCCCTCCTGGGTCACGCCCACCAGGGCCTTGCGAATCACGGCCACGTTTTCCGGCTTGTAGCCCAGGTCTTGCGCAGGCTTCGGCGCTATCGGCTCAATGTCCCGTGTCATGGAGTTCTGGGTGGCGATCACCAGCTGCGGCTTGTGCTGCATGCCATTGTTGGCCAGCGTGGCTGTGGCCTGCGCCAATTGCAGCATGGTAAACGCGTTGTAACCCTGGCCGATGCCGAGCGAAATGGTTTCGCCCGGGTACCATTTCTGTTGGTCGGTCCGCTTGTAGGTCTTGCGCTTCCATTCCTGGCTGGGCAGCACCCCGCGCACCTCGCCGTTGATATCGATACCCGTGATCTGCCCGAAACCCAGCGGCTTCATGAAATCGTGCATGGCGTCCACGCCAAGGTCGTTGGCCAGCGAGTAGTAGTAGACGTTGCTCGACTTCACAATGCTCTGGTACATGTCCACCGGCCCGAGCCCGGCCCCGTGGCTGCGGAACTGGTGGCCGCCAAACATCCAGGAACCGGTGTCGTTGGTGATGCTGCCAGGCTGGCGCTTTCCGGACTCCAGCGCCGCCAGAGCCATGAACGGCTTGTAGGTGGAGCCAGGCGGGTAGGTTCCGCGCAACGCGCGATTGAGCAGCGGCTTGTCGATCGATTCGTTGAGCGCCTGCCAGCTTTCGCCATCAATGCCGTCGACAAACAGGTTGGGGTCGAAGGTCGGTTTGCTGACAAAGGCCAACACTTCCCCGGTTGCGGGATCCAGCGCCACCAGTGCACCGCGCCGCTCGCCGAACAAGTCCTCCACCAGCTTCTGGAGCTTGATGTCAATCGACAGCATGACGGTGTCGCCCGGGGTGGCCGGGCTGCTTGCGAGTTTACGAATTGCCCGGCCGCCTGCAGAAGTTTCAACCTGCTCAACGCCGGTATGGCCGTGCAGCTGCGTTTCAAAACTCTGCTCCACCCCCAGCTTTCCGATGTAGTCGGTTCCGCGGTAGTTGCCGTCTTCGTCGCCCTCTTCGATTTTTTCCTTTTCAGCACGGTTGATGCGTCCGATATACCCCACCACATGGCTGGCCAATTCGCCATGCGGGTAGCTGCGAAACAGCCGCGCCTTGATGTCGACACCGGGAAAGCGGAAACGCTGGGCCGCAAAACGTGCCACCTCCTGGTCCGTCAAGCGGGTGCGGATGGGCAGGGACTCGAAGGTCCTGGACTCCTCGCGCAACTTCTTGAAGCGGCGTTTGTCGCGAGGCTGGATATCCACCAGACGCCCGAGTGCTTCAATGGTTTGCTCCAGATCGGCCACTTTCGAAGGCGTAATTTCCAGTGTGTAGGCCGAGTAGTTGGTGGCCAGCACAATGCCGTTGCGGTCCAGAATCAGCCCCCGGTTGGGCACGATGGGAACCACGGCCGTGCGGTTGCTCTCGGCCTGCGCATTGAATTCCTCATGCCGCACCACCTGAAGGTAGACCAGCCGCGTCGCCACCAGGATGAAGGCAAACAGGATGACCAGGCCCGCCACAAGCACCCGCGTCCGAAAGCGGGAAAGGTCGGCTTCGACGTTGCGCAGTTCAGTCATGGCCGTGTAACTCTACAACTGCCGGAAAGTGCACGCAACAAGCGAAACAAATGCCCGCGCTGCTCTTCAATCAAGCAGGGGCCGCGGATCTGGCTTTGCCAGTCCGCAGGCGCAGCGGCCCCCTCAGGGGGCAGGGAGTTACACGAAGTGAACGACCGTGGGGGCATCACAAGGGCCGATTCTCATCCGGATTGGGCGCCCGGCGTTGCGGGGCCAAGAGCATCACACTGACCACCGGCCACAGAAGGGATTCGCCGACCGGCGCGAGCAGCAACACCCAGCCGGGAAAAGTACCGCCGCTGATCAGTCGGATGAGTATCTCCACGCCGTGCGCCACCGCAAACAGCGGCAAGATCTGCAGCGCCTGCGAAGGCACCGTGAACCACAGCAGGCGACGATGAATCATGGTGGCAAAAAAACTCAAGGCTGTGTACGCCAGCGCATGCTGTCCAAGCAGCGCGGACTGGTGCACATCCATGCCCAAGCCAAACATGAAGGCCAGGCCGATACCGACGCGCTGCGGCTGGTGAACGTTCCAGAACACCAGCACCAGCGCCAGGAAGTCGGGCATCCAGGGCACGCGCCCCAGCGGAAGCATGTCCAGCAACAGGGCGACGATCAGGCTGGTCCAGATGAAAAACGGATTGGCCGGCAACAGCAGTTGCTGGCCCGAGGGCATGATCATTTACGGCCTCCTTTGGTGATTGGGCCCACAGGCTCCGCCGCCGGCGGTGGCAACTCCCCGCCCGAAACCGGCTTGACCACCATGACATGGACCGCCGCATTCACCTTGGCCTGCGGCGTGCAATAAATTCGGGCGAACGCCGACTCGGCTCGCCGCTCTATCCTGTCGACCTTGGCCACCGGGAGACCGGAAGGATAAACACCGTCTACGCCACTGGTCGTCAGCAGGTCGTCCTTCTGCACATCAGAGTTGCTGCCCATGAACCGCAGCTCCAGCCCCCCACCATAGGCCGAAGGCTCGCCAAAGGCCACGCTGCGCTCGCCTGTTCGGGTGTTCAGCACGGGAATAGCCAGCTCACGATCGATCACCAGGGTAACCTCGCTGACCAACGGATGGACACGGGTCACCTGCCCCAGCACACCGAATTCATCGAGCACCGGCGAGCCCAACTCCACGCCTTGGACCAGTCCCCGGTCAATGATGACTTTGCGCGTGTAGGGATCCGGGGCGTCGTACAGCACCTGCGCCGCCACACCGGAGATAGCCAGTTGCTCACGCAAGCCCAGCAGTTTTCTCAGGCGTGAATTTTCCTGTGCGAGCTGCTCGACCTGGCTGGCGCGCAAGGACTGGAAGGCCAGTTTTTTATGGGCCTCTTCTTCGCTGGCCCGTGCCTGACTGAGCGCAGTGAAATAACCGCCGCCATGCTGCACGGCCCGGACCGGCTGGAGAGCCAGCCACTGCACCGGGTAAAGCGCGGTGGCCACCGCGGCACGAATCGGCTGGGTAATCTTGAAGCGCAGGTCCGCGACCATCAGGAACAAGGCCAGCGCACTGAAAAACATCAACTTGGACAACGCCGACGGCCCCTGTTTGAAGAAGGGGGGCGGCGTGCGGTCCAGGGTTCCTAAAGGCATGATGGGCTGTCAAACGGGCCGCGGGTGCGTGCCTTGTAATGCGAAGCAGTGCAGGCAGTCACGCGCACCCGGCGCCCCGGCTTATTCAGAAGTGAAGATGGAGCCCAAGCGGTCCATGCGTTCCAGCGCGATGCCGCAGCCGCGCACGACACAGGTCAGGGGGTCTTCTGCCACCAGCACCGGCAGGCCGGTTTCTTCTGCCAGCAGGCGGTCCAGGTCGCGCAGAAGGGCGCCACCGCCGGTCAGCATCATGCCGCGATCAGCGATGTCGGCACCGAGTTCAGGCGGTGTATGTTCGAGCGCGGTTTTCACGGCGCTGACGATGTTGTTGAGCGGGTCGGTCAGGGCTTCGAGAATCTCATTGCTGGAGATCGTGAAGCTGCGCGGCACGCCTTCGGACAGGTTGCGGCCCTTGACTTCCATTTCCTTGACTTCAGAGCCGGGAAAGGCCGAACCAATGTTTTTCTTGATCGCTTCGGCCGTCGGCTCGCCGATCAGCATGCCGTAGTTGCGGCGGATGTAGCTGATGATGGCCTCGTCGAAACGGTCGCCGCCCACGCGCACACTGCCCTTGTAGACCATGCCACCCAGCGAAATCACACCAACCTCGGTGGTGCCGCCGCCGATGTCTACCACCATGGAACCGCTGGCTTCCGACACCGGCAGGCCGGCACCGATGGCCGCGGCCATGGGCTCTTCAATCAGGTAGACGTCGCTGGCACCGGCGCCCAGGGCGCTTTCACGGATGGCCCGGCGCTCGACCTGGGTGGAGCCGCAAGGCACGCAGATGATGATGCGCGGGCTCGGCTTGAAGAAGCTGCGCGGATGCACCATCTTGATGAACTGCTTGAGCATCTGCTCAGTCACGGTGAAGTCGGCGATCACGCCGTCTTTCATCGGGCGAATGGCCTCGATGTTGCCCGGAACCTTGCCGAGCATGGCCTTCGCTTCATGGCCGACAGCCTGGATGGTTTTTTTGCCTTGAGGGCCGCCTTCGTGGCGAATGGCAACGACGGAGGGTTCGTCCAGCACAATGCCGCGGTCGCGTACAAAAATCAGGGTGTTGGCGGTACCGAGGTCAATCGCCAAGTCGGTGGAAAAATACCGACGAAATGTTTCAAACATGGTGAGGGAGTCCGGTTTTTGGCACTGAGCAAACTTCGTTGCTCTACCACCTTTTATGATTAATCAAAGAGAGCCGATAAACGAGGAGATGGGTAACACCCTGATTCCAGCGCCTAAAGCGTGCATCCAGCCCTGATTTCGCATCAAAGGCGGGATAATAACGCATCCCCTGTAAATCACCGGGCGGCACCCTGCCCATTATTTCATCTTTACACCCGGTTTCAGCCCCTCTTTTTACCCATGGCATTGACATCTCAAGACATCGCTCGCGTTGCCAACCTGGCAAGGCTGGAGCTGCGCCCCGAAGAAATCGAACACACGCTCCAGCAACTCAACGGCTTTTTTGCCCTCGTTGAACAGATGGATGCGGTCAATACGGAAGGGGTTGAGCCCCTTGCCCATCCGGCAGCCGTATTGGGCCAGGTCGCCCTGCGCCTTCGCGAGGATGTCGTGACCGAGCCCAACCAGCGCGAGGAAAGCCAGAAAAGCGCCCCCGCCGTCGAGCGCGGTCTGTTCCTAGTTCCCCGGGTCATCGAATAATGAGTCTCCCTAAAGATTTGCACGACCTCGGCGTCGCCCAACTGGCAGCAAAACTCGCTGCGCGTGAAGTCTCCAGCGTGGAGGTGACACAACATTTCCTCGAGCGCATCCGGCAGCAGGACAGCCTGGGCGCCTTCCTGGCCACCGATGCCGAAGTTTCGCTCGCGCAGGCGCGCGCTGCCGACGCGCGGCTGGCCGCTGGCGAACGCACCCCGCTGCTGGGCGTGCCGCTGGCGCACAAGGACATTTTTGTCACGCGCGACTTCCCGACCACCGCCGGCTCGAAGATGCTGGACAACTACCGCAGCCCGTTTGATGCCACGGTGGTCAGCAAGCTGGGCGTGACGCACGGCGCCGGCATGGTTACCCTGGGCAAGCTCAACTGCGACGAGTTCGCCATGGGTTCGGGCAATGACAACAGCGCCTATAAACCGGTGCAAAACCCCTGGGACACCAGCCGCATACCCGGCGGTTCCTCGGGCGGCTCGGCGGCCGCGGTGGCCGCACGGCTTGTGCCGGCAGCGACCGGCACCGACACTGGCGGCTCGATTCGCCAGCCGGCAGCCCTGACCGGCATCACCGGCATCAAGCCGACCTATGGCCGCTGCTCGCGTTACGGCATGGTTGCTTTTGCCTCCAGCCTGGATCAGGCGGGGCCGATGGCGCGCAGTGCACTCGATTGCGCGTTGTTGCTGTCCAGCATGGCCGGCCCCGACCCGGACCGGGACTCCACCTCGCTGGATCTGCCCGCCCTCGACTATGCTACTGATTTGATAGCTACCAGTACCCGAGAACAAAGGGCTGAGCCCCTAAAAGGCTTGAGAATTGGCCTCCCCACCCAGTTTTTCGGCACTGGCTGCTCGGCCGAGGTGCTCAAAGCTGTGCGCGCCGCCCTGGCCGAGTTCGAAAAACTGGGCGCAACGCTGGTGGACGTGAGTCTGCCGCTGACCGAGTTGTCGATCCCGGTCTATTACGTGATTGCGCCGGCCGAGGCCAGCAGCAACCTGAGCCGTTTTGACGGGGTGCGTTATGGCCACCGCGCGGCGCACTACGGCGACCTCACCGACATGTACAAGAAGTCTCGTTCCGAAGGTTTTGGCGACGAAGTGACGCGCCGCATCATGATCGGCACCTATGTGCTGTCGCACGGCTACTACGACGCTTACTACCTGAAAGCGCAAAAAATCCGCCGGTTGATCGCCGAGGATTTCCAGAAGGCCTTTGCGCAGTGCGACATCATTGCCGGCCCGGTGTCACCGACTGTGGCCTGGAAAATCGGCGAAAAATCGGACGACCCGGTGGCCAACTACCTGGCCGACATTTACACCCTATCGTCCAGCCTGGCAGGCCTGCCCGGCATGAGCGCGCCGGCCGGTTTTGGCGAGCACCACATGCCTGTTGGCCTGCAACTGATCGGCAACTACTTCAAAGAGGCGCAATTGCTGAGTGCTGCCCACCAGTTCCAGCTGGCGACCGATTGGCACATGCGCCAGCCCCAAGGCATTTGAGTGATCCTGAAAATGAGTCAGACCCCACCCCCCGTGAACTCCTTCGCCCAGATGCAGGCCGGCCGGCCCACCGGACCATTGGTGCAAGGTTATGAAGTCATCATCGGCTTTGAGACTCACACGCAACTGACCACGCAGTCGAAAATTTTCAGCCGCGCTTCCACCGCGTTTGGTGCCGAGCCAAACACGCAGGCGTCTGCGGTGGACTTTGCCCTGCCCGGCGCGCTGCCGGTCATGAACAAGGGCGCCGTCCAGCGTGCGATTGAGTTCGGCCTGGCCGTCAATGCGCACATTGCCGAAAGCAGCGTGTTTGCGCGCAAGAATTATTTTTACCCCGATCTTCCCAAGGGTTACCAGATTAGCCAGTTCGAGATTCCGGTCGTGCAGGGCGGCATCGTAGAGTTTTTCCTGGGCGACGAAAAAAAATCCGTGCGCCTTGTGCGCGCCCACCTGGAGGAAGACGCGGGCAAATCGCTGCACGAAGACTTCATTGGCCAAAGCGGCATTGACCTGAACCGCGCCGGCACGCCGCTGCTCGAGATCGTGACCGAGCCCGACATGCGTTCCTCGGCTGAAGCCGTGGCTTACGCGAAAGAGCTGCACAAGATCGTCACCTGGATAGGCATTTGCGACGGCAACATGCAGGAAGGCAGCTTCCGCTGCGACGCCAACGTTTCAGTGCGCAAGCCAGGCGCTGAGCTGGGCACGCGCCGCGAGATCAAGAACCTGAACAGCTTCAAGTTCATGCAGCAGGCCATCGACTACGAAGTGCGCTGGCAGATTGAACAGATCGAGGACGGCCATGCGATTCAGCAGGCCACCGTACTGTTCGACCCGGACACCGGAGAAACACGCAGCATGCGTACCAAGGAAGACGCGGCAGACTACCGCTATTTCCCCGATCCGGACCTGCCGCCATTGGTGATTTCGCGCGAATGGGTGGAGCGCACACGCGCCGACATGAGTGAGCTGCCGCGCGTCATGGCTGCGCGTTTCGTTGCTGACTATGGCCTGCCGGAATACGATGCCGGCCAGCTGACGCAAAACAAGGCCACGGCCGCCTACTTCGAGGCGGTCGCCACTGCCAGCAAACAGGCCAAGCTGGCAAGCAACTGGGTAATGGGCGAGTTGTCCCGGCGCCTCAATAGCGAAGAAAAATCCATTGAAGCTTCAGCTGTTGGCGCGGACCAGCTCGCAAAACTCGTAGATCGCATTGCGGATGGCACGATCTCGAACAATGCCGCCAAACAGGTGTTTGACGCCTTGTGGACAGGCGAAGGTCAAGACGTCGACGCTGTGATCGAAGCCAAGGGCCTCAAGCAGATGAGCGACACCGGCGAGCTGGAAAAAATCATCGACGAAGTACTCGCGGCGAACACCAAAAACGTCGACGAAGTCCGTGCCGGTAACGCAAAAGCCTTCAACGCACTGGTGGGCCAAGCCATGAAGGCCACCAAGGGCAAGGCCAACCCGACGCAGGTCAACGAGCTGCTGAAGAAAAAACTTGGTTAACTGGGGTCAGGTCGATGGCTTGTTGCTATCAAAATAGCAGCATCATGCGCTACCCTGCCAAGGGCTCATAGCCTCTGGGGCTGCTACTTTTTAACGGACGTGGCAGCAGCAGCCTCGGCACCGGCGTCACCGCCGGCCATGCGCCAAAGCTGGTTGAGTTTGACCAGCTCTTCATCAAAGCGCATATTGACGCGCTTTTTCTCTGCGTCCTGATCGGCAATAAAGCGTTTTTGTACTGCAGCGCTGCTGTCATTTTCTTCAAGCCGGCGCTTCAGTGACGTCGGCGCCTTGGCCGGGTCGGTCTTGTAAAACTCCAGATCCGCATCAATGGCCTTGCGCTGCGTGGCCAGTTCGGTCGAGCGTTTGCTGGCCGCCTTGATCACCACCTCAATTTGCTCCAGCGCCTCAGCGCGCTCCTTGTCATGCACCGTCCGACTCGGATAACGCGACAGCAAGGCGCGGTCGCGGCGCTTTTCTTCCGCCTCGCGGGCGCGCGTCTCGGCAGCCAGCTTTTCCTTTTCCTCCAGCGCATTGCGCTCCGACGCTGTCAGCGTAGGGCCAACGACCCGCTTAACCGTGCCTGAAGGATTGATTTCGCGCTGCGCGCGGTCGTTGCATTCAGCAATCGGCCGGTCGGCTGTGATCTTGCGGCCTTTGCCATCGACACAGGTGTAAATGCCCTGCGCCTGAACGGCGGTGCCCAGGCAGGTTGCCAAGGCAACCCAGCCCATCCCTGCCACCATCCGAATACGCATTTGCAATAACAAAAAAATCCCTTAATCGATGCCGTAGCGTTGCCTGTAGGCCAGCACACGCTGGTAGTGAGTCTGAAGCGAATCGTCCGCCATTGGTTCCCCAGCCCCCGGCGGAGTGGGATGCACGCCAGCCAGATACTGTAGCAAGTCAGTCAATCGGGCAATCGCGAAAACGTGCAGGCCCAGCTGATTGGTAACATATTGAACGGCGCTGTAGTTCACGTCCTGCCCGTTTTCCGTGGCTTTTTCCTGGCGGTCCAGCGCAATGGCCACCGCATGCGGAACAGCTCCGGCAGCCTGAATAATAGCGATCGACTCGCGCGTCGCGGTACCGGCAGAAATCACGTCGTCGATGATCAGCACCCGGCCCTTGACCGGCGCACCGACCAGTGTGCCGCCCTCGCCGTGGTCCTTGGCTTCCTTTCGGTTGTAGGCAAAAGGCACATTGCGCCCCAGCCGCGCCAGCTCCACCGCAACCGCCGCTGCCAACGGAATACCCTTGTAGGCCGGCCCAAAAATCATGTCGAACTGCAGGCCGCGGCTCTTCTCCTCAAGCAGCAACCCCCGCGCATAAAATTGCGCGAGCCGGCCCAGCTTGGCTCCGTCGTCAAACAGGCCCGCATTGAAAAAGTACGGGCTCATGCGGCCGGCTTTGGTCTTGAATTCACCAAAACGCAGCACGCCTGACTCGATGGCAAACTGTACGAATTCCTGCGCCAGATCCTGACCTTCGGCGGTTTGGCTGTTGTTGTTTTGTTTTTGCCCTGGCGTGACCGTTGGGGTGCTCATTGGAGATGTCCTTGTTTAAATTGACCAGCCTGAACCTCAATGGCATCCGTTCCGCTGCCACCAAAGGACTGCAGGAATGGGTGGCCCAGACCCAACCGGATTGTATTTGCGTGCAGGAGCTCAAGGCCCAGGCGGCCGACGTGGCCGGCCGCTTCGAGGAAATCGCCGGTTTGAAGGGACATTTTCACTTTGCCGAGAAAAAGGGATATTCAGGCGTGGCCGTATACAGCCGCCATGAGCCCACGGACGTGATCACCGGCTACGGCTCGGCAGAATTTGATGCGGAAGGCCGTTACGTTGAGTTGCGATTTGACCGACCCGGCCGCAAACGCGTTCCCAAGCTGTCCATCATCAGTTGCTACTTTCCCAGCGGATCCTCCGGCGAAGAGCGACAAGCGGCCAAGTTTCGTTTCCTGGCGGAGTTCTATCCCTACCTCGCTGCGCTGAAGGAGACGCGCGACTTTGTGCTGTGCGGCGACGTCAACATCGCCCATCAGGAAATCGATCTGAAGAATTTCAAGGGCAACCGGAAAAACAGCGGCTTCCTGCCCGAGGAAAGAGCCTGGATGACCGAGTTGCTGCGCGATGCGGAAATGGCCGAAGAAGCCGTGGAGGAACTGACCGACGGCACCGGTAAGCCCACGATGAAAGCGACACGCGGTGGCGGCATGGTCGATGTCTACCGCAAGTTGCAACCCACGACCACCGACGACGCCTACACCTGGTGGAGCAACCGCGGCCAGGCTTATGCCAAAAACGTCGGCTGGCGGCTGGACTACCACCTGGCCACACCGGCATTTGCAGCCCTGGCGCAAAGCGAAACCATCTACAGGACGCAGCGGTTTTCGGATCATGCGCCCATCACTGTGGACTATGACCTGAGCCTGTAGGCACAATTTCTGCAATGCATTTGCTACAAAAACAATAGCCATCCACGTGCATCAGGTATGAACTAACGGCGGTTTTGACGCGGAATCGCCGCGACCAGCGTGTTAGCGCGCCTTCGCGCCCAGCTGGCGCGCCAGGTGCACCTGGTGCAACGTGATCTTGCGCACCTCGGCCTGGCTGGTCTGGATGTGGGTGCGTAGCAGCAAGGCGGCCTGGTCGCCGCGTTTGCGCTGGATCGCCTTGAGGATCTTGGCGTGCTCGTCGTAGGTGGCGTCGATGCGCGGTTGCTTGGTGAAGTCCAGCCGTCGGATCACGCGTATGCGTTCGGTCACGTCGCGGTGCACGCGCGCCATTTCTGCATTGCCTGCCGCCGCCACCAGCGCGCAGTGAAAGGCCTCGTCCCACTGCGCCACCTGCACGGTGTCGCTGCTGCGTTGGTCGGGGCTGACCAGCCAAATGGCGGCCAAGGCATCAAGCAGGCTGTTGTCGATCTTGAGCGCGCCATCGCACAGCCGGTGCGCGGCCGTGGTCTCCAGCACCATGCGCAGGTCATAGAGCTCCTCGAACTGGTTGAAGTCGAACGGCAGCACGCGCCAGCCGCTGCGAAACAGCACCTCGACAAACCCCTCCTGCTGCAACTTGAAGAGGGCCTGGCGCACCGGGGTACGTGAGACACCCAGGCGTTCGCTGATTTCGGTTTCGGTAAAACGGTCACCCGGCACCAGCTTGAATTCAGACACGTCGCGCTTGAGCTGCTCGTACACCTCGTCGGCACGCGAACGGTGGGCGGAGGCCTCGGCAAGGGCAGGAAGGCGGCTGGCGGCAATGTGCATGGCGAAACTCTAGCAGTGTTATTGCCGTGCCGGCGGGGTCGCCAGCAGAGACAGAAGGTGATCGCTGGTGGCCGTCCAGCCGACGATGGCGCCCTGGGCGCGCAGCATCTCGACGGCCGCCGTCTTGAATGCCGGAAAGTAGCTCTCGGTGCAGTCCTCCAGCAACAGGCAGTCATAGCCGCGGTCGTTGGCTTCACGCATGGAAGTCTGCACGCAGACCTCGGTGGTCACCCCCATGAACACCAGGTGTGTGATGCCTTCCTGCTGCAGCAGCTCGTGCAGCGGCGTGGCGTAAAAGGCGCCCTTTCCGGGTTTGTCGATGGCGATTTCGCCGGGCAGTGGAGCCAGCGCGGGGATGATCTGGTTGCCCGGCTCGCCGGCCACCAGGATGCGGCCCATCGGCCCGGCGTCGCCAATGCGCAGCGAGGGGTTGCCGCGGTGGCGTTTGGCGGGCGGGCAATCGGACAGGTCAGCCCGGTGCGCCTCCCGCGTGTGCACCACCAGGCCGCCTGCGTCGCGCCAGGCCGCCAGCACCGCCTGGCAGGCCGGCACGATGGCCGACAGCAGCGACACGTCATTACCCAGGCTCTCACCAAAGCCGCCGGGTTCGATGAAGTCGCGCTGCATGTCGATGATGACGAGGGCTGTGGACTTTAGCTCGAAGTTGTAGGGGAAGGGTTGGGCCTGGTCTAGTTGCATGATGGATTTAGTTGGGTTCATGCTGTCGCTGGAGTCATTGCCAGTGCGAGCTGTTGAGATGCTTCCTGCTGGCCGGGGGTAGCCCGGCGGCTACTCACTTTCTTTTGCTTCGCCAAAAGAAAGTAAGCAAAGAAAAGGCGACCCCGCTGACTGCGTCCCCCTTCGCTAACGCTACGGGGGCAACCTGCGGTGCTCGGTCCAGCCGGGGTCGAGCTCGAACTCGCTACGCTCAGACAATCGCTCGCCCTGATCCGTCTGGACCTCCGCTCCTCGGCGCATGCAGAAGGGGTGGGGGAATAAATACGGATACCGAAGCCGGGCACCGACGAGGACGCGCTTTGCGCGTCCTCGTCTCCCCGAATTTGTCTTTCCCCCCCCACCCGTCGGGCTGGGCCGAGGAGCGCAGGCAAAAGCGGATCAGGGCTCGCGATTGTCTGAGGCGAAGCCGAGTTCGAGCGAGACCCCGCTTTTGCCGAGCACCGCAGGTTGCCCGTAGCGAAGCGAAGGGACCCAGACCATCGGGTCGCCTTTTCTTTGGTGACTTTCTTTTGGCGAAGCAAAAGAAAGTTACTTGCCGCCGGGCAACCCCCGGCTTGCTGGCGACCCACGGAAGCAGGATTAGAGAAAACTTCAACATGCTCACCCCGAGCGGGCACGGGAACCGACAGCCGCAACAACTCCCGCACCAGGGCGAAGCCCGACTTGCAGGAAGAATCAAAAAAGCCGCTCACACCACAACCTCAGCCAAAGGTTGATGATGCCCCCCACCCATATGCGCCCCAAGAACCTGCCGCTCGGCATCCGCAGCAGAAGTTTCAAAAACAACCCGCCCTTCGCTCATCACCACGATGCGGTCGGCCAGCTCCAGCAATTCGTCCAGGTCTTCGCTGACCAGCAACACCGCGCCGCCGCGGTCACGCACACCCCGCAGGCGGGTGTGGATTTCCTTCACGGCGGCGAAGTCCAGGCCGAAGACCGGGTTGGCCGCAATGAGCACATCGATCTCGCCGTTGAGCTCGCGCGCCAGCACGGCGCGTTGTACATTGCCGCCCGAGAGACTGCGAATGGGCGCATTTTCTCCCTGGGTCTTGATGCCGTAGGCGGTAATCCACTCGCGTGCGCGGCTGCGCCAGGCGCCGAAACGCAGGCGCCCTCCCTGGCACAGCGGCGAGCGGTCGAAATCACGCAGCGCCATGTTCTCGGCCACGGAAAGTTCGCCCACGCAGGCATTGCGCAGCGGCTCCTCCGGCAGGCTGCGCACCTTCAGGCGGTGGTTTTCCTCGCGCCGTGCAGCATAAGGCTGGCCCTGCACCCTCACCATGCCGGCTGCGCGCTCGCGCTGGCCGACCAGGGCTTCGACCAGTTCACGCTGGCCATTGCCGGAGACGCCGGCAACGCCGAGGATCTCGCCGGCCGCGACGGTCAAGTTCAGGTCACGCACCGCGAGCGTGCCGCGGTCACCCATGACCTGCAGGCCACGGACCTCCAGTGACGCCTGCATTGCTATGAAATCAGTAGCACTTTGCGCCCGCAAAATAAGGGCTGGAGGCACTTTTTCTTCTGAATGGGGGCTTTCCGGCCGGGCAGCAGACGCATCACCGACCATGGCCTGGGCAAGCATGCCGGGGTCGGTGGAAGCGACAGCACAGTGGTGCACCGCCTTGCCGCGGCGCAACACCGTCACATCGTCGGCATACGCCATGACTTCGCGAAACTTGTGCGTGATGATGAGCACGGTGCACAGTCCGCTGCGCGCGAAGGCGCGCACATGGCCCAGCACCTCGTCGGCCTCCTGCGGTGTCAGCACCGAAGTCGGCTCGTCCAGGATCAGCAGGCGCGGCCGCAGATACAGCTGTTTGAGCAGTTCCAGCTTCTGCTTCTCGCCGGCCGCCATGTCCAGCGGGCGGGCGTCGAGGGCTAGCCGGAACGGTGTGGTCTGCAGGAAGGCCTCGAGTTCGGCGCGTTTTTCCCTCCAGTCGATGATGGCGGGCGTTTTGCCGCCGGCCAGCAGCAGGTTCTCGGCCACGGTCATACCGGGCGCCAGGGTGAAGTGCTGGTAGACCATGCCGATGCCCAGCGCGCGCGCCACCACGGGGTTGTCAATCGCCTGCTCGCGGCCGTCGATCAGGATGCTGCCTTCCGAAGGCCGCTGGAAACCCGCCACACATTTGACCAGCGTGCTTTTGCCGGCACCGTTTTCGCCGAGCAGCGCATGCACCGTGCCCGGCGCCACTTTCATGCTGACGCTGTCCAGTGCCGTGAAGCTGCCGAAGCGCATGCTCATCCGGTAGGTGTCCAGTGCCAACGCCCCGGTGACCGGCGGCAGGCTGCCGATGGCTGCGGTTGCGCTCATGGCGTGGCCAGTGCATCCAGCACCGCTTGCGACGGCGCGTGCGCGCCAAACACGCCGCCCTGCATGGTGATCATCTTCAGCGCGGCTTCATGGTTGCCCACGTCAGTGGCGGCGGTGCAGTCCGAGAGCACCAGGCATTCGAAACCGCGGTCGTTGGCTTCGCGCATGGTGGTGTGCACACACACGTCGGTGGTGATGCCGGTGAGGATCAGGTTGGCGATGCCGCGGGTGTGCAGGATCAACTCCAGGTCGGTGGCGCAGAAAGAGCCCTTGCCGGGTTTGTCGATGATGATTTCACCCGGCAGCGGTGCCAGCTCGGGAATGATCTCCCAGCCCGGTTCGCCGCGTACCAGGATGCGCCCCATCGGCCCGGCGTCGCCGATGCCCGTGCCGGCGGTACCGATCTGCCGCGAGCGCCAGCGCTTGTTGGCCGGCAGGTCGCTCAGGTCAGGCCTGTGGCCTTCCCGGGTGTGGATGAGGTGGTACCCTGCCCGGCGCATTGCGGCCATGAGTTTCTTCAAGGGTTCGATGGGCGCACGTGTGAGCGAAATGTCGTAACCCATCTTGTCCACGTAGCCGCCGGCGCCGCAGAAATCGGTCTGCATGTCGATCACCACCAGCGCGGTGTTGGCCGGCCGCAGGTCGCCGTTCCAGGGCCAGGGATAGGGGTTGGCTTGGACGAAACGTTCCATGGTCAGACCTCCGGTCCCTGGTAGCTGCGTGTCGGCGGCGCAAAGCCGCAGGAGGACCCGTCGGTCACGTCCACCTTCCACGGCAGCTGGTAGCGGCCGGCCAGCATGTCGCGCATGTAGGTGTAGGGGCAGTCCCGGGCGCCGCCCTTCACCGCCACATAACCGCGGTGGTAAAGCTGGTAGATGTTGTTTTCCACACCCCAGCCGCTGCGCGCCTCGCGCACCAGGTCGGGCCGCACTTCGGCGGTGATGATTTCGTCGGGGCGGTCACCACCTTCGGCCAGCACCGTGCCGTCGAAGTTGCAGAACATGCCCTCGCCCATGGAGTCGAAGGTGCCGTCGCTGCCGCACAGGCAGACACTGGCCGTCACGGCCAGGTTGGAAAAAGCATTGGCCTGGTTCGTGACTTTCCAGCTGTGGCGAATGGGCGCGGTGTAGCCGGCCGTGCGAATGATGATTTCAGCGCCTCTGTACGCGGCCTCGCGGGCCATCTCGGGGAACATGCCGTCGTGGCAGATGATGAGGGCCAGCTTGCTGCCGTTGGGGCCGTCGCACACCGGCACGCCGAGGTTGCCCGGCTCCCAGGGCTCAACCGGCACCCAGGGGTGCAACTTGCGGTAATAGAGCTTGATGGCCCCCAGGTCGTCGATGATCAGCCCGCTGTTGTAGGGGTTGCCGCCGGGGTTGGCTTCCATGATGGAAAAGCAGCCCCAGATCCTGTTGTCCACACAGGCCTGCTTGAAAGCCGCGACTTCAGGTCCGTCGAGCGTGCACATCAGGGCCGGGTCCATGCTCATCGACAGGCCGTGCAGCGCGTACTCCGGAAACACCACCAGGTCCATGGTGGACTGGTTGCGCCTGGCCTTGGCGACCATGGCGCAGATGCGCTGCGTCTGCGCAGCGAGCTGCTCCGGCGTCTCGACCACCGGTAGCTGCAGCTGCACCAGCCCCATGACCACGCCGTGCCTTGATTTGTTGAGTCCGCCCAGGCCGCTCATGGGAATACTCCTTATCTGGATGTGGAAGAAAGCTCGCCCGGGCTGCCGGCCGCCGTGGTGCCGGGCCGGCAGGTGATGACCAGGATCAGCAGGGTGAGCACATAGGGAACGATGTTGAACAGGTGATAGCCCCAGCTGATGCCGACCGACTGCAGGGCCGGCCCGATGGCACCGGCGCCACCGAACAGCAAAGCCGCCCCCACGCAGCGCAGCGGGCTCCAGCGCGCAAAAATCACCAGCGCCACCGCGATCAAGCCCTGGCCGCTGGAGATGCCTTCATTCCAGCTGCCGGGGTAAAACAGGGTGAGCGAAGCCCCGCCCAGACCCGCCACCATGCCCCCGGCCGCCGTGGCCGCAATGAGGATGCCCGCCACGGAATAACCCAGCGCGCGCGTGGCCAGGGCCGAGTCGCCGGCCATGCGCACCAGCAGGCCGGCACGCGTGTTGGCAAATGCCCACCAGAGCGCCACCGCCAGGGCCAGCCCGATGGGCACCAGCGCATTGACCTGTAGAGCTGAACGCACAGCAGCCGAATCGCTCCAGTTGCCCAACGCAATGGCAGGCAGTTGCGCTGCCTGCGGCTGGATCAGCGGCTTGCCCAGGTAAAACGCCAGGCCGGTGCCCAGCAACATCAGCGCAATGCCAGTGGCAATGTCGTTCACCCGCGGCAGCGAACACAGCACACCGTGCAAGGTGGCCAGCAGCCCGCCGGTGGCGGCCGCTGCCAGCACGCCGATCCACGGCGAGCCACTGAGATGGGAAGCGCCGAAGGCCGACATGGCCGAAAGCACCAGCACACCTTCCAGGCCGAGGTTGATACGGCCGGATTTTTCGGTGATGCATTCGCCCAGGCTGACAAACAGGAAAGGCGCACCCACGCGCAGGGCACCGCCGACAATGCCGGCCAGGAAAATGAGGAGCTGGTCGGCGGTCATGACTTGTCGTTGCGGGCTTGATCCGCCATGCCTGGTGCCGGGGTCAAGCCGGGAATGACGATGGGAGAGGGCTCGGAGGGGCCGAAGCGGCTAAGGCGCAAGAACAGGGCTTTCCAGTCCGTATCGCGCAGCGCTTCGCTGGCCAAGATCAGCACGAAGGCGATACCCTGCAGCAGCAGCACCGACGCATCGGGCAAGCCCAGGCGCCGCTGCAGCAGGCTGCCCGCTGCACCGAAGCCGCCGAACAGGATGGCGACCGGAATCACCGCCACCGGGTGATGACGCGCGATGAAAGACACCAGGATGCCCGCATAACCATAACCGGCAATCAGCGCCACGTTGGCATTGGTGTGTACCGCCGCAACTTCGATGGCACCGGCCAGCCCCGCGCCGGCACCGCCGAGCGCGCAGGCCAGCAGGATCAGCCTGGACGCGGGCAAACCCACCAGCTGCGCGGCGCGCGGGTTGCCGCCCACCACACGAACGGCAAAGCCGGACGGGGTCAGGCGAAACCACAGGCCGGCCGCCAGGCAGGCCAGCACACCGATAACCAGGCCCCAGTGCACGTCGGAGCCGGCGATGCCGCTGATGCGCAAGCCCTCGGCCAGCGCAAAGGTGGAAGGCTTGTTCAGGCTGGACGGGTCGCGCAGCGGCCCTTCCACGAGGTGTTTGAACAGGCCAATAGCTACATAGGCCAGCAGCAGGCTGCTGATGGTTTCGTTGATGCCCCGGTACTGGCGCAGCCAGCCCGCCAGTGCAATCCACAATGCGCCTGCGGCCGCGGCCGCAAGGCACACCAGCACGGTGCCCGCAAGGTTGGCCGGCAGCGGCAACGCCTGGGCCAGCCCCGCGCAGGCCAGCCCGCCCAGCACCAACGCGCCCTCGCCGCCAATCACCACCAGCCCGGCGCGTGCAGGAATGGCCACGCACAGCGCCGTGAGCATCAGGGGTGCGGCGCGCTGCAGCGTGTTCTGCCACGAGTACCAGTCACCGAAGGCACCCTTGAACAGCAGCAGCCAGACCTCCAGCGGATTGACACCCGCGAACCAGACGAACAGGCCGAACAGCAGCAGCGCTGCTGCGATGGCAGCTGTGGGCAGCAGGAAGTTGGCGAGGGAATTGCGCATGAGCTTGGCGTCAGCGACCGACGTGCCTGTTCAGGGCCATCGCGGAACCGGCTTTGCCGGGCCGCTGGTGGCGCCCCCTTGAGGGGGAAGTGCCGAAGGCGCTTCGGGGGTGTTCGTCAAACACTGCCGACGACGCCTTCAACCAGGTAGTTCATCTTCTCCAGTTCAAGATCGGTCTGCTTGAAGACCTTGCCGGCCGGAACGATGGTGCCGCCCTTGTTGTCCTTGAGCGGACCCTTGAAGATGTCGAAGCTGCCGGCCATCATCTGCGCCTTGATGCCGTCGGCCTGCTTCTTTGCGGCATCGGTCACCATGGAGCCGTAGGCCGATGCCTTCACGTAACCATCTTTCAGGCCACCGCGGATGAAGTTGGGATGCGGCTTGCCGCTGCGTGCCGCCTCGATGAAGGTGGTGTAGGCCGTAAGCCAGTTCCACTCTGCACCGGTCAGGTAGGCCTGCGGAGCCAGCTTGGCCTGGCTGGCGTGGTAGCCGCAGACCATCTTGCCGCGCTTGGCGGCTGTTTCCACGATGACCTTGGGACCGTCTACGTGCATGGTGAAAACGTCCACACCCTGGTCGGCCAGGCTGTTGGTGGCTTCGGCCTCCTTCACGGGCATCGACCAGTCGCCGGTGAAGATCACGCTGGTGGTGATGCCGGGCTTCACGGAGCGCGCACCCATGGTGAAGGCATTGATGTTGCGCAGCACTTGCGGGATCGGCTTGGCGGCGATGAAACCGATCTTGCCGCTTTTGCTCATGTGGCCGGCGATCACACCGTTCAGGTATTGACACTCATCGATATAACCAAAAAAGCTGGCGGTATTTTTGGGGTGCTTGCCTTCCGTCCACATGCCGCCGCAATGGGCAAAACGCGCCTCGGGAAACTTGGCTGCCACCGCCAGCATGTGCGGATCGAAATAACCGAAGGAGGTCGGAAACACCAGGCTGGCGCCGTCCTGCGCAATCATGCCGGTCATGCTTTTCTGCACGGCAGCGGTCTCGGGCACGTTCTCTTCTTCAACCACTTTCACGCCCGGCATTTTCTTGAGCGCAGCGGCGGCCTCGGCCTGGGCCTGGTTGTAGCCGTAGTCGTCGCGCGGTCCGACGTAGATCACGCCGACGGTGATGGGCTTTTGCGCAAACGACAGCGGACTGGCAGCAACAGCGCCGAGCGCAGCCAGGGTCTTGATCGAATCGCGGCGATTAAGGAAGTTGCTCATGGTCAATGCTCCAGGGGTTAAAAGTTGAAAGGTTGAGGGTTAAGGAGTCGAAAGGTCAGGGAATGAAACTCAGGAAAGAAGGCTCACGTGGGCGGCGACCACGCGCCAGCCGTCGGGCGTGCGCAGCCAGGTCTGGCTCTGCCGGCCGGTTTTGGCGCTGCCGGCACGCTGGAACTCGACATTGGCTGTCGCCATGTCGGAGCCATAGGTTGTGATCACGGTTTTCAGCAGGCTGCGCTCCAGCCCCTGCGAAGGCCGTCCCGCCCGGAAGGCCTGGATGTCGGCGTAGCCATAGAGGTTTTCCGTTGTGCCGTAACGCAGCGTGTGCGGGCTGTTCCAGAACAGCTCATCGAGCACGGCCACGTCATTGCCGGTCAGGGCTTTTTCGTAACGCTCGAACTGAGCCGTGACTTCGGCCAGGACATCGGGAAGGTTGATGGCGAGCATGGGGCTTAGAGTTGAACGGGCTGGACACGGGCTACGCCGGCATCACTGAGAATTTTTGCTGCACGAAAAGCGAGGTCTTCGCGCCACGGCGCGGCGATCAGCTGCACACCGACCGGCAAACCGCCGGTGCCGGTAGGCCACAGCGGCGCGGTAACAACGGGACAGCCGGCAAAAGACACCGGTTGGGTCAACAGACCCAGGGAGGGCCGGCAGGGCTGCTGCGTACCGTTGATGTCCAGCCACTCGGTGCCGATGACCGGCGCACTGACCGATGTGGCGGCGGTGAGCAGTACATCCCAGTCGCGAAACAGCGCGTTGACCTTGTCGCGGTAGGCCCGGCGAAAACGTTGCGCACGGAGATACCAGTCCACCGGCTGCAGGGCGCCGGCGATAAAGCGGTCCACCGAAAGCGGCTCGAAGTCGTCGGCACGGGTGCGCAGTTCATTCAGGTGCAGGCTACCGCCTTCGCTCGCCGTGATGATGAAGGCGGCGGCGCGCGCCAGGGCGGCGTCGGGCCAGGTCACCTCGGCTTGCGCTCCCAGAGTGCTGGCCGCCAGCGCGACCACCTCGCGCGCCGCTGGCGTGGCGTTGTCGTGAAAATAGCCGCCCAGCACGCCGATGCGCAGGCCCGCCGTCCCGCGGCCAAGCAGCGGCATGACTGGCTGCACGCGCAGGGCCTGGCAGCCGGGGTCCAGCGCGTCGGGGCTTTGAAGCGCGTCGTAGGCCAGCGCCAGTCCGGCAAGACTGTCCGCCAGCGGCCCCAGGTGATCAATGCTGTGCACAAACGGGTAAGACCCTCGGCGCGACAGCCGACCGAAGGTCGGCTTGAGGCCCCAGACACCGCACAGCGAGGCCGGAACGCGGATGGAACCGTTGGTGTCCGACCCGAGCGAAACCGGCACCTGCCCGGCGGCCACCGCGGCGCCGGAGCCGCCCGACGAACCACCGGCGATGCGCGTGAGATCGTGCGGGTTGCGGCAGGGGCCGTAATGCGTGTTCTCAGTGGTGAAACCGTAGGCGTATTCATCCATGTTCAGCCCGCCCACCAGCACGGCGCCAGCGGCCTTCATCTGCTGCACCAGAAAGGCGTCGGATGCCGCGGCCGGATCGCCGCGGTTGACGATGGAGCCGGCCAGTGTCACGACACCTTCAATGTCGAACAGGTTCTTCACCGCATAAGGCACACCGGCCAAAGGCCCCAGGGGCTGCGAAGCGGCCCGCCGCGCATCGACGGCGTCGGCTTCTGCCCGGGCACGCGCCTGCGTTTTTTCCGTGAAAGCGTTGACCCGGCCGTCGGTGGATTCAATCCGCGCCAGGCTGGCGTCCAGCAGTTCACGCGCGCTGACCTTGCCGGAAGCAACCGCTCGGGCCATCGCAGCAGCGTCAGATGCTATTGTTTTCATAGCTGTTTATGACCGTCGTCATTGGGCGGGAAGGCTGCCGGCCTGTATATTTCCGCAAGCTCGTCGTGCGCCGTCAGTGGCACGGCTTCCAGCAGCGCCGCCATGGCGGCCGTGCGCTGCAGGTTCGCGGCCACACGCTGGGTGCGCGCCGCGTCAAGCGGCAGCTTCAGCAATGCAGCCGTGCTTTCAACATAAGCAAGCATGCGGGTGTCATTCATGGTTGTCTGAGCTACTGCCGTTCAGCGCCGGACCTCGCGCTGGAAGATTTCCAGGCTGCGCTTCTTGGTGCTGATGAAGCCTGCTTCGGAAAGTGTCTCCACCGTGCGTGGCCGGGCATCGTTGTAGGGCAGGATTTCTGCCACACGGGTGGGCCGCTTGGTCAGCAGCAGCACCTGATCGGCCAGGTAGACGGCCTCCTCGAGGTCGTGCGACACCAGCAGCATGGTGGTGCCGGTCTGCATGAACACCTCCTGCAGCTTCTCGCGGATGAACAGCGTCATCTCGAAGTCGAGGGCCGAGAAAGGCTCGTCCAGGAACAGCACTTCGGGGTTGTTGGCCAGCGCCCGCATGATGGAAGCGGTCTGCTGCTGTCCTCCCGAGAGTTCATAGGGGTAGCGCTTGAGATCAAACTTCACATCAAACGACGCCACCAACTCAGCCATGCGCCTGTCCACCTCGGCCTTGGACTTGCCTTCGAGTTTGAGCGGGTAGGCGATGTTGTCGATGGTGCGCATCCACGGGAACATCGCTTCGCGGTAGTTCTGGAACACGTAACCGATCTTGGTGTCTTTCAGCGACTTGCCGTCGAACAGGATCTCACCGGCGTCGATAGGCACCAGCCCGGCGATCATGTTGATCAGTGTGGACTTGCCGCAGCCGTTGGGACCAAACACCGACACGATCTTGTGTTTCGGGATATCGAGATTGAAGTCCTCGTAAAGCGGCCACCCGGCGAAATATTTAGTCAGGCCGCGTATGGTGATGTGCGTGCCGGCCGGTCCCGGCTGGAACTCGCGCACAGGCACATCGGCAAACACCGGGGCGTTGATTACAGCGGACATATTGAACTCCGGCGGGGTGCTTGTGGAAGCGAGGTAGTAAGTAACTCAGGGGTTTCTTCAGACCAGCAGGGGCCGCGGAACCGGCTTCGCCGGGCCGCAGGCGCAGCGGCCCCCTCGGGGGGCAGCGCAGTACGCGAAGCGACAAGCGTGGGGGCCATATCTACCTGCCACTCCAGTGAACAATCCGGCGCTCCACAACCAGGAACAGGATGTTGAGCGCGTAACCCAGTGCACCGGCGGCCAGGATCGACGCGTACATGTCCTTCACATTCATCACTTGCTGTGAGTTGATGATGCGGTTTCCCAGGCCGGTGTCAGCGCCGATGAACATTTCCGCGACGATCACGATCACCAGCGCCATGGACACGGCCGAACGCAGGCCGACAAAACTCGGCTGCAGGCTTTCCCAAATCAGCACGTCCTTGAACACCTGCCAGCGGGAAGCCCCCATGACCTTGGCCGCCATCACGCGCTGCTTGCGTGCGTTGATCACGCCGTAGGCACTGTTGAAAACCACAATCAGCAGCGCACCGAAAGCAGCAATCGCCACCTTGTTGATGTCGGACACGCCAAAGATCATCAGAAACAAAGGAATCAGCGCCGAGGAAGGTGTGGAGCGGAAGAAATCGATCAGGAACTCGACGCTGCGGTAGGCCTTCTCGTTGCTGCCAAGCAGCACACCCAGTGGCATGCCGACCGCGGCGGCAATCATGAAGGCCTGCACCGTGCGCCACACAGTGACCGCAAAGTCCTTGAGCAGCGGCCCGCCGGCAAGCCCACTGACCAATGCCCCCAACGCGTCCAGCGGGGGTGGCAGCAAAATGGCCTTGATGAAGCCCAGACGCACCACCAGGTCCCAGACGATGAAGAGCACCACCGGGCCGATGAAGGGCAGGACCCTGTCGAGCGCCGGCGTGCGCTGCACAACAGCCGCCAGTCTGCTGGCCGGTGGCGCCCAGGGCTTGGCGGTCGCTTCCGGCACCGCCGTTGCGGAAGGGGTGGTGGTCATCTTGTTCAGCCCTTGTAGAGCATCGAATCCACCATGAGGCGCGACGTGAAGATGCCTTTTTCCGAGAACAGGTCGAAGAACTTCTGGAAGTGCGCCACGTCGGCGGGCGTGAACTCGTTGTACATGGTGTAGGCCGCGAGTGGCACCTCGCCGGTCAGTGCACCTTCGATGGCGGTGTAGCCCTTGAGGTATTTCCTTGCCTCGACGGACTTGGTGCGAACATAGTTCACGCCCTTGCCGTAGGCGGCGATGAACTTCTTTGCCGCGTCCGGGTTCTTCTTGATGAATTCCGAAGACAACGAAGCCGAACCGCCGAACCAGGGTGCCATCGGGTCGCCAAGCACGTAGCGGGCAATCACGCCGGGCTCCAGCACGCGCGTGGTGCCGTTCATGCGACCTATGGTCCCGGTGGGCTCCAACGTGTAGGCACCATCGACCTGGCCGGCGGCGAGCGCGGCCACATGCTGGCCGATGGGCAGTTCCACCACGGTGGCGCCGGTGGCGCCGCCGCGTTCAAGCACGGTCTTGGCCAGCGTCACATTCTGGATGCCCGGGCCGGACGCGACACGTTTGCCTTTCAGGTCGGCCATGGTCTTGGCCGGGCTGTTGACAGGCACGATCACTTCGTCCAGTACGTTCTTTGCATTGCTGGGGTTGGAGCAGAAAATCTTGAAGGTACCGGGCTGGGCGATTTCGCCAATGGCGATGTTGGCCGAGCCGGTTCCGTTAGAGGTGCCGTCGGCACGGCCCGAGAGCACTGCCTCCATCACCTGCTGGGCGCCCGCAAACTTGAGCGCCTCGACGTCAAGCCCGGCTTCCTTGAAGTAGCCCAGCTCGATGGCCGAATAGAACGGCAGGCCGGCGGCGATGGGCCAGTAGCCGATGCGGATCTTGGGGCCTGACTGCGCACGCACGATAGCAGGCGCGCCCAGCACGCCCAACGCTGCGCTGGTTGCGCCGGCCTTCAACAGGGTGCGGCGGGTGGAATGGTTGGCTTGGCTCATGAGTCTCTCCTGGTAGGTAATGGATGAAAACGGGTCAAAGGTTGGCAACTTTCAAGGAAGCAATGTAGGCGCGCCATCCGCCCAGATGCGAGATGTCCTGCGCACCGTGCAGGGCTTCGGGTTCGCATAAAAAGCCCTGGACCGTGCTGCCGTCGCCCAGCTCCAGGGTGCCTATGCCCAAGGGTGTGGGAACCAGCGCCACAAAGGAACCATAGGCGCTGAGTGGCATCTCCCAGACCTCAAGGGCAATACGCGCACCCCGCCCGGCAGCAACACGCAGCAGCCCAGGCTTGGGCGGTGTGGTACCCGGCAGGGCAAACAGCTTGTAATGCGGTGCGGTTTCCGCGGGGCCGGCCAGAGCGGCGCCGCGTTCGGTCAATTGGGTATTCAGGGGCATGCCGGAAAGGTGTGCGCCGACAACGGCCACTTTCACTGTGGCCGGCTTGCAAATGCCGGCAATGGACCGCATGGCTGGCAGGGATGCATCGGTGGCGCCTTGCCTCAGGCCGGTGGCATGGTGGTACCTCTGACCTAGGTCCGCCAGCTGCCAGTCGCTGCCGCACGGTGCGATCAGCGTGATGCCAAAGGGCAGGCCGTCGGGGCGCATGGCACTGGGCACTGACAGCGCTGCGTAGTCGAGCAGGTTCACAAAGTTGGTGTAGGCACCGAGCTTGCGGTTCAGTGCCACGGGGTCCTGCTTCATCTGGGCAATCGTGTAATGCGTGGGAGCTGTCGGCACCACCAGCAGGTCTATGTTGGCCCCCACGCTCCCAACTGCGTGTGGATCCGGGTACTCGCTGCCCCTTTCATGGGTGCAAGGGGCTGGCCTTGCTTGGGGCGGCCCTTCGCTGCGGCCGTTGGCGGAACAAGACCACATCGCGTCGGCCTGCTGGCCCAGGCGTTTCAGCTCGGTCTGCACCGCGTAAAGATCCGCCGCGCTGTAGGCGCGGCCTGCGGCGATGATGCTGCGCACCGGCTCAATCACCTCGTCCTCATGGGTATCGAAGAAGCTGCGGATGGCGGTGTAGCGCTCGGCCACGAGCGCGCTTTCATAGAGCAGGGCCGCCACCTGGGCCAGCGGCGCGAAGTCGATGGGCACCGGCGTGCCGCCCAGGGACTGCAACCGCATCACAGCCTCTGCAAACGCGGCTTCGGCGGCGCGATCGCCATAAAACTCCAGGCTGGCTGGAACACCAAAACGGAAAGCTGCTGCAAACGGTGCACTGGCCAGCACCAGCTTTCGCGAATAGGGGTCGAGTGCGTCATGGCCCATCGCAGCTTCCAGCACCTGCACCGCTGTGGCCACGGTTCGCGCAAAGATGGACACGCAGTCCACGCTTTGCGCCGCAGGCACAACACCGCGGGCGCTGATCAGTCCGCGCGAAGGCTTGAGGCCGACGATGTTGTTGAGGCCGGCCGGCACACGGCCGGAGCCTGCCGTGTCCGTGCCCAGCGCAAAGTCCACCTGCCCGGTGGCCACCACATAGGCCGAACCGGAGCTGGAGCCGCCTGATACATAGGCGGGATTAAACGCATTGGGCACCGCCCCAAACGGCGAACGGGTACCGTTCAGGCCGCAGGCGAACTGGTCGAGATTGGTTTTTCCTGCCAGCTGCGCACCAGCATCGAGCAGTTTCTGCACAACAAAAGCGCTGACCGGGGGCGTGTAGGCAAAGGCCGGGCAGCCGGCCGTGGTCGGCAGACCTGCAGCGTCGATGTTGTCCTTGGCCGCGAAAGTCAAGCCTGCGAGCGCCCCGGATGAAGCCGCCTGCGTGCCCGCTGCCGGTGGCGCAGGACGGTGGATCCAGGCCTGCGGCGCAAGCGGACTGCCGCCTGCGGGTGCGGACGCGTGCTCCGGTAAGGACGGTTTGCCGGTCACATCAGGGGTTAATGAAACTTGCACCAATTTAAAGCATCCATACTTGTGTACAAGATGAGATGCAAGGTGCATGCCAAGTAACGCAGAGGCCTGCGTGACGTGTACTTCTGCCTGGCTTCTGGTCGGAAATTACTCGCCGATCGGTATCCGCTATTAAAAGCGTAGCTGCTGATGCCCGTGCAATAAGGGCCACAGGCAGATTTTCTTCAAATTGAGCAAGGTGGGCCGAATTTTGGCATCTACCGACTTGCCGTGCGAGGGAAGGCCCGGTGCGGCCCGCCGGGACGCACGGCCCATACGCAGGCATACACAACGCCGGCCTGTGAGCAGCCCCGAGTCCTAAGGAAGCGCTGAATAAGTCCTTGCGGATGTGCGGCAGCCGGATCGGGATGGGATTGCCAAGGCGGATTTCGCAATCAATAGCTGGCTATTGGCAAGAAATTCAACGCAGCAGACCGCCCGAGCCCGTCTGATCGCGCGCCGCAGGGGACTTGTTCAGCGCTTCCCTAAGCCTCGAGCACGAAACGCGTCACAACCGGAGGGCTTTCACCCAGATGGAAAGCCAGCTTGCGATCACGCAGTGCCACGTCGCCCGCCGTGACACGGTCAAAGCGGCGCAGATGCTCGGTCCACGACTCGTCGCTGATTTGCTCGATATAGCGCCCGGGTTCCGAGATGTCGCGCAGCAGCTCCCAGGCCAGTGCGCCCTGGCGCAGGCGGCTGCGGCGGCTTTCCTGCATCAGGGCGCGAAACTCCTCGCCCCGGGCCGGATCAATGCGGTATTCAATCGTGATGCGAATCTGGCCCGTCAGTGGCGGTGCCTCGGCGCTGGGCACCTTGAACACGCGCGAAGGTGTCAGGTCTTCCTCGATGCTGCGGTCGCGCAGCAACAACTGCGTGGCGCCAATGGCCAGTACCGCCGTCGAGGCGGCAATCAGCATGCTGACAGGAACACTGGTCACCGTGGCTATCTGCCCCCACACCGCTGCGCCCAACGCGCTCGCGCCCATGATGGCCATCTGGAACATCGACATGCCACGCGCGCGTACCCAATCGGGCAGGGCAAGTTGCGCCGATACGCTGAGGCTGTTGGCCGTGGTGATCCAGGCCATACCGGCCAGAAACATCGCCGGTGAGGCGATGTACACATTGGGCGCGAAGGCCACCACAGCCGTGGCCACAGATTGCAACACCATGCCGCAGAGCACCAGCGCATCGCGCGAGAAAGTGCGGCGCAAGCGCGGCAGCAGGAAGGCAACCACAAAGATGGCGCCAAAACCCATGGATGCCAAAAGCAGGGTGAACGTGCCGGCACCGCCGCTGTTCAGACCGCGCGCGACCAAGGGCAACAGCGCCAGCAAGGCAGTGGAATGAAAGAAAAACAGCGCTACGCGCAAAAGCACGGCGCGCAGGCGTGCCGACTGGCGCACGAACTGCACGCCGACACGCATGGCGCTGATCAGTCGCTCGCGCCCCAGCGGGCTGGGCACGTGCTCCCGGCGCCAGCGCATGATCACAAAACCGGCAAGCAGCGACAACACGGCATTGAGAATAAAAACATACTCACTGCCGGCGCTCGCGATCAGCGCACCAGCCACCAGAGGGCCGATGATGCGCGAAGCGTTCATGGCCACGCCATTCAGTGCCAGCGCGGCGGGCAACTGGGCCCGCGGCACCAGCTCCGGAACAATGGCCGAGAACACCGGCCAGCGCATCGCCAGCCCGACACCGTTGGCAAAGGTCAGCGCCAGCAGCAGCGGCGCCGTCATGACGTCCATGACAATCGTCAGGCACAGCACCAGCGCCACTGCGGCCACCCAGAACTGCGTGATGATGAAATACCGGCGCCGGTCCAGGATGTCGGCCAGCGCACCGCTCGGCAAGCCAAGTAGAAACACCGGAAGGGTCGAGGCCGATTGCACCAGCGCCACCCAGATCGGCGAAGTGGTCAGTGAAGTCATCAGCCAGGCAGCAGCGACATCATTCATCCACATGCAGATATTGGCGGCCATCCAGGTGCCCCACAACATCCGGAAAACCGGTGAGCCCATAGGCGCCCACGCTGACAGCGACGCGGGATCGTGAGGGGTCAGGACAGGCTCAGCAGATGGATCGGGGTGGGGCATGGGTTATTGTCCCTTGGACCCCGGGCGGCCGATGCATTCCGAGAACAAAGGCCCTGCGCGCCTGGGTTTCTGCGCGTCGTGCAGGAATTGCAAGCCTTATTGCCCCTGCACCGCCCAGATGCGGCCGAGCTGCGCCGAGAGCTCCATAGGATCAAACGGTTTGTGGATCACGTCGATCGCGCCCAGTTCACGGTATTGCGCCACTTCGGCGGCCTGCACCTTGGCGGTCATGAAAATGACTGGCGTCGCCGCTGTCTCGGGCAGCAAGCGCAATGCCTTGAGCGTGCTGGGCCCATCCATGCCGGGCATCATCACGTCAAGCAGCAGCAGGTCAGCCTGCGCAGTCGGCGCCGCCGCGAGCGCCTCACTGCCAGAAGAACAGGCAATTACAGTGAAACCGCCAACGGCCTCGAGCGCCATTTGCGCAACAGCACGGATATCAGGCTCGTCTTCCACATACAGGATTCGGGCGAGGGGTTTGGGCATTCGGGGTCCTTGTGGTCAATAACAGGTGGCTCAGGCGCGCAGCGGAGAACGGCCAGCTTCGGATGCGCAAGTATGAAGTGGAAAACACGGACGGGCAACCATCATCCGGCGGGCAGGGCGCCCTGCAGCGTGTCGATGGCCTGGGCAATCTCGGAGCGCTGGGTCAGGGTCAGGTCCGGCCCGGCCACCACCGCGTGCTCCACCAGCAGCTCCAGTGCCTTGGCTGCAGTGCCTATTTCCCGATAACCCAGTGTCCCGGCGGTACCGGCCAGGGTATGGGCCATGCGCTCCAGATCTTTCATCGGTTTGGGTGCGTCTGCGTCTGCGTTGACCACCAGCCACAGCGCGCGTATCTCCGCTATTTTTCCGGGCAGGCTGCGCTGATACTCGACCCGCTGCTCGGCAAGGAATCGCTGGAACTCCTCTTGCGGCGTGCTCATGCCAGATCCTCCACGGCGATCATCGCGATGACCGCCCCGGGGACGGCTGGACGGGCAGGGTCAGGACGATTTTTCATGCTGCTTTTTATTAAACCACGGCTGCCGGCATAGGGGAACTGGCCCAGAGCGACTGCACCGGCGACTCGAACAACGTCGCCACCATGTCCGGCTACAGGCCTGACGCAAGCATCATGACCGGCCAGGGAACCATCAGCCTTTGCGGGCCCTTTCATACAAAGGCATCACCCGGGGCAGGTTGCGCTCCATGTCGGCAATCCGGGTCGCTCCGGCCGGGTGGGTGCTGAGCCATTCTGGTGGTGCGCCTTTGTTGGCCGCAGCCATTTTTTGCCAGAGCGTGATGCCGGCGCGCGGGTTGAACCCGGCACGCGCGCCCAGCTCCATCCCGACCAGATCAGCTTCCGACTCGTCTTCACGGCCAAAACGCAGGTTGATCAGTTGCACCCCGATGCCCGCAACGGTCTGGCCCAGATCGCCCAACCCGAACAATTGCGACAGCAAACTGGCGCCGATGTTGGTGGCCGCCGACTTACCCATACGCTCGCGCGCATGCTCGCGCAGGGCATGCGCCATTTCATGGCCCATGATCATGGCGATTTCGTCATCCGTGAGCTGCAGCTGGTCAAGAATGCCGGTGTAAAAAGCGATCTTCCCGCCCGGCATGCAAAACGCATTGACCTGCTTGCTCGCAATGAGGTTGACCTCCCATTGCCAATCCTTCGCACGCGGGTTCCAGGCCACCGCGTGAGGAATAACACGCTGGGCAATCCGTCGCAGGCGCTGAAGCTGCGGATGGCTGGCCGGCGCGAGCGCATTTTTACTGGCCGCCTCCTGCATCATCTTGCCGTATTGCTGCTTGGAGGCCTGCTCGATCTCTCCCGCAGGAACCAGCTGGGTGAACCCGGAGTTCTTGCCCACGTCCACACCTTCGTTCTGGGCCATGGCAGGCGGTGCGCCCAGCAGCATCAAGGCAGACAGCGCAGCGCAGGTCACACTCAGGGAAAATTTCATCATGTCTCCAAAGTAAGGGTACAGCGTATTATTCCCGCATGAGCGAGACCTTATCTGACAAACCGGCTGCATCGCGTCAGCCGACACCCCATTCTGACGCTCCAGCCTCCACCGCCGGTCCCTCCCCCGCTTCCCGGCCAAGCTGGGCCGACACCCTGCGGGTTTATCTGGAGGCACCCACCCTTCGCATGCTGCTTCTAGGGTTCTCGGCCGGCCTGCCCTTGTTGCTGGTGTTTGGCACCTTGAGCTTCTGGCTGCGCGAAGCCGGCATCGACCGCACCACCATTGGTTACCTGAGCTGGGTCGGGCTGGCCTATGGCTTCAAATGGGTTTGGGCTCCGTTGGTTGACCGCCTGCCCATTCCCTTGCTGACGCGGCTGCTCGGCCGCAGGCGCAGCTGGCTGCTGCTGTCGCAAACCGTCATCATGGCAGCGCTGACCGGCATGGCGCTGACCGACCCCAAACTCGCGCTGCTGCCGGTGGTGTGGTGTGCGCTGGCAGTGGCTTTTGCCTCGGCCACGCAAGACATCGCCCTGGACGCTTTTCGCATCGAATCGGCCGACATGCAACGTCAGGCCGCATTGGCAGCGGCCTACCAGACAGGCTATCGCATGGCCATGATCTGGGCCGGCGCCGGCGTGTTGTGGATTGCCGCACGCGCCGAAGTGGCCGGTGCAGGCGGCGTGATTGCCTACCAGCACGGTGCCTGGCAAACCGCTTACCTGGTGATGGCGGCCTCCATGCTGCTGGGCGTGGTCACTGTGCTGTTTTCGCCCGAGCCGGTGCCGCGCGAAATTCCGCCTGCGCGCAATGCGGCTGAGTGGCTCAAAAGTGCGCTGGTCGAGCCCTTTGCTGACTTTCTGCGCCGCTACGGCAAACACGCGCTGCTGATCCTGGCTCTGATTGCCGTTTACAGGATCAGTGACGTAGTGATGGGCATCATGGCCAACCCGTTCTACGTGGACATGGGCTACACCAAAGACGAGGTAGCGGCCGTCACCAAGATTTACGGGGTCATCATGACGCTGGTCGGTGCGTTTGCTGGTGGCGCGTTGGCGATGCGCTTCGGGGTGATGCGCGTTCTGATGCTGGGCGCGGTGCTCAGTGCCGCAAGCAACCTGCTGTTTGCCTGGTTGGGTTCGCGCGGGCACGACGTCCACGCGCTGATCTTCGTGATCTCGGCCGACAACCTGTCCAGCGGCATTGCGTCGGCCGCTTTCATTGCCTACCTGTCCAGCCTGACCAACGTCAATTACTCCGCCACGCAGTACGCCCTGTTCAGCTCCATGATGCTGCTGCTGCCGAAGTTTCTGGCGGGGTATTCGGGGTCCTACGTGGATACCTTCGGTTACAGCAGTTTTTTCACGAGTACGGCCTTGTTGGGGGTGCCTGTACTGGTGTTGGTTTGGCTGGCTTCTCGCATGAAAATGCCAGATCGTCCTTGATTGACGGGCACATATAGCTATTTAATTAATAGCAAAACCGACAGGCTTGTCGGTGCAAATCGCTGCAGCGGTTTACCTAACTTTACAGCCGCTTTAACGCGACTTCTCCCTGGGCGCGCACGATGGACCGTCATTGAAGAAGGAGTCCCTCATGAGCGACCGCAACCCCAGCCCTTTCACCACCGACGTCCTCGGCGCCTCGCCACAAACGGGCGCCAGTGGCTACACTGAACAGCCGACCAGCACCCGTCCAGCGAGCCAGCCCATGACACAGCAACTTCTGATGATCGAAGACGACACCCGCCTGGCGACCATGGTGATCGAGTACCTGCGTCAGTCAGGCTACGGCGTCACCCATGCGGTTGACGGCGCCAAGGGCCTGGAAGCCCTGCAGAGCTGCAAGCCCGACTTGGTCATTCTTGACCTGATGCTGCCCGACATGGATGGCCTGGAGGTGTGCCGTCGCATCAAGGGCCTGGGCGGGGAGTTTTCCCGCACAGCGGTTCTGATGCTTACGGCCAAAGGGGATCCCATGGACAGGATCGTCGGGCTGGAAATCGGCGCTGACGACTACCTGCCCAAACCTTTCGAGCCACGTGAACTGCTGGCGCGTATCCGCGCCGTGTTACGCCGCGGCGGTGAAGGTGGCAGCACGGCAGGCACGCAGCAGACCATGCGTTTCGGCTCGCTGGAAATCGACCGTGACGCGCGGACGGTTTCCGTCGCCGGCAAGATTTGCGAATTGACCTCCTACCAGTTCGACCTGCTGGTGGCCCTCGCCGAACGCGCAGGCCGGGTACTCTCCAGGGACCAGATCATGGAGGCAGTGCGCGGCCGGGAACTTGAAGCCTTCGACCGTTCGATTGACGTGCACATGGGCCGCATCCGCAGCGCCATAGAGCTCGATGCCAAAGACCCCAAACGCATTCTCACCGTGCGCGGTGTCGGCTACGTTTTTGCCAAGCAGCAGGATTGAACCGGTCTTATGAGACTTCTAAAAATTCGATTGTCGGGATGCAGGGCAAGGCGCACGGAGCGCAGGACACCGGAATGCACTGGGGTGCATGAGGATTCCGAGCACCGCGCAACGCAGTCATGCGCCCGAAAATCGGATTTGTAGGAGTCTCCCATGTGGTCCCGCTTTACATCGCATCTCTATGTGCGCATCTGGCTTGCCGTGGTGGCAACCGTGGTCGTGCTCGCTTTTTTGGTGGGCGCCGCGTGGCAACTGAGCACGGACCCGCCCCAACTGCCAATACGTGAAGTACTGGTGCACAACCAGGCGGGTGAAGTCATCGGCAGGGCGCAAACCAAAGCCGACCGGAAACCGGGCGACGGCCTGGAGTTTGACCTGGTGACCACGGACGGCCAGGTGCTCAATCTTGAGCTGCCCCGGCCCAAACGCCCTCCCCGAAACGCCTGGAGCCGGCCGCCGTTCGGCTTCGGCTGGATGCTGGGCGTGGTGGCGCTGGCGGTGGCAATGGGCGCCTATCCGATCATCCGCCGGCTCACGCAGCGGCTGGAAGGCCTGCAGCGCGGGGTTGAGCGCTGGGGCAGCGGCGACCTGTCGGCGCGCATGGTCGTGCAGGGAGAAGACGAAGTGGCCTTTCTGGCCGAGCGTTTCAACCATGCCGCAGAACGCATCGAAACCCTGATGGAATCGCAGAAGTCGCTGCTCGCCTCGCACAAGTCATTGCTGGCCAATGCCTCGCATGAACTGCGTTCACCGCTGGCACGGATACGCATGGGCCTGGAACTGATGGATGCCGCGCCTGGCTCCACGCAGCGCGCAGAGATCTCGCGCAGCATCAATGAGCTGGACCAGTTGATCGACGAAATTCTGCTGGCCAGCCGACTTGATACGAAGCAAGCGGACGCAGAGCCGTTTGAGACGCTGGACCTGACCGGCCTGGCCGCCGAGGAATGCGCCCGTGTGCAAGCCCAGCTGGGTACAGCGCTTCAGACGCAAAGCCTCACGCTGCAAGGCTCCGCGCGCCTGCTGCGCCGGCTGATCCGCAACCTGCTGGAAAACGCCAGACGCTACAGCACCGGTGAAGTGAGCCTGGAGCTCAGCGAAACCGACACAGGCGCGCAGCGGCGCGCCGTCATCCGCGTCAATGACCATGGGCCGGGCGTACCGCCCGACCAGCGGGAGCGCATTTTTGAACCCTTTTACCGCTTGCCGGGTGCCAGCGAGCACGAAGGCGGCGTTGGCCTGGGCCTGGCGCTTGTCAAATCCATCACCGAGCGTCACAGCGGCATCGTCCGCTGCGAAGACAGGCCGGGCGGGGGCGCCTCTTTTGTGGTTGAGCTGCCCATGCCGGCCACGGCATGACCCTGGTCATGACACTCGTGGGGGCGTTCGCAGCGTGAAATAAATCGCAATATTTGGCCTATTCACGCATAAAAACCACAGCTCTCCCTCAAATAGGGGATGCCGGCCCGCCCCCGAACTTTTACAGTTCACCGGTTGCTGTGACAACACGGAAAAATTGAAAAGGCAGAAGACAAAATCGGCCAACAGATTCTCAGTCTCAACGACGTCCCGCAAGGGATTTGGCAAGGCCACCGCAAGGTGGCCTTTTTTTTTGCCCGTTCACAATCAACAGCCACCCCATGCGGGCGCGTACCATTGCAGAGCCGCCGGGCGGCAGCTTTTTTACAGCGCGCCGCCTCCGTGAACCCGCTTGATCTCAGGAGTTTTGCCGTGCCTTCGACCCATCCAACCGCCCCTGTCATCCAGGGCTTTGCCGTGCCGACCCATGAACGGCTGCCGATGCTGGCCACAGACGCCATGTCTGCCGCGCAGCGCGAGGCGGCCGACGCCCTGATTGCCGGGCCGCGCAAGGCCGTGTTCGGCCCCTTCATTCCCCTGCTACGCAGCCCCGAGTTGATGTCGCGTGTCGGCAAGGTTGGCGAATACCTGCGTTTTGACAGCGTGCTGGAAGTCCGCATCCGTGAACTTGTCATGTGCCTGGTCGCGCGCCATGTGTCCAACCAGTTTGAATGGCTGATGCATGCTCCGCTGGCGCTCAAGGCCGGCGTTCCGCAGGCCAGCCTGGATGCCATTGCCGAAGGCCGGTACCCGCACAGCACGGCCCCGGACGAGGCGGCGGCCGTCGATCTGGTCACCGAGCTGCTTCAACACCACGGTGTCAGCGACAGCAGCTATGCCGCCGCACTGGGTGTGTTCGGCGAGCAGGGTGTGGTCGAGTTGTCGACGCTGGTCGGCTATTTTGCGATGGTCTGCTGGGTCATGAATGTGGCACGCACGCCCACAGACAACAAGCCGGGCTTCGCGCCGCTGGCGGCGTTTCCCGCCTGATCAGCCGACCTGCAAGGCCTGCAGCACGCGCGCAGGGTTGATGTCATTCAGGCAGCGCGTGTGGCCCAGGGGGCACTCGCGCTCAAAACACGGCGCGCAATCAAGCGGTGGCTGGTAGGCCGGATCGTTCTTCAGCCACAGCACGCTGGCCTCGGCACTTAGCGGCGGCGTATGCAGGGGACTGGACGAACCGAAAATTGCCACCTGCGGCACGCCAAAGGCCGCGGCCACATGCATGAGCCCGGAGTCGTTGCTCACGACACTCCTGGCCGCAGCGATGGCGCACAGTGCCTGAATCAAGCTGGTCTTGCCTGCCAGATTGACGCAGGCGCCAGGGCGCCCGGCGTTGGCGGCTACGGCAATTTCTTCGCACAGCGCGGCTTCCTTGCCCGACCCCAGCAAAAGAACGGGCAGCGCCAGTTTCTGGGCCAGCTCGGAAAAATGCCGCGCAGGCCAGCGCTTGGCCGGCCCATATTCGGCCCCCGGCGCAAACACGTGATAAGCGCCGCGCTGCAGGCCGAGTTCGGTGAGCGCCTGCGCCACCACATCAGCCGGCATCTGCAGTTGCGGCCGGTCCGCGTCCAGGTCCGTCTCGCCACTGAGTGCCGAATAAAACGCCACCATGGGCGGACGCTGCCCCTTGGCGGGATTTTTCAGGCGGTGGGTCAGCAGGCCGATGCGCGCCTCGCCCAGATAACCGATGCGTTTCGGGATACCGGCCAGCAATGGCAGCAGCGCACTTTTGAGGGAGTTGGGCAGGATATAGGCGCTATCGAACTGCCCGGCGATGCGTTTCGCCAGTGCGCGGCGCGCCTTCAGCTGCAGGCCGCCGTGCGCAAATGGAAACTCGATGACCTCGTGCACCTGCGGCATCGCGCGGTACACCGGCGCCACCCAAGGCAGAGCCCCAACGGTGAGTTGTTCACCCCGCGCATGCAGGCGCCGCAGCAGCGGCTCGGTCATGACTGCGTCGCCTATCCACTGAGGGGCGACGATCAGCGACCTGCTAGTGGTGGGCACCGACGTGCTCGCCGTCCTTGAGCTTGTAGAGCGTGCCGCAGTAGGGGCACTTGGCCTGACCGGTGCGCACCACATCCAGGTAGACCTTGGGATGGCTGTTCCAAATCGCCATATCTGCCTTGGGACTCGGGCAGAACACGCCGCCCTGCGAATTCAGGTCTTTGGCCAGCAGTTCAACAGTAGAGGAGGTACTCATGATCAGACTTTCGCGAGCCAATGGGCGTACTTCGGGTTGCGTCCGTTGACGATGTCAAAAAACGCGCTCTGGATTTTTTCGGTGATGGGCCCGCGCGAGCCGGCGCCGATTTCGATGCGGTCGAGTTCGCGGATCGGCGTGACTTCCGCGGCGGTACCGGTGAAGAAGGCCTCGTCGGAGATGTACACCTCGTCGCGTGTGATGCGCTTTTGCACCAGCTCCAGCCCCAGGTCCTTGCAGATGTGCAGGATGGTGTTGCGTGTGATGCCGTTGAGTGCACCGGCCGACAAATCGGGCGTGTAGACCACGCCGCCCTTGATGACAAAAATGTTTTCACCGGCGCCTTCGCTGACAAAACCTGAGGCGTCGAGCAACAGCGCTTCGTCGTAACCGTCGTCCAGCGCTTCCATGTTGGCAAGGATGGAGTTGGTGTAGTTGCTGACCGCCTTGGCCTGCGTCATGGTGATGTTGACGTGGTGGCGGGTGTAGCTGGAAGTCTTCACGCGGATGCCGCGCTTCATGCCCTCTTCACCCAGATAGGCACCCCAGGCCCAGGCCGCCACCATCAGGTGGATCTGGTTGCCCTTTGGGCTGACGCCGAGTTTTTGTGAGCCGATCCAGGTCAGCGGCCGGATGTAGCAGGACTCCAGTTTGTTCTCACGCACGACAGCTTTCGTGGCTGCGTTGACTTCGTCCTGGGTAAAGGGAATCTTCATGCGCAGGATCTTGGCGCTGTTGAAGAGACGCTCGGTGTGTTCTTCCAGCCGGAAGATGGCCGTGCCGCCCTGGGCGTTGTAGGCACGCACGCCCTCGAAGGCACCGCAACCGTAATGCAGCGTGTGGCTCAGCACGTGAATTTTGGCGTCGCGCCATTCGACCATCTGGCCGTCCATCCAGATTTTGCCGTCGCGGTCTGCCATGGAGGGTGCTACTGGGGGCATGGTGCTGATCCTGTGTAATGTCGTGGGAGTGATTCTTTGGCCGGCAGGGCGGAGGCCCCGCGAAAACCCGAAACGCTGATTTTACGGGGCCGGCGGCAGCTCACCCGTGGCGGGCGGGGAATCGGGTTCCTCCGGCCTGACCATCACATGGTGCGTCAGCTTGCCGCCGACAAAAGTGCAGGTAACGTGCGACTGCCCGCCGTCGGTCCAGCGAAACACCTCCGGCTGTGCATCCTTTTCAGATTGCAGTGCACCCAGGCTTCGGGTCATGGCCACCACGTGCAGCAGCGTCATGCCCGGCTTGAGTTTGGCATTGAGCATGACGGCGCTGTCGAGGTAACCGATGGGCCGGTTGGCGGTGCGCCTGAGCACCTGCATCATGCGGGTGAAATGCAGCAGCAGCCACATCATCAGGCCGCCAACGGCAGCCGCCACGCCGGCCCAGCCGAAGCCGCGGTACGCCAACGCCACCAAAGCGACACCGGCGATCGGAACAAGGATTTTCTGGAAGTTCATGACGCTATTTTCGCAGCCCTGACCAAACTCTTTCCTGCGGGGAGTGCGTAGGCGGTCCGGCGGACCGTTCAGCCATGTTTTGCAAGTGAAATCGGCGCTTTGCCCAGGTGTTACGGGCGTAAGTAGCTACATTTTTAATAGCAAAATCTGACTGGAGCCTTGTTTACGCGAGGCTACGCACAACTTCCATGGCCTCTTCCACACGCTCGACAGCATGGATAGTCAGGCCTTCGATGGGCTTTTTGGGCGCATTCGCCTTGGGCACCACCGCCACGCTGAAACCCAGCTTGGCCGCTTCTTTCAGGCGTTCCTGTCCGCGCGGCGCGGGGCGGACTTCGCCGGCCAGTCCGACCTCACCGAAGGCGATGAATCCCTTGGGCAGCGGCTTGCCCCGCAGGCTGGAGGTGATGGACAGCATCACGGCCAAGTCGGCCGCCGGCTCGCTGATGCGCACACCGCCAACAGCGTTGACGAACACGTCCTGGTCCATGCAGGCAACACCGGCGTGGCGGTGCAGCACCGCCAGCAGCATGGCCAGGCGGTCACGGTCCAGGCCCACCGACAGGCGCCGCGGGCTGGGGCCACCGCTGTCGACCAGCGCCTGGATTTCGACCAGCAGCGGGCGCGTGCCTTCCAGCGTCACCATCACACAGCTGCCCGGCACCGGTTCGGCATGCTGGCTCAGGAAAATCGCGCTCGGATTGCTCACCCCCTTCAGGCCTTTTTCGGTCATGGCAAACACGCCGATCTCGTTGACCGCGCCGAAGCGGTTCTTGATGGCCCGCACCAGGCGAAAGCTCGAATGGGTGTCGCCCTCGAAATAAAGCACGGTGTCCACCATGTGCTCCAGCACGCGCGGTCCGGCCAGGGCGCCCTCCTTGGTGACATGGCCGACCAGCACGATGCAGACTCCACTGGCCTTGGCCGCGCGCGTGAGGTGGGCCGCACATTCGCGTACCTGCGCCACCGAGCCCGGCGCCGAGGTCAATTGGTCTGAATAAACAGTCTGGATCGAATCGATCACCGCCACGGCCGGCCGCGTGGCTTCCAGCGTGGCGAGGATTTTCTCGAGCTGGATCTCCGCCAGCACCTTGACCTGGGAACCGTCCAGCCCGAGCCGCCGTGAACGTAGCGCCACCTGGGCGCCACTTTCCTCGCCGGTGACGTACAAGGTATCGAGTCCGGCGCGCTGCAGCGAGTCCAGCGCCTGCAGCAGCAGGGTTGATTTTCCGATGCCGGGATCGCCGCCTATCAGCACCACACCGCCTTCGACGATGCCGCCCCCGAGGACGCGGTCCAGCTCCTCGTGCCCGGTGGGCGTGCGCGCCATGTCGGTCGCCTCGATGTCGGCCAGGGTCGCCACTTCCGACGGTTTGGCCAGTGAGGCAAAGCGGTTTTTCACCGGCGACTGACTTTCCGCGACCGATTCGATCAGCGTGTTCCAGGCGCCGCAATGCGGGCATTTGCCCAGCCATTTCGGGTTGATGCCGCCGCATTCGGTGCAGGTGTAAATCGTCTTGTCTTTGGCCATGCGGCGATATTACTGTAATTAATCACAGTACGGGTAAATCCCGGCAGGCAGGGGCTGGGCAGGAAAGCGTCATTTCATTTAACATGTTAAATAATTTTGACACCCTGCATGACCACCCCTTTTACCCACCGCAACCTGCCCCGCCTGCTGCTGCAGGCGCGCGAATCCGTGATGGCGCACACGCGGCCGCGCCTGCGTGAGCACGCCCTGAGCGACCAGCAATGGCGTGTGTTGCGGGTGCTGGGCGAACACGGCGTGGTGGAGACCGGCAAGGTCGCACGCGAAGCCTTCATCCTCGGGCCCAGCCTGACCGGTGTGCTGACCCGCATGGAACGCGACGGCCTGATCCGCCGCGCGCGCGATCCGGCCGACCAGCGCCGCACCGTGGTCGAAGCCACGGACAAAGGCATGCAGCTCGTCGAAACCCTGTCGCAGACGATCGAGGCGCACTACGCCTGGATGGAAACAACCCTGGGCAAACAGAGCCTGGCACAGCTTTATGAACTGCTCGATAAATTGATTGAACTGGAGCAGCCATGAGCTGGATGCCGCAAGGGACCGTTTACGGCACGCTGCTGAACTTTCGCGCGGAAGTCGAAGCGCTGGCGCCGCAGATGAATCAGCCGCCTTACAAGACGCCCCCGAAAGCGCCTGTGCTCTACGTGAAAACGGCCAACACCTGGAGCGCGCATGGTGCGGCCATCACCGTGCCGGCCCGCGTTTCCGAGGTCGAGATCGGCGCGACCATCGCGATGGTGATGGGCGTGGCCGGCACGGCTGCCGGCTATGTGCTGATGAACGACCTGTCCGTTCCGCACGCCAGCTTTTTCCGGCCGCCCGTCAAGTTCAAATGCCTGGACGGCTTTCTGGGTATCGGCGAGCGCCTGGTGCCTGCCAACGAAGCCGGCGATCCGTCGGGTTTCATGCTGGAAGTGCGCATCAACGGCGAGCTCAAACAAACCATGAACTTCAACCACCTAATTCGCGATGCCGCCCGGCTGTTGACCGATGTCGGTGAATTCATGACGCTGCATCCCGGCGATGTGTTGATGCTGGGCTGCGATGCAGGCCGGCCGCTGGCCAAAGTGGGTGACCGCATTGACATCACGGCGCCGGGCTTCGGCACATTGAGCAACACGCTTATTGAGGAGCCCGCATGAAACACGCCCGAGTCATGTATGAAGGGCGTGAATATACGGGCACCAGCCATGAGTTCGGCGGTCATCCGGAAGCGGCTGTACGCCTGAGCGACGGCCGCGTTATTTCTCAGGACCTGCTCACCTGGCTGCCGCCACTGGCACCCACGCCGCGCCCGCGAAGCATCCTCGCCCTTGGCCTGAACTACGCCGACCACGCGAAGGAACTTGAATTCAAGGCGCCCGAAGAACCACTGGTTTTTGTCAAGGGCGAAGGCACGCTGACCGGCCACCGGCAGCTCACGCGCCGCCCGGCCGGCGTGCGGTTCATGCACTACGAATGTGAACTCACAGTAGTCATCGGCAAGACGGCCGAAAGGGTAAAGCGCGACGATGCCTATGACTTCATCGCGGGCTATACGGTCGCCAACGACTACGCGATCCGCGACTACCTGGAAAACTGGTACCGCCCCAACCTGCGCGTGAAGAACCGCGACACCTGCACACCGCTGGGCCCCTGGCTGGTGGACGCGGCCGATGTGCCGGACCCTATGGCGCTGGCGCTGCAGACCACCGTCAATGGCAAGGTCACGCAAACGGGCAACACGCGCGACATGATTTTCGACGTGCCGTTTTTGATCGAATATTTCAGCAGCTTCATGACCCTGCAACCCGGCGACCTGATCCTGACCGGCACACCCGACGGGGTGGTTGATTGCCAACCTGGCGACGTGATTGTCACCAGCATCGAGGGGCTGGGCGAACTCATCAACACGATTGAATGAATATGAAAATAGATCACCTCATCAACGGCAAGCCCGTTCCGGGCAGCAGCTACTTCGAGACCGTCAACCCCGCCACACAGGACCTGCTGGCCGAAGTAGCCGCGGGCGGCGAAGCCGAAGTCAACGCCGCCGTCGCCGCGGCGAAAGAAGCTTTCCCGAAGTGGGCAGGCATGCCCGCGCCGCAGCGCGCCAAACTCATCCGCAAGCTGGGCGACCTGATCGCCGCCCACGTGCCCGAGATCGCCCGCATGGAGACCGATGATTGCGGCCAGGTAATTGCGCAGACCGGCAAGCAGCTGATTCCGCGCGCGGCCGACAATTTTTATTACTTTGCAGAAATGTGCACACGTGTCGACGGCCACACCTACCCGACCGAGACGCACCTCAACTACACGCTGTACCACCCGACCGGCGTCTGCGCGCTGATCTCGCCATGGAACGTGCCTTTCATGACGGCCACCTGGAAGGTCGCACCTTGCCTGGCTTTCGGCAACACCGCGGTGCTGAAGATGAGCGAGCTGTCGCCGATGACAGCGGCGCGCCTGGGTGAACTCGCACTCGAAGCCGGCATTCCGCCCGGCGTGCTCAACATCGTGCACGGCTACGGCAAAGACGCCGGTGAGCCGCTGTGCCGCCACCCCGACGTGCGCGCCATCTCTTTCACCGGTTCCACCGCCACCGGCAACCGCATCGTGCAGGCTGCCGGTCTGAAAAAATTCAGCATGGAACTGGGCGGCAAATCACCGTTCGTGATTTTTGAGGACGCCAATCTTGAGCGCGCCCTCGACGCCGCCGTCTTCATGATCTTTTCCAACAACGGCGAGCGCTGCACCGCAGGCAGCCGCATTCTGGTGCAGCAATCGATCTACGCCGACTTCGCTGCGAAGTTCGTGGAGCGCGCCAAACGCATCAAGGTTGGTGACCCGCTCGATGAAGCCACCACCATAGGCCCCATGATTTCGCAAGGGCACCTGGCCAAGGTGCGCAGCTACATCGAGCTCGGCCCGAAGGAAGGCGCCACCCTGCTGTGCGGCGGGCTCGGCACACCGGACCTGCCGGGCCGCGTCAGCAAGGGCAATTACGTGCTTCCCACGGTGTTTGCCGATGTCGACAACCGCATGCGCATCGCGCAGGAAGAAATTTTCGGTCCCGTCGCCTGCCTGATCCCGTTCAAGGATGAGGCCGACGCGATCCGCCTGGCCAACGACACGCAGTACGGGCTATCGAGTTATGTCTGGACCGAAAACCTCGGCCGCGCGCATCGTGTCGCCGCCGCCGTCGAAGCCGGCATGTGTTTCGTGAACAGCCAGAACGTGCGCGACCTTCGCCAGCCTTTCGGCGGCACCAAGGCATCAGGCACCGGCCGCGAAGGCGGCACCTGGAGCTACGAAGTGTTTTGCGAACCCAAGAACGTCGCGGTGTCCTTGGGCAGCCATCACATTCCACATTGGGGAGTCTGAAGATGGGAACACTCGCCCTCGCCGCCAAGATCACACACGTGCCTTCGATGTACCTCAGCGAGCTGGACGGCCCGCGCAAGGGCACACGCCAGGATGCAATCGACGGCCACCTGGAAATCGACCGGCGTTGCCGCGCCCTGGGCGTGGACACCATCGTGGTGTTCGACACGCACTGGCTGGTCAACGCGAACTACCACATCAATTGCGCGCCGCACTTCAAAGGCCTGTATACCAGCAACGAACTGCCGCACTTCATCAGCAACATGGGCTTTGAGTTCCCGGGCAACCCGGCGCTGGGCCAGCTGCTGGCCAAGATCTGCAATGCGCACAGTGTGGAAACCCTGGCGCACGACGCCACCACGCTGAACCCCGAATACGGCACGCTGGTGCCCATGCGCTACATGAACGCCGACCAGCACTACAAGGTGGTGTCGGTCTCGGCCCTGTGCCAGGCGCATTACCTGAACGACAGCGCACGCCTGGGCTGGGCCATACGCCGCGCGATTGAAGACGAGTATGACGGCACCGTGGCGATTTTTGCGAGTGGCTCTCTCTCGCACCGCTTTGCACAAAACGGACTGGCACCCGAATACGCGTTCAAAATCTGGAGCCCCTTCCTCGAAACGCTGGACCAGGAAGTGGTGCGCATGTGGCAGCGCGGCGACTGGACTGCGTTCTGCGCCATGCTGCCCGAGTACGCGGCCAAGGGCCATGGCGAAGGCTTCATGCACGACACCGCCATGCTGCTGGGCGCGCTGGGCTGGTCCGGCTACGATGGCCAGGCGGAGGTGGTGACGCCCTACTTCGGCGCCTCGGGCACGGGACAGATCAATGCCGTGTTTCCGGTCACGCCACAAACCGGCGCGGCCATCCCCGCTGCGCAGGCTTCGTCCGCGCGGGGCTACCAGGCCGTAAGCCGACTCTGACCCACAGAACCACATGCCACACCTCGTCATCCTCTACACCCCCAACCTCGACGCTGCCACCGACATGACGGCGCTGTGCCGTGCACTGGCCGACACCATGCTGGCCGTGCAAGACGAGGAGGGCAAACAGGTCTTCCCCACCGGCGGTACAAGGGTGCTGGCCTACCCGGCCGCGCACTACGCGGTGGCGGACGGTAAGCAAAACTACGCCTTTGTCTATCTGAACCTGCGCATGGCCGCGGGCCGCTCGGACGCTACCAAAAAGAGAGCTGGTGATGCATTGCTGGCGGCGGCTACAGCCCATTTTGATCCCCTGATGAAGGAACGGTTGATCGGCATCACGATGCAGATGGACGAAAGCCCCGGCCAGGTCTACGACGGCAAACACAGCAATCTCCATCCCCTCTTCCAGAAAACCTGACCATGTTCAGCCCCGAACTCATTGCCCAGCTGGCCACCGAGCTGAACCACAGCGAGCAGACCCGTGTGCAGGTCGAGCATTTTTCAAAACGTTACCCCGGCATGACCGTGGAAGACGGCTATGCCATTTCACGCGCGTGGGTGAAGATGAAGTTCGCTGAAGGGCGTGTGGCCAGAGGCCACAAGATCGGCCTGACCTCGCGCGCGATGCAGATCTCCAGCCAGATCGACTCACCCGACTACGGCACGCTGTTGGACGACATGTTTTTTGAACCCGGCAACATTCCGGCGGCCCGCTTCATCGCGCCACGCGTCGAAGTCGAGCTGGCCTTTGTGCTGAAGAAAAAGCTGGAAGGCCGAAACATCACTGTGGACGATGTGCTGAATGCCACCGACTACGTGCAACCTGCGATCGAAATCATCGACGCGCGCATCGAACAGTTCGACCGCCACAGCAAGGCCATGCGCAAGGTGCAAGACACCATCAGCGACAACGCCGCCAACGCAGGCATCGTACTGGGTGGAAAACAAATGTCACCTCGCGAAGTCGACCTGCCCTGGGTCGGTGCCATCCTGCGCCAGAACGGCGCGGTCGAGGAAACCGGCCTGGCGGCCGGCGTGCAGGGCCACCCGGCCATCGGCGTCGCCTGGCTGGCCATGAAACTCAGCGCCTGGGGCGAATGCCTGGAAGCCGGCGAAGTGGTGCTGGCGGGCTCCTTCACCCGGCCGGTCGTTGCAAAGACCGGCGACGTCTTCGACACCGACTACGGCCCACTCGGTCGCTTTGAATTCAAGTTCACCTGAAAAAACCATACCCATGCAAACCCCCGTCAACACCTTCAAGCAAGCCCTACGCAACAAGCAGGCGCAAATCGGCCTGTGGCTGAGCCTGTCCGATGCCTACAGCACCGAGATTTGCGCCAGCGCCGGTTTCGACTGGCTGCTGATCGACGGCGAACATGCGCCCAACGATGTGCGCAGCATCCTGGCGCAGCTGCAGGCTGTCGCGGCCTACCCGTCGCACCCGGTGGCACGCGTGCCCATGGGCCACGGCCATGTGGGGGAGATGCTGATCAAGCAGTACCTCGACATCGGCGTGCAAACCCTGCTGGTGCCCATGGTCGACACACCTGCGCAGGCCGCTGCGCTGGTGCGCGCCACCCGTTATCCGCAATACGACGCAGAGGGCAAAGACATCGGCGGCATACGCGGCATGGCCGGCGCGCGCGCCTCGCGCTGGGGGCGCTACCCGGCCTATGCGCACGAGGCGAATGCGCAAATCTGCCTGCTGGTGCAAGCCGAGACACAAACCGCACTGGACAATCTCGATGCGATTGCCGCCACCGAAGGCGTGGACGGCGTGTTCATCGGTCCGGCCGACCTGTCAGCCTCCCTGGGCCACGTCGCCAACCCGGGCCACCCGGACGTGCAGGCCGCCATTGAAAAAGCGATAGTGCACATCCTCAAGGCCGGCAAGGCCGCCGGCATCCTGAGCACCGATGAAACACTGGCGCGCCACTACCTGGACATGGGCGCCACCTTTGTCGCCGTCGGCCTGGACACCAACCTGCTGGTACGCCACACCAGCGCGCTGGCTGCACGCTTCAAGACCAGTGTCGCAGCCGTGCCCGCCAGCAAAACCTATTGACCGGAGACATCCATGAACGCCATCCTCCAAAAACCCGGAATGCACCCCGACGAGTGGAAAGCCCGCATCGAGCTGGCCGCCTGCTACCGCGTGTTTGCCATGCTCGGCTGGACCGAGATGATCTACAACCACATCACGGTGCGGCTGCCGGACAGCGCCAGCGGCGGACAAAAGCAGTTTCTGATCAACCCCTTCGGCCTGCACTACAGCGAAGTCACCGCGTCGAACCTGGTGAAGATCGACCTGCAGGGCAAGGTGCTTGACGGCTCGCGCTATCCGGTCAACCCTGCCGGCTTCACAGTGCATGCAGCCATCCACGATGGCCTGCCCGATGCGCACTGCGTGATGCACACCCACACCACGGCCGGCATCGCGGTGGCCTGCACGCAGTGCGGGCTGGCGCAGAACAATTTTTACTCTGCGCAGCTGCATGACCTGGTGGCCTATCACGACTTCGAAGGCATCACCATCCACGCCGACGAGGCGCCGCGCCTTCTTAAAAACATCGGCGACAAGCCGGTGGTGATCCTGCGCAACCACGGCCTGCTGGCCTGGGCCAAAACGCTACCGCTGGCCTTTGTGCGGCTGTGGACCCTGCAACGCGCCTGCGACATCCAGATGGCGCAGGCAGCGATGGGGCCGGCGATCACGGTGCCTGAAGCTGTCGCCAGGAAAACCACCCATGACTCCTTCCAGTTCGACGCCCAGTTCGGCGCAGGGCAGGACGTGTTCGACGCACTGGTGCGGCAGGTCGACAAGATGGACATCAGCTATCAAAATTAGAGCTACTCACGCCCGAATCTAAAGGGCCAGAGGCCAAAATGACTTATAAAAACATCCAAAAATCATGTATTTACGGTGCCGGCGCCATTGGCGGCTGGATAGGCGCCGGGCTGGCTGCCGCGGGCTGCAGTGTCAGTGTGGTCGCGCGGGGTGCAACGCTTGAAGCGCTGAACAGTCACGGCTTGCGTGTGGCGAGTGGAACAGACACACGATCCGCCGCCGTGCAAACCAGCGCCGACCCGTCGACGCTCGGCGTGCAAGACCTCGTGGTCATCGCGGTGAAAGCACCGGCGCTGCTCGACGTGGCACGCCACATCGCGCCACTGATCGGCCCCGACACCCTCGTCCTGACGGCGATGAACGGCGTGCCCTGGTGGTTCTTCCAGGGTTTTGGCGGCCCTTACGCCGGCACGCAACTGAAGGCGGTGGATGCCACCGGCGAGATTGCCGCGGCCATCCCGGCGGCAAACGTCATCGGCTGCGTGGTGCATGCCAGTTGCTCGGTCGATGCGCCCGGTTTGATTCGCAACCATTTCGGCAACGGCCTCATCATCGGTGAGCCTTCGGGCCAGACAAGCCCACGCGTGCAGGCGCTGGCAGACCTGTTGGTGCGCGCCGGCTTTGCAGCCAGCGTGTCGGCGCAGATCCAGAAAGACGCCTGGTACAAGCTCTGGGGCAACATGACGGTCAACCCGATCAGCGCCTTCACCGGGGCCACCACCGATTTGATCCTCGGCGATACGCTGGTGCGTGACTTCATCTCGAAAATCATGCTCGAAGCCAAGGAGATAGGCGCTCGCATCGGCCTCCCGATTGAGCAACAGCCCGAAGACCGGCACGCCGTCACGCTCAAGCTAGGCGCTTTCAAAACCTCCATGTTGCAGGACGTGGAAGCCGGCAAGGCGGTCGAGCTCGATGCGCTGGTGAGCGTGGTGCGGGAACTGGGCCAGCTGACGCAGGTTCCGACGCCGTTTACCGATGCACTGCTGGGTCTTTCCCGCCTGCACGCCCGCGTCCACCGTCTTTACCCATGACCACAGGCAAAGCCCTCAGCGGCACGGCGTTTGCCACGCTGCTGCTGATCGCCCTGATGATGGGCGCCAACCATGTGGCCGCGCGCCTGGCCTTCAACGACGGCGTGGACGTGGCCACGGCGGTGGCTTTCCGCAGCGTGGTCACGGCACTGGTGGTGGCGGCGCTTCTTGCCATCCAGCGCGTGCCCCTGCGCTTCACTGCACGCAACAAGCGCATCCTGCCGGTCATCGGCCTGCTGATTGCGGTGCAGAGCCTGTGCCTGTATTCAGCGGTCGCGCGGCTGCCGGTGGCGCTGGCCCTGCTGGCCTTCAACACCTATCCGATCTGGACGGCGCTTTGGGACCGGCTGCTGTACCGCCGCTCGCCCGAGCGCGCGATGTTGCTGGCCATGCCGGTGATCCTGATCGGGCTGGCGCTCGCACTCGACGTCTTTGGCGCGGCTTCGGGCCTGGGCGCGGCCGGGCAGTGGGGCCGCATCGGTACCGGCGTGGCTTTTGCGCTGGCTGCCGCCGCCACCTTCGGCGTGGCGCTGGTGCTGACCCAGCACGAAGCCGGCGATGTGGACGGTCGCGTGCGCACGCTGACAACCATGGCCACCGTCGGCCTGTTTGCACTGGCGGGCGTGGCCGTGCAGGGCGGCTTTCATCTGCCGCAAGCGGCCATCGGCTGGTGGGGCCTGGCGGCGCTCACATTCCTGTATGGCACGGCTTTCACCATCATGTTCACCGTGTTGCCCAAGCTGGGCGTGGCCGGCAATTCGGCCATCATGAACGTGGAGCCCGTCTTTGCCTTGGTGCTGGCCTGGCTGATTCTGGACCAGGCGATTGCACCTGTTCAGGTGGCAGGCGCCCTGCTGGTGGTGGGCGCGGTGATGGTGCTGGGCCTGCGCAAGCGCTAAGGGTTCTATCCGGGTAAAGTGCATTTTTCCCGGCATTCGCTCACCCCCCAGGAGACACAACATGAAACACATCGGCGTCATAGGCGCTTCCGGCCTGATGGGCCACGGCATCGCACGCAACCTGCAAGCCAAAGGATTTGAAGTCAGCCTGACGGTGCACCGCAACACCGAGCGCGTGGCCGACCTGCTGGCCGCGGGCGCAAAGCAGGTCGCCACGCCCGCAGCCCTGGCCGCCTGCGACGCGGTCATCATCTGCGTGACCGGTTCCCCCCAGGTCGAGCAAACGCTGACCGGCCCGCAGGGCGTACTGTCCGCAGCGCGCAAGGGGCTGGTCGTGATCGACACCTCCACCAGCGAACCCGAGTCCACGCGCCGCCTGGCCGCCCTGTGCGCCGAACGCGGCGCCACCCTGGTGGACGCCCCGCTGGCACGCACACCGGTGGAAGCCGAGCTCGGCAAGCTCAACACCATGGTCGGTGCGGAGCAGGCGGTGTTCGACCAGATCCGGCCGGTGCTGGCGGCTTATTGCGAAAACATCTTCCACGTCGGCGGCCCGAGCGCCGGCCATGTCATCAAACTGCTGAACAACTTTATCGCCCAGGCGATTTGCACGGCCACCGCCGAAGCCTTTGCGGTCGGCGCCCTGGCCGGCATCCAGCCGCAGAAGCTGGTTGACGTGGTCTCGGCAGGCGCTGTCAATTCCGGCCTGTTCCAGGCCATGGCCAAAACCCTGAACGGCGACTTTGCGGGTCTGAAGTTCGAGCTGGACAACGCACGCAAGGACCTGCGCTACTACACCCATCTGGCCGAAATGGTGAACGTACCCTCACTCGTCGGCGAAGCCGTGCACCAGAGCCTCGCCATGGCCAGCGCCCTGGGCCAGGGCAAGAAGTTCGTCCCCGCCCTGGTGACGGCGCAGGAAAAACTCACGGGCGCAAAAATTGCGCCGCAGTAAACCGGTCCCGTCTGACTAACGCGTTTGCGCCCTGATCAGCTTGACCGCCTGCGGCAAGGAGTTTGCCGCAGGGATGAAGTGGTCTATCGTGGCGCCCAGCGCCACCGCGCAGGCGAGGGCGCCCAGCAAGGGCTTCCACGTCAGGCGCACCGCGGCCGACATCCAGCCCTCCCGCACCATGCGCACGGCCGCGCGTGCCGAGACGTAGGAAAAAGCCAGTTCGACCGCCACGGTCAGCAGCACTTCCCAACCAAAGAAAAGCAGCAGCAGGGAACCGGCACCGAGGAAAACTGCAGCGCCGATCAGGAAAATGGCCACCACCGGAATCACCACCACGGCGCCTTCATCGGCACCACCCAGCACGTCCAGCGCACCGCTTGCTGCGTCGCCCAGACCGTTGCTCGCCTCCGTTCCTCCGCCGAAGTCACCCGTAGCGCCACCTCCACCGAAATCACCGCCCTGGCCGGACTGCAATGTGGGCAGGTTAACGCCATCCCGCCCCACCGGAAAGTCGCCGAGAACATCAGCCACATCGCCCAAGCCGTCCATCGAGCCGGGGTCGCTGGAGCGCCCAACCAGCACGGCCGCCCACCAACGCAATACCAGCAGATAGGAAAGATAACCAGCGCCCAGCGTGACGAGATAACGCAGGGCCAGCGAATCCACACCGAGCATCATCTGAAGATGCGAGACCAGCCACATCATGGCCAGGGTGAAAACGCCTATGCACACACCATGGAAGGCCAGGCTGTGCCGCTGGCGGAGTTCGCGCTCCAGCCGGCTTTCAAGCACCCGGACCGAGCGCCAGTTCGAAAGGTTTTTCATTCCACCTGAAAAGGCACGCGCGGCGCCACTGCGCACATCAACTCATAACCCACCGTGCCTGCTGCCTGGGCAACCTCGTCAATCGGCAGCACCGCGCCGCCCGAAGACCGGCCCCACAAAGTCACCTCGGCGCCCATGCCGACTTCGGGCACCGGCGTCAGGTCCACCGTGAGCATGTCCATGCTGACCCGGCCGACCATGCGTGTGCGCGCGCCATTGACCAGGAGAGGTGTGCCCGTTGTGCAGTGTCGGGGGTAGCCGTCGGCATAACCGCAGGCAACCACGCCAATACGCAAAGGGCCGTCCGCCGTGAAGCTGGAGCCGTAACCCACGGTATCACCCGCGACGAGGTGTTGCACGCCGATGATCTTTGCCGCCAGGGTCATGGTCGGCTGCAAGCCCCAGTCGGCGGCGCTGTGCTCGGGAAAATCGGGCGCGCTGCCGTACACAACAATGCCCGGCCTCACCCAGTCGGACTTTTCGCCGACGGCAGCGCCATGCCGCAACACCGCTGCGCTGTTGCTGAGCGTGCGCTCGCCAGGCAGGTCGTGCGTGACAGCCTCAAAAGCCCGAAGCTGTGCCGCAATGCCCTTGGGTCCGTCGGCATCGCTGAAGTGGGTCATCAATGAAATTTCTTCAACTTGGGGCAAGGCGTTCAGGCGCGTCCAGGCAGCCCGGTAGCGTTCGGGCGCAAAGCCCAAGCGGTTCATGCCCGAGTTCATTTTGAGGAAGACGCGATGCGGCACCTGGGTCTTGTGCGTGGCCAGCATGTCGATCTGCTCGTCGCAGTGGATGGTGTGCCACAAGCCCAGACGCGAGCACAACTCCAGATCGCGCAATTCAAAGCAGCCTTCGAGCAGCAGGATCGGTCCGCGCCAGTCCAATGCGCGCAGGCGCTGGGCTTCCGCCAGATCCAGCAGGGCAAAGCCGTCGGCACTGCGCAACGCGTCAAAAACACGCTCGATGCCGTGGCCGTAGGCGTTGGCTTTAACGACAGCCCAGACCCGCGCATCCGGCACGGCAGCGCGGACACGCGCCAGGTTATGGCTCAGGGCCGCGGAATGAACGGTGGCAAGAATGGGACGGGGCATGGGTCGATCGTGCGCTGGTTGTAACAGGGGATGGGGCGAAGCGCCCCTGCGTGAGAAGACCTTGTCAAGGCCTATTTCCGGATTCTGCCAGCTTGCAGCGTGCTATAAACCTTGATCGTCAGGAGACATTCACATATATCGTGCTGCATCAGAGTGCCTGATGCATTCGCCACAGTGACCAAAACAGTTCAATGAAGCTGAAGCGCGGTTTTTACACCATCATGGCAGCCCAGTTTTTCAGCTCGTTGGCTGACAACGCGCTGTTCGTGGCTGCCGTGGAACTGCTTCGCAGCAGCGGGGCTCCCAAGTGGCAGCCGGCAGCGCTGGTGCCCATGTTTGCGTTGTTCTCCATGTTTGCGTTGTTCTATGTGGTGCTGGCGCCGTTCGTCGGTGCCTTTGCCGACGCGCAGCCCAAGGGCAAGGTGATGTTCATCAGCAATGCCATCAAGGTGGCGGGTTGCCTGATGATGCTGTT
>NZ_MUNO01000019.1 GCF_002001015.1 Polaromonas sp. A23 | reverse complement strand
GTCCAGAACAAACCGAAGGCGCAGCGTGACGCCGAGGGGGAGTTCCCCGACTTTCACCGCCCAGCAAAAAATTGAGCAGCAGCTTCGACGGTCTCAGCGATGTCAGCCGCCGTATGCGCCGAGCTGACAAAGCCGGCCTCATACAAGGCCGGCGCGTAGTACACACCCTTGTCCAGCATCGCATGGAAAAAGCGGTTGAAGGTCGGGCCGTCCGTTGTCATCACCGTGGCGTAATTCTGCGGTAGCGGCTCGAGCAGGAAAAAGCCGAACATGCCGCCTTCACTGTCACCGCAAAAGCTGACACCGGCCCGGGTAGCCGCCTGCGTCAGGCCACTGACCAGGCTGCGGGTACGTTCGCCGAGGGCTTCGTAAAAACCGGGTTTCTGCAGTTCGCGCAGGGTGGCCAGACCGCAAGCCGTGGCGACCGGGTTGCCCGACAGTGTGCCGGCCTGGTAGACCGGGCCCAAGGGTGCGAGCTGCTCCATGACGGCGCGGGTGCCGCCGAAAGCCGCCAGCGGCATGCCGCCGCCTATGACCTTGCCCATGACGGTCATGTCCGGTTTGAAGCCGGGAATGCTTTTCGCGTAGACGCTTTGCGCACCGCCCAATGCCACGCGGAAACCCGTCATGACTTCGTCGAAGACCAGCAACACGCCGTACTGCGTGCACAGCTCGCGGCAACGCGTCATGAAAGGGACACTGGCCCGCACAAAATTCATGTTGCCGGCAATCGGCTCAATGATCAGGCAGGCGGTGCTGCTGCCATGGACGGCAAAAGCTTCTTCAAGCTGGGCAATGTGGTTGTACTCGAGCACCAGCGTGTGCTGCACGACCTCGGGCGGCACGCCGGCGCTGGTGGGGTTGCCAAACGTCGCCAGGCCTGAGCCGGCTTTGACCAGCAAGGCGTCGGCATGACCGTGGTAACAGCCTTCGAACTTGATGATCTTGCTGCGGCCGGTGGCGCCGCGCGCCAGGCGGATGGCGCTCATGCCGGCTTCGGTTCCCGAGCTGACCAGGCGCAGCATTTCGATGGAAGGGACCAGCTTCACGATTTCTTCGGCCAGCTCCACTTCACGCTCAGTGGGGGCGCCATAGGAAAAGCCTTCGAGCACGGCTTTTTGAACGGCATCAACCACCGCAGGATGGCCGTGGCCCAGAATCATCGGGCCCCACGAGCCGATGTAGTCGATGTAACGCTTGCCATCGGCGTCCCAGAAGTAGGCGCCCTGAGCGCGCTGCACAAAACGCGGTGTGCCGCCGACTGCCTTGAAGGCGCGTACCGGCGAATTGACGCCCCCGGGAATCAGTTTTTTTGCACGTTCGAAAAGGGCAGTATTGCGGGACGGGGCGGAGCTAGTGTTTGGTGCCATTGGTGGGGAGGTCAAAGGGAGGAAGGGGCAGCAGGGGTTCGTCCGGATCACTGTCGCCGTCGCCGGCCGTTTCCGTTCCATCATCTTCTGCTTGCGCCCAAAATAAGCGGTCCGGCACGATGTTGCCCATGCCGGGACGAAACCCGGCGTCCAGGCTGCGGTCGAGATAGGTGAGCGCTTCCGCTGTGGCGGCTTGCAGGTTGTGGCCGTTGGCCAGCAAGGCCGACAGGGCGGCAGTCAGGGTATCTCCGGCGCCCGCAAACACCGCCTCGAAACGTTCGAATTTTTCGCTATAGAGAATGGCCTGCGGTGTGGCCAGCACGTTGTCAATGAATTGATCGGGCAACGGGATGCCTGTGACCAGCGTATACGGCACGCCGAACTCCGAAGCTGCCTTGGCGATATCGCGTGCCGAGGGACTTTTGTCGCCGCTCCAGTCCGGAAGCAGCCAACGCCACAGGCTGCTGTGGTTACCCACCAGCACGGTAGTTTGGGGCAGCATCAGCTCCCGGAACGCATCGAGGTAGCTGTCGATGGCTTCTTCTTCCCACCAGGACAGATTGGGCATGTAGGCGATCAGCGGTACGTCGGCATAATCCGATGCAATTTCCGCGATGGCACTGATGGTTTCCGGGCTGCCCACAAAGCCTACCTTGATCGCGGCAACCGGCATGTCTTCCAGCGTCGTGCGGGCCTGTTCGGTGACGGCATCTTCGTCGAAGGCAATATGGTCGAAAATTTCGGCTGTGTCGCGCACATAGGCGCCAGTGACGACTGCCAGCGCGTGGGCTCCCGCAGAGGCAATCGCGCTAATGTCGGCCGTCAACCCGCCAGCGCCGCTGGGGTCATTGGCGTTGAAGGTCATGACGCAGGCCGGGGAGGTGTCGCTTTCCTCTGTTTCCAGCTGCGGGATATCCAGAGGAGTTGGGTTGGGGTTTGCCATAGGGCTGGAATTTTGCCTCGTAAGCGAATAAGCAACGCCGCCTCGATACAATTGTTGCATTCTATTCGAAGGCAACTTAAGCTGTGACTCAAACAATGACCTGGATGTGTTTAATTTGTGGGTGGATTTATGACGAGGCGACTGGCGCACCAGAACACGGCATTGCGGCGGGAACGTCCTGGGCCCAGGTGCCGATGAACTGGACCTGTCCGGAGTGCGGTGCACGCAAGGAGGACTTTGAAATGGTCCAGATCTGAAATGGCCAGGTCAGTTGTCTAAAACAGGCGCGTATCCTGCATACCATGTCGGCACGCGTCATAAGGAGCACAGTCAGTGAGTAATACTAGTTCCGGGCTCAAGGTTTTGGTCATCGACGACAGTAACACCATCAGGCGTAGTGCGGAGATATTCCTGAAGCAGGGGGGGCATGAGGTTCTCCTGGCAGAAGATGGTTTTGACGCGCTTTCCAAGGTCAACGACTACATGCCTGACCTGATTTTCTGCGACATCCTGATGCCTCGCCTCGATGGCTATCAGACTTGCGCCATCATCAAGCGCAACACCAAATTCGCGAATGTACCCATAGTGATGCTGTCTTCCAAAGACGGTGTTTTCGACAAAGCAAGGGGCAGGATGGTCGGCTCGCAAGACTACCTGACCAAACCGTTCACCAAAGACCAGTTACTGCATACCGTTCAGGAACTGGGCAGCGCAAAACAAGGAGTAGCGTAATGGCAATTAAAAAAATTCTGATCGTGGATGACTCTAAAACCGAGTTGATGTTCATGACCGATCTGCTGACGAAAAATGGCTTCGCAGTAAAAACCGCTGAGAATGCAGAAGACGCCTTTCGTCGACTGGCTGAGGAAAAACCGGACCTCATTCTGATGGACGTGGTGATGCCCGGTCAAAATGGCTTTCAGCTCACGCGCGCCATTACCCGCGACCCTTTGTACGCGGATGTGCCCATCATCATGTGTACCAGCAAAAATCAGGAAACCGACCGTGTCTGGGGGATGCGTCAGGGCGCCAAGGACTACATCACCAAGCCGGTGGATGCTGACGACCTGATGGCAAAAATCAAGGCGCTGGGCTGACCCGCACCCATCTCAATAAAGCATGGCCAACCGACAAGCACTCAGAGAACTCCAAAGCCGCCTGGCCGACAGGTTGAAAGCGGCCAAAACTCAGGCTGCTTCGGCTTCCTGGCTTGCTGTGGAGGCTGGAGGCACCAAATACCTGTTCCCTCTGAACCAGTCTGGGGAAATTTTTCCGTGGGTCAGTGCGCAGAACGTGCCCTATACGCAGGCCTGGTTCGCGGGGGTTGCCAATTTGCGTGGTGGCCTTTACGGGGTTGTGGATCTGGCCAGTTTTGTGTCCGGAAAAACGCCGCCGCCGCGCAGCGAACTGGCGCGCACCGAATCACGGCTGGTCGCCCTCAATAGTGCGCTTGAAATCAATTGCGCATTGCAGATCGACAAGCTGGCGGGGTTGCGCAATCCGGAAGCGTTCACGGACTTTGCCGAGAAAGCTCCCGATTCGCCGGAATTTTTTGGCCACAGCTATGTCGATGCAAACGGCGCCCAGTGGCAGGAAATCAACCTGCAGTTGCTGGCTCAGCAAGCCCATTTTTTGACCATCAGCGCCTAGCGCTATTACGTTTCTCCCGGAAGGCTCACCATGTCTGTTGTTGAAAATATTCAGAAGCTGTTCAGAACAAAGCCTGCACCTCCCGAGGACAGTATGGATGGCGTTTCGCTGGACATGTCGGTTGACCCCTTGGCTACAGGCGCCATGGATGCTTCGGGCAGTTCGATTGCGCGTCTGGACGATGGCGCGGGGCCCGAAAGCCAATCCGAAGAGCCGCCGGATCAGGTCGAACGCCTGGCCTTGCCGGTGCTGGGTCGGCGGCCGATGGGTGAGCATCAGCGGATTCTGGTGATCTTGCTGGCTTTCGCGGTGATTGTGCTGGGTTCGGTGACCTTTGTTGCGCTGAACCAAGCTGACAGGGTGGCCCAACAGGTGGCGGCTACCGGGCAATCACTGATGCAGTCCCAGCGGCTTGCCAAGTCTGTGTCCCAAGCCCTGGTGGGTAGTGCCCAGGCTTTTCCGGACGTGCGTGAAAGCTCGGACGTTCTGGCCAAAACCGTTCGCGGGTTGAAGGCTGGCGATGAATCGTTGCGCCTTGAGCCGGTTACAGCCGAGCTGCAGCCTGATGTTGAGACGGTAACGCCGCTGATGGAGCGCGCCGAAAAAAATGCGTCCACCGTGATGGGCCAGCAGGCGATTTTGACGCAGGTGGGCAACGCGCTTCGTACCATCAATCGGCAGTCATCCGACCTGCTTGAAATTGCCGAAACCGTCTCTTCGCTCAAACTCCAGCAGAATGCTGCCCCGGCAGAAATTTCGGCCGCCGGCCAGCTGGTGATGTTGACGCAGCGTATTGGTAAGTCAGCCAACGAATTCCTGACGATGGAAGGCGTGAGTCCTGAAGCCGTGTTCTTGCTGGGTAAAGACTTGAACTCGTTCAAGGAAATTGCCCAAGGCTTGCAGGAGGGCAGCCCGGAACTGCGTCTGGCCGGCTCCAAGGACCCGCAGACACGGGAACGGCTTGAGGCTCTGATGGCGTTGTATGAGCAGACCCGCGTTCAAGCTGGTGCTATTTTGGGTAACTTGCAGGGTCTGGTGTCGGCGCGCGAGGCGCAGGCATCGATTATTTCTGACAGCGAAGCTTTGCGCCGAGGCCTGGAAGACATCCAGGGCAAGTTGTCATCGCAGACGGGTCTGAGCGTAGGCTCTCTGACAACGTTGGCTGTTGCCGCTGCTTTTGCCTTGCTATGCGCTGCTGGTTTGGCGCGTTTGCAGGTTCTGGACAGCCGGCAGCGCCAAGGTGTTGCTGAAAGCCAGCGACTTGAAGCCAAGGGACAGGAGCAAGACGCCAAACGCGTTAATGATGCTAATCAGGCAGCCATTTTGCGTTTGATGAATGAGTTGCAGACAGTGGCTGAAGGTGATTTGACGCAAGAAGCCACGGTGACCGAGGATATTACCGGCGCTATCGCTGACTCGGTGAATTACACGGTGGAAGAGTTGCGACAGCTTGTGGGTAACGTACAGAACACGGTAACCCGGGTGGCGCAAACTACTGCACAGGTGGAAAGTACGTCGACGGAACTGCTGGCGGCCTCTACTGAACAGCTGCGCGAGATTCGTGAAACCGGCCAGTCCGTGCTCGACATGGCGACCCGAATCAACCAGGTGTCCAGCCAGGCTCAGGAGTCTTCCCAGGTGGCGCGTCAATCACTGACAGCCGCCGAGTCTGGCCTGCAGGCCGTGCAAAACGCCATCGGCGGTATGAACTCCATCCGCGACCAGATTCAGGAAACCTCCAAACGGATCAAACGACTGGGCGAATCCTCTCAGGAGATTGGCGAGATCACCGAGCTGATTTCCGACATTACCGAACAAACCAACGTGCTGGCACTTAACGCAGCCATCCAAGCGGCGTCCGCCGGTGAAGCGGGACGGGGCTTCTCTGTGGTTGCCGAGGAGGTGCAGCGTCTGGCTGAACGTTCCGCAGATGCGACGCGCCAGATTTCCGCACTGGTGAAGGCGATTCAGACCGATACCCAGGATGCGGTAGCCGCTATGGAGCGCTCTACGCAGGGTGTGGTGGAAGGGGCCAAGCTGTCAGACAGCGCCGGTACCGCACTGTCCGAGATTGACTTGGTGTCACGCCGGCTTGCTGACCTGATTGAGCAGATTTCCGCTTCAGCCTCCCGGGAGGCCGAGTCGGCCAACGTGGTGGCTGGCAATATCCAGCACATTTTTGCGGTGACTGAACAAACCGGAGAGGGTACGCGCTCTACTGCCTTGCAGGTGCGTGATTTGTCCCGGATGGCCGAAGAACTCAGGCAGTCCGTCTCTCGATTCAAAATTGCCTGATGCATGCATGAATTTTCTCCGTCTCCGTTTGTGATCTCCGATTTCTGAACCGGCTCGCCATTTATGCAATCGAACGCTCCGAATTCGTCGCCTATTGAACTGGATCTGGCCGTCAATGACCTGGGGCCTCTTGCTTGGGTGCTTGATGAACTTCGGAAGTCCCTGGATGGTTCTGCCAAAGCATTGAAGCGGTTTGTGCGCGACGCTGAGTTGGCGCGCGGGTCTGATCTTGCTGCCTTGGACGCCAGCCAGCTTCGGATCGCACGCCAGCAGTTGCATCAGGCGGTCGGCGCCCTGGAAATGGTGGGTCTGGGTGCGCCGGCATTGGTGCTGCGATCCATGGAGGCGGCTGTGCAGCGGTTTGTCCAGCGTCCCGAACAATGCAACCAGGAAGCTGCGGCGAAGGTCGAGCAGGCCAGTTTCGCACTGACTGAATACCTTGAAGGCGTGCTGGCAGACAAACCGGTTTCTGCCGTGTCTTTGTTTCCCCAGTATCGCGACGTCCAAGGCCTGGTTGGTGCCGACCGAATTCATCCGGCAGACCTCTGGGTGTATGAATGGCGCTGGATGGACCCCGCGCTGAACGTGACGGTTGATGCCGCCCCCTACGGCGACGCGGCCAGACAACTGCTTGATCAGCTGGCATTGAAAATCATGCGCACTGGTGATCCCCAGGCGGCGAAGACGTTCATGGAGATGTGCCTCGGGTTTGCGCAGGCCGAACCTGCAGGCGAACCGAGGGCATTCTGGAAAATCGCTGCTGCTTACTTTGAAGCCTTGGCTCACGGCTTGCTCAATGTGGATCTTTATGTCAAGCGGGCCGCTTCGCGCGTATTGCTGCAATACACCTCTTTTGCCAAGGGGGGTGCCAATGCGTCCGACCGGTTGGCGCAGGATTTACTTTTTTTCTGTTCGCAGGCAGTAGCCGCACGCGCCAGCGACACCCCGGTCCTGTCAGCGGTTCGTGCCGCCTATGGCCTGGCTCGTTTCAAGCCTGTTAACTATGAAGCGGTTCAATTCGGCCGCTTTGACCCCGCATTGCTGGCCCAGGCCCGCAAGCGAATTGTCTCGGCCAAGGAGACGTGGTCCTCGCTGACGGCCGGTGACATGAGCAAGTTCAAAACCGTGGCTGATCAGTTCAGCCTGGTAACGGATTCTCTGGTCAAGTTGCACCCGCCAAGCGAGGCCTTGGCCATGGCACTGTCGCAGGTGATTGAGGGCACGGTTCGTTCAGGTCAGGCACCTCCGATCGAACTCGCGCTTGAGGTGGCTACCGCCGTGCTTTACCTTGAGGCCGCCTTTGATGATCTGGATCCCAATGATCCTCAGTTGGCGACGCGGACCGCCAGGCTGGCCCAGCGGCTTGACAGCGCCCGAAACGGCGCAGCACCGCAACCCCTTGAATCCTGGATGGAGGAGTTGTACCGGCGTGTCAGCGACAAGCAGACGATGGGTAGCGTGGTGGGTGAACTGCGAATTTCGCTGAGTGAACTTGAGAAGTCACTGGATGTGTTTTTCCGAAATCCCCAGGAAAAAACCGCACTTGCGGCTGTGCCGGGCCAGCTGTCGCAGATGCGCGGCGTGTTGTCGGTGCTGGGTTTAGACCAGGCCTCTCATGCTGTTTTGCGCATGCGCGAGAGTGTGGAGCAAATGCTGGTAACCGAAGTCGACGAACAGCTCGTTCGATCTGCAGGAACCTTCGATCAACTCGGAAACAATCTGGGCGCCCTCAGTTTCCTGATCGACATGCTGAACTACCAGCCCACGCTGGCTAAAAAACTTTTCGTTTATGACGATGTCAAGGGGGAACTTAAACCCCTGATGGGGCGCATTCATACGGCGCAGGACGCTGTGGCGGCAGTGACGGTCAACAGTGAGTTGTCCCAGGAGGTGTTGTCTGTTGTGCAAGATGCCCAGGCGGGCGATTCCGCGGAGAGCCTCAGCGTCAAGCTTGATGTTTTGGCTACAAATGCGGCCTTGGCGGATCAGCCTGTTCTGGCGCAAACGGCGCGCGATGCAGCTTTGGCTGTGACCAGCCAGAGTCCGCAGTCGAGCGCTGATTCACTCACTGATTTGGTAGCGGTGGCTGCCGCTCCAGCGCCTGTGCCTGCGACTGAAGCATTGAATGCTGCAACGGCCGCGGGCGGTGATGATTTTGAAGAAGATGATCTGCGCGATATTTTTCTGGAGGAGGCACGTGAAGTTGCGGGCCATGCCCAGGCAGCACTCGATGCGCTGGCTGTTGAGCCAGGAGATATTGGAGAGCTCACCATATTGCGGCGCGCCTTCCACACGCTCAAGGGCAGTTCGCGGATGGTCGGGCTCAATGAGTTTGGTGAAGCAGCGTGGTCCTTGGAGCAAATGCTCAATGGCTGGCTGGCTGAACAGAAACCTTCGAACGATGAGTTTCGAACGGTGTGTGTCCAGGCGATGACCGGATTTTCGGCCTGGATCGAGGATATTGCCGCCGATCGGCCGACCTCATGGACCTCTTCGGCGTTTCGTACCAGTGCCGATGCAATGCGTGTAGAGGGACGTTTCAGTCCTCTCCAGCAACCTGCGGCGCCTCTTATGGAGGTGCAGCAGCTCGCCACGGTAGACACACCGGACTCCATGGCGCAGCAGAACGTGACGGACTCTGCGGAGCCAGCGCTGGACTTCATGTTCGATGCCGAACCTGTCGTAGTGGCTGCAGAGTCTGCTCCCGCGCCGTTGGAACAGCCTGCGGCCGACATCCAGGGCATTGACTTCGATAGCCTGGCAGCTTTGTCGGGGCCCGATGTCGGGACGCCTGGGGTGGCCCAAGCCAAAGCTCCGTCAGGTGTTGAGTTTGAGTTGGACCTTCCTGATCTTGCCCCTGAGGCGCAGGTTGACGCGGTGGAATTGTCGGATGTTGATTTTGATGCCCATTTTCTGAATGAGCCTGTTAGTGCGGACCTCGCCACTCAGGCGCCACCTGAGTCGCCGGCAGCACTTGATGAAGAAGTTTTTGATTTTTCAGCTCCTGAACCTCAGCAGGCCGCCAAGCCTGTGTCTGTGCTGGAGGATATGTCCTTCAAAGATACAGGTGAAGAAGAGTCTGCGTCTGCAGAATTGGCTGGAGATGAGCAGATCAAGGTGATCGGCTCCCTGCGTATTGGTATTCCGCTCTACAACGTGTACTTGAACGAAGCGGATGAATGGTCGCGCCGCTTGGTCACTGAAGTGACGGAGTGGACCATGGAACGCGATCGGCCCATCGGTGACTCCACCTTGGCGTTGACTCATTCGCTGGCCGGCAGCTCGGCTACGGTTGGATTTCAGGCATTGTCTGAAATGGCGCGCGCACTTGAAAATGCACTGCAGCAGTCGAGAACCCAGCATGGACCGGGTGCCGGCAAGCACAACAAGCTTTTTGTGGATGCAGCCGAAGATGTTCGGCGCCTTCTGCATCAGTTCGCAGCTGGTTTCCTCAAGCAACCCGACCCGGGTATCTTGCAGGCTCTGCGTGAAATTGATTTTTCGCCATCTGTAGAGAATGAGGAGCCTGCCGAGGCGATTAGTCCAGTGCCTGCCCCTGCTGCTTCCGTTACAACCGAAGGTGTTTCGCGGCCAGTCAGTGCCTCGGTCACAAATACAAGTGCGGCTGCCCCGATACAGAAGCGTGTTTTTTCCGTCACAGCCTCGGTGGTGGTGGATCCACCTCCGGTGACAGTGACTCCGGTTGCCAGTTCGTCCGCCGTGGCGGCGCCGGTCGTTCCGGTTGCAGCTGCGGTTCCTGCACCGCTTGCCTCGGCAGCCTTCAGCGAAGACGTGGACGACGAGTTTGACGCGGTCGACGTAATCGATCCGGATCTATTTCCTATTTTTGAAGAGGAGGGCGCTGAATTGATGCCGCAACTGGGCGGTGCTCTTCGGCAATGGTCGGCCCGTCCCGACAATCACGGCGCGCGCAATGAGGTGTTGCGGGCCCTGCATACCCTGAAAGGCAGCGCAAGGCTGGCAGGGGCGATGCGATTGGGGGAAATGGCTCACAGGATCGAATCCGATATCGAACACATGGGTTCCGACGCCGCAGCCTCGCAGGATTTTGATGCGCTGCTGACCACTTTTGACGCGATGCAGGCTAATTTTGAGGCTTTGCGGCATCCGGGTGATGCGCCCGAGGTGCTGGCACCCCTCTCATCGCCGGCCCCGGCCGCGCCAGCTGAAGCGGTTTCAGAGAAATCGAACGACACCGCAGCGGTACAGCAAGGTGCGCTGACTGCTGAGCCGGCTGCGCGCAAAGTCATCTCCCTGGCGCAAGCCACGGCCCTGCAGCCTTTGCGTCCTGCCGCGTCCGGTTCAATCCGTGTACGTTCGCAATTGCTCGATCGCATGGTGAACCAGGCCGGGGAGGTCATGATCACCCGGTCGCGGCTGGAGGCTGAGCTGAACCAGCTTCGGGGTTCACTCAATGACCTGGGTGGCAACTTGAACCGCCTGCGTTCACAGCTTCGGGACGTTGAATTGCATTCAGAAACCCAGATGCAATCGCGATTGCAACAGGCCAAGGAAGCGCAACTCGGGTTTGACCCACTCGAATTCGACCGGTTCACGCGTGTGCAGGAACTGACCCGAATGATGGCCGAGTCGGTCAACGACGTTGCAACCGTGCAGCGAACCTTGCAGCGAACCGTTGAGGCGACCGAGGACGATTTGATTGCGCAGGCGCGGCAGACGCGGGAACTGCAGCGCGATCTGCTGCGTACCCGTATGGTGGAGTTTGAAGGCATCTCCGAACGCCTCTACCGCGTGGTGCGCCAGGCCTCGAAAGACAGCGGCAAACAGGTGCGTCTGGATTTGCAGGGCGGTACGATCGAGATGGACCGCGGCATGCTGGACCGCATGACGCCGTCTTTCGAGCATCTCCTGCGCAATTGCGTCGCCCATGGCATTGAGGACGTCCAGACTCGCACGAACGCGGGCAAAGAGCCCAGCGGCCTGATTACTGTGAGCGTGCAACAGTCGGGTAACGACGTGTCCGTTGAATTCCGGGATGACGGCGCTGGCCTCAACCTGAACCGGATCCGCGAAAAAGCGATCGCTTCAGGTTTGCTGGCGGCAGGCCAGCAAGTTAGCGACGACGAAGCCGCCAACATGATCTTCATGCCCGGTTTCACCACGGCTTCCCAGGTCACTGAATTGGCCGGGCGGGGCATCGGAATGGATGTGGTTCGTTCAGAGGTGAATTCACTCGGTGGCCGCATCGAGACAAGTACCGTTGCCGGCAAGGGAACGAACTTCAAACTGGTTCTGCCGTTGACCACTGCGGTGACGCAGGTGGTGATGTTGCGCGCCGGCAGCTCTTCCATCGGTGTGCCTGCCAATGTGGTGGAGAACGTGCGTCGCATTTCGGCTAAGGACCTGCAGCAGGCCTACAACTCCGGGGTGATCGATGTGGCCGGTGAAGCTGTGCCATTTTTCTGGTCGGGCGCTTTGCTGCAGTCTTCGCGGCTGAGTAGCGAGCCCCAGGGCAAGACCGCCCCCGTAGTCGTTTTCCGAAGTGCCGCGCAGCGCCTTGTGCTGCACGTGGATGAAGTGCTTGGCAACCAGGAGGTGGTGGTTAAAAATCTCGGGCCGCAGCTTTCTCGCTTGCCGGGCCTGGCGGGGATGTCTGTGCTGGCTTCGGGTGCTGTGGTGCTGATCTACAACCCGGTTGCGCTTGCTGCCGTTTACGGCCAACAGGCACGCGCCTTGAGTTCTGACAGCGCTGAACCGCACATGCTGGAGCAATCGGCGTCGGATGCTTCCGACGGCAAGGGTTTGTCTGTCGTTTCTTCGGCGGCGCCTGCGGCGCCACAGATTCCGCTGATTCTGGTGGTCGATGATTCGATTACCGTGCGGCGCGTGACACAGCGACTGTTGCAGCGGGAAGGTTACCGCGTTTCCATGGCAGCTGACGGCTTGCAAGCACTCGAGCGGCTTCAGGAGGAGCGCCCCACGCTGGTCCTGTCCGATATTGAAATGCCGCGTATGGACGGATTCGACCTGGCACGCAATATCCGAGGTGACGTGCGCCTGAGTGACTTGCCCATTATCATGATCACCTCGCGAATCGCGGAGAAACACCGCGAGCATGCCAAGGAACTCGGCGTTGACCACTACCTCGGCAAGCCTTACGCCGAAGACGAGCTGCTCAGCCTGATCAAGCACTATTGCAGCATTGAGGCCGCTGTTTCATAGGTAAAAGTGCCTCCAGCCCTTATCTTATGGGCGTGAACAGCTATAAAAAAAAGAGCAAATCATACGCAGGTCCGTTTGACTGGTGCGTAGCTCCGCAGGGTCGGCGCCCGCGCTTCGTTGTGCTGCACGGGGGAAGGGGATGGTTTTCTCCCGGATGCTTTTTCCTTCCTCCATATGCCGCCAGCGCGTAAAATTGCCGCATGGCCCTGGATTTCGCACCGATCAACCTGACCCACCACTTCCTGATTGCCATGCCCGGGCTGGACGATGAGGCTTTTGCCAGAAGCGTGGTCTATATGTGTGAACACAGTGATCGCGGGGCCCTGGGGCTGGTGATCAACAAGCCCAGTGACATCAACCTTCAAGGCCTGTTCGACAAGGTGGAACTACCACTGCGGCGCAACGACCTGACCAACTCGCCGGTGTTTCAGGGAGGGCCGGTTCAGACCGAGCGGGGTTTTGTCCTTCACGAATGCATGCTTGAAGGCAGTGAGTCGGTCTACGCCTCCACCATGACCATTCCCGGTGGGCTGGAGATGACCACCTCCAAGGATGTGCTGGAAGCCCTGTCTACCGGCGCAGGCCCGCGCAAGGTTTTCGTCTCTCTCGGTTATTCAGCATGGGGAGAGGGGCAGCTGGAGTCTGAAATTTCCGAAAACAGCTGGCTCACCGTTGAAGCGGATCTTGCTCTCATTTTCGACACCCCGGTCGAGCAGCGTTATGACAAGGCCCTGTTGCTGCTGGGCTTGCAGAGCTGGATGCTGTCGCCTGAAGCAGGGCACGCGTGAGCGAAATCACCCTGCCAGCCATGGCCGCCGGGTTTCAGACATTTCTCGCTTTCGATTTTGGCCTCAAACGCACCGGCGTTGCTACCGGTAATCGCTTGACGCGCACTGCCACCCCGCAGGGCAGCATTGCGGCCGAAGGCGATGCTCGGTTTACAGCCATCGCACTGAAAATCCGCGAGTGGCAGCCCGATGCGCTGGTGGTGGGCATTCCTTTCCACCCCGATGGCGCCAGCCACGAAAATACCGCCCGCGCGCGCAAATTTGCCCGGCAGTTGCGCGGCCGCTTTGGCCTTCAGGTGTTTGAAGTCGATGAACGCTACTCCACCACCGAGGCCTTGTCGCAAGGGGCTGTAGACGCTGATGCGGCATCTGCCTGCATAATCCTCGAGCAGTTTTTAAGGAGTTTTCCATGACCAGCCTGACCCTGGACGCCGAGGCGCTCTACCGCGAAGTCCTGCGCGGCATGCAGCAGCTTTTGACGACCTATGACCACCCGCCCCGGCTGGTAGGGGTGGCTTCCGGCGGGGTCTGGCTGGCCGAGCGCCTGCGCAAAGACCTGGGCCTTGCTGACGAAACCGGCAGTTTGTCCTCAGCCATGCATCGGGATGATTTCGCCCAGCGCGGCCTGTCGGCCAGCGGGCATACCGTCTTGCCTTTTGATGTCAACGGCGCCCACCTGATCGTGCTTGACGACGTGCTCTACACCGGCCGTACCATTCGCGCCGTTCTCAACGAGTTGTTTGACTATGGCCGGCCGGCCAGTGTGAAGCTGGTTGTGCTGGTGGACCGGGGCGGACGCGAACTGCCGCTCCAGGCCGACTTTGCAGCTGCCCGGGTTGCATTGCCCGCGTCGAAGTCCCTGGCGTTGGCGCGCAGCGACGACGGCCAGTTCAGCTTTCAGGTGCAGGGCGTGACGTCATGATCTCTCCAGCCTGCCGCCACGCCTTCATTGTTGTCATTCTTCGAAAGGCCTGATCGTGTTGTACCGACGAAGTCCGCAGCTCAATAAAAACGGTGAACTGATCCATCTGTTGTCCATTGAGGGTTTGCCCAAGGCAACGTTGACGCACATTCTCGATACCGCAGCGAGTTTTGTCAGCGTCAGCGATCGTGAGGTCAAAAAAGTCCCCCTGCTGCGCGGAAAAAGTGTTTTCAACCTCTTTTTCGAAAACTCCACCCGTACGCGAACAACTTTCGAGATTGCCGCTACGAGACTGTCGGCAGATGTCATCAACCTGGACATTGCCCGGTCTTCCGCCTCCAAGGGCGAGTCGCTGCTCGACACCATCTCCAATCTGAGCGCGATGGCAGCCGATTTGTTTGTGGTGCGCCACAGCGAATCGGGTGCGCCCTACCTGATTGCCCAGCACGTTGCGCCGCATGTGCATGTGATCAATGCCGGCGATGGCCGCCATGCACACCCTACGCAAGGCCTGCTGGACATGTACACCATCCGGCACTACAAGAAAGACTTCAGCAACCTCACCGTGGCCATTGTGGGTGATGTGCTTCACTCGCGCGTGGCCCGCTCGGACATCCACGCACTGACCACGCTGGGGTGCCCCGAGGTGAGGGTGGTCGGTCCCAAGACCCTGGTGCCCGCAGACATGGCCCAAATGGGTGTGCGCGTCTGCCACACCCTCGAAGAGGGTATCAAGGGCGCTGATGTGGTGATCATGCTCAGGCTGCAGAACGAGCGCATGTCGGGCGCGCTGCTGCCCAGCAGCCATGAGTTTTTCAAGAGCTTTGGCCTGACCAACGAGAAGCTGCAACTGGCCAAACCCGACGCCATCGTCATGCATCCGGGGCCCATCAACCGCGGCGTTGAAATCGATTCCGCCGTGGTCGATGGTGCACAAAGCGTGATCCTGCCGCAGGTTACTTTCGGCATCGCCGTGCGTATGGCGGTGATGAGCATTGTTGCCGGGAACGAAGCATGAAAATCCTCATAAAAAACGGCCGCGTCATTGATCCGGCGTCTGGTCTCGACGAAATAGGCGACGTGGCCATTGCCGCCGGCCGCATCCTGTCGCTGAAAAATACCGTGCCTGACTTTTCACCCAATCGCACGATTGATGCGACAGGCTGTATCGTTGCTCCCGGTTTCGTCGACTTGTCGGCCCGCTTGCGCGAGCCTGGCTACGAACATGAGGGCATGCTGGAGAGTGAACTGGCGGCTGCGGTGGCCGGCGGTGTCACCAGCCTGGTTTGTCCGCCCGATACTGATCCGGTACTCGACGAACCGGGCTTGGTGGAAATGCTCAAGTTTCGCGCCGAGAAGCTGCATCAGTCGCGTGTATTTCCTCTCGGTGCGTTAACAAGGGCGCTGCAGGGCGAAGCCTTGACAGAGATGGTCGAGCTGACGGAGGCCGGCTGTGTCGGCTTCAGCCAGGCCGAGGTACCGTTGGCAAACACCCAGGTGCTGCTGCGCGCGCTGCAATATGCCGCCAGCTTTGGCTACACCGTCTGGCTGCGCCCGCAGGACAGCTGGTTGGGTGGCGGCGTGGCGGCCAGCGGCGCACTGGCCACCCGTCTGGGCCTGAGCGGTGTGCCGGTAGCGTCCGAGACGATTGCGCTGCACACCCTGTTTGAGCTGATGCGTGCTACCGGCGCACGTGTGCACATTTGCCGCATCAGCAGCGCGGCAGGTGTTGCCTTGCTGGCCAAGGCCAAAGCCGACGGTCTGCATGTGACAGCCGACGTCAGCATCAACAGCCTGCATCTGACCGATACCGACATTGGCTACTTTGACAGCCGGATGCGCCTGAACCCGCCGCTGCGCCAGCAGCGCGACCGTGACGCGCTGGCCCAGGCGCTGGCCGACGGAACCATCGACGCTTTGGTGTCGGACCACACGCCGGTGGAAGCCGATGCCAAGACCCTGCCTTTTGCCGAAGCCGAGCCGGGCGCGACCGGGCTGGAATTGCTGCTGGGCCTGGCCTGCAAGTGGGGCGAAGACAGCGGTGTTGGCCTGTCGCGCGCGCTGGCAGTGCTAACCAGCGAACCTGCTCGGGTTCTGGGAAGCGCGCTGGGCACCTTGCAAGCCAGCGCCGGCCAGCTGGTCAAGGGCGGTGTGGCGGATATTTGCGTGTTTGACGCAAAGTCCGAATGGACAGTCCAGCCGGATACCTTGCGCAGCCAGGGCAAACACACGCCGTTTTCCGGCTACCAGCTGCCAGCCCGCGTGCGCTGGACCCTGGTTGGCGGGCAAGTCGCGTTTGAGGCTTGAGCGGGATGCGGCAGGTGAGGGCGGCAGGCCGCCTGTTGCGTGCCCTGGCACATATTGCAGGCGGCATATGGACCATCCTGACGCTGTTTCCCCGGCTTGGACAGCCCGCGAAGGAGGCCAGGGTGCAGGTCTGGGCCATGGCGATGCTGAAGCTGGTGGGCATCGAGCTGGCTGTCAGGGGCACACCCGCGGCCGGTGGCCCGGTGCTGTTGGTGGCAAATCACCTGTCCTGGCTGGACATTGTGGTACTGCATGCGTCCCGGTATTGCCGTTTCGTTTCCAAAGCCGATATCAAGCACTGGCCCCTGGTCGGTACGCTCGCCGGTGGCGCGGGAACCCTGTACATCGAGCGCGAATCCCGGCGCGACGCCCATCGTGTGGTGCACCACATGGCTGAGCGCTTGAAGTTGGGGGAAGTGCTGGCTGTGTTTCCGGAAGGCACAACAGCCGATGGCGTCACGCTCAAGCCCTTTCATGCCAATTTGCTACAGGCTGCGATTTCGACCGAAGCGCCGGTGCAGCCGATTGCCCTGCGCTTCGTGGACGCTGATACAGGCCTGACCAGCTTTGCGCCAAGGTACATCGACGACGACTCCATCTTCGTGTCGATCTGGGAAACCCTGTGCGTTCGCCGCCTTCGTGCGGAGGTCGTTTTTGGTGAGCCCCAGTATTGCCGTGGACGTGACCGGCGTACCTGGGCGGCCGATCTGCGCGCGGAAATCGAACGCCTGCTCCGCGAAGGGCGCTGACTTCCCCGGGGAATGCGGACTATTCGCGCTGAAAAGTGACGACGTGATCCACTTCGGCACGAATGCCTATCCACTCGCCAAGCGCATGATCGTGATGCGAGGGGACATGTGCCATCACGGTTTCCCCGCTTTTTAGCTGCAAGGTATACAAAAACTCCGAGCCACGAAACGCCTTGCGCAATATCTGCGCCTTGACCGGAGCCGCATCGTCATGAACGATGTCATCGGCACGCAGCAATACGTCGCACACGCCGTCGGGGTAGGCGCTTGGCAAGGGGCATTCCAGTACATCGCTCAGGTCGCCCAGCGCCGTATGGACGACCACGTCGTTGCCTTGTTGCGTGATTCGCGCGTGGGTAAATACACCGTGACCGATGAAGTCGGCCACAAAACGCGTCGCAGGCCGGTGGTACAGCTCATAAGCCTCGTCCCACTGATGCAACTGGCCTTCATGCATGACGCCGATCCGGTCGCCGATGGCAAAAGCCTCAAGCTGGTCGTGCGTGACAAAAAGCGCTGTGGCACCGGCGAGCTTCAAAATGCCGCGTACTTCGTGGGCCAGGCGTTCGCGCAGGTCCACATCCAAATTGGAAAAAGGCTCGTCCAGCAGCAGCAGGCGCGGCTTCGGGGCCAGCGCACGGGCCAGGGCCACGCGTTGCTGCTGCCCGCCGGACAACTCATGGGGGTAGCGTTTCTGGGCTTTTCCCAAGCCCACCATGTCGAGGACCTCGCCAACGCGCTCACGGCGTTCGTCCGGCTTGAGATGGCTTAGGCCGAAAGCCACGTTGTGGCCCACGTCCAGGTGCGGAAACAGGGCGTAGTCCTGAAATACCATGCCGATGCGGCGCTGCTCTGCGGGCACATGCTGCCTGTCGCTGCTGACGACTTCATTGGCCAGCGAGATGCTTCCAGCCTGTGCGCGTTCCAGTCCCGCGACGGCGCGCAGCAAGGTGGTTTTTCCGCACCCCGAGGGGCCAATCAGCACGCCGATTTCCCCGGCCCGCAACCCAAGCGATACGTCCTTGACCGCGGGGGTGGAGCGTCCTGCGTAATGCACGAGCAGATGCGAAAGTTCCAGGAACATGCCCGTGATTGTAGATGCTTACAATTCTCATTTGCACTTGCCTGCTGGCAAGGCTGGCTGTCTCGGCCGCTTTTCCTTGGGACTTCATGTTTCGTCGCTTCATTCCGTCCGCCCTGTTGTTTGTCCTGATGGCTGTGCTTACGCTGCCGGTTCTGGCCATCGCGCTGTCCTGGCTGGAGCTGGGGGGGCAGTCCCTTCCCATCTTGCGGCAGATGTTGCAAACCGTCCTGCCCGAGTACGCATTGACCTCCGTGTTGCTTTGCCTGTCCGTCGCGCTGGGTGTGGGGCTGGTCGGCATGGGTGGTGCCTGTGCGGTGACTTTGTTCGAGTTTCCGGGGCGGCGATTTTTCTCCTGGGCACTGCTCCTTCCATTGGCCATGCCCGCCTATGTCGTGGCTTACGCCTACACCGATTTCCTTCAATATGCCGGGCCCTTGCAAAGCTGGCTGCGTGCGGGGTTTGGCCTTGAGGGCCGGGTGTTGCCGGAAATACGCAGCTTCGGCGGTGCGGTGCTTGTCTTCACCGTCACCCTTTACCCCTATGTCTATCTTCTGGCCCGCACGGCGCTTTCCGAGCGGGCCGTGCATTTGATGGAAGCTGCCCGTTTGCTCGGTGCGCCCTTGCGCCGCCGTATCCGTGAAGTGGCCTTGCCGCTGGCCCGGCCGGCGGTGGCCGCGGGCGTGGCGCTGGCCCTCATGGAAACGCTGGCTGACTTCGGGGTGTCCAGCTACTTCGGCATCCAGACATTCACCGCCGGCATCTACAAGGCCTGGCTGGCCATGGACAACCGTACTGCCGCGGCCCAGCTTGCGACCGTGCTGCTGATCACGGTGGCCATCCTTTTGAAGATTGAACACCATGCCCAAAAGCGCATGCGGTTTGCGGGCAGCCGCGGTGGCCGTGCCGGCGCTGCAGATGCCGCGCCCACGGTTCTGTGCGGCCACCGTGCCGGCATTGCGTGGATGCTGTGTGCCTTGCCGGTCGCGCTGGGGTTCGTGCTGCCTGTCCTGTTCATGTTGCGTCCCCTGGTCGCTGGGTGGGCTGAATTGCCCTGGGGGCAATTTGTGCGCTGGTCGCTCAACAGCGTCAGTCTGGCCGGGCTGAGTGCTTTCCTTGCCACGGGTGTGGCATTGGGCCTGACTTTCGCACTGCGCCGTCAGCCGTCCGTTCTGACCCGCACAGCTGCGCAGTTGGCCAGTTTGGGTTACGCGGTACCGGGCGCCGTCATTGTGGTCGGCTTGCTGTTGCCGGTGGGATGGCTTCAGGCCACAGCCCCGCAAACTGCAGTGGGGTACTGGATCACCGGAACCGCACTGGGCATCGTCTGGGCCTACCTTGTTCGCTTCATCGCGGTCGCGCTGCAGTCAGTACAAAGCGGCTACTCGCGCATACCTGCCAGCTTTGACGACAGCGCCCGCATGCTCGGCGCCACAGGCGCCGGACTGCTGGCGAAAGTCCACTGGCCACTGCTCAAGCGATCGGTGGGCGCGGCAGCCTTGCTGGTGTTCGTCGATGTGATGAAAGAGCTGCCTGCGACGCTGGTCCTGAGGCCTTTTAACAGCGACACGCTCGCGGTAGTCACCTATCAGCTCGCACGTGACGAGCGCTTGGGAGAGGCCGCCTTGCCAGCGCTGGCTCTGGTGCTGGTTGGCTTGTTGCCTGTGCTGCTGTTGGGTCGCTCCCTTCGCACGCGGTAGCCGCCGAGCGTTTACATCAGACAGCATTTCTGATGATGTAGTCGTATAGGCAGGGCCAGAAAAAGCCCTCTGGTCGCTGTAGGCACTTGCCTACGCCTATCGCTCAAGTGGGCCTACCCGAGCGCTGCTTCCGCACTTTTAGATTGGTTGCTCCTGTCGCTGGATTGTTTTTCGGCGGCACTTATTTATCGGAAGGAGCCACCTATGAACCAAGATCGAATCGAAGGAAACTGGACGCAGTTCAAGGGCAAAGTCCAGGAGCAGTGGGGCAAGCTCACTGATGATGACCTTGACATCATTGCCGGCAAGCGTGACCAGTTGCTGGGCCGCATTCAGGCGCGCCACGGCCTCGAAAAAGACGAAGCCGAGAAACAGGTCGAGGTTTTTCGGGAACGCAATCCCACGAATTTTTTCGAGCGCTATTAAGAACGAAGCGGCAATGAGGGCCAGCCTTTGAGGCGTGCGCCAGTTCAAAAATTCAAATCACTTCATCCAAAAGGAATCCATCATGAAATCAAAATTGATCATGCTCACGTTCGCCATCTCTTGTGCTTTTGCGGGGAACGCCATGGCGCTCACCAAGGAAGAGTACAAAGCCCAGAAGGACCGTGTAGAAGCCGACTACAAGGGCAGCCGCGAAAAATGTGCAACCCTGTCCGCCAATGCGAAAGATATCTGCCAGACTGAAGCCAAGGGCGCTGAAAAGGTCGCGAAAGCCGAGCTGGAAGCCCAATACAAACCTGGCCCCCGTCACGACAGGAATTTACGCGACGTCAAAGCGGATACGGCCTACGACATCGCCAAGGAAAAGTGCGACGACATGAGCGGCAACGCCAAGGATGTCTGTATCAAGGACGCGAAAGCCACCCGAACCGCAGCCAAAGCAGAAGCCAAGGTCAGCGGGGGCAATGCGGACGCCAATAAAGGACAAAGCCAGTGATCTCGCAGGTGCCAAAAAAGACGCAGCATCTGACAAAAATGACGCCTAATACAAGGTAGCGAAGGAGCGCGGCGATGCGCTTTCGGGCGATGCCAAGGCAAAATTCGGCATGAAGTAAGAGCCCACGCAGGGTTTTCACTCGCCCAAAAGTCCCGGCCTGCAGTGCGGGTCGGGACTTTTTTGCATCTTCTATATGCAGAATACCGGTTTCCCCCTTGTTCTGCGGGCACCAATAGCTATTGATTTAATAGCATAGAAAGTGAAAAAAGAGGGTGTCCGGAGGGCGCGTCAAACGATAGGGCTGTCTTCGGCGGAACTGCTTAAAATGAAGGCATCCAAGGACATATGCATGCACATCGACAAAGAGCTAGATACCCGCGGCCTGAATTGCCCCCTGCCTATCCTGAAGGCCAAAAAGGCCCTGGCCGAAATGAGCAGTGGTCAGCTACTTCGGGTGGTTTCGACCGACTCGGGCTCGACGCGCGACTTCATGGCGTTCGCCAAGCAGACCGGCAACGAGCTGGTTGAGCAGCAGACCGCTGGCGGCGACTTCATCCACGTGCTCAAGCGCCGCTGAACTTAATCGCTGAGGGCGACGAGGTTCTGCTTTCTACGTTCCTTGCCTGACCAGCCAATCTGCAGGTTTTCGAGGTAATTCCTGAAATATGCGCCCACTTCGGCGTGTTCAAGGGCCAGTTCGACCGTGGCTTCCAGGAAGCCTTCCTTGCTGCCGCAGTCGTACCGTTTGCCGCTGTATTGATAGGCATACACGCCTTCCTCCGCCATCAGCCCGGCAATGCCGTCCGTCAGCTGAATTTCCCCGCCTACGCCTGTGGGCTGGCTGCGGATATGCCTGAAAACGGCAGGCGTCAGGATGTAGCGTCCGGCCACACCCATGCGTGAGGGCGCGACTTCCGGCGCCGGCTTTTCCACCATCTTGATTACCTTCATCAGGCCATCTTTAACGGGCTCGGTGGCGACGATGCCGTAGCGCTTGGTTTGCTCCAGCGGCACTTCCTGGACGGCCAGGATGGATTGCTGGATCTGCTCAAACTTGGCGGCCATTTGCGCCAGCACCGGGGGCTTGCCGACCATCAGGTCATCGGCCAATAACACGGCAAAAGGCTCGTCACCAACCAGGTGCTCGGCGCATAAAACGGCATGACCCAAACCCAGTGAGCGAGGCTGGCGCACATAGGAAAAGTCCATGTCGCCGGGGTTCATGGAGCGGACGATTTCCAGCAGATGATGCTTTTTGGAGGCCTCAAGCTCGGTTTCCAGTTCATAGGCGGTATCGAAGTGGTCCTCAATGGCCCGTTTATTGCGTCCTGTTACGAAAATCATGTGCCGAATGCCTGCCGCATAGGCCTCTTCGACCGCGTACTGGATCAGTGGCTTGTCCACGACAGGCAGCATTTCCTTGGGTTGGGCCTTGGTCGCCGGTAAAAACCGTGTTCCAAGGCCGGCCACGGGAAAGACGGCCTTCTTCAAAGTTGTGACTTTTTTCATTTGCTTGTTTTGGGATTGGGGCTAAAGTGTTGCGTTGCTGACACATAGTCAGAAGCAGGACAGAAAAGAATAACAGTAACTTGGGGCTCTGCGTGGACATCTTACTTCTTGATGCATTGGTACCGGAGGCCATGGCCTGGCTGGAAACCCGCCATGGCGTGGAATACCGCCCCGAGCTGGCGGACGACATGGGAGTACTGCGCAAGGCAGCCTACAAAAGCCGCGGAATTGTGTTTCCGCGCCAGACTGTCGTGACGCGTGAGTTTCTTGATTTCATGCCCAAACTCAAGGCTGTTGGCCGTCTGCATGTAGGCACCGACAACACCGACCTGGAGGCCTGCAAGGAGCGTGGCATCAAGGTCATCCATGCCAGCAGCGCCAATGTGCGCTCCAACGCGGAATACCTGTTGAGCAGCCTGCTATTGCTCTATCGCCGCGGTGTCGTGTCGGCGCTGATGGGCAAGCGTCATCCGTCCACCCAGATGGGGCGGGAGCTGCACGGCAGCACGGTAGGCATTCTGGGGCTGGCTCCAACTGCACACACCCTGGCCGGCATGCTCACGGGCCTGGGCGTGCGCCTGATTGGTTATGACCCCGCCGTCCACCATACCGCGCCGATCTGGGAGCGTCTGCGCATCCAGCCGGTGACCCTGACCGAGCTGGTCAGCCAGTCGGCTGCCGTCTCGGTGCAGATGCTGTACGCCGCGCGTTTTCGCAGTTTCGTCAACGACAAGCTGCTGGCTGCCTGCAAACACGGGCAGCTGTGGGTTGGCATCAGCCGTAGCGCACTGTTCGACGAAACTGCTCTGGCGGCAGCCCTGTGCGACGGCCGTATCGAGGCCTGCATTCTGGATGGCGCCGAAGACAATTTCACCCGCGAAGGCTCGCCGGTTCAGGGGCTGAAAAACCTGTTCATCACGCCGCGGTTGGGTTCGCACACGCGCGAGGCGCGCCTGCGTTCCAGCTGGTACGTGGCGCACCGCATGCATGAGGCCATCACGGCCGAGCAGCGCGGCGTGGGTTATGTGCCCAGCAGCGCCCCGATGGACCTTGAGCTGCCGGGCGCCGTGTCGCCTTCGCAGTGGTCTGAACCTGAGTTCATAGCCCGCTAGACGTGGCCCCCACGTTCGCTCACTGCGTGTAGCTCTCGAGGCCTTGCAGGCCGCCGCTCGCCAGAGGCTTCGCTTCTGATGCCTGTCCAAACCTGCTCAAGCAGGTTCGGAGCCGCAGGCATCAGCCCCTCGGGGCCGCTGCTGCGCCTGCGGGCCGGCAAAGCCGGACCCGCGGCCCCTGCTTGAACGGATCCTCCTTGCTTGGTGTTAGTTGAGCCTGGCCAGTTGTTCGCGGATTTTTTCCAGCGTTGCGGTGAACTCGGTCAGGCGCTTGCGTTCCTGCTCCAGCACCGCCGGCGGCACCTTGGCTACAAAAGCTTCGTTGGCGAGTTTGGCTTTGACCTTGACCAGCTCGCCCTCCAGCCGGGTCGCCTCCTTGCCCAGGCGCGCTTTTTCAGCGGCAACATCCACTTCCATGTGCAGGCATACGCGTGCCTCGCCAACCACCGCCACGGGCGCTGCCTGAGCTGCCGCAGCCCATTCCGCTTCGCTTTCAAACACCTTGACTTCGCTGAGCTTGGCCAGCGCCTTGATCACCGGCGCAGACTGGTTCATGAAAACGCTATCGCCCACAACGAACAGCGGCAGGCGCGCGGCGGGGGAAACCTTCATTTCACCGCGCAGGTTGCGGCAAGCATCCACCAGCGTTTTGAGTTTGGCCACATGCGCTTCGGCCTGCGTATCAATTTTGGCGGCCTGGCTTTGCGGGTAAGCGGCCTGGCCGATGTATTCGCCCTTTTTCAGTCCCGCCACCGGGGCAACCTTTTGCCACAGCTCCTCGGTGATGAAGGGGACCACAGGATGTGCCAGGCGCAGGATGGCCTCGAGCGTGCGGATCAAGGTGCGGCGTGTGGCGCGCTGTTCGGCCGGGCTGCCGTTCTGGATCTGCACCTTGGCAATTTCCAGGTACCAGTCGCAGAACTCGTCCCAGACAAACTGGTAAATGCTGCCGGCCACGTTGTCGAGGCGGTACTCGGCAAAACCTTTGGCGACGTCGGCTTCCACGCGCTGCAGGGTCGATGAGATCCAGCGGTCGGCCTGCGAGAACGTCAGGTAGTTATGAAACTCTCCACCGGGCGCGCATTGTTCCTTGGTGTGGTCGGCAAGACCGCAGTCCTGGCCTTCGCAGTTCATCAGCGTGAAGCGCGTGGCGTTCCAGAGCTTGTTGCAGAAGTTGCGGTAACCCTCGCAGCGTTTGCTGTCGAAGTTGATGCTGCGGCCCAGGCTGGCCAGCGAGGCAAAGGTAAAACGCAGCGCGTCGGCACCATAGGCCGGAATACCCGCGGGGAATTCTTTCTCGGTGTTCTTGCGCACTTGCGGTGCCGTTTCCGGCTTGCGCAGGCCTTGCGAACGTTTGTCCAGCAGCGGTGCCAGCTCGATCCCGTCGATCAGGTCCACCGGGTCCAGCACATTGCCTTCGGACTTGCTCATTTTCTTGCCTTGGGCGTCTTTCACCAGTCCGTGGATATAGACGTGGTGGAAGGGTACCTGGCCGGTGAAATGTGTGGTCATCATGATCATCCGGGCGACCCAGAAGAAGATGATGTCGTAGCCGGTTACCAGCACGCTGGATGGCAGGAACAGGTCGAGCTCTTTCGTCTTTTCAGGCCAGCCCAGCGACGAAAAGGGCACCAGCGCTGATGAGTACCAGGTATCGAGCACGTCCTCGTCACGGCGCAGGGTTTTGCCGGGCGCCTGGGCTTGGGCCGCGGCTTCGTTTTCCGCGACGTACACCTTGCCGTCCTCGTCGTACCAGGCCGGAATCTGGTGGCCCCACCAGAGCTGGCGCGAGATGCACCAGTCCTGGATGTTGCCCATCCACTGGTTGTAGGTGTTGACCCATTGTTCCGGCACAAACTTCACTGCGCCGCTTTCGACAGCATCAATCGCTTTTTGCGCAATCGACTTGCCAGTGGGGTCCCTGTCGCTGACCTTGGTCATCGCGACAAACCACTGGTCGGTCAGCATGGGCTCGATCACCTGGCCGGTGCGGGCGCAGCGCGGCACCATGAGTTTGTGCTTTTTGACTTCGACCAGAAAGCCCTGCGCTTCAAGATCGGCCACCACTGCCTTACGCGCCACGAAGCGGTCCATGCCGCGATACTTTTCAGGTGCGTTTTCGTTGATGGCGGCATCGAGCGTGAGTACGCCAATCATGGGCAACTGATGGCGCTGGCCAACCGCATAGTCGTTGGTGTCATGTGCCGGCGTAACTTTGACAACGCCGGTTCCAAATTCCTTGTCCACATAATCGTCAGCGATGACCGGAATGTCACGGTCGCACAGCGGCAACTTCACGAACTTGCCGATCAGGTGCTTGTAGCGTTCATCTTCCGGATGAACCATCACCGCGACGTCGCCCAGCATGGTTTCAGGACGCGTGGTAGCCACGGTCAACGAACCCGAACCGTCAACCAGCGGGTAAGAAATGTGCCAGAGGAAACCATCTTCCTCTTCGCTTTCAACTTCCAGGTCCGACACGGCGGATTTGAGAATGGGGTCCCAATTGACCAGGCGCTTGCCGCGGTAGATCAGGCCCTTTTCATAGAGCTGTACAAAGGTGGAGGTGACCACCTTGGACATCTTCGGATCCATCGTGAAGTACTCATGCTTCCAGGCCACCGAGTCGCCCATGCGGCGCATCTGGCGTGTGATGGTGGTGCCCGATTCTTCCTTCCACTCCCACACCTTCTCGGCAAACTTTTCGCGGCCCAGGTCGTGGCGGCTTTTGCCCTCGCCCTGCAGCTTGCGTTCCACGACGATTTGCGTGGCAATGCCGGCGTGGTCAGTGCCTGGCACCCACAGCGTGTTGTGGCCGCGCATGCGGTGGTAACGCGTCAGCGAGTCCATGATGGTCTGGTTGAACGCGTGGCCCATGTGCAGCGTGCCGGTCACGTTGGGCGGCGGCAGCTGGATGGAGAACGATGGTTTGGCAGCGTCCAGCGTGGGCTCGTACAGGCCGCTTGTCTCCCATAACGGCGCCCACTGGCGCTCAATGGCTGCGGGCTCGAACGATTTGGCCAGGCTGTCCAGCCCCGGCGTAGGCACGACGACACGGGCAGTCGGTGTATCTGCAGCGGGGGCGGCGGGCGTGGGCTTGGCGGAATCAGTCATGGGGGCAATGAAAAACGGCATCGCCTGGTGCAGTGTTGCATGCTGGATGGAACAAATAAAAATGATGGATTTTGGGTCAGGGCTAGGCGCAAACCACAGCGATACCCCGGGTATCGCGCGGATTTGCAACGCCGCCATGGCGCAAAAGACGCATTTTTATGTTCCAGATAGCGTGCAACACTGCACCAGATGCCGCCTGGGGTTGGAGGAACTGCCCCGATTTTATTCGACTGCCGCCTGCTTCAGCTGGATGGAGCCGGTTTGGCCGCTGCGATACACGCCTGTAGCAGTGATGCGTCGCCCAGCTGGTTGGCCAGGATCAGGGTCAGCCGTGCGTTGAGGAGCTCGGACTCCTCGCGGTTCAGCCCCTGGTGGGCATCGAGCAGGCATTCGTAGAACGCGTCTGCGTCCTGGAAGTTGGCGCTGGTTTTGAGGGAGGTTTCGGTTTTCATGATGTTCGTCCTAACGCAAACCGAGGGTCTTTTCCACAGCGGCGACCAGCTGGCCGTCCACCGCCTCGCCGGTGGCGGCGAGGTAGCCGTCCGGCCGCAGCAAGGCCCAGGCATGGCCAAAAACATGGCAGGCGCCCTGCAGGTGGGCACTGCCGCGGACATTGATGTCGCGCAGATGTTCCACCGCCTGCGCCCGCTCCTCAGGGGCCAGCACCTGCACACTGCGCACAGGCGCATGCTGGGCGAGCAGGCGCAATCGTTCGGCACCTGCGGCCGTGAGCTCCCCGAACACCAACACCAGCAAGTCACCATCGGCCCACTGCAGCAAGTCGTTGACCGACCCCTCGGTGCCGTTCGCCCAGCGAAAAGCCACGTTCTGCACCGATTGCCCGCCCGTGCTTTCGCAGATGCGCGACTGCGTGTAGGTGTTGGCCACCGCCATGCGGCCGGTGTTGACCAGTGCGCGCGCGAACGGGTATTGCTTGGCCAGGCCGATGGCGGCGGTGCGAAAGCAGCGTTCCATGCCGTCAGCCGGGCGCAGGAAGCGCGCGGTGCGGTTGGTCACCAGCACGTTTTGTTGCGCGGCTTCCAGGCGTTCTGCGTTGTAGCTCTCCAGCAGCGTTGGGCTGGCACGGCCGCGCAGCACGGCCGCCAGTTTCCAGGCCAGGTTGTCGGCATCGGCCACGCCGGTGTTGCCGCCGCGCGCGCCGAAAGGGCTGACGATCTTTGCGGTGTCGCCCATGAAAAACACCCGGCCGAGGCGCAGCTTGTCCAGGCAGCGGCTGCGGTAGGCGTAGGGCCCGACCCAGACGATCTCGACCTCGACATCCGCGCCAAACTGGCGTTGCAGGCGCTGGCGCACCACGTCTTCGCGGCTGACTTCTTCGGGGTTGGCATTGGGTGCCATCTGGTAGTCGATGCGCCAGACGTCGTCGGCCATCAGGTGTTGCCAGACCGCGCGGTTTTCGTTGAAGGGCGCTTCTATCCAGGTGTGGCGCTCGACAGGCGGATGTTTGGAAAAACGCACATCGGCAATGCACCAGCGGTCGTCGCCGTTGCGGGTCTGCATGGTGGCGCCGGCCCACTGGTGAAAGGGCGTGTGCGAACCGCTGGCGTCAATCACATGCTCGGCTTCGATCTGATAACTGCCGGCAGGCGTTTCCACCGTGAGCGTGGCGGCCTCGGCATTCTGCGAAAAACCGGTGACACGTGATTTCCAGCGCAGGTCCACATGGCCCAGCTCGTAAATGCGTTCGACCAGGTAGCCCTCAATGTAGAACTGCTGGATGTTGATGAAGGGCGGCTGCGTCGAGAGGTTGAAGTTGCTTTGCTGGCGCAAGTCAAAGGAATACACCTCGTCCTTGCCCGCAAAGGTGCGGCCCACACTCCACTGCACGCCCTTGGCAGCAATACGTTCGTAGATGCCGAGCCGGTGAAAGATCTCCAGCGACTTCTGCGTGTAGCAGATGCCGCGCGAAGAGGCGCCTTTGACGCCAACCGTGTTGTCCTCGTCCAGCAGCACTGCCTTGACGCCGTAACGTGCCAAGGCGCAGGCCAGGCTCAGGCCGGTGATGCCGCCGCCCACGATGACGACAGGGTGGCGCGTGATTTCTTTCGAGTCCAGTTCGGGCGGTGCGATAAACGGGTATTCAGGCAGGGTGTAACCCTTCCCTTGAGTGAACTCGTAGCCGTTGGTGAATGCCGATGGGGCGTAGGCGGGTGGTGTCTCCAGCATGGCTTTTCGCTCTTTGTGTTGATTCTTATGAATGATTTACGGCTTTTGCCCTTTGCGCATGGGCGCGAACAGCTATCAAATAAATAGCATAAGCAGGTTCAAGCTGCCGGCCTGCCGCCCACTTCAGGCCTGTCGTTCTGCTGCGGCTTGAGTGCTTCGCTTGTTTTGCCGGCTGCTTTTTCCTTGCGCCACTGCTCCTTGCGCGCCGTCCACTCGGCCAGGCGTGCGTGCGCGGTTTTACTCTCCTGGAGCATCTCGAACTCGTCGGCCAGCTGCGCCGTCAGTTCCAGCCGCACACCGTTCGGGTCGAAGAAGTAAATGCTCTTGAAGATGTGGTGGTCGGTCACGCCCAGCACTTCAATGCCGCCGGCCTCCAGCCGCGCCTTCATGGCTTCGAGGTCGGCCACCGTGTTGACGCGAAACGAGATGTGGTTGACCCACAGCGGCGTGTTGGGCGAGGGCAGGGCCGCCTCGTCATTGCCCAGGTCAAAAAACGCGATGAAAGAGCCGTCCTGCAGGCGGAAGAAAAAGTGGGTGTAGGGGCAGTACTCGCCGGTGCTGGGTACGTGGTCGCTCTGGATGATGTGGTACAGCGGCAGGCCCAGGATGTCTTCATAGAAGTGCCGCGTTTCCTCTGCATCTTTGGCGCGGTAGGCGTAGTGGTGCAGTTGCTGGACGGGGGCCGGCGCCGGCAACGGGGACGCGGCGGGAAAAAGCGGGCTGGGGGGGCTCATCAGGGCAGACATGGCGATCTCCGGATTTGAAGGGTTTCAGTGCATTGCAAACCCCATGCTTTGGATTTTGAATTCACCTATTCATAATGCATTTACTATAACGTAATGATTGGACCCTGCCAAGTTTGCGCGCTCCCTGTAAGCCGCTGTTCAGTTGAGAATAATTATCAATTGCAATAAGTTGATAGTTTTCTCCATCTTTTTATATTGAGCCAAGCAATTAGACCTCTCCCTCCAATGGGACTAAGGTGTTCTGGTCCTTGGCGACAAGCGCCGAGGCACGCATGACTTTTACAACCACGAAGGAGATTTCCATGGCTGCTCTCAAAGGCTCCAAGACGGAAGAAAACCTGAAGGCCGCATTTGCCGGCGAATCACAGGCCAACCGCCGTTATCTGTATTTCGCAAACAAGGCTGACGTGGAAGGCCAGCCGGACGTTGCAGCGCTGTTCCGCTCCACCGCGGAAGGCGAAACCGGCCACGCACACGGCCACCTCGAATGGCTCGAGCAATGCGGCGACCCGGCCACCGGCATGCCATTCGGTGCTACCCGCCAGAACCTGGCATCTGCCGTTGCAGGCGAGACCCATGAGTACACCGACATGTACCCCGGCATGGCCAAGACCGCCCGTGACGAAGGCCATGACGAAGTGGCCGACTGGTTTGAGACTCTGGCCAAGGCCGAGCGCTCACACGCTAACCGCTACACGAAAGCGCTCGCAGAACTGGTGGATTAATTCGCCCTCGCTACGTCGCTGAGGCGTAGCGATTTACGAAAGGGCTTGCCGCAAGGCCTTTCGTAAATCCCACGACAAGAAGAGACAACACCATGGCCACAGAAGGCAATCTGCAGGCGCCCACGCGCCATGCCATCGACTGGAAAAACCCCGACTACTACAACGAGGAAGCGACTTTCCATGAGATGGAGCGCATCTTCGACATTTGCCACGGCTGCCGGCGCTGCGTGAGCCTGTGCGGCGCCTTTCCCACCCTGTTCGACCTGGTCGACGAAAGCAAGACCGGTGAAGTCGACGGTGTGGACAAGAAGGACTACATGAAAGTGGTCGACCAGTGCTACATGTGCGACCTCTGCTACATGACCAAGTGTCCCTATGTGCCGCCGCATGAATTCAACCTCGACTTTCCGCACACCATGCTGCGCGCCAAGGCCATCAAGTTCAAAAAGGGCGATGTGGGTGCTGGTGAAAAGTTTCTATCGTCCACCGACGTGCACGGCCAGTTTGCCGGCATTCCCATCGTGGTCCAGGTGGCCAATGCGGTGAACAAGACCAAACCGGCGCGCGCCGTGATGGAAAAAGTATTGGGCGTGGATAAAAACGCCTGGCTGCCCGAGCTGGCGACAAAAAAATTCCGCTCCGGCGCATTGGAGTCACCACCGCACGCGGTGAAAGACGGCGCCAAGACGCCCGGCAAGGTGGTGATTTATTCCACCTGCTACATCAACTACAACGAGCCCGGCATTGGCCACGACCTGCTCAAGGTGCTGGACCACAACGAAGTGCCTTATGTGCTGGTCGAAAAGGAAAAATGCTGCGGCATGCCCAAGCTGGAGCTTGGTGACCTGGACTCGGTCAACACCAGCAAGGAGGCCAACATTCCGGTGCTGGCCCGTTATGCGCGCGACGGCTTTGCCATCCTGAGCGCCGTGCCCAGTTGTACCTTGATGTTCAAGCAGGAAATCCCGCTGATGTACCCCGATGACGCCGACGTGCAGCTCGTCAAGGAACACATGTGGGACCCGTTCGAATACCTGATGGCACGCAAGCGCGACGGCCTGCTCAAGACCGAGTTTCCGGTGCCGCTGGGCAAGATCAGCTACCAGATCCCCTGCCATGGTCGGGTCCAGAACATCGGCAAGAAAACCGAGGAAATGCTCAAGATGGTGCCGGGCACCAGCGTGCACACGCACGAGCGTTGCTCGGGCCACGCCGGCACATTTGGCGTGAAAGTGCCTTACCACCAGCAGGCCATGAAAATCGGCAAGCCGCTGTTCAAGGCCATGGCCAATCACAAAGATGGCGGCCTGCCTGACGTGATCAGCAGCGACTGTCCGCTGGGTGGCCACCATATTGCGCAGGGCTTTGAGGTCAACCAGCTCGGCGCGCCGCCGCAGAAACACCCGCTGACTCTGGTCCGCACCGCCTACGGACTGAAGTAGCCGCCAAAGGAAACGACATGCAAGTCACCGGAAAAATCACCCGCGGCAGCCTCATGACACTGGAGGCCTACAGCAAGTACCGCAAGGAAAACAAGGCCGCCATCATGGCGCATCGCCAGCTGCGCAGCGTGCATCTGGGCGAACACATCAATGTGCAGTTCGAGAGCGAAACCAGCATCCGTTACCAGATCCAGGAAATGCTGCGCCTCGAAAAAATATTTGAGGCAGAGGCCATCGACCAGGAAATCGAAGCCTACGCGCCGCTGGTGCCCGAGGGCAGCAACTGGAAGGCCACCATGCTGATCGAGTATCCCGACGTCAACGAGCGCAAGCGCGAGCTGGCTCGGTTGATCGGCGTGGAAGACCACCTCTTTGTCGAGGTCGAAGGCCATGCCCGGGTGTATGCGATTGCCGACGAAGACATGGATAGAGAGAACGACGAGAAAACCTCGGCCGTGCATTTTGTGCGCTTCGAACTCGATGCGGCCATGTGTGCGGCGGTCAAGGCTGGCGCTAATGTCAAGCTGGGCTGCGACCACACCAACTACCCCGCGCACGTGAGCATCCCGGCTGAATCGCTGGCATCTCTGGCAAGCGACCTGCGCTGAGCCAGGCTTCCCCGCAGGCGGGAGTGGAAGTGGGAGTGGGAGTGGGAGTGGGAAGGGGCCGCCCTGACGTAAAGTCGGGGATTGCCCTTTTTCACTGTGCGCCCCCAATGTTGTTTTTACTCTCGCCCGCGAAATCGCTCGATTTCGAAACGCCACCGCAAGTGGACACCCACACCCAGCCCCTGTTCGTCAAACAATCCAGCCAGCTGATCAAGGTGCTCAAGAAGAAAACACCGGCGCAGGTGAGCGAGTTGATGTCGCTCTCGGACACACTGGCCGGCCTGAACGTGGCGCGCTACCAGGCCTGGTCGCCCAAGTTCACCGAAAAAAACGCCAGGCAGGCGGTGCTGGCTTTCAATGGCGATGTTTATGGCGGGCTGGATGCGAAAAGCCTCAAACCCAAAGAGCTTGACTGGGCGCAAGACCATGTCTGCATCCTCAGCGGCCTGCATGGCGTGCTGCGCCCGCTCGACTTGATGCAGCCCTATCGGCTGGAGATGGGTACGCGGCTCGGCACAGCGCAGGGCAGCAACCTCTACCAGTTTTGGGGCGCACAGATTGCCAACTACCTCAATGAACGCGCGGCCGCCGACACCTCACCCGTCATCGTCAACCTGGCCAGCGAGGAGTACTTCAAGGCGGTGGACCGCAAGGCGCTCAAGGCCCGCGTGGTCAGCTGCGCCTTTGAAGAGTTCAAGGGCGGCAAATACAAGATCATCAGCTTCAACGCCAAACGCGCACGCGGGCTCATGGCACGCTACGCCATCGAAAAGAAACTGGCCACCGTTCGCAAGCTGCAAGGCTTTGATGCCGAAGGCTACCGCTTTGACGCGTCGGTGTCGGAGCCCGACCGGCTGGTGTTCCGCCGAAGATTGGGCGACTGAGCCTGAGCCCCTCACCATGCCCTCCGCGCAAACCCTCCAGCAAGTGGCGACCCCCGAGGTCCGGGCCTGGGTGCGCGCACAGGCTGCCCTGGGCCACACGGTGCCCACTCTTCTCAAGGCCATGCGCGCCGCCGGATGGCGCGCTAGCGTGGCACGCGAGGTGGTTGCCGGCACCCTGGCAGCACCGGCTCCCGTGCCCGTGCCAAAAACCGCCATCGGTACGGGTTGCCGGGTCGATGCAGGTGACCGGCAGATCGACGTGCTCATGCAAATGCAGGAGCCGCACATTGTGGTGTTCGGCAACGTGCTCAGCGAAGAAGAATGCAATGCATTGATGGAGACCGCGAGGCGGCGCCTGACCCGTTCGCTCACCGTTGCCGTCAAGACAGGCGGCGAGGAGCTCAATGACGACCGCACCAGCCGCGGCATGTTTTTTACGCGCGGCGAAAATGAATTGGTGAACCGCATCGAGGCGCGCCTGGCCAAGTTGCTGGACTGGCCGATTGAAAACGGCGAAGGCCTGCAGGTGCTGCAGTATCTGCCGGGCGCCGAGTACAAGCCGCACTACGATTATTTCGATCCCGCCGAGTCCGGCACGCCTTCCATCCTGCAGCGCGGCGGGCAGCGGGTGGCCACACTGATTATTTACCTCAGCACGCCTGAAGCAGGCGGTGCCACCGTGTTTCCCGATGTCGGCCTGGAAGTCGCGCCACAGCGCGGCCATGCGGTTTTTTTCAGCTATGACCAGCCGCATGCTTCGACGCTCAGCCTCCATGGCGGCGCGCCGGTGCTGGCGGGGGAAAAATGGGTGGCCACCAAGTGGTTGCGTGAAAAACAGTTCATCTAACACCCCTGTTGAGGCTCACTTCGTGTAGCCTCCTCTCCCCTTGCAGGGGACGGCGCCTGCGGCCTGGCAAAGCCAGTTCCGCGGCCCCTGCTGACAGAAGCCTGTGCACCCCGTCCCACAAGCAGGGGCCGCGGGTCCGGCTCCGCCGGCCCGCAGGCGCCGCCCCCTTGAGGGGGGAACAGGCTACACACAGTGAGCCTGGACGGGGGTGTGTACATAATCACCAGATGAAAATCAAAGCAAACGGCATCGACATCGAGATTGAAGACACCCATGAGGGTGACACGACCGGCCGTCCCGTGGTGCTTCTCATCATGGGCCTGGGCATGCAGCTGGTGGCCTGGCCGCCAGCGCTGGTGCAGGCGCTGGTGGACGCCGGGTACCGCGTGATCCGCCTGGACAACCGCGACATCGGCCTGTCTCAAAAATTCGATCATTTGGGCAAACCCAACCTGGTGTGGGCAAGCATCAAATACAAGCTGGGGCTCGCCGTGAAGGCGCCCTACAGGCTGCACGACATGGCAGCCGATGCGCTGGCCGTGCTGGATGTGTTGGCCGTGCAGAAGGCGCATGTGGTCGGTGTCAGCATGGGCGGCATGATTGCACAGCGGGTGGCGCTGGCGGCGCCAGAGCGCGTGCTGAGCCTGACCAGCGTGATGAGCTCCAGCGGTGCGCGCGGGTTGCCACAAGCCGAACCACACGTCATGCGGGTGCTGCTCAGCCGGCCGGGTGGCAGCGACGCTGCGTCGGTGACCAACCATTACGTCCGGCTCTTTAAAGCCATTGGCAGCCCGGGTTTTCCGGTGGACGACGCCGAGCTGCGCGAGCGCATCACGGCGGCAGCCAAGCGCAGCTTTCATCCAGCAGGCGTTTTGCGTCAGATGGTGGCCATCGCCGCCGACAGCCGCCGCGCTGCCGAACTGGGGCGTCTGCGCGTGCCCACGCTGGTGGTGCACGGCAAGGCCGATCCGCTGGTGCCCTTTGCCTGCGGCGAAGACACGGCGCGGCGCATCCACGGCGCCCGCCTGGTCGGCATCGAGGGCATGGGCCATGACCTGCCCAAGGGCGTGGTCGAGCGCCTGCTCGAGCCGCTGATTCCCCATCTCAAGGCCGCGGAGGCCGCATCATGAATACGCCCGACAAATCACAACTCGGCAAGCCCACGCCCTACATCGACCAGTACGACGCCTCGCTGCTGTTTCCCATTCCCCGTGCCGACAAGCGCGAAGAGCTCGGACTCGGTGAGAGCCTTCCCTTCTTTGGCGCCGATGCCTGGACCGCCTATGAACTGAGCTGGCTCAACCAGCGCGGCAAGCCGCAAGTGGCGCTGGCGCACATCACCGTGCCCTGCGAGTCGCCCAACATCGTCGAGAGCAAGTCCTTCAAGCTCTACCTGGGCAGCTTCAACAACACGCGTTTTCTGGACGCACGCGAAGTGCGCGAGCGAATTCGCGCCGACCTCAACGCTGTGGTCGGTGCGGGCGTGGGTGTCAAAACGCTGGGACCGGAACTGTTCGACCAGGAACCCGTGCATGAGCTCGATGGCCTGAACCTGGACCGGCTCGACGTCGAATGCCAGCACTACACACCGGCGCCGGAGCTGCTGTTTGCCGACCATGAAGAACAGCCGGTCACCGAGACCCTGGTGTCCAACCTGCTCAAAAGCAACTGTCTGGTCACCGGCCAGCCCGACTGGGGCAGTGTGCAGATCAGCTACGTTGGCGCACCCATCGACCAGGAAGGCCTGTTGCAGTACATCGTGAGTTTTCGCAACCACAACGAGTTCCACGAGCAATGCGTGGAGCGCATCTTCATGGACATCTGGACACGCTGCCGGCCGCTCAAGCTGTCAGTCTACGCGCGCTACACCCGGCGCGGCGGGCTGGACATCAACCCGTTTCGCACGAGTTACCCGCAGCCCATGCCGGCGAATGTGCGGACGGCGCGGCAGTAGATCTACCAGGCCAACATGGTCACTTTGGTCCTTTTGCCAGGCATGGACGGCACTGGCGACTTGCTGGACTCTTTCGTGGCGGCCATGTCGCCCGGCATCAAAGTCAAGGTGCTCCGTTACCCGGTTGCCGAGATGCTGGACTACGAAGGACTGGAAGTCCTTGTGCGAGATGAATTGCCCGTAGATGAACCCTATGTGCTGCTTGGCGAGTCTTTTTCGGGCCCGATCGCCATAGCCCTTGCGGCCAGCCGTCCGCCGCAGCTTGTGGGCCTGGTACTGTGTTGCACCTTTGCCCGCAACCCATTGCCCCTGATGAGCGCGCTCCGGTTTGGGGTTGGTCTGTTGCCGATAGAGGCCATGCCGGTGGGGCTTCTTGCCCGGTTGCTGCTTGGCCGGTTTTACACGGCAGCTTGGCATCGGGCACTGTCGCGAGCATTGGCGCAGGTTCAACCATCGGTTATGCGCGCGCGTCTGCGGGCGGTGCTTTCAGTCGATGTCTCTCGTCAGCTGGAAGCCGTTGTGGTTCCGACGCTGTATCTGCGCGCTGCGCAGGATGGTGTCGTACCCCGCAGCGCAGGCCAGCACTTATTGAAGATCAAACCGGACATGACGGTGCTGGAACTCAAGGCGCCGCATTTTCTATTGCAGGTGGTGCCCGAAGAAGCCGCTCGTTCTGTGACCAGATTTGTTTCAGAGTTGGCTCTGGCGTCATCTGGTGTTGCTATCAAATAGATAGCTACTTGCTCAGGTGTGATAAGGGCTAGAGCCCGATTTCATTAAAGAACTTGAGCGACGGCAGCGCGCTGAACTCTCCTGCCCGCTTCTCCTTCATCGCCGTCACCGATTCACGCACATGCTGGTTGCTCCAGATCGCGCCCTGCAGCCAGCCCATCTGTTTGAGCGCGTCGTCCACCGAGTGGTCGCGGGTGTAGTGAATCGCCTGCTTGGTGCCCCAGATGGCCACCGGCGGCTTGGCGGCAATCTCTTTCGCGCATTGCAGCGCGCCGGCCAGCATGGCTTCGCGCGAGTCGAACACCTCGTTGACCAGGCCGTAGCCCAGCGCCTTGGCAGCACTGAGGCGGCGCCCAGTGTAGGCCAGCTCCTTGACCACGGCCAGCGGCACCAGCTTGGGCAGGCGCTGCAGGGTGCCGACGTCGGCCACCATGCCGATGTTGATTTCCTGGATGCAGAAAAAGGTGTCCGGCGTGGCGTAGCGGATGCAGCAAGCCGTCACCATGTCGACAGCGCCCCCAATGCATCCGCCCTGGATGGCCGCAATTACCGGGATGCGCAGCGTCTCCAGCTTGGTGAAGGTGGCCTGCATGTCGCCCAGCATGTCGAAGATCGCGGCGCGGCCTTCGGGGCTCTGGTCGTCCATGGCAATGGCGCCCGAGAAGGTTTCCAGTGCCATACCAGCACTGAAATGTTTGCCGGTGCTGGAGATCACCAGCACACGCGCATCGCCGGCCTTGTGGATGTGTGTGAGCACTTCGTCGAGCTCATGCCAGAAGGTCGGGTGCATGGTGTTCATCGCCTCGGGGCGATTGAGCACCAGGTGCGCAATGTGGTCGGTGGTCGAAAGGGAAAAGCAGGTCAGTGGGTTCATGCCTGCCAATGTAATTCAGTGTGCCAGTTCCAGCCAGTCGCACCTGAGACGGCCGCGGGTATGGGCGTGTACCCGCCAGCGCACATACAGCTGTGGCGCAAGCATGCCGAGTAGACATAAGGGGTAGGCCAGCGGGATTTCCAGCACAAAGGCCGGCAGCCAGCCAACCCAGCCCATGACCCACAGCGTCAGCACGGCGTCCCAGAGCTGGTGCTCCAGCGGATGGCTGCTTTGATGGTCAAGGTGCCACTGCTTGATGCGTTGCAGCCCTGCCAGGGTGAGGTGCCAGCTTGCCGGGGAAGTTGAAGGGTGCGCCATAAAGCCTCCGTGCAGAGGCTTCAATGTAAGTTTTGCGTAAGGCGCTGTCAACGCCCCGGCTGAATCAAGGCAAAAGTTCTAGAGCCGGCGCCGGCGTGGCACTACGCTGAGTTGCAGGGTGAGTTTGCCGGGGCTTGCGGTCACGGTGTAGGCCTGCGCGGCAATGTCGATCAGCTGGTCGGCATGCCACACCTTGATCTGGGCTGCTCCTTCAGGAACCTGTTCGAGCTGGGCCACGCCGTCAGCGCCGGTCAGCGCCGCCCACGGGGAATCGCTCACGTACACATGCCCGCGCATGGAGCCGTGAATGTGGCAACCCAGCAGCACGGCGCCGGGTTTGCTGAAGGTCGCGTCGGCTGTTTTGGCGGGCTTGCCTTCCGGCTTGCCGTCCAGGCGCAACTCGAAACCTTCGCCGGCCGTTGCGTTGAACTGCGCAGCCCCGGCAGCCGAAGCGCGCACATGGTGTTCCCACGGGTCGTTGTTGATGAACTGGGCCTTGGCGCCCACGGCGACCAAGCTGACAGCCGGAACAAATCGCATCTTTTCCTGGTGAATCGTGACCTGGCTGGGCAGCGGATTTTTAGGCGCGGCGGTTTTGCTGGCCGGCACCACCACCACCACGGCGTCAGGCGCCGGTTTGCCTTCCTTGTCGAGCACCTGCACTACAAGGTTTCCGGCGGTAGCCGTTGTGGAGAAAGCGCAGGCAGCTATAAAAAGAAGAGCAGATTGCAACAGAGATAGAGGCAGGGGTTTGAAGCAGGTCATGGATGTCTTCCGGCCAGATTGAGGAGAGTGAAGCGGCCATCCCGGTTTGGACGGGATGGCGAGGACAGCGGTCGCTTATTTGGCGGCTGCGATGGCTTTGGCCAGGTCTGTGGTTTCTTCACAGCTGCTGCAAATGGTCTGCAGCTTGGCAAGCTGGGCTTCGGCCTGGGCTTTCTTGCCGGTCTTCAGATAGGCAATGCCCGAGTATTCCAGCGCGCCGCGGTGTTTCGGGTCCAGCGCCAGCGCCTTGTCATAGGCTGCAAAGGCCTCGTCATATTTACCCAGCCAGCGGTTTGAGTAACCGAGGTAGTTGTAGGCGTCGGCGTTCTTCGGGTTCTGCGCGACCACCTTGCTAAAGCTGCTCGCAGCCTCAGACCATTTTTTGGCTTCCATGGCCTTTTTGCCGACGGAAAAATCGTCAAGACGTGCGTTTTCAGCAGGCGTGGTCTGGATGTCGGCTGCCAGCGCAGCTCCGGCCAAAGCCAGGCCCAGGATGGGCAATGCAATCAGCTTACGGATGGAAAAAGTGTTCATGTCAGGCTCCTTGGATAGCAGTTAAAAAATGCGCTGCAAGTCAGCACCTTAGACAAACGAGGGAAACCCGGGAACGGATGCAGAACCAGTTGTAATTAATTTGTAAATGCGACCGACAACCGTCTGCAACGATGAAGAGGGCAACCCCCGGAATCAGGTTTACATGACCCGCGCTGTGCCGGAAACCTTGATCGACGACCCGGAGGTGGGCGGAATTTCGGCGCGCAGGCGGGAGCGCATGCCCATGTCTTCACCTTGCACGATATCGATCGCGCCGCCATGCGGCCATGCCATGTCGCGCAGGTAGCCTGCAAAAGCGGCTGTTGCCGCACCCGTGGCCGGGTCTTCGTATACGCCGCCGGAGGCAAAGGGGTTGCGGGTATGAAAAAGCTGCGGTGTTTGCGCATAGGCCAGAAGAATCGTCACGAGCCCAGCCTTGTTCATCAGTTCCCGGCCCGTGCCCAGGTCGTATTGCATGGCCGCCAGTTTTTCGCGGCTCTTTAGAACCAGTACCAGGTGATCTGCGCCGCCATGGGCCAGTGCAGGCGCAAAGCGGGGGTCCAGGTCATTCTGCGTATAGCCGAACAGCGCCAGGGTTTCAAGCACAAGTGACTCCGGCGCAGCCTGGCTGCGCGTAGGCGGCGATTGCAGCGCGGCGGCAACCGTGTCCCCAGTGCGTCGGCCTTCAACGGTGATGTTGGCGTGATTCAGGCGCAGGTTAAACACGCCATCGCCGCATTGAAGGGCCAGTGCCGCGCCCAGGGCAATCGTTGCGTGGCCGCAGAAGGGCACTTCAGACTCCGGCGAGAAATAGCGCACTCGCCATCCGGTACCGGTGGAGACGGCAAAAACTGTTTCCGAAAAACCAAGCTCTGCGGCAATCCGCTGCATCTCGCTGTCATCAGGGAATTTGTTGGCAATCATCACGCCGGCCGGGTTGCCGCCGGCATTCCCGTCGGAAAAGGCTGCAATCTTCAACACACTCATCTTTTTTCCTTTATTCAAATGGAGGGGACGCTTTGCCCGCTGGCGGCAAATTCAAACGGCTTGCCGCCACTGAAGGCCGAACGGGAGTTCCCGGGGGCCGAACAGGAAATGCAGCACCCTCCGCCTGCTGGTACCGCTGGATTTTGAGGACGTGTGCAGAAGCAGCGGACGCATGACCATGGCGCTGCCTTGCCCGGCGGTGCAGATGAATTCGGCTTCGACCTGTCGGTCTGCGGTGGCGAGCTTTTCCGGTAGCCGGCCTTTCAGATGCGAAGCAGGCACCACTCGCAGCGGACCATCGTTGATGCCGCAGGAGTCGATGTGCAGGCGCACCGCCACCAGCTGCTGCAGGAGCTCAACCGGCGGTTGAACGTACCAGGTGCCTTCCTTCTCTGACCAGCCAGTCAGGCTGCGATGTGTGATGCGCCTGGCAACCGGAATGCTCAGATCCTGATGCAGCGGCACCAGCCAGTTGCACGCCTGTGATTTCTGAAAGTAGGTGCACTGCGCAGCAACAAAATCCGAAGGAAGCAGCGGCGACAGGCAGGAGTGCCGGCGAATTTTTTCCGCAAGTGCCCGGCACCAGGCTTGGGACAGCAGGGAACGCGTACCCACGGGGTTTGCAGATACGGTGGCCAGGCGGCGGGCAATAGCGTCGCATTCCCCGGCGGCCAGTACCTCCTCAATCAGGGCGAAACCTCGGGTCGTGAACTCAGCGGGGGCCATGACGCGCGGCAGCTTTCAGCCTTCTTTCATGAGCGAACATGGGGCCGATGGCTCACAGCACGGATTGCAAAATCCCATGCCGCCGAACACCTGCCTGAACCAGGTCACCACAACTTGGCGCAGTTGCCGCTGAACACCACGGGCCCGCTCGGAGCGACGGGCTTTGCGTCTGTTTCCAGCGTCACCACCAGCTTGCTGACCTTGGACAGCAGTTTTTCCGAAGTGTCGGGCAGCAGGGATACGGCCGAGCCTGTGGTTGGCACGGTGCCGATGGCAAAGACCGCGTCGTTGGCGGGAATGGCCCACAACACCAGCCTCCCGCTGGTGGGCGGGGTGATGGGACCGATCACCTTGACCGTCATGGTTTTACCGTGGCGCAGCGAGCTGACCAGCAGCTTGCCGTTACCCTGGGCGTCGGTGAGCAGGCCCACATAACTTTGCGGCAGCTTTTCACCCGTGCGCATGGCGACCTGGTCGCTGGACATGAAGAGGCCCGGTGCGGTGACAAACAGCATGCTGGCGGCAATCACGCCGGCGGCGAGGCCACCGAAGCCAAAGCCGGCGGGCTTGAGCCAGCCCAGCCACCCGCCAGCAGGCGCGGCCGCCTGGGGCTGCGTTCGTGCTGCGATGGCCTTCCACAATTGCGGCGAAGGTTGTTGAGCGGGCACCGACACGGCGAGTTGGCCCAAGCGAGTCTCCCATTGCGTCACCAGGCTGCGTACATCGGCGCGGTTGTGCTGCAGCCGTTCAAAGCGGCGCCGGGCGCCGCCTCTCAGCGTGCCAAGTACATACGACGACGCGAGGTGTTCAAGCAATTCGGGCTGGACATATCTCATGCGACCACCCCTTGCGCGGCCAGGCAGCCCTTGAGCTTTTCCAGGCCGCGCCGTATCCAGGCCTTGACCGAGCCCAGCGGTGCGCCCATTTGTTCGGCAACTTCGGTGTGGCTCAGGCCCTGGTAATAAGCCAGGGCCAGGCTTTGCCGGTAACTGCCGTCGAGCGAACTCATGCAGCCTTCGATGTGCAGGGCCTCGCTGGCCTGCTCAAGCAATTGCATGGCGCTGGGCGCCGGGGTGCCGACGGACTGGACGTCGTCTTCGTCCACCTCGCCTGACTCGGGTAGCTCGCTTTCGCGGCGGCGCGTGCGGGCCCGCAGGGCGTCCAGCGCCTTGTTGCGGACGATGGCAATAAGCCATGTCATCGGTTGAATGGTTTGCCCGCCTACCTCGCTGCGGTAGCCGCCGGCACTTTTCCAGATACTCACATACGCCTCTTGCAGCACATCTTCGGCCGCGTGTCCTTGACCCAATATACGAACGGCAACCCCAAACAGATGCAGGTGGGTGCGCTGATAGACCTGCGCGAAGCAGGCATGGTCGCCCCGCGCTGCGCCCTGGATCAGGGCTTCCAGGCTGCGGGTGTCGACTTCGGTGTCCGGTTTCATGCGGCTGAGTATATGAAGTTCCGCCCGCGCGGCAAACCCGCGGGGGCCGGAATTTTTAACAAGCTTGCATCCGATTTCCGGTTGGCGGCGTTTGTCTAGTGCTGGCGGGGCGCAGGCCTGGCCGCATTTTTACCCACTCAACCCAAGGACACCCATGAAAACCCGCTCGCAACTTTCCTTTCCCGCCCCCGGTTTCACCCTTGCTGTTATTTGCGCCGGCCTGCTCAGCGCCTGCGCCGTTTCCCAGCCCTCAGGGCAGGCAGACACCACCAAACCGGTACCCGCCGTGCTCAAGCCGGCTGACAACGAACGCGCCGCTTTCACCTGGCATGCGGTGGGCTCGCAAATTTATGAGTGCCGTGCCGACGGCAAGGGTGGATGGGCCTGGGTGTTCATTGCGCCCGAAGCCGATCTGTTCAACCAGAAAGACGAGAAGGTCGGCACGCACGGCGCAGGCCCGGGTTGGACTGCACTTGACGGCAGCCGGTCGGTGGGTACCGTGAAGGCCCGCGCCAATGGCGAGCGCGCTGCCGATATTCCCTTGCTGCTGCTGAGCACCAAATCAGCGGGCGGCGCCGGCAAAATGGCCGGCGTCACCAGTGTGCAGCGCCTCAATACCGAGGGCGGTAATGCGCCAGCGCGCGGATGTGCGGCCCAGGCCGATGCGGGCAAGCGTATCAAGGAAGGCTACACGGCGGACTACGTCTTTTTTACCGCGGCAAAGCCCTGATATCGCTGGCATGTCTGTACTCAGGAATCTTTTCCGAACCGGGGGGCGTCCAGAGTCCGTTCCTCCCGGACCAGAGACTGCGCCCGTCAAGATGAATCTTGAAGAGCGCATGGAGTTTCGCCGCGAGATGCTGTACGAAGCCATCAAGGTCACCATGGAGGCCCACGGCATCCTGTCGGCAAGCTACCGGTTTCGCGTGGTGCGCAACGACAGGCGCGGTCACATGTATTCCGTGCTGATGGATCTGTCCACCGACTTCATGCACAACCGCGAGGGTCGTCCGGCGCAATTGGTTGCCCTGGGCGCAGCCATCGGGAAAAATGCGGCCGCGCGCTACGGCATCCTGGTGAGCGGCGTGTACTGGCGGGTCAACGACCAGATCCAGGGATTCGAGCCCAGCCGACCCGACGCAGAGCCCGGTGCCGACGCAACGGCGCCGGACATGCCGCCGCCGCGCCGCGGGCAAGGGCGGGCAGGGGCCGAGGAGCTGGCTGCCTTTGAGTCCTTCTGGCAGAAGGGCCAGGCACTGCAGCTTCGCGACCGTGTCTATGCGTCTGACCTTGCGCCGCTGGGCGATTTGCCGGAAAGCGATAGCCAGCGTTAACCGGCCCTAAATCCGGCGCCGGCGCGGCACCACGCTCAACTGCAGGGTGGCCTTGCCGGGCGCGGCGCTCACGGTGGTTTGCTGTGGGGCAATGTCGATCAACTGGTCGGCATGCCAGACCTTGACCTGCGCGGCGCCATCGGGAATCTGCTCCACGTTGGCGATGCCATCGGCGCCGGTCAACACGGCCCAAGGCGATTCGCTCACGTACACATGGCCGCGCATGGAGCCGTGGATGTGACAGCCCAGCAGAACTGCCCCGGGCTTTTCAAACACGGCATCGGCCGACCTGGCGGGCTTGCCTTCGAGTTTGCCGTCAATGCGCAATTCAAAGCCGCCGCTGCCGGCGGTGCTGAACTGCGCAACACCGGCGGCCGATCCGCGCACGTGATGCTCCCAGGAGTCGTTGTTGACAAACGAGGCTTTGGCGCCGACGGCTACCACGCTGACGGCAGGAACAAAACGCATTTTTTCCTGGGCGATGGTTACCTGCATGGGCAGGGCAACCTTCGCCGTTCCCTTGTTCACCGGTATCACCAGCACCACGGCGTCGGCCACCGGCTTGCCTTCCTTGTCCAGCACCAGCACCTGCAGGTTGCCGGACATGGCATGGGCGGACAGGGTTGCCAGAGCCAAAGAGATGAGTGTTTTTTTCATGAAATCGCTCCAGGGGTGAGGGTGGTGCTCAGCGCACCGTGATGATGTCTCGGTGCATCGGAGCCAGCAGCGCCAGCATCTGGTTTTGGGTACGGAAGGGAATGCCCCTGGCATCCATGCTTTGCTGTAGCACTTCCACCAGTGCATTGAAGTCAGATTTCTTGACGTCCAGGTTGGCGTGCGCGCTTTTCATGTCGGCGCCTTTGTAGGCGCAGGGTCCGCCGGCGAGGAAACAAAGCTGGTCCACCAACTGCTCTTTCACGCGCTGCTGGTTGGACGGCTTGAAGTGCGGGCCGGTGCGGGGGTCGGCCAGCAGGCGGACCATGAAGTCGTCCATCAGCGTGACCAGGCCTGCTTTTTCGCCGAAGGCCTTGTAGAGCTGGTCACTCTGGGGCGCGGTTTGCGCAAACACAGTACCGGCCATCAGCAGGCTGGACGCGGCAAGGGCGAGGGCAATGAGGTTTTTTTTCATGTCAGTTCCTGAAAATGGTGGGTCGAAAGAGTTGTTCAGAAGGCCAACTGGGCCGACAGGTAGTAGCCTTTTTGCTTGCGACTGGCGGTGGTTGCCGGAACGATCACGCCGAGGTCCACATAGGCCAGGGTTACGGAAACATTCTTATTCGGCGCCCAGGCAATGAAGATGTCTTTCCAGTCCTGCGAGCGCAAGCCGTTGCCCAGACCGGCGGCGCGGCCTGCTGTCTCAAGCTTGTTGCGCATGAAGCGGTATTCGGCGCCCACCGCGACGTTCTTGTTGATCAGGTAGGCCACCGAAAACTCCGGCTGCAGGCTGTAGCTGTTTTCATTGCCGCCCAGCGTGGCGCCGTAGCCCAGCAGGCCGTTCTGGTTGGCTTTGGTGGCCCGCAGCGTGCCGTTGACCAGCAGGCTTTGCCCCAGGAAGAGTTTGGTGGCGCTGACATACAGATCCACGCCGTCGCGTTTGGCGCCAAGGGCCCGTAGCGTGCTGTCCAGCCCGGTGGATGCCAGGGTTTTGTATTGCACGCCCACGGCGATCTGCGGCATCAGGCTGTCGGCGTCCAGCACGGCGTCGCCGGCCACCCGCACTTTCGCACCCACAATGGTTTGCTTCAAGTGCAGGCCGGGCAGGCCCAGCGCTGTGCCGGTGGCACGGGTGTTGAAGTCCTGCTGTGCGATCGACAGCTCATACCTGTCGTTGATGCCGATGGCGGCGCCGGCGATGTTCAGGCCATAGTCCTTGGTGCCAGCGGTTGTCAGGAAGGCGGAAGCTCCCACTTCGCCTTCGGTGGCGTTGCTGCCAATCACCGCCCAGGGCGTCAGGCCGCCGCCGGCTGCGCCGTCAATGCTGCTCACGCCACTGGTCAACAGCAGTTTGCCAGTGTCGGCCAGGGCGGGAAGGCTGGTGCCGACGCACAGCATCGCCGCGCAGGCGGCAGTCAGGGGAGAGGTAAATTTCATGGTCAAGGCTCCAGGCGTGGCGGGTTGAGGGGTGTCATCCAGGGCGTACGGGGGTGATACGCCCCGTTTCCGTTGCTGGATTCAAAAATTTCTCAAACCGACCGTCGTCCGTTTCCGCTTCGGCTGGACATCGCAAGATCGCCCGTTCGGCGGCTGCTAACATTCCGGCATGCGCCGACGCGATTTTTTATTCAGCACTGTTGCCCTTGCCGGAGGCTATGCCATGGCGGATCTGCCCAAAGTCCAGTCCCTTGACGATGCCTTGCGCTGGCTCGACAAGCTCGATCGCGCGGGCAGTGCGCGCACCGCCGGCGCCTGGCCGATGGCTGCCGTGCTTGATCACCTTGCCCAGAGCGTCGAGATGAGCATGGACGGTTTTCCGCAGCCCAAAAGCGCGGTTTTTCAGGCCACAGCGGGTGCGGCGGCTTTCGCTTTCTTCAAGTGGCGCGGGCAAATGAGCCACGGCCTGAGCGAGCCCATTCCCGGTGCGCCTGCGCTGGGAGCAGGTACTGACTGGCGACCCGGCGCAGCGCGGCTGCGTACCGCCATTGCGCGTTTTGCAGGACATCAAGGCCCGTTGAAGCCGCACTTTGCCTACGGTGCGCTCAGCAAGGCCGATTTTTCGCTGGCCCACACCTTCCATATCGCCAACCACCAGGATGAAATCGTCCTGGTGACGTCTTAGAAAAGCTGATCAGTTGCTATTGATTCAGTAGCTGCTTGCGCCCGCGCTGATTGGGTGGAAGAGCTTTTTCTCTCTATAAGTGGTTCTTCCCCGAGTCTGGCGAGCGTCGCAGCCCGCACCCCTAGCAGGCGCAGGCGTTTGTCCAGCGGCACCCGCTTCAGGCACTGCCCGGCTATTTTGCGAATGATGGCGCCGTCGGCCGTATAGGCCTCTACCGTTTGATCGCGAGTCGCAATTTTGAAATCGTCATAACGCAGCTTGATGCCTATGGTCTTTGCCACATAACCCTTGCGCTGCAGGTCTTCGCCGAGTTTTTCGCAAAGCTCGGTGAAGATGGCACCCAGCGTCTGCTTGTCCCTCACCGCATGCAGGTCGCGGTCAAAAGTGGTTTCGCGGCTCATGCTGACCGGCTCGCTTTCCGTTACCACCGGGCGGTCGTCGCGGCCCCAGGCGGCTTCATGCATCCACGCGCCTGTGGCCTTGCCGAAATGGCCGATCAGGAAAGACGGCTCCTGTGCGGCCAGTTCGCCAATGGTCTGTATGCCCAGCTTCGCCAGCTTTTCGCCCGCCTTGGGGCCTATGCCGTTGATCTTGCGTACATGCAGCGGCCAGATTTTTTTCTGCAGGTCGGTTTCGTAAACAATGGAAATGCCATTGGGCTTGTTGAACTCGCTGGCCATCTTGGCAAGCAGCTTGTTGGGAGCCACGCCGACCGAGCAGGTCAGGCCGGTTTTCTCAAAAATCGCTTTCTGGATCAGCCGCGCCAGCACACGGCCACCTTCGCGCTGGCCGCCGGGCACATCGGTGAAGTCGATATAAACCTCGTCCACGCCGCGGTCCTGCATCAGCGGTGCCACCTCGGTGATGGTGCTTTTGAAGAGCCGCGAGTACTTGCGCACTTCCTCGAAATCGACCGGCAGCACGATGGCCTGCGGGCACAGCTTGGCGGCCTTCATCATGCCCATGGCCGAACCCACGCCGAACTGCCGCGCGGCGTAGGTGGCGGTGGTGATGACGCCGCGGCCCACATAGTCCAAGAGCCGCGGAAATTCTTCGACCGGAATAAAACGCAGCGCGCGGTCCGGGTCGGCACGAATCGCCTCGTCCACCTTGCGCCGCCCGCCGCCTATGACCACCGGCAACCCTTTGAGCTGCGGATAACGCAGAAGCTCGATGGACGCAAAAAAAGCATCCATGTCCAGATGCGCAATGCGGCGTAGCTTGGGCGGGGAAGAGGCGGGCGAATTGTCCACCCGGCAAGCATAGCGCTGCGGGCAGGGTTGTGGCGGCCGACTGTGTCCCATGGCGCAGGCCCGGGCTTACGGCTTTTTTCTCGTTCCCCACGGCGGGTGCGAGCTGTCCGGCTGAATAACAGAGCTGACATGAAGCTCTATTCCAACTCAGCTACAGCTGGGCGCACACCACAATCAGCCCGAGTGTGACCAGCAGCAAGCCCGTGCGTTCGGTACCGCTCAGTTTTTCGCGAAACAGCCGATGCGACAGGAGGTAGCTGAACAGAACCTCGACCAGCCCGAGCGTGCGCACGTCGGCCGCTGGCCGCAGCGCGAAAGCGGTGAACCAGCCAATCGACGCAAAGGCGCCCATCATTCCGGCCAGCAGGGAGAGTTTCCAGGCGTGCAAGATGGCGACCAGTGCCGTGGGTGTGCGCCAGGCGAGCCAGCCGCAGAGAAGCAGGGTCTGCAGCGTTTGGGCCCACAGTACCCCCCAGGCGCCGGCCAGCCAGGGTGATGTTTCGTTCAGTACCAATGCCGCGCCCCGGTAGCCGACAGCCGATAACGCGAAACCCGCCCCCGAGGCCAGCCCATACAGGGTGGCGCGGCTGAGCCAGCCAGTCTCGGCTGATCCTGGGCTTGCGGCTTTGGGCCGCGACAGCAACACCACTCCTATCGTCGCCACTAGCATGGCAAGCACGGACAGCAGGCTCGGCAGTTCGTGCAGGAAGAGCATGGAAAACAGCGCGACTTGCAGCACCTCGGTTTTGGAAAAGGTGACGGCCACGATGAAGTTGCGCTCTTTCATGGCCGCAAGCAAAAAAGCTGTCGCGCCTATCTGCGCCACGGCTCCCAGAGAAAGCCAGGCGAAATATCCGGCGTTGAAGTGGGGTAGTGTGCGCGGCGCGTCGGGCATGGCGTACAGAAGGGCGAGCCAGGCCGCAGCGAACGGCAAGCCATACAGAAAGCGCACCAGGGTGGCGGGCAGGGTACCGATGCTGGCCGTCAGCGTGCGTTGCGAAGCGTTGCGCAAGGTCTGCGCCGTCGCAGCCCATAGAACGATGGGGATCCAGGCCCAAGGTGCGAGAGTGGTGAAGTTCATGGAACAAGTTATAGCTGTGGTTCCCGGTGACGGTTTGCATCGTTCGGCAGGGGTGCCATGCCACCTCACGATGACCCTGCATCGGCTGGTTCTTCCGCGAATGACGGCGTTGGTGAATATTTACCATCGCAAGAACGCTTGCCTGTGACTTATTGCCCTCTTGCTGCGCAGACAAGGGGCGTGTTCAATTTTTAAAATATCGGCTTTGTCCGCAGATGCTGCAGGAGGGGCTTGCAGCATGGCGAGCAGATGGCTAACAGGCAAAGAGCATAAAAATGAACCGATGGATCAAATGGACGGTGGGTGGTGGCGCTGCGCTGGTGGTGCTGGCCATTGGTACGGTTGTGGTGGGCACGACGCTGGCTGAGAACAAGGGCCAGCGCCTGGTCTCGGTCAATGTGCGGCCGGTGACTTTTCCCTCGGATGCGCAGTCGCTGGAACGTGGCAAATACCTGTTCAGTTCGCGCGGCTGCGTGGACTGCCATGGCGCCAACGGCGGTGGCCGCGAGTTCGTCAACGACGGCCGGGGCCTGCGCCTGGCGGGCCCCAACATCACGCCCGGCGAAGGCAAGGTGGTGGCGCGCTACGCGCCTGAAGACTGGGTGCGCGCCCTGCGCCACGGCGTCAAGCCCGATGGCCGGCCGCTGTTCGTCATGCCCAGTGAAGACTACAACCGCTTCACCGACGCCGACCTCGGCGCGCTGGTCTCCTATGTACGCAGCCTGCCGCCGCTGCCGGGCGGGGCCGCCGTTCTGGAACTGTCATTGCCAGTCAAGCTGATGTATGGCTTTGGCGCGATTGAAGACGCGGCACAGAAAATCGACCATTCCCTGCCACCGGCCACGGCGGTGGCCGAAGGCGTCACGGTGGCGCATGGTGCTTATGTGGCCAACATGTGCATCAGCTGCCACGGCCCCGGGCTTTCCGGCGGCAAGATTCCCGGCACGCCACCCGACTGGGCGCCGGCCGCCAACCTGACGCCGGGCGAAGGCAACGCGATGGCGCGCTACAAAGACGCCGGCGCGTTTGTGGCCATGCTGCGCGGCGGCAAACGCCCTGATGGCACACCCGTCACCGTGATGCCTTTTGAATCGCTGCGCGAGATCAACGACGTGGATGCCCAGGCACTGTATGTGTACCTGAAGACCGTGCCGGCCAGGCCATTCGGGCAGCGATAAAATCCGCAGCCCTCTGGCATCATCAACGGCATTGTCATTCCCTTGAAAGCCCATGCCATGCCTTCCCACGCAGCCGGAATCTTCGAAGTCAAACTCCTGCCGCAGTCGCTAGCCAACGCCGAGGCCGGGCCACTGATGGGGCGGCTGTCGATCAGCAAGACTTTCAGCGGCGACCTGCAGGCCACCAGCCAGGGCGAGATGCTGAGCGCAGGCCCCACCGTGAAAGGCTCGGCCGGTTATGTGGCCATGGAGTGTGTGACAGGCACGCTGCACGGGAAAAGCGGCAGCTTCGTGTTGCAGCACAGCGGCACCATGAACCGCGGCGTGCCGCAATTGACCGTGAGCGTTGTGCCCGATTCAGGTACCGGAGAGCTCGCTGGTATCAACGGCATGCTCAGCATCCAGATGGCTGATGGCCAGCATTCGTATGTGATGGAGTACGAAATTTCGTCGCAGGATTGAACGACAGTGGCTCGCTGCGGCGGGCTATTTTTCAGTAAGTTCCGGGTAGCAGGATTTATGCCCCCTCGCTAAAGAAGGGGGCCGGTGGGGCGGGGTGATGGAATAAATGTAACTAATCGTACAATGGCCAATGCGCCCTGGAGATCTGCAGAGGGCCGCCGCCGAAAACCTGCCCGTCCAGACCTGACCAAAAAGGGGCCAAGCCTCGTGAATACCGTGACGCCGTCGGAGCTCGCCCTCTGGTCAGCCATGGCCGGCGCCATCCTGCTGCTGTCCATTGTGGCGGCGGCCGATCTGGTCGCGAGCCGCTCCGTTTCGGCGGTGCGTGGCCTGGCGTTTATCCTGCTGACGGGCGGTTCGTCGATCCTGGTGTCCGGCCTGCCCGAGATGCTGATGCCGGCGCTGCGTGGCGGGGTCGTGTTGCCGCTGGCGGCGTCGTTCGGGCCACTGAGCGGTGCCCTGGCGCTCACTTACCTCGGGGTCTGGCTGGGTGCTGCCCGCGACGATCGGCTGATACGCTGGATTGTGACTGGCGGAAGTTTCGGGCTGGTGCTGGCAGCCGTGGTGTTGGCCGTCATTGCCTTGCTGGAAGATGTCTGGCGGCCGGCCCAGGTGCTTGCGGCCGCGGCTGCGGTGAACGCACTGTCGGTGCTGTGCGCGGCCATGGTGGCGGTCCGCGGCGTCACTCTGGGGGACGCGCTGGCGCGCTGGATGGTGGTGGCCTGTCTTTGCCTGGCCGGCATGGTGGTCGGCCTGTATTCGAAGAGTCTTCAGTCGTTGGGTCTGGGCATGGCGGTGTTGACCGTGGCCTGCACCATCGGCTACTTTCTGATCGTGATTGCGCTGACGCTGCAGCGCAATCGGGAACAGCGCAAGCTCAGCCGTCTGGCACAGAGTCTGGCGGACCCGTCCTGGGGTGTTGACATGACACTGGGCTCGCGACTGCTTCCCCACGTGGAAGATGCGTTGTGGCGCAGCGCACGCGTCGGCCGGGACTGCGTGGTGGCGGCCATCAGCATCGCCAATCTTTACCAGCTTGGCGGGGTGGCGGGCCATGGTGTTGACCAGCAGATTCTGGTGGTGCTGCTCGCGCGCATCCGGCGCATTGTCGGGTTTCGCAACGTGGTGGGCCTCTACCATCCCCGGTGTTTTGTGCTCGTGGTCTCTGCGGTCCAGGACCCGCAGCGCAGCCAACTACTGGCGGCACGTCTGCGGCGCGAGTTGCGCAAGCCCGTGTCGGTGGGCGAGGCGCAGAACCGGCACATCTTCGAGCCCACCATCGGAGTAGGCTTGATCCGCATTGCCGGAAGCTGCAGTGATGCGCTGGGTGTGATGAACCGGGCCGAGCAGTTGGCCCTGGAGGCCGCGCAACTTTCCGCTGGCGTGATCGGCGAGGACTTTATCGAAGCTTCCTACGGCGCCGCCAAGGGATAGGTCCCGGGAAGCAGGATTCCCCTGTCCACCGTTTCGATATCGGTCCGGCCACAAAACGCCATGGTGATGTCCAGCTCTTTGTGGATGATCTGCAGCGCTTTGGTCACACCCGCTTCGCCCATGGCGCCCAGGCCGTACACCATGGCCCGGCCGATCAGCGTGCCGCGTGCGCCCAGGGCCCAGGCCTTGAGCACGTCCTGGCCGGAGCGGATACCGCCGTCCATCCAGACTTCAATGTCGGAACCTACGGCCGCCACGATGGCCGGCAAGGCCTCGATGCTGGACTGCGCGCCGTCAAGCTGGCGCCCGCCATGGTTGCTGACAACAATGGCATCTGCGCCGCTTTGCACCGCCAGCTTTGCGTCTTCCACATCCTGAATGCCCTTGAGGATGAGTTTTCCACCCCAGCGCTCCTTGACCCAGGCCACGTCGGCCCAGGACAGGCGGGGATCAAACTGTTCGTTGGTCCAGGCTGCCAGCGAGCGCATGTCGCTCACGCCTTTCACATGGCCCACCAGATTGCGGAAGGTGTGCCGACGTGTTCCCGCCATGCCGATGCACCAGCGCGGTTTGGTCATGAGGTTGAGGATGTTGGCCACGGTGGGACGGGGTGGAGCGGTCAGCCCGTTCTTGAGGTCCTTGTGGCGCTGGCCAATCACCTGCAGGTCCAGCGTGAGCACCAGGGCGCTGCAACCGGCCTTGCGGGCGCGCTCGATCATGGTGGCCATCGCGTCGCGGTCGCGCATCATGTACAACTGAAACCAGAAGGGCGTCTGCGTGTGCGCTGCAATGTCCTCGATTGAGCAGATGCTCATGGTCGAGAGGATGAAGGGGATGCCAAATTTTTCGGCGGCCCGCGCGGCCTTGATTTCGCCGTCGGCATGCTGCATGCCCGTGAGGCCCACTGGTGCAATGGCCACCGGCATCTTGACGCCTATGCCTACCATTTTGGTGGCCGTGCTGCGGTTTTCCATGTTCACCGCCACACGCTGGCGCAGCTTGATTTTCTGGAAGTCAGCTTCGTTGGCGCGGTAGGTGCTTTCAGTCCACGAGCCGGAGTCGGCATAGTCGTAAAACATGCGGGGCACGCGTTTTTTTGCCAGAATGCGCAGGTCTTCGATGGTGGTGATCACGGGCATGGAGTCTCCAGACGACGGTTTTTTTGGGGAAGCTGCCGCCATGGTAGCGCTCGAGCCTTCGCTGTTGCGTGAATTTTGCTTCTGCGGCTTTGAAATTATTGATACGCCCCGGATCGGGCGGACCCTGGCCCAGGGAAAGCGTGGGTGGCCCTATCGCGCCAGGGAAGAGGAACGGACGCCTGCGCCTCGTACTTCCAGGCGGATCTCGTCCAGCACCTGATTGCGTGCATCGACCAGAGTGACGCGATGCCGGCCCGGCCAGGGCAGCCACTTGGCGTCATTGCCGCGCGCAAACTCCTTGCCGTCCATTTGCCATCGCAGGTTATGGCCCTCGGCCGCAAAGCTCAGGCGCTGGCGGTTTGGTGGAATGTCAGGGTCCAGGGCCACGATGGTGCCGTTGGCGGGGGCGGTGATGCGGGAAGTAGCTCCCTCAGCCGAGTTTGTCATGCGTTTTGTGCCGTTTGCCCTTATTTCATCTGCGCCAGTAGCTACTGAATTCATAGCGAAAAGTGTTTGCTCCGTGCCGCGGATAAACCATTCGGAGCGCGTTGCTTCGATAGGCGCACCGGCCTGCATGCCGAACTGCACGTTTTTTTGCATCAGACCTGCGGGTGGCGCAGGTGCCCGGCTTGGTTCGCGCTGATGCAGGTGCTTCATGAGCGCTGCCCACACCGGCGCGGCGCCACTGGTACCGCTGACGTCCCACATGGGCGCGCCGCTGGCATTGCCTACCCACACCCCCACGGTGTAGCGTTGCGAGTAGCCAAGCGCCCAGTTGTCGCGCATGTCCTTGCTGGTACCGGTTTTCACGGCGGTCCAGAAGCGGGTGGCCAGCACGCTGTCGGTGCCAAAGGTGCGGGCGCGCGCCAGCGGGTCGGCGAGGATGTCGGTGGCGATGAAAGCTGCGCCGCGGTCCAGAGCCGGCGTGAAGACCGGCTTTGCATTTCTGGTGAGCGAGGTCGCGCTGTAGCGCCCCCCATTGGCCAGCGTGCGGTAAGCGTTGGTGAGTGAGAGCAGCGAAACCTCGCTGCTGCCCAGCGCCAGGCTGTAACCGTAGTAGTCGCCGGTTTCCCGCAAAGGCAGGCCCACAGCCTGGAGTTGCTTGTGGAAGGCGTCGGGCGACACCATCACCAGCGTGCGCACGGCCGGCACATTGAGCGAAGCGCCCAGTGCGGTCCGGCTGGACACCAGGCCCTTGAACTGGCGGTCGTAGTTTTGCGGAATGTAGAGTCCGCCAGCCGTGTTGATATGCGCCGACGAATCGTCGAGCAGTGATGCCGCGGTGATGCGCCGCTCGGCAATCGCCTGCGCATACAGAAACGGTTTGAGCGTGGAGCCGGGTTGGCGCAGCGCCAGCACGCCGTCCACCTCGGCCGCGCCACTGAGCTCGCCTGACGAACCGACCCAGGCCAGTACTTCGCCGGTAGCGTTGTCGAGCACGACGATGGCACCGTCTTCGACGTGACGGCCATGCAATTCGCGCAGGTGTTGCCTGAGTGTTTGCACCGCAAAGCGTTGCAGCGGTGCACGCACGGCAGAAGGCAGCGTTGGCGGAAGGGCGGCTGGTTTGCTGCCTGGCCTGCTTGCTGCCTGGCGCAGCACCTGCCGCGCCAAATGAGGGGCCACGCCCTCTGTGGTGTCGAAAGCCTTGCGCTGCAGGGCTACAGCGGCAAACAGATCCAGACCTGCGCAATCTGTTTTGGTGGGTGCCTGCATAGTTTTCAAGACGCCACAGGCACGCTGCGTGACTTGCGCCGTCTTGGCATTGGGCGCCCGCACCAGCGCCGCCGCCACAGCGGCCTCGCGCTCATCGAGCCCGTGCGCCGCCTTGCCGAACAGGGTGCGGCTCAGCGCATCAATGCCCACGACTTCACCGCGAAAAGGCACCAGGTTGAGATAAGCCTCCAGAATCTGGTCCTTGCGCCAGCGTGCTTCCAGAACCTGCGCCGAGACCGTTTGCCCGATCTTCTGCGGCAGGCTGCGGCCACTGGCGCCGGCACGCCAGTCTTCGTCCAGCAGCCCGGCCAGTTGCATGCTCAGCGTGGAGGCACCGCGCGTTTTGGTGTTCCACAGATTGCCCCAAGCCGCGCTGGACACGGCCCGCCAGTCCACGCCACTGTGTTCGTAAAAGCGCTTGTCTTCACTGAGTACCAGCGCCGTGCGCAAAGCCGGTGAAACATCCGGCAGCGCCACCCACTGGCCACGCCGCACGGTGTTGTCTGTGCGCAGGCGCTGGATGACTTCGCCATTGCGGTCGAGGATCAGGGTGTCGGAAGGGCGGAACTCGCGTTTTACTTCATCAAATGTGGCTATTGCCCAGGCAGGACGGGTGCAAGCAGCTATCAAAAAAAGAGCAAGAGAAGCTCGGCGTGCAACACGCAGAGGAACTCGCCAAAAATGCGGGCGATTTTCCGCCGGGCCGCCCCAAGGAAAATCAGCCCCCTCGGGGGGCAGCGCAGTACGCGAAGCGACAAGCGTGGGGGCCATATTTATTTGACCGCTTCCACCTTCACCCGCGCATTCGGCACCTCGCCAAACATCTCCGGCGCATACATGGCTTCCACACGGCTGGGAGGCAGCGCGAAGTCGCCGACGTTGTTGAGGCGCACGGTGTATTCCATCTTCACCACACCCTTGGGCAGGTACTCGTAATAACTGCGGAAGGCTTCGAAGCTGCGCTCTTCAAACGCAGGCCAGCCCGCGCCGGTTTTCTTCTCGCCGCTGGTGGCAATCTGCGAATCACGGCCCAGGCCGCTGCCGAGAATGGTCGCGCCGCCGGGTACCGGATCGCTGATCACCACCCAGGTCATGTCGGTGCTGGCATTGACTTCCAGTGAAATGCGCACCACGTCGCCGCGTGTGTAGATGCCTTTGACAGCCTGCTCCACCGGTGTCATGGTTTTCTTTATCTGGTAGCCGGCGTTGAACGGCGCCTTCAGCTGCACAGCAGCAATGGATTGCAGCGTAAGCCACGGTTTGCCGGCGCCTTGGTGCGTCACTGTCAGCGTTTCCTTGCCGGTGCTTGCCCAGGGCAGGAACATGCTGTTGTTGCGCAGGTTGCCGGGTGCTGCTGGCGCGCCGAAGAAGGTGCTCTGGTGCGCCGCGCCGGAAGCGTCGGTGGTCTTGATGCGCTCCACCTTGGCCCAGTCCACACTGGCAGTTGCTGCGGCCAGGGCTGCCTTGGTAACACCTGCCACCGGCGTGGCTTCAAACCTGGCCGAGAACTTGTCGAGTGCCAGACCACCCCACAGGTTGGCCGTGGTGGTGTGCCAGGCGCCTTTTTGCTGGCGTGCGATGAAGCCGTTGGCCAGGCGGCCCATGTCGTCTTTCCAGGCTGGGTCGTCCATCACTGCCAGCATCAGCCGGGCGGTGTTGACGTCGCCATTGGTCATGAGCCACCACCAGTAGTCGTCCCGTTCCGTGCTGAAGGTGACCTTGGTGCCTTGCCACGACAGGCGAGATTTGAGAACTTGGTTAGCTTCGGTCAGGCGTTGCTCGCGCTGCGGAACGTCGGCCACGCGTTTGAGGATGTTCAGCCAGTCAATCACCGCATGGGTGGGCCACTGGTTGGGCGCGATGGTGATGCTGCCCAACATGCGGCCCTGCGCCTTGCCGTAGCGCGACAGCGCTTCCAGCGCGGCGAGCTTGCGCACGTCCAGGTCTTTACGCGGGCTCCAGAATTCGCGCTGGATGCGGCCTTCGACAAACGCGATGAGGCCGCGCTCCATCGGTGCGCGTGCCTCGTCAGGCAGTGCAAAGGCCGGGTTGATGCCTGCGGCCTCATGCGTGGCCGCCAGCAGGTAGGCCGTCAGCGCATCGCTGCCGCGAGAGGCTTCGCCGTCGCGCGGTGGAAAGTAGCTGGCCAGGCCGTCGCTGTCCAGGTAGCCCGGCAGTTGCGCCAGCACGGTTTGCCAGAGCTTGGCGTCGCGCAGGCCCACGGACTTGCTGGTCTTTTGCTCCAGGCAAATAAAGGGATAGTTGGCGAACCAGTCACGCACACCGTCCATGCCTTCGGCAAGCCTGGGTTGCAGCGACATTTTCAAACCGCCGCGGCCGGGCAGGGCGTCGGCTGGTGGGTTGACGTCGAGCGTGAAGGAGCCATCGACCTGCACCAGCGTGGCTTGCTGCACCGTCAAAGGCACAGCGGGGATGATGCGCTGGCGTGCCTTCAGGCCGTCGCGTGCACCGCTCACCGTGTCCTTGGCCTCGATTTCCCAGAGGATGGCCTCGGCTCTCGTCAATGCGAGCTGCGGCGGTGCAGTCACCATCCACGCGACTTCACGCGCTTCACCTGCGGGAATGTCGATGGTTTGCGGCTTGAGGTCGAGCAGCGTGGCGCGCGGGCTCACTTCCACCTTCATCGCCGCCTTGGTCGCGTTGCGCAGGGTGATTTGCGCGCGGAACTGGTCATCCTCGCGCACCAGCGGCGGCAGGCCGCTGATGATCTGCAGGTCTTGCGTGGCCTTGATGCTGGTTTGCCCGGTGCCGAAGAGGCCGGTTGCTGCATCGGCCACGGCGACGATCTTGAAAGTAGTCAGCGCATCATTGAGCGGCACGGTGACGACGGCCTGGCCTTTGGCGTCAAGCACGACTTTCGGGTTCCACAGCAGCAGGGTCTCCAGCAGTTCGCGCGTGTTGCTGCGCCCACCACCACCGCCGGCCGGCACGGCCTTGCGGCCGTAATGCCTGCGGCCGATGATTTCCATCTGCGCGGTCGAGGTTTCCACGCCCCAGGAGCGGCGCTGCAGCATGGCGCCCAGCAAATCCCAGGAATCATTGGGCATCAATTCCAGCAAGGCTTGGTCCACCGCGGCGATGGCGACTTCGGCGCCCGCTGCTGGCTGGCCATTCGGCAGTTTGGCGGTGATGGTGACCTGGGCCTGTCCGCGCACCGGGTAACTCTCCTTGTCGGCCTTCACGCTCACCTCAAGCTGGTGTGCCTTGGTGCCGACGCGGATTTCCGCCAGGCCCAGGCGGAAGGCCGGCTTGCTCAGGTCCACCAGTGCAGTCGGCGCCACATACTCGCGGCCCTCGTACCAGAAGGATGTCCACCATTCACGCGGTGCCTTGTAGCCCCAGGTGAAGAAGCTGTACCACGGCACTTCGCGCAGACGGCCGCGCAGGGCCAGCACGCTCACGTACACGTTCGGGCCCCAGCCGTCCTTGACCTGCAGCTGGATAGTCGGGTCCTGGCCGTTGAGCTGCACCACCTGCGTCTCGATGATGCCTTCGCGTTCAATCGCCACCAGTGCGGTGGCAAACCGGAAGGGCATGCGCACCTGGAATTTGGCCATCTCGCCGGGCTGGTAGCTTTTCTTTTCGGGCAGCACGTCCATGCGGTCGTGGTTTTCACCGCCGAACCAGAGCTCGCCCTGCTTCGTCACGTAGACCGAGCTGGCCGCCTGGATGGTGTTGCCGTCCTTGTCTTTCGCGGTAACGACCAGCTCCACCTCGCCGGGCTCACCGAGTTTGGCTTCACAGAGCAGCAGGCCGCGTGCATCGCTCTTGCCGCTGCAGACGCTGCCCAGATCCTTGATATCGGTCTTGTTGTCGTAGGTGTAGAAACCACCCACCATGCGTTTGCGGCTCGTGGTCACAATGCGTGCCACGGCCCGGACGTCCAGCGACACATCAGCCGCCGGTTTGCCTGCCAGATCGAGCGCCAGCGCCTGGAACTTGATCTTCTGGCTGCTCGAGACCCAGCCCTCGGTCTTGATGCCGGCCACGACGCCTGCGGGCCAGAGCGGGGAAACGCTGCGTATGGTTTGCACTTCGCCATTCGGGTCGGCGTAGGTGGCTTCCAGCAATAGTTCCCTCGGTTGCTTGCCGGTCGGTACCTCGTTGATGGTGAGCTTGCCGCCGCCGTTGCGGTCCAGCGTCAGGGGCAACTTGTCGGCAATCACGCGCTGGTCTTGCGAGGCGGCGGCTTCTTCTTCGCCACTGCCGCTTTCGCCGCGTCGCACGCGGGGCGGTGAAAAGTTGAATTCTTCATAGTCGCTGTAGCTCAGCGATTTGCCGCGCACCAGCGCCGAAACTCGCACCGGCAGGTTCACCGCGCCGCCGCCCGAGACGTAATTGATTTGCACGTCGGTGGGGACGGCCTTCACGTTGACCAGGGGTTTTTTGTCCGACGGGGTCACACGGCCTTCAAGTACCGGCAGGCGGAACTCTTCAACGCGGAACTGCCCGCTGCTGAAGCTGCGTTTTTTCTCGTCGTTGGCCTTGAGCTGCACCTCGTACATGCCCAGCTTGGCGGCTGGCGGAATGGCAAAGGTGTTTTCGGCACTTTGTCCACCCGTCGCAGTTTTGCGCCAGGTAATGGGCTGCGTGTACTGCTGGCCGCTGCCAACGTGGGTGACTATAAGCGTGACCGGTGGTGCTTCAGACAAGCCAAAGCCCAGGCTGGTTTCAGTGCGCAAAACGTGTTTCATCGACACGGTTTCGCCGGCCCGCAGCAAAGTGCGGTCGAAGATGGTGTGGGCACGTGCGTCGGGTTGCGGGTCCTGGCTGGTCGGCACATTGAAGCGCCAGGGCTCAATGCCTTTTTGCCAGTTGCTCCAGGTGAAGGCCATGTCTTCAATGCCGTCCGCCGTGGCGCGTGCGCTCACAAAATAGGCATTGCCGCCGTAGTCGCCTTCGCCGCAGCGCAGCGGGTCCGACGACAGGCCGGTGAAGCGGGCCATGCCCTGTGCGTCCGTCACCGCCTTGGCCAGCTCCTTGCCCCGGCAGTCAGACACGCGCACTGCGGCGCCCGGTACCGGCGCGCCTTTGTCGAGTGTGGTCACCCAGGCCATCGCGTTTTCACGCCCCAGCTTGAAATGCACGCCGAGGTTGGTCACCAGTGCCGAGGTGCGGACATACATGGTGCGGCTGGTACCGTGGCGTTCGTCCAGCAGTGAAGTACCGAGTTTTTGCGAGGCAATCTCGACCACGTGAAAACCGGGCGCGAGCGGGATGCCGATGACCTCAAAGGGCCGTGCGTCACCGCTGGCCGGCTTGGGCAGGTCCAGTGTCTTCACGCCTGGTTGGCCGTTCAGCAGCGAGAGCATGCGCGACTGCACGTACTCTTTGTTTTGCGCGTCAATGACCTTGGGCAGCGCGCCTTTCACATCCCGGCCGGCCTGGTCGCGGTCCACCTGGTAGTCGTTGTAGTGCTCCACCTTGCGGAACCAGGCAATGATGTCCACATCAGTTTTGGGCTGCAGGTCGCTGACCTTGCCCGGCGTCAGGCCCTTGGTTTGCAGGTCGGCTTCGACATTGCGCAGCGTCACAGGCAACAGTGCCGGATCGCCGGCTTTGGTCTGCGGCTCTGCAAACCGCTCGACGATGCCGAAAGGCGCTGCGGCGAACTTGGCCAGTGGCGGCATGGCGCCGCTGGCGACCTTCAGAGGAAAGTTGTCGGCATTGCGAAGGGTCCGGCCCGAAGCGTCTTTGAAGTCTTTGGGCAGTTCCACCGTGAAAGCGGTCTGCTCTGCAAAAGGCGGCTTGAAGTTGACACCATTGACCACGTTGTCACCGTCGCCGCTTTCCGTGTCGAACACCGGCTTGAGCGTGTCTTTGGCCGACTTCAGGCGAATCGCCTCGGCCAGCTTGCGCGGTACCGGGGCGTTGAAGTTCAGGCTCATGGGCCGCATTGGCAGGCAGGCTGACTGTGCGTTTTCGCGTTCGCAGGTGAAGCTTGCCGAGAACGGCTCACGCACCTGGAAGTTGTAGCGCCGCTCCACCGAGTTGGCTACACCACTGGGAGTGGCAACTCCTTTTCCATAAACCAGCTGCAGCTTGCTGGCGGGCGTGAGGCGGCGGTTGCAGGCCAGCGTCACGATGGCCAGCGGGTCTTTTTCGGCGGTCTTGTCGAGGTTCTGCGACTTGAGCAGCGCGTCTCTTTCCTTGCTCTCAATCAGCTTCACGGGAACCCGTTCGCCCAGGCCCTCGACCGAGCACCAGACGTTTTCGCGAATGCTGGCCAGCGTGGCCGGGCCGTTGAGCTGGAGCACGAAGTACTGCTCTTCATCAATGCGCTGGTAAGTGCCGGGCCGCAGGTTCTGCACGAACGGGCCGCCGGTGTTGAACTTCCAGGAGACCTTGCCGCTGATGGGCTGGTCTTTGGGCGAACGGAAGGTGGTGATGCCTTGCAGCGTGCAATTGACGCCGGGCGGCAGATCGCTCTCGAATTCAAATGCCCACTGGCGGTCGCTGATCCAGCGGCCCGAGCCTTTGGTGGCCTGGGCATCGCTGCAACTCAGGCTGACCGGCGCGGGGGCTTTGGGGTCACCGAAGTTGACGGCGCTCTCGTCAAACTTGACGGCAATCTGCCGTACCCTGACGATTTCGCCTTGCGGCGAAACGCTGGTGACCTGCAAGGCCTGCGCGCTGGTGGGCAGGTACAAGGCAGCGGCTGCCGCCAGCACTGCGGCTGTTCTTATGGTGCTTGTTGCCACGTTTCCTCCTCGTTAGGAGGGCAAGCGTAGCTGATTTGCCTGTAACAAAATGCGTAAACGCAGGGAATAAAGGCACAAAAAAAGACAGACCGCAGCGCGCCTTTGCCATCAACAGCGCGTGGAAATCTCAGCCGAGGTTGATAGGCAAATTTTTTTTGCTGCCGCCACGTTGGCGCACCTGCTCAATGTTTTTCACAGAAACACCATTGATTGAGCGCAGCACGTCATCGGCTTTCACGCCGGCCAGATGTTGGCCGGACAGGGATACGGCGCAAAAGCCCAAGTGGATTCAGTCGCGCCTATGTCCGACTGGACGGTGGGGGCAAACCACATCCGGTTTGCAGCTTGGCTGCGTATTCCAGCCGTCGGGCCTTGGGTCCGATGCCGGCGCCAAGCTGGCAACTTCGTCATCAACCAGACCACAAGGAAGCCACATGAAAACTGTCATACAAACTTTCAACTCTCAAGCACTCGTCGCCTCACGCCGGTCCTTCATGGGCCACACGGGTGCACTTTCCGCCGTTGCCGTGGCCCTGCTGGCCGGCAAGGATGTCCTGGCCCAGGGCATGGGCGGCGACATGTCCAAAGACGTCAGCATCCTGAACGTGGCGCTTGGCCTGGAGCATGAGGCCATCAACGCCTACCAGCTGGGCGCCGGCAGCGGCCTTCTGCAAAAGCCAGTGCTCGATATCGCCGTGCAATTTCAGGGCCACCACAAGGCGCATCGCGACGCCCTGATCGCCACCATCCAGAAAATGGGCGGCACGCCGGTGATGGAGAAAAAACTGGATGACTACGCCAAGGCACTCAAGGCCGACACGCTGCGCAGCCAGGGCGATGTGCTGGACCTGGCAGCCCGGCTGGAGCTGGGGGCCACCAACGCCTACCTCGGTGTGATTCCCGCATTTGGCAGCAAGGATCTGGCCAAGGTTGCGGCCCGCCTGGCGGCCGACGAGACCATGCACTTCACGATTTTGACCAACGCGCTAGGCCGTCCGTTGCCGGCCGGCGCCTTGTCTTTCGGCGCCTGATGGGAAGCCGCACATTTCTGCCCGGGTGTGCGGGACAGCGCCAGCTCACGGCCCTGGCCGTGTTGCTGGCGCTGTCAGTCGTGCTGCCGGAATGGGCGCACGCGCAGGAGGCCGGCTCAGCTGCCAGGGGGAAGATGATTTTCGAGTCGCGCTGCGTCGCCTGCCACAGCCTGGACAGCCATCGCGTGGGCCCGGCTTTAGGAACCGTGTTCGGCCGTAAGGCGGGCAAGGCGCCGGAATTTTCCTATTCCCAAGCCCTGCGTGCGGCGTCCCATGTGTGGAACCGCGACAAGCTGCTGGCCTGGCTCACCAATCCTGAAGCCGTGGTGCCCGGCCAGGCCATGGGTTACCAGGTAGAGACGGCGGGCGACCGGCTGGACGTGGTGACCTACCTCGGATCGCTTTCTAAAAAGTAAGCCGGGGTGTTCAAGCCAGCCGCGCGCGATGCCGGGCGATCTGCGCCCGCACCTGCGCCGGTGCCGTGCCGCCCAGCGTATTGCGCGCGTTCAGTGAGCCGCGCAGGCTCAGCACGTCGTACACGTCTTTTTCAATCTTCGGGTTGAACTGCTGCAGCACCGCCAGCGGCAACTCTGACAAATCCACTGCGTGCGAGATGGCAGCTTTGACGGCGTGTGCGACAGCCTCATGCGCATCGCGGAAGGGCAGGCCTTTCTTGACCATGTAGTCGGCCAGGTCGGTGGCGGTGGCGTAGCCCTTCAGGGCAGCGCGCTCCATGGCTTCGGGTTTGACGGTGATGCCGCCCACCATCTCGGCGAAGATGCGCAGCGTGTCTTTCAGCGTGTCGACGGTGTCGAACAGCGGCTCCTTGTCTTCCTGGTTGTCCTTGTTGTAGGCCAGCGGCTGGCCTTTCATCAGGGTAATCAGGCCCATCAGGTGGCCGACCACGCGGCCGGTCTTGCCGCGTGCGAGTTCGGGCACGTCGGGGTTTTTCTTCTGCGGCATGATGGACGAGCCGGTGGTGAAGCGGTCGGCAATCTCAATGAAACCGAAGTTCTGGCTCATCCACAAAATCAGCTCTTCGCTCATGCGGCTGATGTGCACCATGGCCAGCGAGGCGGCGGCGGTGAATTCAATCGCAAAGTCCCGGTCGCTCACTGCGTCCAGGCTGTTCTGGCAAACCTGCGGCTGGCCTTGCGCATCCACCATGCCCAGGGTTTTGGCGACACGTTCGCGGTCCAGCGGGTAGCTGGTGCCGGCCAGTGCGGCGGCGCCCAGCGGCAGGCGGTTCACGCGTTTGCGCACGTCCTGCAGGCGCTCGGCGTCGCGCGCAAACATTTCAACGTAAGCCAGCATGTGGTGGCCAAAACTCACCGGCTGGGCCACCTGCAGGTGGGTGAAACCAGGCAGGATGACCTCGACGTTTTTCTCGGCAATATCAACCAGCGCTTTCTGCAGGTCGGTCAGCAGGGCGTCTATCAGGTCAATCTCGCCGCGCAGCCACAGGCGCACGTCGGTGGCCACCTGGTCGTTGCGGGATCGGCCGGTGTGCAGGCGTTTGCCGGCGTCGCCCACCAGTTGCGTCAGGCGGGCTTCAATGTTCAGGTGCACGTCTTCGAGGTCGAGCTTCCACTCAAAAGCGCCGGACTCGATCTCCGACGCAATTTGCGCCATGCCCTTCTGGATGGCCGCATGGTCGGCGGAGCCGAGGATTTTTTGCGCCGCCAGCATGTCGGCGTGCGCCAGTGAGCCGGTGATGTCGGCCTGCCACAGCCGCTTGTCAAAAAACACGCTTGCGGTGTAGCGTTTGACCAGGTCGCTCATGGGTTCGGAGAACAGGGCCGACCAGGCTTCGGATTTTTTGTCGAGTTGGCTCACTTCAGGCTTTCTTTGGGTACCGCTGGCCTGCAGCGCAGGGCACGTTGGTCGGGGCAGGGCCACCGGCTGGCTTTTTTCCGGGCAAGTACGGGTTTGACGCGGGGTTTAAGCTTGCGGCCGGTGCAATACTAAGGACTTGATTTTATCTGTCTGCCGGAAACCCTGAAAAGGCCGCCCGGACAGCCCAACAATCGACTTTTTTCATGCAGACCAAGCCCGACCTGTCGTCTTTTGGAGAGTCCACCGTCCTGGGGGGCTTCACTGTGCCTGGAGACAACCCCGTGCATCTTCCGCTCCGGGCCAATGTTTTCGACGCCTGTAACGTGGGGGTGGTGCTGCGCGCGGTGCTGTTTGTCGAGGCAGTGGTGGGCGTGGGCGCCATGTTCGGCCCTGGCCTGTTTATCGACTGGCTGTTGCGCTTTTCGCTGCTGACCGGCGGCGTGCTGCCGGCCACGCTGGCATGGTTGATCGCGGCCTGCCTGCTCAAGGAGCGGCTGGCGCGGCTGACCACGGTGCTGCAGTGGGTGGCCGGCATGGTGTTGGGGGCGCTGGCCGGGTTGTACGGTTGCGGCCTGTTGGTCATGATGAACATGCTTGACCCAGCGCCATGGTGGGCCAGCGCGGCCGCCGGTACCTTGTTGTCGTCGGTGCTGGTGGCCGGCCTGGTTTGGCGCGCCAAGGCGCGCACCCCGGCGGCTACCGCGGCGCGGCTGGCCGAGCTGCAATCGCGCATTCGCCCGCATTTTCTGTTCAACACGCTCAACAGCGCTATCGCCTTGGTGCGTGCCGAGCCGGCCAAGGCCGAAGCCGTGCTGGAAGACCTGAGCGAGCTGTTTCGCCACGCGTTGGCCGACCAGGCCGAGTCGGTCACGCTTGGGCAGGAAATTGCCCTGGCGCGACGCTACATGGCCATTGAACAGATCCGCTTCGGTGACCGTCTGCAGGTGCAATGGAGCCTGGACCCGGCAGCCGATGGGGCAAAACTGCCGCCCCTGCTGCTGCAGCCGCTGGTTGAAAACGCTGTGCGCCATGGGGTTGAGCCGAGTGCCCAGGGCGCCCAGATCAAGATAACAACCGAACGCCGCGGCAGCGTGGTGGTCCTCAAGGTGACCAACTCCACACCCTCAGGCGTCGGCGAGCGGGGGCACGGCCTGGCGCTGGCCAACGTGCGCGAGCGCCTGGCGCTGCTGCATGATGTGCAGGCGCAATTCAAGACCGTGTTCAAGGACGAGGTGTTTCAAGTGAGGCTGGAGATTCCGCTATGACAGGAAAGCTCAGGGCGCTGATTGTGGATGACGAGGCGCTGGCGCGGTCGCGCTTGCGTACGCTGCTGGGCGACTGCACCAGCCCGGGCGCCACCGTGGCCGCGGAAGCGGGCCACGCATTGCAGGCCATGGAAGCGCTGCGACGCGAAGACTTCGATGTGGTCCTGCTCGACGTTCGCATGCCCGGGGTGGACGGCATCACCCTGGCAAAAACCCTTGCGCAAATGCAGTCGCCGCCGGCGGTGGTGTTTGTCACGGCGCATTCCGAGCACGCGGTGCAGGCCTTTGAGCTCGAGGCGGTGGATTACCTGACGAAACCTGTACGGCTTGAGCGTTTGCAGCAGGCGCTACAAAAAGTAGAGCGACTGGCGCAGGCAAATAAAGGGCTGCAGGCAGATTTGAGCGGTGAATGCCTGATCATCCAGGACCGGGGCCGGACCGAGCGTGTCCCGCTGGCGGAGGTGCTGTACCTCAAAGCCGAGCTGAAGTACGTCACGGTGCGTACCGCAGGGAAAAGTTACATTCTTGACGGCAGCCTCAATGAGCTGGAAGAAAAATACGCCCAGCAGTTCATGCGTATTCATCGCAATGCGCTGGTTGCGCGCCGCGCCATGCGCGCGCTCGAAAAGCATTTCGATCCGGAAGAAGGCGAAGGCTGGGCAGTGCGGCTGACCGGTATTGACGAGCTGTTGGCAGTTTCGCGCCGCCAGCTCAGTGCGGTTCGTGAGGCCATTTCAGGCTGAGCGGGCGCCTGCCCAAAAAGCCTACCTTTTTTGGAGCCGGCGTCCTGCAAGCCAGGCCGGCCTTCTTCGGTGAAATACAGGGATACCTATGGTGGAGACAGCTCCCTGCGGCGGCCTTGCCCCGGGTAGCGCCGCAACCGGGCCTGACAAGGAAACCCATGACCGAAGAACGCGCGCCTGATTCCCCGCCCGACGAACCCGGGGTGACCACCTTTCCCGAACCGGAGCGATTGCTGCTGCACATGCCGGTGGACATTCGCAGCATGTCGCTGATGGTGCTGGCCGGGCTGGGCATCCTGTTCGTCCTTCACTGGGCGAAGATGGTGTTTATTCCGGTGATGCTGAGCGTTCTGTTCAGCTACGCGTTTTCTCCGGTGGTCAACTGGCTGGAACTCAAGCGCGTGCCACGCTGGCTGGCTTCTTCCGTATTGATGTTGGCCGTTGTCGGTGTGTTGGGTACCACCACCTGGTCGTTGCGGGATGAAGCCGGGCAACTGATCGAGTCGCTGCCTGTGGCGGCACAAAAATTCAGGTACGCCATGAAAACCAGGAGTGGCAAATCCGACAGCACACTGGACACAGTGCAGAAGGCCGCATCGCAGATTGAGCAGGCTGCGCAGGAGGGCGCCGGCCCTGGCAACAATCGCGGCGCCATGCGGGTGGTGGTCGAGCGGGCCCGGTTCAACGTCAAGGACTACCTGTGGACCGGCACGATCGGCCTGATTGCACTGCTCGGCCAGATCACCGTGGTCATCTTCCTGACCTTTTTTCTGCTGCTTTCGGGCGACAGCTTCCGGCGCAAGCTCCTCAAGCTGGCCGGCCCCAGCATCAGCGACAAGAAGGTGACGCTGCAAGCCCTGCATGAAGTCACCGAGCAGATCCAGCGCTACCTGCAGGTGCAGCTGTTCACCAGCCTGCTGGTGGGCGTGTTGACCTGGCTCGCACTGTGGGCCATCGGGCTGGAAAATGCCGCGGTCTGGGGCATTGCCGCCTGTGTGCTCAACCTGGTGCCTTACGTGGGCTCGCTGGTGACCGCGGTGGCCACCGCGCTGGTGGCTTTTCTGCAATTTGGCTCGCTCAATATGGCGCTGCTGGTGGGCGGCGCCTCATTGGTGATTCACACCATCGTTGGCAACCTGATTACGCCCTGGCTCACCAGCCGCGCCAGCCGGTTGAGCCCGGTGGCGGTGTTTGTGGCCCTGCTGGCCTGGGGCTGGCTCTGGGGCGTGTGGGGTTTGCTGTTGGGCATTCCCATCATGATGATGGTCAAGTCTGTGTGTGACCGGGTGGATGACCTTAAGCCGTTGGGTGAATTCCTGGGTTCGTGATGGGCCCCCACGGTCGCGCACTGCGTGTCGCTCCCTGCCCCCCGAGGGGGCCGCTGCGCCTGCGGTCTGGCAAAGCCAGTCCCGCGGCCCCTGCTTGTAAAGAACTTCTGTCCACCGGAGAATCGCCATGATGGAATTGTTGACTGACCCACAAGCCTGGATAGCCTTTGCAACGCTCACTGCGCTGGAGCTGGTGCTGGGCATCGACAACATTGTTTTCATCTCCATACTGGTGGACAAGCTGCCCAAGGAGAAGCAGGAACTGGCGCGCCGGGTGGGCCTGTTCATGGCCATGTTCATGCGCATTGGCCTGCTGCTGGTGCTGTCCTGGATCATCGGGTTGGTCGAGCCGATGTTCACTGTGTTCAAGCAGGAGATTTCAGGGCGCGACATGATCCTCATTGGCGGCGGGCTCTTCCTTATCTGGAAAAGCACGGGTGAGATTCACCAGTCGCTGGAGGGAGAAGAAGGGCACGCATCCAGTACCGTCAAGGCCACCCTTGCCGCCGTGATTTTGCAGATCATGGTGGTGGACATGGTGTTTTCGCTGGACTCCATCATCACCGCCGTCGGCATGGTGGACGAGCTGGCCGTGATGATTGCTGCGGTGATTGCTTCTGTTGGCCTGATGATGCTGTTTGCCGGTGCTATAGGGCGCTTCGTGTCACAGCACCCCACTGTCAAGATGCTGGCTTTGTCCTTCCTGGTGGTGGTTGGCGTGGCGCTGATTGCAGAAGGCTTCGATCACCATGTGCCCAAAGGCTACATTTATTTCGCGATGGCTTTCTCGGTGGGCGTGGAGATGCTCAACCTGCGCCTGCGCCGCCGCTCAGCCAAGCCGGCGCACCTGCACGCGCCCTATGTTGCGGGTGGGCGCCCCCCGGGTGTTGATGCTCCGGAATGAGGGTTCTTCGTGGTCATATTGGCCACTGGCCCTTTAATCACGGGCGCAACCAGCTATCTATTTGATAGCCATCGCCTTGCCTGACATGTCACCACCAGTACCCCTGACCTCGCCTGTGCGGGCGCGCTGCGCAAGCTGCCTGCGCCCGCAGGGCGCCTGCATTTGCGCCTGGGTCACGCCGGTGGCGCATGAGGTAGACGTGTTGATTCTTCAGCATCCCATGGAAGCCGACAACCCCAAGGGCAGCGCGCGGCTGCTGCACCTGTGCCTGCCGCACAGCCGCCTGCTGACCGGGGAGGTGTTTACAGACCACGAGTTGTTCGGTGCGCCGTCAGCTTCAGCGGAGGCGAAGGGCAAAGTCAGGCAATCCCTTCTTCTGTACCCCGACATGCCGCAAGACCGGGCATTGGGTATTGCTGCTCCACCTGTGTTGCCGGCAGAAGCCTCGCAAGAGCCCGCCAGCCTGCGCCTGTTGGTGCTGGACGGCACCTGGCGCAAGAGCCGCAAGATGCTTTACCTCAACCCCGCGCTGCAGCACTTGCCGCGCCTGTCGCTACAAGGCCTGCCGCCTTCGAGGTACCGCATTCGTAAAGCCCGTCAACCCGACCAACTCTCCACGCTGGAGGCTACTTGTGCGGCGCTGATGCAACTCGAAGGCGATGCTGAAAAGTTTCAACCTTTGCTGACCGCCTTTGACAATTTTGTGGCGCAGCAACTCGCCTATCGGCAGGAAAAGGCCTAGTCGCCCAAATCGATTGTTCCGGCCAGCGGCACTCCGGGCGGCGCCACATAGTCAGCCACCACGAAAGCACGCGAAGGATGGGCTGCGGCTTCTTCCAGTAGGGACAGTACATACACAATCGACGCCTTGTCCAGCGCGGCAAACGGCATGTCCAACAACGTCAGCGCCGCACCCGAGGCAAACGCCGCCGCCATCCACACTTTCCGCTTCGAGCCGGTAGACAGCATGAAGACCTGCTTGTTCAGCTCCGGCGCCAGCGACAGGCCATCCACACATTGGGCCAACACATCGTCATTAAAACCGGCACACATGCTGCGCTGAAAATCGAAGTACTGCGCCGGTGTCATGTGGTCAAACGCAGTCGTGCGTGGCTCTGTCCAGAAGACCTGCTGGCGGTAGTCCTTGGCATGCGCCTTCAGATTGATTCCGTTGATGCAAAGCTGCCCCGCATCGGCCGCCAGTTCCCCGGCCAGCAGACGCAACAGCGTCGTCTTGCCACGCCCGTCACCACCCAGAACCAGCGTAACGCCAGACGACAGCGAAGCCGACCATTGCGAGAACAGCGTGTGCCCGGGGTAGCGAAAACCCAGGCCTTTCACTTCAAGGATGACGGGGGAGGTGAGGGTGTTCATGTCGGTATTGGACACGAGTCGTGGAGTGCATCTTGTTCCGCCGGGGCGAACTGTTGTAGGGTAGTGCCTGGACAGGAGTTGCTACTGATTTAATAGCTATCGGCGCCCGTAACGCCTGGGCAAACTGCTGATTTGATGCTTGAATACCGGTCTTTTTAGTGCCCAGCGATGTGCATCTGCGTTGCTTATGCATGAAAACAGGTGCTACCCTTTTGAATACGAGCGTTAGCAGCTATTGAATTAATAGCGGATCAGGCAGCCAACGCGTTCAACAAGGGGCGAACATGTCCAGGAAGGGATCGACACCGGTTTTGCCATGTTGCGTGAATACCGCATTTGGCCGTCCCCGCGCTAACGGATGCAGAGGGGCACCCAAATGCAGGCTGGCCTTCTTGGTTGGACGGCTATAGTGCAAATACTGAATCCGCTCACGAATTTGGTCCAGTGGCCGCGTGGATAGCAATCTGTGTCATTGACTACTGGCCATGTTACTCCGCAGTGTTGCGGGATATGTCAAGGTTGGGCGCCATAAAGCACTATGTTCGAACGGCACAAAACGCTGCGTTATCCGGCAAACACTAGGCAACCGCTGTGGCGATACTTTCCCTATGAGCGGCTTTTAGATCTCCTCCAATCCGAAGAGCTGTTCTTCACTCATTTACCCGCTTTCTCAGATGGATTAGAAGGCTCGCTAACCCATCGAACACGGGAGCACCTGGCACGCTGGTTTAAAGCGCAGAACCATAGCAACGAGGGTTCGGCGTGGGAAGAGGTCAAGAAATACGAAGAGAACCAAGCTGAGTTCTTTGCAAGCTGCTGGCACATGAACGAAAGTGAGTCGTATCTCATGTGGAAGGCATACGCCGAGCGTGGCATCGCGGTGCGAACCACCTTCGAGCGCGTTCAAGCCTCCTTTGATGGCTTTGCTGGCGCAATCACGGGCGGCACAGTCGACTACGTAGACTTTATGCGTGAACGAACACCCGTAGGTAATGTGTTCAATCTGGTGATGACAAAGGATATTCCATACTTTGATGAACGCGAGTTTCGCCTGTTGCTCTGGAAGATTGACCCAAGAAACGTTGACCTTGCGCGGCTGACCAAAGGCATACGTGTTCCAGTGAATGTGCAAATGCTGATCGAGAGAGTTTTCATTAACCCACTGAGAGACTCCGTTCCCGGTGAGTTGATGGAGCAGCTGGATCGCCACAAAATAGTCATCGACAAATCAAGCCTTAAGTACCGGCAAGAACCGGGAACAGCTCCGGTATGACACTCAATTCTTTTATCGAAAGGACTCGCGCCGACAAGCCGGGTCGAGCCTCTCATGTCAAACGTTCGCCCTTATGATTTTTGCTGTAGCTACAGACGAGTGCACATTGATCACATTTGAAAGCGAGGCGGCGGCGGTAGCCAAGTGCGAAGGCTTGGATGTAGAGTCGGCAGACTGGCTCTTTTGGGATGATCGGGGAAATTCGCTGGAGCCGTTGTTTTCAGTTCCAAACAAGCGCGGGCTGTTTGTGGTGCAGAACGGTGTCTATTTCCTTGTGCCGGCGATGCCCGACCATCATGCGAATCTGTTGGAAGCCCTGGATGAAGTTCGATACTTTGACTCACCTCCTCCGTTCAATAGCGCTGAAGGGGTGCGTGCATATCTCGCTGGAACTGGGCGACCGTGAGGGTTAACAAATCGGTCGACACGGAAGTTCTATCGGGGGGGGGTCTTATCCGCAACAGCATAAGGAGGCTTCGCCGCAGGTGTTGGGGTTCCTTTTCAAGTCATACGATCAGTACAGGAGACAGAGATTGACGGCAGCACCAAAGGACATTCCGGGCGCGGATGAACTCTGTACGCAATGTGGACATCTGTTCAACCCGCATCGCTTACTCGGGTATGGCAGCCCGCCAACTGAAGGTTGGATGGAATGCCCGGTTGAGGGTTGCGCATGCAAAATGACGTGGAGCTTAGGCGCGGAAGTCTCGTCTGAAGTCAAAGCTACATTCAAAACGGACGAAGGCTAATTCAAGTGAAGAAAACCATTCTTCTACCTCTACTCGTCGCCCTGGCCCTCGCAGCGGGTTGTGACAACGAAGAAAGCGCGCGTACCGACGAGACACGCGCCAAGCTGGTGGGCACCTGGTTGAGGGAGGCAGAGTCAGGCGGCGTAAAGTCTCGCCGTGTACTTTCACTGAGCCAGGATGGCAAGTTCGCAGACCGGATACACGCCACAGCCGCAGACGGTCAATCGGAGCGACTGGACTATGCCGGGGAATGGTCTTACGACGGGACCAACCTCAAGCGCAGGTACTTGCAGGAGAATGGTCGCCAATTCTCTGGTGGCAAGATCCGGTACGCAACCCAGCCGCTGGTGTCAGTGTCTTCATCCGAGCTGGTGACCAGAGATAACGCGGGAGGTATTGAGCTTGTCTATCAACGTGCGCCGGAAGGGACGCAACCCTGACCGATGGTCATAACCATCTAACCCGTATGTATCTGAATTGCATGCCGGGTAGTTCCAACTTTTGAGTGTCATTCCTCTCGATGGCCGATTCCGAACCCCCCCAGCGACGGCGCATGCCGCGTAGCGCACACCAACCGAACCGGCTGTCGAGTGGGGAGAGGTCATGGAACCTGTTCCTCGCCTTCATCCTGACAACCTACGGGGTTGCGGGTCTTGTCACCCACACCTTGAAGTTCTCCCAGCGAGGGCGGTTGCTTGTGTTTCTTGAGGGTGGCTCGGCGTGGCTGATGTCATTGGCATTGCTGGTTGGAGCCTGCGTATTCGTCTCGTGGGTCATAGACCACTATGACACTCGCAACAATGAGATCTACTACCGCATTTTTCGCTGGATCGCTACATATCTGGGTTGGGCGTTGGTAGCGTCCTCCCTTATCTTGCATCTCTACGTAGGATTCACAAAATGAGCTTTAAATCGCGTCCAGTGATCATCCGTGAGTTGAGCGTGGCTTCATTGCCTTTGAACCTCAGACTAGACGTATGCTCCTAGCCGAAGTCCCACTCTCGATGCTAGCGGTCTTGGGTGCATCGAGCTTAGTGTCCTTTGGTGTTTCAATTTTTGTGTGGAGGAGGCACGACCCTGTATTACTTAAGGTCGCTTTGACGGTAGTCGCTTTTCTGCCAATCCTCGGTCCTCTCTTTGCCTTGTGGGGCATGAGCTTTCCTGATCGTATGCATCCCTCTCTTAGGGCCAGGTATCCAAAGCAGGTAAATTCTTACTCGGTGCCAGATCACCTTCTCCCCAAGCAAGAATCGTCGTGGGGTTCTTCAAAGGTTCAGAAAAAGCGGCGTCGCTCGGTTCGCAGAAGGAACGCCGATCCGACATAACATGTCATTCGGAGGGAGCGGGTAGACCACACTGGAAAAGGTCACTGAAAGACGGCGAATTCTGCTTCATTGATATCGCCGCACGCGTGCCGGCAGCCACCTAAAGATCCAGATCCACCCAAAGCGCTGCGTGGTCCGAGGCCGCTTCGTCCGCATTGCTCACTTCAGGGAAGTGCTCCCACAAAGTGCCGTTGACGCCACCCCACATGCCCCGGCGCTCCACGCCGGCGGCGGTGACGCTGGCGTACAGATCGGGCGAGAGGAGGATGTAGTCCAGCTTGGCGGAAGGGCCGCAGTTGCCGTGGGTTCCTTCGCGGCCGCCGCTTTCATATTTTGGGTGCGAAGAGATGTCTATGAGGGTGGAGTTTTGGCGAAGCAGGGGCGTCAGCGGGTCGTTGTCTGGAATTTCGTTGAGGTCGCCGACCACGGCAACCAGTGTGTCGCCTTCGGCGAGGTGGGCGTCGTAAAGAGTTCTGATGCGCTTGGCCTGGCGTTTGCGTTTGGCGTCATTGGAGGCCTGGCTTCCGTAGCCCTTGCTTTTGAGGTGGTTGACCATCACCCACAGCCGCTTGCCACCGGGCAGGCTGATTTCGTATTCGGCGCAGTCCCGGCTGAAGATGGTGCCGCTGGCGTCGGTGTCGTCCACGTGTGAGCGTATCGAAACAATGGGAAACTTCGGGCGCGTCATCAGGCCTACGTCGATGCCCCGGTCGTCGTTGCCGTCTACCAGCATCACGTGCTGAAAGGGCTTGGCGTCCACTTCGGGCAGCAGTTGCTGGTTGAAAAGCCGCAGGGTGGTGCGGTCTTCCGCTTCAATCACAGCCTGCACGTCGGCATTGATTTCGCCCAGCACGCGCGCAGTGTTGAGGGTGGCGGTTTCGTTGACGGGTTCGGTTTTGAGTTCCACCCAGCCGACCCAGCTCTTTCGGCCGGTGGCCACGATCTCGGCGTCGCCGACGCGTGGTCGTTTGATCAACTGGCCGCGAATTTTGCGCAGCAACAGCAAGGGGCTGTCGTCAGTTTTAAGCAAACCGTGTTTTTCAAACAGACTGAGCATGCGCGCCTTGTCGGCGGCGCTGTACCTGGCTTTTTCAAACAGGGCGTTGAGTTCCTTGTGGGCTTCCAGCGCGGGCTTTCCTTCTTCCCAGTTGGCGCCGTTCAGGGCCTTGGCGCGGTCAAACATGTTTTCAACGTTGAAAGTGGCAAGGCGCATGGAAGTTCTCCTTGGTGGCGATGACGATCGTCGAGGCAGTGTAGGTATCTGTTCTCCGGCGGGCATCCTCTATTTGGAGGAGCTTGCCGCTGGTCAGAAAGAATAACGGCGGCCCCGGTGTCTATTCAACACGGGCGGTGTGACAAAGCCGGGTCAGGTTGCCGGCAAAAATGCCCCAAAACCCTCGTACCGTGCGGATTGAGAGCAAAAATGGCCGTTTGTCCTTATTGCACGGGCGCAATTGGCTATCAAATAGATAGCATTTGCGCGACGAAGGGAAAGCTCAGGCCGCAGGCTGTACCAGCACGAAAGCCTGTATGGGAAGGTCGGCGAGCCGCAGCACTTCGCCGGGCGCGAGCACGCGGTCGGGTTTGAACCCGTCGGCAACCGCCGCGCCGGCCTGTTGCCAGCGCAGAACCACAACGCGGCCATCCAGTCGCAGCGTGATGTCAAACGACGGCCAGTGCGCAGGAACGCGTGGTGCCAGCGAAAGCTCGCCCCGGCGCACCGACAGGCCCAGCAGCGTTTCCAGGGCCGCGCGGTGCAGCCAGGCGGCCGAGCCGGTGTACCAGCTCCAGCCACCGCGGCCGGCATAGGGCGCGGCGCTGTAGACGTCGCCGGCCAGTACGTAGGGCTCAATCTCGTAGGCGGGGCCGCGCGTGGGGTGTGCGCTGCGGTGTGCCGGGCTCAGTGCTTCGAAGCTGCGCCAGGCGCCTTCGATGTCGCCGGTCTGCGCCTGCGCCATCATGGCCCAGACGGCGGCGTGTGAATACTGCCCACCGTTCTCGCGCACGCCACGCGGGTAAGCCTGGATGTAACCGGGGTTGTTTTCCGAATGCTGCAGTGGCGGGTGCAGCAGATGCAGCAGGCCGGTGTCTTCGTCAATCAGTTCCTGCTTGAGCGCCAGCATGGCGGGCACGGTGAAGGCCGGCGTGGAGGCACCGGACAACACCGACCAGGCCTGGGCAATCAGGTCAATGCGGCATTCGCTGTTGGCACTTGAACCGAGGGGCGCGCCGTTGTCAAAAAATGCGCGGCGGAACCAGGCACCGTCCCAGCCGGCGTCGTGCAGCGCGGCGATCCAGCCCTGGCGGGCCAGCAACCATTTTTCGGCACGTGCGTTGTCGCCCCGCGCCTGGGCCAGGGGTGCAAAGTTCTGTGCCACGGCGCACAAAAACCAGCCCAGCCAGACCGACTCGCCCTTGCCTTCGTGGCCGACACGGTTCATGCCGTCGTTCCAGTCGCCGGTGCCCATCAGCGGCAGGCCGTGCACACCCACGGCCAGGCTGCGGTCCAGGGTGCGGGCGCAGTGTTCGTACACGCTGGCCGACTGGGCGCTGATTTGCGGAGCGTAGTAAGCGTCTTCTGCGCCTTCAGGAATGGCCGGGCCGTCGATGAAGGCCGCGTTCTCGTCCAGCAGGGCAGCGTCACCGGTGATGTCCACGTAATGCGCGCAGGCGTAAGGCAGCCAGAGCAGGTCGTCGGAGAAATGCGTGCGCACCCCTTCGCCGCCGGGCGCGTGCCACCAGTGCTGCACGTCACCTTCGGGGAACTGGCGCGAGGCGTTCAGCACAATTTGCGCACGCAGGCGCGCCGGGTCCGCCAAGCCCAGGGCCATGGCGTCCTGTAGCTGGTCGCGAAAGCCGGAGGCGCCGCCCGCCTGGTAAAAGCCGGCTTTGGACCAGAGCCGGCAGACCACGGTCTGGTAGATCAACCAGTGGTTGACCAGCGCGTCGAACAGCGGGTCGGGTGTGCTGACCTGCACCTTGCCCAGCAGCCCGGACCACCAGGCTTGCACCTCCGCAAGCGCCTGGGCCGTATTGCGTTGTGCCCACTGCCGGGCCAGCTGCTCGGCGCCGGCGCTGTCTGCCGCATGGCCGAGGATGAAGCTGAAGGCCACGCCTTCCCCGGCATTCAGCTCGAACTCGCTCGAAATGGCGGCGCAGGGGTCAAGCGCTGCGCCGCTGCGCCGTCCCAAAGTGGCCGGCAGCACCAGCTGGCCGAGCGTGTCGAAAAATTCGCTGCGGTCGCAGGTCCATTGGGTGCCGCCTGCTGCGCCCGCCAGTGCCAGAAAAGCCGTGCTGCCGCCATAACCGTCGCGGTTTTCGCGCTGCTGGGTAAACAGGGCCAGCCGCTCGGCGCCGTTCCAGCTGTGCAGGGTGCGCCTGCGGCCTCTGGCATCGGCCATCTGCCACTCAACCATGGCAATGGCGCGAAGGCGCCTCCGCTTTGCGCCCTCCAGCCGGACACGAACCTGAACCACCTTGACGGCGTCTTTCAGGTCGGCAAAAAAAGTGGCCTCCAGCTCCAGGCCGGCGAGCCTGCCTTCGAACACCGTGTAGCCCTGCCCATGGCGCACGCGCCATTCGCTGCCGGCAGGCGCAAGCAGCGAAGGGGTCAAGGGAAACACCTCGCCGCTGTCCAGGTCCTGCAGCAGCCAGTGTTCCGATGCGGGGTCGCGCACCGGGTCGTTGGACCAGGTCGTGACCTGGTGCAGGCGGCTGTTGGTGGCCCAGGTGTAGCCGCTGCCGGTTTCCGACACCTGAAAGCCGAAACCCGGGTTGCCGATCACATTGATCCACGGCTTGGGCAGCCGCTGGCCGCCGTGGAGCCCAAAGCGGAACTCCCCACTTTCTGCATCAAAGACGCCGGGCTCGGGGGGTTCTTGGTGCTCAGGGAAATGAGAGGAGGCGTAGCCGGTCAGCGCGGTGCGGGTGAGATCGGTGGGTTTTTGCGGCAACCAGTCTTCGCGCATGGCCGCCACCTGGGTTTCCAGCGGCCGGCCGTCGGCGCTGAACACCACGCGCGCCAGACCGGTGAGCGCCGTCTTCTCGTTGGGGGTCATCTCCTGCTCGCGCAAAAGAAAAAAACCTGCCGACGAACTGGCTGCTTCGTCACGCCTGAAGCTGTGCTGCACCGCCTGCATCAACCGGTCGCGCAGCGCGAGGATGTCGCGCTGCAGCGGCATCAGGTAGGAGTTGGCTTCGCTGTTGAGCACCACCAGGTCGACCCCCAACCCGCCAAATGCCCACCACGGCTGGGCGCGCAGCAGTGCATGCACCAGCGGTATGCCGCTGGGCGAGTGAATGCGCAACAGGACGATGGGTTTGTCGCCGGAAATGCCAAAGCGCCAGAGCTGGCGCTGGTCCAGCGGCGTGCGCTCGGCGGGCCGTGCCACGCTGTACGCCAGCGCCGTGCTCAGGTCCTGCAGGGCCAGGTTTTCTTCGGGTGTCAGGGCCAGGTCTCGCAGCCGCACCTGGGCCAGCGTGGCGGCCATGCGGGTGGCACGCTCCACATGCATGGGTTGCAGGTATTGGTCGATGCGGGCGGTGAGCTCGTCCAGGTTTTCTGCCGCTGTGGTGGCAAAGGTGAGCCGCGCCATGGCGCCGGGTGCCAGCCGCAGTTTGACGCGCAGGCTGGCCACCGGATCGAGGCCGTTGATCGGTTGGCCGGCGCCATCCACCGGCTGCTTGCCGAGGGCAGGATGCTGCGCCGGTTGATGACGCCCGGCAAACACCCTGCGGTCAGCAATGCCGTCGACCGACAGCAGGTCTGCATCAACCTCGGCGAGGAAATGAGAAACCGCCATCTGAGGATCGCCATGCAGGCGCGGCAGGCGGGTAAGCATCAGGGCGCGCCATTCCGGCTCCCAGCGGGTTTGCACAAAGAGGTTGGAAAACGCCGGGTGCGCTTCGTCGGCGCGCGGATCGGCCAGCACCGCCTCAAAGCAGGAGACCAGTTCCAGCAGCTGTTCGCTGCGCCCCGTGTTGTGCAGCACCACGGTGCGCAGTTCGGTGTCGTCCTCGGGGCTGACCAGCACGGTGATGGTTGCGCTCAGGTTGTCGCCTTGCGCGTCGAACTGGACGCGGTCGGCCATGAAGCGCGCCTGGTAACGCCAGCCCGGCCCCGGTGCCGGCCGCGAGGTGAGCGAGTTCACGAGCTGCTTGCCTTGGGCGTCGCTGCGCGCAAGGTAGAAAAAACTGCCGTAGCCGTCGCGCAGCATGTCGTCGCGCCAGCGCGTCACATTGCGGCCCCGCCAGCGGCTCAGGCCCGCGCCGTTGGCGCGCAGCACGACGTTGTAATTTCCGTTGGACAGCAACTGGGTGGGTTTCCAGCCGGCGCCCAGCGGGTTCACTTCGCGCGACCGGAACACCGGCTCCGGGACATAGCCGCCGGGCTCGGGGGGCAGCCGCGGGTCGGCACTTTCGACGATCTGGCGCGGCGTGCTCTCATGCAGCAATGCTTCGTGCGCAAGGACAAGCGGGTCGGCGCAGAACCAGCGCCGCGGCGCGTGGCTGCATAACACGTTGCACAGGGCTGCCAGCGCCATGCCCTGGTGGTGTGCCATGAAGGCCTGCACGACGCTGAAGGCCTGCGCATCGGCTGCCTCCGGCTGGCGCGAGATGGTGAAGTCCAGCGCTTCATAAAAGCCGAGTTCTCCGCGAGCGCCCATTTGTTCGAGCCGCTGCAGGTTGCGTGTGGCCCCGGACGGGTCGAACAATGTCGCAAGCAAGGTGGCGTAAGGTGCGACCACGCGGTCAGTGGGGGGCGTGCGCCGCAAGGCCAGGCGCGGCACGCCAAAGGGTGAATACTGAAACGCCAGCGAGTGGTCCTGCGCAAAATAGGCCGACTCCGAGATGCCCCACGGCAGCTCTTGTTCATCGCCGAAGGCCTGCTGCTCGGCCACAGCTGCCTGTGCAGCGGTGTGCATCAGGCCGTGCCGCGGCTCGTGCATGAGCAGGGAAGGCATGAGGTACTCGAACATCGAGCCCGACCAGGACTTCAGCCCCGGCGCCACACCCACTGACAGGAAGGGGCGGCCCAGCGCAGCCCAATGCCGGAGCGGAACGTCGCCCTTGGCAATCGCCAGGAAACTGGTGAGCCGCGATTCGGATGCCAGCAGGTCGTAGTAGCTCGCGTCCAGGGCTTGCTCGTGCACGCGCAGGCCGATATGAAACAGATGCCGCTTGCCGTCATACAGGCCGCGAAAGTCCATCGCTGCGTAAAGTGCCTGGCAGCGTGTGGCCAGGCGCAGCAATGAGGCTTGCGGCGGCTGTCCGTCAACGCCGGCCTGCACCAGTGCGCGGCACGATTGCGCCACCGCCAGCAACAGGCCGGCCAGGTTGCCGCTGTCCACCGCCGACACATAGGCCGGTTGCAGTATTTCCAGTGTGCGCGTGTCGTACCAGTTGAGCAGATGGCCCTCGTGTTTGGGCAGGCGCTCAATGCTGTCCAGCGAGGCTTCCAGGCGACCGATGAGCTCATTCGTGCTGATCCAGCCGAATTCGCGCGCACAGCAGACGGCCAGCAGGTAGAGGCCGATGTTGGTGGGCGAGGTGCGGTGCGCCAGCGTGGGCTCCGGCACCATCTGCAGGTTGTCGGGCGGCAAGTGGTTGTCTTCGGCGCCGACGGACCGTTCGAAGAAGCGCCAGGTGTCACGCGCCAGTGTGTGCAGGTATTGCCGGTCTTTGTCCTGCAGCTGTTGCGCTTCGGCGGTGCGCGGCTTGCTGGCCCACCAGGCGGCCACGGGCGCGGCAGTCCACAGCAGGAAGAGCGCAGCGCCCGCTGCCGGGTAAGCGCCCCATAGTGCCGCAACGGCCATCGCCGCGCAGCAGAGCGACACCAGGCCATGCTGGCGCAGGAAACTCGCGAGGCTGTGCCCTGCGGCGGCCTGGGCTTGCGCCGCGGTGATCCATTCCAGTAGCAGGCGGCGGCTGACGGCCATGCGCCAGAGCGAGCGGGCAGCAGCGTCCAGCAGCAGCACCCCTTGCGCTGGGAGCTGGCTGAATTGCCAGAGCGCGCCACCCAGGGCGCGCAGCAGCTCGCTGCGGCCTACATGGAAAAAATGGCGCCAGGCAATTCCTCGCCGTGTGGGCACCAGGCCAGCCAGTGCACCGAGCACGGGCCCGGACAACAAGGCCGCGAACGTCACCACCAAAGCGATGGACAGGGGCATGGCGCCGGTGAAGATGACACAGATGAGCAAAACCTGCGTGGCAGGCATGACCAGCGAGCGGCGCAGGTTGTCGGCCATTTTCCAGAGGCCCAGCCCGTCGATGCCGTAGTGGGCGGCGTGCAGCATCAGGGGCAAGAGCTGCCAGTCACCGCGGGTCCAGCGGTGAATGCGCGAGGCGGCGACGCCGGCGTGGTGCGGATGGTCTTCGATCAAGGCCACATCGCTTACGAAACCGCAGCGTGCGATGCTGCCTTCCAGCAGGTCGTGGCTGAGCACGGACTCGCCGGGCAGGCGTGCATCAAGCACCTCGTGCACCGCGTTTACGTGCAGCAGGCCCTTGCCGCTGAAGCTGCCGCTGCCGAACAGATCCTGGTAAACGTCAGAAGCGCCGTTGTTGTAGGGGTCTATGCCGCACTGCCCGGCGAACAGACGCAAAAAGGGCGTGCGTTCTGCCGGACTCGGCAGCGGCGTGACCACGCGTGGCTGCAGGATGCCGTAGCCCGCCACCACGCGGCGCGAGGCGGTATCAATCTGGGGCGCGTTCAAGGGGTGGGCCGCCACCGCCACCAGGTCGCGCAGGGCGCCGGGAGGCAGGCCGGTGTCGCTGTCCAGCGTGACCACATAGCGTATGCCGCTGGCCAGCGCCAGGCCGGGTGCCAGCGGCAGGAAGGCGTCCATGCGGCCGGTGACCAGCGCGCGCAACAGTTGCTCCAGCTTTCCGCGCTTGCGCTCCCAACCCAGCCATTTTTGCTGGGTTTCGCACCATTGGCGGGGACGGTGGATCAGCAGAAAACGCGGGGGTGCGCCGGCCGGCGCCGGATGGTGCGCATTGAGTTCGGCGATCTGGGCCAGCGCCTCGTCCAGCATCGCCTTGTCGCCGGGCAGGTGTTCCGTGGGGGCGTCCACCCAGTCGGTCAGCAGGGCAAATTGCGCTTGATTTTCCCGGTTGGCCAGCCAGTGCAGCTCGAGCCGCCTGGCCAGCTCGTCGATGAAGGGGCGGGAACTCAGCATGGTGGGCAGGACCACCAGCACGCGGTGCGCGGAGGGAATGCCACCGCTGAAGTCCAGCCGCGGCAGGAAGCTGAGCTTGAGTGATTCGGCGATCAGCCGGTGTACAAACGCCGCAGCGGCTTCAGAAGCCGGCCAGGCCAGCAGGAACAGGGCAAGCACCGCCTGCCATTTGTGAAGGTCCACCCGCTGTGCTGCCGCCAGCACGATCAGCACGGTGACGACGGCAATGGTGCCGATGTATGCCGGCAGGCGCCAGTTGCGCGGCTCTGCGCTGCGCTGCCTGCTGGCCTGGGGCATGCCCAAGGCAGCCTCCAGCGCGGAGCGGCCCGCGCCCAGCAGGTAAAAGCCGGCGGTACGTTCTACGGCTGCATCGGGGAGGTGGTCGGGCACGGCTTCTGCGGCGCTGACCACGGCTTCGGCCACCGCGCGTTCGGTGTGACGGCTCAGACGCGCCAGGCGTTCCATGGACTGGGTGATCTGTTGGCGGGTCAGCTCGCTTTCCCGTGAAAAGCTGGGCAGCCGCCTGAGTTCGCGCAGTGACAGGCTCACTGGCTCGATCAGTTCGACCCAGTCCACCTGCCCGATCAGACGCAGGGTGGTGATGATGTTGCCCACCGTGAGGTTGGCGGCCACCTGCGCGGTCTGGCTTTCCACCATCAGTGCGGGGCCATCGGGGCAATGCCGTTCGGTCCACAGCACCAGCGGCGGGAGGATATCGAGCCGCTCGGTGGGCATGCGCTGCCAGAGCTGGGTCAGGTAGTTGCGCTGCAGGCCGCGCCGGGTCATCAGCGAATAGATGGTGTCAAGGTCGGCGTCGCTGAGGCGGTCCACACAGTCCCAGACAGCGTGCGCTACTTCCCGTGCCACTTTGCTTTGGGCGATGCTGTCTGCCATGCGGCGCAGGTTCTCGAGCAAAACGACGCGCAGCGTGGTGGGCAACGCCCAGAGCTCGCTCAGGCGCAGCTCGTGAACTTCCTGGTAGGCGTTGAGGAAAGCGGTGAACAGCTGGGGATTGAGCAGGCTGTCGGTGTGGGCCACATACGCCCAGGCAATGCCGTAGACGCGCGGCAGGCCCTCCAGCGGCGCAGCCGCAAGCTTGGGCAGGCTGGCATAGTAACGGCGCGGTACGCCTTCACGGATTTGTTGCAGCTGCGCTTCGACCAGGTGGAAGTTGTCGAGCAGCCATTCGGCGGCGGGCGTGAGGTATTGCCCGCTGCGCGAAGTCAACGCCACATAGTCGTAGGCATTGCGCAGGGCCGCGAGGTTTTCCTGCACGCGGGGGAAAAAAGAAGCACCGCGCCGCGACTGCTCATCCGCCTGCACGGCTTGCGCCTGGGCCAGGCTGCGGCCGTGTTCTTCAAAACGGTGGATACCAAACAGTTCGGCGCGGATAGGCGCCTCGGCTTCGACCCGCTGGGTCAGCAGAATGTGGCGGGCGTGGGGGGTTAGTGCTTCGAGCCGGTCCAGGACGGCAGCGTCCACCCTCAGACGAGGGCCAGCAGGCCCAGGCTGCAACAGATCACGATGGCGCCGGTGGTCACAATGCGTCGTGCCGTCATCGCATGCAACGATTCAAGCGCGGTGTGCACGGCGAAAAAACGGCCGCGTGAGCGCTCGCAGTCCGTCATGTGGGAGGCCAGGGCCACAAGGTCACTGTTGACAAGCGCCTGACTGACGGAAATGGGATGGGCAGCCTCGGCGTGTGACGTGGACATGATGTGGACTCCAAGGGTGGGGTGTCAGCGCCGCGTCTTCGCGACCTTCTGGCATGGTTAACCCCATCCTAGGGCTCAGCCCGGAGAACCGCCATCAGATTCCACTGGAAGCCCTGTAGGAGGAATCCGACAGCTTGACGGGCGGCTTGACTTCGCACGCCGATCCGGCCCGTCAGACCCGGGTATTACCCGGTGTTGCGCAGGCCCGCGGCGATGCCGTTGATGGAGATGTGAATGCCCCGCTGCACCCGGTCATCGGCCTTGCCTTCCCGGTAGCGCCTGACCAGCTCGACTTGCAGGTGGTGCAGCGGGTCGATATAGGGAAAGCGGTGGCGGATAGAGCGTTGCAGGGCTGCGTTGTTGGCCAGGCGCTGCCTGTCGCCGGTGATGAGCGCCAGCGCTTCCGCCGTGCGGTGCCATTCGGCCTCGATGGCGCTGAAGATTTTTTTGCGCAGCCGGGCGTCGCTGACGAGTTCGGCATAACGCGAAGCCAGCGCCAGGTCGCTTTTGGCCAGCACCATGTCCATGTTGCTGAGCAGGGTGCGGAAAAATGGCCACTGCTTGTACATCTTTTGTAGCAGGATCAAGGCTTCCTTGCGACTGGCGGGCGTGCCCCCCTGGTCGAGAAACTGCGCAATGCCGGCGCCGAAACCGTACCAGCCGGGCAGGGTCAGGCGGCATTGGCCCCAGCTGAAGCCCCAGGGAATGGCGCGCAGGTCTTCAATTTTCTGTGTGGCCTTGCGGGAAGCCGGGCGCGAGCCGATGTTGAGCTCGGCGATTTCGCGGATCGGTGTGGCGCTGAAAAAATACTCGGTGAAGCCCGGGGTGTCGTACACCAGAGCGCGGTAGGCCGCCATGCTGGCCTGCGACAGCTGGTCGGCGGCCAGCAGGAAGGCTTTGGTCGCCGGCTTGGTCGGCTGCAGCAGGGTGGCTTCCAGCGTGGCGGCGACCAGGGTTTCCAGGTTGCGCCGGCCGATCTCGGGGTTGGCGTATTTGGAGCCGATGACTTCGCCTTGCTCGGTCAGGCGGATCTGCCCGCGCACCGTGCCCGGGGGTTGCGCCAGGATGGCCTGATAGCTTGGGCCGCCGCCGCGGCCCACCGTGCCGCCGCGGCCGTGGAACATGCGCAGCTGGATGTTGTGCGAGTTGGCAAGCTGGTCAAACAGCTCGACCAGCGCGATCTCGGCGCGGTACAACTCCCAGTTGCTCGTGAAGATGCCGCCGTCCTTGTTGCTGTCGGAGTAGCCCAGCATGATGTCCTGCTCGGCGCCGCTGCGCTGCACCTGCCGGGCCACGCCGGGCAGCGCATAGAACTCGCTCATGATGGGCGCGGCGTTGCGCAGGTCTTCAATCGTTTCGAACAGCGGCACGACGATCAGGTCATGGACGGCGCCGTTGTCCAGGGTGCCGTGCATCAGCCCGACTTCTTTTTGAAGCAGCAGCACTTCAAGCAGGTCACTCACGGTTTCGGTGTGGCTGATGATGTAGTGACGGATGGCTTCTTTGCCAAAACGCGCGCGTGCGGTGCGTGCGGCTTCAAAAATTGCCAGCTCGCCGGTAGCGTGCGCCGAATAGTTTGTTCCGATCACGCGCAGCGGCCGCGCGTCATTGAGCAACTTGAGCAGCAGTTCGCGCTTGGCCACCTCGTCCAGGGTGGCGTACTTCGGCTCTATCCTCGCGACTGCCAGCAGCTCGGCGACGACTTCCTCGTGTTTGTCCGAGCTCTGGCGCAGATCGACCGTGGCTAGGTGAAAGCCGAACACTTCCACCGCACGGATCAGCGGATGCAGGCGCTGGGCGACCAGCGCGCTGCCGTGGTTGCTCTGCAATGAAGTTTCGATGGTGCGCAGGTCGACCAGGAAATCTTCCGAGGCCAGGTAGGCGTTTTGCGGCGCAACCGCGTGGCGCGCCGCGTCGCCTCCGGTCAGGTCCTTGAGCGTGGCGGCCAGCCGTGCATACACACCGGTCAGTGCGCGGCGATAGGGCTCGTCGAGCCGGTGTTCGTTGGTGTCGGGCGAACTCTCGGCCAGTGCGCGCATCTCGGGCGTGAAGTCCACCAGCATGGCGGACAGCGAGAGTTCACCGCCCAGGTAATGCACCTCGGTCAGGTAGTGGCGCAGCGCCACTTCAGCCTGGCGGCGCAGGGCGTAGTTCAGCGTGTCGGCGCTGACGTTGGGGTTGCCGTCGCGGTCGCCGCCTATCCACTGGCCCATGCGCAAAAAGCTGTGCACCGGATGGCTGCCCAGCGCGTGCTCGAGTTCGGCGTAGAGCTTGGGAATTTCGCGCAGGAAGGTGGATTCGTAATAGCTGAGCGCGTTTTCAATCTCGTCGGCCACCGTGAGCTTGGTAAAACGCAGCAGCCGCGTTTGCCACAGCTGCATCACGCGCGCTCGCAGATGGGCCTCGTTGGCGGCGAGCTCGCGCGGGGTCAGTGCGTCCTTGGCGGCATTGACTGCCGAGGCGCGCGCCCTGATCTCGTCGCGTGCGGTCAGCAACTGGGCGATGTCGCGCTCGGCATCCAGGATGCTTTTGCGCTGCACCTCGGTCGGGTGGGCCGTGAGCACCGGCGAGACAAAGCTGTGCGCCAGCATATTCGCTATCGTTTTGGGAGCTATTCCCGCCCAGCGCAGGCGGGCCAGCGCCACTTCAATGCTGCCTTCCTGGGTGTCGCCGGCGCGCTCGTGAATGGCGCGGCGCCGGATGTGGTGCCGGTCTTCGGCCAGGTTGGCCAGGTGGCTGAAGTAGGTGAAGGCGCGAATCACGCTGACGGTCTGGTCGCCCGACAGGCCCTTGAGCAGTTTCTTCAGCGCCTTGTCGGCTTCGTGGTCGGCGTCGCGCCGGAAGGCCACCGACAGCTTGCGAACCTGCTCGATCAGCTCATAAGCGGCAACACCTTCCTGCTCGCGAATCACATCGCCCAGGATGCGGCCGAGCAGGCGGATGTCTTCGACCAGCGGACGCTCGTTGTCCCTGGCCCGGGCGCGCGGACGGCCTGTGTCCCCGGTGGGTCCCGCAGGAGATTCTTTGGGGGTTTTTGCACGCACCGTCGTCACCATGGATTACCTTTGTTGGCTCTTGTTTTGCAGTGCAGCATGCTAGCATCCGGAGACACCCCAAGATTACAAATAGGTTACGAGTGAGCGCAGTTTCTTCCCCCTCTTCCCCTTCCTCCCGCGTTGTGATTGCCACGCGCGAAAGCCGGCTGGCGATGTGGCAGGCCGAACATGTCAAGGCGCTGCTCGAAAGCCACCTCGGCTGGCAGGTGGAACTGCTGGGCATGACGACATTGGGTGACCAGATTCTGGACCGTTCGCTGAGCAAGGTGGGCGGCAAAGGCCTTTTTGTGAAAGAGCTTGAGCTGGCACTGGCGGACGGCCGCGCCGACCTGGCTGTGCATTCGCTCAAGGACGTGCCCATGGACTTGCCTGAGGGTTTTGCCCTGGCCTGCGTGCTGGAGCGCGAGGACCCGCGCGATGCGCTGGTGTCCAATCATTTTTCCTCGCTCGAAGAGTTGCCGACCGGCGCCGTGGTGGGTACTTCCAGCCTGCGCCGCCTGGTGTTGCTCAAGGCGCTGCGGCCTGACCTGAAGATAGAGCCACTGCGTGGCAACCTGGACACGCGGCTGCGCAAGCTCGACGAAGGCCAGTACCAGGCGATTGTTCTGGCTGCTGCGGGCCTCAAGCGGCTGGGCCTGGCTTCACGCATACGCCACGCCTTCGAGCCTGACACGATGCTGCCTGCCGCAGGGCAGGGCGCGCTGGGCATCGAAGTGCGGGCCGATCGCCGCGACCTGCTGGATGCGCTGGCCAAGTTGGCGCATCAGCCGACCTGGCTGGCCGTGACAGCCGAACGCACGGTGTCGCGTGCCATGGGCGGCAGCTGCTCCATGCCGCTGGCTGCTTTTGTCCGTGAGCCGCAAGACGCAGAGATGCGCCTGGAAGCTGCCTGGGGCGAGCCCGGCGCGGATGGGCAAGGCGTGGCGGGCCAGCCCCTGGTACGCGCCGAACACCGCGCGCCGGTGCGCAGCTTCGCCGACGCCGAAGCCCTGGGTGAACACGTGGCCGCTTCGCTGCGTGCCGGTGGGGCGGTTTGGGCCAGCAACGCCTCCACACCCTGAGCGCCGCGAGCTTGACTCCCGTGCCTGTCATCGTTACCCGGCCTGCGCATGACGCGGATCGCTGGGTGCAGGCCCTGCAGGCGCGCGGGTTGCGGGCTGAAGCCCTGCCGCTGATCGAGATTGCTGCGTTGCCGACATCGCAGGACTTGCAGCAGGTCTGGCAAGGAATCGGCGCTTACGCAGCGCTGATGTTTGTCAGCGGCAATGCGGTAGAAGCTTTTTTTGCATCAAATCAGGCTGCAGCCCTTATTTCACGTGCGCAAGCAGCTATAAATTTAATAGCAGATCAGATGCCGCGTTTTCTGGCGCCCGGGCCGGGTACCGTGGCAGCCCTGCGTCTGGCCGGTGTGCCCGAGTCTCTAATCGATGCTCCGGCCACAGACGCTGGTCAGTTTGACTCTGAAGCTCTGTGGGCGGTGGTGGGGGCCCGAAACTGGCAGGGTTTGCAGGTACTGATCGTGCGTGGCCAGAGCGCCGGAAGCGGTGAGCCCGCCGGTGCCGGACGGGACTGGCTGGCGCAGCAACTGCAGGCCGCCGGCGCTCGCGTCGACACTGTGGCGGTCTACCAGAGACGCAAGCCGGTGTTCAACGCAGCGCAGCTGCTGCGGATTGAAGCCGCAGCGAATGACGGCTCGGTCTGGCTGCTCAGCAGTTCCGAGGCCCTGGCAAACCTTCCCCCGGGGGACTGGTCACGCGCCCGCGCCGTTGCCACGCACCCGCGCATTGCCGAGGCGGCTCGTGCCGCGGGCTGGGGTGTTGTTGTGCAGTCACGTCCGGAGCTCGCGGACATCGTGGCCTCTATAGAATCGATGTCACCATGAGCGACAGCGAATCCGTTTCAACACCTTTGCCTGCACCGCTGGCCGAACTTCCGGCCAGTCCAGCCGTGCCCGCACCGCGCCGCTGGCTGTTATGGACGGGGCTGGTGGCGGTTGCGGCCCTGGTGCTCAACGCCTTGCTGTGGCAAAAGCTGAACAATATTCAAGAAGAGCTGGCGCGCCGCAGCACGGACTCGACCGCCCAGTCCATCGAGGCCCGCACGCTGGCGCGCCAGGCGCAGGAAGCCGCGCGCGAACTGACGGCACGCCTGGTGCTGCTCGAAACCCGTCTGAGCGAAGTGAGCCTGCAGCGCACACAGCTGGAAGAGTTGATGCAAAGCCTGTCGCGTTCGCGTGACGAAAACCTGGTGGTGGATGTGGAGTCCGCGCTGCGCCTGGCCCAGCAGCAGGCTCAGCTGACCGGAAGCGCCGAGCCCTTGCTGGCGGCCCTCAAGTCGGCTGACCAGCGCCTGGTTCGCGCCGCGCAGCCGCGCCTCAACCCCTTGCAGCGCGCCATTGCGAGGGATGTGGAGCGTATCAAGGCGACGACGGTGACCGACGTGCCCGGCCTCCTGCTCAAACTTGACGAACTGACGCGTGTGGTGGACGAGTTGCCGCTGGCCAACGCGATGTCAGCCGGCAGCACTGCCCGGCCTGCCGTGGCAGCAGCGTCTGCGCCTGCCCGAGCCGCGTCAGCCGCGGCGCCCACGGCGTGGCTCGACAATCTGGCGCTTCAGGCCTGGTGGCAGCGCACGGTCAAGGGCATGCTCGACGAAGCCAGGAGCCTGCTGCGTGTGAGCCGTATCGACCAGCCCGACGCTGCCTTGCTCGCGCCCGAGCAGGCGTTTTTCCTGCGCGAGAACCTCAAGCTCAAACTGCTCAACGCCCGGCTCGGCCTGCTTTCCCGCCAGACCGCCGGTGCCCGCGCCGACCTGACCAGCGCCAGCACCATGGTGACCAAATACTTTGACCCTGCATCGCGCAGGACGCAGGCGGCGGCGCAACTGCTGCAGCAGGTGCAAAGCCAGATGAAGTCCAGTGAGCTGCCGCGCCTGGACGAAACCCTTGCCGCGCTGGCCACGGCGGCCGCGGGTCGTTAGAAAGCACGGACCGCCATGCGCAGCGCTCTCTGGCTCCTGGCCCTGTTCGGTATCGCGGTGGCGGTAGCGCTGGTGGCCGGCAACAACCAGGCGGTGGTGACGCTGTTCTGGCCGCCGCACCGTGTCGATATTTCTTTCAACCTGCTGATGCTGCTGTTGGCTGGCCTGTTCACCCTGTTGTATGTGGCGCTGCGCGCAGTGTCAGTGGTATTTTCATTGCCGGCCGAAGCCCGGCGCTGGCGTGCCCAGCAAAAAGAGCGGGCCATGTACGCCGCTTTCATGGACGCGCTGTCGCACCTGACGGCGGGGCGTTTCATCCGGGCGGCCAAGCTTGCGCAAAACGCCATCACACAGGAGAAAAGCCTGAAGCAGCTGGCCCGCACGTCCAGCGACGTGGGTGGCTACAGCGCGGCGCGTTCAACGCAGTTGCGCTTGTTGGCGCATTTGCTGGCGGCCGAAAGTGCGCAGGCACTGCAGAACCGCACCCTGCGTGAAGAGCATTTGCAGCAGGCGCTGAAAACCAGCACGCATCGCATTGCTCAGGAAACCCGCGAAGGGGTGCAGTTGCGCGCCGCGCGCTGGGCACTGGACGACCGCGACCCGGCCGCTGCGCTGGAACTGCTCAATCAATTGCCGCAGGGCGCGGCACGCCGCACGCTGGCGCTGCGCACCAAGCTGCGCGCCACCCGCCAGGCCCGGCAGACCTCGCAGGCGCTGGAAACGGCGCGCCTGCTGGCCAAACACCGCGCGTTTTCCCCGCCAGCGGCGCAAAGCATCGTGCGCGGTTTGGCGCTTGAATTGCTCGGCGGCGCGCACGACCCGACGCAACTGCAAGCCGCCTGGCAGTCGCTGGACGCCAGCGAACGGGCCATGCCTGAACTGGTGATCCACGCCGCTTCCCGACTCATGGCCTTACATGGCGATGCAGATATGGCCCGCAGCTGGCTGCTGCAGGTCTGGGAGCTGGTGATGCAGCCGCGTTCTGAAGTGAGCGACACGCAGCGCATCAAGCTTATTCATGTGCTTGAACAAGGGCTGGATTCGATTGATGCCGCCTGGCTGGCGCGCATCGAGTCCGCGCAGCAGCAGCGGCCGCGCGATGCGAACCTGCAGTACCTGGCCGGCATGACCTGCCTGAAGCGCCAGCTCTGGGGCAAGGCCCAGCAACTGCTGTCCCAGGCCTCACTGGCTCTGCAGGACGTCACGCTGCATCGCAATGCCTGGCGTGCGCTGGCTGTGTTGGCGGAGCAGCGGGGGGATGAGTCGGGGGCGGTGCAGGCTTATCGGCGGGCTGCGGAAGTCTAGTCGCCCGTGTGCCGCTGCGGGGACCGGTTGGTGACCTACTGATAAACCTCTTTCGTCTGTCATCCCGGGCTTGATCCGGGATCCATGCAAGCGGTCCTCCAACGCCGTTCGGGCTGAGCTTGTCGAAGTCGTCTTTGCCTCCTGCGCTGGAGGTTTGCCTACAAGCCGGGGGTTGCCCGGCGGCAACTCACTTTTCTTTTGCTTCGCCAAAATAAAAGTAAGCAAAAGAAAAGGCGACCCTACTGTCTGCGTCCCCCTTCGCTAGCGCTACGGGGGAAACCTGCGGTGCTCGGTCTAGCCGGGGTCGAGCTCGAACTCGCTGCGCTCAGACAATCGCTCGCCCTGATCCGGCTGGACCTCCGCTCCTCGGCGCATACAGAAGGGTGGGGGATAAAGCGGGTGCGGATTCGGGTACAGATACGGATACGGGGAGACATGACGCGCGAAGCGCGTCATGTCGGGACACGTGGCCGTCATGTATGCACGCGGGTGCAGCACACGTTGCCAAATGAAGTCCCCCTCCATCGCCCAGCGGGGCGAGGGAGGGGTTAGGGGTGGGAGTGGGGAGTTGCGTCTACTGTCCAAGGCAGACCACAGATGCAGCGTGACGCCTTCAAGTTGGACCCGAGCCCTGAGGCACAAAACGCCAGACGAAAAAAAGCAGCCCGAAAGCTGCCTTTGATCTGAAGTGCCAGGTGGCACAACCAGCAGGGATTACTCCGCGCGTTCAGCTGCAACCGGCGCAGCAGGCTGCTCAAACGGCAAGGTCATCTCACGCAGGTCGCGCTTGGTTTCGACCAGCACCAACGGGCCGCTGTCCAGCTGCGGAGCTGGTGGACGTGCGCGTGGCACATGAATCGGCTTCGGCTCCGCCGCCATGGTGGCTTGCACTTCGGCAATCTTGCTGGCGTCGGAGTTGACCCACTGCAGGCCGGAAGAGCTCGCTACCTGGGCCAGGTCCTGCAGCGGCAATTCGTAGGACTGGACTTTCGGCAGTGCGCGCGCCACAGGCGCAGGCGCGGCAGCCACAGGCGCGGCAGCCACAGGCGTGACGACGGCAGGTGCAACCGCGACAGAGGCGGGAGACACCGCCACCGGCGCTGCGACAGGCGCGGCGTTTGCTACGAATTCAGTAGCTACCGGCGCTTGTGTTGTAAAGGCTGCGGGTTGATTGGACTCAAAACTGTCAGTGAAAGCAGCGGGAGCCGCGTTTTCAGCCTGGCCTTCGGCTGGCTGATCGTTGCGGTCGCGGCGGTCGCGGCCGTAACGGTCACGGCTGCGGCGTTCGCGCGGCTGGCGGTCCTGGCCCTGGCCCTGGCCTTCTCCCTGACCTTCAGGGCGCGCCTGCATGTCGGCGGAAGATGCCGGCACCACGGGGTTGCCAGCCTCGTCGAGACCCGCCACGACAGCGGGATGTGCTGCGTCAAAGCTGTCGGCCTGTGCGCCGGCGGTGGGGGCGGCATTTCCGTCTGTACGCTCGTCGCGGCGTTCGTTGCGACGGCCGTTGCCGCGTTCGCCACGCTCTCCGCGTTCACGGCGGCCCTGGCCTTCAGGGCGCGGCTGACGCTCACCATCGCGGCCTGCATCCTGCGCGGGGCGTTCCTGACGCTGTGGGGCGTCGCCTTCGTTCATGGCGGCGGCCATGGCTGCCTGGTTGGCCAGTGCGAGATCCTGCTCGATCGGGTCGCGTGCCGGACGGTCACCGCGTTCGCCGCGTTCACCACCACGATCGCCCCGGTCACCGCGGCCGCGGCGGCTGCGTTCACCGCGCTCGCTGCGGCCTTCGCCGTCGGCCTGGCCTTCAGGGCGCGGTGCGCGTTCTGGGCGGGCTTCGTTGTTGCGTCCATCGCCGCGTGTTTCGCCGGCAGGGCGTTCCTGGCGTGCGCCGTCGGCGTTGCGCTCACGGCGCTCACCACCGCGACCTTCGCCGCGTCCTTCAGGACGTTCACCGCGCTGGTCCGGCCGGCCTTCGCCACGACCTTCACCAGAACGGCCTTCGCCGCGGCCTCCACGGCCACCGCGACGGCCATCACGGCCACCGCGTTCACCGCCACGATCGCCGCGCTCACCACGTTGCTCGTCGCGACGGCTTCCGCCGCGCTCGTCATTTTTCACTTCCCTGGCTGGAGCAGCAGAAGGCGCAGCTTCCTCACCCACAAAGAAGGCTTTCAGTTTTGCGAAGAAGCTCTTCTCGGCCGGTGCCGCCGCTGCAGTGGCGCGAACCGGCGCAGCAGCTTTGGGCGCGACGACCGTTGCCGGCTTGGGTGCGGCGATGGGTGCCGGTGCATCGGGCAGCACGCCCTTGATCACCGGCTCCTGCTTGTTGTGCTTTTCCTGGCTGCGGCGCGTGACTGTGGTCGGATCTTCCATCTCCTCGGCCATCTTGTAGCTCGCCTCGATGTTGTCCAGGCGCGGGTCATCGTGTTTCAGACGCTCGAGCTTGTAGTTCGGTGTTTCCAGCGTTTTGTTGGGCACCAGCAGCACGTTGATGCGCTGCTTCATTTCGATCTTGGCGATCTCGGAACGTTTTTCGTTGAGCAGGAAAGACGCCACATCGACCGGTACCTGGCACAGCACGGAAGCCGTGCTGTCTTTCAGCGACTCTTCCTGGATGATGCGCAAAATCTGCAGCGCCGAGCTTTCGGTGTCGCGGATGTGGCCGGAGCCACCGCAACGCGGGCAGGGGATGGATGCGCCTTCCGACAGGGCCGGGCGCAGGCGCTGACGGCTCATTTCCATCAGGCCGAACTTGCTGATAGTGCCGAACTGCACACGCGCGCGGTCCTGGCGCAGCGCGTCGCGCAGGCGGTTTTCAACATCGCGGCGGTTGCGCGACTCTTCCATGTCGATGAAGTCGATGACGATCAGGCCACCCAGGTCGCGCAAGCGCATCTGGCGCGCGACTTCGTCAGCGGCTTCCAGGTTGGTGCGGGTGGCGGTTTCTTCAATGTCGCCGCCCTTGATGGCGCGGGCCGAGTTGACGTCGACCGAAACCAGGGCTTCGGTGTGGTCGATCACGATGGCGCCGCCGGACGGCAGTTGCACGGTGCGTGCGTAGGCCGACTCGATCTGGTGCTCGATCTGGAAGCGGCTGAACAGCGGCGCGTCGTCGCGGTAGCGTTTGACGCGGTGCTCGTGTTCGGGCATCACGTGGGCCATGAACTGGCGCGCTTGTTCGTAGACGTCGTCGGTGTCGAACAGGATGTCGCCGATGTCGCTGTTGAAGTAGTCGCGGATGGCGCGGATCACAAGGCTGGATTCCTGGTAAATCAGGAACGCGCCCTTGCCGCCCTTGCCGGCGCCGTCAATCGCGGTCCACAGCTTGATCAGGTAGTTCAGGTCCCACTGCAACTCGGCGGCGCTGCGGCCGATGCCGGCGGTGCGGGCGATGATGCTGGAGCCGGCCGGGTATTCCAGCTGGTCCATGTTTTCCTTGAGCTCGGCCCGGTCTTCGCCTTCAATACGGCGGCTGACGCCACCGCCGCGCGGGTTGTTGGGCATCAGCACAACATAACGCCCGGCCAGCGAGACAAAGGTGGTCAGGGCGGCGCCCTTGTTGCCGCGTTCTTCTTTTTCAACCTGGACCAGGATTTCCTGGCCTTCGCGGATCACGTCCTGGATACGTGCCTGGCTGACCGACACGCCCTGGGCGAAGTATTGCTTGGAGATTTCCTTGAACGGCAAAAAGCCGTGGCGGTCTTCACCGTAGTCGACAAAACAGGCTTCGAGCGATGGCTCGACTCGGGTGACGACGGCCTTGTAGATGTTGCCCTTGCGCTGTTCGCGCCCTTCAATTTCGATTTCGTAGTCGAGGAGTTTTTGTCCGTCAACAATTGCCAGGCGGCGTTCTTCCGACTGGGTGGCATTAACCAGCATGCGTTTCATGGGTTTTCCTTCGTTCTTCTGTTCTCAAACATCACTGCCCAAAAATGGGCAAACGACGCCGGAGCAGACGTTGTGCGAACGTGGGGAATTGCCGGAGAGCTTTTGACGAAGCTACGGCGACTGAAAAATCAGTCGCAGAGCAGTCTGGGCGTAGGCGCGTGGATGGGGTGAGCCGGGGTCTGACAGGTGTTTGCTACAAAAATAGTAGCTGCTTGCGCCCGCAAAACAAGGGCTGGCGGCCGATTTATGCCCGAGAGCGGGGCTAAAAAGCGCCGCAGGCATAAAAAAATCAGTGCTGCCAGTGTTGTCAAGAGGCTACCCATGTAAAGACCAGATTTCACCTGGATCCGTATGCAGCCCGCGGGGCTGCACACATCGTATTCCGTAGTTGTATTCGCATAACGTCGACTCGTCTGCACTGCATTTTTCCGCCGCGGGGTGCCTGGCACCGTGCGCTTGCGGACATTTGCCGCCAGTGGCATCGACCTTCCAGCAAGGCTGTTCAGGTGGAATGATGGTGTGTGGACTAAACTCCCAGACAAATCAACCACTTACAGCTTGTCGCTAGTGAAACACATTATAGGCGTAGCTTCAGGTAAAACACGGCGTCCGGGTAAACCCCGCCCCGCCCCGTTGCCTGCCAGCGCTGCCCCTCACGTTTCGGCCCAGACCCTGCCGGATTTGCCTGAAAAAACGGCAGACCGGGCCGAGAAAGCCGCGCCGCAGGCCACGCTGGTGACAGTGGACGCTGACTTTGCCGGCCAGCGCCTGGACAACTTCCTGATCCGCCAGCTCAAGGGCGTGCCCAAAACCCATGTGTACCGCATCATCCGCAGCGGCGAGGTACGCATCAACAAGGGCAGGGCGCACGCCGACACCCGGGTGGAAGCCGGCGACGTCGTGCGCTTGCCGCCGGTGCGAACCTCGGAACGGGCCGACGACAAGGCGCGGGCCATGGCAGTGGAAGTGGCCCGGCACGGCGCCGCCTCCACGGTTGGCGGTTACGCGCCTTCGCGTGAATTCCCCATCCTGTTTGAGGACGAACACGTGTTGGCCATCGACAAACCGGCCGGCGTGGCCGTGCACGGCGGCAGCGGGGTGGCGTTTGGCGTGATTGAGCAACTGCGCATGGCGCGGCCGGAGGCGAAATTCCTGGAGCTGGTGCACCGGCTGGACCGTGAAACCAGCGGCATCCTGCTGATCGCCAAAAAGCGCATGGCGCTGAAAAACCTGCAGGAACAGTTTCGCGAGCGCGAAACCGACAAGATCTATCTGGCGCTGGTTGCAGGAGCCTGGCCGGCCAACAAAAAAGTGCTGGATGCGCCGCTGCAGAAATACCTTTTGCCTGACGGCGAGCGCCGCGTCCGGGTGGTGCCCAAAGAGCATCCTGATGCCATGCGTGCGGTCACACTGGTCAAGGTCAGCGCCGCGCTGGTTATAGCGAGGCGCGACTTCACCTTGCTTGAAGTCACCATCAAGACCGGACGCACCCACCAGATTCGCGTGCACCTGGCCAGCGCGGGCCACCCGATTGCTGGTGATGACAAATACGGCGATTTCGACCTGAACAAAGCCTTGCAAAAGGAAGCGGGCGGCATTGCCCTCAGGCGCATGTTCCTTCATGCCTGGCGGTTAAAGTTCACCCATCCCTCCAGCGGCAAACGCATTGATTTGCTGGCTGCGCTTCCCCCCGAGCTAGAGAGCCTGACCGCCCATGTCCCCGCCGAATAAGCCGCTGAACTTTGACCTGATTGCCTTCGACTGGGACGGCACGCTGTTCGATTCCACCAAAATCATCGTGCGCTGTATCCAGGCCGCTGTGCGCGATGTGGGTGGCACGGTTCCAACCGACAAGGAAGCCGGCTATGTGATCGGCCTGGGCCTCATGCAGGCCCTGGCGCACGCTGCGCCGGATGTGCCGCCTGAGAAATACCCGCAGCTTGGTGAGCGTTACCGCCACCACTACAACGCGCATTACGACGACCTGAGCCTGTTTGAGGGCGTGCTTCCCCTGCTCGATGTTCTGAAAGCGCGCGGCCACCTGCTTGCGGTGGCTACCGGCAAGTCGCGCCGCGGCCTCAACGAAGTGCTGCGCACCGAGGAGCTCAAGGGCGTGTTCGACAGCTCGCGCACCGCCGACGAGACGGCCGGCAAGCCTGACCCCCGCATGCTGCACGAACTGATGACCGAGTTTGGTGTCGCGCCCGAACGTGTGCTGATGGTGGGCGACACCACGCATGACCTGCAGATGGCGCTCAACGCCGGCTGTCCCAGTGTGGGCGTGAGCTACGGCGCACACGAGCCAGCTACCTTTGACCTGCTGGCGCCGCGCCATATTGCCCACTCGGTGCAGGAACTGCACAACTGGTTGCTGGCTCATGGCTGAATTCCAGTGTTGACGGCCATGGACGAACGGCAAGCCCTGTGCAACAGTCGCGACCTGCTCGACGGCGGGCTGGCGGTGTCTTTCGATGTGGTCTACGCTGGACAGACCTGCCGCGCCTTTGCTGTGCGTTATGACGGAGTGGTTCATGCCTATCTCAACCGCTGCACGCATGTGGCCATGGAGCTGGACTGGCAACCCAATCGCGTGTTTGACGACAGCGGCCAGTGGCTGCTGTGCGCCAGCCACGGTGCTGCCTATCGGCCTGACACTGGCGATTGCAGCGGCGGCCCGTGCCAGGGCGGACTGGTCAAAATCGATGTTACGGAAGGCGATGGCCTTGTTTTCTGGCACACGTCCTACAAACTTAAAACCGTGGAGTTCTAAACTACCCTTATGAATGATTCAAACCGCACCGAACCCTCTGACGCTTCTGATTTCGATCCAAATCGGGCTTCAGCCCTTGAGGGGCGGGCGCAAGCAGCTCCTGAAACCGTAGCAAATTACAAGGCTGGTGTGGATACTTCCAGCCCCGGCTGGGAGCGTGTGACGCTGGAAAAGCTGGCTTTTGCCGCCCTCAATGAGCAAAAGGCCACGCGCCGCTGGAAGACGTTTGTGCGTCTGTCTTGGCTGGCTTTTTTCATTTTCCTGGTCTGGTTCGGGCTGTCCCGTGGCGCATCAACCACCAACGTCAGCGTTCCGCACACGGCGGTGGTCGAGATCAAGGGTGAAATTGCCGACGGCGCCGACGCCAGCGCCGAATTTGTCAATGCTGCCCTGCGCGCTGCCTTTGAAGACGAAGGCGCCAAGGCGGTGGTGTTGCTGATCAACTCGCCCGGTGGCAGCCCGGTGCAGGCCGGCATGATGAATGACGAAGTCTTGCGCCTGAAGGCCAAGTACAACAAGCCGGTGTATGCGGTGGTGGGTGAAACCTGCGCCTCGGCCGCGTATTACATCGCGGCTTCCGCCGACAAGATTTTTGTCGACAAGGCCAGCATTGTCGGCAGCATCGGTGTGCTGATGGACGGTTTTGGCTTTACCGGCCTGATGGAGAAGGTGGGCGTTGAGCGCCGCCTCATGACCGCCGGCGAAAACAAAGGTTTTCTGGACCCCTTCAGCCCACAGACCGAGCACCAGCGCGCCTACGCGCAGACCATGCTGAACCAGATCCACCAGCAGTTCATCACCGTCGTCAAAAATGGCCGGGGCAAGCGTCTCAAGGAAACGCCTGAAATGTTCAGCGGACTGTTCTGGACCGGCCAGCAGGCCATCGAGTTGGGGCTGGCGGATCAGCTGGGCTCGCTCGACTACGTGGCCCGGGAAATCGTCAAGACCGAAGAGATCATCGACTACACCCGTCGGGAAAACGTGGCTGAACGCCTGGCCAAGAAGTTCGGTGCCGCCATTGGTTCGGGCGCTATCCAGACGCTGAAAGCGATTCCTTCCATTCGCTAAGGCAGTGGTTAAGGCAGCGCGATTGCCTTTAGAAAAAGCCCGCTCGCTGCGGGCTTTTTTATGCGAATGCAGTTGCTACCGACCTATGCAGAACACGGTGGGCAAGGCCAGCGGCGCAGCCGGCTTGTCGCGTTTCCAGACGCTTGCCGACGCACTGCGCGACCAGGCGCCTGGCAGGCTCAGCCCGCAGCTGAGGGCCAGTCGCGTGTTGTGTTGCAGTGTTTGCAGCAGTGCCTGAAGTAGTGCGGCGTTGCGGTAGGGGGTTTCAATAAAAATCTGGGTCTGGCCGGTTTTCAAGGCCAGCGACTCCAACTCCCGGATGCGTTGGCTGCGTTCGCCGCCGTCCTGCGGCAAATAACCGACAAATGCAAAATTCTGGCCATTCAGGCCGCTGGCGGCCAGCGCCAGCACCAGCGACATGGGCCCGGTGAGCGGCACAACCTGCAGGCCCAGATCGTGCGCAGCGCGCACCACCGATGAGCCCGGATCGGCAATGGCCGGCATGCCGGCTTCACTGACCAGCCCCATGTCTTGTCCTGCAAGGGCAGGCGCCAGCAAAGGGCGTGCGTCGAAATTGCCGCCGTGGTCGCCCTTTTTGTGCACTTCGCGCGGCAATTCCTGGATCTGCTGCGCCTGGATGGGTTGCTGCAACGGCTGTACCTCGCCAACGCGCTTGAGGTAAGCGCGTGTACTTTTGGCGTTCTCGCAAATCCAGCAGGAGAGCGTGGCGGCAATCTGCAGCGTGCCCAGGGGCATCACGTCCTGCAAGGGCGCTTGCGCTTCGCAGCCGAAGTCCAGCGGTGCGGGCACCAGGTAAAGCCGGCCTTTCGGTGCTGCGCTCATGACCGGTCCTCCCGGGTTTGCAGCAGGTTGATGCCGGCAGCGCGGAGCATGCGGCAGGTGCGAATCAACGGCAAGCCCACCAGTGCGGTGGGATCGTCGTTCTCGATCGCGTCCAGCAGGCTGATGCCCAAGCCTTCGCTTTTGGCGCTGCCCGCGCAGTCGTAGGGCTGCTCGGCTTGCAGGTAGTTCTCGATCTCGTCATCCGTCAGATGCCGGAACTGGACTTTCACCGCTGCAAGATCGGTTTGCTCGAAGCCGCTTTGCAGGCACACCACGGTCACGGCGGTCTGGAAGACAACACTGTGGCCGCGCATCTGACGCAGCTGGGCCACGGCGTTGCTGTGGTTTCCGGGCTTGCCCAGCGGACGGCCGTTCAGGTCGGCGACCTGGTCGGAGCCAATCACCACAGCCTCCGGGAAGTTGGCGGCCACTGCCTTGGCCTTGGCCAGTGCCAGCCGCCGCGCCAGCGCGGCGGGCGCCTCGCCGGCCAGCGGGCTTTCGTCCACCTCAGGCGACACCACCGAAAAAGCGATCTGCAGGCGCTGCAGCAGTTCACGCC
>NZ_MUNO01000001.1 GCF_002001015.1 Polaromonas sp. A23 | reverse complement strand
ATGGCAGCCCAGTTTTTCAGCTCGTTGGCTGACAACGCGCTGTTCGTGGCTGCCGTGGAACTGCTTCGCAGCAGCGGGGCTCCCAAGTGGCAGCCGGCAGCGCTGGTGCCCATGTTTGCGTTGTTCTATGTGGTGCTGGCGCCGTTCGTCGGTGCCTTTGCCGACGCGCAGCCCAAGGGCAAGGTGATGTTCATCAGCAATGCCATCAAGGTGGCGGGTTGCCTGATGATGCTGTTCGGCACCCATCCGCTGCTGGCTTATGCCATTGTCGGCCTCGGTGCCGCAGCCTATTCCCCCGCCAAATACGGCATCCTCACCGAACTGCTGCCGGCCTCGCAGCTGGTCAAGGCCAACGGATGGATCGAGGGCCTGACGATCGCATCCATCATCCTCGGCGTGCTGCTCGGTGGCCAGCTGGTCGGCCATTCGGTCTCCCACCTGCTGCTGTCATTTGATTTTCCGGTTTTCACCACCGGTATTGATACACCGCCCGAGGCCGCCATCTGCGCGCTCATTCTCCTGTACGCCATCGCGGGGTGGTTCAACACCCGCATTCCACTGACCGGCGTCGAAATGCGCCCCATGCCGCGCAACAAGCTGGAGCTTCTGCCCGACTTCTGGAACTGCAACGCGGCGTTGTGGCGCGACAAGTTGGGCCAGATTTCGCTGGCCACCACCACGCTGTTCTGGGGTGTCTCCGGCAATCTGCGCTACATCGTGCTGGCCTGGAGCGCTGCTGCACTGGGTTACAGCACCACGCAGGCCTCCTCGCTGGTCGGCGTGGTGGCCATCGGCACCGCAGCAGGCGCCGTTCTGGCATCGATGCGCATGCGGCTGGAGCATGCCACCAGTGTGATGCCTCTGGGCATTGCCATGGGTGTGCTGGTTATCTTGATGAACGTGATTTCCAACGTCTGGGTTGCCGCGCCCTTCCTGATTTTGCTGGGCGGACTCGGCGGCTTCCTGGTGGTTCCCATGAATGCGCTGCTGCAGCACCGGGGCCACAACCTGATGGGGGCGGGCCGCTCCATCGCGGTGCAGAACTTCAACGAACAGGCCTGCATTCTTGCGCTGGGCGCCGGTTACAGCCTGTCCACCGGCATGGGGCTGTCGGCCTTTGGCGCCATCACCATCTTCGGCGTGGTGGTCGCGGGCTTCATGTGGTTGATCCAGCGCTGGCACAAAAGCAACTGCATCAAGCACAAAGAGCAGGTGGACCACCTCTTGAGCATCGCGCGCAGCGACAAACTGCATTGATGCGCGCTGGTGGCACTGCCGGCCACAGCCCGGTCAGCGGGAGCCGGATTCCGTGACTCCGCGGGGAACCGCCCTTGCTGCATCCGCACTGGTTTTCAACGCCTTTGTATGGGGCGTGTCATGGTGGCCGTTTCGCGAGCTGCAGACTCTGGGCCTGCATCCGCTGTGGTCTACCACGGTCATTTATCTCTTTTCCCTGGTTTGCGTCACGCTGGCCTGGCCGTCAGGCTGGCGCGGATTTGCCCAACATCCGCAGCTGTGGCTGCTCGCCCTGGCCGCCGGGTTGACCAATCTCGGCTTCAACTGGGCCGTCACCGTTGGCGATGTTGTGCGTGTGGTGCTGCTGTTTTACCTGATGCCGGCGTGGTCGGTGTTGCTGGCGTGGGCGGTGCTGGGAGAGCAACCGACACGCTTGTCTCTGCTTAGGCTTCTTCTGGCCATGGCGGGCGTGGTGATCGTGCTGAAAGCGCCTGACTCGTCCTGGCCGGTGCCGCAAGGCATTGCGGACTGGCTGGCCCTGATGGGTGGCCTGAGTTTTGCCGCCACCAACGTGATGCTGCGCAAGCTCGAATACACCTCCAGCGCCTCGCGCATGATGGCGATGTTTGGCGGCGGCGCCCTGCTGGCAGGCAGCGCAGCGGTGCTGGGCATGGCCTCGGGCGTGGTGCCCGCCCCGCTCTGGACCACAGCATGGCTGAATGTGGCGCTGGCCCTGAGCGTCGCCTTCCTTCTCAGCAACATGGCGCTGCAATATGGGGCCGCACGGCTGGCGGCCAGCACCACGGCGCTGGTGATGCTGACCGAGCTCCTGTTTGCCAGCCTGTCCGCCGCCGCGCTGGGCGCGTCCGAGTTCAGCAGCCGCACCCTGCTGGGCGGCAGCCTGATCGTGCTGGCTGCCGTGCTGGCGGCGCTGGCGCCCGCAAAGAAGTAGCCCCCACGGTTGCTCACTGCGTGTAGCGCCCGAGGCCTTGCAGGCCGCGGCTCGCGAGACGCTTCGCCTGCGGGCCGGCAAAGCCGGACCCGCGGACCCTTGGGAAGACAAGCTCCCCTGCGCCTATGTTGGCTTGCTGCAGTACAGTGGCAGGGCAAACCAGGAGCACACCATGAGCAGCATTTACGACTTCGAAGCGCGCCAGATCAACGGCAAGGACATCGCACTGTCCAAATTCAAGGGCAAGGTGATGTTAATCGTGAACACGGCCAGCAAATGCGGCTTCACGCCACAGTTCGGTGGTCTGGAAGAACTGCACAAAACCTATGCCGGCAAAGGGCTGGTGGTGCTGGGTTTTCCGTGCAACCAATTCGGCGCGCAGGACCCGGGCGCCGAGGGCGAGATTGCCGAGTTCTGCCAGGTCAACTACGGCGTGAGTTTTCCGATGATGGGAAAAATCGACGTCAACGGCCCGGCCGCGCACCCGCTGTACAAGTGGCTATCAGCCGAAGCCCCCGGCCTGATGGGCAGCAAGGCCATCAAGTGGAACTTCACCAAGTTTCTGGTCGGCAGGGACGGCCAGGTTCTCAAGCGTTATGCGCCGACCGACGAACCCGCCGGCCTGGCCAAAGACGTGGAAGCGGCGCTCGCCGCCTGAGAACCCCGCGCTAGGCTTGCCCGCACAGGGCGCGCGGCTGCCTTGCGGCAAGCCTGCAACTGTGCAGCCCGAACAGCGGCCGCAGCCAGGCGCTGCGGCGCACCAGGGCGGTGATTGCCCAGCACCCCGCCACCGTCAGCAGCACCAGCAGCACCGGCTCCACGACTGGCCCCAGCTGCAACGGTGCCAGCCACCAGATGGCCACGATGATCACCGTCTGGTGCAACACATACCAGGGATAGACCGATGCGTTGGCCCAGGGCAGCCAGCGCCACGGACGGTTGAGCTTCAGATGGCCCCATCCCAGGATGGCCAGCAGGGCCGTCCACAGGTACAGATCGGCGACCAGGCGCAACAGCTGGCGCGGGGCCGCCCCTTCCGGGGGCAGTGCACGCAAGCCCACGTACACCGCCAGCAGCATCAGTGCCGCGCCCAGGGCTGGCCAGCGCAAGCGCGCCGCAGCGGCCCACCAGCCTTCGTCCGTGCCTATCCACCAGCCATAGAGGAACAGCGTGAAATACACCGCATGCAGCCAGCCGTCGCCGATCAGGTCATGTGTGGGCGGGAAATGCGGCCAGAGCAGCAGCGACCAGGCCATCAGCGGCAGTGCAGGAAGCACCAGCAGGGCCGCGCCGCGCAGCCCGGCAAACGCCTGGCGCAGACGCTGGCCGGCGGCCGATTGCAATGCAGGCAACAGCAGGACCAGCACGCTGGTGTAGAGCCACAGGTAGGGCAGGTACCACAGGTGGTTCCAGGTGACACCGAAGTCCGAGCCGTCAAACGCATTTTTCGGCCAGGGCCCGCCGGCGGCGTAGCGCAACAGAAAGGCGCCGAACCCCGGTGCGATGCTGCCGTTGGCCACACCCTGCGCGTAAGCCTGGAAGGGCACGACCACCACCATGCCGAACACCAATGGCAGCAGTAACCGCCAGCTGCGTTGACGGAACAGGGCGCCCGCGCCCTGGCCCCGTTGCAGGAAACCCAGGGCTAGGCCCGAAATCAGGAAGACCAGGTCCATGCGCCATAAATTGAGCGACCGCATGGGCAGCTGCAGCCACTCGGCCGCATGCGGGCTTTTCAGGTGCCAGGGCCAGTCGGCCACGTAATACATGGCCACGTGGTAAAGGATGACGAGGCCAAAGGCCAGGGCACGCAGGGCATCAATGTCGTGACGGCGGTTCATGGTTTTCTCCTGAACAAAACCCAAGTGGCTGTCATTTTTTGCGCGCGGGGCTTTTTCGGGCAGCCCCATGGGACAAGTTGCAGGCTGTTTGTGACAAGCGGTGGCCACCGGGGACGAGAATCCAGGCATTTCTTCTAGACTGGCGACATGACGGAACCCGCAGACCCCACAAAATCCTGGCTGGAGCGCTACCAGCCCTACCGACGCCGAGCCGAAATCGGTTTCTGGGTTGTGGTGCTGACGATCCAGGTGCTGTTCAACAGCATCACAACCTGGATTGATTTACGGACAGCCCCGTTTGCCCAGCCTTTACTGTGGGAGCTCTCGAGCAACCTGACCGTGGGCTTGCTAATCCCCGCGCTGATCGCTTTCGAGCGGCGTTTTCCGTTGCGCTGGGACACGCTGGGCCGCAACCTGCCCTGGCACCTGGCCGGCACGCTGGTGTTTTGCGCCATGCATGTGCTGGTGATGATGGCGCTGCGCAAGGCGGCCTATGCGCTGGTCGGAGCCAGCTACAACTTCGGCAACTGGGCAACCGTGCTGGCTTACGAGTACCTCAAGGACGTGCGCAGCTACGTGCTGATTCTTTGCGCCGTGCTCAGCTACCGCCTGCTGCTGCTGCGCTTGCAGGGTGAAGCGCGCGTGCTGGACGCGCCCGAGACGCCCGCCGGCACCGAATCGGCCGGGCCGTCACTGCGGCCTGAGCGGTTCCTGGTGCGCAAGCTGCGCAAGGAATTTCTCATTGCCGCCACAGACATCGAATGGCTGCAGGCCCAGGGCAACTACATCGGCATCCACGTCAACGGCCACGACTACCTGCTGCGCTCGACCCTGGCAGACTTTTTGAGCCAGCTTGACCCGGCGCGTTTTGTCCAGGTGCACCGCAGCTATGCCGCCAACCTGGACCGCGTGGCAGAAATTGAGCCAGAAAGCAGCGGCGATGCCCGCCTGCGCATGAAGGACGGCAGCCAGGTGCCGTGCAGCCGGCGCTACCGCGCGGCTCTGGGTGGTAGTTAATAGAAAAATCAGGATTTCCCCCTTTAGATACGGGAAAAGTATGCTATTTATTCAATAGCATACGATGCTCGCATTAAAAGTGAGGTGCGCCAACATGGCGCAGAAAATCAGCCAGCGTTTTGCCAGCTTCATGCTGGAAGCCGGTTTCCAGTACCTGCAGTTTTTCAATACGGTCAACCCGGAAACTGCGAAAGTCCTGCCGTGCTTCGCACCAGGCCGCAAGCGTCCAGACCTTGCCCCAGAAAAAGCAGCCCAGCGGGCGAATCATGCGCTCGCTGGTGTTGTCCTGTAAGTCGCGGTAATGCAGCTTGACCTTGTGCCGCGCCTGGACCGCTTCGCGCAAGCGTTGCAGCCGCTGCTGGTTCTCGCCATCCACACCCAGCAGGGGCGCGTAGACCGCCAGACTTTCTGCGGCCACACGCGCCGCCGCCGGTAACACCGACAGGATTTTTCCCAGCGCATCTTCGGCCTCGCGGGCCAGGCCCGGGTCCAGGCCCTGCTGCGCCAGGCGCACCGAGGCCACCAGCGCCTTGGCTTCTTCCTGAGTGAACATCAAAGGGGGCAAGTCAAAGCCGGTGCCCAGTCGGTACCCGACGCCGGCTTCGCCTTCAAGAGGAACGCCCTGGTGCTGCAATTCGGCAACGTCACGGTAGATGGTACGTACCGACACTTCCAGGCGCTTCGACAGAAACACCGCCGTGGTGAGGCGGCGTCCGCGGATCAACTGCAGGATCTGAAACAGACGGTCGGCGCGGCGCATGGCAGGACTTTAGCGCAGCACGCCGGTCGTCAGGCCTCAAAACCCAATCGGGCGGGATCGGCCTGCATGGCCAGGGCAATCACCTGCATGTCGTGATCGCTGATTTCAAACAGGCCGAAGCGCAGTTTGTAGCCCCAGTGTTGGCGCTCCTGTGCAAACTCAAGCCGGTCCAGCAGTGGCGCCACCGGCACCTCCTGTGCGGTCAGGTAAGCCACGTCACGCCGAAAAGGCACAAAGCCACCGCCCATGTCAAACGGATAAGGTTCACCGGGCTGGGCCACACCTATGGACACGAAGTGCTGGTACTTGTCCCGCGCGCCGAACGCAAGCGTTGGCGCGTAGTAAGTGACACGGTCGCCCGGCAACACCCTCTTCAGCGGGGCGCATTTGCCGTGGCAGACCTGCATGTAGCCCCGCGCAGGCTCGGCACATCCACGGCGGGCGTGCTCCGCGCTGGCCACGGCAATCCAGTTTCGGGGGTGCAATTGCGGGTGGGATTGCATCGCCGCCTCAGGCCAGTGCGTGCAGGCCGACCCGGTTGCCGTCCAGGTCGGTGATGTGCGCAAAGAAACCCAAGCCGGGTGGCAAGGCCTGCCGGCCCAGCGCAATGTTGCCGCCGGCCTTGGCCACCCGCGTCAAGGCTGCATCCAGCGAAGGGGAAGCATCGAGATAAATCAGCGTGCCTGTGGCGCCGGGTGCCGGTGCTGTGGGGCCGGCCATGAGGCAGCCGCCGACACCTTCACCCTCATAGGGAAACACGGCACCTTCGGAGGGGCCCATGGGCTCGCGGCGCAGCTTGCAGTTCAATACGGCTTCGTAAAAAACCTGGGCGCGGTCAATTTGGGTGCTGGGGATTTCAAACCAGCTGATGGTGCTTTTCATGAAGGACTCCTGTTGTGTTGAAGAAGCCTTGATGATGAAGAGGGGCTGCTGACAGCGTGGTGTCAGCAGGGTTGTCAATCCAGTGCCTGGTCCAGCACTTCCACCCAATGCCTGACCGGCGTTGCGGTGCCGCTTTGCAGATGGGTGATGCAGCCGATGTTGGCCGACACAATGAGCTCGGGCGCCATGTCCTGCAGATGGCCCAGCTTGCGGTCGCGCAGCTGGGTGGCAATCTCAGGCTGCAGCACCGAATAGGTGCCGGCGGAGCCGCAGCAAAAATGCGCTTCGCAGGAGGTCACCTTCACGTTGAAGCCAAGCGCACCCAGGTGTTTTTCGACACCGCCGCGCAACTGCTGGCCGTGCTGCAGCGTGCACGGCGGATGAAATGCAATGGTGCCGCTTCCGGCCCTGTCGGAGACTTTCTCGCGCAGCGCCTCCACCAGTTCAGGCAGCAACTCGCTCAGGTCGCGCGTCAGTTCGCTGATGCGCGCCGCCTTGGCCGCGTAGGCCGCGTCATCCTGAAGGATGTAGCAGTACTCCTTGACCGTGACGCCGCAGCCCGAAGCGTTCATGACGATGGCCTCCACGCCCGCCTCCACATGCGGCCACCAGGCGTCGATGTTGCGGCGCATTTCCGCCTTGCCGCCGTCCTGGTCGTTCAGGTGAAACTTGACGGCACCGCAGCAGCCGGCCTTGGCTGCAACCACGGTCTGGATGCCCGCCGCATCGAGCACGCGCGCCGTGGCGGTGTTGATGTTGGGCATCATGGCCGGTTGCACGCAGCCGGCGAGCATCAGCACCTTGCGCGCATGTTCGCCTTGGGGCCAACGGCCTGCCGGTTGCGACGCCGGCACCTTGGCCTTGAGCGCTGCCGGCAGCAGGCCGCGCACCGCTTGGCCCACTTTCATGGCCGGAGCAAACAGCGGCGAAGGCAAGCCTTGCTTGAGTGCCCAGCGCACCGTGCTTTCAAGCGCAGGCCGCGGCACACGTTCATCCACCAGCTTGCGGCCGATGTCCACCAAGTGACCGTATTGCACGCCGCTGGGGCAGGTGCTCTCGCAATTGCGGCAGGTCAGGCACCGGTCCAGGTGCATCTGGGTCTTGCGTGTCGGCGCCTCGCCTTCAAGCACCTGCTTGATCAGGTAAATGCGCCCGCGTGGGCCATCGAGTTCGTCGCCGAGTAACTGGTAGGTGGGGCAGGTGGCGGTGCAAAAGCCGCAATGCACGCACTTGCGCAGAATCGCTTCAGCGGCCAGGCCGTCGGCCGTGCCCTGGAATTCGGGGGAGAGCTTGGTTTGCATCAGAGGTCGGGATAGAGGCGACCGCGGTTGAAAATGCCGGAGGGATCGAATTCTTTCTTCAGTTGGCGATGAATCCGGTTCAGCGGCGGTTTTAATGCATCGAATCGGCCTTCTGCCCTTTGTTTTCGGGCGTCATCAGCTATAAATAAAGTAGCAAACCCACCCACACCTGCAGCCAGTTCACGCAGCCGCGGACCCTCGCCCGGCGCAGCACGTACCCAGCGCAGGCCGCCGTGCCATTCGATCAGCGGCGGCTCGGGCAAGTCCAGCACCGCGGCGGTCTGCGGCAGAGACAAGCGCCACAGGTCCCGCTCGCCCCGTGCCAGAAACCAGGGCAGTTGCTGGTCGCGGCACAGCGTCCAGTCGGGCGCCACCGCGGCGTTGTCCTGCCGTTCGCCGCCCATGGTTTTGCAGGCGGCATCCACAGCTGCCACCGCCCCGCGCAGGCGTAGGTAAAGTGCGGGCAGGCCGTCGTCCACCCAGCAACTGGCATTGAGCGGCAGCGGCTGGCCGCCCCAGCGGTTCAGCTGCACCAGCGCCTGGGCCTGGCTCATCTGGAACTTCAGCGTGGCTTCGGCCGGGGCCAGCGGCAACACCTTGAGGCTGATTTCGGTGAGCAGACCCAGCGTTCCCATGGCGCCGACCATCAAACGCGACACGTCATAGCCCGCCACGTTTTTCATGACTTGGCCGCCAAAGGTCAGCAATTCGCCCCTGCCGTTGAGCATCGTCAGGCCCAGCACGTAGTCACGCACGGCGCCCACGTTCGCACGCGCCGGGCCGCTCAGGCCGGCGGCCACCATGCCACCGACGGTCGCTACGCTCCCCGCGGTGGAGCCGCTGTATGCGGGGCCTTCGCCCAAGGGCTCAGACCGGGTAGCACCCGGCCCAAAATGCGGCGGCTCGAAAGGCAGGCACTGGCCGCGTTCGGCCAGCACGGCTTCCAGCTCGGCCAGGGGGGTGCCGGCACGCACGGTGACGACGAGTTCGGTCGGCTCATAGCTGGTGATGCCGGTCAGCGCCGAGGTTTCCAGCAACTCACCCGCAGGCGGCTCGCCGTAAAAATCCTTGCTGCCGCCACCGCGTATACGCAGCGGCGTGCCACTGGCCGCGGCGGCGCGGATCTGGTCGGTGATGTCTTGAAGCCGTGAATCCATGGCACCGATGGTAAGCGGCACGCTGGCGGCTCAGTTTGATATTTTTGAACGGCCGCTGTTCGGTTTTTTGGTGTGGCAGCTAGGAGTCTGCGCGGCAGAAGGCGTCGAAGCGAAAAGTGGCCCCGGCGAGCACAGTTTTTTGCCGGGTTTGCAGCGCCATAGCCGTAGCTATGGGGCAAAAAGCCGGTGAAAAATGGGCCGTCGCGGCCGCTTTGCAGCCGACGCTCCTTCTGTCGCGCAGGCTCCTAGTCAATGAAGAAGTTGACCGGCAAGCCGGGCACATCCACCCGCATCGAAAACACGCAGCCTGACTGCGGCATGGCCGCAAGCTCGGCAGCCGGGCGGCCGTGGCAAGCGGTTGTCAGGTACAGGGTCTGCATATCGTCGCCGCCAAAACAGGGCATGGTCGGACACATTGCCGGCGTGGGAATGTCAGCCAGAATCTGCCCGCTCGGGGACAGCTTGAGCACGCGTCCGCCCTCGAACATGGCCACCCAATAGTTGCCCTGGCTGTCCACGGCCGCACCGTCGGGCCGGCCGCCGTACCCCGGCAAGCCGGGTTGCCACCCTGGCGGTTTACCGGGGAATTGCATGAACACGCGCTCGCCTGTCATCTGGTTGCTGGCCGCGTCCCAGCTCCAGGCCCGAATCACGTGGGCCGTGGTATTTGTCCAGTAAACCGTGCTTGCGTCGGGCGACCAGGCCAGGCCGTTGGCAATCGTCGCATTGCCGGCCTTGCGCTCAAGCACCGGAGCTTTCCCCCCGCGGCAGTCGAGCGAAAAAAGCTGCGCCGTGGCCGCGTCGCGCGGTTCGTACATGGTGCCAGCCCAGAAGCGGCCAAGGGGATCGGCCTTGCCGTCGTTGAAACGGGTGGTGGCGGTGTCATGGTCGGCCAGCACCAGCCGCTGCAACGACCCGCCCCACTGCGTTGCGCGGTAGATGCCGTCTCGCAGTGCAATCACCAGACCACTGGCCAGGCCGTTTGTCCGCGCCGGCGCAATGCTTCCGGGCTCGCTAGGCATGGCCCAGTTTTCCACCGCGCCCGTGAACACATTGCAGCGGTGAATCTGGCGGCCGGGAATGTCGATCCAGTACAGCATCTGCTCGTCGGCATGCCAGAAGGGGGACTCGCCCAGGCCGCAGGGCTGGGGGACGACGGTTTGCCAATTCATTGCATACGCTCCACTTGAATATTCATCTGCACGCTCATCGACTCACCCGGCGCCAGCACCCGCACACCAAGATCTTCCGCGCGTCCGGCGCCGGCCTGCATCAGGTTGATGGCGTTGTTGACGTGACTGACGGGTTCGATCGCCACAAAGTCACGCGTGCCGTTGGTGAAAACCACGAGACGGTCCAGGCTGGAAGTGATGCGCGTGCGCAGCAGTTCGTCCTGTAATAACACCTCGCCTCGCCAGCCGTCAAAACAATGATCAACATCCAGCGGCGTGCAATCGGTATCCAGTCCGCGCGAGGGCTGCCTGTGTGTTGGCAGTTTCTCGTCGCTCATTTCCCAGCGTCCCGCGGCCTCAAACGCGATATGGCTGCGGCTGCGCTTGACGAAATACGGGTGCCAGCCGAGGCCGGCCGGTGCCGGTGTGGGGGCCTGGTTGGTCATGCTGAGCGTCAGCTCAAGAGTGTTGCCGCTCAGGCGAAAGGTTTGCGAAGCGTCAAACGCAAACGGCCAGGACACGTCTGCACGGTGTTCGCAGGCAAGCATCAGCAACTGGTCGTCCTGGTCCAGCACCTGCCAGGGCCGCTGCCAGCCCAGGCCATGGATGGCGTGGGGCTCCGGGCCGTTGTTCTGCACCAGGGGATGGCTGGTTCCCTGCCACTTCAAGGTGGCATGACCGACACGGTTGGAAAACGGCACCAGCGGATAGCTGCCGGCCAGGCGCACCGAAACCAGTGCGGAGGCGGGGGTGGAGCGCAGCACGGGAATGTCGCCCAGCCAGAGGCCGGCGATGCAGCCGCCCAGCTCAGGCTTGATCTCGCAGCGCAGGCTGGCGCTGGACAAGATGATGGGTTCTGTCATGGCGCCTCCTTCAGGGCCACTGCCCCCGGGAAGAGAAAACGCCAAGCCCCTTCGGGTGACGGCAAATGAAGGTGGGTGTGGGGGTCCATGTCATCTCCTGCGGCCATTGTGCACCGGCGCACGGGATGGGCCGGACAAAAAAAAGGGCCCGCCAGAACCGTGGTTCTTGCGGGCCCAACATCCAAAGGAGACTCTCGCTATTTATTCAGGCTGCGGCTGCCATCCGGCCAGCCGCAGCATTCATTCCCTTAACGGTTGTAAGCGGTTTCGCCGTGCGACGTGATGTCCAGGCCTTCGCGCTCGTCTTCTTCGCTGACACGCAGGCCGATCGTGAGGTCGACCACCTTGTAGGCAATGAAGGACACAACACCTGACCAGACGATGGTGATCAGCACGGCCTTGGCCTGGATCCAGACCTGGCTGGCGATGGAGTAGGCTTCGGGCGCCGTCATGGCCACGGTGGTCCAGTCGGCAACTAAGCTTGGGCCACCCAGGCTCGGCGAGTTGAAGACACCAGTCAGCAGCGCGCCGAGGATACCGCCCACACCATGCACGCCGAACACGTCGAGCGAGTCGTCAGCACCCAGCAGTTTCTTCAGACCATTGACACCCCAGAGGCAGGCGAAACCAGCCACCAGGCCGATGATCAGGCCGCCACCGATGCCGACGTTGCCGGCGGCCGGCGTGATGGCCACGAGGCCTGCCACGGCGCCGGAGGCAGCGCCCAGCATCGATGCCTTGCCGCGCATCAGTGCTTCACCGACGCACCATGCCAACACCGCGGCAGCCGTAGCACCCAGGGTGTTGATGAAGGCCAGAGCGGCAAAACCGTTGGCTTCAAGAGCGGAGCCGGCGTTGAAGCCGAACCAGCCCACCCACAGCAGGGCGGAGCCGACCATGGTCAATGTCAGGCTGTGAGGCGCCATGGCTTCTTTGCCGTAACCGATGCGTTTGCCCACCATGTAGGCGCCGACCAGACCAGCGACGGCGGCGTTGATGTGCACGACGGTACCGCCCGCGAAGTCCAGGGCGCCCATCTGCCAGATATAGCCAGCCTTGGCATTCATGCCATCGACCACTTCCTTGGCGGTGTAGGCGTCAGGGCCCATCCAGAACCAGACCATGTGCGCCATGGGTGCATAGCTGAAGGTGAACCAGATGACCATGAACATCAACACTGCGGAGAACTTCATGCGTTCGGCAAAAGCGCCGACGATGAGTGCGCAGGTGATGCCGGCGAAGGTGGCCTGGAAAGCTGCGAAGACGATTTCAGGAATCACAACGCCCTTGCTGAAAGTCGCGGCATTGGCAAAGGTGCCCGCGACGTTGTCCCAGACACCTTTCATGAACAGCCGGTCAAAGCCGCCGAAGAAGGCATTGCCTTCGGTGAAGGCCAGGCTGTAGCCGTAGATAAACCACAGCACCACGATCATGGAGAAGGTCACCATGACCTGCATGAGCACCGACAGCATGTTCTTGCTGCGAACCAAGCCACCGTAGAACAGCGCCAGGCCGGGAATGGTCATCAAGATGACGAGCATGGTCGAGACCATCATCCAGGCGGTGTCGCCCTTGTTAGCGACGGGGGCAGGCGCAGCTGCTGCGGGAGCGGCAGGGGCAGCGGCTGCCACTGCTGGGGTAGCCGCCGCAGCCGCCGGCGCGGCAGCTTCGGAGGCTGCGGGTGCGGCAGCAGGCGCCTGGGCCATGACGGCCGCAGCACCGGTGAACAGGCTCAGTCCCAGAGCCAGTGAGGCAAGTAGTTTTTTCATGTCTATGTTCTCTTTTTTTAGGATGGAGGCTTACAACGCTTCTTTGCCGGTCTCGCCTGTGCGGATGCGCACGACCTGCTCGAGGTTGTAAACGAAGACCTTGCCGTCGCCAATCTTGCCGGTGCGGGCTGCGCCCTCTACCGCTTCGATCACACGATCAACCAGCTCGTCGGACACTGCGGCCTCGATCTTGACCTTGGGCAGGAAGTCAACCACGTACTCCGCGCCGCGGTACAGCTCTGTGTGGCCCTTCTGGCGACCGAAGCCCTTGACTTCGGTCACGGTGATGCCTTGCACACCAATGCCGGAGAGCGCCTCACGCACTTCATCCAGCTTGAACGGTTTGATAATTGCCGTTACGAGTTTCATAGATTCTCCTTTGCCTCTGTTTTTCGGATGTTATTTCAGAAAGTCTTCTTGATCGAAAAAACCAGGCCACTCTTGGCCAGATCACGCGTGCCCGAACCAGGCAACAGGTAAGGCGCGCCGAGACCACTGGTGCCGACGGCAGCCAGGCTCAACACCAGTCCATCGATGTCTTTGTTGACGGCTACAGAATAATCGGAATATGAGTTGCCGTTCTTGATTTTTTGCGCGCCGACGTGCGGCACAACCGACCAGCCGGAGCCGAGGTCAAAATTGGCGCTCAGGTCGAGGTAACCGCTGTTTTTGCTGTTGGCTGTACCGAACAGGTTGGTGGTGGCGTGCGAGTACTTGACGGTGACGACACCCAAAGTGAGGGCGCCGTACAACTCAAACGTGTTGGGGCTGACCTGCCCGGCCGTCTTTTTCATGTTGTTGCCGGCGTACCAGTAATAGAGGCCGCCGAGGTCATAGCCCAAGCCATTTGCCATTGAGCCCTTGTAGCCGCCGTAGACATCAATTTCAACCGGGCCTTTGGTGGTGTTCGGGTTGGCAGTGGTGTCCTTGAGCCAGGTGATCGAGGAAGCCCACGAGCCGACGTAAAAGCCGCTGCTGTGCGCATAGTCGATGCCGCCGTTGATAGCCGGCTTTTTCCCGCTCTGGGAAATACCGCGGTAACGGTAATCGGTTGTGGCGCCAATGTTGTAGGACAGCGTGGATGCCGGTGCAGGAGCTGGCGCGGCGGTTTGCGCGAATGCAGAACCGGCAAGCGCTAGAGTCACAATCAGCAATGTTTTTGGGGCGGCGAATGTCATGAAAAACTCCATGGAAGTTGGGTAGGACGTATGCGAACAATGTGGAGTTAGCACGGAGCGTGCCAAACTTCGCTAGCGCCAAAGTTGTGCGTCACCGCTTTTTGTAAGTGCCGCGTTATAACAAAATTAATCAAAAAAGATATTTGCACCAATTAAGTGCGTCAATAAATGCGCACTATTGGTGCATGCAAGGGAGAAGTGGTCAATGAGCCTGTCTTTAGTGCAAAGCCGCGCCCTGTTGGGCATGCAGGCGCATCCGGTTTGTGTCGAGGTCCACCTGGCCAACGGACTGCCCAGCTTCACGCTGGTCGGGCTGGCAGAAACAGAGGTCAAGGAAGCGCGGGAACGGGTCCGTTCGGCCATTCAGAACACCGGGCTGGAATTTCCGAGCAACAAGAGAATCACGGTCAACCTCGCACCGGCCGACCTGCCCAAGGACTCTGGCCGGTTCGACCTGCCCATCGCCTTGGGCATTCTGGCTGCGAGCGGCCAAATCGACAAGGGCAAGCTGGCAGGGTATGAATTTGCCGGAGAGCTTTCATTGGGCGGTGAATTGCGCCCCATACGCGGAGCGCTGGCCATGAGCCTTGCGTTGCCGGCACAGGAAGCCGGGCAACCCCGACCAAAGCTTGTGCTGCCGGGAGGCAGCGCCGAAGAAGCCGCCCTGGTGCCGGATGCCGAGGTGTATCGGGCCCATCACCTGCTGGATGTGGTCAGACAGTTTCTTCCCGGTGACGGAGCGCCTGAAAGTAATGAGGGCTGGGTCCGGATGCAGGCGGCCACACAGGAGCCGCCCAGTCACTACCCCGATCTGTCAGATGTCAAAGGTCAGGCGGCGGCCAGACGAGCGCTTGAAATTGCGGCTGCCGGCGGACACAGTCTGTTAATGGTAGGCGCACCGGGTTCGGGCAAGTCCATGTTGGCCCAGCGCTTCGCCGGGCTGCTGCCGGCCATGACCACGGACGAAGCGCTCCAGAGTGCGGCCATTGCCTCACTTGGCGGCCGCTTTTCACTGGACCGTTGGGCAGTTCGACCCACCTGCGCGCCTCACCATACAGCGAGCGCAGTCGCCCTGGTTGGCGGCGGATCGCCGCCCCGGCCTGGTGAAATTTCCCTGGCTCACCATGGTGTGTTGTTTCTTGATGAGCTGCCGGAATTTCCACGTGCCGCGCTTGAGGCACTGCGTGAGCCCCTGGAGTCAGGAACCATCACCATCTCCCGCGCCGCACAACGCGCAGAGTTCCCCGCGCGCTTTCAGTTGATTGCCGCCATGAACCCATGCCCTTGCGGATACCTCGGCTCCAGCCTGCGGGCCTGCCGCTGCTCGCCCGACCAGGTTTCGCGTTATCAGGGCAAACTCAGCGGCCCGCTGCTGGACCGCATTGATTTGCATGTGGAAGTCGGTGCTCTGGCCGCCAATGAGCTGCTCGGCGCCGCACCAGGAGAAGACACGGCAAGCATCCGGCAGCGGGTGGTCGCGGCGCGGGAATGCGCCGTGACGCGCCAGGGCAGCAGCAACCAGTCACTGCAGGGAAAAGCCATCGACACACAGTGCCAGCTGGACGACGCTGCAGCAAAATTCCTGAACACCGCGGCAGCCAAGCTCGGCTGGTCCGGCCGCAGCATTCACCGCTGCCTGAAGGTTGCACGCACCATCGCCGACTTGGCAGGCGCTGCCACCGTGCAAATCACCCATGTGGCCGAAGCGGTGCAATACCGCCGTGCGCTCAAGGCGCACTGATGCCCCTCAAGCGCGTGGCGGCTCTCAGTTGACGCGCGCAGGGGTCCCGTGCCCCCTCAGTGCCAATGCCAGCACTGACAGCACAAAAGCGGTCGCGCTTGCGACGCTGCGCCACATATTGGCCTGGCCCCATGCGCGTCGTGTCTGCTCCCAATCGGCTGGCAAGGCATCCGGGTTCCAGGACTCGGTGTAGGCATTCAAAGGCAGGTTGACCTCACGTGTCAGAAAAATGATGCCTCCGAGGTAGAGCAGGGCGGCTACCGACAAAAGCAGGCACCAGCCACGGCGCTGCCAGTCCAGGGCGACCGCCAGAACACACCACAACGGCGGCAGAAAGAAGAACACAAAAAAGAGGCTGTGCCGGACGTTGCGATTCAGTGAGGACTGCACGATTGCATAGGTCGCGCCGTCCATTTGCAGGGTCGCAAAGTTCACGTTGAAACTGTAGGTACCGAAGAAGCCCGCCATGATGCCGAACCAGACAACAGCCAGGACGTGGAAAGCAAGAGAGGTGGGGGTATGTCTCATCCGTGCAGTATGAAACGGCTGCCGCCCCGCTCTCTTAACGCCGGATAAGTCCCAGGTTGGCGCGCACGCGGGACAGGGACACATCGGTCATGCCCAGCCAGGACGCGAGGTGCTTCAATGGAATCCGTTCACACCACATCGGGCGGTTGACAAGCACCTCTTGATAACGCTGGCTCGCGTCAGACTGCAGAAATATGCGCTCGCGCCACATCTTTTCATCCAGCAGCCCCTGCAGAGCGCGCAGCTGGAGCGCGGTCCAGGCCGGCTCGGTGCTCATCTCCCTTTCGAAAACCGCATAACTGATGGCGTGTACACGCGTTGGCTCCAGCGCAGCCACAAAAAAAGAACTGTCCGTTTCGCGCAAAGCAGGGGTGATGGGCCACAGCGGCTGCCCATCAGAAAAAAAGTTCTTGTTCGCTTCCACGCCGTTTTGATCCAGGTAGTACAGCCGCAGCAGACCGCTTTCTACCCACCAGAAGTCGCCCCACCCTTGCCCGGCCCGCAGCAAGGGCTCACCTTTGGCAAGACAACGCAGCCGCGCGCTCGCCACCACCCGTCGGATGACAGGATGCGGCGCCTCGGGCATCAAGGTCATCAATCCGTTGAACAGCAAGTTCTCACTCATGGCGCCTTGAATCCTTACTCAAGCGACAGGCGGCAAACCTACAAGTTAGGCGCCAGCAAACGCTGCAGGTCTTCAGCCTTCGCACCGCGCCGTTTTGCCAGATCCTCCAGCTGGTCATCACCGATCTTGCCCACGTTGAAGTAGACACTCTGCGGGTGGCTCAGGTAAAAGCCGCTGACGCTGGCGGCCGGAGTCATGGCCAGGCTCTCGGTCAGGGCCATGCCGATGTCGCCGGCCTGCAGCAGATCGAACATGTCTTTCTTGACGCTGTGGTCCGGACAGGCCGGGTAGCCTGGCGCGGGGCGTATGCCCTGGTACTTTTCGGCGATCATGTCTTCCGTGCTCAGTGTTTCGCCGGCGGCATAACCCCACAGATCGTCGCGCACCCGCTTGTGCATGGCTTCGGCAAACGCCTCGGCCAGCCGGTCGGCCAGCGCCTTGAGCATGATGGACGAGTAGTCGTCGTTGTCGTCGTTGAAGTACTTTTCCTTCTTCTCTGCACCCAGACCTGCGGTGACAGCGAAAAGGCCAATGTAGTCCTCGATTCTTGAGTCTTTTTGGCCTCCAGCCCCTATCAATTGTGCGGGAACAGCTATCAAATCAGGAGTGAACAATTTCGGTGCGACAAAGTCCGACAGGCAGCGGTTAGGTCGCATCACGCCGTCGAGCGCGGTTTTCTCGGCTTGCTGGCGCAGACCGTACCAGGTCATGGCGACCTCGCTGCGTGACTCGTCGGTGTAGATCTCGATGTCGTCGCCCACGCTGTTGGCCGGGTACAGGCCGATCACGCCACTGGCAGTCAGCCAACGGCCTTCGATCAGGCGCTTGAGCATGCGTTTGGCGTCTCCGAAAACGCGCACCGCCTCTTCACCGACCACCTCGTCTTTGAGAATCGCCGGAAAGGGGCCGGCCAGGTCCCAGGTCTGGAAGAACGGCCCCCAGTCGATGTAGTCCGCCAGTTCGGCCAGGTCGAAATTCTTGAACACACGGCGACCGATGAACTTGGGTTTGGGCGGCGTGTAGCTGGCCCAGTCGATCACCGTTTTATTGGCACGGGCTTTGGCCAGCGGCCACATCGGTGTCTGTTTCTTGTTGGCGTGCTGGGTACGCACTTTGTCGTAGTCGCTGTTGAGCTCCTCAATGTATTTGGCGGCCTGGTCGGACAACAGGCTTTGCGCCACGCTGACGCTGCGCGAGGCGTCTGGCACATAAACCACTGGGCCTTCGTAGTGCGGAGAGATCTTGACTGCCGTGTGCACACGGCTGGTGGTGGCGCCGCCAATCATCAGCGGGATTTTCTTGATGCGGAAATGGTCGTCCTTCTGCATCTCGCCAGCAACGTACTGCATTTCTTCCAGGCTGGGCGTGATCAGGCCCGAGAGGCCGACAATGTCGGCGCCCTCAACCTTGGCGCGCGCCAGGATTTCGTGGCAGGGCACCATCACGCCCATGTTGACAACCTCGAAGTTGTTGCACTGCAGGACCACGGTCACGATGTTCTTGCCGATGTCGTGCACGTCGCCCTTGACGGTGGCGATGATGATCTTGCCCTTGGTCTTGACGTCGCCGCCAGCCGCTTCCAGCAGCAGCTTCTCGGCCTCGATATAAGGCAGCAAATGCGCCACCGCCTGTTTCATCACGCGCGCGCTCTTGACCACCTGCGGCAAAAACATCTTGCCCTGGCCGAACAGGTCACCGACCACGTTCATGCCGTCCATCAGCGGGCCCTCAATCACATGCAGCGGCCGACCGCCGCCGGCCAGGATGGCCTGGTAGACCTCTTCCGTGTCTTCGGTAATGAACTCGTTCATGCCGTGCACCAGCGCATGCGACAGGCGCGCGCGAACCGGCAAGGCACGCCATTCGTTTTTCTTGCTGTCGTCCTTGGCGCCGCTCTTCGCGGTTTCGGCCACTTCGATCAGGCGCTCGCTCGGTGACAGTTCAGGCTCGCCCGGCTTGTAGACAGGCGTGCGGTTGAGCACCACGTCTTCCACCCGCTCGCGCAGTGTGGGTTCGAGGTCGTCATAAACGCCAACCATGCCGGCGTTGACGATACCCATGTCCATGCCGGCCTGGATCGCGTGGTACAGAAACACGGTATGGATGGCTTCGCGCACCGGGTCGTTGCCGCGGAAGGAAAAGCTGACATTGGACACGCCGCCCGACACTTTGGCGCCGGGCAGGTTCTGCTTGATCCAGCGCGTCGCGTTGATGAAGTCCACAGCGTAGTTGTTGTGCTCTTCGATGCCGGTGGCAATCGCGAAAATATTGGGATCGAAGATGATGTCTTCGGGCGGGAAGTCCAGCTCATCGACCAGCACGCGGTAGGCACGCTCGCAGATTTCGACCTTGCGCTCGTAGGTGTCGGCCTGGCCTTTTTCGTCGAAGGCCATCACCACCGCCGCCGCACCATAACGCTTGAGCAGTTTGGCCTGCTGCTTGAAGGGCTCCAGTCCTTCCTTCATCGAGATCGAGTTGACGATGCCCTTGCCCTGGATGCAGCGCAGGCCGGCCTCGATCACGCTCCACTTGGAACTGTCGATCATGATGGGCACGCGCGCGATGTCGGGCTCACTGGCGATCAGGTTCAGGAAACGCACCATGGCGGCCTGGCTGTCCAGCATCGCCTCGTCCATGTTGATGTCAATGATCTGCGCGCCGTTTTCCACCTGCTGGCGAGCCACAACGAGTGCCTGCTCGTATTCGCCGTTGAGGATCATGCGGGCAAACGCCTTGGAGCCCGTCACATTGGTGCGCTCGCCGATGTTGACGAACAGGCTACCCGCGCCGATGGCCACCGGCTCCAGGCCGGACAGTTTCATGGGGGGAACTTGGATTTCAGACATGACTCACCTTGGAATAAAGGTGAGCGCCGTTGCAAAGGCAGGCTGCGGGGCCTGCGGTTACTCAAGCCTGACGAAACCGGGTTTCGCTGCAACGCTCCTTGAGTTGGGCATATTTTAAGCGGAAGCCGGCTTACCCGCGCGGGCGCGGGCCCATTTCCGCGAACCTGGTGAAGTTCAGGCCGTCAGCCGTGCCAGCGCTTCCTGGTACTTGGCGGCGGTTTTCTCAATCACGTCCTGGGGTACGCGCGGCGCCGGAGGCGTTTTGTCCCAGGGCTTGCCGTTGACCAGAGTCTGCTCCAGCCAGTCGCGCACAAACTGCTTGTCGTAGCTGGGCGGGTTGGCTCCGATGGCAAATGCCGCCTCGTAGCCTTCAATCGGCCAGTAACGCGAGGAATCGGGCGTCAGCACTTCGTCCATCAGCGTCAGCGTGCCGTTTTCATCCAGGCCGAATTCGAACTTGGTGTCGGCAATGATGATGCCCTTGGTCAGGGCGAAAGCTGCCGCTTCCTTGTAAATACGGACGCTGGTGTCACGAATCTGGGCAGCCAGATCCGCGCCAACCACCTTGACAACCTGCTCATAACTGATGTTCTCGTCATGCTCCCCGACTGCAGCCTTAGCCGCCGGCGTGAAGATCGGCTCGGGCAGTTTGGACGCATTTTTAAGCCCGGCCGGCAACGAAACGCCGCACACAGACCGGCTCTCCTGGTACTCCTTCCACCCGCTGCCCGCCAGGTAGCCACGCACCACCGCCTCGACCGGGATCGGCTTGAGGCGTTTGACCAGCATGGAGCGGTCTCTGACCTGCGGTATTTCGGCGGCGGTCACCACACTTTCAGGCGCTTCGCCGGTCAGGTGGTTGGGACAGATATGGCCCAGCTTGCCGAACCAGAACAGCGCCATCTGCGTGAGCAGCGCGCCCTTGCCGGGAATGGGCTCGCCAAGAATCACGTCAAAGGCACTGAGCCGGTCGCTGGCGACCATCAGCAGCCGGTCTTTGCCAACCGCGTAGTTGTCGCGGACCTTGCCGCGGGCCAGCAGGGGCAGAGAAGTCAGGGCGGAGGTGTGGAGTGCGGAGGTCATGGGTGCTTGCCAAAGTAAAAAAGCCCGCTGATGCCAGCGAGCTTTCAATTATCGCCCGTTCGAAAACCGGCGCAGAAAGTGGGGTGTCCCCCGTTTAGTGCACCACCTGGGCCAGCTCGCCCTTGGCATAACGTGCCGCCACCACCTGCAGGTTGTCGCCCTTGATCTTGGCCCCCTGGCCTTCGCAACCGAATTCAATGTAGCGCTGCTTGCAAATCGCCTTGGCGGCCTCGCGCGCGGGCTTGAGCCATTCGCGGGCATCGAATTTCTCGGGATTTTCGGCCAGAAACTTGCGCACGGCGGCAGTCATCGCGAGGCGAATGTCGGTGTCGATGTTGATCTTGCGCACGCCGTGCTTGATGGCTTCCTGGATTTCTTCCACGGGCACGCCGTAGGTTTCCTTCATGTTGCCGCCGTACTGGCGAATCAATGCCAGCAGCTCCTGCGGCACCGAGGACGAGCCATGCATCACCAAGTGGGTGCTGGGAATGCGACGGTGGATTTCCTTGATGCGGTCGATCGCCAGAATATCGCCGGTGGGCTTGCGTGTGAACTTGTAGGCGCCGTGGCTGGTGCCGATGGCGATGGCCAGCGCGTCAATCTGGGTTTGCTTGACGAAGTCAGCGGCCTGCTCGGGGTCGGTCAGCAATTGCTCACGCGTCATGGTCGCGTCGGTGCCGTGGCCGTCTTCCTTGTCGCCCTTCATGGTTTCCAGCGAACCCAGGCAACCAAGTTCGCCTTCGACCGTGACGCCGACCTTGTGCGCCAGCTGCGAAACCTTTTTGGTCACGTCGACGTTGTACTCGTAGCTGGCGATGGTCTTGCCATCGCCTTCGAGCGAGCCGTCCATCATGACGGACGAAAAACCGAGGTTGATCGCGCCCTGGCAGACATCGGGATTCTGGCCATGGTCCTGGTGCATGACCAGGGGGATCTGCGGATACATCTCAATGGCAGCCTGGATCAGGTGCTTGATGAAAGCCTCGCCCGCGTACTTGCGCGCACCGGCGCTGGCCTGCAGGATCACGGGTGCGCCGGTTTCCTTTGCCGCTTCCATGACAGCCTGGACCTGCTCAAGATTGTTGACGTTGAAAGCTGGAATGCCGTAGCCGTTGAGAGCCGCATGGTCCAGCAGCTCGCGCATGGAAACGAGTGCCATAAGAAATATCCCGTGAAAAGGTTGAACAGATCGGTAACTGACCGGTAACTTCGTCTATTTTACCCGGCACACGGGCGATCAGGGCCTCAAGGTCGCCTATCGTGCAGCCCGATTTGTCGGCACATGTCCGCCAGCCGTGTAGGACAACGCCATTGCCAACACCGCGGTACAGGCAGCAGGTTTCAGCCCGGCCGGCCGGCCGACTTCACAAAGGCGGCCACGCGCTCAAGCACAGGCGCCCGAAACCTGAGCACCAAGGCCATCGATGCCAGCACGGTGACATGACTGACGCTTTCCAGCAACTCATGATCAACCCGCACGCCACTGGCCTGGAGCTTGTGCGCCAGCGCGACAGTACTGCGTCGGGAATTGACGATGCGGTCCGCGGCTGGCGCCAGCAGGAGTGCCGGCGGTGAAGCCGGCGACACATGGGCCATGGGTTGACTGTCAGCGGGCGTCTGCGGCCAGCTGAAGGCCACCCGGGTCTGTGGGTCAACGATGGGAAGGAAATCGTAGGGGCCAGCCAGGCCTATCCAGCCCGCCAGGCGCGAAGGAGCAAGCCCTTGCGCTGCAAGCCAGCGCGGGTCCAGCGCCACCATGGCCGCGTTGTAGGCGCCTGCGCTGTGGCCCATGACAAAGATGCGGGCAGGGTCAGCACCATAAGCCGATGCATGCTCCGCCGCCCAGCTGACGGCAAGCGCGCTGTCCTGCACAAACACCGGGTAACGAAATTCGGGGCTCAGACGATAGTCTGCGATCACAGCCACGATGCCGCAGGAAGCCAGGGCTTCGCCGACAAAGCGGTAGTCCCCGCGCTCACCGGATGACCAGCTGCCGCCATAAAAGAACACCACCATCGGCGCGTTGGCAGAGCCGGCGACGGGCTGGTAAATATCAAGCCGCTGACGCGCATGGTCGCCGTAAGGCAGGTCTTGCGTACGCCGGTACGTATCGGCAGGAACGGTGGCGTTAAGCACGTCCGCTGCGGAACAGGCGGTGAGCAGTGCCGGCAGCATGGCAAACAGCGAACGTCTGGGCAATTCAAAGTCAGTGGTGTCCATAGAACCACTGATACGCACAGCTGCCTGCTCTGGATTCAGCCCGGCGTTCCCCGGGACAGCTGCGGCCCGGTGCCTTTGCTCAACCGGAAATCAGGCGACGCGGCAGATCTTGAGCATGTTGGTGCCACCCGGAGCACCCATGGGTTCCCCGCAGGTGATGGCGTATACATCGCCGCTTTGCACGATGTCCCTGCGCAGCAGGTGGCCTTCGGCCTGTTCCAGCGCGGTGTCGCGGTCGGCGCTCTGGTCCATCAGCAGCGGGCGAACATTGCGGTACAGCGCCATCTTGCGCTGCGTGGCCAGGCGAGGCGTCAGCGCATAGATCGGCACGCGAATGTCATGGCGGCTCATCCACAGGGGAGTGGAGCCGCTGTCGGTCAGCGCCACAATGGCCTTGGCGCCGAGATGGTAAGCGGTGAACAACGCGCCCATGGCAATGGACTGGTCAATACGCGTGAAGGTTTTGCCGCTGAAATCGGCGTCGAGCGCCGCGTATTCGGTTTTTTCGGCCTCCAGGCAAATGCTGGCCATTTCTTCAATGGTTTCCAGCGGGTACTTGCCGGCGGCGGTTTCAGCACTGAGCATCACGGCGTCGGTGCCATCCAGCACGGCGTTGGCCACGTCACTGACCTCGGCGCGCGTTGGCACCGGGTTGAGAATCATGCTCTCCATCATCTGGGTTGCGGTGATGACGACCTTGTCCATGGCGCGGGCCATCTTGATCATGCGTTTTTGCAACGCCGGCACCGCCGCGTTGCCCACCTCAATCGCCAGATCGCCACGCGCGACCATGATGCCGTCGCTCACCTGCAAGATTTCTTCCAGCTTGGGAATGGCCTCGGCCCGTTCGATCTTGGCGATCAGCCCTGGCTTGTGCTTGTAGGGCGCGGCGGCCACATTGCACAGCTGGCGCGCCATTTCCATGTCGGTGGCGTTCTGCGGAAAACTCACCGCCACATAGTCGGCCTGGAAACTCATGGCGGTCTTGATGTCCTCCATGTCCTTGCCGGTCAGGGCCGGCGCGGTCAGGCCGCCGCCCTTTTTGTTGATGCCCTTGTTGTTGGACAGGAAGCCGCCCACCTTGACGGTGGTTTGCACCTCGTCGCCGCGCACCGAATCAACCGTCAGCACAATCAGACCGTCGTTGAGCAGCAGCACGTCACCAGAGCGCACATCGCGCGGCAGCTCTTTGTAGTCCAGCCCCACACCCTTGATGTCGCCCGGCTCAGTGCGCGAAGCGTCGAGCATGAACTTGGCGCCAGCCTCCAGCAGGACCTTGCCTTCGGCAAACTTGCCGACGCGGATTTTCGGGCCCTGCAGGTCAGCCATGATGGCGACCTCGACCCCGGCGCGCTGGGCGGCTTCGCGCACCATGGTCGCCCGGTCGATGTGATCCTGCGCGGTGCCGTGGCTGAAGTTCAGGCGAACCACGGTCACGCCGGCACGTATCATTTTTTCGAGCAGCGCCGGATCGCTGGAAGCAGGGCCAAGGGTGGCAACAATTTTGGTGGCGCTGTAGTGCATGTTGTTTGTCTCCTGTAATTTGTTTTCGATTCTCACACGGAACCCATGGCACACCGGTACAGACCGGGTACATGCATCCGCTGGCAGCGCGTGTTGAGCTACGACAGCAGATTGAATGCCAAACAAACGATTTTTGACATTTCTTTAAAGAAAATCAGCCGTTTGCCCTTTACGCACGGGCGCCAATAGCTATCAAATCAATAGCAAACTAGAACAGCACCAACCGACTCAGCCTGCCACCCGCTTTTGCAGAATGTCGAAAGCCGGGAGCTGCTTGCCCTCCAGCACTTCGAGGAATGCGCCGCCACCCGTCGAGATGTAGCCCACGTCTTTTTCAATGCCGTATTTGGCGATGGCTGCCAGCGTGTCCCCGCCGCCGGCAATGCTGAAGGCGCTGCTTTTTGCAATGGCATCGGCGATGGTTTTGGTTCCGCCTTCAAAGGCAGCGAATTCGAACACGCCCACCGGGCCGTTCCAGACGATGGTGCCGGCCGCCATCAACTGGTCCGCCAGCCGCTTGGCCGTTTGCGGGCCGATGTCCAGGATCAGGTCGTCTTCTGCAACCTCACTGGCAGCCTTCACGGTAGCCATCGCATCGGCACTGAAAGTCTTGGCAGTCACGACATCGCTGGGGATCGGAACTTCGGCGCCCCGTGCCTTCATGGCGACCATGACCGCGCGGGCCTCGTCCAGCAATTCACGCTCGGCCAGGCTTTTGCCGATGGGCAAACCGCTGGCCAGCATAAAGGTGTTGGCAATGCCGCCGCCCACGATCAACTGGTCCACCTTGCCTGCCAATGCCTTCAGGATGGTCAGCTTGGTCGAGACCTTGCTGCCGGCCACAATCGCCACCAGCGGCCGCTTGGGGTTGGCCAATGCCTTGGAGATGGCATCCATTTCAGCCGCCAGCAGCGGGCCGGCGCAGGCGGTTGGCGCGAACTGCGCAATGCCGTAGGTCGAGGCTTCGGCGCGGTGCGCCGTGCCGAAGGCGTCATGGACAAAGATGTCGCACAGCGCCGCCATCTTGCGGGCCAGCGTTTCGTCATTCTTCTTCTCTCCCTTGTTGACGCGGCAGTTCTCCAACAGCACGAGCTGGCCAGGCTGCACGGTCACGCCGCCCACCCAGTCCGACACAAGTGGCACCTCGCGCTTCATGAGTTCGCCCAGGCGCTGTGCCACGGGAGCGAGGGAGTCTTCAGGCTTGAATTGCCCCTCCGTCGGCCGGCCAAGGTGCGAAGTCACCATGACCGCAGCGCCCGCATCCAGCGCCATCTGAATGCAGGGAATCGAGGCACGGATACGGGTGTCTTCAGTAATCTGCCCCGCATCGTCCTGCGGCACATTGAGATCAGCCCGGATAAAGACACGCCGGCCCTTGACCAGCCCCTGAGAACACAAATCGGAAAAACGGAGGAAGTTCATGAAAGCTCGCAATGGAAAGTTGGCGTCGAGTTGCGCAAAGCCTCAAATTGTAGGTGCGCCACCGTGGAGGACCGTGAGCGACCGTAACGGCGCCAAGCAGGCAGGGGCCGCGGGTCCGGCTTTGCCGGGCCGCAGGCGCAGCGGCCCCCGAGGGGCTGGAGCCTGCGGCTCCAAAGCTGCTTGAGCAGCTTTGGACAGGCGACAGAGGCGAAGCGTCTCGCGAGCCGCGGCCTGCAAGGCCTCGGGAGTTACACGAAGTGAACGACCGTGGGGGCTTTAAGTGCTACCAGTTCATTCCGATATGCAAGGGCAAGTAAACAGCCATGCCAGCGATGATGGTGCCCAGCACGCCCCGGCGCCAGAAAAACCAGGCTGCGCCGGCCAACGCGGCGAACACCCGGGCATCCTGCCAGCTGGCAATGAACTGGCCCTGTGTCATCACGATCTCAGGCACGATGACAGCCGACAGGGCGGCAATCGGCGCATAGTGCAGGCCACGCTGCGCCCAGGCCGGCAAGGTCCAGGGTTTGCTGGAAATAAAGAAGAACGAGCGTGTAATCACCGTGACCACGGCCAGCCCAAGAATGGTGACTACGGTCCACCAGTCGGTCATGCCGTCCCCCCGGTTTTCGGCGGCTGCGGCGCTGGCTTTTCCAGCGTCAGGCACACAGCCACTGCCGCTGCGATGGCCACCAGGATGTTGAGCTTGAGCGGCAAGGCAAAGGCCGCTACCGCCGCAGCGCCGGCTACGCCGGCAGACACGACGCGCAAACGAGTGCTGGCCAGCGAGCACAGGATGCCCAGCAGAGCCAGGATGCCTGCGAACCCCAGTCCCCAACGCAGAGGAATTGCATTGGCAAGCCCAATGCCGAGCAGGCTGGGCACCACCCAGAAGACCCAGGTCACTGCGCAATTTCCCGCAAGGTAGGCCTCCTGGGCACGCAGCGCCGCCGTGTCATTTGACGGCACCGGGTGCGGATGGCGATTGGTGAACATCACGTAGCTGAGGTCGGCCGTGAAGTACCCGCTGGCGAGCCGCCGCCAGAGCGGCTGGTGCATCAGGTAGGGCCGAAGATGGGCGCTGAAGACAACAAACCGCAGGTTGACGCAAGCCGCTGTCGCCAGAATCACCCACATGGGCGCCCCGGCAAGAATCAGGGGCACCGCAGCGAGCTGGGAACTGCCGGCAAACACAATCACCCCCATCAGGACCGCTTCGAAGGTGCTCATGCCCGACTTGACCATGGCCACGCCGGTCATCAGGCCCCAGGCGGCCGTACCGGCAGCCACCGACCCCATATCGCGCACGCCCTGGCGGAACTCGGGATGCCTGAAAAGGGCTGCGGTCAAGGCGCTTTCCCCGGGTCGCCGAATACCAGACCGGGCTGCAACACAAAGCCACGCACAAACTCGGCCACGCCCATCGGCTTGCCGCCGGGCTTTTGCAGACGCGTTGCGCGCAACACGCCGGCACCGGTGGCCAGGTCCACACCGGCCGGACCGACCGCGAGAACCTGGCCCGGTAATGCACCCTCCGGTTGTTGCGTTCCCTCAAGCACTTCGGCCAGCCAAAACTTGACCGTGTCTTCCGCCAGAACGCTGGTTGCACCCGGAAAGGGATTGAAAGCGCGTATGCGCCGGGCGATGACCTCGGCGCTTTTGCTCCAGTCAATGGCAGCCTCGTGCTTTTCTATCTTGTGCGCATAGGTGATGCCGTGGTTCGGCTGCGGAACGGGTTTGAGACCGCCGCAGGCGGCCAGCGCCAGCGCTTCGACGATCAGCCGGCCCCCCAAAACGGCCAGCCTGTCATGCAGCGCCCCCGTGGTGTCCGCCGGCAAAATCGCGAGCTTTTCGGTCAGCAACATGTCACCGGTATCCAGGCCTGCATCCATCTGCATGATGGAGATGCCGGTTTCGCTGTCGCCGGCCTCGATGGCGCGGTGAATGGGCGCCGCGCCGCGCCAACGCGGCAGCAGCGACGCATGGATGTTGAAGCAGCCCAAGCGGGGGGTGTCCAGCACCCACTGCGGAAGAATCAGGCCGTAGGCGGCCACCACCATGGCGTCGGCCCGGGCCGCGATGATCGCCTCCCTCGCGGCAGCGGCGTCTTCCGGGTATTTGCCGTCCAGCCGTAAACTTCGCGGCTGCGCAACCGGGATTCCTTTTTCCTGCGCAAACTGCTTCACGCTGGAAGCCTGGAGCTTCATGCCGCGACCGGCTGGCCGGTCAGGCTGCGTCAGAACAAGGGGGATCTCGAAGCCTGCCGCATGGAGTTGCGCGAGGGCCACACGGGCAAATTCGGGGGTACCGGCAAAAATAATGCGCATCAGGCCATTTTCGCCGAGACCCGATGATGCAAGCCGGGTAAGCCGGGACTTTATCTTCAGACCAGCCGGGGCCGCGGAACCGGCTTATCCGGGCCGCAGGCGCAGCGCCCCCTCGGGGGGCAGCGAGCTACGCGCAGCGAGGGAACGTGGGGGCCAAAATCAGACCCGCTCTTCGTCCTTCTTCTGCTTGAGCATCTTGATCTTGATGCGATTGCGTTTAAGCGGGGAGAGATATTCCACAAACACCTTGCCCAGCAGGTGATCCATCTCGTGCTGAATACACACCGCAAGCAGGCCTTCGGCACTGTGGGTCTGCTCCCGACCGTCAAGATCCATGGCCTTCACACGAATCGCGCTGGCCCGCTCCACCCCGTCGTATACGCCGGGTACGGAAAGGCAACCCTCGTCATTGACCTGGGTTTCCGGGCTGGACCAGATGATTTCGGGGTTGATCAGCACCAAGGGCTGGTCCCGACCTTCGCTGACATCGATCACGACCAAGCGCTCGTGCACATCCACCTGGCTGGCGGCCAAGCCAATGCCCTGGGCTTCGTACATGGTTTCAAGCATGTCGGCAACAAGGCCGCGGATACGGGCGTCTACAGCCGCAACAGGCTTAGCCACGGTATGCAGGCGCGGGTCCGGGTAACGAAGAATGGTCAGTTGAGTCATGGTGGCAGGCAATCAGATGTCGCTATTTTCGCTAATTTTCGCTAATTTTGAGCGTTCCTGTTGTCGCGAAATCGCATATTCGTTGCCTAATCAAGGGCTTAAGTACAGAATCGCTAGTGATTTATCAAGATACAAACGCGGCGCTTGGCCTTTAAGGTCCAGGCCGTGCCAGCCCCAAGGGCCTCAAGATGCAACATATTTTTGGTCGGTTCAGTCAAATTTCAATAGCGGCCGCTCTGCTGGCATCCACCGCCGGATTGCAGGCGCAGAACTTCCCGATCACGGCCGGCCAGAAAGCCACCGCCAGCCAGGTAGCCCAAACCGGGGTCCCTCTGAGTGACCTGGCGCCCAATGCTCCCGACGAGTACACCGTCAAACGCGGCGACACCTTATGGGCGATTTCCGGCATGTTCCTCAAAACGCCTTGGCGCTGGCCCGAGTTGTGGGGCATGAACCTGGAAGACATACGAAATCCGCACCGTATTTACCCCGGGCAGCAGCTGTATCTGGACAAATCCAACGGCCGCGCCACCTTGAGAGCCCGCCGCTCCGGCGAAAGTGAGGGCCAACCCGGAACGGTCCGCGTTTCACCACGTACACGCTACGAGTCGCTGGCAGACGCTGCGGTGCCAACCCTGTCGCCGCAGGCCATCGAACCCTTTCTTTCCGAAGCGCTGATCGTGGACGAAGCCGCGTTCCTGGCAGCGCCGCGTATTGTGGCCGCTCAGGAAGGCCGGGTTCTGCTCAGCCGTGGTGACCGGGCATATGCACGGGGCGTTTATACAAGCAAAGACACCGGCAAGCCGCTGAGCACCGCCAAGGGCGAGCCGTTGGACTACCGCGTCTTTCGCAACGCTACGCCGCTGAAAGATCCGAGCACCGGGGAAGTCCTCGGCTACGAAGCACAGTTTCTCGGCAAAGCCGAGCTGGTTCGAGGCGAATCCACAGCCAGTGTGACAGGCAAGGACGGCAAGGTAAGCGATGAAATTGTCCCTGCCACGATTGACATCCTGGTGGCCAAGGAAGAAATGCGCGTCGGCGACCGGCTGGTGGCTGAGCCACCGCGTGAACTGTTGAGTTATGTGCCGCGCGCACCTTCCACCCAGATCGAAGGGCAGATCGTCTCGATCTATGGCAGCGCCGTACGCTACGCGGCCGGAAACCAGGTCGTGGTGATTAACCGCGGAGCCAGGGACGGCCTGGAACGCGGCCATGTGCTGGCCGTTCAGCAAAGCGGCCAGGTTTTGACCGACCGTACCGATTCAGCCCGGACTCAGATCAGACTACCTCATGAACGCAATGGCCTGATGATTGTGTTCCGCACTTTCGAGAAGCTCTCCTATGCGCTGATCCTGGAGGTAAACGAGGGCGCCAAAGTAGGCGATCGCTTTATCAATCCGAACTGAGCCCGGTTTTCTTCCGTTGCACACGCGCTGCGTGAACACCGCCGTACTGGTTCCCTCAGCCTGAGCGCAGCCGAGCTATGGAAGCTTCTGAACTTGGCGCCTGGCTGCGCCTGTCCCTGACCCCCGGCATCGGAAATACGGGAGCACGTCAACTACTGGCCGCCTTTGGTTCGCCTGAAGCCATCTTTGACCAGGATGCGGCCGCCCTGCGACAGCTCGGCTCCGACCGGCTGGTAAGCGCCGTGCAAACCGAACCGGCCACACTGGCCGCGCAGTTGCAAATCGCGCTGGAATGGCTCCGCGGCGCAGACAACCGGCACATTATTCCGCTGGGCGATAGCGCCTATCCGCCGGCTCTGCTCGACATCGAAGATCCACCCTCCATGCTTTATATGGTCGGAACCCTTGATGCACGTCTAAGAGCTACTATACAAAATAGAGCACTTTGCCTGGCCATCGTTGGCAGCCGCAACCCGACACCGCAAGGCGAAAACAATGCCCGACAATTTGCCAAGGCGTTCGGTGAAGCTGGCCTTTGCGTCGTGTCCGGCATGGCCTTAGGGGTAGACGGTGCCGCCCATGACGGCGCCCTGCTGGGCGGTGGCCCAACCTTGGCTGTGGTGGGAACCGGCCTGGATCGGGTGTATCCCAAGCAACACCTGGCGCTGGCGCACCGCATCGCCGAGCACGGCCTGATCATCAGCGAATTTCCGCTGGGAACCCCACCGCTGACCGCTAATTTTCCCAAACGCAACCGGCTTATTTCCGGCCTTTCGCAAGGTACGCTGGTGATTGAGGCGGCGCTGAAGTCGGGGTCACTGATTACGGCCCGGCTTGCGGCCGAACAAGGCAGGGAAGTGTTCGCAATTCCCGGCTCGATCCATTCTCCCCAGTCCCGTGGCTGCCACGCCTTGATCAAGCAGGGTGCCAAGCTGGTGGAATCTGCCCAGGACGTATTGGAAGAGCTGGATTTACCGCATGTTCCTGCCGTCATACCGGCCAATACCGATCTCGCAAACATGGAACCAGAAGACTCCCTGCTTGCCGCAATGGGTTTCGAGCCGGTTTCGCTGGACGCTCTGCAGGCGCGGACGGGTCTTGCAACAGCTATATTGCAGGCCCGGTTGCTGGACCTGGAAATGGGGGGCGAGCTCGCCAGGCTGCCAGGCGGCCTGTTTCAACGGATGGCAACGGTTTAAGCGGCGGTGTCCCGTGAGCTGAAAAGGCCATAGGAAGTTACTGGTGGCGTCCTCCGCAACTGCGTTATATTGGATGCATGTTTGAAGTACTGGTGTACGTTTACGAAAATTACTGGCAAGGGGACGCATGCCCCGAGTTGCACCAGTTGAGCCGAAAACTCACGGCAGTTGGTTTCGAGGCAGAAGAGATTCAGGCCGCACTGGTCTGGCTCAACGGCCTGAACATCGCCGCCCAGAATACACAAGCTGGCCTGCCAGCCAGTACCGTGGTCGCGTCAGAAATTTCGACAGCGCCTGCACCGTCCGGTTTTGTCACCCAGTCAACGGGTAGCTTGCGCGTCTATTCGGTCGCCGAGCAGGACCACCTCGGTGCACAGGCTTTGGGTTTTGTCAGCTTCCTCGAATCTTCCGGTGTGCTGCCGTCGCACATGCGCGAAATCGTCATTGACCGGGCCATGGCTGCTCCAGGCGAGCCATTGACGCTTGACGACCTCAAAATCATTGTGTTGATGGTGTATTGGAGCTTCGGCGAAGAACCGGATGCGCTGGTCTTGGACGAACTCTGCGACGACACCGAGTTTCGCGTAGCTCATTGAGCCTCCACGCTCGTTACACCTTGCAGACCACCTGAGGCGCCTCTTCACCAGCCGGGGCCACGGATCTGGCTTTGCCAGTCCGTAGGCGCAGCGGCCCCCTCGGGGGCAGAGAGTTACACGAAGTGAGCGACCGTGGGGGCCCTATTCAGCCGAGCAGACGCTCCGGGTTGGCGTCAAGTTTGGCCAGCGCATCGCGTGTGGCGCGCACGGTCAGCGCTTCGTCTTCGGTTGGCACCAGCAACCCGGCCTGCAAATAGGCGGCCAAGCGGCGCGCCTGAATCAGGAAATTGCGTCCATCGGTTGAAGCAAAGAGATGCAATTGCTTGCGCTCGCTACGCCAGGCGAACTGCACGTGGCTGACCTGGCCGTTATGGTCGAGGCTGAACCACGCACCCACCTGGAGCTCCTGCGCCCAGGAACGCATGGCCTCGCTGGGCTGACTGCCCCCATCCGCGATCACTTCGATGTCAGACGCATCAATGCCTATCATCATGACCAGATTTTCGGTGTCCAGAGGCAGGTCACCCACATCTTCATCAGAGAGGTAGTCTTCCAGATTGGCCAGTCTCTTGGCCATTTCTTCGATACGCTCCACGGAGATCGCATCAGTTTTTGACATGAAGGCGTCCGCCAGCGTATCGCTGATGATTTTCAGATGCTGGTCCTGGACCGACGGGGTCATGCCAAGCATGGACATACCCATCCGAAGCAATTGCAGCAGCTTGGGCAGATCGGCAATGACACGCGCCCGGTCGTTGCGATTGGGTTTGGCGCTTGCCGCCCAAACCAGATCGGCAGCAGCCTGCTTGAGCTGAATGGTGTCCTCATGCTGGGGGCCATTTTTCATGGCAGCGATAGCCAGCACTTCAGCCCATATCTTGAAAAGGAACTCGCGGATTTCCTCGCGCACCGGCATGTCATTGAGCATGCTGCGCATCTCAATGGTGTACTGGATGGCCATGGTTTCCTTTTGCTCCATCTGCTGCGCGACGCTCACCACGCGCGCCGCACTTCCCTGCCCCGACAGGAACTTGGAAAGAAACTTCTGGAACTCGTCATATACCAGCTGAAACACACGTCGACCGGTCTCAGGGTATTGCTCGATGACCTGCACGATCCGCTTGATCTCGATCTCAAGGGCGCCGCCGGAAACGGTTGCATCAAAGCCCAACACACAGGAACCCATGCGATCGATCAGCCGGCGTGCCGGGTGCTGCAAGGACCCGAAAAACTCGGGTTCGGAAATCGCCACGCGCAACACCGGCATCTGCAGCCGGGCGAACCACACCCGAACAGCAGGCGGAATACGGTCTTCCGCGAGAATGCTCTGGAACATCAGCGCCACAATTTCAATGGTCGCTTTTTCGCTTGAAGTACTGGCGGCCTGCTTGAGGTCGCTGGTACGCTGACGCAAGGCGCCGGCCGCGTGCTCCACGTCTGCCGAACCGTAAACCTGGTCAGGCGCGTCAACAAGCGTGCCCTCATAGGCATTGCCACCGGCAGCAGGCGGCGGCGGTACCTTGGCCATCGCCTGCGCCAGCTGGGACGAGGGTTGATTGACATGGGTGTGATCAAAATCGACCGCATGGTCCGACAACAGGCGTTTCAAGTGTCCCATCACGCCCTGCGCGCGCATACGCGCCCTTGCCAGCGGAGAAGTTCCGGTTTGCATGCGGGTCTCGTCGTGGATTGCTTGCCGGGCCGCTGAAGAATCCGTCGGCTCTACACTGCCGCCAGACAAACCGCCACCACGCCCAGCGCTTGCAGGGACGGCAGGATTTTTACGGTTCCCAGGTCCTGCGCCACCTCCACCTCCACCTCCACCTCCACCTCCACCTGTACCGCCCCCCCCGCCTGGACGCCCACCGCCAGCAGGGACTGTTCCCCCGCTCACACCGGAAGCGCTCCCCAGAGAGCCCGTACTCGAAGCCCGCCCTGTCGGAGACGCAGCCCGCCCATCCGCCAACTTTGGCCCGATTGCCCGTGGTGGGCTTTCCGAAGATGGCGTACGTTTGACCAGAGATCGAAGGTCGATATCGACCATCACGTTTTCCTTGATCAGGAATTCGTTCGCTGCACGATAGGCATCCAGCAAATGCGTGGTCAATTGCTGCTGAATCAAATCCTGCACCATCAACCAAACCTCACGAGACAACGGCGCCAAGGTCCATTGCTCAATCAGATTCTGCGATAGCACTTCAGGCCGAAGAATGTCTTCCTTGGCCAGCTCGGGCACCCCTTCAAGGCTTTGGACGCGCAGGCGCAAATCATTGAGCTCCCAACTTGCGCTGTCAAGCAGGCGCAGGGCCAACCGCGAGGCGAGGATGCGGTTTTCCATCACCTCATTACCCATCAACTCAAATTTGCCCGTGTCCACAGCCATCCGAACCGATGCTGTCGGCGGAACAAGCGCTTTCTTCCAGGCGGCGATAGTCGCGTTGACCCAGACCGTTTCATTTTCCTGAAAGGACAACCAAGCGTCGCGACGGTCCTGCATTTCGCGGGCGTTGCCGCTTTGCTCCATCAATCCCGACAACTTGACTCTGACACCACTGGCCAGCTCTGGCAGGATGCGGACGGCGTGGCCCACGAACCGTTCGCGTGCCTGCCGCGCAAGCAAAAGGTCTCGTTTGGTGTTTGTGGCCACGACCGTATGGAGTTCTGGTTACAAGCCTAAACCGTGGCCCCGGCATTCGGATCGTTGGGGTCTTCTTCCTTCTTTCCCGAGATTTTGACCAGATCTTCGCGCTTGATTCCAAGCCACATCGCAATGGCGGCGGCCACAAAAACCGACGAGTAGATGCCGAAGAGAATACCAATCGTCAGGGCCAACGCGAAATAAAACAGGGTCGGCCCGCCGAATAGCAGCATGGACAACACCATGATCTGGGTTGACCCGTGGGTAATGATGGTCCGGCTGATCGTAGAGGTGATCGCGTTATCGATGATCTGGACAGTATTCATCTTGCGGTAACGCCGAAAATTCTCACGGATCCGATCAAAAATCACAACCGATTCATTGACCGAATAGCCCAGCACAGCCAGCACCGCGGCCAGAACTGAAAGGGAAAACTCCCACTGAAAAAACGCAAAAAAGCCGAGAATGATCACGACGTCATGCAAGTTCGCGATGATGGCCGCCACCGCATATTTCCATTCGAAGCGGAAAGCCAAGTAGACCATGATGCCGAACACCACCATGGCCAGCGCCTTGAGACCATCCTGTGCCAGCTCCTCACCAACCTGGGGACCGACAAATTCGGTTCGCCGCAAGGCCACCTGAGGCTCCTCCGCCTTCAGCGCCGCCATCACCTTGTCGCTTTGCTGGGCTGTGGTCACGCCCCTTTGCGCGGGCAGTCGGATCATCACTTCCCGCGCTGTCCCAAAATTCTGAACCTGCACATCGGTAAAACCCAGACCGGCCACGGTGCCGCGGACCTTCTCCACATCGGCAGGCTGCGAATAACTGACTTCCATCACCGTGCCGCCGGTGAATTCGACCGACAGGTGCAACCCGCGCGAGAACAGAAAAAACACGGCCAGCACAAAGGTCGCCAATGAAATCACATTGAAAATCAGGGCATGCCGCATGAACGGAATGTCCTTGCGAATCTTGAAAAATTCCATGACGTCCTTTTCCCGTTGTTCTGCGGCTTAGGTAGCTGTTGCGGCGGATTTGCCGTTTTTGGCCGGTACGCCAGCGTCGCCGGGCGGTCGCCAGATGGTGCCGATGGACACCGATTTGAGCTTCTTCTGCCGTCCGTACCAGAGATTGACCAGGCCACGCGAGAAAAACACTGCCGAGAACATGCTGGTCAGGATACCGATAACGTGAACAACTGCAAACCCCCGCACAGGCCCTGAACCGAAGGCCAGCAAGGCGAGGCCGGCAATCAGTGTCGTGATGTTTGAGTCCAGGATGGTGGCCCAAGCCCGCTCGTACCCTGTATGAATGGCCGCCTGGGGCGCCGCGCCGTTACGCAGCTCCTCGCGCACCCGTTCGTTGATCAGCACATTCGAGTCAATCGCCATGCCGAGGGCCAGCGCCATGGCCGCCATGCCGGGCAAAGTCAGCGTCGCCTGAAGCATGGACAACACCGCCACCAGCATCAACAGATTCACCGCAAGCGCCAGCCCCGAGAATAGACCGAACAGCATGTAGTAAACAGCCATGCAGGCCACAATGACAAGAAAGCCCCAAGCCACACTGTGAAAACCTTTGGAAATGTTTTCTGCCCCCAGCGTAGGACCGATGGTGCGCTCCTCGATGATTTCCATGGGCGCGGCCAGTGAACCTGCGCGCAGCAACAGGGCCAGGTCATTCGCTTCAGTGACGCTCATGGAGCCGGAAATCTGGAAGCGATTGCCCAGTTCTCCCTGAATCACGGGCGCCGTCAGCACTTCGCCTTTGCCCTTTTCAAACAGGACAATCGCCATGCGTTTTTTGAGGTTTTCGCGGCTGACGTCACGCATGATGCGTCCACCTTTCGCGTCAACTGTCAGGTCCACCTTGGGTTTCTGATCCTGCGAGTCGAAACCAGGCTGGGCATCGGTCAGGCTTTCACCCGTCAGAATGACCTGTTTTTTCACAATCACCGGCCGGCCATCACGCTCCAGAAAGCGCTCAGAGCCAAAAGGAACGGCACTGGACCCACTCTCGGCCGCTCGCCCCTCGGCGCTTTCGTCAACCAGCCGCATCTCCAGCGTGGCCGTACGACCCAAAATGTCTTTTGCCTTGGCCGTGTCCTGCACGCCCGGCAACTGCACCACGATGCGATCCAGGCCTTGCTGCTGGATCACGGGCTCGGCCACGCCGAGCTCGTTGATCCGGTTGTGCAAGGTCACCATGTTCTGCTTGAGTGCCTGTTCCTGCACCAGACGCGCCGCTTCAGGTTTGATGCGCACGGTCAGCTTGTATTCGGTGCCATCCGGCGCATCGACGGCCTGCAAGTCCGCGAATTGGTCCTGAACAAGGCGGCGAGCAGCGTCCAGCGTGGCCGTGTCGCGGAAACGGATGTCAATGGCTTGCCCATCGCGGCTAATGCCACCATGACGGATGTTCTTTTCGCGCAGCACCAGTCGAAGGTCACCGGCCAGCGATTCCGCCTTTTTTGTCAAGGCTGCCTGCATGTCTACCTGAAGCATGAAGTGCACACCGCCGCGCAAGTCCAGGCCCAGGTACATGGGCCTGGCGTTGATCGCCGTCAGCCACGCCGGGGAGCGTGACAACAAGTTGAGGGCAACCACATAAGGCGAAGACGCCGGATCGGGCATCAGCGCCTTTTCGATGGCGTCCTTGGCCTTGAGCTGGGAATCTGTATCGCTGAACCGGGCCTTCACGGACGTCCCGTCCAGGGTCACGGCATCGGCAGCGACCTTGGCGTCGCGAAGGACCTGCTCGATCCGCGTGACCGTCGTACTGTCAATCCTGACCGTGGCTTTGCTGCTCGAGACCTGAACGGCCGGCGCCTCGCCAAAAAAATTGGGCAAGGTATACAGTGCGGCAATCAATACCGCGATGACGAGGATCGCGTACTTCCAGACCGGATAACGATTCATGAGCGTGCTGTTCCTGAGAAACTAGGGGACCCGGCCGGGCCACGGAGGCCAGACAAACGAAGCTGTTTACTTGATGCTGCCTTTGGGCAAAACCTGAACAATCGCGCTGCGCTGCAACTGAACTTCAACACCCGTAGCGAGCTCCAGGCCAAGGTAGGCATCGCCCAGCTTGGTAACCGTTCCGAGCAGCCCACCGGCGGTAACAACTTCATCGCCCTTGGCCAGTGCATCGATCATGGCGCGATGTTCTTTCTGCTTTTTCATCTGTGGACGGATCATCACAAAATACAGCACCACAAACATCAGGACCAGCGGCAACATGCTGGTAAGCGACGACAACATGCCGCCTTCGGCAGCAGCGGCAGGGGCGGTTTGGGCAAACGCAGAAGAAATGAACACGGCAGACTCCACAACAAAGAAGGATGCGCCCCGACGGATGCCGGGGGCAAAGAGAGCCTGATTGTATGCGGCCGAGTTTCGTAAGCAGTTGTAACCAGCAAGGCTGTAAGGCTTAATTGTCAGGGTTGCGCCAGACGCCTCAAACCCATCTGAAGGACCAGATTCTCACCTCACAAAAGCAAGGAGTCGGCAATTCAGGCGGCCTGGCGCACCTTGACTGCCGGCTGGCGAAATGCAGCCACGGCCTCAGTCCATTTCTGCTGAGCCAGTTCGACATTGCGTGCCTTCACATGCCCATAACCCTTGATGAGCTCCGGGATGCGGGCAATTTCAACCGCGGCGGCATGGTTGTCCGCGTCCAGCGAAAACAGCACTTCGTCAATGCTCGCCTCATATTGCTTGATCAGTGCCCGCTCCATCTTGCGCTCTTCCGTGCGCCCGAAAGGATCAAGCGCGGTGCCGCGCAACCCCTTCAGTCTGGCCAGCACCTTGAAGGCCGTCAACATCCAGGGGCCGAATTTTTGCTTCTGCAACTCGCCTTTTTCATTTTTCTTCGCAATCATGGGCGGTGCAAGGTGGTAATTGAGCTTGAAGTCGCCTTCAAACATCGCCCCGACCTTGTCATGAAAACTGCGGTCGGTGTGCAGGCGCGCCACTTCGTATTCGTCCTTGTAGGCCATCAGCTTGAACAGGTACTTGGCGACGTTTTGCGTCAAAAGTGTCTTTCCGAGAGCCGATTCCGCCTGCTCCACCCGCTTCACAAAACTTTCGTAGTGGCTGGCGTAAGCAGCATTCTGGTAATCGGTCAGGAAAGCAACCCGGCGTGCCACCAAGTCCGCCAGACCCTGGCGCGGTGTGGGCATGGCAATGACCTGCGCGGAGACAAACAATTTTTCAACCGACGCCAGATCGTGCGCTGCGCGGCGGCCCCACTCAAAGGCAGTCTTGTTGTTGTCCACCGCCACGGCGTTCAGCTCGATGGCCCGCATCAGCGATGCATATTCCAGGGGAATCCAGCCTTTTTGCCATGCGTAGCCCAGCATCATCGGGTTGGTATAAATGCTGTCGCCCATCAGTTTCGTCGAGGCCGCATCGGCATTGAAGGCACCCACGCCAGCCAAGCCCACAGCCTTGACAATTTCTGCGGCGCAAGCCTCGGCCGGATTCTGCCAATTGACGTTGTGCACAAAAGCTGCGGTCGGTGTGCTGTAGGAGTTGAGCGCCACATGGGTACGGCCCTCTCGCATGCGCATCAGCGTTTCCTTGCCGGCCGCCACGATGGGGTCGCAGCCGATGATCAGATCAGCGCCCGCCATGCTGACACGGGTGGTACGGATGTCATTCTGGCTCGCACCTATGAGCACGTGGCTCCAGGTAGCACCACCCTTTTGCGCCAGGCCGCCAGCGTCTTGGGTCACGATGCCCTTGCCTTCGATATGGCCGGCCATGCCCAGCAATTGACCAATGGTGATGACGCCGGTGCCGCCAACGCCAGCGACCACTATGCCCCAGACATCTCCATTAGCGCCGTGAGTGGAAGGAATCTGCGGCTCAGGCAGCGGACCCATTTCAAAAGGCGATGCAGCCTTGCCCTTGGCCTTCTTCTTGAGCTGACCGCCTTCCACCGTCACAAAGCTCGGGCAAAAGCCCTTCAGGCAGGACATGTCCTTGTTGCAGGTGGACTGGTTGATCTGGCGCTTGCGCCCAAATTCGGTTTCGAGTGGCTCCACGCTCAGGCAGTTGGACTGCACGCTGCAGTCGCCACAGCCTTCGCAGACCAGTTCGTTGATAACCACGCGCCGGGCCGGATCGACCATGCTGCCGCGCTTGCGGCGGCGGCGCTTTTCGGTGGCACAGGTCTGGTCGTAAATGATGACCGTCGTACCCTTGATCTCGCGGAACTGGCGCTGGATGGCATCCAGTTCATCACGATGGTGCACAGCAACGCCTTCGACCAGGGTGACGCCTTCATACTTCTCCGGCTCGTCGGTCACCACCACAATTTTCGCCGCGCCTTCGGCCCGCATGGACTGGGCAATCTGCACCACTGAAAGGCCTTCAGGCCGCTCGCCGATCTGCTGGCCGCCGGTCATGGCCACCGCGTCGTTGTAGAGAATCTTGTAGGTGATGTTCACACCCGAGACAATCGACTGGCGCACGGCCAGTGAGCCACTGTGGAAGTAAGTGCCGTCTCCAAGATTGGCAAAAATGTGCTGGTCGGTGGTGAAAGGCTGCTGGCCTACCCAAGGCACGCCCTCCCCGCCCATTTGTGTGAAACCGATCGTGGAGCGGTCCATCCAGGTGGCCATGAAGTGGCACCCGATACCACCCATGGCGCGCGAGCCCTCCGGCACCACGGTGGAGGTGTTGTGCGGGCAGCCTGAGCAGAACCAGGGCGTGCGGTCGGCCTTGACCTCCAGCACCTGCATGGCGCGCTCCTTGGCTTCCAGAATCGCCAGCTGCGCATCAATACGCGCAGCCATGTCGCTGTCCAGGCCTAGCCTGCGAACACGCTGTGCAATCGCCTTGGCGATCAGCGCCGGCGACAGGTCGGCGTTGGCGCGCAGCAGCGTATTGGCCGCCGGGTTCGGCATGGACCACTCGCCGCCGCTGAAGTCACCCTCGACCTCGTTGAACTTGCCGTAGATGTTGGGGCGCACGTCTGCGCGCCAGTTGTACAGCTCTTCCTTGAGCTGGTATTCAATGACCTGGCGCTTTTCCTCAACCACCAGGATTTCCTGTAGCCCGGTTGCAAACTCGCGCGTACCCTGGGCTTCCAGCGGCCAGACCACGCCCACCTTGTGCAGGCGGATACCGAGCTGCCGGCAGGTCGCATCGTCCAGCCCCAGATCGATCAAGGCCTGGCGGGTGTCGTTGTAGGCCTTGCCGCTGGCGATGATGCCGAAGCGGTCGTTCGGGCCTTCGATCACGTTGTAATTGAGCCGGTTGGCGCGGATATAGGCCAGCGCGGCGTACCACTTGTAGTCAAAAAGGCGTGCTTCCTGATCCAGCGCAACGTCGGGCCAGCGAATGTGCACGCCGCCCGGCGGCATTTGAAAGTCTGTCGGCAACTTGATCTGCACGCGCTCGGGGTCAATCATCGCCGTGGCGCTGGACTCGACAATCTCCTGGATGGTTTTCATGCCGGCCCAGACGCCGGAGAAGCGGCTCATCGCAAACGCGTGCACGCCCAAATCCAGGATTTCCTGCACATCGGCCGGGAAAAACACCGGCAAGCCGCAGGCTTTGAAAATGTGGTCGCTCTGGTGGGCTGCGGTCGAGCTCTTGGCCACATGGTCGTCGCCGGCCACGGCAATCACACCGCCCCAGGCCGTGGTGCCCGCCATGTTGGCGTGTTTGAAAACATCGGAGCAGCGGTCCACGCCCGGTCCTTTGCCGTACCAGATGCCGAACACACCGTCGAACTTGTTGGTGCCGGGAGGCGAAAAGCCCAGTTGTTGCGTACCCCACAGCGCAGTGGCGGCCAGCTCTTCATTGACACCCGGCTGGAACACGATGTTTTGCGCTTTCAGGTAGCTCGAAGCTTTCCACAAGGCCTGGTCGTAACCGCCCAGCGGTGAACCACGGTACCCGCTGACAAAGCCCGCGGTGTTCTTGCCCTGCAAGGCATCGCGCTGGCGCTGCAGCATGGGCAACTTGACGAGGGCCTGAACGCCGCTCATGAAGGCCTGACCGTAATCGAGGCTGTATTTGTCGTCGAGCGTGACGGTCTCGAGGGCCTTGCGAATGTGTTCGGGCAGGGGGGCGTTCATCTTGTCTCCAATCGTGGGGCGGGCACCGCCTTTTGGGCGGAGAGAAAAGGCTCACACCCGGGTAGGGCGATGCCTCTATATAGGAGCAAAGTGTAGGCTTGATGGTCTGATAAGTCTTTGCTTTTTATGCCTTGTTTTGCCACTCAAGCGAAAGATTCTTGCCTAAAATTGCCACATATGGAAACACTAGACAAGTTTGACCTCGCCATCCTGAATGAATTGCAGATGGACGGTCGTCTGAGCAATGCTGAATTGAGCACCCGCGTCGGGCTGAGCGCAGCGCCTTGCTGGCGGCGCGTCAGGGCGCTGGAGGAAGGCGGATTCATCAAGGGCTACCGCGCGGAAATTGACCGCCACAAAATCGGCCTGGGCGTGCTGGCTTTTGTGCGCCTGGATGCGGACCGCAACACGGGAGACGCGACCAGCGCGATGGAAGAGGCGATCCGTAAATTGCCGGAAATCATTGCCTGCCACTACATCAGCGGCACCGGCACCTTCGAGTTGCAGGTGGTGGCCCGGGACCTGGACAGTTTTTCGCGCTTCGCCCTGAAAAGCCTGCTGAACCTGCCCAACGTGAAAGACATGCACACCAGCTTTTCGTTGGGGGAAATCAAGTCCAGCAGCGTGCTGCCGCTGGGTCACCTGTCAGACAAAACACCATGAGGCCCCACCATGCCTGATTACCGTCCACAGCCCTTTTTAGCCCTGCTTGTCATGCTTTTTCTGGTTCCAGCCCATACGGGATGGGCGCAAACAGCTCCTGATTTGATAGTAAATCCGGCGCCCTTGCCAATGCGCAATCTGCAGATTGAGGTGCGCCAGGTGCGCAGCAGCAGCGCATCCCGCAGCACGCTGGGCGCCTCGGGCACGGTACGGCTGCAGCCTGGCCACTCTGGAGCTCAAGTCAACCTTGAAGCGCAAAGCGACCAGCGAGCCGGGTCGGGCGATGTGGCGCAGCGCTTGCTGGTATTGAACGGGCGCAGCGCCAACATCATGGCGGGCAACAGCGTCCCTCTGCGGCTGCTCCACAGCTTTGTGCAAAACGGCATCGTGCGCTACGGCAGCGGCACCGTACTGGTCAACGCGGGCAGCGGTTTTTCTGCCACGCCGCTCTGGCGGGGCGGCGACAGCGCCGAGCTGGAACTGGCAGCCGTGCAAAGCACGCGCCTGACGGCTTCTCCCGCGACTCCTCCCACCGATTCCCGCGTGGTGACGACGCTGGTTGCGCCACTCAACGAGTGGGTGACCGTGGCCCAGTCAGATGAAGACAGCAGCGGTAGCAGTTCCGGTTTGTTCAACAACACGCAATCGGCAAGCCGGACGGCGTTGACGGTGCAACTGCGGATTTCGCTGCGTTAGGGCCCTTCTTTTCAATCCCGCACGCAGCGCGCCACCAACGGCAGCAACGGGTAGCGCAGCATCGCCTCACGCCCACCCGAACCCAGGCCAAACTCGGCGCGCAATCGCGCATTGCTGTACACGGGCTGCGATGCGCCTTGCCCGCCTGCGTCGCGGAAAAGCACGTCAGAGCCGCGCGAACTCTCAATCAGCGCGCTGTCATCCACAAACCGCACGCTGAAGTCAATGCCATGTTCACAACGGTAACGCGCCGCGCCTGAATCGTTGCCGGTGGCTGCACAAGCCGAAAGAAAAGCAACCGTAGCGAGCAGCAAGCCGCGGCCGAACAAGGTGGTGGACGTCAGACTCATTTGGGCCACAACACCCACAGGCGCAAAGGCTGGTTGACCCGGCTGGCCAGTTCACCCGCTTGCGGGCCGGTACCGGCGAAATAGTCGGCACGCACAGCGCCGACAATGGCACTGCCCGTGTCCTGCGCCATCACGAGCTTTTGCAGGTCTGCCGCTGCGCCACGCGACGCGAGCCAGACGGGGGTTCCATAAGGGATGCTTTCCCGGTCCACGGCAATGGAACGGCCCGGCGTCAGCGGCACCCCTTGGGCACCGCGCGGGCCGTAGGCCGCGTCCCTCTCGTTCAAGGCCTCCTCACGGAAAAAGATATAGCGCGGGTTGCTCCACAGCAGCTGCGGCAGGCGCTGGGGGTTTTGCGCCACCCAGGTCTTGGTCGACTCCGTCCAGGGCGCAACCATCCGGCCCTGGCCCTGCTCGATCAACCATTGGGTGATGCTGCGGAAAGGCTGCTCATTGGAACCCGCGAAGGCCACGCGTACGGTGCGCTGCCCCCCATCGGCCTCGGTAACAAGCAGCCGGCCCGAACCCTGGATATGCAGCGACATGGCATCAATCGGGTCGGCCAGCCAGGCGATTTCCCTCCCCCTCAACGCCGCCTGCGCCTCGGGCAGGGTCTCGATTTCCTGGCGCGTATACCAGGGCTTGCGCCCGCTCAGGCCTGCTGGCGGCTGGTACAGCGGCACCGCATACCCATTGCCGGACAGCCGGCTGGCCTTGAGCAGGGGCTCGTAATAACTCGTGAGCAAACCATCGGCTTGGCCCTGCAGCGTTTCGACGCGGTAAGGCTGCAGACGACTGGTCATCCAGGCGCGCTGCTCGTCCCCGGTGGCAATGCTCAGGCGCCGCACCTCGCCACACAGAGGCGCAAACACAGCCCCCGGCCGTTCGCAGCTTTTGAGCCAGGCGTTCCAGGCTTCAAACAGGGTGTCACTTTCAAAACCCGGCAAGTCCGTCCAGGCCACAGGCACCCAGCGGCTCTTGCCGCGCACCTGGGCCGCCCCTTGGGCCCCCGTGTCGGGCCGCGCGGGAACGCTGGCCCCCGTGGGCGCCGGAGGAGCGGGCAAGCGGGGAGCGCTCGTACAGCCGGCGATGGCCAGCACAGCGGCGATAATGAGGATGCTTGGTGTTACCCGGAAAAAAACAGTCATGGCCTTACTTTTACTCGAAGCCTTCGGAGCCCTGCTCATTTTGGTCTTCATTGTCTGGTGGACGATGTTCTCCGGCCGCAACAAGGGTGAACTCAAAGATACCCTCCGGCGTGAAGCCGACCAGGACAAGCCGGGCGATCCGCGATAGCGTTATAGCGCTATAAATTACGGAGCAGATTAGCCAGCTCTACCGCCGACTTTACCCGCATTTTGTCAAACACCCGGGCCCGATGAACCTCCACGGTACGCACACTGATGTCGAGCTGATCCGCCACCAGCTTGTTCGGCAGTCCTTCCACCACCAGCTTCATGACATCGCGCTCACGCTCGGTCAGGCCGTCAAGACGGGCCTGCAAACTGGTGTGTTCGCTGCGCTGTGCCAGAGCGGTCGCCGACTGCGCCAGCGCCTGCTCAATGCGATCCACCAGCGCGTTGTCGGAAAAGGGCTTTTCGCAAAAATCAAAGGCCCCGCGCTTGACGGCATCCACCGCAGTTGGAACGTCGGCATGACCGGTCAGAAAAATCACCGGCAGGGTGGGAAGCAGACCATAGCCAATCAACTTCTCGAACATGGCCAGCCCGCTCATGTCGCCCATGCGCACATCCAGTAACGCACAGGAGGGCGAACTGATCCTGAGCTGTTCTGAAATCCGATTGTCAAAGGCCTCGGCACTGTCAAAGGTTTCGCTCATCAGGCGCCGGGACCGCAGCAGCCAGGCCAGCGCCTCGCGTACGCTGGCGTCGTCATCCACGATGTACACGGTGGCGTTCTGAATAGGTTCCATGACTGCTCCTGTCTAGGTAGCTATAGCAGCTACCGCTTGCTGCTGCAAGGCCGAGGCAAGCGCCACCGGCAATGTAAAAGTGAAAATCGTACCTTGGGGTTGCACGGCCTCAAACCCCAGGAAGCCACCATGCTGCTCAATCACAGTGCGGCACAGGCTAAGGCCCAGGCCCATGCCCTCTGGCTTGGTCGTGAAGAATGGCGTAAAGAGCTGGCGCGCCACCTCTTCCGGGATGCCTTGGCCATTGTCGATCACCGCAAACTCCACCCAGCGGCTGTGCGCATTGGATGCGGCAGGCCGCACACGCAGAGTCAGCACCTTTTCATCGCGTCTGTCCAGCCCCTGCATGGCCTGCATGCCGTTGCGCGCCAGGTTCAGCAACACCTGCTCGACCATGGTCCGGTCGCACAGCACGGGATCGCAACTTTCATCGACCCGAATCAACACACGGACCCCCAGCTTGCGCGCCTGCAAACTTACGAGCGGCATGACGGCGTCCAGCAGCAAGCGCGGCGCTATCGACTCACGCACCTGGTCGCGGCGACGCACAAAGTCGTGCACGCTTTTGATGACCTTGCCGGCACGCTCAGCCTGTTCTGCAATGCGGCGCATGGCCAGCTGCAGGTCTTCGTTGTCCGGCGGCAGCGGGTCGCCAGCTGCCGCGCTCTGCAGCAGGTTCAGCGATCCAGTGGCGTAGCTTGAAATCGCTGCCAGCGGCTGGTTCAGTTCGTGGCTGAGCAGCGAGGCCATTTCACCCACCGTGGCCAGGCGGGCCGTGGCCTGCAGGCGGTCCTGGCTGGCCCGTGACAATTCTTCGACGCGCCGTTGTTCGCTCACGTCCAGAATGGCGCTCATCCAGCCGGTCTGCTTGCCCACGGCATTGATCAGAGGCGCCTCGATGATCAACACCGGAAAGCGCGAGCCATCGCGGCGCATGAACACCGACTCAAAGCCTTCGCGCGGCAAGGTGGCACCTACCGCCAGCCGCCTGGATTGCCGTTGCTGGTACTCCTCCACCTGTTCCGGCGGCCAGTAGGGCGGAGGCATGCTGTGCTTGAGCAATTCTCCGGCCTCCATGCCCACCATCTGGCAGAAAGCCGGATTGACATAGGTGACGCGTCCCTGCAGGTCCCGCGCGCGCATGCCGGTCACAAGCGAGTCTTCCATGGCTTTGCGAAAAGCCAGTGCATCGGCCAGGTCATGCTCAACCTTCAGCCGCCGCCGCATGTCCCGCGCCAGCAACGCCAGCACGGCCACCAGGGCAATCGACATGGCCGCGACCAGCGCAGTCAGCAGGTTGGGGAACAGCGCCGGCGTTCCCACCTGGCGCTCCAGCCGCAGCACCATCGTGTTGCCGGGAAGGTCAAGCAGATGCTGGGCCACATAGGCCCGGTTACCCCGTGCCGGGTTGCCGTACATGGCCAGGCGCGTGCCATCGGCTTCCGTAAACGCCAGCCCCTGGCCGCGGCTCAGCTTCGGCCCCGCCAGTTCTGACAACATGTCCGGCAGCGAGTAGGTTGCCACCAGGTAGCCTGAGAGCCGTCCCGCCGTCGAGACGGGAAGGCACATGTCCAGCACTTCCAGACCCAGCCCGTCAGCCTGCGGCAGAAAGTAGCTGGTCGAATAAGCCGGACCGCTGAAACGCTGCGCAGCCGCACATGCAAAACTAACGTCGGACTGGGTGTTCTCGCGACCCAGCCGCTCGAAGACGGAGGTGCGGTAAGGGGTTTCGGCAAAAGACGGCGTTGCCAGCGTCAGGTCCCGCCACTCCAGTCTGACGATCTCACGGTGTTCGCGCAGCAATTCGATGGCCGAAAACCGCCACGCCTCGGGACTGGGACTGCTGGCCTGCAAGGCCTGAAAGCTCTGGACATTGCGGTTCAGCGCACCCCGAATGTCGGTGGCGGTCTGCATCACATCCTGCTCTAGCCGGCTTTGGACCTGGCTTGATTCATAACGCCCCGCCAGCCAGACCAACGTGGACAACATGCCCAGCAACAGGGCAACCAGCAAAACCCACAGGGCCCACCGCCGGCTCCAGCGGCGCCGGCCCGGGGGCGCTTCAGCAAGGCGGGAGGTTTCGTCGAGTTGGTTCACAAGACCACATGGTTCAGTGCGGGCAACTGCAAACGAACCGCTTGAAGGCGCTCGAACTGCGCCTGAGCCATGACCACACCAGGGTCGCTGGCCTGCTGCGCCAGGACCTCACCCCAGGGGCCCACCACAAGACTTTGCCCCCAGGTGCGGCGCCCGTTTTCGTGGACACCGCCCTGGGCCGCGGCCACCACGTAACAGAGGTTTTCGACGGCCCGGGCCCGAAGCAGGACCTCCCAGTGAGCCTGGCCGGTGGTGAAAGTAAAGGCGCTGGGCACCAGCAGCACGTCGGCCTTCAGGGCCCGGTACAACTCGGGAAAGCGCAGGTCGTAACAAACGCTCAGACCCACCCTGTAGGTGTGGCCATCAACAGAAGGCAGGTCAAAGGTCACCGGCGCCGATCCGCCCTCGATGACCCGCGATTCATCGTACTGCTCCCGCCCATTGTCAAAGCGGAAAAGATGGATCTTGTCGTAACGGGCAACACATTGCCCCGAAGGGGCATACGCCAGCGAACTGTTACGCACACGCAGGTTGTCACTGGTACGCAGCGGAACAGTGCCGCCCACAATCCAGAGCCCGAGTTCGTTCGCGCAGCGGGCCAGAAAATCCTGGATGGGGCCTTCGCCCGCCGCCTCCTGAACGCCCAGCTTGTCCGTTTCCTTCATGCCCATCACGCAAAAGTACTCGGGCAACACCACCAACTCGGCGCCTTGCGCCGCGGCCTGCTCGAGCAGCTGCCGCGCCACCGCCAGATTGGCCGGTACGCTGGCGCCAGAAACCATTTGAAGGGCTGCGAGCTGCATGTTTACCTCCTGGATTCGCCGTCGGCGGCAGGTTTGGCCTCACCTCCCGCCTTGCGGTCGACTTTGGTGATTTTCGGGTTGGTCCAGGTTCCGTCGATATGAAACTCCTGGGTCGCAGCCTCGCTCAACGGACGCCGCAGGAAATACTGGGCCAGAAAGGAGCCCAACCCGATGGCCGGGTTGATCACGGTCGCAATCAGCGACGCCGTGCCGGCATTGATTTCCGGCACCACCACCACTCTGAGATCCTGCGTTTCCTTTGCAATGTCGGCGGAACCTTCCATCAGAACAGCCGCATTGACACCTTTCATCTGCAGATTGTTGGTCGATGCCAGCCCCTGGGCGATGGTCACATCGCCACGCACGAAGTCAAATGAAAACCCGTCGGAGAAAACGTCGCGGAAGTCCAGCGTCAGGCGCCGGGGCAAGGCCTGCAGGCTGAGCACACCCAGCAGCTTGGCTATACCGGGATCAGCCTTCAGGAACTGGCCGGAGGCAACATTCACGTTGAACTGCCCGTTCAGGCTGGGATAGTCCAGGCCCAGCGGCGAGCCTATCCAGGCAATCTGGCCTTCCAGTTTTCCTTTGCCGCGGCGAATAACGTCGGTCATGCCGAAACGTTTGAGCAGTTCCCCTGAATCGGCAATGTCGAGCTTGAAATTCATCACCGTCCGCCGCCGCTCGGCGCCTGCCCGGACGCCACCCGAAACAGGCTGCTGCGCATTGACCGCCACCCAGTTGCCGGTGGCTGTCAAGGTGGCTTCCGGCACGATGACATTGAGCTTGTTCAAGCGCCACTCCCGTACACCGCCTTCGCGGGCCACTGTGCCGGCACCACGATTGACTGCGTCAATTTCAACCCGGCCCAGTTTTTTGCCGCGCAGCTCCAGGTCTTCCACCACAATGTCCAATGCCGGGATATTGGCCGGCTGCTCATTGAGAATGGCCTCGACGTCGCTGGCCGTGCTCTGGCCCAGGCTCAAGCGTGACAGCCGCCCATAGAGCCGCCCTGAGCCCGCCCCGCCTGGCTGACGAAACTCCACGTAACCATTGAGCTCGGCAGCATCGATGTTGGCACGCCAGGTCAGGCCGTCGCGCGATCCGCCAAGAACAACATTGTTGAGCTTTCGGCCTTCCAGAACGAGTTCGCGGGCACGTATGGCCATGGTGGTAGGCAGATAGCTCAACATGGCACTGGCCGGCGTCAGGCGTTCGTCGCCTGCAGGGGAAGGTCCAGCCACCGCGCCGGTGGCAAGCACCTTTTCCCACGCATCAAGGTCAAAGCTCGCCAGATTCACGTTGGCGGCGACGCCGGTGTCAGACAAAGGTGCACTTTCGCCAGGCTCCAGGCCAATGGCAATACCTCCGCGCAAAACACGCGGCTCCGCCCCGCTGATGTCGCGCACATACAGCACCGAAGCCAGACGGCCCAGAGTCAGTGACACCTGATCCTGCAGGGCTTGACCCGTCCCGGTTGACCCGCGCAACACCGTGTTTTCAAAACGCACGGGCAGCGCGGTTTCGGCGCTCTTGTTCAGGGGCGCAGGCAAGCTCAGGGCCATGCCCTGCAGATTGCTGGACACACTGATCTCGGCCACACCACGCCCGAAGCCCAGGCTGGCGGTGTAGGCCGTGCTGCCATTGACGTTGCGCGCGAGGCGGGACGCCAGGTCAAGCTCTTTGGCCTGACGCAACCCTTCCGCGGTGAGAGTGCCCTGCGCCCGAATAAGCACGCTGGCATCCGGAAATTCAACAGCGCTGCGTGCCTGACCCACCGGAGGGGACCGCGTGCCCCCCTCCAGCCGGACATCACCGCCCAGCATCCGCGCCTGGCCACCGCTGATCGAAAACCCGCTTTCGGAGAAAGTAACCAGCCCCTTTGCGCGCGTCAACTGCGGCGTATTCGGCGCAAACCGCATCTCGTTGCCCGCGAGGGTGACACTGCCCTGCACGCGGGACTTCTCGATGTTGGCCAGGGGAAGGCTAAGGGAGAGCTTGTAGTCGGCCATGCCACCTGCCACTGTTTTGGCCAGCGCCTGGTCGGTGATGCCACTCAATGGGGAGCTGTTCACCACACCTACGGCCTCCGCCAAGGGACCTTTCAGGTCGGCCGTTACCTGCACAGTGGCCGCGTGCATCAGGTCGGGGATGCGGGCATCCGCCTTGAGTACCTGCAACCCAGGGAAGCCGGCCACCCGGCCGACAGCACCGTTGACCTGCATGGAAGCCCGGTCAAACACCAGCTCGCCATCAAGCTCACTCAAGGCGGGCCAGGCATTGGCCTCCTTCGGTTGCACCGATTTCGGCACATAGGCAAAGCCAGCCTTGCCCACTTTGGCAGAGACTCTGAATTCGCCTTTTTTCGGATCGGAAAACGGCATGTCCATCAGGTCGCCCTTGACCTTGAACTTCACGTCACTGAGAGCGCCTTCGGTGACAGCGTCACGCACGTAATGGCGCACCGTGGCGGGCAGGATCAGCGGCAGGTAGCGGTGCACCTTGCTGCCATCTCCGCGGCTGAGACTGCCCTGCAGGTCCAGCACGCCGGGAAAGCGGCCGTCCGACACGTCAGCACCCGCCGCAGGAACCGGCGCTGCTTCAGCGGTATGCCAGCCGGCCTGCGCGCTGCCCTGAGCGTCCGCGTTGGCAAACAGCATGTTGCGCAACTGGACGTCGATTTTGGGCCCGCTCACTTTCCACTGAGCATCAGCCGAGAAGCTGTCAAGCAGCACATGTGGATCTTCAAAGATGCCCGGCAAATTAATCTCGCCGTTGCCGATCCGGACTTTGGCATTTCCGCCCTGATGAGTCAAATCGAAGTCCACAGCCGCGCCGCGCACGCCCGGCCTGTTGGGGGTACCCGGCCCGGCCAACTGCGCGGCCACCTCGAGCTGCGTAACCCGGCCCTTGGCGGCGTAGGTTACAGGCGCCTGCAGTGGCCCTTGCCACCTTGCTTCTACCGAGTCCACCAGCCCCTTGGGAGAAAGGGTGACAAGCATGGCATGCGCCGCGTCGCCCAGTGGTAGCCGGCCGGCGATCAATGCAAGGGCAGCCAGATCCAGCTTGTCGGCCTTGAGTTCGCCCCGCGCGGGTGAGCGGCCCTCCGCACTGTTATAGATAAGGGCCAAGTTGCCGCCGGGCCACTGCAAGCCATCCCGGGTACGGAACTGCAGGCCTTCGGTGGCAAATTCGAACCCACCTGCAAATTGCCTTCCGCCGACCCGGCCGCTGACCGCCTGCAGAGCCAGAGATTGCAAGGCCTTCCCAAGCTGCACATCCACCTCCAGCAGTGCAACATCGGCCGTGCCACCGGTGATCTGCCCCTCGCTGACATCAACCCAGGCCCGAAGTGCGCCACTGCCGGCCCTCAGGTCGATGCCCAGGCTGTCGAGGCTGGCGTAACGTTTGACCTCAGAAGCGTCAACACGCGAGAACTCGGCATAAAGCTGGCCAACCCACTTGCGCCACTCACCAGCATCGCTTGACCACAGCGGCTCGCGGAACACAGCGCGCAGGCTGAAGCGGTCGCCCCAGGCGGGCGGTGGCGTCGCATCCAGACGCATCAGGTGGCGTCGCCCGGGGTTGCGCAGCGTCCAGTCCACTTGCGTCAACGCCAGCACCGGCGCCCGTCGCATGTCGTCGGTCCAGCGCACAGTACCACCACGGATGACAAACTCGGTCTGGGAAAAAAACCAGTCGGCGATGGCGCTGCTGTCCCGCCCGGCGTCCAGCGACACATCCAGGCCAGCCACAAGGATTTTCCCGTCCGCGGTGCGGTGGATATCCAGCTCCGGCTGGTCTATGTAAAGCTGCTCGAAACCCAGCCCCCAAAGCGAGGAGGGTGATACCGCGGCCAATACACGCGGCAAGCGCAGGGCTTCACGCCCCTGCGTATCCAGCAGCGCAACGTCTCGCAATTCGAAAGACGGGATCAGCCCTCCAGGTCGGGCTGTGATCTGCCCTATGCGCACGGGTACACCCAACGCCTGGCTGGCAATGGTTTCCATGCGCGGGCGAAACTCACCGATTCGCGGCACAATCCAGCCGTGAAGTACGGCCCAGGCCATACCGAAGAGAATCCAGAAAGCCAGCACCAAGCCCAGGGCCAGACGCGCAACAAACGCGGCAATTTTGAGACGTTTGGAGGCAGGCGCTGGCTGAGTGAGTGTGGTTTGATCCATTGGCATGAGAATTATGACCTTCAGCGCTTCCGTCCGTTCCACGCCACTCCGGCGAGTTTAGTGATGTTCATGCCATCGCCCGAACTTTCGGACATGCCAGAGACGGCATCAGGCTATTCCCGCTTTGTCCAGCGCATACGGCGGCGCTATTCCGAACAGCTTGCCTTGTTGCCCGAAGGGGCGCCGGTGCGTGCCACCATGCAAACAGCCTATGAGGCCCTGCAGGCGCAGGGCCTGGACACCGGCGCTGCCCTGCGGGTGTTGCGCCAGCTCGTCATGGAGCGCCTGGTGGTTCTTGATTGTGATCATGAAGCCCCCACGCTTGTCGCTTCGCGTACTGCGCTGCCCCCCGAGGGGGCGCTGCGCCTGCGGCCCGGCGAAGCCGGTTCCGCGGCCCCGGCTGATGGAGACCCCGCCCGCGCCTTGATCGCTGCGGGGGTGGCTCTGGAAGTCGTGACCCGAGCCATGACGGAGTTGGCGGAGCTGGCCCTGGACATTGCGATTTGCGCATCCCGCCCACCCCTCGATGCTTTGCATGGTGTGCCCCAGGTGCCTGGCGTGCCTGGTTCACGAGCCCAGTTGTGGATCGTCGGCATGGGCAAGCTCGGCGCCAGGGAACTCAATGTTTCCAGCGACATCGACCTGATCTACGTGTACGACCACGATGGAGAAACCACCGGACAGACAGGTGGGCGAGGTGTCATCTCCAACCATGAATACTTTGCGCAGCAGGTCAAGGCCATCTACAACCTGATCGGGGAAACCACGGAACACGGCTTTGTATTCCGGGTCGACCTCGCTTTGCGGCCCAATGGCAATTCCGGGCCGGCCGCAATTTCTCTGGGGGCACTGGAGGAGTATTTTCAGGTCCAGGGCCGCGAATGGGAGCGTTTTGCCTGGCTCAAGAGCCGGGTGGTGGCGCCGCTGGAATGCATTCAAAACTGTTCGGCCCAGGCGCTGCGAGGCTCCGTGCTGCCGTTTGTGTTCCGGCGCTACCTCGATTACAACGTTTTCGATTCACTGCGCATCCTGCACCGGCAGATCCGGGAACATGCGTCCAAACGTGCGGCCGGCCACCCCGAACGCGCCAACGATGTGAAGATGTCGCGTGGCGGCATCCGTGAAATTGAATTCACCGTGCAGTTGCTGCAAGTGGTGCGTGGCGGGCAATTCCCCGAGTTACGCACACGGCCGACCCTGGATGCGTTGCAGCGGGTAGCCAGCGCCGGCCTGATGACGCAGGCCACAGCCGAGGCGCTGATGCGTGCCTACAATTTTTTGCGGCGCGTCGAGCACCGCATCCAGTACCTGGACGATCAGCAAACCCATGTACTGCCCACCCGCGACGATGACCTGGCCTGGATTGCCCGGACCCTGGGCTACAGCAATTGCTGCGCTTTCCTCAGCGAGCTGGACACCCACCGGGAACTGGTGGCCCAGGAGTTTGACACCCTGCTGGGCAAGAAAAAAGACTGCAAGGGCTGCGGAAAATCGGCTCCTGCAGCCCCGCAGGATCTTGAAGAACTTCTGGAAAAACTTTCCCAGACCTGGCCCGAAAAATTCAAGACGCGGCTGGAACTGTGGCGAACGCACCCTCGCGTGCTGGGCCTGCGCGATGACGCGCGGGCGCGGCTGACCAGTCTGGTGCAGCGTACTGCCCTGTGGCTGACCGAAGGACGGGTCGACGAGGATGCGGCGGTACGCATCATTGACTGGATCGAGCCCCTGCTGCGCCGCGAAAGCTACCTGGCATTGCTGCTGGAGCGGCCGGCGGTACATGAGCGGCTGCTGCGCCTGCTGGGCGCGGCCAAATGGCCTGCACGTTATCTGCTGCAGCACCCGGGCGTCATCGACGAGCTGGCCAGTGACGCCATGCTGCATGAGCGTTTTGACAGCGCTGCCTTCACGCAGGAACTGCAGCAGCGTTTGACTGCCCTGCGGCGAACCGGCGAGGATGACGAGGAAACCTGCCTGAACCTGCTGCGCCGCGCGCACCACGCCGAAGTGTTCCGTACATTGGCGCGCGATGTTGAAGGCGCGCTGACGGTCGAGCAGGTCGCTGACGACCTCAGCACCCTGGCCGAAACCGTGCTCAAGATCACAGCCGCCTGGTGCTGGCAGCACCTGAAGAACCGTCACAGGGAAACACCCCGGTTCGCCATCATTGCTTACGGCAAACTGGGCGGCAAGGAGCTTGGCTACGGCAGCGACCTCGATATTGTGTTTGTTTATGAAGACGATGACGAACGCGCTCCCGAGGTCTATGCGGCCTTTGTTCGCAAGCTGATCAACTGGCTGACCATCAAGACCAGCGAAGGCGACCTGTTTGAGATCGACACCGCGCTGCGGCCGAATGGCAACTCCGGGCTGCTGGTCACCCGCTTCGAAGCCTATGCGGCCTACCAGCAGCAGCGCGGCAGCAATACCGCCTGGACCTGGGAACACCAAGCCATCACGCGCGCGCGTTTTGTTCTCGGTGAAGAGGATGTAGCCCCCATACTTGCTGCGCTGCATGCGGCATTGACGCCCCAGGGAGAAGAGCCTGTGCGGGATAACCGCCCGGCTCACTCACTCCGGCAGCGCTTCGACGAGGTGCGGCTGGCCGTGATCACCGCGGTCCGTGACATCCCGGCCCTGCAGCACGAAATTGTGACCATGCGCCAGAAGGTACGTGCAGCGCATCCGATCAAGGGAGAAAAAACCGGCGAGAAGTTCGACGTCAAGCACAGCCCCGGCGGCATGGTTGATGTTGAATTTGTCGTGCAGTTTCTGGTGTTGTCCCGGTCACGCGAGCACTCCGGGCTTGTCGACAACGTCGGCAACATTGCCCTGCTGCAGCGGGCCGAGGTTGCCGGTTTGTTACCTGCGGGCGTGGGCGAGGCCGCGGCTGGCGCCTATCGCAAATTGCGCCGCGTACAACACCGCGCGCGCCTGAATGAAAACCCGACCCAGGTCACCCCGCCGGATTTGCAGGCCGAGCGCAACGCCGTGCTTGCCCTGTGGGCTGCAGTGCTCGGAGAGCCCTGAAGAACCCGGCCATGTTTCGGCACCGCAGCTAACGGCGCCGAAACCCGGTCTCCGGCTACCTGCCCGTGAAGGGCGGTGTCCGGCCCGAGTGGCACTGAACCTGCCTTTACGCGGTTGGCTTGTATTCAATTGAAACAGTTGTTCTAATTAAATCAATCGATTGATTTACGTGCTCTAATCGGGCGCATGAAATCCGCCTCTCCCACCTCGCCAGCCGCCGCCAGCACCAGCCCCGAGGTCCGCCGGCAGCGCTCCGACGGCGCCGAGGCCAGGTCTCACTTGCTGCTCACCGCCTTGCGGCTGTTTGCCGAAAGGGGGTTTACCAAAACCTCAACCCGCGAAATTGCGCTGGCAGCCGGGGTGAATATTGCCGCCATCAGCTACTACTTCGGCGACAAGGCCGGGCTTTACCGCGCCGTCTTCACCGAACCCATGGGCAGCGCCAAGGATGACATCGGGCTCTACGACCAGCCCGGCTTCACCTTGCGGCAGTCCTTGCAAGGTTTTGTCGCCAGTTTTTTGAATCCGATGAAACAAGGCGAGTTCATACAACAGTGCACCCGCCTGCATTTTCGCGAGATGCTGGAGCCTACCGGGGTCTGGGCTGAAGAACTCGACCAGGGCATCAAGCCCGCCCACGCCGCGCTGGTGGCCGTGCTCGGCCGGCACCTGGGCGTGACCCGGCCCGATGATGATCTGCACCGGCTGGCCTTCAGCATCACCGGCCTGGCCTTGCAGATGTACGTTACCCGCGACGTGATCGAAGGTGTGCGACCGCAGCTGCTCGCCACGCCGAAAGCCATTGACCTGTGGGCGGCCCGCCTGGTGGATTTTTCCGAGGCCATGGTCGCTGTTGAACTGGCCCGGCGCCAGTCCCTTACTTCCGCCAAGAAAAGCAAAACATGAAGATAAACCGTCTGATTGCCCCTGGGCTGGTTCTGATGCTCGGCGCCTGCGCGCTGCATTCACCACCCGACAAGGTCTCTGCCAACACGCCTTCGCAGTGGTTCGCCCCCTTGCCCGCGCAAGTCCAGGCGGCCGGGCTTCCCCACAACGGGACGCTGACCGATTTGACGCAGTGGTGGCAGCAGCAGGGCGACCCGCTGCTGGTGGAGCTGATCAATGCCGCGCAGGCTGTGAGCCCCAGCGTGGCAACGGCACGTTCGCGCATCGAGCAATCCCGTGCCACGCGGGTGGCGGCCGGCGCGGCCCTGCTGCCCTCGCTCGACGCCACGGCGAGCATCAGCCGCGGCCGCACGCAGCCAGCCACCGGGCCCGGCGCCGCGCCCGTGATCACCACGACGCAAGCGGGTTTACAGACCGCTTGGGAAATCGACGTGTTTGGTGGCAAGCGGGCCGGCCGCGATGCTGCCAGCGAGCGCCTGGCCGGTGCCCAGGCGCAGTGGCACGATGCGCGCGTCTCGGTGGCGGCCGAGGTTGCCAACCAGTATTACAGCCTGCGCACCTGCAAGCAGCTTGAAATCGTGACGCAGTCCGATGCCACTTCGCGCGGCGAAACCGCCCGTCTGTCTGACCTCAGCACCAAGGCAGGTTTCACTGCACCGGCCACCGACGCCCTGGCGCGTGCCAGCGCCGCCGAGGCCAGCGCCCGCGCCACGCAGCAACGTGCCCAATGCGAGCTGGACATCAAGGCGCTGGTGGCCTTGACTGGGCTCCCCGAGCCGGACATCAGACAAAAAGTGGCTTTAGCCCCCGAACCACGGGCGCAAGCAGCTATGTTTTCAATAGCGTCCGTGCCGGCCGATGCGCTGACCCAGCGCCCCGATGTGTTCAATGCCGAACGCGAAGTGGCGGCCGCCAGCGCCGATGTCGGCAGCGCCCAGGCCGAGCGTTACCCGCGCCTGAGCCTGAGCGGCTCCATCGGCAACTCGCGTTTTCGCACAGGCGGCGTGACCACCACGCTGGACACCTGGTCCATCGGCCCGCTCGCGCTGACCTTGCCGCTGTTTGACGGCGGACGCCGCGCGGCGGACGTGGACGCGGCCCGGGCGCGTTACGACGAAGCGGCAGCGCTTTACCGCGCCCGCGTGCGGCAGGCCGTGCGCGAGGTCGAGGAAGCCCTGGTCAATCTGCAAAGCACGGCCGCACGCGAGGGCGATGCGCAAACCGCGGTGGCCGGCTACCGGGCATCCTTCACCGGCACCGAAGCGCGTTACCGCAACGGCTTGGCCAGTCTGGTGGAACTGGAAGATGCACGCCGCCTGCAGCTGGGCGCGGAGACCACGCTGGCCTCGCTGCAGCGTGAGCGCCTGTCGGCCTGGGTGGCGCTGTACCGCGCCATGGGCGGCGGCTGGACGCCGGCCATGGCCGGCCCCGAAGCCAGCCCTTCAGCATCTTCCAACGTGCAGGCCACACCGGCCAGGCCCTGAGCTTTTTTCTCCCTCTTACTGTCCCTGTTTGATTCCAAGAACATCATGAACAAATTCAAACTCAAACCTGTTGCCGTGATCGCCATCCTTGTTGTTGCTGTGGCAGCAGGCGTCTTCTTTTTCTTTTCTTCCTCCGAAAAATCCGGGGAGGCTGAAGCAGACGCCAAGGCCACGCCCAAGCCGGCCCTGACGGTGACCACCGCCCAGCCCCAGCCGGCACGCCTGACCATTGCGCTGGCAGCCAACGGCAACATCGTGGCCTGGCAGGAGGCCATCATCGGCTCCGAGTCGAACGGCTTGCGCCTGACCGATGTGCGAGCCAATGTCGGCGACGTGGTGAAAGCCGGACAGGTGCTTGCAACCTTTTCGACCGAGAGCGTGCAGGCCGACGTGGCCCAGGCGCGTGCCAGCCTGCTGGAGGCCCAGGCCAGCGCATCCGACGCGGCGGCCAACGCCGAACGCGCCCGCACGCTGCAGAACTCGGGCGCGCTGAGCACCCAGCAGATCAACCAGTACCTGACCACCGAAAAAACCGCGCGGGCGCGCGCCGAGGCAGCGCAGGCCGTGCTGGACGCGCAGCAGCTGCGCGGCAGACAGACCCAGGTGCTGGCCCCCGACAGCGGCGTGATCTCGGCACGCACGGCCACCGTGGGTGCGGTCGTCAGCTCCGGCACCGAACTTTTCCGTCTGGTCCGCAAGGGCCGGCTCGAATGGCGTGCCGAAGTGACCTCGGCCGAGCTCGGCCGCATCACCACCGGCACCACAGCCGTCATCCGGCCGGCCAGCGGCGGCGAGCTGCGCGGCCGTGTGCGCATGATTGCGCCGACGGTTGATCCGCAGACACGCTCGGCGCTGGTTTACGTAGACCTGCCAGCCTCGGCGGGCAAGGATGCACCGGCCAAGGCCGGCATGTTCGCCCGCGGCGAATTCAACCTCGGCACGTCGGAAGCGCTGACGGTACCGCAACGCGCCATCGTGGTCCGCGACGGTTTCAACTTCGTCTTCCAGCTGGACGCCAACAACCGGGTCAGCCAGGTCAAGGTGCAGACCGGCCGGCTGGTGGGTGACCGGGTGGAGGTGGTCTCCGGTCTGACAGCCGATGCGCGCATCGTGGTCGACGGCGCCGGCTTCCTCAACGACGGCGACGTTGTCCGCATCACAGCCGCGCCAGAGGCTGCAGCCGGAACTTCCAAGCAAAATACGTCACCAGCCCCCGTTGCACCTGCCTCGGCAGCTAGCAAATAAGGAGCGTCACGATGAATGTTTCCTCCTGGTCGATCAAAAACCCGATTCCCGCGGTGATGCTGTTTGTGCTGCTGAGCTTCGGCGGCATGTTGTCCTTCAAGGCCATGAAGGTGCAGAACTTTCCCGACATCGACCTGCCAACGGTCAGCGTGTCGGCCTCGCTGCCAGGCGCCGCGCCCGCCCAGCTTGAAACCGAGGTGGCGCGCAAGCTTGAAAATTCGATTGCCACGGTGCAGGGCCTCAAGCACATCTATACCAAGGTGCAGGACGGTGGTGTGACGATCACGGCTGAGTTCCGCCTCGAAAAACCGGTACAGGAAGCCGTGGACGATGTGCGCTCGGCCGTGGCGCGCGTGCGCTCCGATCTGCCCGGCGATGTGCGCGACCCCATCGTCAGCAAGGTGGACCTGGCCGGCCAGCCCGTGCTGGCCTTCACTGTGGCTTCGGGCCGCATGGACCCCGAGGCGCTGTCCTGGTTTGTCGACAACACCATCTCGCGCAAGCTGCTCGCCGTGCGCGGCGTGGGCGCTGTCAACCGCGTGGGCGGCGTGACGCGTGAGGTGCGCATCGCGCTCGATCCGTCCAAGCTGCAGGCGCTGGGCGCCAGTGCCGCCGACATCTCTCGCCAGCTCAAGCAGGTGCAAACCGAAAGCGCTGGCGGCCGCACCGACCTGGGCGGCAGCGAACAACCCGTGCGCACCCTGGCCACGGTGAAATCCGCCGAAGAACTGGCGCGGATGGAACTCTCGCTAACGGACGGCAGGCGCATCCGGCTTGACCAGGTGGCGACCGTCACCGATACCTATGCCGACCCGCGGTCGGCGGCGCTGCTCGACGGCAAGCCGGTGGTTGGTTTTGAAGTTGCTCGCAGCCGCGGCGAAAGCGAAGTGGCGGTTGGTGCCGCCGTGCAGGTGGCCCTGGCCGAACTCAAGACGCAACACCCCGACCTGGTGCTGACCGAGGCCTTCAACTTCGTCAAACCGGTGGAAGAAGAATACGACGGCTCGATGGCGCTGCTTTACGAAGGTGCGCTGCTGGCGGTGCTGGTGGTCTGGCTGTTCCTGCGCGACTGGCGCGCCACTTTTGTGTCGGCTGTGGCGTTGCCGCTGTCGGTGATCCCGGCTTTCATCGGCATGTACCTGCTTGGGTTTTCGATCAACGTGGTGACGCTGCTGGCGCTTTCGCTGGTGATCGGCATCCTGGTCGACGATGCGATTGTCGAGGTGGAAAACATCGTGCGCCACCTGCGCATGGGCAAGACGCCCTACCAGGCGGCGATGGAGGCGGCCGACGAGATTGGTCTCGCGGTGGTGGCCACCACCTTCACGCTGATTGCCGTGTTTTTGCCGACGGCCTTCATGAGCGGTGTGGCCGGCAAATTCTTCAAGCAGTTCGGCTGGACCGCCTCGCTGGCAGTGTTCGCCTCGCTGGTGGTGGCGCGCGTGCTCACGCCCATGATGGCGGCCTACATCCTCAAGCCCATCGTCGGCGACCACAAGGACCCGGGCTGGATGCGCGTTTACATGCGCTGGGCGACGTGGTGCCTGAAGCACCGCGTGCTCACCATGGTGGCTGCCACGCTGTTTTTCTTCGGCTCCATCATGCTGATTCCACTGCTGCCTACCGGCTTCATCCCACCGGACGACAACTCGCAGACCCAGGTTTATATCGAGCTGCCGCCCGGTTCCAGCCTGGCGCAAACCAAGGCTGCAGCCGAGCACGCGCGCCAACTCGTCAGCAAAGTCGAGCATGTACGCAGCGTCTACACCACCATAGGCGGCGGTAGCGCGGGCACCGACCCGTTTGCCATGGCCGGCGCGGCAGAAACGCGCAAGGCCACCCTGACGGTGCTGCTGACCGAGCGGACCGAGCGGCCGCGCAAGCAGGGCATTGAAAACAAGATGCGCGCGGCCCTGGAAGCACTGCCCGGTGTGCGCACCAAGGTCGGCCTGGGCGGCTCGGGCGAAAAATACGTGCTGGTGCTGACCGGCGAAGACCCGGTGGCCCTGCAGGCCGCGGCGCTGGCCGTGGAAAAAGACTTGCGCACCGTCCCCGGCCTGGGCAGCGTGGCGTCCACCGCCAGCCTGATCCGGCCCGAGATCGCGGTGCGGCCCGACTTTGCACGTGCGGCCGACCTCGGTGTGACCAGCGCAGCCATCGGCGAGACGCTGCGCATCGCAACCCTGGGGGACTACGACGTGTCGCTGCCCAAGCTCAACCTGCCGGAGCGTCAGGTGCCGATTGTGGTGAAACTCGACGACGCGGCACGCAAGGACCTGAGCGTTCTGGAGCGCCTGTCTGTGCCGGGCACCAAAGGCCCGGTGATGCTGGGCCAGGTGGCGACGCTGGAGATTGCCGGTGGGCCGGCCGTGATAGACCGCTACGACCGTTCGCGCAACGTCAACTTCGAAATCGAACTGTCCGGCTTGCCGCTGGGCGACGTGACCAAGCTGGTTCAGGAACTGCCTGCCGTGAAAAACCTGCCGGCCGGCGTCAAGGTGGTGGAGATCGGCGATGCCGAAGTCATGGGCGAGCTGTTTGCCAGCTTCGGTCTGGCCATGCTGACCGGTGTGCTCTGCATCTACATCGTGCTGGTGCTGCTGTTCAAGGACTTCCTGCACCCGGTGACGATTCTGGCCGCTCTGCCGCTGGCACTGGGCGGGGCGTTCGTCGGCCTGCTGATTGCGCAGAAAAGCTTTTCCATGCCGTCGCTGATCGGACTGATCATGCTGATGGGTATTGCCACCAAGAACTCCATCCTGCTGGTCGAGTACGCCATCGTCGCGCGACGCGACCACGGCATGACCCGGATGGAAGCGCTGCTGGACGCCTGCCACAAGCGGGCCAGGCCCATCATCATGACCACCCTGGCCATGGGCGCCGGCATGATGCCGATTGCCATTGGCTTCGGCGCGGCCGATCCGAGCTTCCGCTCGCCGATGTCGATTGCGGTGATCGGCGGCCTGATCACGTCCACCGTGCTGAGCCTGCTGGTGGTGCCTGCCGTGTTCACTTACATCGACGACATCGAGCATGGCTTCAGGCGCCTGGCGGCACGTGTGCGTGGCCGCCGTTACGAGCCGCCGGAGGCAGGGAACCGGAAGCTGGCTTCCGAGGTTAGGCCGGCGGAATTGCCGGCACCGTAAAACAGGGCGCCAAAGGGAGGTAGCGAGGGCTTGTGAACAAAATCAGGCCTTTGCCCTTGATAGGCGGACACAGTCAGCTATCTATTCAATAGCATTTGAGAGGTGGACTGCAAGTGCTTCAGGGCTGCTGCCGGATCTTTTTCACCAGCGCCGTTGTTGAATAGCCGTCCACAAACGGAATGGCCAGCGCATTGCCGCCGTAACTTTTGACCACGGCGGTTTCGGCGAGCTTGTCCATGTCGTAGTCACCTCCCTTGACCAGGATGGCGGGCTTGAGTTCGGTGATGAGCTCCAGCGGGGTGTCTTCGTCAAACCAGGTGACGAGGCTGACCGACTCGAGCGCGGCCATCAGCACGGCGCGGTCTTCCTCATTATTCAGCGGACGGTCTGGGCCCTTGCCAAGGCGCCGCGCCGAGGCGTCGGTGTTGAGCGCCACCACCAGACTGCCGCCAAGGGCCCGCGCATTGGCCAGGTAAGTCGCGTGGCCGCGGTGCAGTACATCGAACACGCCATTGGTGAACACTACCGGCCGCGGCAGCGCCGCCACACGTTTTGCCGCTTCGGCGCGCGCGACAATTTTTTTTGTGAAGGGCGGTGGGGAAGTGGGCGACGCGCTTTGCATCACGCGACTTTACCGGAAGGCCGTGACCACCATCTCGACCAGCAGGCCGCCATCGAGCTGGGCGCCAATTACCGCGCGTTGCGGCCAGGTCGCACTGTCATCGCCAATCCACTCGCGCCAGGCGGCATCCAGCACGGGTTTGTGCTGGAAGTCGGTCAGGAAAATCTGCACACTGAGCAAGCTGGCGCGCGAAGCGCCCACGTGTGCAAGGTGGGCGTCGAGCATGGCGAGGGTTTGCGCGAGCTGTCCGGCGAAATCCAGCCCGGCATCGCTCGCATTCGCCACTGCAAACACCTGAGCATCCCGGGCAACCACGCGGCTGCGGCCGCCCGCTGCGCTCGGCCAGCGCAGGTCCTGCATCAGGCGCCGTTAGGGGCGGGCTTGGCAGCCAGTGAGGCTGCGATTTCCCGGCTCAACTCCTTGCGGTAGCGGTTGAGTTCCTGCACGGTCTTGAAGCTCTGGTTCATCAGCAGGCTCATGTTGTGCAGGATGCGTTCGACCACTTTGCCTTCCCAGACGGCATCAAAATTGATCTGCTTGTCCAGCCAGTGTTCCAGCCACTCAGGGTTGGGCAGGCGCGACTGGATGGTGTCACGTGGGAACAGGCTTTTGTTGACATGCAGGTTGGTCGGGTGCAGAGCCTGCGCGGTACGGCGGGCACTGGCCATGAGCACACCGACCTTGGTGAAGGCGGCCTTGGCGTCATTGCCGAAGTTGTTGATGGCGCGTTTCATGTAACGCAGGTAGGCGCCGCCGTGGCGCGCCTCGTCCTGGCTGAGCTGGGTGTAGATCTGTTTGATAACGGGCTCGGTGTGCCACTCGCTGGCGCGCCGGTACCAGTGGTTCAGGCGGATCTCGCCGCAGAAATGCAGCATCAGCGTTTCCAGCGCGGGAGCGGGCTCGAATTCAAAGCGCACCTCGTGCAGCTCTTTTTCTGTCGGGGCCAGCTCGGGGCGGAAGCGCCGCAGGTATTCCATCAGCACCAGCGAATGTTTCTGCTCTTCGAAGAACCAGATCGACATGAAGGCGGAAAAATCGCTGTCGTCCTTGTTATCACGCAGGAACATCTCGGTGGCCGGCAGAGCCGACCACTCGGTGATGGCATTCATCTTGATGGTCTGGGCCTGCTCGTCGGTCAGCCTGGACGCGTCGAAACTAGACCAGGGGATGTCCTTGTCCATGTCCCAGCGGACCGATTCCAGTTGTTTGAAGAGTTCCGGGTAAAGCATATGGATTCCTTATGCGGCACATGCCGTACTAGATTCAGCCAATTTTAGGGGCTGAATGTGACAACTCTTTTCAACAGGGCCTTTTAGGCCCATTTCGCGAAAGATTCAGGAGGGTTGAGCTCTTTTGAACCTCTTTGGTCCTTCTACACCGTTCCCGTGGCTCTGGATAGCAGCCAATGCCGCCAGAACAGCCGTGACTCGCACGTCGCAATCCTCCGGGCCGCCGGGTCCGGGCACCGGCGCTGCGAAGTCCAACCGTAGCGTAGGAGGCGCGAATTTAACTTCCTGAAGCTCTTTCGCCGTTAACAAAACTTTACCTCGATTGTTCTGCCGCCAGGGAACTGCCGGGTAATTTTCGAACTCTGATCTTTACCTGTGCCGCTCTCGCTCCACCAAGCATTACATCGGCACCACCTGTTTTTTGTTGCGAAGACTTCCAGACCCTTGTGGTCAGGATGCAATCCCGAGGCGGTTCTCCTCCTCCTCCCTCCCTCCCTTGTTCGCGTCGGGGCGCTTCGCAGCATTTTTATCTTCCAGCGGCTGGGCTGACTTGCCCGGCCTGGGTCTGCTTCCAGGCGACCATTGCCGGCAGACGGCCGCGGAGCCAACGCCGATCTCGCGTTGTTTAAACCTGGCAGTGACCGTGAAAGCCGCCTGCGGGCGAGCAGCTTGCGCTGGATCAGGAAGCGGCTTGCTCCTGTTTTTATAGCTACCTATACCCTCTTGACAAGGGCTAACAGCCAGTTTGACGCTTAAAGCTAGGCGGGCTGGGTGTCGATGAAGCTGGGACGCTGCATCAGCTTTTCATGGAGCCGAGCCAGGTTGGGGTATGACGTGCGCCAGTCGATCTGCGCGAAACGGAAGTCCAGGTAACCCAGTGCACAACCGACCGAGATATCCGACAGGCTCAGATGAATGCCGCTGCAAAAGGGTTTGTCACCCAGGCCAGTGCTCATCGCACGCACGGTGTCATGGATTTTTTTCAACTGGCGATCAATCCACGCCTGACTGCGCTGCTTGTCGTTGCGGCCGGCCCAGGTGGCCTCCAGCCGGGCCAGAATGGCCGCGTCCAGCAGGCCGTCTGCAAGCGCTTCCCAGGTTTTTACCTCGGCGCGTTCACGGCCCTGCACCGGAATAAGCTTGCCGACCGGCGAGAGCGTATCCAGGTATTCGACGATTACGCGCGAATCGAACACGGCCTCTTCAGAGCCGTTGGAGCCTTCCATGACCAGGCAAGGAACCTTGCCCAGCGGATTGGATTCGGACATGCTCGTACCTGCTGCCCAGACATCTTCAAGGACGAACTGGTAGTCGAGCTTTTTTTCAGCCATGACAATGCGCACCTTGCGCACATAGGGGCTGCTATGGGATCCAATGAGTTTCATAAGTCAATCTTTTGTCGTGGGCCAGGGAGCCCGTTTGGCTCACAACGCAACTTTAAAAATTGTGTTGGCCGGACCCAGCCGATTGCATTCTATCGAGTAAGCAGCGCCGGCGGACTGACAGGTACCCGAAAGTACCCAAAGCGGCCCCGGCGCCGACAGGCCGCCCGCCTACAATGACGCCCATGAATCCGTCCACCAGCTTCTCCATCACAGCCCTGTCTCCTCTGGACGGCCGCTACGCCGCCAGGCTTGCCCCTTTGCGCCCCCTGATGTCGGAGCTCGGTTACATGCACCGCCGCGTTCAGGTGGAAGTGGCCTGGTTCATTGCCCTGTCGGATGCGGGTTTTGCCGAATTCAAGCCCCTGAGCCCCGGTGCGCGCACCTACCTGCTGGGGCTGGTCAAGCATTTCTCGGAGGTTGACGCCGCCGCAATCAAGGAAATCGAAAAAACCACCAACCATGACGTGAAGGCAGTCGAATACTGGATCAAGTCCAAATTCGAGGCCCGGCCGGAACTTCAGTCGGCAGCAGAGTTCGTACATTTCGCCTGCACCAGCGAAGACATCAACAACACCAGCCATGCGCTGCAGCTGAAAAGCAGCCGCGAGCAGGTGCTGCTCCCGGCGCTCGACAAGGTCATCAAGCAGTTGCGCGAGATGGCTCATCGCTACGCCGACCAGCCCATGCTCAGCCGCACGCACGGCCAGACCGCCAGCCCGACCACCGTGGGCAAGGAAATCGCCAACGTGGTGGCGCGCCTGGATGTGGCCCGCGACCGCATCGCCGCCATCAAGTTGATGGCCAAAATGAACGGTGCGGTCGGCAACTACAACGCCCACCTGTCGGCCTGGCCGAACTTTGACTGGGAGGCGCTGAGCCGCCGCGTCATCGAATCACCCGAGCCCCTGGGCCTGGGCCTGACTTTTCAGCCCTACAGCATCCAGATCGAGCCGCACGACTACATGGCCGAGCTGTTTGATGCCGTGGCACGCACCAACACCATCCTGATCGACTTCGCGCGCGACGTCTGGGGTTATGTCAGCGTGGGCTACTTCAAGCAGCGCCTGAAAGCCGGTGAAATCGGCTCCAGCACCATGCCGCACAAGGTCAATCCGATTGATTTTGAAAATGCCGAAGGCAACCTCGGCCTGGCCAACGCCTTGCTGCGTCATTTGAGCGAAAAACTGCCGATCAGCCGTTGGCAACGCGACCTCACCGACAGCACCGTGCTGCGCAACATGGGTGTGGCCTTTGGTTACGCCGTGCTGGCCTACAGTTCAATGAGTACCGGCCTGGGCAAGCTCGAACTCAATGAGGAAGCGCTCGCCGAAGACCTGGATGCGTCCTGGGAAGTACTGGCCGAGCCGATTCAGACGGTGATGCGCCGCTACGGGGTGCAGGGCGCCTATGAAAAGCTCAAGGAAGTCACGCGCGGCAAAACAGTGACCGCCGAGGCCCTGCACGAGCTGATCCGTTCGCTGGAAATACCGCAGACGGAGAAAGATCGCCTGCTGGCCGTCACGCCGGGCAGTTACATCGGCAAAGCGGCCGAACTCGCAAAAAGAATCTGAGGCACCCACGGTCGCTCACTGCGTGTAGCTCCCTGCCCCCGAGGGGGCCGCTGCGCCTGCGGGCTGGCAAAGCCAGACCCGCGGCCCCTGCTTGAAAATGCGGGGACCCTGTTTCAGGCGGGCACCGGCATGTCGGCACCACAGGCCCAGCATTGCTCAAAACCACCGTCTACCGTTTCACCGCAGATGCAATGCCAGTGCCGCTGCGGCAGGTTCTGCAGGCTGTGCAGCAAGGCTTCTGCCCGTGGCTTTTCGTGGTCATGCGTCAACCAGACTTCGGGCTGGCACTGGTCCGGCGGTAACTCCCCAGCCACGCTACCGAGAAAGTAGCGCTGCACCGTGGCCGAGAAACCTGCCTGCTGCAGCACGTCGGCCCAGAGTGCCGCAATGGCGATATTGGGAGCGCGTGCAAGGCGAAGCATGCTTCAGTTTACTCCTGAATCCATAGCTGACAATGCCCGCCAGATAAGGAGCAACGAGCGAAAACTCTAAGAATTCAAGGCACCGCCGGCAGGCTGGTCCCGGTTTTCCAGCGCACGATCGGCATAACGGCCGAACCGCCACGCAGTCGCCTCCTGTGTGATGCGCCGCCAGGTGCCGCGTTTGGCGACCGGGCTCATCTCGGGCCAGAGTTGCACCTCTTCAAAAGTGCGGCCACAGCCTTTGCACAACTCGTCACCCTGGCTGGTCGAGCAGATGGCAATGCAGGGCGTATCTGCCGTCGTGTCATACCAGGCCCGCCAGGCCGTCATGGCCGCCAGTGGAAAACCGGTTACATCCGCCTCATCCTCACGGTAGAAAACCAGCAAGGCATAGACCTCGGCCAGGGCTCGCAGTTCGGGCGCAAGAGTTACGCCGTCGGGCGACGGTTTTTTCTCGCGCCAGTAATTGATCGCGGCTTCGATATCGGTAATGTGGACGCCGGGCATTGGAGAAGGAGAAGAGGTGGAAATGTAAACCGCGCGTGCAGGCGCGCCGAGGACAAGGAACTGCCGGACGAAGGATTATCGGCGAGAAGATCTGAGGGAATGCCTGATTCGCGGGAAAGTCCTACAAGAACGGGACTTGCGCTAAATCAAAATCTATCGGTAAAATGCAGGCACGAAGGGGAGTAACTCCCTCGTTTTGCTGCACTACAAGATAAAACAGACCAAACAGCAAAATCGCTACGGCAAGTCGTCATTTCGAAGCTAACGCTTCCGGCTTGCTGGACATGTAGAGACACTGCATGTCGAGCCAGACCTTCGATTGAAACCTGTACAGGTTTGATCGAGGTGCTCGCGGCCTTTTAACCAGCGGCATCCACTCACAGACCTGTCGGTTTCAACGAAGCCGGAAATCCGCCTGCGGATTTTCACGTCGAAACTCGATATGGAGTCTGTGAAACATGGAACTTTTCTCTACCCCCTGGTGGACGGCCCTGCTGGCCATCATCCTGATTGACCTTGTGCTGGCCGGCGACAACGCCATCGTGATCGCACTGGCCGCGCGCAACCTGCCCCCGCATCTGCAGAAAAAAGCGATTGCCTGGGGCGCCGTCGGCGCCATCGCAGTGCGATCGGCCATGACGATAGGCGTGGTGTGGCTTCTCAAAATTCCGGGCCTGATGCTCGTCGGCGGCCTGGGCCTGTTGTGGATCGCTTACAAGCTGCTGGCTGACACCGACGACAAGGAACACGACGGCCCTGCGGCCAGTACCTTCTGGGGTGCGATGAAAACCATTGTGGTGGCCGACGCGCTCATGGGCATTGACAACGTGCTGGGTGTGGCAGGCGCCGCGCACGGCTCATTTGACCTGGTCATCATCGGGCTGCTGGTCAGTGTGCCCATTGTCGTGTTTGGCAGCACCTTGGTGCTCAAGCTGGTCGAACGCTTCCCCGCGATCATCAACATTGGCGCTGCCGTACTGGCCTTCACAGCAGCCAAGATGATTGTGAGCGAGCCGCTGCTTGACGGCATCTACGGCGGCCCCGACGCAATTGCAAGCGCCGAAACCCTGCACAACATCGCCGAATGGGGCACTTATGCCCTGGCCGTCGCCGGCGTGCTGGGCGCGGGCTGGTGGGCCACGCGCCGTACCAAATCCAGTGAGGGGCACAAACTCATCACTGAATAAATACCACCGAGCAAGAGAGAGAGCCAGAGAGTCCGCATAGCACGTAAAACCAAGGAGAACTTTATGGACAACATGATCGTTTACATTGATGAAGCCGCCTACGCATTGAAGATGCTGACGCCGATGCTTCCATCCGGCGAGGGGCGCACACCTACGCGCTGGATCGTGGTCGGCTGTGCGCCGCGCGTTACCCACCACGCCAGCAAATGGGTCACCAACAGCGCACGTCAAAGTTGGCGCGGCAAATGGGCAGAAAAGGTCTTCGCACAGGTCATCCCCTTGCTGCAGGGCCCAGGCGACTCGGTGATCACCCAGGTGGCCAGCGGCCCCCTGTGCGATTTGACAGATTCGCTGATGGCCCAATATGGCTCGGGACGCGTGCTGGACGCACGCCGGCCCAAGCTCGGCCAGGACTTGCCGCCTGTCACACGCCAACAACCCCAAGAAGCGCAAGGCGTATGGGGTTACGCCGCGGTGGTGGCCGGCACCGGCATGCTGCTGGCGGTGGACTGAGCCGGCAGCTCCTGAATGCGGCCTCCTGACCCTCGTGGCCAGGGACCGCACAGGGTGCTATTCTTGCGCCCATGAAACTCATCATCAAGTGGATTTTCAGTGCTGCCGCCTTGCTGGCGGTGGCTTATCTTTACTCCGGCGTCACCGTGACGAGCTTTCCGGCAGCACTGCTTGCAGCAGCCGTGCTCGGTGCACTGAATGCCGTGGTCCGACCAATATTGGTGTTGCTGACGCTACCGGTCACGCTTGTAACGCTGGGACTGTTCCTTTTTGTCATCAACGCCCTGATGTTCTGGGCCGCGGCCAGCCTGCTCAGCGGACTGCAAGTCACCGGCTTTGTCGCCGCCCTGATCGGTTCGCTGATCTACTCCGTGCTGCAACTAGCGATTGAGTTTTTCCTCGAGCGCCTGTTCCCGAAGTAACTGGTCGATCTCTCTTGCGCGCGTGTCGATGATGGACGCTTCAATATAGCTGTTGGCGCCGGCGCCGCCGTCCCGACCGCTTCGTATCACATCCTGTGCAGCCCTGAATCTGTCTCTTGCGGCGCCGTAGTCGAGCTGGGCCACGCGGCTTTCCGCATCAGCGCGAATCGCCCTGAGCGTCTGGCCTTGCTGGCCATACGCCGTCGCCAGCAGTTGCCAGGCAACGGCGTCCCGCGGGTGGTTGCTGACCCAATTTTGCAGTGCGCCTGACACATCCTGGAGTCCTCGCCCCATGGCCAGATCGGCCCGCGACTGCAACAGCAAGGCGGCCCGGCTGCTGGTGTTGGCAAGACGGGGCAAGGCTGTCGTGCCGCCTGCGGCCAGTTCAAGTTCAAGCGCAAGACATTCTGCCGGCTCGGCCAGCGCTCTGGTTGGTGCTGTAGCTGCCTTCAGCCGGCCAGCCAGACTGCGCGCGAGCGCGTGGTCGCGAAGCCTGCTGGCCGCCAGGGCTCCGCCGTACAGGATGCCGGCGTCCCTGGCCGTCAACGGCGCGGTCGCTACAGCCGGCTGCGGTAGCGCCTGTGCCTCAATCACCAAGGGACGCAAGCCGTCAACCCCCGGGCCACCCAACACACGCGCCCGGGCGGCCATCATTGCGTGCACCGTCCGCGCCGTACCTGCCTCTGCTGTGGCACGCGACGGGGGTGTGTTGCCATCGAGCTGCAACCGGCCCTTGACCTCTGCAATCCGTTCGGTAGTCAGCGGGTGGCTGCGCAGGTAGGGAAAAGAGCCGTTGTCATTGAGCCGCGACGCCTGTTGCAGCTTGTCAAACATGCCGGCGAAACCCAGCTGGTCGAACCCGGCATCAGACATGACGCCAAAGCCCACGCGGTCGGCCTCCCGCTCCATGTCGCGCGAAAAATTGAGCTGGTTTTGCACGGCCGCTGCCTGTCCGCCGGTAATTGCTGCATTGGCCAGCTCGGGGTTCTTGCTTGCCGCCAACGCACCCAGGATCATGGCGGCCACCAGCCAGGGCATCTGCTCCTTTTGCTTGCTCATCAGGCGTGAAATGTGGCGTTGCGTCACGTGGGTCAATTCGTGCGCCAGAACCGAAGCAAGTTCGTCGCGTGTCGACACCGCTGCTATCAGCCCCATGTGCACGCCGAGGTATCCCCCCGGCAAGGCAAACGCGTTGACCGACCGGTCGCGGATTTGCATGACATCCCAGGCAAACCTGGTTTCCAGCTCGGGACCAAGTTCACCGCGCGCCCGCGCCGCGGTCATCAGCGGCTGCCAGATGCCTTGCAAATAATCACCCAGCACCGGGTCGTCCAGATAATCCGGGTCGCGGTAGATGCTGCTGGCGATCCTGTCGCCGATACGCCTTTCAGCGCTGGCCGACAGTTCCGAGGTGTCGCCCAGTGCCGGCAATGCGCCGCTGGGACGGGCCGGAGCCTGTTGAGCCCGCGACAAGTCTGTCGACACTATCAGAAGTAGAGCGGCTAGCGCAATGCAGTCCTTGGCAAACCGCCTGTTTGGCTTAAAGCATTTAGAAGGAGTCAATGGGAACAAAAGCAATCACCTCGGTGGTATGAAGATCTAGCAAAACTGTCCAGAACTTGTCGCGGCTGTTCATGGGCGCGTAGCCTATGGACCGACCAGGGTTGCCGCCAACCGAAGCAGATTTCAGGGCTGCGTCGATGGTCCCAGACTCCGCCGGGAAACGGTTTTTCAAGTCGCTCAGCGGCTTGGCAGCAGTGAGAATTTGCGATTTGGCTTTTTCGTAGCTTTGCCACAGGAAGGGTCTGGCACTCAACGAAACGCCTCCCAAAGCGGCCAGAGTTGTCTCGAGCTTCTCGTCCTCGTTTTTAAAAGCACGAACCGAAACCAGTGTCGGCCCGGTCCAGGAGAGATGCCGCAACTCAGCGGGAGCCTGGTTCATCTCTCCCTTCGGAATATCCACCGCATGAACCACCCGGAACCGGTCGATTTCAAACGCCAGATGCACCGGACGCACAACAGCCACGGTCCATAAACCATACACCAGCGCAGCCAGTTGCAGAAAACCGATTACCGTCAAATCACGACGCAACACACCAACCGGCTTGCTGCGATTGAATACCGACAAGGTCAAAAATGGCCCCATGATCACATCGACTGTCACCACGATGAGAAACAACTCGCGACCGCCGGAAATTTCCCGGTAGGGGTAGGGATACCAGAGCGCAAATACCAGCCAGGCCGCCAGAACTGCAACGGCCAGACTGAGCGTCAGATGAATGCCAGCCGCCAACAGGCGGCTTTTCAGGGAGGGGGAAAAAGAAAATGCAGGCATGCTCTTATGATGACGGTTGCTTGTAAAGGTTTCGTAACAACATGACCACAACTTCACCGTTGACACATTTTGACAGTCAGGGGCAGGCCCATATGGTGGATGTCACGGCCAAATCCGCCACGCACCGCGTGGCTGTGGCGCAAGGCCGCATCAGCATGAATCCTGCCACACTGGCCATCATCCTGGAAGGTACCGCCAAGAAGGGTGATGTACTGGGGGTTGCCCGGATTGCCGGCATTATGGCTGCAAAAAAAACCAGTGATTTGATTCCTCTGTGTCATCCGCTGGCACTGACCCGTGTTGCGATCGACTTCAATCCGAACCCAGCCAGCGCCAGCATCTCTTGCCAGGCGACGGTGGAAACGGTCGGACCGACAGGCGTAGAAATGGAGGCCCTGACTGCGGTGCAAATAGCCTTGCTGACCATTTATGACATGTGCAAGGCAGCCGATCGCGGCATGACGATCACTGACGTGAAATTGCTGGAAAAGCGTGGCGGGAAATCGGGCAGTTTTATTGCAACACCATAGCTTCCGCTTCAGTCTGCAGGCGCTCCGGCCAGCCCGTTGACCTGGCGCCATCTTTCATATTCTTTGGGAAAAGCAGCGCGGTAACGGACGAGGTGCAGCAAGGCTTCGTCGTCACGCCCAAGCATGACGGCACTTTCAATCACCTTTTCGATCACTCGCGGTTCTGGCGAGAAATGCAGCAACCCTGTGGCTGTATCGAACGTCCACTGCGCGTTGTCGCGTTTCAGTACAGTGGTCGTCAGCTCCGCAAAACGTACCTGGTTCCGGAAAAGCCAGGACCCGCGGATCTTGCTCACCGTATCGCCACGATAGGCTGGGTCGCGCATCTCCGGCGCCCGGTAGATCTGGCTGACGCGGTGGTAATCCCACGCGGCGTAGGCAACGGCCGCGGACAGGGCCGAGGCAAGAGCAAGCCGCACCACCAACGCCACGAGAGAACCGTCAGGGTTGCCGGCGATGCGCTCCCGCGGTGTTACCCACAACATCCACACGCACAGGCCAACCGCCATCTGGAACGGCCCGTACCAAAGCGGGTACTCCAGCAGGCTGTGCAGCATGATCACGGCCAGCACGCTCCAGGCCATCTGGCGGGCCGAATTCGTTTCGCGCAAGGGCCTTGTACGCCAAACGATCCAACCGAGCGCAGCACATACAGTCAGTGCAGTAGGAATACCGAGTTCTACTGCCAGGTGCAGGGGCAAGTTGTGGGCGTTGTCCAGAATGTCGCAAAACCGCCCGCCCGGGAAAAGTGTCATGTAGTGCGCGTAGTCCAGCTCGCCCCAGCCCCAACCAAACCAGGGCTTTTGCGCAATGAGCGTCAATACGTTCGCCCAGAGGGTAAGACGGCCGGTACAAACTGCGTCACCAGCACGCAAGCGAGCGACCATGCCGTGGCCCATCAGATCCAACCCTCCCAGCCAGGGCAACACCAGCGCCGCGAGCACATAAGCCAGCACCGCGGCCAACAACACGCGGCGAACAAATGGCTGACGCCAACCGCCCCAGATCCAGCACAGCGCGCAAATCAGAAAAAGCTGCAACAACCCGGTTCGCGACGAGGAGGCGGCATTACCAGCTGCCAGCAGTCCCGCCGCCAACGGGGCTACCCATGGATATTTGCTGTCAAACTGCCGCGCAGCGTCGACGTTCCTGGTGAAATTGACTGGCATCCAAAGGAGAACCACCAGGGCAACGCTGGTCAGGCTGGCAAATTGGTTGCGCTGGCGCAAATTCGCGAAAGCCTCCCCCAACCTGGCCTGATTTATCCAGGGCAGAAAGCTGTCTCCTGCGCCAAGGTACTGCCACAAGCCCATCACACTGCTGAGCAAGCCCGCACCCAGCCAGGCCAACGAAGAGGCCGCCACCAGCCGCCCTGCCGGGGCCAAAATCGGTACACGGCTGCCTGCCGCAAGCAATGCAGCAGTGCAGAACCAGGAGAACAGCAGCGGCACGGCAGCAGGCACCGGCCCCGGGGCGAACGGATTGAGCCAAGGCAGCGCCAAAAGAAGAAAAAGGGCAATTAACTGCATTGAATCTGGAGATGATGGAAAGAGAGATGCCCAGGTAATACATCGGGAAGCATCACACCAGCATTTGCGCCGCTGGCGCCCCCCCGGTGCACAGTTCCTTCGCCTTGAGTGTTGCCCCCAATCACGTGCCAACGAGTCAATTCTCGGGCACCTTTCTGGCCGTTTATTCCCCGGCAGCAAATATAGCAAGCCGGAGCGCACTTCCTGCGATCCCGTAACCAACTCCGTACTGTCAGCGCATCACATAAACCACAGAATACGCATGAAAGAAATTCAAGTCAGGAAAGACAGGTTAGCATCATGCCGTTCCGCCCCGAAACCGCCTGAGAACAAGCGCCCAAAGCATGAATTGGAAACGAACGCCGTGGAAATGATCGCAATCGTCGGACTCGGCTACGTCGGTCTTCCGCTGGCCGTTGCATTCGGAAAGCTCATGCCTACGATAGGCTACGATCTGTCCCTCCCCAAAATCGATGCCTGCCGCAACCACATCGACCCGAGCGGAACCGTCCCCAGTCGCGATATGCGTGAGGCCGCCAGACTCACCTTCACTCCGGACGCGGGCGGGCTCGCTGGCGCTGACCTCTTCATCATCGCGGTGCCAACCCCGATTGACGGTGCCCGCAAGCCCGATTTCACGCCGCTCATCCGTGCCAGTGAAGATGTTGGCAGGCACCTGAAACGGGGCGCGACCGTCGTCTACGAGTCCACCGTCTATCCTGGCGCCACCGAAGAAATATGCATTCCCGTCCTCGAGCGGGTATCGGGCCTGAAGTGGCGGCAGGATTTCCACGTTGCGTACTCGCCAGAGCGCATCAACCCTGGGGACAGACTGCACACGCTGGCGAACACAATCAAGGTAGTGGCTGGAGACAGTCCCGACACCCTGGAGCGCGTCGCAACGCTCTATGAAAAAGTAGTCACCGCGGGCGTGCACCGCGTGTCCTCACTCAAGGTCGCCGAGGCCGCCAAGGTCATCGAAAACACCCAGCGCGACCTGAATATCGCGTTGATGAACGAGCTGGCCGTGATCTTCAACATGCTCGGCCTGGATACGCTGGAAGTGCTCGAAGCTGCCGGGACAAAGTGGAATTTCCTGCCCTTCCGTCCGGGGCTGGTCGGCGGGCATTGCATTGGCGTCGACCCCTACTACCTGACCTACAAGGCAGAAATGCTGGGTTACCACCCCGAAGTGATCCTGGCGGGACGGCGCATCAACGACAGCATGGGGAAATTCATTGCCGAGCAGACCGTCAAACAGTTGATTCAGGCAGACAGACACATCAAGGGCGCGAAGGTCAATGTCCTGGGGATCACGTTCAAGGAGAATGTGCCGGACCTGCGGAATTCCAAAGTGGGAGACCTGATCACTGAACTGCGTGCCTACGGCGTGGAAGTGCTGGTGCATGATCCGGTTGCCGATGCGGCCGAGGCGCTGCTGGAGTATGGCGTGGAGTTGATGGCCTGGGACTCCCTCCCGCAGGCAGATGCAGTGATCGTCGCCGTGGCGCACGAACCATTGCTATCCACGTCGTATGCCTCGTACGCCGGAAAATTAAAGCCCGGCGGATGTTTTATCGATGTCAAGGCGCGCTTTGACGGCGACAAGCTCAGCTCGGACGGCTTTGCGGTATGGCGCCTGTAAACGGTCAATGAAAACCATGCAGTTTCCACTCAAGCGCTTGTCACTAAATATCAAATCAGACGCTCTTTGTATGCGAGCCTGTAGAACGTCTTCCTCAGCATGAATGCAGCCACGTTAAATCCGCTGCGGATTGTTTCCGATATTTGGCGCCACCGCTATCTTCTCGGACAGCTGATCAAGCGGGATGTATTGCTACGCTACAGGGGTGCAATGTTTGGCGTGGTATGGATTTTTCTCAGTCCACTGCTGATGCTGGCGATTTTTGCTTTTATCTTCGGTCATATTTTTCAGGCACGCTGGCCCCAACAAAGCGGCGACCTTCCTTTTTGGCTGCTCCTTTACAGTGGCCTTATTATTTTCAATATCTTCGGCGAGACGGTGTCTCGTGCGCCGGCGGCTGTGCGCGGCTACCCCAGTTTTGTGAAGAAGATCATCTTCCCTCTGCATATCTTGCCCGTTGTTCCCTTGGGCGCGGCCTTGGTTCACGGTGCATTCAACTTTCTCATATTCGTGACGGCGCTGACTTGGGCCGGTGGCCTTCATGCGCAGATACTGCTTTTCCCGCTTCTGCTGTTGCCCGTCCTGCTACTTGCATTGGGACTCTCGTGGTTCGTGGCAGCTTGGGGTGTATTCATCAAGGACATGACCCAGATCGTTCCCTTGTTTGTGCAGATGATGTTGTTTTTGTCGCCGGTGTTTTATCCGATGAGTGCTGTGCCGGAAGTGTTGCGGCCCGTCTATCAATTCAACCCTTTGGGAATAGTCATAGAAACCGCTCGCGCCGTAGTCACCGGGCAGCCGATCAGCTGGGGGGCTTGGGGCATGGCGCTCAGCTTTTGCCTGGGCGCAGCGGTGCTGGGTTATGCCTTCTTCCAGCACAGCCGGGAGGAGTTCGCCGATGCACTCTGATGTCGCCATTTCCGTCAAGAATCTGACCAAGGCTTACCGTATTTTTGGCCACCCCGGTGATCGTATCAAGCAGGCACTCACCTTGGGCAAGATGCGCTTTCATCGGGAGTTCACGGCCTTACAGGACGTCTCGTTTGAAATCAAAAAAGGAGAAACCGTCGGCATCATCGGCCGCAATGGGTCAGGCAAAAGCACCTTGCTGCAGCTGATCTGCGGCATCCTGAAGCCGACCTCGGGTTCAGTAGAAGTTAATGGAAGAATTTCAGCGCTGTTGGAATTGGGCGCCGGCTTCAATCCGGAATTCACGGGGCGGGAGAATGTCTATTTTCAGGGCGCATTGACGGGTTTCACGCAGGCTCAAATGGCCGAGCGTTTTGACGCAATCGCGGCGTTTGCGGATATAGGAGAGTTTATCGACCAGCCGGTGAGAACTTACTCAAGCGGAATGTTTGTCCGACTCGCTTTTGCTGTAGCTACTTCAGTTGATGCTGACATTGTCTTAATTGATGAAGCAATGGCGGTCGGCGATATTGCTTTTCAGGCGCGCTGTTTTAGCCGCATTCAGCAACTAAAAGGTAATGGGACAACTTTTCTGCTGGTGTCGCATTCGATGTCCCAAATTCTGAACAATGCAGATAGCGCACTATTACTGGAAAATGGCATGGCCGTTAAGTACGGCGGGAACGTTCAGGCGGTCGTAGCGGCCTATGAAGCCAGGGTTCGCAACACATCGCGCCAAGCTCCATATGTAGAAGCCACTCCGCACCTCTCTGCTCACCCCATTACCCCAAGTACCCATGAGCAATTGAGTGAGGTGGCAGCCGCGCAAGCAAGGCGCGATCTTCACGAAAGTAGGTTTGGAACATTCGAATCCATTGTCAGCAAGATTGTTTTCATGCAGCAAGGGATCGAAAGTGTTTGCCTCGCCCCCGACAAGGAGACGGTGGTGCGCTTCTGTATCGAGTCCTCCCGAGGTTTCAGTAGTGCGGTATTAGGAATCTCTGCCCGCCAACCAGGGTCGGGGGATCTATGGGGGGACAACAATCTACTCGCAGGTCATCCACTGACCCTCCATCCTGGCATGAATTATGTTGAATACACCTTCATACTTCCCTTAGCGAGCGGCCAATATCTGATCCACTGCGGACTTGCTGTTTTCGAGTCCGGAAATCGAATCGAGCTAGACCAACGCTGGCCCGCAGAACAAATTACCGTGATCTCCCCTCGCGTTCAGTTGGGGCATGTTTATGCGCCAATAACTGTAAAAGTGACAGGTTAATGTTTGCCGTTTTTTTACCGTCCCTCAACTTCAGGGGAAACAGCACACCCTATCTATGGTGGTTTTATAAGTTTGTCTCAGAACTGGGCGCGCAGGCCGCGTACATTTGCGGAGAAGAGTATTTTTTTGACCCGGGCGAACATCATGCTGCGGGAAGGCCGGATGTATCCAACGGTTTCGCCACCAGTTTTGGTTTTGCCATACCGAATATTGAAACACTCGCCGTATTGGCTAGACACGGCATTCCCAACCACGTCTGGCGCTCCCTTGAAGATCGCTTTCCATCCAATCCTCTAGCAGCCTTCCAAGACTTCTGCCTGCAGAAAAACGAGTTGCTGGGTGCTGCCATTTTCGAGTCTCTTGACCAAATTACGCAAACACATGGAAAGGTGGAGGCTGTTCTTACATGCGTCAATTGCGTTACCTTGGCTGAGCTCTGTCGAACGAGGGATGTGCCCCTTATTCATGTCGAACTGGGGGCATTACGCCGCCCCCACTTCCCCCTGACCGCATACTTCGACTTCAGCGGCGTAAACGGTGGTACAGAGGCTCGCGCGAGATTTACAGCAGCAGAGGACGCACTTAAGTCAGACGGGTGGGGGAACTTGAAAGCACTACAGGGCCTGTTTTTTAGCACAGCGCCGCAGGAGGGACTCTGTCCGGATGTGGATTTGGGGCTCGCCTTGCAGGTCGAAGACGACAGCAATGTGATTTGTTACTCCAACCGCTTTTCGTCATCCTCACTGATAAACGACGCGCAGATCCGGTTGGCTCAAGGGGCCATCGCTGCTCCAGTGTTGGTTCGGTCACATCCGGGCTCGCTCTTCTCCGTTCGAAATATTTCGCCCGAATTTGTAGCGGACACTTCCGAAACCTCCTTGCAATTTGTATCGAGATGCAAACGCATACACACCATCAACTCGAGCGTCGCCGTCGAAGCATTGCTGCACGGTAGAGAAGTGTTCGTTTTTGGCGAAAGCTCCTTCGGCTTTTGTATTGACCCGCTTACCCACCGAATCAATGGACCCGCGACGGCATTTTTCCTCCTAAACTACCTCGTCCCTTGGGACATCGCGTTTTCCAGTGACTATCTTCGATTTCGACTCGCAAGGCCCTCAGAGGAGCGCATTCGAGAGGTACATCTGGAGCAATTTATGCAGAAAAAAATAGAACTCTTGGAGACTCGGATAGACGCACTTGAGGAACAAATCACTCAGATAAAGTCGTCCCTATCTTGGCGAATCACTCAGCCGCTACGTACTCTTCTTAAGGTGCTCCGCCAAGTTAAAGCCCGCGTCCGTTGATCGACAGGCACGGGGGTCCGAGTTTGCGAGGAGGTATCAAGATCAACGACTCACGAAACTTCTGGCTAGACGCTTGTCGAAGCGCCGCCATAGCGATGGTCCTTCTTTCGCATGGTCGCCACTTTCTCACACCGATTTTTCCAGATTTGCATTCGCTGCGGATTGGTGGGTTCTTGGGGGTCGAGTTGTTCTTTGTACTTTCCGGGTTTCTTGTTGGAACCATCGCCTGGCGCCATTTTCAAGACGCATCAAAGCCATGGGTAACAAACTTCGTGGTCAGAAGGTGGATGAGGACTCTGCCCAGCTACTACTTATTTTTGCTTGTAAATTTTGCGTTGATCGCATACGCGATAGCACCAGGCAGCGTTTCAGATTTGGCGTTGTTTGCGATTTTTGCGCAAAATCTCATATCGAAACACCCACCAGTCTTTGGTGAAGCCTGGAGCCTGGCTGCAGAAGAGGTATTTTATTTAATACTTCCACTGAGTTTGCTTTTACTCGGGAAAACAATTACTTCCAGAAAATCTGCTTTTTTAACGGCGACCACACTGTTGGTGCTAATTCCTTTGGTTCTGCGCCATCTGAAGGTTGAGATCGCTGATCCCTCTTGGGACGAAGGCATTCGGAAAATCGTCGTTTTTCGGCTAGACGCTCTTATGTTTGGAGTGCTCGCCGGATGGTTAAGTTACGAATACGCCGTCACAAAAAAGGTCAAAGCATTTTGGTTGTTTATCTGTAGCACGGCAATCCTTTTGTCTGCAGCAGGGCTATATTTCTCTGCGGGAAAAGATATTGACTCAAGTTACTTTGCGAGAGTTTGGCTCTTTCCCATGGTCTCGCTGGGCTTTAGCTTGCTGCTTCTTGGGGGCCTCGATTGGAACAAGGCTCCGGCATGGGCTCGGGCATTCACCGATACTGTCGCACGGTGGTCCTACTCACTCTACTTGGCCCATATGCCTGTGTTTCATCTAATTTACTGGTGTTTTGGATCGACGCCAGAAGGTGATCTTGAGGGTGCCCTCGTCCGTTGGTTGGGTTTTATCCTCGCGAGTCTCGCAATAGCCGCTTTAGTCGAACGCTTTTTCGAACGCCCGGTACTTGTGGTTCGCGATAAATTTATTCCGCGCTGATATCGCGCAGCGCGACGTAACTATCGCTGTAACGGAAGGCTACAAGTCTCGTCGTCTACGCTGGACACGGTGGCCTTCCACAACTTTTCCGGGCGCACGCACCCCGTTCAGCCGCGCCAAGCGGCGAGGTTAGTGATGGACCGACCTCAATCTAGGTTATTCTGAACATTCTCCGTCGCCCCAATCCCCTCCAGTCACCCAAATTCGACATGCAATCCATCTGGCCACTGACCGACAAACAAAGACCTGCCCGGCGATTTATAGATACCGTGGCTCACACCTTGCGACTCGTCCCCGGCTTTTGCAATATTTGTGGAGGACTTACGATCTTCAATGTCAAGCATCCCAATTTTCGTGAGCATGCGAACTGTGTGCGTTGCAAAAGCGTCAACCGCCAGCGCCAGATAGCTGCCGCTTTACTTTCATGTGTGGAAGGCGACGGCACCATGACACGGCTGACCTCCAGCCTCTACAGTCTGCCCGCGGGGCTAGTTATCTGGAATGCTGAGACCACGCGCGCTCTGCACACCAGATTGAAACAGCATCCAGGAATTCACTACATTGCATCCGACTTTGTCGATGCCCGCCATGCCAGCGGAGAAAGGGTAGGTGAAGTTCTGCACGTGGATATGCAGCACACTCATTTTGAGGATAATTCCATCGACTTCATTCTGAGCAGTGATGTCCTGGAGCATGTACCATTCTTCGAAGTTGCGCTCAAGGAAACGTATCGAGTCCTTAAGCCCGGAGGGTGTCACATCTTTACAGCGCCCTTCTATCACCATCGCTTTACCAACGAAATCCGGGCCGCGCAAACAGATGACGGCAGCATCATCTACAACAGAAGGGCTTGGTACCATGATGATCCTCTGCGGCCCGAGGGCGTGCTGACCTATACCGTTTTTGCCCCGGAGCTACTGTGTCAGCTCGAGCGCACAGGCTTCGAAGCAAGGCTGCTGCGCCTGCATTCACCGTGGCATGGCATCTATGGCCAGAACGGACTCGTTATCGTCGCGCGCAAGGCACTTCCGCCAAATCACGCGCGCGACTGGATCTTTTCCGATCCTGCCTGAGCCATTCGATAGCCATGATTCGTCGCCTCTTGCGTGCCCTGCCTAGGGCGGTCTCGTTTTACGACGGCTCGCTCTGGCGTACCGTGTGGCGTGCGCTGGTCTTGCTGCGTCGGCACGGCTGGCGTGGTGTCCTGCTGCGCGCACGGCTCCTTAATGTCCTTCCCCCGCCACGCCAAGAACTCGACATAGCGCCCAGCGATCTGTTTCATTGTCAAGAGGTGCCGTGGCCCGGAGGAGCACCCAAGGTTTCAGTCATCGTGCCTTGCTTCAACCACGCAGCTTACCTGCCTGATCGACTGGACTCCATCTTTGCGCAAGGCTACCCGAACCTGGAAGTCATCCTGTTGGACGATGCATCGACCGACGGCAGCCAAGCCATCTTGCAACGCTACGCCCAACGGCCCGAGGTTACGCATTGCGTGCTCAACACCGGCAATTCGGGGAGCGCTTTCCGGCAGTGGAGACGAGGTTTACAGCTGGCCACAGGGGACCTGGTTTGGATCGCAGAAAGTGATGACTACTGCGACAACAATTTTCTGCAGGAAGTGCTGCGCTGTTTTTCCAATCCAGCCGTGCGACTGGCCTTTGCGCGCACCACTTTCGTACGCGGCACGCCACCTGTCGAGATTTGGAGTTCCGAGGAGTACTTGGGTGATCTGGGGTTAGGGCTGTGGTCGCGCCCCTTCACCATGGCCGCGCACAGCTTGGTGAAGCTGGCTTGGAGCCGCAAGAACATTCTTCCAAATGTCAGCGCGGCTGTGTTTCGTCATCCTGGTCAGTGCAGCTTGCTTGAAGATCCACAATGGCAATCCCTGCGCGCTTGTGGCGACTGGTTGCTCTATCTGCACCTGGTGCGTGGTGGCTTGGTGGGGTACACCCCGAAAGCCACCAACTTTTATCGACAGCACGAGGGAAACACATCCGTTAGCTTCCAAGCCCAGCCCGAGTACTACCGCGAGCACGCACTAGTGGCCCAGCATATGGTGCAGCTTTACCGACTGGAAGATGCCGATCTGCAGCCGCTGAGGGCACAGCTTTTGCGCCAATGGCGGCAACATCATCCTTTAGCGCCAGAACATGAGCTTGATGGGCTGTTCGCGCTAGCCCCGATTCTGGTGCATGGAGCGCGGCGTCAGCCGAATGTGCTGATGGCGCTGTTCGCATTCGCGGCAGGTGGGGGCGAAACTTTCCCCATTCAGCTGGCCAACTTGCTGTACTCGCGCGGCTATGCCATCACACTACTGGACTGCCAGCTGGCTGAGACCGAGCCCGGCATACAGGCCCAAGTACATCCGGGCATCGCTATCCTGCGCTTGGACAAGCCGTACTTGATTGGGCGGGCATTGCGCGATATGGGGATAGAGCTAGTGCATTCGCATCACGCATCTGTGGACATGATGATGCACAACCTGCTTTCGATGTATCCGGAAATTGTGCGTATCATTTCTCTTCACGGCATGTATGAACTCATGTCCACCGCACAACAACGTACAACGTTACGTCGGCTCGACGGCAAAGTGGATGCATTTGTTTACACGGCAGAAAAAAACCTACAGGCCTTCACTCCCGATTTCCAGGCACGCCATCGGTTCACCCGCATTGACAATGCGCTGGAGCGCCGCCCGTTTCACCCCACATGCCGTTCCGCGCTGGGCATCTCCGATGCGGACTTTGTGTTTTGCATGGTGGCTCGCGCTATTCCAGAAAAGGGATGGGAAGAGGCCATCGCAGCCACCCAGCTGGCGAATACGCGCAGCCACCGCCGCATCCACCTGCTTCTTATCGGCGAAGGCCCCGAGTTGAGTCGCTTGCGGCCCCAACACGTGCTGGATACCTGTGTGCATTTTGTCGGTTTTCAGGCCCACGTGCGAGACTACTTCGCAATGGCCGATATGGGTTTACTGCCCTCCCGCTTCAGAGGTGAAAGCGCTCCGCTTGTACTCATCGATTGCCTGTTTTCCGGCCGCCCTTTGCTGGCCAGCGACATAGGCGAAATACGCACCATGCTCGCAGGTCCGCAAGGGCTTGCTGGTGAGTTGTTTGCACTGACAGACTGGACGATTCCCGTCGCCGTACTCAGCGACCACATGCTTGAGCTAGCCAATGATCTTTCTCGATATGCCGCCCTGCGTAACCGTGTCGACGCTGCAGCGGCAAAGTTTGATCCGGATCGAATGGCCGAGCGTTACGAGCAGGTTTATGCCGAATCCCTGCAAGGTAGGCGCATCGCATCCCCATAAGCCGTCGCAAACTCTGCACCGCCCCTTCGAAGCACACCGCTACCGGAGATGCGGTATCCCGTATTTCCAGAGCAGTGCCAGCTTACGTGGAAATCGTGTGAACGCGAGGCCATAGTCTCTGGCCGTAATGCGCCCGCATTGCTGCAGGTTCTTTCGTTTTTGGCACAGTTGAGCCCGCATTTTCCATACATGCTTCCACGCTGGCCACTGCACCTGCAACCCATAGTCGAGGCTGGCGCGCGCCAAGCACAGCGCCAGAGTTTCCAACAGACATAGCATCAGATGCAGCGGCAACAGCCACGCCAGCCGCATACCGGGTGACATCAGCAACATCACCTGCAGCTTGTTGCGCTCTGACAAATACCTGCGCCTGAATGTACTGTTCAAGCGATGGCCTTGCGGCTTATTGCCGCCAAAGCTCGCTCCCTGTACATGGCGGTAGCCCGACACGGGAAGCACCTGTACCGCGTACCCCGCCCAGCGCGCTTGGCAACAAAGATACATATCCTCCGCAATCGAGCCGAACCACTCTGGAAAACCGCCCAATTCTTCCCAAATATTTCGCGGTATCCAGAAGCAGGCGCCAATCACCATGGCCACATCCCGTCGCTGCGGATTCAAATTGGGTACCGGGTTGTAGAACGGATCCAGCAAGCAGCCGCGGTCGACGATGCAACCGATGGTGGCATCAAACTGAGGTAGAGTGAAAATCGACGGTTTACCTAGGCAAGTGGCTTCTTCCAACAGTGTTTTCAAGGCATCCGGATACAGCGCCGCATCGTTATTGAGCAGCAGCAGGTATTGGCCCTTGGCTTGGGCTGCCATGCGATTGTTGGCGACGCAAAAGCCAACATTGTTCGCACTGACAATGAGTCTCACCTCCGGGTAGTGATCGCGAATGTACATTGCCGACCCGTCGCTTGATGCATCATCATGGACCAGAATTTCCACGCAAATTTGCCCTTCCTGTTTCAGTACCGACTGCAAGCACTCGTCGATCACATCCATGCCGTTGTAATTGGCAACGCAGACAGAAATCAGGGGAGCAACGACGGTCATGTACGCTGCAGCCATGCCCAAGTGCCCGCCACGCCGTCCACCAGCGCAACACCGGGTTGCCAACCCAGTCGTGCATTCAGGCAACAACTATCCAGCACAACACTGCGAACATCTATGCCTCTTGCTGGTCGGTACATGGTCTGCAGGGCCTTTCCGCACACCTGCTCGACGATGGCTTTAACCTGATTCACGCTGTAACCGATACCACTGCCTAGGTTATAGGTACCAGAATCATCTGCCAACTGGATCAATCGCGTGCTCGCTTCCACGACATCACCGATGTAAATGAAATCTCGCACATTTTCCCCGTCGCCCCAAATTTCCAGCGGGGTGCCCAAGCGTGCGGTTTCGAGCATGGTGCGGATCAGGCCGAAGCCGTGGCGCATGGTCTGCCCCGGCCCGTACGCATTGGAGAGTCTAAGAATGGTAACGGCGTGGCCTCTGGCACGGAATGCATGGCAGAAAGCCTCCTGCGCAACTTTGCCGGCACCGTGAGGGGAGAGCGGGTTCAGCGGGCTGTCTTCTGCCACGGGGACTGCTGCAGGGTTTCCGTAAACAGTGCCCCCGGAAGAAAAGAAAATCAAACGGGTTTTTGGCTGCGCCTGCAGCAACTCGAGCAACCGCAAGGTCAAGGCTAGATTGGCCAACTCCAAGCCAGGGTGGACAGCAGATGATCCTGGCGTGGTACCAGAGGCCAAATGAACCACTGTGCCGCATTGAGGCAGCAAACGGGCGAGCAACTCGCCGTCATGACGGCCAACAACATGAACTGGTATTTTTTCCTGATGCAGGCGCGTGGCCAGCGCACTGCCAATGAAGCCACCACCGCCCAGCAACAATACGCCGCCGCGGCTCACAGTTTGGCCTCCAGCAGGCTTTTGTAGGCATCGGCGTAGCGGACAGCACAGTCGTCCCACGAGCCCACCGCTTCTTTAGCCCATTGACGTGCAGCTTGGCCAACTTGCTGATTTTTCGTGAGCTCTTCGAGCCAATTCAGGCCCTGACCCAATTCGCTGGGCGAGGTCGCAAGCCAACCCGTTTTCTGGTGTTGCAGCAGATTCCGGTGGGCGGGCAGATCAGAGGCGATCACCGGCAGGCCTGCAGCCATGGCCTCCAGCATGACTTGCGGGCGCCCTTCGTCGTGGCGGCTGAGGGTAATCAAACCACAGGCCCGGGGAAACCACTGCTGCTGCAACTCGGCTGGATGCGTTGGCCCGTGGTAGTGCACCCAGGAGGGCAGAACAAGCTGCTCCTGCATCGGGCCAAACAGATGCAGCTGCCGCTCCTGACCGAACACTCCATCGCCCCAGCTGAACAGATCGCCAATCTTGTTTTTGGTCAACCGCGTGATTGCCAACCAATGACGCGTCTTGTCCGGCGGCGGATGACGCGCGACTTCGAACCAGGATGCGTCCACGCCGAACGCAATCGGACGGATTTCGGCCAGGTCACCAAAAGCCCGCTCCAGGGCGGGCCGCATCCAGTCGGCATTAGGGGCGAGGATCGCACGACGTTGCCGCAGCACGGCGCGTAACAAGGCCTTCATGCCGGGCAGGCGCAACAGGCCAAAATCGCTGCCCAGCACCGTTATCAGCGCCGGCGTCGTGGTGCCCCACAAGGGCAAGGCATTTTGAAGCCAGTTGACATGGACGACATCGGCAGGCGTGCGCCGGTAGGCACGCCCCATTCGCACCAGCAAAGTCAGAATGCTCCCTGCTGCCAGTGCTCGCCGGGTACGCAGCAGATGCGCGATGCCGCCTTGTTGCGACAAAGCCTCCAGCCAAAGTGCATCAGCTGGTGTCGTCGCAGCAGCCACATCGGCAGGCAACTCCCCCGGCGGCGCCCAGAGCGAAAGACGGACATCGCTACACCTTGCCAGCGCAGCGGCCTGATCGGCAATAAAACGGCCACGCCAGTCCTGAGGGCTTGTCGGGTAGGAGGTGCTGCTCATCAGGATGTTCAAACGCTTACTTTCTGGATCAATGAGCATCAGTCAACATACATGGACGGTGCGGCTTTTCCGGCAGGTCGCAGCAAGCGCCATTGTGACTTTTCTTTTAAACAGTCAGCCGCCCAGGGCGGCAACTCCACACTATCCACGAAAAGGATGCCACCGGCCGTGATGTTCGCCCATTGTTTACAGTCATTGCCTACGGGGGAATAGGCTTTCGCACCCGTCAAGTATCGGATATAGAGCGCGCGATAGTCGGTCAGTATGACTGTCGATACGTCGGTGGGGCCTATGCTTTCCTTGATCGCACGGCTGGTCGGAGAGGTATCGCGCAATTCCCTGTATCCGAGGCCAAACGCGGACCGCCAGCGGGGTATCCCGTCGGCCGCATAGTTTTCGCGGGTCCTGTATGCCTGGTCCATGCCGGCATACACCAGCAAGCCCAGCAGCAAGACGGCCAGTATCTTGCGGGTATCCAGGGCGCGATCCGAGAATGCGGCATTCACGAAGGGCGTCATGGCAAGAAGAAGAAAGGGAACGGCGATGGCTACCATGCGAAGGTCCAGATCGACCGTGGTCTGGATTCTCCTGGCGTAAAGCAGAAAGAGCAGATACCCCGCCAGCCAGACCATCGGCAACCAGACTTCGGGGGGACGAAGCCATTGCACACCGCTGCGGCGAAACGCTTTGTAAACCACAAAGGAGGCCGCAATGAGTATCGGGATTTCCAGGTTTGCCCTCAGCACCATGCTGAAAGCGAAAAAACAATGCTCGAACAAATCAACGATGATCGCCAGGTCTTCAAGCCATCGATCAACCTTTGGCACTCCCCCGCGAATTGATCCAGAAATGTTTCCGGCCAGTTGCCAGTTGCGAAGCCACAAGGGAAAGGCTATCGCAGCACCCACCAACATCGCGCCGGCAGCATGCCACATCCGCCTGCCCAGGGCCGAACTTGACGCCGCAAGAACCGAAAACCCCAAGATGGGCAAAAAAACCACGCCGGCGTAACGAACCCAGTTGCTGCTACCAACGAGGACGGCTGCGACCGCCAGCCAGAGGAATTTTCCTCCAGATATCCGGTATTTCCAGAAGGCAGCGTAAGCCAGCAACAGCACGGGAATGAACAGGGTCTCGCTCCATGCATGGCCGTAGACAATCATGTTTGTCGGCGTGAACGCATTCACGGTTGCCATGACAGCGGCAATCACAGGACTGCCGGTGACCCTCAAGCAAATCCAGAAAATGGCACAGGTCGTGATCACCAGGAGCACTGGATTGAGCAGCGATGGCACCTCGTCGACAAGGCCACCTTGCAGGCTCAGACCGAAGGCCCACAGGGCCGGATAAGCGGGCGGCCAGTTCAGCAAAGGCTGCAGTTCCGGTGTCTGCGCCATCACGTTGCTTGCCTGCATCGGGTGACCAGCAACAAAATGAAGGGCGGCATCCCGGTAGGTCAAGGAATCCATCGTGTATGCCACTCGCCCACCGGTGGCGTAATGCATCAAACCCAACACCATGACCACTGCGATCACGGCCCAAGCAACATTCCTCATGTTGCGCGACACAGGGGAACGTGTGGGGTTCAAGATCATGGTCAAGACAGGTTTTCCGGAACAGGCGAACGGTGCGAAGCCTCTTGGATTGCGGTCACACTACTCGTGGTCGCTGGTATCAATATTCTTGTAGTGCAAGGCGGAGATTTGCTCGGAAACGATACCGATCAGAAAGGTGAAGACCGCAGAGATGAACAGCAGGGCACTCATGTTGGTAAAGCGGCCGGCCGTCAGGTAGGTGTACAGGTAGTAGGCAAGACCCGTCAGGAAGAAACCCGCGCTGACTGGCAGAAAAAGCTTCTGCGGTGAAAAAAGCGTGCCTATCTTGATGATGATCAGCAGGAAACGCAGGCCGTCTCGCAACGGGTGGATATGGCTGGTGCCGCTAGCCCTGCGCGGCGAATGGATGGAAACATAGGCCACGCCATAGCCGGCGCGGAAAAAGCTCATGGTGATCGTCGTCGGATACGAGAAGCCATTGGGCAAGAGATACAGGAACTGGCGGAACCGGGCTGCACGGACGACCCTGAATCCCGAGGTGAGGTCGGCGATCGGCTGCATCACCATCCAGCTGGCGAAGCGACTGAAGATGTCGTTGGCGGCGGCACGATGCAGGCCGGCTTGGGAGCCAGCCTGCCGCGCACCCACAACCATGTCATAGCCCTTGTTGAACTCATCGAGCAGGCCGGGAATGTCTTCCGGTCGATGCTGGCCGTCGGCATCCATGAAAACAATCACCTCTCCGAGCGCAGCCCGGGCGCCAGTCTTGATGGCTGCGCCATTGCCTTTGGGATAGTGGTGCCGCAGATGTTTGACCCGGTGCTCGGCGCATGCTGCGGGGGTGTCATCGGTAGATCCGTCGTCGACCACAAGCACCTCCGCATCGGGCATCAGGGCCAGGATGCGGGGAAGGATGGCTCGCAATCCGGCCGCTTCGTTTCTGGCCGGGAGGACAATGGAAAGGCGGGCGATGTGGGGCATTGGCAGGCGATCGGTTGGCGTCAATGTGCCGTCATGTTAAGCGTAGCGAGCAGCTCATCCAACGTCTTTCGCTCGTCGGCAGAAAAATATCCATTGCTCAACGCCTGGAGCAGTTGCCGTGCCTGTACACGTTCTCCGGAGATCATGAGCAGTTGGGCCCATTTGAGGCGATTGCTCTGATTGGAGGGATTCAGTGCCAGTGATTGCCCCAGCGCGCTTCGTGCTGCGACGACGTCGTGCTCATGCAGCCACAGATAATCGGCATGCCAGGAGTGCAAAATCGCCTGGATCCCGGGCGATACCCCGGGGTTAGCAAGCGCCGCGGCAAACACAGCATCCGTTTCCGGCCGGCTCAGGCACACTGAGCCGGCAATCGACATCTCCTTCAGGTTGTACAGGACGCCGGTGTCGCCCGGTGCAAAGGGCGTCTCTCGCAAGCGGCGTGACAACTCATCGATGTCCGCCTGTTTTGCGGGTAAACCTGCCTGGCAGTTCAGGTGGATCAGCCCGAGCCAGTTCATCTTGAGATTCGGGTCAAGTTCGCCGGCCATTTCGTAATGCGTGCGAGCGAAAGCGTAGGTCGGTGAATTCCGCGAAGCCGCACCCGGCAGCCCGGCCAGGGTGAGCCCCGCCTCGTGCTGGGCCCGAGCCGATGTTCGGTGATGCTGTGCTTCGATCTGGGTACGTCGCACTTCCTCGCCGAACTGATGCGCGCGCAGCGCAGTGACGAGCGAGCAATATCCCAGCGCCGCAGCCATGAGCGTGACGCCAATCGTCTTGCGCGGCCCCTTGCCTTCCAGGGCGCGCATGAACAACCACCCGGCCGCCAGCAGGAGGCCGAAGACGGGAAGGTAATTGCGGTGCTCGTGCACGAGTTCAAGCGGCAACGCGGTGGACTCCAGTGCGTGCCCAATCAGGAACCAGGAGACGCCGAAGGCGACGAGGGGCGCACTTCTTCGCGTCCGCCATGCAAGCAGGATCAAGCCGACGAGACCCAGCAGCGCGGGAAGTGTGGTCCACGGAGAGAACAGGCCTCTGGAAACCACGAAATCGTCGTGGTACAGGCCCAACGCCTCAATGTCCGGGGCAACGATCAGATCGAGATAGAACCAGAGTACCCGTCCCTCCGTCAGCAAACGTTCCATCAGCGAAAACGGTCGCAGCAGGTAACCGGCCCACAACCATTGCGCGCGCGGGGATAGTGCATACGCCAGCCCTGCCACCAGGAACAGACCCACCAGGGCCGTCAAGCCACGCGCAAAGCGGTCCAGCTTGCCTGAGAAGCTCCTGCGTACCGTCAGTTCCCAAGCGAGCACAAACACGGGAAACAAGCCACCAGTTTCCTTGCTCAGCAAAGAAAGCGGCCAAAAGAGCCCCCATGCCAACAGGAGCCACGCGACTCCCCTCCAGCTCGTGTTTTCACGTCCATGAATGTGCAGCAGCAGCGCAGCGAGAAGAAAAAAAGCCGACAGACTCGTCATCCGCTGCACAACATGCAGAACCGGAAGCAGCTGGATCGGATGCAGCAGCCACAGCGCAGTCACGGCGCCGGACGCGATCAGGAGATTGGCTTGTTTTGCCGGCGGCCTGACCGAGCCCAGCAGGCGTCGCGTGAGCGCAAATACCAGCAACCCACAGGCAAAGTGGATGGCAAGGTTGGTCGCCTTGAAAGCGAAGGGGTCGAAGCCGCTGAAATAGTGGTTGAAAGCAAAACTCAGTTGGGCCACTGGCCTGCCTGAGGGGCCGGCACCGCCGCTGACCCAGGCCTGGTGGAGGGGCTCTGGAGACAACGTCTCAAGGCGCACACCTTCGGCCAGGAGAATGCTGGGCCCGTCATCAAAAAAAAAGCTGCCCTGCAAACCCGACCAGTAGAGGGCGACAAGGATCATGGCAGCCAAGACTGCCGTGACCAGGATGAGGTATCGGATTCGCGTCATGCGCAAGAAAGAAAAAAGCCCCTTGGCATGGCCAAGGGGCTTTTTATCCCATCAAGCGATCAGAAGTCTTTGCACGAGCTAGGCAGGTATTTCTTGGGAATGGCATTGGCCGTACCATCGGTACCGCAAAGCCAGGCAACCGTACCCGTTGACGTATTGCCACTGCCACGCAAGATCATGGTCTTGCTTGCAGCGCCAGCCAGCCCCGTATCAGTCGAAGCCGTGACAACAATATCACCGATCGTGGTGCTGGTGCCCGTATAGGCCACAGAAGCGACATAGCGTGAAGTTTGAGATTGCACACCCATGGAATTTTGGTTTAAGTCCATCCGGCCTTTCTGAGAGAAGGTCTCAGATACGGCCGTGCGACCCGAAGATGCAGCCAACACAACCTCAGAAACCTTGGCGCGAACCATGTAGTCCTGATATGCCGGCAAAGCCACAGCGGCCAGAATACCGATAATCGCAACCACGATCATCAATTCGATCAGGGTAAAACCCTTTTGCAGAGAACGCTTCATAAAAAGCTCCTTAAATAAATTACAAATAAACCAGAGATGCCCCGAAGCTCCGCAGTTTTCGTGCCAAGTCCCCAAAAGCCTCAAACGGCCATTTTGGGTCAATAAACAGGTGCAAAATTGAATCGCGAGTGGCGGTTTCTGTCAGTCCCCGAGCTTGTGGTGACATTTTTGTCACGTCATTTCTGCCTGCCACCCGCCGACACTGCGTCCTAGCCAATTTTCTGCATCAGCCATGTCGTCATCTCATCGGCGTAGTCGGTATCAATGCCCGCATCCAGAAGCGCCCATTTGAATACGTTTCCCAGCTGCGCTTTTTTATAGGTGTTTAATTTTTGTTGCTGTTTGAACTGGACAATCTGCACCACCATTTTTTCCAGGACATGGTCGACTTTCTTGGCGAATTCCTTATCGCCTTTTTGCGACGCCTTGGGAACTCTTTCCAGGAAAAACTTCGCCAGAGAGTCTCCAAATTTTTTCGCCTCTGCAGCGTCAAACCAACTCAATATCATGTGACCCCCAAGTGTTTTACGCGATTGTGGCATTATAAAAACCCAGGCACAACAAGCTATCAGGCCAAAGGGTAGGCTAAAAATCTTCTCGTTTCTATCACTCCGAAAAGCCGATTTCCCCGGCCTTCGGTTGTTTCCGCTAATCCGACGGCGACGAGGACTACATTCAGGAGTTCGGCCGGACAGGCATCTTTCCGGAGAATCAATGGACACACCGGCTGGCATGGCATCAAATTGAAGAGGCAAGAGATGGGTTTATTTGATCGATTTGCGAAGGCCGGATTTCCTGCAGCCGGGGGCGGCACGCACAAGGCACCGGAGCCTAATCCAAGTGCCGAACAATTGCTTGAGCAAGGCATGCAATTTGAGCAGCAAGGACAGGTGGAGGACGCCCTGCGGTGCTACGAGTCGGCGATTGGCCTGATGCCTGAACTGGCACGCGCTCACTTCAATCGGGGCACCATTTTGCTGGACCGCGGGGATGCGCAAAATGCGCTGGACGCCTTGTCCAAGGCCGTCCAATACAAACCCGATTCGGCGGGTGCCCATTTCAATATCGGTGCTGCCTATGCCCGTCTGGACCGCCATGAGGCGGCTGTGTCCGCCTATCAACAGGCGCTCACCCTGAAGCCGGATTTCGCAGAGGCGGAGATGGCCTTGGGGGCGGCACTGGAAGAACTTGAACAGCAGGAGGCGGCAGCTGCGAGTTATCGTCGCGCTCTCGCGGTCCAGCCCGACTACGCCCAAGCTCATCACAAGCTGGTCGGTATCCTGAAAAGTCTCGGCCGCCTCGATGAGGCCTCGGACTGCTACCGTCGCATGCTGGCATTTGACCCCACCAATGTTGAGCTACTCAACCAGCTGGGAGCCGTTCAGAAAGATCAGAAACAATTCCAGGCGGCAGCGACCAGTTTTCGCCAGGCACTGAAGCTCAACCCGCAAGATGCTTTGGCGCACAACAATCTCGGGGCCACGTTGCGCACTCTTGGGCAGCTGGAAGCTGCCGTCGAGAGTTATCGCCAGGCCTTGAAGATCAGACCGGATTTCCTCGAGGCCCATCACAACCTCGGGAACGTTTTAGCCACGATGGAACAGCCCGATCTTGCGCTGGCAAGTTATCGTCGTGCGCTTGAGATCAACCCCAATTTCGCTGAATCGCTCACTGGCATGGGTTCTGTCTTTCACACGCTTGGGCGATTTGACGATGCAGTGGCAAGTCATCAGCAGGCAGTGAAACTGAAGCCCGACTATGCGAATGCCCACAGCAATCTGGGAATTGTTTTACAGGATCTTGGCCAGCTTGAAAGCGCACTCAAAAGTACGCGCCGTGCGCTGGAAATCAACCCTGACTTTTGCGAGGCATACAACAGCCTGCTTTTCATGCACAACTATCTGGCAGACCAATCCCCCCTTGATCTGCGGTCTGAAGCCGAACGCTATGGAGATATGGTTGCCCGCCACGCGCGCCCAAAGCTGTCCTGGGAAAACACGCCCGACCCAAGCCGAAGCCTGCGCGTGGGCCTGGTGTCGGGGGATTTTTGTGACCATCCGGTCGGCTATTTTTTGGAAGGAATCCTGGCGGCCTTGGCATCGTCAGCTCTGCCACTGCAATTGTTTGCCTACCCAACACGCGCGTGTGACGACACGATCAGCCAAAGAATCAAAGCGGCCTGTACCGGGTGGCACCCGGCGGCAGGACTTTCCGATGAGGATCTGGCCCAGAAAATTCACGACGACCGGATTGATATCCTGATGGATCTCTCCGGACATACTGCACACAACCGCTTACCGGTTTTTGCGTGGAAACCTGCTCCAGTGCAAGTGTCCTGGCTAGGTTATTTTGCGACTACCGGGGTGGCTGCCATTGACTACCTCATTGCAGACCCGTGGACCTTGCCAGCCAGCGAAGAACGCAGTTTTACGGAGAAGATCTGGCGCCTGCCGGAGACAAGACTTTGCTTTACTCCGCCGGATGCGGACGTTACTGTCTCGCCTCTTCCGGCGCTCTCGAATGGCTACGTCACCTTCGGCTGCTTCAATAACCTGACCAAGATGAACAATGCAGTCGTTGCGCTGTGGGCCCGCATCTTGAAGGAGGTGCCGGGTAGCCGGCTTTTCCTCAAGGCCCGACAATTCAAGGAGGCTTCGGAACAGCATGAGGTCGTGGCTCGCTTCTCCGAACATGGTATTGAAGCCGGACGGCTGATTCTGGAAGACTATGTTCTGCGCGAGAGCTATCTGGCAACGTACCAACGGGTAGATATCGCCCTGGATCCTTTTCCTTACCCCGGTGGCACGACGACAGTGGAGGCCTTGTGGATGGGCGTACCCGTGCTGACACTGGCGGGTGAACAGTTTTTGTCGCGTCAGGGCGTTGGCCTGTTGATGAACGCCGGATTGCCCGACTGGATCGCGACGGACGCTGATGACTATCTCGCCCGCGCTGTGTCGCATGCCAGCGATTTGCAACGCCTGGCTAGGCTGCGGGCTGGTTTGCGTCTACAGGTGCTTGCCTCGCCTATCTTCGATGCGCAACGCTTTGCAGTGCAGTTTGCAACTGCCCTGCGCGGCATGTGGCGGGTTTGGTGTAAGCAGAATGTCGGACACACAGCGGCACATTGAGGAGGTAAGAGATGGGGCTATTTGATCTATTTGTGAGATCCGGACGTCCTGCCGGCGGAGACGACGCACATGAAATGTTGAACTCCGGACAATCCGCTGAGCAATTGCTTGAACAAGGCATGGAACTTCAGCAGCAAGGACAGATGGAAAAAGCCTTGCAGTGCTACGAATCGGCGGTTCGCCTGATGCCTGAATTGGCGCGCGCACACTTCAATCGCGGCAACATCCTGCTCGACCGCGGCGACGCGCAAAATGCGCTGGACGCCTTCGCCAGGGCCGTTCAATATAAACCGGATTCCGCGGGCGCACACTTCAACATGGGGGCGGCCTATGTAAGACTGGATCGCCATGAGGCTGCCGTGTCCGCCTATCGACAGGCGCTCACACTGAAGCCGGATTTCGCAGTGGCAGAGATGGCTCTGGGAGCGGCATTGGATGAGCTTGGACAGCATGAGGCGGCAATTGCGAGTTATCGCCGTGCTCTCGCGATCCAGGCTGATTACGTCGAAGCTCATCACAAGCTGGTCAATGTCCTGCTACGACTGAACCGACTTGATGAAGTCGCAGCCTGCTACCGTCGCATGCTGGAGTTTGACCCCAAGAATGTTGAGCTACTCAACAACTTGGGGCTGATCCTGAGTGACCTCGGGCATCTGCGCGAGGCTGTTGACTGCTTCCGTCGTGCCGTGCAACTTGAACCGGATTTTGTACCGGCACTCGGCAATCTCGGCAACGCATTAATGGGGTTACGCTTGGTCGGCGATGCGATGTCATGTTATCGCCAAGTACTGGCGATCGATCCTGGTAATGCGGAAGCGCATAACAACCTAGGAAATGTTTTCAAAGACTTTTCTCACCTGGATGAGGCACTTGCAAGTTACCGCAGCGCACTGACTATAAATCCTGATTTTTCTTGCGCACATAGCAATCTTTTGCTGGTCCATAATTTTCTGGCCGACCAGTCGGCTGACGAATTGCTCACTGAGGCTCGCCGATTTGGTGAGAGTGTTGCGCGACTCGCCCCGCCACCGGTCGCTTTGCAGAACTCTGCAGATGCTGAGAGGTGTCTGCGGGTAGGCTTTGTATCAGCGGATTTGCGCTCGCACCCGGTTGGCTTCTTCATTGAAGGTGTGCTGGCCGCGCTGTCCACCCAAGCACACGGCCGGCTGGAACTCTACGCGTACTCCAACTCCCCGACTTGTGACGAGGTGACTGAGCGGATCAAGCGTCATCTTCATGGATGGCATGCAGTGGTTGATGAGCCCGATCCATTGCTGGCCCAGCGAATCCGCGATGACGGGATAGATATCCTCATTGACCTTTCCGGACACACCGGAATGAACCGCTTGCCTCTCTTTGCATGGAGATTGGCCCCGGTGCAAGTTAGCTGGTTGGGCTATTTCGCAACCACCGGAGTGGCGGCTATCGACTACCTCATTGCCGATCCGTGGACGCTTCCTGAAAGCGAAGAGAAAAACTTCACCGAAAGGATCCTGCGATTGCCGGAGACCCGGCTTTGCTTCACCGCACCGACACTGGATCTGGATGTCGGTCCCCTTCCGGCGCCCAGCAATGGCTACTTCACTTTCGCCTGCTTCAACAACTTGGCCAAGATGAACGACGATGTTGTGACCTTGTGGGCTCGGATACTTCACGCCGTCCCTGGCAGTCGTCTGCACCTCATGGCACCCCAGCTCAACGAGGACGCTCTACAGCGAACGGTGGTTGACCGTTTCGCCGCGGTCGGCATTGATGCGGGACGACTGAATATGCAAGGATCCGTCCCCCGCGCCGACTACCTTGCGACCTATCAGCAGGTGGATCTCGCCCTCGATCCTTTTCCCTACACAGGGGGCACCACGACGGCCGAAGCCTTGTGGATGGGTGTCCCAGTGTTGACGCTGGCGGGAAAAAGTTTTCTGTCGCGGCAGGGAGTTGGCTTGCTGATGAACGCCGGATTGCCCGACTGGATTGCCGATGATACCGATAACTACCTGAAACGCGCGGTATCGCACGCCACGGATTTGCCCCGCCTGGCCTTGCTGCGCGCCGGATTGCGAGAACAGGTGCTATCTTCGCCGGTCTTTGACGCCCCGCGCTTTGCGGAGCACTTCGAGTCCGGCCTGCGCGGCATTTGGCAGGAATGGTGCGCGGAGCAGCGTGGCCCGGGCTCCTGACGCTGTGGTTGGCCTATCGACCGATCAGACGTAAGACGGCTGCGTAGTCATTCTCAACCAGGTTCAAATGGTCATCGATCCTGGGCTGAAAGGTGTCCAGTTCGAATTCCATTGCCTGGCTGCAGATGAGTTCAAAGTCATTCCAGAGCGCATTCGAATCCGGATTCAGACCCGTGATCACGCCCAAACCACTCGGGTATGTCGGGATCGTGAATATTTTGAGATCCGGTCTGAATTTTTGAAGAATCAGCATCACCTTCCAGGTGTCACCAACCCAGAATCTCGTGTTCCGATCCCTTCGTGCGGTTTCCGGAACGACAGGAAAAATGTCATGAAACAACACGACCGTTTCGGCATCCGAAAACTTCTCGATATTCATGAAATCTTTTAGCGCTTGATCGAAGGTATGCAGCCCGTCGATGAAGGCCAGGTTGGCGCTTTTGGCATCCAGCACTTGCCGAAGGTCATGGTTTGCAAAGAAGTCATCGCTGGGAAGTTGATAAAGCTTGACCCAGGCTTCCTGTGGGTGGACTATCTGAAGCGCCGGGTCGACTCCAACCGCACGCGTTGGCGAACGGGCGAACTGAAGCGATTGTCCGGACTCGACACCAATTTCCAAGTATGAGGCTGGTTTTAACGTAGCATGAAACCATATAAGCCAGTCGAGATACGTGGGCCCAGGAAATCGTTTCTCCACCGCAGCAATGCATTTGCCAAACTCAATTTCCGACAGCAGGTGGTGCGCTTCCGCATCTTCCGGGAAGCGTGCCAAGGCATCAGCGCAGAGTTTTTCGGCGGCCGCAATGTCTTTCGATTTCAATTTGGCATGACCGAGTTCCAATAGTTCCGCTAACAAATTTTGTTCAGAATTCTGAAGCAAGGTATTGGGGCGGTTTTTGCCAAAAAACAAATCTTTAAGCACATTCGACAGTATGGACAAAGCTCTCTCCTGATAAATCTTTCTGCTCTTCAAACAACAAACAGTCCCAGCAACTACCAGCCATCGGAGCAACCCAGGTTCGTACGCATTATGGTTGGGAATATGAGCACCCCGATGCACGGAATGCCCGTAGGAATGCTATCGCTCATCATTGGACTGTGAGCCGACTGAAGGAAACCGTAACTGACCTCATCAGGGTTTCAACAGCTCAAAGTGATGGTAGTTGAGGTGCTGCCAGCGTTTGGCAGAAATAGCGTTTTGCCATTCTCGTCACTTGATGCACACCGACCGGACCATTTTCAAATCGGTCAGTCCCATCAAAACCTTTTCCATGCCATCCATCTTGAGTGTATGCATGCCACTGTTAACCGCTGAAGAAAACAGCTCAGCAACTCTTGCCCGCTCCTGGATCAGCTTTTTGGCCGCATCGTCGGCAATCATCAATTCATGCAAACCGATACGGCCTTTATAGCCGGTCTGGTTGCATTTGTCGCATCCTACTGCTCGGTACATGGTGAGTTGGCCATCTTTGCCGTACCGTTCTACCCAATCGTCCAGCAGCTTCTGCGCCTCACCGCCAGGATCTGTCTTCCAGGCATCCGTACCCCGCAGTTCCTCAGAATACTCCTTGATGAAGTCCTTGACCTCCTGCGCCGCCGGCAGGTAGGCCTGCTTGCAATCGCATAATTTTTTGGCCAAGCGCTGGGCAAGGATGCCCAGCAAGGCGTCAGCAAAATTAAACGGATCCATCCCCATGTCGAGCAGGCGCGTGATGGATTCTGGTGCCGAGTTGGTATGCAACGTCGAAAACACCATATGACCTGTCAGCGAGGCTTCCACACCCATCGAAACGGTTTCCTTGTCCCGCGATTCGCCGACCATGATGATGTCGGGATCGGCGCGCAGAAAGGCGCGCATGACCAACGCAAAGTCGATGCCCGCCTTTTTGTTGATCTGAACCTGACGCAGACCTTTTTGCGTAATCTCCACGGGATCTTCTGCGGTCCAGATCTTGGTATCCGGCGTGTTCAGGAACTTCAGGATGGAGTGCAAGGTGGTGGTCTTGCCCGAACCCGTCGGACCACAGACATAAAAGAGTCCGTAGGGCTTGGAAACGGTTTTTTCCAGCCGCTCCTTGTTGTGCGCCGTCAAACCCAGCTTTTCGAGCGGGATAGGCTCGCCTGCCGCGAGAATCCGCATCACGACATCCTCGACCCCACCCGCCGAAGGGATGGTCGCAACACGCAGTTCAATGTCCAGCGGCCCATATTTTTTGAACTTAATTTTTCCGTCCTGCGGCTTGCGCTTTTCGGAAATATCCAGATCGCACATGATCTTGAGCCGTGTCACCATCGCCTGCCGGAACTGGGCAGGAACTTCGATGTAGGGCAGCAAGGTACCGTCAATGCGAAAGCGTATGCCGGTTTTGGCTTTGCCCGGCATGGGTTCTATGTGTATGTCTGACGCCTTCTGTTTGTAGGCGTCAATGATCACCTTGTTGACAAACTTGACCAGCTCATTGTCGGCCGCGGCGGACTCCAGGCTGGAATCATCATTGGCGTCATTTTCGAGCGGTGAATCCATGTCAGCCAGCAGCTGGTCAATGGAACCACCTTCGTTGCCCACACCAAAAAGCTGATTCAGGGTTTCTTCAAATTCGGTCTGCGTGGTCACGCAGTAGGCAAATTTGCTGATTTTCGGGAACACTTGCGGAACAACCCTGGCGCCTCGTATGGCCTCCGGGTCAACACACATGATGACCAAGCCTTCGGGCGTTTCTTCCAGTGGCATCCAGCTTTGTTGTTCGACAAAATGCCTCTTTAGCGACCCATGCAACATTTCAGAGCGTATGCGACCCGCGTTGAACGCTTCGTACGGAACGCCAAAAAACTTACTTAAGGACGCACCCATCTGCGCCGGGCGGATACGGTAGTCGGCCATGAGAAGGTGCTCTACCGATTGACCTTCTTCGCGCGCTTTCTGGATGCATTGCTCCAACTCGGCCTGAGTCAGCACGCCTTCTGCCACCAGGCCGTCATATTTGGTTGCCCTGCGTCGCAGGCCGTCTTCGGCCCTTTGCATCCGCTGCCGGATAGCAATCCCCAGGGTCTGGCACAACTGCTGGGCGCCATCCTCCTCCAGCTTGGCAAACGGCTGATCGCTACGATTGTTGATGACCTGCAGAACGCCATAAAGAGTGCTGCCGTCCATCACAGGGGCGACCAGCATCTGTTTGGTCCGATAACCAGAGCGTTTGTCAACTTCCTGCAGAAAGCTCAGGCCGGGATGAATTTTCTTGAGCGCCTCGTCGTCGTAGACGTCAGCGATATTGAGCATCTGTTTTGACATCGCCACATAGCCTGCAATGCTTTGGGCGCTGATGGGAAGCTTCAGGTCGCGGCTGGTATTCAAACCGGTCTTGACTTTGGAGATGATGGAAGTGCGGTCCTCATTGACCGCATAAAGCGTCAACCTGTCGGCATTGAACAACTTGCAGATGTCCTGGCTTGCCTCCAGCATGATCTGGTCAATGTTTTCGGTTTCATGAATGCGGTTGGTGACCAGCTGCAGCTGGCGAAAGTACAACGCCTCAAAAGTCACACCCCGTTCCTGGGGAGGCAGCATTTGCGAGTCAAAAAACTCGTCTTCATGGTCTCGCTGTGCAACGGCATTCATAATTCAAACTCCTGGCCCGCACGCAACCAGCGTATGTCATGCGTGACATTCGGACCAAATGGCGCTGTCTGATCGAAGCGCTGAATTTCGGCCATGATCAGGTCCGTCTCCGCCGGCTTGGTGTGGGTAATATAAATAGGATAGTTTTTTCCTTTGTCGATACAGTCAAGCTCGCTGGCCAATGCATGAGGCGACAAATGCAGGCTGCGCTTGGCAAGATCCCGTTCACGATTGCTGAATGCTGTTTCGATCACCAGCATCGCAACGTTGAGCTGGTTGATACGGGCCCACAACGCCGGATTACGTTCGGTGTCTCCTGTGAACACCCAGCAACCCGCACCGGTAGCCACTGCGTAACCCACCGCCGGCACGGTATGAACTGCCGGTAACACCTCAATGTATTTTCCTGCAAGCAACAAGGTTTGCCCAACAGCCAAGGAGTGAAAGCTCACAAACGGCGCTTCCGGGGTGGGAATTCTTGAGAAATCGGGCCAGATGGTGTTGTTGAAAATATGTGCTCTCAGCGCATCAATCGTGCCCTGCAAGGCGTGAATCTGGATAGGCGCCGTCCGTTGGGAGGCAATGGCGTCCACCATCAATGGCAGAGCCGCCACATGGTCCAGGTGGGAGTGGGTCAACAACACATGATCAATGCCGCGCATCTCTTCGAGCGTCAAATCACCTACTCCGGTGCCGGCATCAACCAGCACGTCGTGATCAAGCAAAAAAGACGTGGTCCGGCAGCCTTTGGCAATGGCTCCGGAGCAGCCGAGTACGCGTACTTTCATGGTCTTTTTTGGCTTGATGCCCCGTCAGGGCCGGGTTATTTGGTTTCGAAGTTTGTAGCCCCGTCCCATTCGGGATCAAACGGCAGCAACCTCATTGAGGCTACACGTTCGGCATATAACCGGTAAAGGTACTTTTGCGCATTCATGCGCTGTAAATTGAGCAAATGCACGTCGCAATCGTCCCAAGACTGCTCCCGATAAGCCTTGAGTGCAAGTGTCCATTCCTTAAGCTCGGCTGCAATTTGCTTATCGAGTTGCCCCAAAGCGACCACGGGGGAGAAAATAGCAACCGCTTGGTCTTTGCCCTTGACGCGAACCTTATCGAGCTCCTGCCACGCAAATTCAGTTGCAAGCTTGCGCGTGGACTCGCTGGCCACCGTATCGGCGCCATAGGTCTTGCAAAGACCCTCCAGGCGCGAGCCCAGGTTGACCGCGTCGCCGATAACGGTATAACTGCGCCGAATATCGGAGCCCATGTCCCCCACACACATGCTACCGGTGTTCAGTCCGATACCTATGCCGATTTCAGGGAGCCCCTTGGCGCGGTGCTCCGCGTTGAGCTGCCGCATCGCTTGCACCATTTCAAGCGAGGTCTTGACAGCAAAACCGGCATGTTCCGGGGTATCAACAGGTGCCCCCCAAAAAGCCATCACGCAATCGCCCATGTATTTGTCGATGGTGCCGCGGTTGCTCCGGATCAAATCGGTCAACCTGCTGAAGACACTATTGAGCAGAGCCTGCAGCTGCGTCGGCTCCATGGTCTCTGACATTCTGGTGAAGCCCCGCATGTCACAAAACATCACCGTCAGCTCTTTGGCCGAAGCTTTCATGCTGTAGCTGTCGGGGTCCTTGACCATCTCATCGACCAGCTCTGGCGGTACATAAGTGCCAAACAGGTTGGCCAATTCACGCTTCGAACGGCTTTCGACGAAATAGCCATAACTCATGTTCAGCGCGAACGCCGTAAGCGCCATTACCATCGCTGTCGCCAGGGGCAATACGAGCCCGTACGCCGAATACAGCCAGAAGTTCAAGCCCGCCAGGCCAACAATGACAGCCACACTGGCCGCTACAGCCTTGGGCGCAGACAACATGGGTAATGCGAAGGCCAAGATCAGTCCCGACAGAACCAGAATGACCACTTCAAAGCCAACGGCGTAGTCGGGCTTGACGAACACCCTGCCGTCAAGGAATCCGGAAATGACGTTGGCGTGGGTTTCAACACCGGGGTAGGTTTCTCCGACGGGCGTAACACGCAAGTCCAGCAGGCCTGGCGCAGTGGTACCCAGCAAAACAATTTTGTCTTTTAACTGGCCCGGCGCAACTTTCTGGGTCAACACGTCAGATGCAGAAATATACCGGTAAGACCCACCCCCAGCCCCCCCTGGGCCGCGAAACGGAACCAAGGTAGCCACCCGATCATCCACAGGAATGGCCAGTGTTTTGTCACCCTGCTTGAGCAAGATGCTTTCCAGCCCCTGGTAACTGCGACTGAGGAATTTCTCTCGGGGGAAACCGGGCTCCACGCGTGGTAGCCCCACGAGCATGCGAAACATCGCCAGCGAAAGCGACTCATAGTACTGGCCTTTGTATTCAGCCAGCAACGGAATGGATCGCACCACCCCATCGCCCTCGGTGATCGAATTGAAAAACCCACCCATGGGAGCAGCATTGGCGATGCGATCAATGTTCGCCCCATAGCCATTCCAGGTCGTGAACTTGATCGGTCGCCCCTTGAGCGATTCGTGCTCCATTACCGGCGCCGGCAACACACCATTGACGCGACCGTCCCGATCGCTGGTGAAGTAGTACCCCAGAACAACCGGCCGCTTCTCGACCGACTTTGCGAACACAGCATCGTAGTCAAGACTGCCCTGCAGCTGGTTCAGCTTTTCTGTAAACGCTGGTTGGTCTTTCAGCTCGTTTTGGGCCAATTGCTTGAGGCGCTTGAGGCCAGAGCTGTCGTCCGCCTCGGCAAAAACCACGTCAAACCCAAGTAGAGCCGCCTTCTGCCGATCCAGCAGTTCGTGCACAAGTTCGGCAAGCCGGTCGCGCCCCCACGGCCAGCGGCCAACTTCCGCCAGGCTTTTCTCATCGATATCGACAATGACTATGCGCTCGTCCAGCGTTCTGGACATCGTTGCACGAAGGCGTGCATCGTAAAGAATGTCATCAAGGCGCTGCAAAACATCCATGCGCAACGCGCCGGTAGCATGCAACAAGGCAAGAACCAGCGGAATCAGCGTTACAGCGATGCGAGGCCAGTGCCGGGAGAAAAGTCGCATAGGGCCTCTTGGGGAGCCGCGATTGGGAGTGGTCTTCCAGTCAGGGACAGGAAGACCGCCTGGTCAGCGCTGGACAAACTGCATTTGCGTGCCCGCCAACTCCAGCACATCGCCATTTTTCAGTTGTACAGGCTCAACCCCAATAGGAGCGCCATTAAGGGTTGGCTTGTTGTCGCCCTCGACATGCGCCACAACAAAACCTTGGGGGCGCTTGGTGATGGCCGCAACCGCCACGCCCGGCTTTCCAATGGTCGTGACCACCTTGACCAGAGCCACTTCCCTGCCAGCTGCCGCGCCGGACATGACTTTGATGGCGGCGCTTCCGCCCGAATCGCCCGAGGCTGGCGCCGCCGGCGCTGCTACAGCCCCAGCCGGGGCGACCAAGCCGGCCGAACCTGCCTTGATAATCATGGTCTTCTCAAAGCCAGCGCTGGCAACCTCGTTGACGTACTTGATCTTGTACTTCCCGATTTCAACCGTGTCGCCGTTGTTGAGCTGCTGCTTCTTGACAGCCTTGCCATTGAGATAGGTGCCGTTGGTGCTGTTCAAATCCTCAACGAAAACCTCGTTGCCGGACATTTGCAGAACGGCGTGCTCTCCACTAACGGCCAGGTTGTCAATGACAATGTCGTTATAGGGGCGACGTCCCAAGGACGTACGGTCCTTGGTCAGCTGCACCTCTTTGATCACAACACCGTCAATAGAGACGATCATTTTCGGCATGGCCGACTCCTGTCTGTTTTTAATATCGCACTCAATCTGGCTACTTTCCCAACATCCTGGACAACAAGCCGCGCTTGCCCGAAGTTTCCTTGGCCTGCGCAAGCAGGACTGAAATATTATCCCGTCCGCCTCCGTCATTTGCCGCGACGATCAGTTGCCGGGCCATCGGGTCCAGTGACTTCGACCCCGATAGAATAGCCGCAATCGCCTCGTCACTGATCATGTCAGACAGCCCATCGGAGCACATGAGGTAAATATCACCCAGCTCCACACGGTGTTCGTTGACTTCCAGCAACACCGCATCCTCCACACCCAGCGCCCTCGTCACCAGGTTTTTGTTGACCGAGGTTAGCGCCTGCTCGGGCGTAATCAGTCCCGCATCGATCTGCTCCTGCAACAGGGAATGGTCCTTGGTGATCTGCTCCAGCTGTCCATTGCGCCAACGGTAGCAGCGTGAATCACCGATATGGCCCAGCATCAGGCGGGTGTTCTGGAACACTCCCACCACCAGCGTAGTGCCCATCCCCGAATACTGGGGATTGGAATTGGCAGCGTTAAAAATGGAGTGGTTGGCATTTTCAACACAAATCTCCATGGCACGCCGAACTTCCTTGCTGTTGGCATGCTTACCTGCCTGCGACAACCAGCGACCGAGCTCGGACTTGATGAATGCAGTCGCCATGCCGCTGGCAATTTCCCCCGCGTTGTAGCCGCCCATGCCATCGGCGAGGATGCAAAGGTGAGTGGCGGCGTCAAACGTAACGGAGTCTTCGTTGTTGTCCCGCGTTAGTCCGGGATCGGTCTGGGTGCAAATCTCGTAAATCATCGTATTCTTGTTATGTCTTCGGATCAGTCGCGCCGTCATCAGTCGGGGAATCCGGCAGAGAACGAGCGGCAATGGTTTTCTCAAAAGCAGGATTGTCGCTGCTCGCCGTAAAAGCCACGGTTTTTTCGCTTTCTTGCGCTCCCGCGGCAGCAGGTGCCGCTGCAGAAACAGAGACATTGGCGGGCGCACCCGACAGCTCCGCAATAACCGCCCGCAAATCAGCGGCAAACTGGTCTCCATCCTGATAGCGTGTTTCAGACTTTTTGCTCAAGGACAAAGCCACGATGTCAGCAAGTCGCGCTGACAGCTCCTGCCGGATGATGCGTATGTCCGGCGCCGGTTCATTGGCAATCTTGTACATCAGCTCAGCCATGGAGTCGCCGCGGAAAGGCAACACGCCAGCGAGCATCTGGAACAGCATCACACCCAGGGAATACAGGTCCGAGCGCCCATCGACCTTCTTGCCGGCTATCTGCTCAGGCGACATGAAACTGGGGGTGCCAAGCACCAAACCGGTTTTTGTCTTGCTCGAATCCGTGATGCGGGCAATACCAAAGTCCGTCACCTTGACAATATCGGTGTCCGCGTCGTACATGATGTTGGCCGGCTTGATGTCACGGTGCACCACATGCTGCTTATGGGCATAGGCCAGCGCCTCGGCAACCCGCGCTATGATCGACAGCACTTTGGGGATGGGTAGAAGCTGCCCATCTTTGGTCATGTCAACCAGATCCTTGCCCTTGAGAAATTCCATCGCAATATAGGCCAGATCGTGCTCCTCGCCGGCATCGAAGATGGTCACAATGTTCTGGTGCTGCAGGCGGCCCGCCGTTTCGGCCTCACGGAAGAAGCGTTCACGGGCATCTGTTAATTCGTCACCTTCAAACTCCTGGCTTAACGCCATGGTCTTGATGGCCACCACACGCCCGATCTTGGGGTCTTTACCCAGATAAACCACTCCCATGGCGCCCTTACCCAACTCTTTTTCAACCTGGTATCGGCCCAGCATGGGTTTTTCGACCCCGCCACCGTCGAGCAACATGGTGCCGCCGGGATGGGCACCGCCGCCCCCCAGAATGACGGTTTCCGACAAATTCTTGGCGCGGTTGAGTTTGGACTGCAGGTCCTTGTGGTTCTTGTTGTAGCTGGCCATGTATTCGTACACCGCCTGAGCCTTGTTGAACTGCCGTTTGCGTTCAAAATCGAGCGCCAGGTTGTTCATGTTGTCCATCAACGCGTCGGTAAAAGGTACGCGGCGAAAGCGGTCAAATGCCATGTCGAGCTGGCCCTGCCCCTGTAACGCCAGACCCATCATGCGGTTGGTCTCGGCTGACTCTTCGTCAGACTTGAGCTTCCCGGCCTCCGTCATGAGGAAGCGTTTAGTCGTCAGCGCCAGATGCCCGATGACCAGCAAAGCGGCAGGAAAAACCAGTTTGAGCCAGGTCGCTGCGGCAGAAAGCAGGCCGAACTCAATGACGAGCAGCACCACAAACAGGACCAAGGTAACAACGGCCGCCTTGCCCGCCGACAAGCGCGGCAATCCGGCAATCAGGTAGGCCGCCACAACCAGCAGCAAACCCAGCGTAGCCCAGATTCCCCATGCCGGCTGAACAATGAAGTGCTCGCTCAGAAGGCTGGAGGTGATGTGGGCAATCGTCTCAGCGGGAGAAAGCCCCGGACCCGCAGGCGTTGGAAACTGAGTGCCAACCCCGGCTGCAGTGGCTCCGATGATCACAATCTTGTCGGCGTACTTGCTCGCGGGGATCTTGCCGGACAACACGTCATAAAACGAATCCACGGCAAATGCCGGCCGGCCGTCCCTGCCTTTGTAGAACTGCGGCAGCATCAGAGCCGATTCGTCCGTACCTATGCGCAATTTTCCGATCTGCACCGACTCGCCCGCGTTGAGCTTGATATCGGCCGGCACCAGATTCAAACTCTTGACGGCCGCCAGCAAACTCATGGAAGGCACCGCCTTGCCGTAATAGTTGATCAGCAGAGGCTCTTGCCGCACGGCACCATCCACGTCGGGCAGCTGGTTCAAATGGGCCACGCCGGCCGCACTGTTGCCGATAATCTCTATGGGCTGCTGGCCGCGGACAGCGGGCAGCGAAAATCCACCGGGCTCCTCGACCGCGCTTTTGAGCGCAAAAGCAGGCAGGGGATTGTCCGGCTTGCCTTGGGGGTCACCCAGCACAAAAACCGAAGGCACGAGCACATTTCCGGCCTTGGCCATGCTTGTCGCAAGCTTGGCGTCGGTATCCAGCGCAATCTCTGCCTCGGCAATCACTTTGCCCAGTTGTTCGCTGAGCCCACTCGGCGGGACGGCAGGATCCGCAGGGTTGGCCGAACCGGCAGGCACGGCAACCGGGCCAAGTGCCTCTTTCATTTTCCTGATAAACACCAGCCCGCGGTCGGTTTGCGGCTCAAAAAAGAAGGCTGTGTGTGCAATGGTCTTGGTTTTGGCAGCCGCCAGTTGGTCAATCAACTGGGCATGCACATCGCGCGGCCAGGGCCAACGCCCAATGTTGGCAATGCTCTGGTCATCGATAGCAATGATGGCAATCCGGTCTGACGGCTGGCGCGACGTGCTGGTGCTGGCAAAGTCGTAATAACGGCGCTCAAGCGTGCCGAAAAAGTCGGTCGCGCTGTGAAGCACCAGAACCGCCAGCACCACCAGGACGCCCACAAACCAGTCCGCTCGCCAGAACTGTCCGCGTTTACTTGATGATGTGGCCACGTCCGTCCCGCCTTTGTCCTGGTTTACCGCCGCACACCTGCTGCGCCGTTTTTCTTTGCGCACTTGCCACCCGGCCTGCGTTACAGGTCGGTTACAAATACGCCGTTTGTGGACATTAACAGACGCCATCCACCGGGACAAGGGACTTTTGCACACCGCCCCTCGCTTGTGTTGCAATTTGGCGCCGCCGCAGCCTTCTGCTTGGCGTGCGGCGGTGGCTGAGGCTCAGGCCTCCGGCGCGGAAGCGTGGGCGCGTTTTTGCAGATATGTACCCAAAGCCACCACCAACGCGGCGCCGAGGACTCCACCGATGGTCACTGTCTGATCGGCAATCACACCAAATTGGGCGGTAACGGCCGGGTCGGTCAGCAGCATTTCACCAGCCAGAAAACCGAGCAGGGCGGCACCAATGGTGATGATGATCGGGAAACGTTCCATGACCTTGGTCAACAGCGTTGCGCCGAAAATAATCAGAGGAATGCTGACCAGCAGGCCCATAACCAACAGTGGCAAATTGCCCTTGGCGGCGGCGGCCACAGCCAACACGTTGTCCAGACTCATCACCAGATCGGCCAGCAAGATGGTGCGGATCGCCGCAGCCATGCCGTTGATTTCCTTGCCGTCGTCCTCGCCATCGTCTTCACCCTTGAGCAGATCGACACCGATGTAGACCAGCAAAACAGCACCGATCATTTTCAGATAAGGCAAGCTCAGAAGCTGAATCGCGACGATGGTCAAGACGATTCGCATGACGATCGCTGCCGCACTGCCCCAGAAAATGGCCTTGCTGCGCTGGCTAGGCTCCAGTGTCCGAGCAGCCATCGCAATGACCACCGCGTTATCACCGGACAAAACAATGTTGGCGATCATGATGGAGCCGAATGCGCTCCAGAAAAGAGGGGACGAAAAGTCAAGTCCGAAAAACATGGGTAGCTCCTGTTATGAATTAAAAAAGCGCCGGGAAAGCGCTTTTTTGTTTTTTTGTTTTTTTGGAGAGTCTAAGCCGCAACCCGGCCACAATGATTGGTAAAACTGCTTACGGGCTTGACCGCAGTCAAGTTTTCCAAATCAACTGTGAAGTTTGCGCCTTAGAGCAGCGCCTTGAGCAGCTTGGCCATTTCGGACGGATTGCGCGTCACGGTGAAGCCGCACTCTTCCATGATCGCCAATTTGGCGTCTGCAGTGTCCGCACCGCCGGAAATCAGCGCGCCGGCATGGCCCATGCGTTTGCCGGCGGGAGCCGTCACACCGGCGATGAAGCCAACGATGGGCTTTTTCATATTAGCCTTGCACCACATGGCCGCTTCCGCCTCGTCCGGGCCACCAATTTCGCCAATCATGATGACGGCGTCGGTGTCCGGGTCGTCATTGAAGGCGCGCATCACGTCAATGTGCTTCAGGCCGTTGATCGGGTCGCCGCCAATACCGACGGCGCTGGACTGGCCCAGGCCGATTTCGGTCAATTGCGCCACGGCTTCATAGGTCAGCGTGCCGGAGCGGCTGACCACGCCAATGCGGCCCTTGCGATGGATGTGGCCAGGCATGATGCCAATCTTGATTTCTTCCGGCGTGATCAGGCCAGGGCAGTTGGGGCCCAGCAGCAGGGTTTTCTTGCCACCGGCCGCTTCCTTGGCCTTCATGCGGTTGCGCACTTCCAGCATGTCGCGCACGGGAATACCTTCAGTGATGCAGATCGCCAGGTCGAGGTTGGCCTCAACGGCTTCCCAGATCGCTGCGGCAGCGCCGGCTGGCGGCACGTAAATCACCGACACCGTGGCGCCGGTGGCTTTGGCGGCCTCGGTCACGTTGGCAAAAATCGGGATGCCTTCGAAGTCTTCGCCGGCTTTTTTCGGGTTCACGCCGGCGACAAAGCATTCTTTGCCATTGGCGTAGTCGCGGCACATGCGGGTGTGGAACTGGCCGGTCTTGCCGGTAATACCCTGCGTGATGACTTTGGTGTTTTTGTTGATGTAAATGCTCATGGCTGCCTCATTCGGTAACGGTTGCGATCAAGTGGCCGCAGTGGACCTGGCTTTGCCAGGCCACATGTGGCCGCCCCCTTGAGGGGGAAGCGCCAAAGGCGCATCGGGGGTGGTTCATTTGACAGCGGCGACGATTTTGGTCGCGGCTTCGGCCATGGTGTCTGCAGCGATGATGGGCAGGCCGGACTCGGCCAGCATCTTCTTGCCCAGGTCTTCGTTGGTGCCCTTCATGCGCACGACCAGCGGAACCGAAAGGTTCACGGCCTTGCAGGCGGCGATCACACCGTCGGCAATCGTGTCGCACTTCATGATGCCGCCGAAGATGTTGACCAGGATGCCTTTGACGTCGGGGTTCTTCAGCATGATCTTGAAAGCTTCAGTAACTTTCTCTGCGGTCGCGCCACCGCCCACGTCCAGGAAGTTGGCTGGCTCGCCGCCGAACAGCTTGATGGTGTCCATGGTTGCCATGGCCAGACCGGCGCCATTGACCAGGCAGCCGATGTTGCCGTCCAGGGAGATGTAGGCGAGATCGAACTTGGACGCCTCGACTTCGGCCGGGTCTTCTTCGTCCAGATCGCGCAGGGCCACGATTTCGGAGTGACGGAACAGCGCGTTCGGGTCAAAGTTGAACTTGGCATCCAGCGCGATGAGCTTGTTCTTGCTGTCGCGGTTCAGGGGATTGATTTCCACCAGCGATGCGTCGGTGTCCATGTAGCACTTGTAGAGCTTCTGGAACACGTCCACGGCCTGGGCGGTCGACTCTGCCGGCAGCCCGATGCCACTGGCGATCTTCGTGGCCTGCGCGTCGCTCAATCCGGTCAGCGGGTCGATGAATTCGGTGATGATCTTTTCGGGGGTGGAGTGCGCCACTTCCTCGATGTCCATGCCGCCTTCGCTGGACGCGATGAAGGCCACCTTCTGGGTGGCGCGGTCGGTCACGATGGAGACGTAGTATTCCTTCTGGATGTCGGCGCCGTCTTCAATGTAGAGGCGGCGCACCTTCTGGCCTTCCGGGCCGGTTTGGTGCGTGACCAGCTGCATGCCGAGGATTTCGCCGGCGAGTTTTTTCACGTCTTCGATGCTGCGCGCCAGTTTCACGCCGCCGCCCTTGCCGCGACCACCGGCGTGGATCTGGGCCTTCACGACCCAGACCGGTCCGCCCAGTTTCTGTGCAGCTTCAACAGCTTCTTGCACGGTAAACGCGGGAATGCCGCGCGGCGTAGGGACACCAAAGTTACGCAAGATTTCCTTGCCTTGGTACTCGTGAATTTTCATGAAATTACTTCCAGGATTCGGTAAATGGGGCGTTCCAAGATTTGATGTGTATCTGCGACATTTCGCAAAATTCACCAAAATGTAACGTCTTCGGTCACTGCAGGCAGCAGCGCAGAACTGTATCATGTTGCGATGCACAATTATTGTGCGCGGCTTATACCGCCCTTTTAAGCACTTTCCACAGGAAAAAGCCACATGGCCAAGGTTTTTATTGACGGCGAAGCGGGAACCACGGGTCTTCAGATCCGGGAACGCCTGCAAGCCATGCCTGCCATCGAGTTGGTCAGCATTGCGCCCGAGCTGCGCAAGGATGCTGCCGCCAAGCGCGCGTTGATGGGCACCGTCGACCTGGTGGTGCTTTGCCTGCACGACGACGCAGCACGCGAATCGGTGGCCATGATTGATGACCTGGCACGCGTCAGCGGCAAAAAGGGCCCCAAAGTCATTGATGCTTCCACCGCGCACCGCACCGCACCGGGCTGGGTTTTCGGCTTTCCCGAGCTGACGCCCGGTCAGCGTGACGCTGTCGCGGGTGCTGATCGCGTAGCCAACCCGGGCTGTTATTCCACCGGCGCGATTGCCCTGATCCGCCCGCTGGTCGATGCGGGATTGCTGCCCAAAGACTATCCGCTGGCCATCCCGGCCGTCAGCGGCTACTCCGGCGGCGGCCGCACCATGATTGCAGACTACGAATCCGGCAAGGCACCGGCGTACCAGATCTACGGCCTGAACCTCAAGCACAAGCATCTGCCGGAAATCATGCGCTATACCGGGCTGACACGCCGGCCCGTGTTCACGCCTTCGGTAGGCAACTTCAAGCAGGGCATGCTGGTGCAGCTGCCGCTGCACCTGGACTTGCTGCCGGGTCGGCCAACGGCGGCCCAGCTGCAGGACGTGCTGACGCGCCACTATGCGGGTAGCCCCTGGGTCACGGTCGAACCGGCTGGAGACAGCACCTCGATAGACGCACTCGCGCTGAACGACACCAACAAGATGGAACTGCGGGTTTTCGGCAACGAAGAGTTCCGTCATGCCGTGCTGATTGCACGGCTGGACAACCTCGGCAAGGGTGCTTCCGGCGCCGCCGTTCAAAACCTGGAATTGATGCTGGGCCTGTAACACGCCACAAGCAGGTCGCTTCGTCTGCGGTGCGCTATTTAATTGATAGCTGTCCATGCCCGCCCAATGAGGGCCAGTGGCCAATTCGGCGCTACAGACTCATGGACAGCGGGCGGTCAGGCCCGCCACGACGACTAGTCGTCTTCTGCCTGCGACACCACGCGGCGAATCGCCTCAGCCCCAAAACCGCGCGCCGCCAGGAAGCGCATCTGCTTGCCACGCGCCGCAGCGTCTGCCGCCGGCTCGCCAAACTTCTTGCGCCAGACCTCGCGAGCCCGATCGACCTCGCTGGCTTTCAGTCCGCTAAGCGCCTCGGCCACCGCCTCGGGCGCCAGACCCTTGCCCTGCAACTCATGGCGAATGCGGGCAGCGCCAAACCGCCCGGCGCGGCGATTAATGACCGACTCCACCACCCGCGCTTCGCTGATGAAATCTTTGGCCTGCAATTCGTCCAGCACCCGGGCCAGTTGCTCGGCCGACTCGGCATGCGCTGCCAGCTTGCGCTCCAGCTCGGCGCGTGAATGCTCCCGCTGCGCCAGGCAACGCAAGGCCCGGCCTTTCAGGGACAGGCCGAAACCCGGCGTGGCGGCAGGCTTGTCTGTTGTCATACGCAATTTCGGCAATCAGTCACTATTGTTTTGATAGCTGCTTGCGCCCGTGGAATAAGGGGTTAAGGCCGATTTCACCCTCAACCTGGACCTATCACCCCTTTTTTCACTCGACGGCGGCGACTTTGGGGGCTTTTTCAGCTTTCTCGACCTTGTCGGCTTTGTCAGCCTTCTCAGGCTTCTCTGCCTTGTCCGGCTTGCCGCCCACGGCCTCCTGGATCAGCGGAATGCCCAGCGACTCGCGCACCTTGTTTTCGATTTCCATCGCAAGGTCCGGGTTTTCTTTCAGGAATTCGCGCGAGTTGTCGCGGCCTTGGCCGATTTTTTCGCCGTTGAAGGCATACCAGGCACCGGCTTTCTCGACGATGTGGCCTGCCACACCGAGGTCCAACACCTCACCCAGCCGGCTGATGCCCTCGCCGTAGAGGATGTCGAACTCCGCCATCTTGAACGGTGAGGCCACCTTGTTCTTGACCACCTTGACCCGGGTTTCGTTGCCGACCACTTCCTCGCCCTTCTTGATCGAGCCAATGCGGCGAATATCGAGGCGCACCGAGGCGTAAAACTTCAGTGCATTGCCACCGGTGGTGGTTTCGGGGCTGCCGAACATCACGCCGATCTTCATGCGGATCTGGTTGATGAAGATGACCATGCAGTTGGCCTTCTTGATGTGAGCCGTCAGCTTGCGCAGCGCCTGGCTCATCAGTCGGGCCTGCAAGCCGGGCAGGGAGTCGCCCATTTCGCCTTCGAGTTCGGCCTTGGGCGTCAGCGCCGCCACCGAGTCGACCACGATCAGATCAACCGCGCCGGAGCGGGTCAGCGAGTCAACGATCTCGAGCGCCTGCTCGCCAGTGTCGGGCTGGCTGATCAGCAGGTCCTGCAGGTTCACGCCCAGCTTTTGCGCGTACTGGATGTCCAGCGCGTGTTCGGCATCCACAAAGGCACAGGTGCCGCCCAGCTTCTGCATTTCAGCAATCACCTGCAGGGTCAGCGTGGTTTTGCCGGACGATTCCGGGCCGTAGATCTCGACCACACGGCCGCGCGGCAGGCCGCCGACTCCCAAGGCAATGTCCAGGCCCAACGAACCGGTAGAGACCACCTGGATGTCCTCAATCACCTCGCCGGCACCCAGCTTCATGATGGTGCCTTTGCCGAACTGCTTTTCGATCTGGGCCAGCGCGGCCTGCAAGGCCTTGGCTTTTTCGGTGTTCAGGGCGGGATTGGTCTTGTTCGGCAGGTCCATGGAAAACTCCTTGAATGTCAGTAAGGGAAAACTTTTTGGCTTCGGGCTCCAGCTCTGCTTTTAATTACAGTACTGGGTGCATGACCAGTACTTTATGATTGCCATATAAATAAGTAAACCCTGTTTTTAGTCAGTTTGCCTGATCAATAGAGATTATCATTTCCGCATGAATTCCTCCTCTGTTCCCCCACCCGGCGGCGGCGCCCCAGACGAGGAGAACTGGCGCCTCACTCACCTCGGTCGCCTGCTCGGCCACGCCCTGCGGCGTTTTGACGAACGCGTGCTGGTGTTGATGGCCCGCAATGTCGACGTGCCCCTGGCGCTGTCGAATCTCGCAGCGCGCGGGCAGGTGGGCGCCGCGCACATTCACATCACGCGCCACCTGGCGGTAGGCGGCTCGCGGCTGACCGACCTGGCGCAAAGCGCCGGCATGAGCAAACAGGCCATGGGCGACCTGGTGGACCAGTGCGAAGCCTGGGGCCTGGTCACACGCCAGCCCGACCCGCACGACAAACGCGCCCGCACGGTGGTGTTCACCGCTTCCGGTCTGCTCTGGCTGCAGGCCTTTCGTGACGCCGTGGCCCAGGCCGAAGCCGAGTTCAAGCAGGCCGTGGGCACCGACGTCGCCACCGTGGTGGCGTTAGGCCTCGAAGCCTACGCTAGCGCCTGATCCGCACCACAGGAACACTTCTCCCATACCAGCAGGGGCCGCGGAACCGGCTTTGCCGGGCCGCAGGCGCAGCGTCCCCTCGGGGGGCAGAGAGTTACACGCAGTGAGCGAACGTGGGAGCCCAGTCAACAGTAAGCAAACAAAGGGGGATAAAGGCCTAGAATTTGAAAAACAGGCCGCAGAGCCGTTTCGCCCTGAGCGTTCCGCCGGACCGCGCGGGGGCACCCCCCATCAGGAGACAAGCATGCGCATATTGATTGCCGAAGATGACCAGGTCCTGGCCGACGGCCTGCTTCGTACCCTGCGCGCCTCCGGCGCGGCGGCTGACCACGTGGCCAGCGGCACCGAGGCCGATGCCGCCCTGATGACCAACACCGAGTTCGACCTGCTCATCCTGGACCTGGGCCTGCCGCGCATGCACGGGCTGGAAGTGCTCAAGCGCCTGCGCGCCCGCGGCTCGGCCCTGCCGGTGCTGATCCTCACAGCCGCCGACAGCGTCGAAGAACGCGTCAAGGGCCTGGACTACGGGGCCGACGACTACATGGCCAAACCTTTTTCGCTGCAGGAACTCGAAGCTCGCGTGCGCGCCCTGATCCGCCGCGGCATGGGCGGCGCCAGCAGCACCATCAAACACGGGCCGCTGGTGTATGACCAGGCCGGGCGCGTGGCGACGATCGACGGCCAGATGCTGGAATTATCGGCACGAGAACTGGGCCTGCTCGAGGTTCTGCTGCAACGCGCCGGCCGCCTCGTCAGCAAGGACCAGCTGGTCGAACGCCTGTGCGAATGGGGCGAGGAAGTCAGCAACAACGCGATCGAGGTGTACATCCATCGCCTGCGCAAGAAGATCGAAAAAGGCCCGGTGCGCATCGCCACCGTGCGCGGCCTCGGTTATTGCCTAGAGAAGATCCCCGGCTAATCATGGGGCCCCCACGGTCGTCCGCTTCGCGTAACTCCCTGCCCCCCGAGGGGGCCGCTGCGCCTGCGGCCCGGCAAAGCCGGTTCCGCGGCCCCTGCTTGGATGAAACCAACGCGTCGACGGTTTTCGAGCCGTGCCATTGAGACTCTTCCAGCGTGAACGCCGAAGTCTGTTCGGGGAAATCCTCGACTGGATGCTCACGCCGCTGCTGCTGCTGTGGCCCATCAGCCTGGCGCTGACCTGGCTGGTGGCGCAAAACATTGCCGGCAAACCGTTTGACCGTGCGCTTGAATACAACGTACAGGCCCTGGCCAAGCTGGTCGTGGTCAAGAACAGGCAGGTGCAGTTCAACATGACTGCACCTGCCAGCGAACTGCTGCGCGCCGACGACACCGACCTGGTGTACTACCAGGTGCTGGGCACCCGCGGCGAATACCTCAGCGGCGAGCACGGCCTGCCCCTGCCGCCCGACGAAGAAATGGGCTTTGAAGGCGAGGTGCGGCTGCGCGAGGACACCATGCAGGGTCAGGAAGTGCGCGTGGCCTACACCTGGATCAGGGCCGACGTGCCGGGCGGCCATCCCATCCTCGTGCAGGTGGCCGAGACCCTGGAAAAGCGCAAAACGCTGGCCACCGAAATCGTCAAGGGCGTGATGGTGCCGCAATTTGTCACCCTGCCGCTGGCCGTGCTGCTGGTGTGGCTGGCGCTGGTGCGCGGCATCAAGCCCCTGGACCAACTGGAAAAACGCATACGCGCACGCAAGTCCGACGACATGAGCCCGCTGGACGAAACCATCGTGCCGGAGGAAGTCGCGCCGCTGGTGTCGTCCATCAACGACTTGCTGAGCCGGCTCAAGGTTTTGCTGACCACGCAAAAGCGCTTCCTCGCCGATGCCGCCCACCAGCTCAAGACCCCGCTGGCCGGACTGCGCATGCAGGCCGACCTGGCCCAACGCGAAACCGACGCCGACGAGCTCAAGAAATCCCTCAAGCAGATAGGCCGCGCCAGCATTCGCGCCACCCATACCGTCAACCAGTTGCTGGCGCTGGCCCGCGCCGAGACCACCGGCCGCAGCCTGGCCAAGCAAAAGCTGGACGTGGTGCACATCATTTCGGAGGCGATCCAGGACTCGGTTCCCCGTGCGCTTGAAAAACGCATCGACCTCGGCTACGACGGCCCACCGCCCGGCGAGCCCGCAAACATGCTGGAGGCCAACCCGACACTGCTCAAAGAACTGGTACGCAACCTGCTCGACAACGCCCTGAATTACACACCCGACGACGGGCAGGTCACGGTGCGGCTGCTGACCGACCGCTTTAGCGGCGCGATCCTGTTGCTGGTCGAGGACTCGGGGCCGGGCATCCCGGCGCCCGAGCGCGAGCTGGTGTTTCAGCCCTTTTACCGCGCGCTGGGTACCAACGTCGACGGCTCCGGGCTGGGCCTGGCCATCGTGCAGGAAATCGCCCGGCAGCACGATGCCACCGTCTCGGTGGACGACGCGCTGCCGGGACACACGCCTCCCGGCACCCGAGTCACAGTTCGTTTCACGGGCTTTGCAGATCTGCCACAAGAATAAGGCTACGCGTCACTACACTGTCTTCATACCTTTGGAGACCTTTCACCCCCATGAAGATGACGACGCCCTCGGCCCCTCCGCCCGCCCAGGCCGACGTGAGTGCCCGTGAAAGCAGGCGCCACATGCGCACGCGTCTGAAAATCGGCCTGTCGGCCTGCTTCTCCCACGCCGACCCCACGCGCTCGCTGTTCACCGGTAAAACGCTGCAGTATGTCGAGCAAACCGTCGCACACTGGATCATGTCTTCCGGCGCCATGGTCGTCATGGTGCCTTGCCCGACCGGCAGCACGCAACGCGGCGACGTCCATTTTGACGACTACGCCCAGTGGCTTGACGGGCTCGTGCTGCACGGCGGCGCCGATATCTGGCCCGGCAACTATGGCGAAAATCCGCTCGAAGAGCGCTGGTCCGGCGACCGTGTGCGCGACGAGTACGACAAGGCCCTGGTCGCCTCCTTCGAGAAAGCCGGTAAACCGGTGTTCGGCATCTGCCGCGGCATGCAGCTACTCAACGTCGCGTTCGGCGGCACGCTGTACCAGGACATCGCCACCCAGGTGCCCGAGTCCTTTGTGCACCGCGACGCGGTGGTTTACGACCAGAACTTCCACAGCGTGGAGATCGTCCAGGGCACACAGCTTTCCCGCCTGTACCCGGGCGTGGAACGCGTGCGCGTCAACAGCATTCACCACCAGGGCATCAAGGACCTGTCACCCGAGTTCGTGGCCGAGGCCTTCAGCGTGCCCGACGGCATGGTGGAAGCCATACGCCGCAAGGACCCGTCGAAAAGCTACATCGTGGCGCTGCAGTGGCACCCCGAGTTTCACCAGCCGGGGTCGGACACGATTGACGATGCTGCGGTGCTGGAAGACTTTCTTTCTGCGGTGGCTGCTGCGAAAAAGCACGTGACAGCCTGAGGCGCCGCCGCTTTTAAGCAGAAAAGCCTCTACTCCCAATAGGGATGTGCGCCGATAGCTATTGAATTCATAGCACCTTTACCCACTCCAACTGAACCTGTTGAAGCTGGTTCTTCGATTGCGTTTTGCGGTATGCCAGCAAGCCGGGTCTCGCCCCGGCGGGCGAGGCACTTTGTCTTTGCTTCGCCAAAGAAAAGTACCCAAAAGAAAGGCGACCCGATGGTCTGGGTCCCCTACGCTGCGCTCCGGGGCAACCTGCGGTGCTCGCCGAAAGTGGGGTCGAGCTCGAACTCGCTACGCTCAGACAATCGCTCGCCCTGATCCACTTTCGGCGAGCACCGCAGGTTGCCCCGGAGCGCAGCGTAGGGG
>NZ_MUNO01000041.1 GCF_002001015.1 Polaromonas sp. A23 | reverse complement strand
TTCGGGTACGCCATCGGGCTCCGGCGAGGGCGCGCTTTGCGCGTCCTCGCCTCCCCGTATCCGCATTCGTTTCCCCCACCCCTCTGACTGCGCCGAGGAGCGGAGGGCCAGACGGATAAGGACGGGCGATTGTCTGAGCGTAGCGAGTTCGAGCCCGGCCCCGGCTGGACCGAGCACCGCAGGTTGCCCCCGCAGCGTCAGCGAAGGGGGACGCAGACAGCGGGGTCGCCTTTTCTTTGCTTACTTTATTTTGGCGAAGCAAAAGAAAGTGAGTAGCCGCCGGGCTACCCCCGGCTTGTATGAAGACCCACCGCCGCGGCAAGCTTGCACAGGCTTCGACAGGCTCAGCCCGAACGGGGGTCAAGCACCCCGCGGCCGGACTTACTCCGCCGTCAAATGCTTCCCAACAATCCCCGCCAACTCAAACATAGTCACCTGCGGCTTGCCAAACACGGCCAGCAGCTTCGCATCCGCATTGATGGCACGTTTGTTGGCGGCGTCCTGCAGGTTTTCTGCCTTGATGTAGTCCCAGAGCTTTTTGATGACCTGGGTACGCGCCACGGGTTCTGAACCGATCACCGCGGCCAGCGCGTCGCTGGGTTTGAGACCACTGCCTGGCTTGGCAACGCGCGGTGTTTTTGGCTTGGCGGTTTTGGCAGCGGGTGCTTTTTTGGCTGCGACTTTTTTCGCAGCCGCTTTTTTCGCAGCAGGGCCTGCAGTCTTGGCCGCAACGGTTTTGCCGAACGGGGTTTTCACGGTGCCGGTACGCGGCGGGCCGGCGGTTTTGCGTGGCGGGAACTTGGACGGCGCGAATTCGAAATTCACCTTGCCGGCTTCCGCGTCCCAGGCCAGCATGGCCTTGAAGGGGCGGCGGGTGCGCATCGACACAAACTTGTCGAGCAGGTCGGTCTTGCCGGCGGTCAAGAGCTTGACCATCTGCTCGCGCTCCACCGGCTGCTGCAGGATCACCTGGCCGGTCTTGAAGTCGCAGCTGGGCGTGGGCTGAGCGTTGGTTGGTACCGACTTTTCACACACGTAGTTTTTGCCGTGTTCAAACACACCGGCGCCGCACTTGGGGCAGGCGCCCAGCGATTGCTGGCCGCTGAAGTCCACGATCTCGCCGGTTTCGCCGTTCTTGTCGTCGCCGAAGTCAAACTCAAGCTTGTAGTTCTTGGTCTCTTCGTCGAACTTGATCACCATCTCGGCCGTGAACGGCCAGCCTGCCTTGGAGCGGAAGCCGTCGAGCGGGCCAATCTTTTTGTCGCGCAGAAATTGTTCGACCTCGGCCACTTCAAAAGTGCGACCAGCCGGCGTTTTGCCGAATGAGAAGCCGCAGCCCTCTGCACCGTTTTTGCCGGTGCAGGTGTAGCGCCGGTAGTTTTCCTTGATCACGCCGCCGCAGTTGGGGCAGGGCGCGCTGAGCGTCGCGTAGTCGCCGGGAATCGTGTCCTTGTCGTAACCTTTGGCCTTGGCCACCAGGTTTTTCGTCATGTCGGCAATCTCGGCCATGAAGGTCTCGCGGCTGAGCTTGCCTTTTTCCATCTGCGCGAGTTTGTGTTCCCAGTCACCGGTCAGGTCGGCGCGCGACAGCTCCTCCACACCCAGACCGCGCAGCAGCGTCATGAGCTGGAAGGCCTTGGCCGTCGGAATCAGCTCGCGGCCTTCGCGCAGCATGTATTTTTCGTTGATCAAGCCTTCGATGGTCGCCGCGCGGGTGGCCGGCGTGCCCAGGCCTTTTTCCTGCATGGCTTCACGCAGCTCGTCGTCGTCAATCGTCTTGCCGGCACCTTCCATCGCGCCCAGCAAGGTGGCTTCTGAATACCTGGCCGGCGGCCGCGTCTTGAGGCCCTTGGCTTCGACCACTTCTGCACGCACCATCTCGCCGGGTTTCACCGGCACCAGGCTCTGGCCCTTGTCGCCTTCCTTGGCATCGGCCACTTCGTCGGCGGCCTCCTTGCCGTAAATTGCCAGCCAGCCCGGCTTGACCAGCACCTTGCCTTCGGTCTTGAAGCTGTAGCCCACGGCCTGTGAAATACGCGTGGTCACGAGGTATTCGGCACTCGGGAAAAACACTGCCATGAAGCGTCGCACCACCAGGTCGTACAGCTTCTGCTCGGCGTCGCTCAGGCCGCTGGGCGCCTGCAGCGTTGGGATGATTGCAAAGTGATCACTCACCTTGGCGTTGTCGAAAATGCGCTTGCTGGGCTTGATGTAGTTGCCCTTGATGGCCGTGGCCGCGTGCGGCGCCAGATGTTTCATGGAACTGGCGGCCAGCATTTCAAAGGTCTGCTTCACCACCGGCAAATAGTCTTCCGGCAGCGCGCGCGAATCGGTACGCGGGTAGGTCAGCGCCTTGTGGCGTTCGTACAGGCTTTGCGCAATCGACAGCGTGGTCTTGGCCGAAAAGCCGAACTTGCCGTTGGCCTCGCGCTGCAGCGAGGTCAAATCAAACAGCAAACCCGCCGCTTGTGTGGTCGGTTTGCTTTCCTCAGTGACAGTGGCGGCCTTGCCGCGCACGGCCTCGGCAATCGCCAGCGCCTCGCGCTCGGACCACACCCGGTCAGCCTTCAGCTCGGCGTCGGGCTCGGTGTTGTCCGCATTGGCCGAAGCCTTTTTCCACTTGGGATCAAACCACTTGGCGGGGTACTCGCCGGCTTCAGCCAGAAAGCTCGCGTGGATTTCCCAGTAGTCGCGGCTCACGAACTTGCGGATTTTTTCCTCGCGCTCCACCACCACCGACAGCGTCGGTGTCTGCACGCGGCCCACCGTCGTCAAAAAGAAACCGCCGTCGCGCGAGTTGAAGGCGGTCATGGCACGGGTGCCGTTGATGCCGACCATCCAGTCGGCCTCAGATCTGCAGCGCGCCGCATCCGCCAGCGGCAGCATCTGCGCGTCGCTGCGCAGGCTGTCAAAACCGTCACGAATCGCGGCCGGCGTCATGGACTGCAGCCACAGCCGCTTGACCGGGTGCGCGCTCTTGGCGTACTGCTGGATCAGGCGGAAGATCAGTTCACCCTCGCGGCCCGCGTCGCAAGCGTTGACGAGGGCGCCCACGTCCTTGCGCTTGGCCAGCTTGACGATGGCGTTGAGCCGCGTCTTGGTCTTGTCAATGGGTTTGAGATCAAAGTAGGGCGGAATCACCGGCAGGTTGGCAAAACTCCACTTGCCGCGCTTGACGTCAAACTCCTCCGGCGCCTGGATCTCCACCAGATGGCCCACCGCCGAAGTCACCAGCCACTCGTCGCTCTCGAAATATTCGTCGTGCTTTTCAAACTTGCCCGCGCTAGGCGTCATCGCCCGCACGATGTCTTGTGCAACCGAGGGCTTTTCTGCAATCACCAGTGTTTTCATAAAAACTTCTTCAAACCTTCTACATCATCGGGGAACATTTCCCCGGCTTCGGCAAACACGACTTTTCCACTGCGGCCATCGCGGCCATTGACCTTGAGGACCACCACCACCGGTAACCCACGCGGCTTGTGCAAGAACTTGGTGTCTTCCGGCAGAATCGCCGCCGGAAAACTGTAGCCTTTGGTCTTTATATAAGCCTGCGCGGCACCTGGCTTACGGTCAATCGACAACGCCAGCACTTCCAGTCCGCTGGCCTTATGGGCCTGCCACAGCGCCTCTATATGGGGCGACTGCACCGCACAAAAAGGGCACCAGCTAGCCCACCAGTACACCACAAGCGTCTTTCCCCGCACCCCAGCGGGGCTCCAGGTGCGCCCGTCCAGCAACTTGAGAACCGGCAGTTTGAGCGTGCTTCCCACCCCAGGCAAGGGGGCCAGCGCACCCTGGGCCCAGGCGCGCGCGGCCAGGCCGGGCGCCACCAGCGCAGGCGCAAGCTGCATCAGTTTTCTTCGGTTGAACATGGTCGGGTTTTCCGGCACATCACTACAATAACGGCTTCGCGCGTACACACGCGCGCACCCGCATGTGCGCGCACATGCATGAATTAACCATACCAAAAAAATTTGTCGTGTCAAAAAATCAGGACTCCGCCCCCCTTTCCGGCCTGCCCACCGGCCCTGCGCCAGACACTGGCCGCCGCATCCAGACCCGCCGTTCCGGCGTGCATGGCAAGGGCGTGTTTGCCGTGCAAGACCTCGCCGAAGGCGAGACCCTGATCGAATACATCGGTGAGGTCGTCACCTGGAAGGAAGCGCTGCGTCGCCACCCGCACGACCCGAAGGACCCTAACCACACCTTCTACTTCCACATGGATGAAGACCATGTGATTGACGCCAAATACGGCGGCAACTCCTCGCGCTGGATCAACCACAGCTGCAACCCCAATTGCGAAGCCGACGAGCAGGGCGGCCGCGTCTACATCAAGGCGCTGCGCAACATCAAGGCCGGCGAAGAGCTGTTCTATGACTACGGCCTGATCATCGACGCCAAGTACACCAAAAAGCTCAAGGCCGAATACCCCTGCTGGTGCGGCGCGACTGACTGCCGCGGCACACTGCTGGCGTCCAAGGACGACAAGCCGGGCAAGAAGGACAAAAAAGAAAAAAAGAAGAAGCTTGAGAAAGCCGTGAAAGGCAAGCAGCTCAAGAAAGAGCTCAACAAGGAACTCAAAAAGGTTCTGAAAAAGACTGGCAAAACCGATAAGACCGGAAAAGCAGGCAAAGCCGAAAAACCGGCCAAAAGCAAAAAAGCCTGAACACCAAGCGCTGACTTGCCATTGCGGGCCACCCCGCAATCCATGATTCCTCCCGCGTCGTTGCCGCCATGAGCACTCCACCCACCGCCCCCTTCCGCTGGCCTGCCGAGGCCATCTGGGAAGCCGTGGCGCCCGTTTTGCCGGGCTTCACGGTGGAGGTACTGCCCCAGATTGATTCAACCAACACCGAGCTGATGCGACGCTTTCGCGCCGCCGGGCCGGTGGCCAGCGAGCCTGTGCTGCTGGTGGCCGAGCAGCAAACCGCGGGCCGTGGCCGCATGGGGCGCAGCTGGCAAAGCCAGGCGGGCGACAGCTTGACGTTTTCTCTCGGCCTGCCGCTGCAGCCGGCCGACTGGTCCGGCCTCTCCCTGGCCGTGGGCATCAGCCTGGCCGAAAGCCTGGAGCCCGGCAACCCCGCTGCACCGGCCATCCGCCTCAAGTGGCCCAACGATTTATGGCTCACCGACGCGCAGGGCGGCGAGTCCAAGCTCGGCGGCATCCTGGTTGAAACCGCCAACTGGGGCGAGTTGCGCTACGTGGTAATTGGTGTGGGCATCAACGTGCGCGCCATGGCCGAGGCACTGGCCCCTGCCGCCGGCCAACCCGCCGCGCTGGCGCCCGGTGCCCTGCAAACCCTGCTGCCCGGCATCGACGTGGCCGAAACCCTGCTGCGTGTGGCTGCCCCGCTGGTACAGGCGGTGCAGGCCTTCGGCATGTTCGGCTTCAGCCCTTTCCAGGCACGCTTCAGCGCGCGCGACGCGCTCGCCGGACGCATCGTGAAGCTGTCCGACGGTACCCAGGGCATGGCCCATGGCGTCGGCGAAAACGGCGCGTTGCTGGTGCATACTGCGGCTGGCATGAAAGAAATCACCAGCTCCGAAGTCAGCGTCCGGCCCATGACGCCCCCCGCCCCAGGCAGCGCGCGCGCATGCTGAGGCTGCTGGTGTTGCTGCTGGTGTTGGCCAACGCGGGCTACTTCGCCTGGTCGCTTGGCGTGCTGGAACCGATAGGTATGACACCTGCCGTGCAGACCGAGCCCCAGCGCCTGGCCACCCAGATTCGGCCCGAAGCGATTCGTCTCCTGACCCCCGATGAAGCGCGCGACATTGAAGCACGCAACACCGGCCGCAACGGCGCAGCCGGTACATCTTCCGCCGCAGACATCCCCACCGAATGCCTGCAGGCCGGCCTGTTCAATGAAGAGCAGACCACCCGCCTGCGCACCAGCCTTGAAACGGCCCTGCCCTCCGGCAGCTGGCAGCTTGAAAGCAGCGTCGAGCCGGCGCGATGGATTGTTTACATGGGCAAATACAACAGCGAGGAAGCCCTGTCCAAAAAACGCGGTGAATTACGCCAGCTCGGCGTGTCTTTCCGCGCCGTCAGCAATGAAGCGCTGGCACCCGGCCTGGCGCTGGGCAGCTTCCAAACCCAGGCCGAAGCCGACAAAGAGCTTGTGCGTATTGCCGCCAAAGGCGTGCGCACGGCGCGCGTGACACAGGAGCGTGCCGAGGCACGCGGCCAGATCGTCAAATTCGCAGCGGTAGACAGCGAGTTGCGGACCCAGCTCGACGGGCTCAAGACGCAATTCGAAGGCAAGGCCTTGCGCGCCTGCTCCTAAAGCAGCCTCACTGTTGCTATTGTTTCAGGAGCTGTTGGCGACCGTACAGTAAGGGCTGAAGGCCGTTTTTGCTATCAATCCAGCATCATTTAAAGCGCACCGCTGCCTGGCACCCCTCACCTGGCTACCGGCGCGGCGGAGTTGGCCTTGATCCAGTCGGCAATGTCTTTGGTGACTGCTGTCTCGATGCCCCGGAACTGGTGGTAGCCGCCGTGGCAAGGGTTGCCTCCGGACGAGCCACCTTCGGGTGAGATCAGCTCCACCTTGGGGGAGGCCGACAAGGCCGCCTTCAGCGCCGGCATGGCGTCGTAGGGCGTCACATAGCAGCCATCGGTCTTGTGATGCACCAGCAGCACTGGCAGGGTGACCTCTGCCAGCGGCGCAAGCGACACCACATGCGCCGCGCGTGACACCCCTGCTTTGGTCACCGAAGAGGTCAGCACCAGCCCGGCTGGGCCCTTGCCTTTGAGGTGGGTCGCCGCCGCCGCGGCCGACAGTGAGCCGTTGCTGGTGCCCACCGCCCAGATCGGCAGCGGAGACTGCTGGCGCAAAAATTCGAACAGCGCCGCATTGTCCTGCGCGTGTTCAGCCGTTTGCCGGAAATCGTCCAGGTTCCTGCGGTCGGACGGCACATCCGGTATCACCACGCTGATGCCGTTTTGCGTAAAACGGTGCGCGCCGCTCGCCAGAAAGCCCTCGTTGAGCATGGAGCCGTTCGGGAAAAGACCGATGTTGCCCGGGCCCCCCTGAAACAGAACCGCGCTGGCCACCGGGTTGTCCGCCTTGGCGTACAAAAAGCGCACCGTCACGCCCGCACGGGTAGTCAGTTGCTTGACTTCGATGGACGCCTGCGCGCCGGCAGTGACACCCCAAGCCGACAGAAAAGCCAGCAGAACCCAGCGTAAGTGATGCAAGTGATGCATATGTTTTTTCTTCAACGGTAGGCCGGAGTCCGGCGGGCGCTTCATTGCACTATAGCGAAGGCGTCAGACAACGCCTACAGCCCAACCCGGCAAGCACTGGCACCGCGGCTAACCCAGGCGTCCAGGCTTGAAGGGCTGGCATTACGCCTCTACGTCGCTTCACACCTTCCTGTCCAACCCTGCATTCCCCTCCCTTCTTTTTTCTCCGTTGATCGGTTCAAGGAGTCCACCCCCGATGCATTCACGTCCCCATCTTTTCCCCACGCAAGCGGGCAAGGCCCTGCTTGCCGCAGCCGTTTCGGCGCTGGTTCTGGCCGCCATGCCTGTTCAGGCCCAGGGTACAGGCGTTGGCGCCGGCGGCTTCGGCGCTCTGCAACCGGCCGATCCCGATAAAAAGCTTCTCGACAACCTGGCCGAAGCCAGTATTGCCGGTATCGAAACCGGAAAAACCGCGCTCGAAAAATCGGGCAATCCTGAGATCAAGAAATTTGCGAAACAAGTGGTTGACGACCGTAGTGCAGCGCTCCGGGAAGTTGAGCGCCTGGCCCTGGTCAAAGGCCTGAACGTTCCCAAAGACGCCGACATGCAGCACAAGGCCTCGGGCACGGCGCTCAAGCTGCTGTCAGGCGACAGTTTCGACAAACAGTATCTGAGCAACGCCGGCGTGGACGACCACGCGCAGACGGTGGCGCTGCTGCACAAAACCCAGCGCGAGGCACGGGACCCGGAAATCAAGGCACTCGCCACCAAAATGCTGCCCACGGTGCAGCAGCAGCTTCACGCGGCCAGGCAAATGGCCGCGCCCAAAAAGTAGCAAACCTACTCCTGTAGGAAACGGCCTACGAACAGAAAGGCGTCCGTCTTACAAAATGCGTAGATCCAAAGTTTTACCCTGTTTTCTTTACAGGGACGCTTATGCTGATCAGCGCCTTTCTTGTCGAAGACAAACCAGACATTCGCGACACCCTCGTCGAGGGCATGCAGGAGATCGCCCCCGTCCGCTTCATTGGCCACGCCGCCAGCGAACAGGCCGCCAAACTGTGGCTGAACCGATGCCACGACGACTGGCAAATCGCCATCATTGACCTCTTCCTCGCCGAAGGCTCGGGCTTTGGCGTGCTGCGCGACTGCCAGAGCCGCAAGGCCAATCAGAAGGTGGTTGTACTCACCAGCTACAAGCACCAGAACATCACCGACCGCTGCCTGCAGCTCGGCGCTGACCAGGTGTTCGACAAGTCCGGGGAGCTGGACGAACTGGTGGCGTTTTGCAAGGCGCACGCCAACGAGCTGGACGCCGGGCCGCACTCCTTGCACTGAGGTTTGCTCCTTTTTCAGGAGCTGCTTGCGCCCGTGGAATAAGGGCTAATTCCCACTTTCACCTTCAAACCATGTGCCCATGAGCCGCTGGCGACACGGCGCAGCGTACGCCGGTGTACGCTCACCGCCATGACCGCCGCACCGCCGCCCTCACACGCCTTGCCCGCTACCTCCAGCCCCCGCGCCGTCTGGGTCATGCTGTTTGCGCTGATCTCCGCGTTCGCGCTGAGCCAGGCGGTGCGTACGGTGGCCGCCATCATGGCCGCGCCGCTGCAAGCCGACTTTGCGCTTGACGCCCAGGCGCTGGGCCTCTTCGCCGGCGCCTTCCACTTTGCCTTCGGCGGCATGCAACTGTTCATGGGCATAGGCATTGACCTGCACGGCGTGCGGCGCACCGTGCTCACCGCCTTTCCCATCGCCATTGCCGGCACGGTGTTGTCGGCGCTGTCCACCAGCTTCGGCGCGCTGGTGGCCGGCCAGGTGCTGATCGGCATTGGCTGCGCGCCAACTTTTCTGGTGTGCACGGTGTTTATTGCGCGGCATCTGCCTGCACACCGTTTTGCCGCCATCTCGGGCCTGGCCATGAGCCTGGGCGGCATTGGCCTCTTGCTGACCGGCACGCCGTTGGCCTGGCTGATCGAGGCCAGCTCCTGGCGCATGGGCTTCTGGGTGCTGGCCGGCTGGGGCGTGCTGGCCTGGGGCCTCATCTGGGCGCTGGTGCACGAGCCCGCGCACTCCATGGACGCGCTCAGGAAAAAAGAGTCCGTGGGCCAGGCCCTCGCCGGCTTTGGCGCGTTGTTCACCCTGCCGCATACCTGGGGCATTCTGCTGCTGGCCAGTGTCTGCTACGCGTCCTTTGTTTCGCTGCGCGGCTTGTGGCTGGGGCCGCTGCTGATCGAACGCCATGGGTTCTCACTGGTGCAAAGCGGCAACGTGGCGCTGGTCATGTCGCTGGTGTCACTGGCCGGCCCGCCGCTGTTCGGCCGGCTGGACCCCGGCCCTGCCACGCGCCGCCGCTGGATAACCGGCTTCACACTGTTGCTGGCCGGCGTGTTCGCCGGCTTTGCATTCACGCACAGCCCGTTCATCGACGTGGCCGCACCCATCGCCATCGGCCTGCTGTCGGGCTACATGATCCTGCAGTACTCCGACGTACGCGCCGCCTATCCGGCAGCCATGACGGGCCGGGCGCTGTCGGTGTTCACCATGGCCATATTCCTCGGCGTGGCCACCATGCAGTGGTTCACCGGCATTGTTGCTTCCATGGCCACGGCACGCGGCGTGGAGCCTTTCACCGCCGTGCTGGCCAGCATTGCGGCGTTGCTCGCATTGGGTGCGCTGGCCTTTGTGGCACTGCCCGGCCCGCCGCCTCAACCTCAAAAGTAAGCGTCCGCACGCATCAACGCTATGATTTCAATAGCTTCTTGCACCCACACTACAAGGGCTGTAGTCGTTTTTCTATCCCACTGACAGCTTTGCCCGCACACGCCGCTCGGGCACAAGCTCGGCCAGTTTCCGGATGCCGGTTCGTATGTCGGGCACAGACAGCGAGGCGTAGCCAAAAAGCAGCCCGCCGCGGGCCGGGGGCTTTGCAAAATAGGGGGCAACGGAATACAGGCCCACCCCCGCTTGCGCTGCGCGGGCAATGAGCGCGTCCACGTCTTGCGGCGCAACATCGTTAAGCCAGACCAGCAGATGAACGCCGGTTTTCCCACCGGCAATATCGACACGGTCGCCAAAATGTTGCGTCAAGGCGTCCACCAGTGCCTGGCGCCTGGCCGCATTTCTTGCGCCAGCCCTGCGCAGGTATTTTTCAAACTGGCCACTGCTGATGAAGTCAGCCAGGGCCATTTGCGGCAGCAACATCGAAAACCGGTCGGTCATCCATTTTGCGGCAATGAAGTGCGGCACCAGTGAGCGCGGTAGCACCAGATAACCCAGCCGCAACGACGGGAACAGTGTTTTCGAAAACGTGCCGGCGTAAATCACACGCTCCTGGCGATCCAGCGCCTGCAAGGGTTCCAGCGGTTTGCCCTCGTAGCGAAACTCGCTCACGTAGTCGTCTTCCAGCACCCAGGCACCGGTTCGCGCCGCCCAGTCGAGCAATGCCTGCCTGCGCTCCAGCGGAAGGATCGTGCCCGAGGGAAACTGGTGGCAGGGCGTCACGTAGGCTAGCCGGGCACCGGCGGCGGCAGGCGGGAGCTGCGCGGTGTCCAGCCCTTGCGCATCCGTTGCCAGCCGCAAGAGGCGTGCACCGTTGGCCTCAAAGGTCTTGGTGGCACCCGGGTAGTGCGGCTCCTCCACCACCACCGCATCACCCGGGTCCAGAAGCACACGGGCCGCCAGGTCGATCGCCTGCTGGGCGCCATTGACGATGATGATCTGGTCGGCATCGCAATGCAGCCCGCGTGCGCGCTTGAGATAGTCGGCCAGAGCCGTCCGCAGCGGCAGGTAGCCCGCAGGAAACGCATAACCCAGGGTGTCGCGGCTGGCTTGCCTGGCATGCACCGACAACAGGCGCCGCCAGATTTCATTGGGAAACTCGTCCAATGCAGCGCTGCCGTAGCGGAAGTCCTGGCGAACACCAGGCCGGCGGCCATAGGCGGCAGCGGGCGGTGGCAAAGACTTGTCCTGCATCATTCTTCTGGCGTACGCCGATACCTGCAGCCCTTGCTGCACCCGTTCAGCAACCGGCCGCACCGCAGGCTGCGGCGGCAGGGCACCCAGGACCGTGGTGCTTGACCGGCCCTTGCTCAGCACGTAACCCTCGGCGGCCAGCTGCTCGTAGGCCAGCATGACGGTGTTGCGTGAAACCCCGAGGTCAGCCGCCAGCGCCCGCGTCGAAGGCAACCGGCTTCCCGGCGCAAAGCGGCCGTCCCGGATGCCCCCCTTGAGCGCCAGGTACACGCGCCGGTTCAGGGGCGCCGCAGAACTTTTGAAAGCTAGAAGCATGGCAATGCGCAGGTTGCGGCAGGTGCTGTTGCGTTTGCAAAAAATGTGCGGGATGAACCGCGCCGACAGCTGAAGATCATACGCGTCCCGGCCGAATCTGGCACCTTGCTATGACGAAAATCTGGCTCTTTGAAAGAGCCAGTACAAAACTATGCTTCACCCAGGATTCGTCAACCAAGGAGCTTTCCCCATGCAACAAACAGACCTTGCCCCCGACCGGACGCAAGACATCCAGACACTGGAAGACCTCAACCGGCACTACGTCCGTTCGGCCGAACAGTCCGATGCAGCGTGGTACCAGGAACACCTGGCGGAAGATTTTCTGAGCAGCCACCGCGATGGCTCTATCGTCGATCGCGCGGGCTTTCTCCAGAGAATCTCTGGTCCGTACCCGGGCACAAACCTGCAGGCAGTGGACGTGCAGATCCGCCTTGTCGGCGAGCTTGCCCTGATTCACGCGGGCTTCAGGTACAAAAGCCTGGACGGTAAGTGGGGCAGCGGCCGCTACACCGACATCTACGCGCGCCGCCAGCAACGCTGGCTTTGCGTGTCCGCGCATTTCAACCGCTTTTAACGAGGGACAACCATGAAGCAGGAGAACCCGCAGATCCATTCCGGCAAGCCCGGCGATGAAGCGCAGCTCACCAGGCTGAACCAGGAATTCATCACCGCCGTCAAAACGTCCAACATGGCCTGGTTTGAGAACCACCTCGCCCCGGATTTTCTCAACAGCAACGCCGACGGCTCGCTGTCTGGTCGGGCCGAATTTCTGAAGCGGGCCGCATTGCCCATTCAGGTCGGTGACTTCGCTGTCCACGATGTTCTTGTTCGGCTTTTTGGCGAAACCGCCATCGTTCATGGCAGAACGACTTTTACGCAGGCCGACGGGCAGGCCGGCAAAGGGCGCTACACCGACGTCTGGGCTCAACAATCGAATCGCTGGGTGTGTGTTGCAGCAGATGTATCGCGGGGCTGACTGGCGCCCCGAAGCATGCGCTTCAGTCGGCACTGTCCAGCAGGCCGAGTAGAAAGACCGCACCCAGACGGCCGGCGCCGGCCGCCTGGGCCAGCAGTGTCGTGGCACGCGCAAGGTCGGCCTTGCCTGCCCGGACACCGGCGCCAGACCCCCGAAGCAATATGAACCCCGCGCGTTCGGCCGCCTCGGCATTTCCAGCAGCGGCAAGCTGCTCGTAGATCAGCAGCGCACGTTCGGACTCCCCTTGGTAATAGGCGCGGTGCGCCTCCTCGAGGGCTTTGGACGCCTCACTGCTGGCAAAGCCGGGACCAGCAAAAGCGAAGGCCAGCACGGCAGAGATGATTGTTTTTTGGAGGATTGTTGAATTGAACATAAAAATATTTCCGGTTTAGCTCATCAGCGAGCTCAGGGCCGACTGGATGCGCTGCCATTGATCGGCGGTGATCATCTGGACAAGCAGCTCGCGAAACCTGGCTTGCTGCACGCCGGAGACGATGTATTGCCAACGGTACGCATCCAGCAGGCCGGCGGCCAGCTTGTCGAGCTGCGCCTGCGGCACACGCCGCCCGCAGGTGACCACGAAATAGTGTGCGTCGGCATGCGACTGTTTCTGCAAGATGCCGTCGATCGCACCTACCAGGCCAATCAGCCCATCCACCGCCTCATCGCGCTCCTGCGGCGTAATGCGCGCGTTCTCACGCTCCCACTCCAGCACGTCCAGAATGGCGTGCTGCGACTCCTCCTGCCAGTGGAACAGGAATACGTCCTTGTACAGCTCCGAGAGATGGTCGTCAGGCTCGATGCTCTGGCGGTAGTGGGTCTGGGTGAACAGCTCGATGTGGCAGGTCAGCGCCAGCACCGACCAGGTGGGGGCCTGCAGCACCTGCGCGGCCACCTCGTTGGCGGTGGGCAGGAATTCATAGCCCGGAGGCATTCCTGCGGCGGCCAGGCGTTCAATCCGGCGAAACAGCTCCTGGTGCTTGAGTTCCTCATCGGTGAAGCGTACCAACGCTTCCAGCGCCACCTGGTCGCCAAACCAGTGGTCGCGGGTGATTTCCAGCATCTTGATGCCGATGAAGCGTTCGACCAGACCGAACATGTTGGCATAGGTCCGCCCCTGGATCTGGCTCAGGTGGACCTGCTCGGCCGGTTGCAGAAAGTCCAGCCGGCTGATGCGCGAGAGCCCGTCGGGCAGGAAGTGTTTCGAAAAATCGAAAACCCGTCCGCGAATCACGTCGCGGCCAATGTCCCAGCGAACGCGTGTGGACGCCGCAATGCAGCGGGCATAGTTTTCAGTGTGCGTGGTAGTGAAAGTCATTTTTCTCAATGGCATGGGTTGGTGGTTGAAAAGCAAAAAGAGGCAACGTGGGCGACGACTCGGCCTGCTCAAGCGCGGCAAAAATATCCGTCAGGCGTGCCTGCACAGCACGCCTGCCGGCCTCGAAGAGATACGGCATGGCCGAGGTTTCCCACAGGCCGACATGACGGTCCAGACCCAGCTCGAGGCCGATCACCGTCTGCCCGGCCGCGCGCGCCGCGTCGATGCGCGCCTGCATCAGGTTGTTGATCAGTGTGGTGCTGGTCTGGGCCACCAACCGCGACAGGCGATCGACGCGGCGCGGCATGGCGCCTCTAAAGCCCAGCGTCACCACCACCTGGGCATCGGTCACGGCAGAAAGCGGCAAGGGGTTTGAAAGAACGCCGTCGACCAGGCGCTGGCCACGAATTTCGACGCTGGGAAAAATAATAGGCACCGCCATGCTGGCCCGCAGCGAATCGACGACGCTGCCGTGCGTCAGCACCACCGGCTGGCCGCTGGCGGCGTCCGTGGCCGCCACGCGCAACGGCGTTTCAAGCTGCTCCAGCTGGCGGTCCCCAAAGGCTCGGGCAATGCGCTGGACGATCAGCCGGTCGTCGCGCAGCGCAAACCCAGCACCAAAGCCCGCCAGTCTGGGCACCAGCAACTGCACATAGGCGCGCCAGCGGCGCTGCTGCGTCAGCTCGGCCGACCACAGGGCTGTCGCCGCACGAAGGGCCTGATCGCCCTGCATGCCCATTGCAATCTGTGCGCCGAACAAGGCACCAGAACTGCAGCCGGCAATCAGGTCGGGCCGTATGCCCTCTTGCGCCAACCGTTGCGCAACACCGAGCGCGGCAACGCTGCGGACACCGCCACTGCCCAGCACAAAAGCCAGCCGGTGGGCGCGGGGACGCATGGGTAAAAAATTCGGGTGTTGCATGACGCGCTCCTATTTATTCCACCTGCTGGTGCGAGACAAACGCCACCACATCCCTGATGACCTCAGGGTGGCGCACCACGCGGTGGTGTCCAAGACCACTGGTCGCCTTGAACTGCGCGTCCTTGAGCGCGGTCACCAGCGCGAGGCTGTGGTCAAAAGGAATCTCCTGGTCGTCCTCGTCATGAACGAACAGCATCGGAAATCCGGCCTGCCGGGCCATGTCCACCACCGACATGCGGCTCCACTTCAGCCGGCCGCCATACAGGTTCGCCATCATCTGGCGCATGCGATCGAGCACCGCCGGGGTCAGGCCGACGTGCTCCGCAAACATTTGCAGAAACCAGTTGCAGTGGTTGAAGGAGCTGATGAGCACCATCTTGCCGGTCACCACGCCCCAGTCCCTGGCGGCATACATCGCCATGGCCGCGCCAAAAGAGTGGCCGATCACGCAGTGCAGCGGCCCCACATGCCGGGCCACAACGGCCACCGCGTTGGCAAACTGCACCAGGTCGGTTGCGCCGCCCGAGGATTTTCCGTGCGCGGGCGCATCGAAGGCAACAACACGGAACCCCGCGTCCACCAGCGGGCCGATCATCCGGCCCATGTGTGTGGCGTGCGAACCCCAGCCATGAACCATCAGAATCGCCGGGCCCTCGCCCCATTCATAGACAGCCAGCTTGTTTTTCCCCGCCGGCAAGCGCTGCATCCGCGCCCGCTTGCGGATGGCGATGTGCCGCTCGCTCAGAGCCGGGCGCGGCGGCCTGGCCAGCTGCGCATAAGCCAGGTGTGCAGCCAGGCCAGGCGTGAAGCGGCAAAGCACGCGGTAGAAATGACGCACGATGCCGATGCCGCGCGTTTGCGCGAAGCGCCCGACACGCGGCGGTTGTGACAGCATCACCGCTTGGGGCGTGCCGGAATAATTGGTTTCCGGGGAAAACTGGTAGCTCATGGTCGTTCCTCTGGGCAACGGGAGCGCGCGGATGCGCGCAATCCATGCCGGCGAATTTACCGACGCCGCAAAGAAACGAACACGTGAAATTAGTCATACCCGAGGCACGCGCCGGCTGCGAGCGCGCGGCAACTACAGGTTCTGCAGGGCAGAGAGCAGTTGTGGCGGGGAAACGGGTTTGGTGAGCAGCAACAGCTGATGCTGCTGCGCCGCCTCACGCAACGCGGCGTTGGTCTCGCCGCTGATCAGCAGCACTTTCTTGCCAATATCGCGCATGGCAAGCGCAACATCCAGCCCCGACGCGCTGTGGGGAAGCCGGGCATCGCAAATGGCGACGTCCCCGTATTCGGCCTCGCGAAAAGCCTCTGCCGCAGTTTCCACGTGCCGCACACGCAAACCCCATGAAGTCAGCAGTTCGCGGGTGGCGCCTGCCACCAGCGAGTCGTCTTCGACCAACAACACGTTGCGCATGGCCAGCACGGGTACAAAGTGACCGGTCTGCGGCAGAAGCTCGCCAGGGCCGGTGTCCAGGCGATGCTCCACACCGTCCGCCGCCTCTGTCGCCGCCGGTGGGTTGGCCCGCGGCAACGTGATCGTCATGCAGCAACCCCGACCGAGCGCGGAGCGAACCTCGATGTTGCCATTCATCAGCAAGGCAAAACGCTTGGCAATCGCCAGCCCCAGTCCCAGCCCGTGCTGCCTGTCGCGGGCATCGTTATCAATCTGCACGAACTCCTCGAAAATCCTCTCCTGCGCGCTCTGCGCAATGCCGACACCGCTGTCGCGCACCTGCAGCCGCCAGTGCCCGCCCCCATTGCGCAGCACCACCAGCACCGAGCCACCCGGCGGCGAGAACTTGATGGCGTTGTCCAGCAAGTTCGACAACATGCGGATGAGCATGAGCCCGTCCGCCATCGCGAAGGCGCCCGGCCTGACCAGCGCCACCACACGCACACCGGCCGCCTCGGCGACAGCACTGTGCTGCATGACCAGGCTGGTGACGAGCGGCGCGATCTCGGTCGGTTGCAGGTCGGCCTTCACCACACCCGAGTCCATGCGCGTCAGGTCCAGCACCTGCGAGAGCAGGCCATCCAGGGCCCGCCAGGACTGGTTGATACCTTCCACGGCGCGCAGGGCGGCCCGGTCCTGCGCGTTCTGTGCCAGGGCGTGCAAAGGCGCCAGGTACAACCCGATAGCGTGCACCGGCTGGCGCAGATCGTGGCTGACCGCCGCAAAAAAGCGGGACTTGCTCAGCCCCATGGCGGCCACCGCGTTCGTCGCAGCCTCGGCGCGCCGGCGCTGCTCGTACTGGTGCAGCACGCTGCTTTCCTGCGCGCGCGAGAGGAACACCATGGTGATGGTCATGAAAATTCCACCAATACCCATCAGCATCAGCAGGGTGTTGTCGGCCGCGCCTTCCACGATGAAGCGTATCGAAGTCGGCAGCACCGCCAGGCACAGGGCGATGGTCGTGCGCATCAGGTCGCCCGTGAGGCGCACCGCAATCAAGGTGGCGTTGCCCAGGAGGTAACTCATCAGCACCGCCTGAATCGGCACGTTGCCCGGCACATAGAGAAAGTAGCAGGCGCTGCCGACGTAAGACATCAGCACCCACATGTAGATGCGGTAAATGCGTCGGCGCTGCAGCCTGGGCCGTGCTCTGAAGGAGGGGCGGTTGACATGCCACCACCGGAACATGCCTAACCCGGCAATGATCGCGAACCAGGCAAAGGGCTGCTGCCAGGGCAACGCCGTTGCGAACATCAGCGCGCACAGCAATTCGCAGAGGCGCAGCGCCCAGAGCGACGCTATCGTGTGTGCGCTGTCTTCAGGGTCTGGCCGCTCATCCCTGGCCGGCGTCATAGGCTCTCGGAGTCAAGCTGCGCCGCCTGCGTGCGGTTGGACACGTTGAGCGCCTTGAAGATTTCGCTCATGTAGTTTTTCACGGTGCCTTCCGTGATGCCCAGGGTGCTGGCAATCAGCTTGTTGCTCATGCCCAGGCGCAGCAGCTGGCGCACCTCCTCCATGCGCGGCGTGAGAAGCAGCTCCGGGCGTTTGGTGTCGGCCACACGCAGCGCGAACGGCAGCTTGATGCCCTGCATGGCGGCTTCGATGGCCGCGCAGATCTGTTCAGAGGGCGCGCTTTTGGACACGAAGGCGTGAACGGTCGAAATCTCCAGCGTGCGCCGTACCACGTCCGGGGAGGTCAGCGCCGAAATCACCACCAGCGGCAGCGAAGGGCACAAACGCGCCAGCTCCACAAGCCGGAAGCCCCTTTCCATGCCCGGCATGTTCAGGTCGACCAGGGCCACGCTCGCCAGCGGTCTGGCGCAGGCCGCCTGCATCAACGAGTCGCCATCGTCCGCTTCCACGAATTGCACGTCCCCCAGTACGCCGGCAACCAGGCCACGGATGCCATCTCGCACAAGTGCGTGGTCGTCTGCGATCAGGACAAACATGTCCTGCTTGTTTGAGAGGCCATTCAATTCTTCACTCCAGTAACGTGCCGACCCGGCAACGCTGCCTGACGCGGCAGCACACCGCAGGTACCACAATTAATACGAACATGGCGATATGCATCGCCAGGACCGACCAGCAGGAACCATCTTCCCATCCACAAAACTTACCAGTCTGGAGGATTGCGCGCGCCAAGCCTAGTGTGCGATTGGTACTCGCCAAATGCCAATTTTTACCGTGCCAAGGCGCCACATTTCACAGCGTGTGGCGCCTGAGCCGGCCCGCCACAGGCACGCGAGCGGCCCAGCATTACAACCCCGTTGGGGCCGGGTATAAGGATAAGGGCGAGGCTGGCACTTTCGAGGTGCCAGTTTTTCATCATGGAAAGGTGCCAGTTTTATCGGGGAGGACGATAGAACCGGGCAGGACCGGGCTGGCCAGCATTGCCGCGCTGCTGGTGCTGGGTGCGCTGGCGTTTAGTTTCCTGCCCAAGCCGCCCAGGCAAGCCTGAGGAAACCAAACCGGGGGCGGCGCAATCGCCCGGCGTTCCGATGGTCGGTCAGTGCGTTATTTTGCTGTGGCGCAGGCGCGCCTGCACCGCGGCAACGTTGGTACCCGCTGCTGTAACGGCGGCCTTGAGCTGCTCGGCCGAGCATTGGAATTTTTCTGTCCAATAGCGCAGCTCGTAAGGTTCGTGAACGTTGACACGTGAACTGTCAGCAGGGCCGCGCCTGGTGGTGTCGCCGGGCATGGGTGCTCCTCTTTTCGAAATGGGTACGAACAAGATGTCGATGCCCCAACATACCCCCCATGCTGGCCCCCGCGCGTCAGACACGGCCCCACACGCCTGTGGGCATGGGCGGTTTTCCGGCACGTCTTTGGCATGCCAAAGAAAATTTCCGCTATCTTATTAATAGCTATTGGCACCCGAATTAAAAGGGCCAGAGCTCGATTTGACTTGCAAATCTTCGCTCCGGCACCTCAAACGCCTCCCCACGGCCTACCGCCTGGGCAATGACGCTACAGCGCGCTCATCCCGCCGTCCAGCACCAGCTCGCTGCCCACTGAAAAGCTCGCCTCGTCGGACGCCAGGAACACCGCCGCCTTGGCGATTTCATCTGCGGTACCAAAACGCTGCGCCGGCACCTGCGCCAGAATCGAGTCGGCCATTTGCTGCAGTTCTTGCGGCGGCATGCCCAGCTTGCCGTAGATCGGGGTGGTCACCGGCCCCGGGCTCAGGGCGTTGACGCGAATGCCGCGCGTGATCAGCTCGCCAGAAAGCGTACGCGCCAGCGAAGCCAGCCCCGCCTTGGTCGCGGCGTAAACGCTGGAGGTCGGCATGCCAATGTGCGCAACCACCGACGCCGTCAACACCACAGAAGCCGGGTTGGCAAACACCGGCAGCAGAGCCTGCATCAGAAACAGCGGTCCTTTGAGATTGACCGCCATGAGGCGCTCGAACGTCGCTTCGTCCCACTGCTCCAGCGGCCGGAAGATGCCGATGCCCGCATTCAGAAAGGCCACGTCCAGCTGCCCAAAAACGTCGGCCACCTGCTGTGCCAGCCTGGCTTGCGCCTGCACATCGCCCGCGTCAATCTTGAGGACGTGCACCTCGGCGCCCAGCTCCTGCCGGGCTTGTGCCAGCGTGTCGTCGTTAAAACCGGTCACCACCAGCCGTGCGCCCTCCGCCAGAAACTGTTTGGCCGTGGCCAAGCCGATGCCGGTGGTTCCGCCGGTGATGAGCGCGCGTTTGTTTTGAAGTCTGTTCATGAAAGTCCTGTGGTGTTGTAAATGATGAAAGGCCGCTACGCCCCGACACACAAGAGTAGGTTTTCACCGGCCCCGGGGCTCGCCGCTTCCGGACCTGTCCTCCAATGAGTTGGCCCACGGCGTCCGCCATGACTAAGCAGCACAACCGACGGCCCTTCCGACACCGTTAGGATGAGCCCCATGCAAGCAGATGCGGGAGCAGACACCAGATGAGCCAAACCGGGCAGAAAATCGTCATCGTCGGTGGCGGGGTGATAGGCAGCGCGATTGCTTACTTTCTGGCGTCACACGCACGCTTTCACGGCGAGATCACCGTGGTCGAGCGTGACCCTACTTATGCGCAGGCCTCTTCGGCGCTGTCGGCCAGCTCCATACGCCAGCAGTTCTCGCAGCCGGTCAACATTGCAATCTCGCAGTTCGGCATCGGCTTTTTGCGCAACATCAAGCAGCACCTGGCGGTGGATGGCGACGTGCCCGACATCGGTTTGACCGAGCGCGGCTACCTTTACCTGGCCACCGAAGCCGGCGCCGCCACCCTGCGCGAGAACCACGCCATTCAGCGCGCGCACGGCGTCAAAGTTGCGCTGTTGGATCCGGCCGCGCTGCAGCAGCGTTTTCCGTGGCTGCGGGTGGACGACCTGGCATTGGCGTCGTTGGGCCTGGAGGGCGAAGGCTGGTTCGATGGCTACGGTTTGCTCATGGCCTTCAAGCACAAGGCGCGCAGCCTGGGCGTGCAGTACGTCAAGGCGCACGCCACCGGCTTCGCGCACAGCCAGGGCCGCGTGAGCGCGGTCACGCTCGAAGGCGGCGCCAGCTTGCCCTGCGACTGGGCAGTGAATGCCGCAGGCGCCTGGGCCAGGCCGCTGCTGGCCGGCACCGGGCTGGACTTGCCGGTGTACGGCCGCAGGCGCTGCGTGTATGGGTTTTCAAGCCCCGCCAAAACGCCCGACTGCCCGCTGGTGATCGACCCGAGCGGCCTGTGGTTCAGGCCCGAAGGCGAAATGTGGATCTGCGGCCTGCCGCCCGCGCAAGACGACAACGACCTGCCACTGGACGTAGACCACGCCCTGTTCGACGAAGCCTGGCTCACGCTGGCCAACCGCGTGCCCGGCTTTGAAGCCCTGCGCCAGCAACGCGCCTGGGCCGGCTACTACGAATACAACACGCACGACCACAACGCGCTGCTCGGCCCGCACCCGGCCTTGGCCAACCTGCTGCTGGCCAACGGCTTCAGCGGTCACGGCCTGCAGCAGGCGCCCGCAGTGGGGCGTGGCTTGGCCGAGTGGATTTGCGAGGGCGCCTACACCAGCCTGGACTTGTCGCCGCTCGCGGTGCAGCGGCTGGTGGAGGGGCGGGCCTTGCTGGAGAAGAACGTCATTTGATGTTTCGCACCTTCATCAGCGCAGCCAATCAAGGACTCGTAAAGCGCTTCTTGAGATGCTCCACCACCTTGTCGGCTATGGCGGAGTGTGCCTGTGCCGAGGGATGAAATGCCCCGGAGACAGGCAGGAATGACGATCCTGAATACACGCCCATCACAACATCATCGGGTGTGCGAAACCATCGCGCGGTGGGCGCGTAGTGGTTGTATTCAGAAGGCTTGAAGTTCCGTACCCAGTTGCCTGAGGACAGTTTGGGCATCGCCAGCTCAAGCTCCTTGTTCTTGTCGTACGCGCACAGGCCGTGCTTTTTCATGGCTTCAACATGCCCGTCAACCACATTCCATTTGTTGCGGCTTGGTTGGATGGCATCTTGCAGCGGCACGATCATGTTTGTCTGGGCGTTCTCGGACTCCCATTTCGTCAGGTTGGCTTTTCTCTGGACCTTCTCCAGGGTATCCATGCCATCAAACTTCGATTTGGCACATAAGGTTCCGTTCTGGTCCTGCATCGGGTTGGGGTACTGGATTTGATAGACCTTCTCTGGCGGCACGCCCAGCGCAGCAAACCCTGCGTTAAGTGCTGTGTAACGGGTCTGCAGCTTGTCGTAAAAAGGAACTTCGGCTATTCCGTCGATGCGGGCTCTGGCCTGCAATGGTGTTCTAACCATTTTTTTACGCTTCGGCTTGATCGCCCAATCTACAAAAGGAATATGTGTTCCCACGATGCCAACGGCGTCGAAGATCACGGGGCCAAAGAACACGTCATTTCCGCCAAACGTGAAAAGCACGCCGTCAATCTCACGCGTCCGGTCTGCCTTGAGGCATCCCACAGCTGCGCCTTTCATCCCGCTCTTCGTCCCCTTTATATGCTCGACCGTGTCGATGCTGTTCCCGCTGCCACCGGGTTTCTTTTCGCAAAGGGCTTCTCGTGCTGCCACAAACTGGGAACGCTGAACGGGCACCCCCAACGAGTCTGCACCGCTCTTAAGTTGCGCGGAATAAAAACCGTCCGAAATTTCTGCCCCCGTGCACGCCCACGACGCAACCCTGACCACCATGTGCGGGTCATCTGCAGCAAGCTTGGCCGCGGCAAGAATCGGCCACGAGAGCACCGACCGGTGGCATCTTCTGTCTTGCCAATTGGGTTTTCTTTTCAGCTCATGAGGAGAATTCAGCCAGGTAACGCCTGACAAGGCCTCTCCGGTTGGGGCATTTGTGGGGTGATTTGTGTGAATGGCTGGCACATCCGGATTGGATTCGCCGGAAGCAAACGAGTCACCAAAAGCAAAAAGAAGAATGTCACGGACCTGAATGTTTTCCGTAAGCGAAGGCACACCCGGAATACCTTCGACCACCAGTGCCTGTGGTTCTGTCGTGCGCGGCACTCTAATGACCACACGGACACCGCAATCTGCCGAAACACCCGGAAGGCTACCGAGTTTGAACACGCATTTTCCCGGCGGCGCGGGCTTTATCTGTACGTAGATGTCGTGGCTCGTTGGCAGCTTGAACAGCTCTGGGTCGTATGTTTCTGTGCACGGATTCCAGAGCGTCTTGAACTCCTGCTTACCCGACTTGCCTTTGCACCCCCCTTTGTGTGAATAAACATAGTCAGAAGTGAGAGGCTCCAGCAGATCCGGCCTGGACGCAAGGGTTTGGGTTGCCCATTCAAGCATAGGTTTACCAGCTGACAATTTCAGAATTTCCGGCAATGCACTCTCGGATCTGAACAAAGGGAATCTGTTTTTCACTTCCCAGACGATTCGCGGACGCACCTCCTGTCCAACAGGCGCTGGCTGCGCTGCCACCGTTCCGGTGATTCCAATCGCTGCGACGAAAAGAAACAGGGACTTGAGAGTTTTCTGCAGCACCTTGGCTGCGCCCTCGCCAATTTGCGCAGCCACACAAGACAGATGTTTCATTGCAAGTCCCTTTTTACCAATCCACAAAGCACACATTAGAAAATGTAGGCCGAGTTGATCAACGCCGCCTCCCATGAACACGGGGGCGGCCCAAGTAAAAAAGTCACCGGGAATGTCAGCGCCTCTTCGTACGGTCAGAACAATCGGCAGAGGAAGCTGGCACGGCGGGCTGCGCCTTTCGAATCCCGGTCCAATAGGCGACGGCGTCGCCCGCCGCCATGTCAAGAACCTCCGGCTCGGTCGTGCTGCCCGGCTCAAACCTGCCGGCGACAGCATCGCTTCGGTCAGGGTGCAAACCGGAAGGGCACGGCTGCAAGCGCCCCCCCGGGGCTTCAGGGCGACTCAGCGCCTGCGCCGGGAGCGCCGGCACGCCGTGTGCCCGGCAGGTAGTAGGCATCGGCCACGTAGGCCGGGCCCTTCATGACCCAGATGATCACGCAGACCAAGCAGAGGGCGGCGATCAGCCACAGCGCGGTGCCGGCCAAGCCCAGCATCAGGAAGTCGAACACCTGCAGCTGCCGGTCCTGCGCCTCGCCAGGCTCTCCAGCCCACAGCCGCGCCAGCAGTGACACCATTGCAGGAAGCGCAATGGCCGCCACCAGCAGACGCGGGATCTGGCGCAATATCCGGCACTCCAGGCCATACGGGGAGCGCTGCGCGCCAGGAAGCTTGTGAAACCAGTTCATGAGCTCACCGTAGCCACGCGGCGATGCCGGTGTGTCAGCGCACGCCTGCACCGGCTGTGAGACGAGCCGCCAAACCAGTACAACGGCAACAACGCGCAGGGCGCCGCTTATTCCTTGTCGAGCCGGCTGCGCTCGACCGCGCGCTCTTTCTGCACCGCCGATCCAGAAACCAGGCCAAGAAGGGCAGCAAGACCATGGAGCCCGGAATCGCCCAGATGAACAAGTAGGGCCAGACCGCAGGCGCAACGCCCCCCGAGGAGGGAAAGGAGCTACACGCAGTGAAAGCCGTGGGAGGCCTTAGTGTTTCGGCTCAGTCAGTGGATCCGCATGCCGGTGCACCAGCTTCCACGAGTCGCCTTCACGGCGAAACACTTCGGTCACACGCAGCTTGTTCGCCACGGGCTCTGGCTCACCCTTCATGCGGGCCTGCGCCTTTTGAATGCCTGTCCAGTACGCGACGGTGTCGCCCGCCGCCATGTCAAGAACCTCCAGCTCGGTCGTGCTGCCCGGCTCAAACCTGCCGGCATCTTGCTGGTAACGCGACCACACTTCCTTCGTGCCCTTCACCACCCCGCCGCCCGGGCTCATGAAGGTGGCCGGTGATTCCTGCGCCACGACACGGCCCAACGGCCCCGAATCGCCACTGACATACGCTGCCGCGACTTGCTGCCGCTCTTTCATGAAGGTTTTGAAATCTTGCTGCTGCTTGCTCATCTTGGGTCTCCTAAATGGACCAAGGTAAGCCTGACGCGAAAGCAGCGGCGTAGGACAAGGGATGAAGGGGAAAGCGGAGAAGTCTCGGACCGCGTTGGGTGTTCTGTAAATATTTAACTGCAAAACTCAGCTAGCCGAATACGTCGTTCCAGCTGGTCGCCTGATCAATCCCCCCTAAATAGAGGAGAGGGTATTTAGACGTAACTTTTTGTCCGTTTGAGTTCAGAATGCTTGCGGGCGTGATTCGACAAACTAATTTAGTAATCAGGGGCGCGGGATGGCTGGGGAAATGATTCTTCGAATTTGCGACGTCGAACATGGCGCGTGCGCACTGTTATCTCACCGCGAGAACGGCGTTCTGGGTCGGTTGGCCATGATTGATTCTGGGCACGCTCAAGATTGGCGACCAAGCACACATATTCGATACGTTCTCAGGCGTACTCAGCTCGACTACCTCTTCATTACCAATGCAGATTTAGATCACATGAGCGATCTAAACAGCCTATGGGAAATGGGCATTCATGTGGCTTCTCTGACGCGTAACCCGCATCCAACGCCCGCCATTCTTCGAGCTATCAAGCTACAGAGTGGTTCGCTGGGCCCGGACATTGAGCGATTTCTCAGTATTCATGAGACCTACAACAGCCCTATTCCGGAGCCTTTTGACACTCATATGGGAAGGATCACTTTTACCTCCTTCTTTAACTCTTACCCTGCGTTCCAGGACACAAACAACCTTAGCCTTGTCATATTTTTTGAGTATCAGGGTTTCAAGATCCTTTTCCCGGGAGATCTTGAAGCTGCAGGATGGTTGGCTCTACTGACCCGCGACGATTTTCGGGCGGCATTGCAAGGTGTGGACGTTCTCGTTGCCTCACATCACGGACGGGAGAATGGATACAGCGAAGAATTGTTTAAATACTGCCAACCGCGAGCAATCATCATGTCCGATAAAGCCATACAGCATGAGACTCAAAAAATGGCTGGGACCTATAGAGCCCGCGTTGTCGAAAATTTCCCTGACGGGGTATTGGTTAGAACCACGATGAAGCGCCGACACGTGCTTACTACACGAAGAGACGGGCACATAGAAATTACTGTGTCCGCCAATGGGGATTTCACTATTGATACAGAGTACCTTGGGTGAGATATCGAAGCACTTGAACGTGAGATGAAATCTCATTAGAAAACTCTCGCTCATCAAGAGTTAGTCGCATGAAATTTTAGAAAAAATGCCAAATGGAGGCACCATGTCAGTGATAAAAAGTTTTTCTGTGGGACTGGGCGATATGTTCTATCTGAAACATGACAATGATAATTTTTCTATTATTGATTGCGACTTGAGCAACGAAAACGCAGATCGAATAATTCAAGAACTCAAAACCGCAAAGGCGAATAAAAAGATCTCACGGTTTATCTGTACTCATCCTGACGATGATCATTTTGGAGGCATAGAGCTGTTAGATGATGCAATCCCCATTGTCAATTTTTACGTTGTCAAGAATCAAGCGATTAAAGATTCTGACTCAGACTCATTTAATCGATATTGCAAACTTCGTGACAGCGATAGGGCGTTTTACATCGAAAAAGGTTCAAAGCGAAAATGGATGAATATTGGTGACGATGAACGTGGCATGTCCGGCATTTCAATTCTTTGGCCTGACCTCTCGAACGAGCACTTTAAAAAAGCCTTGGCGTCCTGCGATGCGGGGGAAAGCTTTAACAATACTTCCGCAGTGATTAGATACCAAATAGGTAATACAAGTTTTCTATGGCTTGGTGATTTAGAAACAGATTTCATGGAAAAAATAGTTGGCAGTATTGAGCTGAAAAAAACAACTATTGTGTTTGCCTCGCATCATGGGAGAACCTCCGGAAAAATTCCCAATTCATGGCTTGAGAAGCTAGACCCTCAAGTAATAGTAATTGGAGAGGCGCCTTCAAGGCATCTGCATTACTACACCGGATACCAGACCATTACGCAAAACAGCGCGGGAGATATCACAATGGATTCGGACGGCAAGAAAGTTCACTTCTACGTTTCCAATGAAAGCTTCAAGTGGCCGGAGCTAGAGCAATACGGTCAATCCAAATTTTCGAACTACATCGGAAGTATCACCGCTGAAACTGAATACACACTGCAGACACGTTGACTGTTTCGCCGCGAGATCCAACAGTTGACCAAAGAAAACTCATCTTCTCAGCTTGCGCTTGTTCTGTCGGGCGGGGGGGTGCGGGCGATGATTTTTCATCTAGGCCTTCTTCGATACCTGGCAGAGAAAAGGCTGTTGGGAGATGTGAGTCGTATATCCACTGTCTCAGGTGGCAGTTTGCTAGTTGGATTGATTTTGCAAGAGGCTGGAATGCGATGGCCAGATTCTGAGGAATTTCAAACATCCATCTATCCGACCCTTAGGCACAAGCTCTGTGCGCTCAGCTTGCAGTACGGTGCGGCACGCCAGCTGCTTCTGCCATGGAACTGGCGCTTCATACTATCGCGAGCAAATCTCCTCGCAGCGGCACTCCGTGAAGAGTGGGATGTAAAGAGTGCTCTCGCAGACCTCCCGGAAACACCAGAATGGTCTATCAATGGCACTACCGCAGAGAACGGAAAACGTTTCCGTTTCAAACGAGAAAGTATTGGAGACTATTCCCTTGGCTACGCTACGCCGGGTAACTTTCCATTGGCTTCTGCTCTCGCAGTATCTGCAGCATTTCCCGGCGCATTTGGGCCGTTGTCTCTAAATACAAACAAGTTTTTGTGGAAGAAACGTACTAGTTGGGGAGCACCTGTTGAAGCTGCCGAAGTGGTTCAACTTGGCTTTAAGAGGTTGCATATTTACGATGGAGGGGTTTACGACAATCTTGGCCTTGAGCCCTTTTTTGATCAGGGTAAGTGCCTTTCTAAGCATTCGAACATTTTCATATTGGTGTCAGATGCGGGAGCGCCGCTCACCGTGGGATTTGATCGAAATGCACTAAATCCGTGGAGGCTTAAGCGAGTCAACGACATCATGTCTGAGCAGGCAAGAGCGCTTAGAGTTAGGGCGTTTATGCACTATCTTCAGAAAGATAGAGACAACGGCGCATACGTATATATAGGTAGCCCGGCTAGTTCCAGCGAGCTTATTAATGGCTTGCAACCCGCAGACTTCCCTACGACGCTTCGCCGCGTTACTGAGAATGAGTTTGACCTACTCTCAGGGCATGGCTATCAAGTCGGCCGTTCAGCATTGGTGGGGCTGGCGGCCATTTAAGTAAGCACAGCTTCCGGCATCTAGAAGAAGTAGTGTGTTCCCGAGTTGCGTTTCCCTATTGTCATCGTACTGAGCCTCTCGTGTCTCCATCCGATTCACTTGTGTATCAATTGATGCACCTCGCAGGTCAACTCCATCAGCATCAACTTGATACTTAAGCTACCCAGGATAACCGCTGCCTTTTTTCAGTCGCCAGCATCAAAGTTCTCTTCGATCAGCCCCACGGCTACGGCTAGCTCCAACACGCCGAATGGTAGATTCGGCAAAAGCCCGGCCCAGGGCTGAATAAAAAAGCAACTCATGAACAAAAAAACAAAGATCGCCTTCGCTGTTGCCGGAGGAGCCCTGTTGCTGGTGGTGGCCACCGCCATCGTCATTTCTGTTGACGCACGCAACAGCAAGAAAAACGCACCACCGGTTCCTAATGTTCTGGCCGCCACGCCACCCGACACCAGCAAAATCCTGACGGGCATGCAAGACCTGCTGGCCAGCTACCGAAAAATCATTGTGCTGTTTGCTGATGAGAAAAAGCTGGGTGCAGGCGAGCGGGCCATGGCCAACCAGGTGGGGCAGGGGCTTTTTCATGACAACCGTGCGCGCGCGGCCGAGATTGAAGCGCAACTGGCGGCGCTGGTGGCTTCTGGCAACCCGCAGCGCTTTGATGCGATTGCCGGCCTGCTGGACTATGTGGAAAGCGACCGTAGCCTTTTTGATGCTGACCGGTTGGCTTTTAGGGAGCTGCTGCGTAGCCTGCAAACCAGTGTGGCGGCTGATTCGTCATTACCGGCCATCAAGCTGCACAAGCGCATTGGCGAAGACCTGGATGCGCTGGTGGAGATTGAGCGTAATTACGAGAAGGAAATTCGCCTGGTGTTTGGCCGCTTTGAGCCGCGCGCGATTGAGCTGAAGCGTGAGCGCTGGGAAGACTATGTAGCCAGCCTGAAGAAGCGCTACACGCGTGAGCAGATTTTGAAAGACTTTGGCGTGGTGATGCCTTACGCGCTGCCCAAGCCCCCCACGCGCAAAGGCAAGAACGAGGAAGACGGCGAGGTGTTTGGCTACAGCCTGCCGCCCAAGACCATCGTGCTGACGTTTGACGACGGCCCGCACGGCACCTACACCAACGAGATTGCGGCCATTCTGAAGCAGTACAGCGTGCCGGGCATCTTCTTTCAGGTGGGCAGCAACCTGGGCACGGTAGCGGCCGACGGCAAAACCAAGCTGGGGCCGCGCGCAGACATCAGCCGCAAGCTGATGGAGGCGGGCCACACGCTGGCCAACCACAGCATGACGCATGCGCAGCTTTCCAAGCTCAATGGCGCGGGGCTCAAATCTGAAATGCTGGGCACCGACGAGTTGCTGAAAGCGGTGGATGCGCGGCGCTCGCCGCTTTTTCGCTTTCCGTATGGCGCGCGCAATGACGAAGGGCTGGACGTGCTGTCAGCCGCGCACCTGCGCTCTGTCATGTGGAACATTGACTCGCTGGACTGGGCCGACCCCGTGCCCAGCTCCATCGTGGAGCGGGTGCTGAAGTCTGTTGAAAAGGAAGGCCGCGGCATTGTGCTGTTTCATGACATTCATGAGCGCACAGTGAAGGCGCTGCCGGCCATTCTGGAGCGCCTGGTGGCCGACGGCTACCAGTTTGCCAGCTGGGACGGAACCGGCTTTACCGTGGCCAAGGGCGCGGGCGTGGCGCCCGCCCCGCAGGCGGCCAACCCGGGCTACAGCGATTCATGGGCCATTGTGATTGGCATTGACGGCTACGCCAGCTGGCCCAAGCTGCAGTACGCGGTGCGTGATGCGCGTGCCATTCGTGAAACGTTGATCCAGCGCTTTGGCTTTGCCACCGACCACGTGATCTCTCTGGAGAACCGCGAGGCCACGCGCACCGGCATATTGGCCGCCTTTCATGACAAGCTGGCGCACAGCGGCATGAAGAAGAACGACCGCTTGTTTGTGTTTTTTGCCGGGCACGGCGCCACACGGCAGCTGAGCTCGGGCCGCGATTTGGGCTACATCATTCCGGCAGATTCAGACCCGAACAAGATTGCCACCGACGCGGTGCCGATGACGGAGCTGCAGAACATTGCTGAAAGCCTGACGGCCAAGCATGTGCTGTTTGTGATGGACGCCTGCTACAGCGGGCTGGGCCTGACGCGCGGCGCGGGCTCTGGCAACTTTCTGCGTGACAACGCCAAACGCCTGGGCCGGCAGATGCTGACGGCCGGCGGCGCCGACCAGCTGGTGGCCGACGGCGGGCCGAACGGGCACTCGGTTTTTACCTGGACGCTGCTGCAGGCCATGGGCGGCAAGGCCGATTTGAACGGTGACGGCTTGATCACCGCCACCGAGCTGGCCGCGTATGTGGCGCCGGCTGTGGCGTCCGTTTCGCGGCAGACGCCGGCCTTTGGCAGCCTGCCGGGCTCGGAAGGCGGCGACTTTGTGTTTGCGCTGCCGGTAGAGGCCGAGTTTTTGAGCGTGCAGACAAGCCAGCTGTCTGGCGACGCGATTGCGCTGAACAGCAAGCTGGACGCCACGCGCCCGCCTGCTGCCGCGCCCACAGCCGGCAGCGATGCACCGGTGGCCGCGCCACCCACGGCAACGGTGGTGGTGAAAGACCTGCAGGGAGGCGAACAGAAGATCACCACGCCGCTGGCGGTGCCCAGCTCGGCACGGCAACTGGCCCAGCGCGCCAATGACCGCGGCCTGCAGCTCTACAAGGAAAAGCTTTATGCCGAGGCCGAGGCCCAGTTCACCGAAGCACTGAAGCTGCGCCCCGACTTTGCGCTGGCCGCCAACAACCTGGGTTTTGTTTATTTCAAGCAAGACAAGTTCAAGGAAGCGGCGCGCTGGTTTGAGAACACCGTGAAGATGGACCCGTCACGCGCGATTGCCTACCTGAACCTGGGCGACGCCCATGCCCGCGCGGGCGATGGCGACAAGGCGAAGAAGGCGTTTCGCAATTACCTGGAGCTGGCACCGAACGGGACGGGCGCAGCCCATGCGAAACAGCAGCTTGAGAAGGTTTGATGCGGCTGACGGCACTTCGCCCATGACCCACGCCGTTTCTCTTCTGCGCACCGCGCGCCTGGCGCGCGCCTCCAAGCCCTTTCTGGCCCGCGGCGGCCCGCGCAATGTGCGCTGCGCCGGTTGCCGGCTGATCCCCAGCCACTGCATGTGCGCCTTGCGCCCCGTGGTGCCCACGCGTGCGGGCGTGTGCCTGGTCATGGCGGACATCGAACCACTGAAACCCAGCAACACGGGCTGGCTGATTGCTGATGTAGTGGCAGACACGTTTGCGTTTGGGTGGGCGCGCACAGAGGTAGACCCTGCCTTGCTTGCCCTGCTGGCTGACCCGCAGTGGCAGCCGTACCTGGTGTTTCCCGGGGAGTTTGTGGCGGCGGAGCGGGTGGTGACGGATGTGTTGCCTGCCGATGTTGCAGCGGGCGCGGTAAACAAGCGCCCGTTGTTTGTGTTGCTCGACGCCACCTGGCCTGAGGCACGAAAGATGTTTCGCAAGAGCCCTTACCTGAATCACTTGCCTGTGCTGAGTCTGCAGAGCGAGCAGCTCTCCCGCTATAAGCTGCGCCGCTCGCAGCGCGACGAACACTTTTGCACGTCTGAAGTAGCGGCCCTGTGCCTGGAGCTGGCCGGTGAAACGCTTGCTGCGCAAACGCTGGAGGCTTACCTGGATGTGTTTACCAATCACTACTTGCAAGCCAAGCAGCAGTTACCGGTGGACATGGAAGACGCTGCGCACGTGCGTTTGCGCGGCTTGCGTTTGCAGTCGGGTATTGGCGCTGGACGCTAACAAGCAGCGTCTACTTGACGCACAACTCATACCCCGTGCTGCGCCCCCCACCCTTCAGCCTGCGCAGCACGCCGCGCGCCAGCAGGTCGTTGATATCGCGCAGCGCTGTGTCGGCGGAACATTTGCCAATGGCGGCCCACTTGGCGTTGGTGAGCTTGCCTTCAAAGCCGTCCAACACACGATTCAGTACTTTGGTTTGGCGCTCGTTCATGGGCGTGCCTGCCCAGCGTTGCCAGAACTGGGCCTTGTCCAGCACACCGGCCAGCGTGGCGTCTGCGCCCTGCACGGCGCGCAGCAGGCAGCCCAGAAACCAGCTGAGCCAGGGCGTGACGTCCAGCGGGCCTTTTTGCGTGGCCTCCAGCTGGTCGTAATAGTCTTTGCGCTCTCGCTGTATCTGGGCGCTAAAGCTGTAAAAGCGCCGGCTGGTGCCTTCGGCGCGGGCGAGTGCCATGTCGCCCGCGGCGCGGCTGACGCGGCCGTTGCCGTCGTCAAACGGGTGCAACGTGACCAGCCACAGATGAGCCAGCCCGGCCTTGATGAGTGCGTCCCCCACCGGGGCTGCGTTGAACCACCTCAGGAAGGCTTCGGTTTGTGCTGGCAAGATGTTGGCCGGTGGCGCCTGAAAATGCACGCGCTCGCGGCCCACTGGGCCGGACACCACCTGCATGGGGCCACTGGCGTCGTTGCGCCATGCGGCCACGGTAATGCGCACCCTGCCGCTGTAGCCGGTGGGGAACAAGGCTGCATGCCAGCCAAACAGGCGTTCACTGGTCAACGGCTGGTCAAAGTTGCGTGTGGCGTCCAGCACCACATCCACCACGCCGTCTACATGCCGGTCGCTCGGAGCCAAGGCGCCGATATCCAGGCCCAGCCTGCGGGCGATGGACGAACGCACGGCGTCCAGGCTGAGCCGCTCGCCTTCAATCTCGCTGGTTTTGATGACCTCCTGGGTCAACACCTGCAGGGTGGCTTGCTCGCGCTCCGCCAAACCCAACTCGGCCATACGCCCCATGAGTTCGCCTTGCGCCCGATGCACCTGCGCCAATTGCGCGGCCAAGGCAGCAAGGTCAAACTGGAGCTGCGGCCAGTTGGGTAGCTGCCAGATATAGCGTGGGTTATGAGGAGCACGAGGTCTGGCCATGCGGGGATTATGAAGCATATTCACCGCATTTAATACGGTGAATGAGCCTGAAATACGGCTCAAATTGCTCGCCAACCCGCCGAAACGTCCAAATTGCCCCTTGCTTTCATCGTAGCGATGGCCACGTCGTGAACATTCGCAAAGGAGTAAGAGCCATCGCTAACGATCGGCCTTCGTCCCTTTTTAATCAAACAGGGGAATGATGTGGCAGGGACGTAGTTTGTCCCCGATCCGTAGAACTATCCGTAGCGCAGCGGCGCCAGACATTCATCGCCGAGTCTCGTGTTTGAAGATGTGCGCGTACGGTCATTGCGATTCTTCGGGGAACCGCCCCTCCAAAGAAAAAGGCTTCGGAACCGAAGTTTCGAAGCCTTTGACGCTTTACTCAGCGCAGGGCTGAGGTAGCTGGTTTGCTACGGCATTTCTGCCGTTGGCTGGGGTTGCAGGGCTTAGTAGCCGCCGCGGCCACCGCCGCCGCCGCCATAACCGCCACCGCCGGAACGGTCGCCGCCGCCGTAACCGCCGCCACCACCACCACCGCCGAAGCCGCCGCTACGTGGAGGACGTGCCTCCATCGGACGGGCTTCGTTCACGGTGATGCTGCGACCACCAAGAGATTGGCCGTTCATGCCGGCGATAGCTGCTTGAGCTTCGGCATCGTTGCCCATTTCCACAAAGCCGAAGCCTTTGGAGCGACCGGTGTCGCGTTCCATCATGACCTTGGCGCTGGTGACAGCACCGTATTGGCCGAAAGACTGTTGCAGATCTTCGTCGCGCACTGTGTAAGGCAGATTGCCGACGTAAAGTTTATTGCCCATGGGGACTCCTCAAAAAACACATAAAACAAAAGCGATGGGGTCCCGAAAGCACAACAAACCTGAGAAGTACCGCCGTAGCGCGCGAAACTGACCGATCACTAACCTGTCTGGATGGAAATCCACCCAAACAGTTGAATTATGCGCCAATAAGCCTCAAACAGGCTTGAAAGGGCAAACCCGGGGGTCCGCCTGGGAATAAACCCAGTGACGGCCCAGCGCCCTGAACGGGCTATTGCGAGATGCGCACCACGCGGCCATTCAGGGGTTGAACGGGCCGCGCGTTGGCCGGGTAAAGCTGGCGAAAACGGCGAATGGCCCCCGCCGAAACCTTGACAGGCTGCGTCAGCACCATCCAGTGCACGCCCTCGGAGCAAGGCGGCGTTGTCAGAGAGCCCTCAAAGTCCCAATAACGCCGCTCGGTGGGCAACAGGCCCGCCAAGTCGAGCTCAAGGCCGTCAACGGTCAACGTCTCGCCGGCTTGCCGCGGCAGGTGCGACAGGACCGTGTCGAATCCGGTGGAGGCTTTGCCCGGCTGGATCAGCGCGGCCACGACGGCCAGCTTGCCTTCTTCACTGCGGTGAACGAAATGCGCCACCATGGCGCTCGGCTTGCCCTGCACCTTCTCCTCGCTCGGCGTGTGGAAATGGAACTGCAAAAGATCGTAGCGTTGCCCGGCAATGGTCAGGAACTGGCCTTTTGGCACATTGACCTGGATGGTGTGGCCATTGTTCACGATGGACGGCGCCACGCGGCCGTATGAAAACTCCAGCGCGGGCAACTGTGCTGCCTGGGCGTTGCGAATGTCGATGGGTGATTGCACCTGGCCTTTGGCGCAAGATTCGTACGCCGGCTCGATGTCGCCCCAGTGGGTGGCGCCGTGCTTACCGCGATAGTCCCAATGCGCCGCCGGAGCAGCGAAAGACGCGGACGCGCACAGGGCGGACACGAGGATGGAGCAAGAGGCAAGGGCGCGGGAAAGTTTCATGGTTAAGAACTTAAAAAGGATTGAAGATGCCGCCCGGCTGACGCCTGTCAGCGCAGCCCGTTGCGGCGACCGCATTAGATGCCCGAAGTCTAAAAGGAATCTTAAAACTCGCCGCTCGGACACAGCGCCCTGGTTGAGAGCTGCGCAGAGGTGTGCGACCCGGCTGCACTGGCTCAAGCGTTGACTGAGCCGAGAAAGGATGCAGGATAGCGCAGGCCGGCTGCAGCGTCGGGCGGGAAGGCCTTGTCGAGCTGGGCCAGTTCGGCCGGGCTCAGCGTAACGTCGAGCGCGGCGATGTTCTGGTCAAGATAGGTGCGGCGCTTGGTACCAGGAATGGGAATGATGTCGTTGCCCTGTGCCAGCACCCACGCGAGCGCGACTTGCGACGCGGTGACGCCTTTGGCCACGGCCAGTTGCTTGACGGCATCGACCAGGGCCAGGTTGCGCTTGAAATTTTCTTCGGCAAAGCGGGGCGAGAACTTGCGGCGGTAGTCGTCGGCGGGCAGATCTTCGGGCTTGCTGAACGCACCCGTGAGAAAGCCGCGGCCCAGCGGCGAATAGGCGACAAAACTCACACCGTGCTCGCGGCAGGCGGCCAGGGTACCGGTAACTTCAGGGTCGCGCGTCCACAGCGAATATTCGCTTTGCAATGCAGCGATGGGGTGCACCTTGCAGGCGCGGGCAACGGTGGCAGCCGATGCTTCAGACAGGCCGAGGTAACGCACCTTGCCGGCCTTCACCAGCTCGGCCATGGCGCCCACGGTGTCTTCAATGGGCACGGTTTTGTCGACGCGGTGCTGGTAATAGAGGTCAATCTGGTCGATGCCCAGGCGCTTGAGGCTGGCGTCGCAGCTGGCTTTGACGTATTCAGGCCGACCATTGACGCCTCGTACTGTTTCGTCGACCGGGTCGCGCATGATGCCGAACTTGGTGGCGATGAACACGTCTTTACGGCGACCGGCGATGGCCTTGCCGATGAGCAGCTCATTGGTATGCGGGCCATAGATGTCCGAGGTGTCGAGAAAATTCAGGCCGCGGTCCAGCGCATGGTGAAGGGTGGCGATGGACTCGGCATCGTCACGGTTGCTGTAGAAGTCGCTCATGCCCATGCAGCCGAGGCCGATGGCGGAGACGGAAGGGCCGTTGCGGCCGAGGGTGCGGGTTTTGATCATGGTGTCCTTTGGATGGGTAAGTGGAGTGGGTAGATGGCTGGGTCAGGCGCGTTTGGGTACAACGCGCAGTTCTTCGTACAGGCCGATCTTTTTGCGGATGTACTGCAGGGTTTCGCGCTGGGCGCGTATGCCGGCTTCCAGTCGCGCGGCATGTTCTTCCAGCAAGGTTTGCCGCTCGGCCAGGCTGCCGGCGGTATTGCCTTTGCGCAGCAGCTGGGCGTAGCGCTGCATGTCACGCATCGACATGCCCGTGGCGCGCAAGCGCACCAGAAACTCGAGCCAGCGCATGTCGGCGTCGCTGTAGCGGCGCGCGCCGCTACGCCGGTCAATCGGCGCAATGAGGCCGATCTGTTCGTAATAACGCAGCGTGTAGGCGCTCAGCCCCGAGGCTTCCGCGGCTTCGGCAATGCTTAAAGAGACGGTGGGTGCGGTGGTCATGCATTGACTGTAAAACTTCGAGCGCACTCGAAGTCAAGCCCCTGCTTTGCGCGGGGTGTTCTGGCCGTGACCGCGGGTAAAAACCGCCTGCCCGGTACCTGGAGCGACAATGGGGCATACCCAGCAACGCCAGAGCAGCACCATGACCGAAGACCTGAACCGAAAAAACGAACTGAAAAAGATGGTGCTGTGCGATTCATGCGCCGGTATTCAGCGCAACTGGCGCAAAGCCCCGGGCCACCCCGAGCTTGTGCAGGGCGCCAACCGGCAGGAGAAGCGCGGCGGCCATCTGGTCAACGTGACCAAATACAGCTGTGACCGCTGCGGCACGGCGTGGGAATACGAGAACGACAAAAGCAACCTGCATGCGGGTTGGTCGGTGGTGGGGCGGTAAACCGCTTTTTCGATTCAAGTTCTGAGGCGACATGCGCCCATAAAAAAAGACAGGCCAGGCCTGTCTTTTTTTTGTTTCGACTTGGCAGCTGTTAACAGCCACCACTTCGCAATTACTTGCTGCCGGCTGCTTTCGCGTCGGCCTTGCCTTCTGCCTTGACTGCATTGGTTTCAATGCTGGCATTGGCCTTGGTGGCTGCAGCATCAGTCTTGACAGTTTCCAGCTTGGCATCGGCCTTGATGGTGGCCTTGTCTGCTTTTGCATCGGCCTTGCCGGTTTTGACAGCGGCTTTTGCATCTACCTTGTCGGCTTTAGCGGCAGCTTTGGCTTTCTTAGTGTCAGCTGCCATTTCTGCTTTTTCAACCTTGGCGTCGGCCTTGGCATCCACCTTGGCTTCGCTTTTCACTGCAGCTGCCACGGCCTTGTCGGCTTTGACTTCTGCCTTCGTTGTTGCGGCAGTAGCAGGCACAGCTGGTGTGGCAGGTGTAGCGGGTGCAGTGACTTGTGCAAATGCAGCGCCGGTAACCAGGGTAGCGATCAAGGTGGCAAGTAATTTGTTCATGAGAGTCCTTTGAGTAAGCATGTTGTGACCAGCTGAAAATCATGATGATCCAGTGTTCAACGCTTCACAAAGACATGCCGGGGACACAACACACATGCTGTTTCAAGACAGCGCATTCGCTTTACATGTGTGTCTTGTACATACTTCAGCCGTTGCAGTTGGGCTCTAAAAAATTCACGCGCCCCGTGTAGGCCGAAGCGCCATCGGTGTGTCAGTGCGTTGCCTGCCCCGCTTCAAATTCAAAGTGCGGTTTGGAGCGCGTGAGCACACGGGCCTTGGACTTGGCCGCCGGCCACGCGGCCGATATTTCCTGCATGAGGGCGGCCAGGAGTGTGCGCACGTCTTGCGAGGCCAGGTCATGCAGGGCTTCGACCACGATCAATGCTGAGGTGGTGCCGGCGCTGACGGCTGACAGGCTGCTTTGCCGGTTGGTCCATCGGCGCGCGTGGGCACTGCCGGCCACGTCGGCAAAAATGATTTCATCGGGCTCGGGGTGTTCGACCTCGCCGGAGAAGGTTTCGTAGTTTTCGGTGCCGGTGGCGTAGCGCACTTCGAGGTCGCCGGAAATTTTATTGATGTCGAATACGGCGATGGGAATGGCAAAGGCGGCCGAGATGGCGTTGCACAAGTCCACCAATGGGTGCAGGCGCGGCAGCTCGTTTTCCTTGCGCAGGCGGCGCAGCAATGCTTCTGCCGCGCAGCGGTATTTGGTGGGCTTGAGCCCCATGATCGAAAACGTGGCGCGCCAGGCCTTGATTTCCGGCAGCTCGCCTTCTGCGTTGGCTGCCAGCCGGGCCGCGGCCATGGCGCTGAAACGCGCGACCTGTTTGTCCACGGCTGCATGCCGGTTGACACCCTGTATCACCATCGCACCCGGTACCAGCTCGGGGTGGTGCGCCCAGATATCACTTGCGTGACTGAAAATCATGCCCATTCCTCCTGCTGCCAATGATGCGCCAAGCGCGGGCTTCCCGCAACGACAGCCTGTCCCTCCTGTTTTCATAGCTGCTTGCACTCATAGACATTGGGCTACTGGCCGATTCCATGGCTAAAAGGCGAAGTGTCAAGCACTGGCCACCTGCAGCACCGCGCTAGTGCAGTGTTGCATGCTTGATGGGACAAATAAAAATGATGGATTTTGAGTCAGGGCAAGGCGCAAACCACAGCGATACCCCAGGTATCGCGCGGATTTGCAACGCAGCCATGGCACAAAAGACGCATTTTTATGTTCCAGATAGCGTGCAACACTGCACTAGGCATACCACCAGGGAAGGAGTACTCTGCGCATCATCGAGATGGCGGGAAATCCCACATACCATTGCCGTGCCGGGAGGTGTCAAATCAAGCTGGCAAGGTTCAAGATAGACAGGTGGCCGTGGATTGCCCGCAACAAGGGAAAGAGACGCAGGACAGCATGCAACAGAAAGACCAAAGCCTGCACGAGCGCATCGCGGAGCTGACGCGTCTGAATGAAAACCTGGCGCGGCAGGCAGGCGCGCAGGCACCCGCGAACGGAGACCCCGGCACTGAAGGCGACCAGCACTTCAGTAGCGCCTTCGAAAACGCAGCCATCGGCATGGCCGTTCTGGCGCTTGATTCGCACAGGCTCCGCGTGAACCAGGCGTTCAGCGACATGCTGGGGTATTCGAAGGCCGAGCTGCTGACCACGGCCGTTTTCGACGTCACCCATCCGGAAGACCTGGCGGAAGACCTTCTGCAGCGCGAGCGTGCACTGGCCGGTGAAATTGAAACCTACCAGCGGGAAAAGCGTTACCTGCACAAGTCGGGCCACATTGTGTGGGCTCACCTGACCTGTTCACTGGTGCGGGGTGCTGACGGAACGCCGCTGCACTTCATCTCCCAGATGCAGGACATCACCGAACGCAAGCGCGCCGAGCAAATACTGCGCGAAGGCGAAGAGCGTTTCCGCGCGCTGGTCGAGCTTTCCAACGACTGGTTTTGGGAGCAGGACGAACACTTTCGCTTTGTCCAGATCTCGGGCGATGTGGCAGACATGGCGTCCGTGACGAGTGCACAAAGCATTGGCAAACTGCGCTGGGAGCTTGCCCATGTGGGCATGGATGACAGTGTGTGGGCGGCACACAAGGCACTGCTTGAAAGGCATGAAGCCTTCCGGGATTTTGAAGTGACCCGGCTTGACTCCAAGGGCGAGGTCCGCTACCTGAGCATCAGCGGGGTGCCCATCTTCGACGCCTCCGGGCGCTTCACCGGTTACCGGGGAACTGGCAGGGACACGACAGCGCTGCGCCGCTCCACCGACAACCTGCGCGCCAGCGAGCGGCTGCTGCATGAAATCACGGACACCATCCCGGCCTTGGTCGCTTACGTCGACTCTGAGCAACGCTGCCGTTTTCACAACCGGGCCTATCAGGACGCCTTCGGCCTGACAAGTGAACAACTGCTGGGCAAGACCATGCGGGAGCTCATGGGCGACGAATATTACGAAAAAACCCTGCGTTCGAAGGTTGAAGAAGTGCTGGCTGGCTATCCGGTCGTCTATGAACGCAAGCAACGCGTGGCGCGTGGCGGTCGTCGCCACTTCGTGGTCAACTATTTTCCGCGTTATGGCGATGACGATGATGAAGGCAAGGTGATCGGTTTTTATTCGCTGGCGACCGACATCACTGAGCTCAAGCGGATTGACCAGCTGAAAAACGAGTTTGTCTCGACGGTGAGCCATGAGCTGCGCACGCCGCTGACCTCCATACGAGGTTCGCTTGGCCTGATAGCCGGCGGTGTCGCGGGCAAGCTGCCGGACGCAGTGCAGAGCCTGGTCGGAATTGCCAAAAGCAATTGCGAACGCCTGATTCGCCTGATCAACGACATTCTGGACATTGAAAAAATCGAGTCCGGCAAGATGAAGCTGGAACTGCAGCCGGTGCCGCTGGTCCCCCTGATCACGCAGGCGGTTGCCGCAAACGAAGGATTTGCCCTGGCAACCGGGGTGCGCCTGGCGCTTCACTGTGAAGACGAGAACATGCATGTCAACGTGGAGCCGGACCGGCTGACCCAGGTTGTGACCAACCTGCTGTCCAATGCCCTGAAGTTTTCACCTGCAGACGGCACCGTGGATGTTCATGTCAAGCGCCAGGGCCTGGGTGTGCGGGTAGAGATACACGATCACGGCCCCGGAATTCCCGAGGAGTTTCGTGGGCGCATTTTCCAGAAGTTCTCACAGGCGGACTCGTCGGACACACGGCAAAAAAGCGGTACTGGCCTGGGGTTGAATATTTCGCGCGCCATCGTGGAACGAATGGACGGAAGTATCGGTTTTGAAACCGAATCCGGAAAAGGCACAACGTTTTTCTTCGAGCTGCCGGAATGGAAACTGCCCGTGACAACCTTGCCCGGCCAGCCGCTACCGCCGCGGCGGCCCCGCATTCTGATCTGCGAGGGGGACGTTGATGTGGCGAGGCTGATCGGCATCATGCTTGACAAGGCCGGCTACGACTCGGACATGGCGCACAGCGCCGAGCAGGCGTCCGAATTTCTGGCGCGGGGCGGCTTCGACGCCGTGACGCTGGACCTGAAGCTGCCCGGCCAGACGGGCGGCGAATTTCTCGACGCGCTGCGGAACGACGAAAAAACCATGTCTTTGCCGGTCGTGGTCATCTCCGCACTGCCAGGCCAGGGAGAACTCAAACTTGATCAACGGCCTTCGGCGGTGTCTGAATGGCTGCCCAAGCCGATTGACGAAGACCGGCTCATCTCGTCAATGCAGCGCGCCGTCTCGGCGCTCAAGGGCAGGAAGCCGCGCATTCTTCACGTTGAAGACGACCTGGATATCCAGCACATCACCGCGGCCATTGCAGCGGACTTCGCCAGCTTCGAGTTTGCCGCCACGCTTGCAGAGGCGCGCGAATGCCTGCTGAGCAAACCGTTTGACCTGGTCCTGCTGGACCTCTCCCTGGGCAAGGAGTCGGGGTGGGATCTGGTCGAGGTTATTGATACGCTGGACCCCCGGCCGTCGCTGATTGTCTTCTCGGCAAGCGATGTGCTCCCGGGCGGAAGATCGCGGCCGGATGCGGTGCTGCTCAAGGCCTCGACATCGAACGCCGATTTGCTCCACACCATCCAGCGTGTCCTCAAAATGCCGGAGGCAACTGAGCCACCGCCGACCGAGTAGAGAGAAATGAATGCGTCATCACCAGACGCTATTGTTTTTATAGCTATCAGCGCCCGTCGAATAAGGGGAAAGCGGCGATTTTGCTTATGAATTTTGTCAAAACACCTTAAATCGGCTTTATCTGCGGTGGCGCGGCAGACCCGGCAGGCGCGGGAGCGGAGGCCCCTCGCGCAAGCGGTCGTGAATGCTCTCGCGCACGCCATGGCCGGGGTGCGGCACGTGCACCTGCGGCACCATGGGTACCGGAGCCACCTGCTGGTACGGCCGGCTGTAAGTACGCGGATAGGAGCGATAACCATAGTGGTATGCCCCGCCGTAGATATAGGTGGGCTGCTGGACCACCCCATAAGGCACCACCATCGGCGTCTCATAGGTCTCGTAGGCAGGTGCTGGGTACACCGCGCAGCCCGACAGGGTTGCAGCAGCCAGCACGAGTAGCGTCGTTTTCATGAAAATATCCTGACACCCGGTCGGTAAGACATCCGGGCCATGCCAGTAGGCCCTGATGAGGTGTCGCGGGTGTATAGCTTATGTGGCCATGCGTGTATGCAGGTTACAAGGTGTGCAGGTCAAAAACGGTGCATCCTCCTCTGCGCGCGGCGGGCGGGCGTGCAACCTGCCTGCAAGCCGGGCATCGGCCTACATCGCAAGGCGGGCCCGTTGCTTAGCCTTGCTGACTTGACCACTTGAACACTGCCATGAAATTTCAGGCCACTCGCACCGTGAACACCGACACCACGTTCCCTGCTTCTTCCTGTGCTGCAGCCGCGCAGCAACCCGAGCATCCGGAAGGAGAAGCCATGCAGCGCCGCGCGGTGTTGCAGCTGGCGGTGGGCGCAAGTCTTGTTTGGGCTGCGGCTTCGACACTGCGCGCGGCGCAGGCTCAGTCTGGTTACACCGTTACCACCGAACAAATGCGCGAGGCGCTGGGCAAACGGTTTCCGCGGCGCTACAAGGCCGGCAGCTTCTTTGCGATAGACATGCAGACGCCCAACCTGCGACTGCTGCCTGAACAGAACCGCCTGGGTGCCGCCATTCAAATGGAAGCCAGCGGCCCAGCGCTACCCGACCGCCACAACGGCGTGTTCGATCTGGACTTCGCGCTGCGTTATGAAGCCGCCGATCAGTCGATTCGCGCGCATCAATTGAAAGTCAACGCCCTGCGCTTTTCAGGCATGCCCGCGCGGCAGGCGGAAATTCTTGAGGCTTACGGCCCGGCGCTGGCCGAGCAAACCCTGCAGGATGTGGTGCTGCACCAGCTGCAGCCCAAAGACCTGGCCTTGACTGACGGCATGGGCCTGGAGCCCAGCACCATCACCGTGACGCCCAAGGGCTTGGTGGTGGGTTTTGTGGCGAAGCCGCTGCGTTGAGCGAAACTGCCCGCTCAGGCTACGGCTTGAGATTCACTGTGGCGCGAGGTGGAAGTGAGCGAGCGCCGGAACGCGGTCTGGACGTCAGGAGGGATCAGCTTTATGCCGCGAGTACCTCGCCGCTCCATTCTCCTGCGCGATGAGAGGCAATGACGAGAAAATCGCCGGCGCCGGGTGCTGCGACAACCAACTTTCCACCCGGTGCCCAAAATGAGCTTCTGCCTGCGGAGACATAGCCCCCAGAGGGCCCCCCATGATTGGACATGAGTACGCCGACGTTGAGTTCGGTGGCGTAGCGGTGCAGCTTGGCAGAGTCGGCTGCATAACCGGCCTCCGACACAAGGACGCTCGCCAGATAGAGTGACGCCCCGGTAGCTGCCGCGCTCACAGCGTGTTGTTCGTGCGAGGTATCAGCGCAGATTGCCAACGCAAACGACTTGTCAAAAAAGGCATGGCTATGGCTACCCGCTGCACCTTCAACAACATACCTCTCTTCGCCGGGGTGCAGGTATTGCTTGCAATAGACCGAGGTACTTCCGTCCGGCAAGAACGTGATGGCAGCGATGGAGGGTGCAACGCCCTCGCCGCGGTCAAGGGGTGCGCCGACAACCACCGTCATGCGGGTCTTTTGCGCCAGGTCCCGGATGGGCGCCAGACGGCTGTCGTCGGGCTGCAGGCGGCAGTCTTGGAGAAGCGGCAACTCGTAGCCACTGAGCGACAACTCGGGAAAGACGAGAAGGTCGACTTGTGCCTGATGCGCCGTCTCGATGAACTTTGTGTGCGTCCGCACGTTCGCGGCGACATCGCCCGCTGTGCTGACTGTCTGTGCGGCTGCAATTCGAATGGAGGGAGTGGGTTTCATGGACTGGGAATCAGGTCTTCGAACACTAGGCGTCCGACATGGATGCTACTGCCATTGCTGTCGAACCACCCCGGGATGAAAGCGTCAGGCCTCGGCCGACGCCTTCAGCTTGGCTAACGTGACCGGAAGGCCTTTGTTCAATTGCGAACCGATGACTCGCCCCAGCAGGAACGCGAGCGCGCCTGAGAAGGTGACGCGATGAATGACCTTGGTGGCCTCTTCCATGGGCAGTAGTTCATGCTCGAAGACCATGCGAAAAAGAGGAATCCTGACCTCAACCGTGAACGAGCGATCCGAAACTACCGACGTAAGAAGCATGGGGACAGTGTTGCCCTTCGTTGGCGTGAGAGAGCCGCGCGTTCCGGCCTGAAACGGCCCACCTATGGATGAGGCCTTGGTGTCTGGATCCCAGCGATTCCAGTTGGAAACGTCGGCATAAAGAGAGAACAACCGCTCGGGCGCCGCGTTGACGAGGACGGAGTGCTCAACTTGCATAGGTGTACGGAGTAGTGGCGACTCTGTGCCGCCAAAGTTGGACGTAAGGGGCAGAGTGGTCAGGCCTCGGCAATGGCTGCGACGGACACCTTCAGGCCAGGAACGCGCGCGGGCAGCTTGGCGCCCTGGCGGGCGGGCGGATTCGAAGGGAACCACCTGAGCCACTCCTCGTTCATTCCCGCGAAATCATCTTCGTCCGCCAGCACAACCGTGACACTGACGATCTTGTCCAGGGAGCTGCCCGCTTCCTCAAGAATGGCCTGTATGTTGGTCAGGCACTGCCGGGTTTGTTCCTGAATGGTTGTGCCCTTGAACGCGCCCGTAGCAGGGTCAGCCGGGCTTGTACCCGAAACAAAAACCAGGCCCGCGGCCTTGACTGCCTGGCTGTATGACGGCGGCGGCTTGGCTGCCTTGGGGGTGAATACGATTTGACGGGTCATGGTGCTTCTTTCAAGAGCATGGGTAGAGGGGAGGCCGTGTTTTGAACGCGTGACGTTAATAGGTGGTCAACGGTGGAGTGAGTCCGTCGGGTCAGTACGTCGTTGAAGGTTTCGGCTTGAGCCCTGTTCGTTTCAAGAACTCTTCAGTCAGTTGTTCAGCTCCGGGGTTCAGGCCCGACACATCCAGTTTGAATTTTCTTTTGCGATTTCCGCTGCCGTCTTTCAGCCTCACGTACAGAAACAGGAACGGAGACCGGCCGCCATAGCCCAGCCAGTATGAATCGATGTCGGCCCAAAGCACGCGCACTGCACCAAAAAGACCCTGGTAGATAAACCCGCGTGGATAGATCGCAACTCGCCGGCCGGGACCCAGCAACCTGCGCAGGCAAAGCAGAAGTAGCCAGCCCAAAAGGAATAACGAGAGTCCCGCAACTACCCGCGCTGCCAATGGAATAGATAGCTGAGAACCAAAAGGGCCAGGCAAGAACAGCAGCGCCATCGGCGCAAACATTACGGAACTCGCGGTCGCCATAATCAAATAGCCGAACCGTCCATACCAGGAGGTTCGGTATTCGGGAATTGGCGAGTTCTCACTCATTCAGCGACGAATAAATTGTTGACTGATGGTTGGATCAGATCTTGTTGCAATAGACTCTCACGCCTTCGCTGCCAGCTTGAGCGCTAGAACAAGATATTCACGGACATGCTTGCCTGTGATATCCGAAGCCGATGACAATTTGATGTGGCGGCGGAACTTGCCTTCGCCCTCAAGCACCTTGAACTTGTCTGGAAGTGATGCGCCCTCACCGAACTCCAGGGAAACGTGCTTTGCATAGGAGAAGATTCCGCAAAATGGCTTTCCAGCGGAGAACAGAAAGCCGCCGTATTTCACCTCTTCGGTGATTGAGGAATCCAGACCAAGAATGATTTTTCTCAGCGCCTGCACAAGCTCGAAGCGTTCAGGATCGAGAAGACGTATGTCTTCGAGCAGTTTGGAAATTCGGTCGTTGGCCACGGTGTCAGGATTTGTAGTATTGCTTGAACACGGGGCTGGGCTCGCGTTCGGAGTGCAGCCCCATCAGGTAGATCATGATTTCTCTATCGCGATAGCCTACAACGAAACATAAGCTGCATACACCAGCGCCGCTGCAGCCAGCCCCGATGCCCAAGCACCCAGCAGGTTGCCTGCAAACACCAACCGTGCCGACAGCGGCCCGCCCGATGACAAACCACGGTGGCCGGCGAGGGCGGCCAGGGGCAGTGAGAAGCAGAAGGCGTACGACGAGACGATGAGGGAGACGGCGATAAACCAGTGCAGGGCCGCGCCACCTGCCAGGTGCGACAGCAGTGCGCCGACCGCAAGCATGACTGTTGCGCCCATTGGCAGGCTGGCATGGGCCACGCGCCAGGAGTGGACGATGTGCGCAGCGGCCTGGCGTTTGATGGCGCTGGCGTAAGGGCCACCGCAGAGCAAGCCGAACAGCAGCACGATGGTGCCGTGAAAGATGAGATGGCGGGCGGGTGTGTTCATGTGATGCCTGGATGTATCAAATGTCAAAGAAATCGAAAGCCGACAGGTCTATATCGGGAAATTGCAGCCACGAGAGGTCGAGGTCGAACCACGAGCTGTCGCCCCCGGTGCTGACCGATGACAACATGTCGCCCTTCATGGACAGGTAGTCGCAGCTCTCGCCTATGGACTCGTGGTAGCTGTCAAAGTCTTCGTGGGTGTTGAAGGTGGCATGAGACCAGCAGCCAAAGTCGGCCTTGATGCCTTGCCGGCGGTTGGCGTTTTTAACTTGCTCGACGGTGTAATAGGGGTTTTTGCCGTAGTGCCTGAGCAGGTCGTTGCCTACCAGGCTGACTTGTTTGCGGCGATCCGATGGACTGATGGCGCAGGCTGGCATGCAAGCTTCCTCCCTTTTTTGTTCCCCGTAATGTATCCGGAGAAAACTGCGCGGCCGACAGACGAGGGACGACAAATTTTCTGCCCCCTGGTCTGACGGCGATGCGCCCTGGCAGCGGATCAGGGCGCTGTTGAATCTGCGGGGTGGTCTGCGCAAACGTCGCGTACGCAGCCGCGCAGCCAGCGATGCGCCAGGTCAGCATGCAGCCGCGGATGCCAGAACAGCGAGACCGTGATCTCCGGCACGGAGACTGGAAGGGGAAAGCTGTACATGCCGGCGCGCAGGTTTTCGGTGTGCCGCTCGGGAACACTGGCAATCAGGTCGGACGTTCGGGCGAGTGCCAGCGCTGCCGAAAACCCCGCGACTATGGTGACGACTTCCCGTTCCAGCCCTAGCGGATTCAAGGCTTCGTCAATCGGCCCTTTGTCCTGGCCCCGCCGCGAAACACAGATGTGCCTGCCTGCCGCGTAGCGTGCCGGCGTGAGCTTGCCCTGGCTCAAGGGGTGCCCCATGCGTACGACGCCAACGAAGCGGTCACGGAACAAGGCCTGCACCCGCACCTCCGGCCCTGTTGTTTTCCCCAACACACCTGTTTCCAGGTCGACAACGCCATCGCGTAGGGGCGTGCTGTCTTTGTCGGATTTTTGCATGAAGCGCAGCCGTACACCGGGCGCCTCCTGGCTGATGCGGGCAATCAGCTTGGGGCCGAAGTTCTCCACAAAGCCGTCGCTGGTGCGCAGGGTGAAGGTGCGCACCAGCTGCTTGAGCCTGAGTTTTTTGGCCGGACGCAAAACCGCCTGCCCGTCTTGCACAAGCTGGTTCACGCGTTCGCGCAGCTCCAGCGCCCGGGGTGTGGGAACCAGGCCGCGCCCGGCCCGCACCAGCAGCGGGTCACCGGTGGTCTCGCGCAGGCGCGCCAGTGCCCGGCTCATGGCGGAGGGGCTGAGCCGCAAACGCTCTGCCGCACGTGCAACGCTGCCTTCCTGAAGCAGCACGTCCAGGGTGACAAGCAGGTTGAGGTCGGGCAGGGTCATGCGCCGACCATAGCGCAGTTTGACCGTGACATGGCGTTGAGTGCATGAATAAAATGCAAATGCTGCGTCTTCCGCCACACCGGACAAAGAACTACGCTTGAGACAGCTCCATTTCGGGAGCCAGAAAACGGAGTTCATGGTGACGTCAATCAATACAAATCAAGATACGGCAAGCAGTGAAAGCGAAGGTTCGAAGCAGGTAATTTCGGTGCGGTGGGCGCTTGCCAGCCTTTCGTTCTCGATGCTGCTGTCTTCGCTGGGCACCAGCATCGCCAACGTGGGCCTGCCAGCGCTGGCACAAGCCTTCAACGCGTCTTTTCAGGAAGTGCAGTGGATCGTGCTGGCCTATCTGCTCGCCATCACGACCTTGATCGTCAGCGTCGGGCGGCTGGGCGACATTGTTGGCCGAAGGCGTCTGCTACTTGCCGGAATTTTCCTGTTCACAGCGGCATCAGGCCTGTGCGGCATGGCGCCTACGCTCTGGCTGCTGATTGGCGCACGGGCGGCCCAGGGCCTGGGGGCAGCCGTCATGATGGCACTCACCATGGCCTTTGTCGGCGAAACGGTGGCCAAGGCAAAAACCGGCAGCGCCATGGGCCTGCTTGGCACCATGTCCGCTGTTGGCACCGCGCTCGGTCCGTCACTCGGTGGCGTGCTGATTGCCGGGCTCGGTTGGCAAGCTATCTTCCTCGTCAACATGCCGCTGGGTATTCTGGCTTTTCTTCTTGCGTACCGTTACCTGCCTCTTGACCAGCAGAAGCCCAATGGCGCCCGCGCAGGTTTTGACCTGGTGGGCACGTTGCTGCTTGCCCTCACGCTCGCGGCGTATGCACTGGCCGTCACGATGGGGCGTGGCAATTTTGGTTCGCTCAATCTGGTTTTGCTGTTGGCTGCTGGCCTTGGGGCCAGCCTCTTCGTGTTCACTGAGGCGAGGGTGGCATCGCCTTTGATCCGGCTGGCCATGTTCCGCGACCCCATGCTGAGTGCGAGCCTTGGCATGAACGTGCTGGTCTCGACGGTGATGATGGCGACTCTGGTGGTGGGGCCGTTTTATCTGTCCCAGGGGCTGGGGCTCAAGCTGGCTTTTGTTGGCTTGGTCATGTCGATGGGCCCGATCATCTCCGCACTGAGCGGTGTACCCGCCGGGCGCCTGGTGGACCGCATGGGCGCGCCGTTCACGGCCGTTGCTGGACTCACTGCCATGGCAGCGGGTGCGCTTGCGCTGTGCGTGCTGCCGGCAATGTTCGGCGTGCTGGGCTACATGGTTGCCATCGCCGTCCTGACGCCCGGTTATCAACTGTTTCAGGCGGCCAACAACACCGCCGTCATGGTTGACGTGTTGCCGGAGCAACGAGGCGTCATTTCCGGCATGCTCAGCCTCTCACGCAATCTTGGGCTGATCAGCGGAGCCTCCGTGATGGGCGCGGTGTTTGCGTTTGCATCGGCCTCTGTTGACATCACAGCCGCACCGCCCGAAGCCGTTGCTGCCGGAATGCAGGTCACGTTTGCAGCGGCGGCGATTCTGGTGGTGATTGCGCTGGCCATGGCACTTGCCAGCCGAGCCACGGCAACGCGCCGGATACTGCCTGCCAAAGTGTCGTGAGGAGAAGCCGCATTGGTTTTCAGGCCGACTCCGGCTCCTCGATGGCACGCTGCAATGCAGCCCGAGCCAGCAGGCGTGTCGAGTCCAGCGTGGGCAATGCCGAGTTGCCGTCGTTGATGATGAGCGGGATCTCGGTGCAGCCGAGCACGACGGCGTCGCAACCTTCGCTCTTCATTCGTTCAATGACGCGCTGGAAGCTGGCAACCGCCTCGGGCCTGAAAACCCCGCACACCAGTTCGTCCATGATGATGCGGCCCAGCTCGTCGCGCTCTGCATCGCTGGGGCGCAGGTATTGCAGGCCACGCGCAGCGAACTTTTCGGGATAGACCTCGCTGCGTACCAGCCAGCTTGTTCCAGTGATGCCGATGCGGCGAAAACCGCGGCGCACGGCTTCGTCGGCCACCACCTCGGCAATATGCAGCCAGGGCAAGGGCGAGCGCGGCTCTACATAGTCAAAGGCCTGATGAATGGTGTTGTCGGGGCAGATCAAAAAATCGGCGCCGATGGCGGTGAGCTTGTAGGCGGAGGCGATCATAAGTTCGCCCACGCCTTTCATGTCGCCACGCTCCAGGCAGTCCACATACTCGGACAGCGAGGGTGTGTGCATGGAGATTTCTGGGTGCGCGTGGGGCCCGAGGAGCTGTGCACCCTCGGCGCAAAGAGTGCGGTAGCAAAGGGCAGCACCTTCGGCGGAGCAGCCGACGATTCCAATGTGTTGTGGCATGGGCGTTGAATTCCTTCCAAAGCAGTTTTACAACAAGTCTGGCAAGGCTGCCCGCGAGGCCGGGCAAAGCCGCTATGCTGGCTGTTTTCTCTCTGAACAAGGCTTCACTCATGCTCACCACGCTTGTCACGATCGCGCTGTTGCACTGGGTTGTTCTTGTGACACCGGGCGCCAATGTGCTTGTCATTTCCCAGTTGGCGGCGGGCGGCCAGCGCAGAAGCGCGCTGTATGCCAGCTTCGGTGTGACCACTGTGGCGGTGACCTGGGCCTTGTTGGCCATTCTTGGCGTCAACGCCGTATTCGCGGCCATGCCGGGGCTGCGCTTCGCGCTACAGGTCGCCGGGGGCATCTATCTTTGCTACGTAGCGTGGCGGCTGTGGCGCTCCGGCGCATCTGCCAATGGGCAGGCGGCTGAAATGCTCGCGCCGTATGCTGCCTTTCGGCTGGGCTTTCTCACCAACATCATGAACCCCAAGTCGGCGCTGTTCTTCGGCAGCGTTTTTGCGACCGCTCTTCCGCAAGACCCCAGTACCTCGCTGCTGGCCTGGGCTGTGGGCCTGGTTTTTCTGAACTCTCTTGGCTGGCACATCTTTCTGGCCCTGGCATTTTCGCACCCGCGCGTGCAGGCGGGTTACGCGCGCCAGCGGCAGCGGCTGAACCGCATTGCCGGCGCCATTGTGGGTGCGTTGGGCCTGCGCCTGCTGGTCACCACCGCCAACGAAGTCCGCGCGCGCTGAGCGCTGACGACCCAGGTGCGCATGCAGCGGCTACTTTTCATATGCAGCAGAAACCGCCTTCGCAGTCCCACGGCGGAGCAGCAGTTTGCAGGCCGCCCTGGCATTGAAACTGACTCAGCCGGCCTGGCGCCGGACGCGGACACACCGCTCGATGCGGAGCAGGTTCGCTGGGCCGATGTGATCTTCGTGATGGAACGCGCGCACCGCAACAAGTTGGCGCAACGGTTCGGCCCGCAGCTCAAAGGTAAGAAACTGGTGTGCCTGGACATTGCAGACAACTACACCTTCATGCAACCGGAGCTGGTGGCACTGCTTGAGAAGAAGATGGCGCCCCATCTGCGCTGAGCCTTGCTGAAAAGCCGTTGCCATGGTTTCCCGCGGCTGACTGCATTTGCTCTCTTTTTAATAGCTGTTCGCGCCCGCGGGATAAGGGCCAACAACCCCTTTTATTGTTAATCGGCGGTCACAGGCCCTTTTCGACCATGTCCAGCAGGCGCTGCCCAATCTGCGGCAGCTGCGGGCCAATCATTGGCCCCAGCGGGCCGTCAACGACCAGCATGGCCAGCCCATGCACCGCTGACCAGGCAAGAAACTCGGCGCCGGGCCGGCGCTCGGGCGGCATCACGCCGGCTTCCACCAGCTTGTCGAGCGCGGCGCCCAGCAGTTCGAAAGGATTGAGGCCACCGGGGCCGGCGGTTGGCGTTTCTGGCGTGCCCTGCATCAACACGTCGGAGCGGGCAAAGGCGGTGCGGAACAGGCCGGGCTCGGTTTGGGCGAAGCGAAGATAACCGCTGCCCACGGCACGAACACTGGCGCGGGCGAAGTCGGCCGCCGGCAGACCGGCGGGCAGGCTGGCCAGCTCGGTTTCCATGGCCGCAGCCACCGCGGACAGCGCCGCCGCGCGCACCGCATGCAGCAGGGCCTCGCGGCTGGCGAAGTGGCGGTAGGCGGCATTGGGCGCCACACCCGCGCGGCGCGTGGCTTCACGCAGCACCACAGCATCAGGCCCGCCCGTGCGCGCCAGCTCAATGCCCTCTTCCAGCAGCGCGCGCCGCAAGTCGCCATGACGGTAGGTGCTGCGGGGAGGCGGGGTCACCGAAGGGAAGGGCATGTTTTGTTACGTTTAATGTGGACAGCGTCCATTATCTTTGCTATTCTCTTGTGGACGCCGTACACAATACCGTTGATTTTGAGGTTCGGCAACTGTTTTGAGTTATTTCCAAATTTTTCCAAGGAGTCCGGCATGCAAAAAATCACCACGTTTCTGACCTTCGGCACCCAGGCCGAAGAGGCTCTCAATTTCTACACCTCGGTCTTCAAAAACTCGAAGATCGGCGATGTCCGGCGCTACGGCAGCACCGGGCCAGGTGTGCCAGGCTCGTTCATGACGGGCACTTTCGAGATCGAGGGCCAGCAGTTCATGGTGCTGAACGCCGGCTCAGACTTCGGCTTTGCGCCAGGCATATCGCTGTTTGTAGACTGCAAGACGCAGGAAGAAGTTGACCATCTGTGGGAAAAACTTTCCGACGGCGGCACCATCCAGCAATGCGGCTGGCTGCAGGACAAGTTCGGCGTGTCATGGCAAATCATTCCCGGCGAGCTGATGAAGATGATGGGCGACAAGGACCCGGTGAAGACAGAGCGCGTCATGAAAGCCATGATGCAGATGGTCAAGCTGGACATCAAAAAGCTGCAACAAGCTTACGCAGAGGCCTGAGCCATGAACTACAAGGGAAGCTGCCACTGCGGCGGCATCGCCTTCGAAGTGGAGGGCGAACTCGCCGGGGCGTTGGCCTGCAACTGCTCGATCTGCTCACGCAAGGGTTCGCTGCTGTGGTTTGTGCCGCACGACAAGCTGCGGCTTCTCACGCCGGAAAAAGACATCAGCACCTACGTCTTCAACAAACATGTCATCCAGCATCGGTTTTGTCCGACATGCGGCATCCATCCTTTCGGCGAAGGTGTAGACCCCAAGGGCAACAAGATTGCAGCCATCAATATCCGCTGCCTGGAAAACCTTGATCTGGCAAGCGTTGCAGTGACACACTTTGACGGACGCGCGCTGTAGGTCTGCTACAAGCGCGCCAATTGATTTCTCAACCATTGCAAAAGGAGCACACCATGAAAGTCGAACCGTATCTGCTTTTTAACGGTCGCTGCGAAGAGGCCCTGAACTTTTACCGCACGGCGCTGGGCGCTGAAGTAACCGGGCTGATGCGCTTCAAGGAAAACCCGGAGCCCATGACGGGCCCGGACGGCTGCGCGCCGCCACCCGGCACCGAAGAAAAAATCCTGCACGCGAGTTTTCGCATTGGCGAAACAACCGTCATGGCGTCTGACGGCATGGCCTCGGGCAATGCGGAATTCAAGGGCATCTCGCTGACGATCACCGTGCCGACAGATGCAGAGGCCGAGCGCCTGTTCAAGGCGCTGAGCGCGGGCGGGCAGGTGCAGATGGCCATTGGCAAAACTTTCTACGCCACGGCTTTCGGCATGGTGGTGGACCGCTTCGGTGTTTCGTGGATGGTGATTAACCCGCTGCCCATGCCTTGAAGGAGCGCTTCCGAATGCAATATCTGCTGATCATCTGCCACGACGCGTCCTTTGTACCCACGCCTGCACTGGTCGGCGAGATCGGCGTTTGGGTCAAGGACATGGAAAAACGCGCCATCCTGAAGCAGAGCAACCCGCTGCGCCCGCCCGGGGAAGCGACGACGGTGCGTGTGCGGGAGGGCAAACGCGTACTGACCGCCGGCCCCTTCGCCAACAGCAAGGAAAAAATGGCTGCATATGGGCTGATTGAATGCGCCGACGAACAGGAAGCGATTGACATTGCCGCCAGTCACCCAATGGCCAAGGCGGCAACGATCGAGGTAAGACCGGTGTGGTCCGACCTGCCGCAGATGGCCTCATGAACACGCCTGCATGAAATCGGATGCACGCCGGCCACGGGGCGGCCGCTCTTTTTTGCCCTTAGGAGATTGTTGAATGGAAAGCAAACCGCAAAAGGAACACCAGTGGCTGGACCAGCTGCTGGGCGAGTGGACCATGGAGGGTGAGTGCGACATGGGCCCCGACGCGCAGGTCATGAAGAGTTCGGGCACTGAACACGTGCGCAGCCTCGGCGGGCTGTGGGTGGTCTGTGAAGGCACCGGCACCATGCCCGGAGGCGGCACCGCCGAGATGCTGATGACCCTGGGCTACGACGTGGAGAAAAAGACTTACCTCGGCAGCTGGACCGGCTCCATGATGTCGCACATGTGGATTTATCGCGGCACACTGGACGCAGCCGGCAAGGTGCTGACGCTGGACACCGAAGGCCCCAGCTTTGCCGGCGACGGCAAAACGGTGCGTTACCAGGACGTGATCACCATCAAAAGCAAGAACGAGCGGACATTGCACTCGCAGACGCTGCAGCCGGACGGCAGCTGGAAGCGTTTCATGACGGCGACATACCGCCGGGTGAAGTAGCGCTTTCCGGCCCGGCCAACAAAGCGTCACACAAACCAACTAGCTGGAGAGTGACCATGAGCACACAGCAAGCACTGAAATCGGCAAACGAACTGGCGCAGAAGAACGGGGTTCGTTTTCCGAACGAAAGTGGCGACTACCGCCGCGCGCGTGACGCGCTCCTCGCCGAGGAGATCGAGCTCAGGCGCCACATCGAAAAAGTGGCGCTGCAGCGCCGCGAGCTGCCGCCCGGCGGCGTGCTGCCGAAAGACTACGCCTTTGAAGGCGAAGACGGCCCGGTGCGCTTGTCGGAACTGTTCGCAGGCAAGCAAACGCTGGCTGTTTACAGCTACATGTTCGGGCCCCAGCGCAAACAGCCTTGCCCGATGTGCACCTCGCTGCTGTCGGCCTGGGACGGCGAAGCCGAAGATGTTGCGCAGCGCATCGCACTGGTGGTGGTGGCGCGCTCACCCATCGCGCGCCTGCTGGCGTTCAAGAAAGAACGCGGCTGGCGTCACCTGAGGCTTTATTCGGATACCAGTGGCGATTACACGCGCGACTATGTGAGCGCAGACGACGCGGACGAGCCGGCCTTCAATGTCTTCACGCGGCGCGACGGCAGCATGCGTCATTTCTGGAGCGGCGAGATGGGGATGAGCACCGCAGACCCGGGCCAGGACCCGCGCGGCGCGCCCGACCTGATGCCGCTTTGGACCATCCTGGACAGCACGCCTGAAGGCCGGGGCGGCGACTGGTATCCTGAGCTCAGCTATTCCAAACCCTGATTTTTAACAGCCCCATGAAAAAGACTTTTCACGGCAGCTGCCATTGCGGCGCCATCCGCTTCGAGGCCGACATTGATCTGAGTATCAGCACGTACAGATGCAATTGCTCGATCTGCTCACGCAACCGGTTCTGGCCGGCCATCGTTGCCCCTGACGACTTCCGCCTGCTGTCGGGTCAGGCAGAACTGACCAAATACCTGTTCAACACCATGCGCAATGAGCACTTTTTCTGCAGGCATTGCGGGGTGCGCGCTTTCGGCATCGGCAAGACGCCCGACGGCAAGCGCATATACGGTGTAAACCTGGGGTGCCTGGAAGACGCCACGCCCGAAGAACTGGCCGCAGCCCCCATCACCTATGTGGACGGCAAACACGACAACTGGTCGGAAGCGCCGGCCATCACCAGTTACCTGTAGGGGTATCCCGATGTCGGCAGCCTTCGTGCGATCCGGTTACCGCTGTGCTGAACGGCACAAAAAACGAAACCCGCCAGGCCTGGCGGAGGAGTGTTCGCAAAAAAGGCTCCTGCCTGTTGGGGCGGGAGCCTTTTTCTGGCAGTGCAGTGCACTGCGATGGGCCGCAAGCTTACTTTTGCGGGACCACGATCACGGTGTCGCCCGTGGTGCCCTTGTCACCCGTTGCGCCTGTAGCGCCAGTGGCACCGGTGGCGCCAGTCGCGCCGGTTGCACCGCCGCTGGAACCCGTGGCGCCGGTGGAACCGGTCGAACCAGTTGAACCCGTGGAGCCGGTCGATCCGGTCGCACCGGTGGGGCCGGCAGGACCAGGCACTGTCACCACTGCGGGGGTGGGTGTGACAACGGTACGTTCGCAGGCAGTCAGACCGAGGGTAGCGACCAATGCGGCGAGCAGGATGGAATATTTCATGGGGAGTCCTTAGGAGTTGAGCGAAACATGCGCGTGAAATACGCGGGCAGTTTTTCTGCCTCGGCCATGAACTTCCAAAATTATTTCTGGGCAGGTGCAAAGGACGAACACTGAACTTAACCGTGCCGCACCTCGTCAGCTGTAGGACGGCCACACCACTGCCTGTCCCTAATCGGCGGGTCGGAACGCATGGGACACCGACAGACTGGCTTGAAAACCCCACTCAACCATTTTTGTCAGCACTCGATAGAATCAGCCGGGCCTGTTCCGGCACCACCTTCACTTCAGGACGCCGCGTGCAACCCATCATTTCAATCAAGCAACTCAGCAAGACCTACGCTTCAGGCTTTCACGCATTGAAGTCGGTTGACCTGACCATTCAGCGCGGTGAAATTTTCGCCCTGCTCGGCCCCAACGGCGCCGGCAAGACCACGCTGATCAGCATCGTCTGCGGCATCGTCAAGCCGAGCTCGGGCAGCGTGACGGCTGACGGCCATGACATCGTGCACGACTACCGGGCCGCCCGCGCCAAGATCGGACTGGTGCCACAGGAGCTGTCGACCGATGCTTTTGAGACCGTCTGGGCCACCGTGAGTTTCAGCCGTGGCCTGTTCGGCAAGCCGCCTAACCCCGCGCACATTGAAAAGGTGCTGCGCGACCTGTCGCTGTGGGACAAGAAAGACAGCAAGATCATGGCGCTGTCAGGCGGCATGAAGCGCCGGGTGCTGATTGCCAAAGCCCTCTCGCACGAACCGACCATTCTTTTCCTCGACGAACCCACGGCCGGCGTGGACGTGGAGTTACGGCGCGACATGTGGCAGATGGTGCGCAAGCTGCGCAGCAGCGGCGTCACCATCATTCTGACCACGCACTACATCGAAGAAGCTGAAGAGATGGCCGACCGCATCGGCGTAATCAGCAAGGGGGAGCTGATTCTGGTGGAGGACAAGGCGGTGCTGATGCGCAAGCTGGGCAAGAAGCAATTGACGCTGCAGCTGCAGGCGCCGCTGCAAAGCATTCCGGATGCACTGGCAGGGCTGCCGCTGGAGCTGGCCGAGGAAGGCCACGCGCTGGTCTATACCTTTGACACGCAGACCGAGGAAACCGGCATTGCAGCGCTGCTCAAACTGCTGGCAGAACTTCACATTGACTTCAAGGACCTGCATTCGAGCGAGAGTTCGCTGGAAGACATTTTTGTGAGCCTGGTGCATGCCGACAAACCCGCCACCACACCTGCTGCCACGAAGGAGGTCGCATGAACTGGCACGCCATCCGCGCTATCTACCGCTTTGAAATGGCGCGCACCTTCCGCACGCTGATGCAGTCCATCGCCTCGCCGGTGATTTCGACCTCGCTGTACTTCGTGGTGTTCGGCGCAGCCATCGGCTCGCGCATGGGCGACATTGACGGCATTGGTTACGGCGCCTTCATCATCCCCGGCCTCGTCATGCTGTCGCTGCTCAATGAAAGCATTTCCAACGCCGCCTTTGGCATCTACATGCCGAAATGGTCGGGAACAATTTACGAGTTGCTGTCGGCGCCTGTGTCGTCCATGGAAGTGGTCATGGGTTATGTGGGCGCGGCGGCAAGCAAGTCTGTTTTGCTGGGCCTGCTGATTCTGGCGACGGCGCGGCTGTTTGTGCCTTATGAGATTGCGCACCCATTCTGGATGTTGTGCTTTTTGCTGCTGACCGCACTGACCTTCAGCCTGTTCGGTTTCATCATCGGGCTGTGGGCAGACAATTTCCAGAAGCTGCAAGTCGTGCCCTTGATGGTGGTGACACCGCTGACCTTTCTGGGCGGGGCGTTTTACTCCATCAACATGCTGCCGCCGCTGTGGCAAAAAATCGCCTTGTTCAACCCGGTGGTCTACCTGATCAGCGGCTTCCGCTGGAGTTTTTACGGCGTGGCCGACGTCAACGTGGGTATCAGCGTGGCGGCCATTCTGTGCTTCCTGGCACTGTGCCTGGGCGCCGTGTGGTGGATCTTCCGCACGGGGTGGAAGCTGAAGGTCTGAAGAAAGCGCGGCACCCCGCGTGCTGCAGCCCTTCCGCAGTTGCTATCTATTTAGTAGCTGTTGGCGCACGATTAATATGGGCTAGCGGCATATTTTGCTTGCAAAAAGGCCGAAATGAGCACCCTGGATGGTGCTGGCGTGCAGCTTGAAAGAACACGGGGTAACCTTATATGTGTTCTTTCAAAGTCTCACGCCAGAAAGGCCCCGTCATGTCTGCCAGCACCGCCGCCAGCCCTGTTCTCCAGATCAAGCCCCTTGGTTTCCCGTGGGAAACCATCGACCCCTTTTTGTTCTGCGCGTACCACGACGACGCTTACCCCAAAGGCAATGCCGACATGGGACCTGCTGCCTCACTGGCGGGTCGCGCCATCGGCCAGGACTTCAGCCGCAAGGATGGCTGGAGCATGTACCACGGTGAAAAGGTGCCGGGCTTTCCGCCGCACCCGCACCGCGGGTTCGAGACCGTCACGATTGTGCGCAAGGGCCTGATCGACCACTCGGATTCACTGGGCGCCACTGCGCGCTTCGGCCGAGGCGACGTGCAGTGGCTAACGGCTGGCAAGGGCATCGTGCATGCAGAAATGTTTCCCCTGCTTGACGAAAAGAACGACAACCCGCTGGAGCTGTTCCAGATCTGGCTGAACCTGCCTGCGCGCAGCAAGATGAGCAAGCCACACTTCACGATGTTCTGGTCGCAGGACATTCCGCGCCTGCTAGCCAGGGACAGCGACGGGCGCACGACAGAAGTTGCCGTGATTGCCGGCAGCCTGCAGGACGCCGGCACGCCGCTGGCGCCGCCGCCCGACTCGTGGGCCGCCCAGGCTGATGCCGACGTGGCGATCTGGACCCTGCGCATGGAGCCCGACGCCCGCTGGACGCTGCCGGCCGCCGGCAAGGGCTCGCGGCGCAATCTGTATTTTTTCAAGGGCCAGTCGGTCAGCATTGGCGGCCAGAATGTGCGCAGCCCTGCAGCCATCGAAGTGCGCGCCGACATGGCAATTGAGCTGGTCAATGGCAGCGAAGTGGCCGAGTTCCTGTTGCTCCAGGGCAAGCCCATTGCAGAGCCGGTGGTGCAGTACGGCCCCTTCGTGATGAACACCCAGGCCGAGATTGCACAGACCATGGCCGACTACCAGCGCACGCAATTCGGCGGCTGGTCGTTTGACAGCGACGCGCCGGTGCACGGGCGCGACCCGGCACGGTTTGCGGTGCACCCCGGCGGGCGCGAGGAGCGGCCGGCGGGCGGCTGACGCCCAGCAAGCGCACATTGTTATATTTTTGATAGCTGTTTGCGCTTGCTTTTCAGTGCTCCAGGGCACTTTTCGCATAAATCCGGCATTACCGGTCAGTCTCCCCGCGGTACCCCCAGGCGATATCGGGTTTCGCAAACGCCGCCTATGGGGCGCGGCAGCAGACGCCTACACTCCCGCCTACACAAGGAGACGCCATGAGCCAGGAGCCCAACCGCCAAGCGGTCAAAAACGAACTGGATGCGCTGGCGCTTGCGTTTTTTCGCGCTGTCTCGTTTGAGCCGGGCAGCGCGCCGCCTTACGGCGACATCCCTGCGCTCTTCATCGACGCAGGCCTCCTGATCAAGAACACGGGGGCCGCGCCTGAGATCTCCAGCGTGCACGAATTCATCGCGCCGCGGCAGGCCCTGGTGGACGGCGGTGCGCTGACGCGCTTCAGGGAGTGGGAGCTGTCGGAAACCACGCAAATCTTCGGCAATATTGCCCATCGCTACAGTGCTTACGGCAAGGCCGGCACGATGAAGGGCGAGGCATTCGAGGCGCGAGGCATGATCTCGACGCAGTTCGTCAAAACGCCCGAGGGCTGGAAGATGAGCGCGATGGCCTGGGACGATGAACGGCCCGGCCAGACCCTACCGGGCTGACCGGGTTAACCGGCTACTCAGACAGGCATCAAGCCTGCGTTGATCACCGCCGCATCCTGCGCGGTGAAGGTCATGTTGTGGTGGTTCGTCAGCAGGCCACCGCCGGGCACCATATGACCGTCTGCGGCGTAGCCAATAGCCTTGAACTTCCACACGCCACCAATCAGTTTGAGTTGACCCACCAGCTCGTCACTGTCCAGATGAACACTCACCACTTGCTCGTTGAGCTTTTTGAACGTCAGGGGCATGACATTAATCTTTCCAGATGATGGGGCGGCTGAAGCATTGCGCCGAGAAAAAAAAAGCGCCCGGAGGCGCTTTCTCATTGGCGATGCCGAAGTGAATTACTTCGCCACCACGCGGACCATTTCCAGGCACTTGTTCGAGTAGCCCCACTCGTTGTCGTACCAGGCCACCACCTTGATGAAGGTTCCGTCCAGCGCGATGCTGGCGTCAGCGTCAAACACGCTGGTGCAGGTCTCGCCGCGGAAGTCGGTGGCGACCACTTTGTCTTCGGTGTAGCCGAGGATGCCTTTGAGAGCGCCTTCGCTCTGTGCTTTCATTTCGGCGCAGATTTCTTTCAGCGTGGCTTCCTTATTCAGCTCGCAGGTCAGGTCAACCACCGACACATCGGAAGTGGGCACGCGGAAAGACATGCCGGTGAGCTTTTTGTTCAGCTCGGGAATCACCACGCCGACAGCCTTGGCCGCGCCGGTGCTCGAAGGAATGATGTTTTCCAGGATGCCACGGCCGCCGCGCCAGTCCTTATTACTCGGACCGTCCACGGTTTTTTGGGTGGCAGTGGCGGCATGCACAGTGGTCATCAGGCCACGCTTGATGCCCCACTTGTCATTGAGCACCTTGGCGACGGGCGCCAGGCAGTTGGTGGTGCAGCTGGCGTTGGAGATGATGTTCTGGCCTTTGTAGGTCTTGTCGTTGACGCCATAGACAAACATCGGGGTATCGTCTTTAGACGGGGCCGAGAAGATGACCTTTTTGGCACCGGCGGCCAGATGCTTCTCACCGGAGGCCTTGTCGAGGAAGAGGCCGGTGGCCTCGAGCACGATGTCGGCGCCGATCTCGTTCCACTTCAGGTTGGCAGGGTCACGCTCCTGGGTCAGGCGAATTTTCTTGCCGTTGACGATGAGGGTGTTGCCTTCAACCGATACGTCGCCCTTGAAGCGGCCATGCACCGAGTCGTACTGCAGCATGTACTTCAGGTAGTCAGGCTCGAGCAGGTCGTTGATGCCGACGATTTCAATGTCGCTGAAGTTCTGCACGGCGGCGCGCAACACGTTGCGGCCGATGCGGCCGAAGCCGTTGATACCTAGTTTGATCGTCATCTGCTTTGCTCCTGGAAGTTAAAAACGGGGATCACCATGCGCCTGTGGGCCACGGTGCTTATTTTTTGGACAGCACCTTGCGCACGGTGTCTGCCACGTTTTCGGGCGTGAAGCCGAAATGCTTGAACAGCACCGGGGCCGGCGCCGATTCGCCGTAGGTGTCGATGCCGACCACCGCCGCGCAGCCATATTTCCACCAGCCATCGGTAACGCCCATCTCCACCGCGATGCGGGGGATGCCGGCCGGCAGCACGCTGGTCTTGTAGGCTGCGCTTTGTTTGTCAAACGTGGTGTTGCTCGGCATGGAGACGACGCGCACCGCGATTTTTCTGGCGGCAAGCAGCTCCTGCGCCTTCAGCGCGAGCTGCACTTCGGAGCCTGTGGCAATGATGACGGCCTGGGCTTTCTTGTTCAGGCCCACTTCAGCGGGCTCGGCCAGCACATACGCACCCTTGCTGATTTCGCTGAGGTCGTTCTTGGGGGCGTAAGGCAGGTTCTGGCGGCTCAGCAGCAGGGCCGTCGGCTTGTTTTTGTTCTGCAAGGCCACAGCCCAGGCCACCGCGGTTTCGGCGGTGTCGCCCGGACGCCAGACGTCGAGGTTGGGAATCAGGCGCAGGCTGGCGGCGTGTTCGATCGACTGGTGCGTCGGGCCGTCTTCGCCCAGGCCGATGGAGTCGTGCGTGAACACGTGCACCACGCGGATCTTCATCAGTGCAGCCAAGCGGATAGCGTTGCGGCTGTAGTCGCTGAAGGTCAGAAAGGTGCCGCCGTAAGGAATGTAGCCGCCATGCAGCGCAATGCCGTTCATGATGGCGGCCATGCCGAACTCACGCACACCGTAATTGATGTGGCGGCCGATGACCTTGCCACCTTCGGCTGTCTCGGTCATCACCACATTGCCGGCCAGGTCAAAACGCAGCGCGGGTGTGCTCTTGGTGTTGGTCAGGTTGGAGCCGGTCAGGTCGGCCGAGCCGCCCAGCATTTCAGGCAGGCCGGCAGTGAAGGCTTCAAGCGCCAGCTGCGAGGCCTTGCGCGAGGCAACGGTTTCATATTTGGTGTGGGCGCCGACGACGGTGTCCACCGCGATCTGCGAGAAGGCCCTGGGCAGCTCGCCCTTCATGCGGCGCGTGAATTCTGCCGCCAGTTCAGGGTGCGCCACTTTGTAGGCGGTGAATTTCGCGTCCCAGGCGGCTTCGAGCGCCAGGCCCTTGGCTTTGGCATCCCAGGCTTCGTAGGCTTCCTTGGGCAGCTCGAAGGGGGCGTGTGTCCAGCCCAGCGCTTCGCGGGTGAGTTTGATTTCTTCGGCGCCCAGCGGCTCGCCATGGGCCTTGGCCGTGTTGGCGCGATTGGGTGAGCCTTTGCCGATGTGGGTTTTGCAAATGATCAGCGTAGGCTTGTCGGCGCTGTTTTTGGCGTCAGCCAGCGCGCGCGAGACAGCGTCAACATTGTGGCCGTCGATCGGTCCGATGACGTTCCAGCCGTAGGCCGCAAAACGCAGCGCGGTGTTGTCGATGAACCAGGGTGCGACCTGGCCGTCGATGGAAATGCCGTTGTCGTCGTACAGCGCGACCAACTTGTTGAGCTTCCAGGCGCCGGCCAGTGCACAGGCTTCGTGGCTGATGCCTTCCATCAGGCAACCGTCACCCATGAAAACATAGGTGTGGTGGTCAACGATGCTATGGTCGGCCTGGTTGAATTCGGCCGCCAGCAGCTTTTCAGCCAGCGCCATGCCGACGGCATTGCTGATGCCTTGGCCCAGCGGGCCGGTGGTGGTTTCCACGCCGGCGGTGTAGCCGAACTCGGGGTGGCCCGGCGTCTTGCTGTGCAGCTGGCGGAAGTTTTTCAGTTCATTGATGGGCAGTGGGTAGCCGGTCAGGTGCAGCAGCGCATAAATCAGCATGGAGCCGTGGCCGTTGGACAGCACAAAGCGGTCGCGGTTGAACCACTGCGGGTTGTGCGGGCTGTACTTGAGGTGCTGGCCCCAGAGGGCAACAGACATGTCGGCCATGCCCATGGGTGCGCCGGGGTGGCCGGAGTTGGCCTGTTGCACGGCGTCCATTGCGAGCGCGCGTATGGCATTTGCCATTAATTCTGTAGTGGCCATCTGGCAAAGCTCCGGGAAGTTCAGGGAAGTCGGGGGGTGGGGGATAAAAGGCTTAATCCGCTATTTTACCGGGGCTACGGGTTTCCCCCGGGTTTGGTGGAAAGTCGCCGGATTGGCGCCAGCCCGGTGTTTTAATGCCTGCTTATGCACGGACTGCACCTCACCGCCGATCTTCATGACTGCCGCTGCGAAGCTTTCTGGCTGGTCGACGCGGAACGGGTGGGCGAGCAATGCCTGCAAGCTGTCCATGCAGCCGGCCTGCAGCCGGTCGCCCGACTTTTCCACTCGTTTGCAGCCGCCGGACCGGGCCCGTCGGGTTTCACCGCCACTGTCTTGCTGGCCGAGTCGCACCTGTGCCTGCATACCTGGCCCGAATTGGGAGCCGTCACCCTGGATGTGTATGTGTGCAACTTCGGGGCAGACCACTCCGCCAAGGCCGAGGCCCTGATGGAGACGCTGGTGGCCTTGTTCCAGCCCGGACATGTGGAGCGGCATGCGCTGCGGCGCGGGCAAAAGGCGGGCAGCCCGGCGACCGTTCCCGCAGCGTGATCAGGCCAGGGCCATGGCGCGTTGATGGCCCTGGATAAAAGCTTCCTCAAACACCGAATAACCTGCCAGGTCGCTGTGCGCAAAATGCAGGCGCCGCCAGGGTGCAGGCTGCACAGCCTGCAGTGCGGCCAGCGCCGCACTGCTGCGAATGCCGGGTACCGGGGTACTCATGGCATGGCCGTAACGCATGACGTCGATGTGTGTGGCCTTGTCGCGTAAATCAGGGTGCGGCACAGACAGCTCATTGAGCACAGCGTCACGCCAGTGCGCCCAAGGCTGCTGGTACAGGTTCTGGCGCTGCGCCGGGTCCAGCCCGAAGGCGCGGTACCAGGTCAGCACCGTGGCACCAGGTACCGGCTGCAGGCTCTGGTGCAGGGCGTCTACATAGCCCAGGCCCTGGGCTTGCTCGCCATAAATCACGTTGTCCCAGCTCGGTGCTGCACCAGGACGGTCATGCAGCGCTGCCTGGATATGAATATTGGCCACCAGCCAGGGCGCGTACCGCAGCTGCGCTGCCGCCTGGCGCAGGGCCGGCGGCGGGTTTTCCACCACGCGCGCCGCAAGAAACAACGGCAGGGCCAGAATGCATTGATCGGCCTGCCAGCGCTCCAGGCTTTGGGTGGCCACGTTAAAGGCATCAAGCTCGACGCCATGCTTGCCCGCCGCCACGCGGACCACCACACGGCCGGAGAGCAACCGGTCGCCCAACGGCGCGGCCAGTCGCTGCGTCAACCAGGCGTTGCCCTGCGGCCAGGCCAGCACGGCGGATTCGTGACCTGCGCGCTCGCCGTCCTTGTTGTCACCCTCACCGGGGGGCTGGAAACCGTGGCGGCTGGCAAAGTAATGAATGCCGGCCCAGGCCGATACCGTCCCGATGCCAGCGCCGTAATCGTCGCGGCAGCAGTAGTCCAAGTACCAGCGCAGGTGCGGTTCCAGCAACTGGTTGCGGCCCAGCCATGCTTCAAAAGTAATAGCATCCAGCGCTCGTTGTTCGTCGGCCAAAGGCAGTTTTGATGCAGGAATGGTGAACCCGCCAGCACGCACGAAGTTGTCGATCAGTTTGGCAAAACGCTGGTAGGCCAAAAGCGCCTCCGGACCGGCGCCCTGCATCGGCAGCAGGCCCTCCTGCCACTGGCCCTGAAAAAACAGACGCTCCTGCGGGCTGTGGCACAGATGCCGTTCGTCGTAGGTCCAGCGGCCCGCCACGCGGCGGCGCAGGCCCAGCTCTTCCAGCAAATCCTGCACCTGCGGTGCATCGTCGCCGGGCACCGGCAGGTAATGGGCGCCCAAGGGGCAGGCAATGCCGTTGATCTGTCCCCCGCGGCTGTTGCCGCCTGCCGTGTCTTCGAGTTCCAGCAAGGTGAAGTCGTTCATGCCGCGCAGGCGCAATGCGCGTGCGGCGGCCAGGCCCGCCACGCCACCGCCCGCTATCAGCACCCGGGTGCGCCGGGTTCTGGCGGGCAACGGCCAGCTGGTGCTGCCGCGCAGCACATGGCCGCGCTGGTGCTGCACGCCGACAAATCCACCGGTGATGTCGGGTGCCGGTGCGCAACCTGTCAGCGGCAAGGCGGAGGCTGCGAGGAAGTGGCGGCGTTTCATCCGGGCAACCCGTTCAATGCGAAACCTTGCCCCACTCCCGCTCGTAGGTGTGCACCAGCGCCTGGTTAGACAAGCGGTTCACCTCCGCAGGAACACGCGCCATGTCCTGCGGAAAATCAAACAATGCGGGCAGGGTTTGCAGGTTGAGGAATTTCATGTCCGCCGGCAGCGCACCGGCCAGCCTGAAGGGCCGGCGGCCAGCCGCCACAAAACCCCACTCGCCAAAACTTGGCACGTTGGCGTGATAGGGGGTTGCCGTCAGTCCCACTGATTCAATCGTGGTGACAACGGTCCAGAAACTCTTGCGCGCCACCAGGGGAGAAGTGGTCTGGACCACCGCATAACCGCTGGCGGCCAGGCGCTTGTCGAGCAGGGCGTAAAACGAGTTGGTGTAGAGCTTGCCCACCGAGAAGTTGGTGGGGTCGGGGAAGTCAACAATCACCACGTCGAAGGTGTCGCTAGTTTGCTCGAGCCAGCGAAAGGCATCGGTATTCACGATGGTCACTTTGGGAGATTTCAGGGTGCCGCCATTGAGCTGGGTCAGGGCCGACTGCTGGGAGAACAAGGTGGTCATGGCCGGATCAAGCTCGACCAGGGTCACGCTTTCAACACTGGCGTACTTGAGAACCTCGCGCACGGCCATGCCATCGCCGCCACCGAGCACCGCCACTTTTTTGGGCGCGCCATGCGCGCTCATGGCCGGGTGCACCAGGGCTTCGTGGTAACGGTATTCGTCGCGCTCGGCAAACTGCAGGTTGCCGTTGAGGAACAGGCGATGGCCGGTTTTGCCGTTGGTCACAACGATGCGCTGGTAGGGCGTGGACGCAGTGAAAACAATCCGGTCCTGGTAAAAATGGTCTTCAGCCAGCGTGGTGATCTGGTCGGCCCCTGCCAGGCCCGCGGCCAGCGCACCCAATGTGAGCCCGCAAGCCACCGCATGTGCGCGCCATTGCCGCAGCTCATGGCGAAACAGCCACAACGCCCACACGGCCACCGCAGCATTCATCAGGCCAAACAGCAGGCCGGTGCGCACCAGGCCGAGTTGCGGCACCAGCACCAGAGGAAAAGCCAGCGACACCGCCAGCGCGCCCAGGTAGTCGAAGGTCAGCACCTGCGAAACCAGGTCTTTCAGGGCCACGTTGCGCTTGAGGATACGCATGACCAACGGAATCTCCAGCCCGACCAGGGTGCCGACCGCCAGCACCAGCGCATAAAGCAAAAACCGGAAAGCCCCCGGCGCGTACGCATTTGCTATGAAAAGAATAGCTGGTAATGCCCCACCTATAACGGCAACCAGCAGTTCTATGCGTAAAAAATGAGCCGGCAGCTGGCGTTCAAAAAATCGCGACAGCCAGGACCCGGCGCCCATAGCAAAGAGGTAGGTGCCGATGATGGTGGAAAACTGCAGAACAGAGTCGCCCAGCAGGTAAGACGCAATCGCCCCCGCCGCCAGCTCATAAAGCAGGCCGCAGGCCGCAACGACGAAGACGCTGGCGAGCAGCGCTACTTCGAGCGGGCGGGGGGATGGAGATTCTTGCGCAGACAAAGCGATATGTAGGGCGTAGCGAGCGGGCTGCGGACTAGGCGGACGGAGCGGAGGAACCGGAACGTACTTCAGGTACGTGAGGATTCCGAGCACCGCCCAACGACGTCCCCAGCTCGCGCAGTAGCCCTAACCGTGGATGGCGGCGGCTACGATGATGGAAATGCCCAGACACATGGCCGCCACGATCATCGCAAGCGCCATGTTCTGCTTCTCGACAATCTCGTGCCAGAGATCGTAAGGCGTGACTTTGTCGATGATGACAAAGCACAGCCAGAAGATGAGCACGCCGATCAGCGCGAACAAGATCGAGCCGAGGAAAGCGGCGGGTTTAAGCCATTCAAGTCCCATGGTGTTCTCCAGAAAAAAACAAGGATGCCGACAGATGTGTCACTTGTGCCCTCCGCCTCCGGAGAAGCCGCCGTAGGAGCCGCTCGACGTACGGGTGCCTGACGAGGAGCAGTTTTCCACATTCGAATCGCAGCGGGAACAGCGGCTGATCAGAAAAAGGAAGAACAGGACCAGGAATATCACCACAATGATGGTGCCGCAACCCATGCCCGATGCGCTGCTCAGCGGCTGGGCATCCGATCGTTTGAACAGGTCTTGTTTGCCACTCAGGTTGAAGGCCTTGGCCACCACGTCACCTTCGAGCTTGGTGCCGCTGGACCAGGTCACTTCGCTCGAAGCTTCCTCCTGCGACAGCAATGATTTGCCATTTGCAAAATCGCGGTTGAAGGTTTTTTCGTCGCGCTCCACACGCCAATAAAACTCGCCCGCCACGTAACTGGTTTCGGCGTGGTAGCTGCTTTGCCGCTGATAGGTGGTGTTGAGGTAGCGGGCGCTTTGGGCGTTGCCGTTCAACACGGGCGCACCGGTCACGGGTTTGACCATGCTCCAGCCGTCGGTGGCGTCGACCAGAAAGGCGAAACCGCGCTTGCGGTTGTACAGCAGGTACTCGTCCCAGCCAAAGTGTTCGTCGGCGTCGTCGGGCTCATACCCCATGCGGTGCTGGAAACCGACCACCTGCCAGACAACACCCAGCAGCTGACCGGTGGTACCCAGCGCAATCAGCGGATTGACCGGCTCGTTCTGGATGGCGTGTTTAAGCTCCCCGCCCAAGCCCTGGGAAAGGTCAATGACGCTGTTGCACGATGGGCAGCTGATGCTTTTGCTGGTGGCCAGACTCACCTGGACTTGCGTACCGCAGTTGGGGCAGCTGAACTGCCGGCCTTTTTCTTCCTTGGCCGACTCGTCGCGCAGACCCGTGAGCTTGAGCTCGTCGAGCAACACCGCGCGGCCCAGCGACAAGGCCGGCACGGCCCCAGCCAGAACCGGGCCGTAGTCAATGCTCAACACCTCACCTTCGGCGCTGCGCAACTCCACCATGGCAAACGAGGCGCCCAGCGCCGGCAGATGAGGCAGCTCGCCCTGTGCCGACAGCAGCGATACCTGTTCGTTGGACGCCACGCTGAACGGCTTGCCCTGGATCGCGGTGGTTGCGCCAACGCGGAACTGCGTCGCAGTCGGAACCTCGCGCTGCAAGACAGTGGGCAAGGTGAACACGTAGGCGCCGTTGTCCTCGCTGAGAAAAGCCGTGCTGCCGTCGTTGAAGAGGGCATGCCACTCGGTCCAGGTGCCTTTGCTGTATTTGTATTGCAGGCGCCCCACAAGCGTGAAGGGCCGGTTGTCAAAAGTACCCGACGCCATTAATTGCAGCGGACTGAAGTCGTTGAACACCTCGGCCATCTTGCCGAGGCGGGACAAGGTGTCACCGTCGCGCACCACAGTGCTCTGGCAATAGCCGCACACCGCATGCGTGGACTGTGCACTGCGGAACTCCACCGGCGCGCCGCAGCCGGGGCATGGCGCGCGGTAAGCGCGTTGGGAAAGGGTGGCCAAGCTGGGGGCTTCTTAACCGCTCACACCGAGCTTGTCGAAGTGTTGCACGCAGCGCATGTCATGGCTTCGACAAGCTCAGCCCGAACGGAATCATGTTCGGGCAATGGCTTACACCAGTTTCTTGAGAAGTTCGACCTTCTTGGCGTCGAACTCCTCTTGCGTGAGGATGCCCTTGGCCTTGAGCTCACCGAGCTTCTCCAGCGTAGCCATGACGTCATCAGGCTTGACCGCCGTCACAGCCGGGGCTGCCTGGGCCGGCTCACCCTGCAAGCCTTTTTGCAGGTTTTGCGCCAGCACCTGGCCCAGCGCCACGCCTGCGCCCAGTCCCATGGCGTCACCGGCAATACCGCTGCCGCCCGAGCCGCCACCTTCGGCAAACTTGGGGATGGCCTGCGCTGTCTGGTACTGCATGAACTTGCCCATGTCGTTGCCGACCATGCCCATGCCGATTTTCTGGTCGAGGATTTTCTGCAACTCCTCGGGCAAGGAGACGTTTTGTACCGTCATGCCTTCGAGCTTGAGGCCGATGGCCGCGAATGCGGGCGAGAGTTCGTTCGACAAGGCCTTGGCAAACTCCATCTGGTTGGCCGCCAGGTCCAGGAAAGGAATGCCGCTGGAGGCAATCGCGTCCGAGAGATGCTGCAGAACCATGCCGCGCAGCTGCCCATCGAGTTCGCCCACACTGTAGATATCGCGGGTGCCTGAAATCTCCGTGTGAAACAGCTTGGGATCGGCCACCCGGAAGCTGTAGTTGCCAAAAGCACGAAGCCGCACCGCTCCGAAATCTTTGTCGCGAATGGTGATGGGCTGCGGTGTACCCCATTTCTGGTCAACCTGCTGGCGCGTGCTGAAGAAGTACACGTCGCTCTTGAACGGGGACTCGAACAGCTTGTCCCAGTTCTTCAGGTAGGTCAGCACCGGGATGGTCTGCGTCGTCAGCTTGTACATGCCCGGGCCAAAGACATCGGCGATCTTGCCCTCGTTGACGAACACCGCCATCTGCGACTCGCGCACGGTGAGTGATGCGCCGTACTGGATCTCCATGTCCGCCATCGGGAAGCGCCAGGCCAGGGTGCCGTCGCCGGTTTCGGTCCACTGGATGATGTCGATGAACTGTTTCTTGATGAAGTCCATGAGAGCCATGCTGCGATCCCTTCGAGGTGAGTTGTGGCCGGATAATAACCTTGCGCCGTGTCTACGCATACAGCCAAGCTGCGGCGGGTTGCTTCCTCTTTCTTCCCGTCAATACAAGTCCTGATTTTTGCTATGATTTCAGTAGCTACTTATGCCCGTATTCTCTGGGCAAACACCCAATTCGCCTTCACAAAAGCATAATCACAGCCTGTATGACCACCCAAGCCCTGATTCTGGCCGCCGGCCGCGGCGAGCGCATGCGCCCGCTGACCGATCTGACGCCCAAGCCGCTGCTACCAGTGCAAGGCAAACCGCTGATCGCCTGGCACCTGGAAAGTCTTGCGCGCGCCGGCGTGAAGGAGGTGGTGATCAATACCGCCTGGCTGGAGGACCAGTTTCCGGCCGCGCTCGGCGATGGCAGCGCCTGGGGCCTGCGCATCCGCTATTCGCATGAAGGCGCACTTTTTGGTGGCGCACTGGAAACTGCAGGGGGCATTGCCACCGCGCTGCCGCTGCTGCAGGACGCACCCTTTTGGCTGGTTGCCGGTGACGTGTTCATGCCGGGCTTTGATTTTCCGACGGCCGATGCGCAGCGGTTTGCTGCCTCCGCTGCGCTGGCACACATTTACCTGGTGCCGAATCCGCCGCACAACCCGAAAGGTGACTTCGGCATCAGCAGCGCTGGCCTGGCGCTGTCGCAGGCGGATGAAAAATTCACCTACAGCACCGTGGGCCTGTATCGCCCGGCCCTGTTCAAAAATACGCCGGTCGGCCAGAAAGCCGCACTTGCACCGTTGCTGCGCGAGGCCATGCAGAGCGGCCTTGTCAGCGCAACGCTATATTCAGGGCCATGGACCGACGTGGGCACGCCCGAGCGTCTGGCCGAGTTGAACATCCCACGTTAGGAAAACGCTTTTACCCATGACCACCATCTACGAAAAACGCCGTGCCGCGGTGGCACGTGCCCTCAAAGCTGCCGGCGGCGGCATTGCCCTGCTGCCCACTGCCCCTGAAGTGGCGCGCAACCGCGACAGCGACTTCGCTTACCGCCATGACAGCTACTTTTATTACCTGACCGGCTTCAACGAGCCCGGTGCCTGGCTGGCCATTGAAGCCAGCGGCAAGAGCACGCTGTTTTGCCGGCCCAAGGACCTGGAACGCGAGATCTGGGACGGTATCCGCCTGGGCCCGAAAGCTGCGCCGGCCGCATTGGGCGTTGACATGGCTTTCAGTGCCGAAGCCCTCGAAGAAAAAATGCCGGCCCTGCTGACCAACCAGAACGCGGTGTGGTTTCCGTTTGCCACGCACCCGGGCCTGGAGACGCAGGTGGACGGCTGGCTGGCCAAGGTCAGGGCCCGTATCCGCTTCGGTGCCGAATGCCCGCAGAGCCAGCACGACCTGTGCAAGCTGCTGGACGAAATGCGGCTGGTCAAGGACACGCATGAAATCGCCATCCTGCGGCGTGCCGGCAAAATTTCTGCGGGCGCCCATGTGCGCGCGATGCAAACCTCGGCCGCCATGCTGCGCAGCGGCACCAAAGGCGGCCTACGCGAATACCACCTGGAAGCCGAGCTGCTGCACGAGTTTCGCCGCCATGGCTCACAGTACCCGGCCTACACCAGCATCGTCGCGGCAGGCGCCAATGCCTGCGTGTTGCACTACCGCGCGGGCGACGCCGAGCTGAAGCCCGGTGAGCTGTGCCTGATTGACGCCGGTTGTGAACTCGACGGTTACGCCAGCGACATCACCCGCACCTTTCCGGCCGATGGCAAGTTCACACCGGCGCAGCGCACGCTGTACGACATCGTGCTGGCCGCACAGGATGCAGCGGTGAAAGTCACCAAACCCGGCAAACGTTTCATGGACCCGCACGACGCCGCCACGCGCGTGCTGGCCCAAGGCATGCTGGACACCGGCCTGCTCGACAAAAGGAAACACGGCAAGGTCGACGACGTGCTGGAGTCGGGTGCCTATCGCCAGTTCTATATGCACCGCACGGGTCACTGGATGGGTATGGACGTACACGACTGCGGCGACTACACCGAACCCGGCAGCAAGCCACGCGAAGAAAAAGACGCGTTGGGCCAAACCGTGATGCGCAAACCCTCGCGCATTCTGCGGCCGGGCATGGTCACCACCATCGAGCCCGGCATCTATGTGCGGCCAGGCAAAGGGGTGCCGAAAGAGTTCTGGAACATCGGCATCCGCATCGAAGACGACGCGTTGGTCACGGCCAAGGGCTGTGAGCTGATGACGCGCGGCGTGCCTGTGAAGGCAGATGAAATTGAAGCCTTGATGCGGGGATGAGGGCGCAGCCGGTCAGGCTGCAGCCAGCAGCGTGGCAACCCAGGCCGGCAATTTTTTCACCAGAAGGGTGGTCTGCTCTTTCTCGCACATTGCCACCAGCACATGTGCGCCCCGCTCTACTTCGGCGGCATCGTAGACAAAGGCAAGATCCGCGCGCCGCACTGCTTTCTTGAGGTTGGCCATGGTGCGCGGGTAGCGTTCCAGAATGCGTTTGGCCGGAACGCTGTGGCCACCTTCCTGAACGCGCTGGCTGACCCGGGCCAGCAGGCGCCGCCGGTCGCCCACCGACACCACATAGAGAACCACCTGATAACCCAGCGACTGGGCCTGACTGACAAGGTTTAACTTGGATTCGTGCGAGAAGACGGTTTCGCTGACGAAATCAACCCTGGCATGGAGCAATGCCTCCCGCCGTCCGTCGGCCCACTCACGCGCTGCCTCGGAACGTTTTTGAGGGTCGGCGATGTGCTGCAAATGGCTTCGTTCGTACAGGTCGGCATTAACAAACTCCAGTTCGCCGCCGAAGGTACCGCCGGCCGCCAGGGCGCGGTAGAGCGTCGATTTGCCCGCGCCGTTGGGTCCTGCAAGAAGATGAAAAGTGGGCTTGCTCAAGCAGCGGCCCGTCGCACCGCCTGTTTACGATTTTCTTCAACAATGGTGCGGATCCGGGCTTGCAGGGTGCCATCGGTACTGGCGGCCAGTACGCGCTGCTTTAGGGTCTCCAGCGAATCAGGTGTTTTTCCGCGTGCCTGTCGCACCGCCGCCTCATACCCCTCAATTGCCGTCTGTGCCTCTTGCACCGTCAGGCCGGAATGCTCAACCACTCGGCCAAGTGTGGCCCAGTACTCGATTTGCCCGGCAGCCGAACGACGCAGGGGCTGGGCGGCCTCGCGTGCTTGTTGCACCAGGCTGGCTGGGAGTTTGACGGAAGCAAAGTTGCTGGGCGCAGTCATGATGGACTCCTTTATGGCGCATTTTGCGCCATTTTGCCTCTTTTTGCAAATGACAACCGACCCGTCGGCAGCCAGGCGTTGCCCGGTCCAACTCAGCCCGGTTTGTCTGACCGCGCCGCTGGTGAGCGATCGACAATGACCCTGCGCGGCGGCGACCCGTCACCCTGGGCCTCGGAAATCGTCAACACCACCGAACGCTCGCCGGCAATCACCAGCACTTGCAGCGGCAAGGCGCCGGCCGGCACGGCCTTGGCCACAAAGGCCCGGGTATCCGGGTCATAACGCAACCACGCCGGCAACGGCCGGCCGGTGAGGGTGCTGGCTTGAATCGGTGCCCCACTTGCCGCAGCCCATGCCAGCAGGCCTGCGGGAAGGGAGAACCGGAAGCCCGCACTTGCAGTCGCACCAGCCACCGTCACCGAGACAATGCCGGGCTCCTGGTCGGTGGCCTCGCGCACCGTCGCCACCGAAACACATTCTCCGCCTGCGCTCTCCTCCGCGGCGCTTGACGCCTGGCAAGCGCCCGACGCGGTTGGTGCGTTTTCAAGCAAGGCATTCATGCCCGCAACCGTCAGCCCGCCGGTGCTCAGACGTGGCGTGATGCTTGGTGGCGGTGCCGGGAAAAATGCACCGGCCAGACTGGACAAATCGGTAATGCTGGCCGTTGTGGTGGCGGTGTCACTGGCCAGTATGTAGTTGTCCGCAGCAGCGCCGCCCAGGGTGATGCCGGTGATGTAGACGGTCTTGTTCGTGCCTACCGATGGGGTATCAAAGTTGCCGATCGCGGTGGTCACATTGAGCGCATCCCCCGGGACCATGTTGGGAAAGCCGGCGCCGCCGGTGTTGAGCGTGGCACTGGTGTTGCCATCCACGACTTTGTTATCGGCCGTGATGCCGGTCACGCGGGGGATGCTTCTTCGCGTGATGGTCAGCAGGCCGCTGTTCAGCACCAAAGTGTAGTTTTCATTGTTGGTGGCGCCGGGCGTGATGGTTACCGGGCCGGCGGCCACCGGCGTGTTGAACACCGCCGACGTACTGCGGTAAGTGCCGACGCTGGCATCCGTATCGCCATCAATGAAGCCGGTGGTGGGGCTGCCGGTGAACACGGGATTGGCGTCCCCATAAACGCGGGTTGCGTTGTCGGCACTGATGGTCAGTGTGGGTGCAATGCGGTACATAAACATGTTCGAACTGCCGCCCGGGGTGAAGCTGGCGGCGGTGTTGTAACGCTTGCTGTAACCGGTAACACCTTCCGTCGTGGAGCCCGGATCACCGCTGTACACCAGATAACGTCCGACGGAAGCCACGATGCCGCTGACACCGACGTTGTTGATCAGTTGCCCGCCGGTGGAAGTGCCGGCGGCGTTGGAAGAACCTGCCTTCAGAACAATGGCGTCGCCACCGGCGCTGGATGTCACCGCGTTGTTCAGGGTAAGGTTGGACGCCGCGCCCGTGGTTTCAATTTTCGCGGTGCCGGTGGTGGTGACGCCCGCCACACCCACGGTGCCGACAATCAACGCACCGGTCTGGCTGTAGTCAATGCTCCCAGTGTTGGCCGCCAGCGTAGTTACGGCGTTGCTTGCGTGGCGCAAGGTGTGGGACCCACCCGTACCGGTGAGCGCCAGGCCCGCTACCGCAATCGCGCCGGACTGGGTCACCGCGCCGCCGGAAGATAGCGTGGCATTGCCGCTGGTGCTGACAGCGGCCACGTCAAAGCCCGTGCCGCTGGTGTATTGAATCGCTCCGGTGCCCGTCGCCTGCAGGTTGACGGCGGTGGCGTTGTTGCCGGTGTTGGTCAGCGTGATGGGTGCGTTGGCTGTCAGGTTCTGGACCTTGAGTGTGCCCGCCGTGATGTTGCCGGTGGTCGCCGTTTGAGTCACTGCGCCGCTGGCGGTCAGGTCCAGCGTGCCGGTTCCGACGCTCGACGCGCTTGTCCCTACACCGAGATTAATTGCTCCGGTACGCACAAAGGCATTGGCGTTTCCTGTGGTGTTGATGCTCAGGTTGGTTGCGGCGATGTCAATGCCATTGGCGTTGCTCGTCCCAATCTGGCCATTGGCATTGAGCGTGACGTTGGTGGCGGTGACGGTTTGTACGCCGGTGTCGGTCATGGAGCCCGCATTGAGCGTCACGGTTTTGCCCGTCAGGCCAACAGCTGCCCCTATCGTCAAAACACCGGTGCTGGCGGTGTCGCCGATCACGATGGGGCCTGTGGCGCCTGTCGTGATCGCAGTTATTTCAGCCGCTGAGATATCAAAACCGGAAGCGCCTGCGAGCGACATGGCGCGATTGGCCGTCTTTGCTTTGAGAGTCAAGGTGCCACTGCTCGTCAGCGCGTTGTTACCTGTGTTGGTACCTATGGCCACCGTGTCCGCCGTCACCGTGATCGCGCCGGTACCTGCGCTGACATCGATATTGGTGTTCTGCGTGTAGGTGCCGGTACCGGCATCCATCTGGACCGCGCCGCCGCTGCCTGCTGCAGCGCCGCCTGAAGCCGTGCCGCCCACTGCGGACAGATTGCTTGCCACGGTAACGCCCACCCCGCTGAGCGTGATGGCTCCGGCGTTGCCGCCGGCGGCCACACCCGCCACGCCATTGCCGCCTGTCGTTGTGACCGTCCCCAACGCCACGCTGCTGCTTGTGGAACTGGCATTCACCGCGCCGGCGTTGCCTCCCGCCTGGCCAGAGCCTGCCCCGTTGCCGCCAATGGTGCTGATCGCTCCACTCCCGCTTACGGCCCCGCTGCTTGCTGCCAGAGTGATGGCCCCACCGTTGCCGCCTATGCCGAGCGTACTGGCATTGGTGCCGTTGGCTGTCATGGTGCTGGCACCGAGCGTCAGCGCCGCCCCGCTGATATTGATGGTGCCAGCGTTGAGTCCGCTTGACGTGCCAACCGCGGTACCGCCGCTGGAAGCGACGTTTCCAGTAGCCACAGAGCCGTTGGCGCTGAGCACCACGTTGCCGCCAGCCGCTTTGGTGCCGCCCGTGGTGGTAATCGCTGCCGTGGTGAGGTTGCCACCTGCTGCGCTGTTGGTCACGTTGACGCTGCTGGTGGCGTTGAAGCTGCCCGCTGCGCCCGCGCCCGGCGCATTGCCGGTTTGTACCGTCAGTGCGCCCGTGGTGAGGTTGCCTGTGCCGCTGTTGGCCACCACCACGCGCCCGGCGTTGCCTCCGTTGCCCGTGCCGACCGCCGCACCACCACTGGCCGTCATGGCCGCGCCTGCTATGCCGCCGACTGCCGTGACGTTGACTTGCCCACCTGCGCCGCCGTTTTGGTTGGTGCCCACGCCTGCTGTGCCACTCGCGGTGATGGCGCCAAGGGCTGTGATGGCTGCGCCCGTGTTGATCGTGACGTTGCCTGCATCGCGCCCGTCCAGGGTGCTGAGGGCATTAACCGTGCCGCCGCCTGTGCCGATGGTGCTCGCACTCAGTGTGCCTGTCGTGCTGATGCTGACCAGCCCGCCGTTGCCGTTGGCCTGACCGCTGGTGTTCAGTGCGGCCAGGGTGGTCGCCGTCGCTGCTGTGGCGTTGTTGTTGACGGTGATGCTGCCAGCGGCTCCCGCTGCCGCGGTGCCCACTGACGCGCCCGTGCGGGCGTTGAGCCCGCCGCTGCCTATCAGGTTGATGGCCCCCGTGCTGGCTGCGCTATTGGTCACGCTGATGGTGCCTGCCGCGCCGCCTGCGGCGTTGCCGGTGCCGCCTGCGCCGCCGTTGGCCGTCATGACGCCGACGCCACTGCTGCTCATGCCGCCTGCGGTACTGGTCACGCTGATGGCGCCGCCGCTGCCGCCTGCAAAGTTGGCGCCGTTGCCTGCCCCGCCTGTAGCGCTCAGCACACTGGCTCCCAGGGTGACGGTGCCGCCGCTTAAGGTGATGTTGCCTGCGTTCGCTCCCGCGCTGGTGGTGCCTGCTCCACCCGTCGCAGTGATGGCCGCCCCGCCTGTGCTGAGCACGCCTGTGCCGGCTGCGCTGACGTTGATGCTGCCGCCTGCGCCTTTGATGCCGCCGGTCGTGGTTAGCGCCGCTGTGGTGACGTTTCCTGTGGCAAAGCTATTGCTCACGCTGATGGAGCCGGCCGTGCCGCCCACACCTGTGCCGACTGCGTTGCCGGTGCTCGCTGTCAGGGCGCCCGTCACGAGGTTGCCCGCGGTGCTGTTGGTCACCGAGATCGTGCCGGCGTTGCCGCCGTTGGTGTTGCCCGTGCCTCCCGCGCCTCCCGAGGCGGTGATGGCGGCGGTCGTCACGCCGCCCACGCCTGTGACGCTCACTGTGCCTGCGTTTCTGCCGGCCTGGGCCGCTGCACCGGCGCCGCCGGTGGCCGTGATCGCGCCGACGCTTGCCGTGCCGGTGGCGCTGGCGCTGATGTTGCCGGCATCCCCGTTGACGCCGCCGCTGGTGCTGAGTGCGCCTGTGCTGAGGTTGCTGCCGGTCAGTGCAATGCTGCCGACTGCACCGCCGGCTCCTGTGCCGGTCGCCCCACCCGTCGATGCAGTGATGGTGCTCGTGCCCAGTGTGCCCGCGCCGGTGATGGACACCACCCCTGCCGCGCCGCCCGCCTGGTTGGTGCCGTTGGCCGCGCTGCCGCTGGCGGTGATGGCGCCGGTGATGCTTCGGTTCACACCGGTGATCGTGATGTTGCCCGCGTTGCTGCCCGCGCGTGTGCCTGCCGCCAGTACGGTGCCGCTGGTGTTTAGTGTGCCCGTCACCGTGACGCCCGCTTGAGACGCCAGTGTCACAGCGCCGCCATTGCCGCCCGCGCCGCCTGCTGTTGACAGCGCCGTTGTGGTGACGTTTCCTGTGGCCGCCGTGTTGCTCACGCTGATGGAGCCGGCCGTGCCGCCCGCACCTGTGCCGACCGCGTTGCCGGTGCTCGCCGTCAGTGTTGTGGTCTGTATGTTGCCTGCGCCGCTGTTGTTCACGCTGATCGTGCCGGCGTTGCCGCCCGCGCCGTTGTTGACACCCGCCCCGCCGCTGGCCGCCAGGGCCGTCACGGTAACGCCGCTGTTGCCGGTGACCGAGATCGCTGCGCCGTTGCCGCCGGCCTGGACTCCGGTGGTCACGCCGTTGCTGCCACTGGCGGTAATCGTTGTGCCGGTCAGCAACCCGCCCGTCGCCTGCAGGGTCACAGCGCCCGCGTTGCGCCCGGTTGTGCCCGCATTGGCCGTGCCGCCTGAGCTGTTGATGGCCCCCACGGTTTGCGCACCCGCCGTGGTCACGCTGATGGCGCCGCCATGGCCGCTGGCGCCACCCGTTGTGGTGAGGGTGCCCAATGTCGTGGCTATGCCTGTGGCGTTGTTGTTGACGGTGATGCTGCCAGCGGCTCCCGCTGCCGCGGTGCCCACTGACGCGCCCGTGCGGGCGTTGAGCCCGCCGCTGCCTATCAGGTTGATGGCCCCCGTGCTGGCTGCGCTATTGGTCACGCTGATGGTGCCTGCCGCGCCGCCTGCGGCGTTGCCGGTGCCGCCTGCGCCGCCGTTGGCCGTCATGACGCCGACGCCACTGCTGCTCATGCCGCCTGCGGTACTGGTCACGCTGATGGCGCCGCCGCTGCCGCCTGCAAAGTTGGCGCCGTTGCCTGCCCCGCCTGTAGCGCTCAGCACACTGGCTCCCAGGGTGACGGTGCCGCCGCTTAAGGTGATGTTGCCTGCGTTCGCTCCCGCGCTGGTGGTGCCTGCTCCACCCGTCGCAGTGATGGCCGCCCCGCCTGTGCTGAGCACGCCTGTGCCGGCTGCGCTGACGTTGATGCTGCCGCCTGCGCCTTTGATGCCGCCGGTCGTGGTTAGCGCCGCTGTGGTGACGTTTCCTGTGGCAAAGCTATTGCTCACGCTGATGGAGCCGGCCGTGCCGCCCACACCTGTGCCGACTGCGTTGCCGGTGCTCGCTGTCAGGGCGCCCGTCACGAGGTTGCCCGCGGTGCTGTTGGTCACCGAGATCGTGCCGGCGTTGCCGCCGTTGGTGTTGCCCGTGCCTCCCGCGCCTCCCGAGGCGGTGATGGCGGCGGTCGTCACGCCGCCCACGCCTGTGACGCTCACTGTGCCTGCGTTTCTGCCGGCCTGGGCCGCTGCACCGGCGCCGCCGGTGGCCGTGATCGCGCCGACGCTTGCCGTGCCGGTGGCGCTGGCGCTGATGTTGCCGGCATCCCCGTTGACGCCGCCGCTGGTGCTGAGTGCGCCTGTGCTGAGGTTGCTGCCGGTCAGTGCAATGCTGCCGACTGCACCGCCGGCTCCTGTGCCGGTCGCCCCACCCGTCGATGCAGTGATGGTGCTCGTGCCCAGTGTGCCCGCGCCGGTGATGGACACCACCCCTGCCGCGCCGCCCGCCTGGTTGGTGCCGTTGGCCGCGCTGCCGCTGGCGGTGATGGCGCCGGTGATGCTTCGGTTCACACCGGTGATCGTGATGTTGCCCGCGTTGCTGCCCGCGCGTGTGCCTGCCGCCAGTACGGTGCCGCTGGTGTTTAGTGTGCCCGTCACCGTGACGCCCGCTTGAGACGCCAGTGTCACAGCGCCGCCATTGCCGCCCGCGCCGCCTGCTGTTGACAGCGCCGTTGTGGTGACGTTTCCTGTGGCCGCCGTGTTGCTCACGCTGATGGAGCCGGCCGTGCCGCCCGCACCTGTGCCGACCGCGTTGCCGGTGCTCGCCGTCAGTGTTGTGGTCTGTATGTTGCCTGCGCCGCTGTTGTTCACGCTGATCGTGCCGGCGTTGCCGCCGTTGGTGTTACCCGTGCCGCCGTTGCTCCCGCTGGCCGTGATGGCCGCCGTGGTGACGCCGCCTGCACCCGTGACGCTCACCGCTCCGCCGTTGCGCCCGGTAAGACCCGCCCCGGCCGTACCGCCGTTGGCCGTGATCGCGCCCCCAAGATTGACCACCCCCGTGCCCGTGATGCTCACCGCCCCTGCATTGCCGTTAGCTGCGCCTGTCGTGGTGAGGGTACCCGCCGCCGTGCTGGTCACACTGGCACCGGAGAGGGTGATGCCACCCGCCTGCGAACTGAGCGCCGCAGCCAGTGACAGAGTACCTGCGCCGCTGCTGTCGGCATCGGCCTTGAGATTGATGGCGCCCGTCCCAGTGACACCGATGGTTGCAAGGGCGCCGACGGTGATATTGTTGTTGGCTTCCAGCCGCACGCTGCCATTGGCGGCCATGGTCAGGGGGTTGTTGATGGCAATATCGCGCGTTGCCTGCAAAAACAGCTCGTTGAACCCGGTGACCGTCGATATCTGGACCGTGTAAGTGCCGGGATCAGGCGCAGTCGCAAAAGCCAGATCCGGCGTGTTGACCGCCTGGTTGGTCACCACCGACGGGCTTGATGCGGCTGTGCTGAGAATAATGTCCTGCGGATCAAACAGAACGTTGCCGCCCACACCCTGAGGCGCGGTAACGTCGATGTTGCCCCGCGTATCCAGGTATTGCTTACCGGAGACTTCTACGAAGCCGCCGTTGCCGCTGTTGCTGCCGCCGCGCGCGCTGATGCTGCCGGCGCTGCGCGTGTCGCCGTCAGCCCAAACGACCACCTTGCCGCCGTTGCCCTTGTCAAGCGCATCGGCACGGATTGTGGTGCCCGCGGCCACGTATGTGCGTGCGGCGTTTTGAACCGCGCTGTTTCCGCCCTGGTAGTCGCCGCCTACCAGCACGGTGCCGCCGCCCGCCTGACCAGACACGTCAATATGCGCACCCGTGCCGACCAACACCTTGTCGCCCAGCACCTGCACTGTGCCGCCGCTCTGACCCGCTGCGGTGCCGCTGGCGTCCAGCGTACCTGCAACATGCACCACGCCACTGCGACCACCGCTGAGCACAATCATGCCGTTGCGCTCCGTTGCGGAAGTCGCGCGTATCACGCCGGACTGGTTGATGACCGTGGCCATGGCGTCGCCCAATGCGCTGGCCAGCACGGCCACTTGACCACCCTGCGCCGTGATCACCCCGCTGTTGGCCGCAACAGCGTTGGCCGCTGCCGCATCCACGGAAAAGCGAACCAGCCCGGCACCGCTGGAATCAATCGAAACGCGCGAGCCCGCCACCAGCCCAACCGAACCCGCGTCGGCGTTAATCGCACCGGTATTGCTCACCAAAGGCGCAGCCAACAGGACGTAGCCGCCGCGCGCGGCGTTGATGGTCCCGCCATTGGTCACGCTGCCCGTGTTGCCATTGCCGCTGAAGGTATACCGGCCCGCAACAAAATCCTCGTTGCTGATGCCCAGCGTTGTGGCAACCAGGCTACCCACATTGACTTGGGCGCCCGGCGCGAACATCACCCCGGCAGGGTTGATCAGGAATACCTGGCCGTTGGCACTGAGTGAGCCGTAGATGGACGACGGATTGGCGCCAATCACCCGGTTGAGTGCGACGGAGGCCGCACTGGGCTGCACAAACTGCATGGACTGGCCGGCGCCGATATTGAAGCTTTGCCAGTTCAGTATGGCCTTCTCGCTCCCCTGCGTGACCACCATGGAATTTGCGCCGGGCGTGCTGACGGTTGCCTGCCCCGCGACCACATTGGCACCCTCGGGCAGTGCAGTTGCCAGCGTCGAGAAACCCGCCAGCATGGTGGCCAGCAAGCGCGACAACAGCCGCCCGACGCGCAGGCGGTAGGTGGCAGTCAACTTGCGTGACAGGCGAACCACCACCGTGCGCACAGCCCAGGCCCGGTAGCTTCCCTTCCGGCTGGTAGAGCTTTTCAGTGAGCTTGGCTGTGTCATGCTGCTAGAACCATTTCTGGGCAGAAACCCACGCGCGGGGCGAACGGTCGGGTTCGCCGGTGGAGGGGGCGGACTTGGTGGTCCGCCAGGCCAGGTAGGTGGTGATCAGGAAATTGTTGACCCGGCCCGCCAGCGCGCCTATGCCCACGGCGCCCAGGGAGACCCGGTTGGTGGCACCGGGCACCGCCGTATCGTCGTGGTTCACCCGGACGGTTCCGTAGTCGTAAAAGGCAGCCAGGCTGACCGGCTCGCCCGCCAAAGCAACGGGCGCCGGAAGCTGATATCGGTATTCAAGATTGAGGAGCAGTCCCGCATCGCCTATGCCCTCACCAACGGGGTAACTCCGAACACCGGTGGGCCCACCAAGCGCCATTTTTTCCGCAGACGCCAGGTTTTTGGACGCCATTTGCGCCTGAAGGTTTATATGAACGCTGGAAGGATTGTTGAAGAACTGCGCACGCTGGAATTCCAGGTTGAGTTTGCTGAAGCCTCCAGCCGTGCGAAGCCCGCCAGGACCCTGGTCAAAACCCAGGCTCAGGGCATCCATCCGGGCACGGCCCAGTGTTCCTGTCAGCGCATAGCTGCTTGCTGCCCCGGTACCGACGAGTTCATCCGTGAAATTGCCGAGCACGCCGGCGCGCGCGGTGAGGATGCGGCGCTCGCTTTCATTGACCGGCGTGGTGAGCTGGTCGCTGAATTTCTTGTGTTCCAGGCCGAGCAGGCCGTACAGATTGGTCTCGCGCGAGCGGGTCAGCGGCCGCGTCAACGCCAGGCCCAGGACGTCGGCCTTGCCGGTGGCGCCAAGCGCGGTGAAGGGCTCGCCGAGGGCATAGTCGGTCCGCGCGGCGCTCAAGGTCAAGCGGGTTCCGCCTGCATCCACAGGCAGGGCGTAGGCAAGGCGGTAAAGGTGGCTGCGTGATGCTTCGCTGAGTTGTGCGCGCGCGCTGAACACGTCACCTCGCCCCAGCAGGTTGCTCACGTTGACATTGCCCGACAGATGCCAAGCACCCGCTGCCCGCGCACCGAAGTTGTCCATGCCGACCGAGCCGTCCACCATCAAGCCCCGGGATTGCACTGAAACCATCACGTCAGCCTGTCCGGACTGCTGGCCAGGTTGGACCGTGGCGCTGGCCTCGATGCCTGCAAGGTCGCGCAAAAGCAGCACTGGTTTGTCGAGCAGGTATTCGCTGATCAGCGCGCCCGGCTGGAGATTGGCCGCCACAACGCGGCGCACGTAGGAAGCCGACCCGTTCTGGCCGTCCACCTGCACCTGGACCTTGCCGATGCGGGCTTCGACGACCGCGATGGTGATCGTTCCTCCCGCGGCCTGAAACACCTGCTCGGGCACATACGCTTCGGTGAGGAGATAACCTTGGGCACGGTAATACCGGCTGATGCGGCCCGCCGTTTCAATCAGGCCTGAAAGATCGGTCGGCTGGTTGAGGCGGTCCGCGACCAGGGCCGCCAGGACGCCATCCGAGAAAATGCTGTTGCCTTCGAATCGGAAGGCCGCCGGGGTCATGCGCACCGTCGCAGTTGCCGGCGGGCCCTGCCTGGCAAGTGGCAAGTTGATTTGCGGCGCCCCGGTTTGGGGCAACAAGGGAATCTGCCGCTGCGGCTCCTGCAGCGTTCCCGCGTCTGGCCGCCGAACGGGTTGGGCGGCCGCGGGAGCACCCGCCAAGCCAAGAAGCCCCGCGCAACAAGTCAGGATGGAAAGAGAACAGACGACACGTTTCACCAAGTATCCGATATTCAAAAATTTCTAAATCGCAACAAATTGTATTAATCATTATTGAGTCTTTAGTCAACAGCCTCAAGCCCGATGCTGGTCCAAATACTTATATTGCGTCGTAACAAACAGACAAGGTGTGTGTTTTCTCACAAGAATTTTGTGATTCATCACTCTGAAAATGAGGTGTGGCGAATGCCCCCAGTAGCTGGATAGAGGCCGCAAACGCATAAGGCGGTAGACCCTTTCCGGGAATTTGCCAGGAAAAACCGCCCGCCCTAACCATGCGCCGCATGCAAACACCAGATGCTATGTTATTTATAGCTGCCAGCGCCTGTTAAATAAGGGCTGGCGGCACTTTTCGCTACTTTCCGATGTATTGCAGCCTCCGCAACGCGGTCAAGCGACCTGTCTTTCCGGAAAAAACATGGAATTCACGGCCAGCGAATTCAGCAGTTAGTCCCCCTGATTCACTCGATCTCTCTGGACAACGACCGGATTGCCGGACAAGGGCGAAGGGAACCGGACGAATCAGGTCAGCAAGCTTTCGATGCCACACTCGCCACCGCGGCTCCAATCGTTGTTAACAACCGGCTATTTGCGCAAATTTTGTGCAAAACCCTTATACGCGACATCAAGCTTCTGCATCTGTGCAAAAAAGTCAAAGCCGCCGCACTGTTTTGCGTAGATTCCCTTACTAGGGTTTTCCCCTTGGACGGCCTACAATCGCTGACCTTACAAGAACTTGACGGCCCTGCCGGGCCGCCGCTCAGGAGACAACTTAATGCCAGTGCCAGCCGCCCCCGACAGCCAGGAAAAACGTGAAGAATTGCGCCGCGCTGCGCTGGAGTACCACGAGTTTCCAACCCCCGGAAAGATCGCGATTGCGGCCACCAAGCAACTGATCAACCAGCGTGACCTGGCGCTGGCCTATTCGCCCGGCGTGGCGGCGCCTTGCGAAGAAATTGTCAAGGACCCGAACGCTGCCTTCAAATACACCAGCCGCGGCAACCTCGTCGCGGTGATCACCAACGGCACTGCCGTACTGGGCTTGGGTGACATTGGCCCGCTGGCCTCCAAACCGGTCATGGAAGGCAAGGGCGTCCTGTTCAAGAAGTTTGCCGGCATTGATGTCTTTGACATTGAGATTGACGAGAAGGATCCGGTCAAGCTTGTGGACATCATTGCCTCGCTGGAGCCGACCTTCGGCGCGATCAATCTGGAAGACATCAAGGCACCCGATTGCTTCTATATAGAACGCGAATTGCGCAAACGCATGAAGGTTCCGGTATTTCACGATGACCAGCATGGCACTGCCATCACCGTGGGCGCCGCGATGCTGAACGCACTCAAGGTCGTCGGCAAGCATCCGACACAAGTCAAACTGGTGACCTCGGGTGCGGGCGCGGCAGCGCTGGCCTGCCTGGGCCTGCTTCTCAAGCTCGGCATTCCCCGTGAAAACATTTACGTGACCGATTTGGCCGGCGTGGTCTATGAGGGGCGCACCGAGCTGATGGATGAGGACAAAATCCAGTTTGCGCAAAAGACTTCAGCCCGTACGCTGAGCGACATCATCGAAGGCGCGGACATCTTTCTGGGACTGTCGGCCGGCGGGGTGCTCAAAAAAGACATGGTCAAAAGGATGGCAGCCAAGCCCATCATTTTTGCACTCGCCAACCCGAACCCCGAGATCACGCCGGAAGACGTGAAGACCGTGCGGGATGACGCCATCATGGCCACGGGCCGAACCGACTACCCGAACCAGGTCAACAACGTCCTGTGTTTTCCCTATATCTTCCGCGGCGCTCTTGACGCGGGCGCCTCCACCATCACCATGGAAATGGAAATTGCTGCCGTGCACGCCATTGCCGAGCTGGCGCAGGCCGAGCAAAGCGAAGTAGTCGCAGCCGCGTACACCGGCGAAAAGCTTGCATTCGGTCCGGAATACCTGATCCCCAAGCCTTTTGATCCGCGCTTGATGATAAAAATCGCGCCCGCCGTGGCGAAAGCAGCGGCAGACAGCGGAGTGGCCCTCAGGCCGATCACCGACATGGACGCGTACCGCGAAAAGCTGCAAAGCTTTGTCTACGCTTCCGGCACCACCATGAAGCCGATTTTTGCGGCTGCAAAAAAAGCCACCAAAAAGCGCGTCGCCTATGCCGAGGGTGAGGAAGAACGCGTATTGCGCGCCTGCCAGATCGTTGTTGATGAAGGTCTGGCACGCCCCACACTGATTGGCCGACCGGCCATCATCGCCCAGCGCATCGAAAAATTCGGCCTGCGCCTGAAAGAGGAGTTGGATTACGACATCGTCAACGTTGAACAGGACCACCGCTATCGCGACTTCTGGCAGACCTATCATCGGCTCACGGAACGTCAGGGCGTAACCGCGCAAATGGCCAAAATCGAGATGCGGCGCCGCCTGACATTGATTGCAGGCATGCTGCTGCACAAAGGCGACGTTGACGGCTTGATCTGCGGCACATGGGGTACCACCGCTCACCACCTGAATTACCTGGATCAGGTCATCGGCAAGCGCCCCGGTGTTTGTACCTACGCCTGCATGAACGGCCTGGTGTTGCCGGACCGGCAGGTTTTCCTGGTGGACACCCATGTGAACTACGATCCCACCGCCGAGCAACTGGCAGAGATCACCACCCTGGCGGCAGAGGAGATGATGCGGTTTGGCATCAAGCCCAAAGCTGCACTGCTGTCGCATTCGAACTTTGGGTCTTCCAATCTGCCGAGCGCCCTCAAGATGCGGCATACGCTGCAGCTGCTGCGTGACGAGGCACCGTGGCTGGAAGTGGATGGTGAGATGCACGGTGATGTAGCACTTGACGCCGCGGCCCGGGCAACAGTCATGCCCAACAGCACCCTCGCCGGCGAGGCCAACCTGCTGGTCCTGCCCAACATTGACGCGGCGAATATCACCTACAACCTGCTCAAGACCGCAGCGGGCGGAAACATCGCCATTGGCCCGGTGTTGCTCGGTGCCGCCAAGCCCATGCACATTCTCACGGCAAGCACAACCGTGCGCCGGATCGTCAATATGACTGCACTAACCGTGGCGGATGTCAACGCCTCCAGATAACCCTTTATTAGACAGTTAGTACTAACTTATAATTTTCTTTTTCGGGCCAAAGATTGCCTGAATTTTAAGCAGGCACTTGCGTTTTTCTGCAGGATGCGTCAAACTCTGTCTCTTGAAATTTAAGGGTTAACCCGGCAACTGCTAGAGAATTGGCGGCTGACCCCGGTTCAAGAAAGACAGTTTTTTCCATGTTGCGAAAAGGTCGGGCTGGGTGGCAGCTAGCTGCAGCAGTCGTTCTGGCTGCTTTGAGCACGGGGTTCAGCCCCATCAGCGTGCATGCCAAAGGGCCGGTTCCCGAGGCCGAAGTCGGCACGATTTCCGTTGCTACCCTGCCGGAGCAGGGACGCCACATGGTCAGGTTGATTTACCAGGGGGGGCCGTTCAAGTACGACAAGGACGGCTCGGTGTTTGGCAACAGGGAAAGGATACTTCCCGCCAAAAATCGCGGTTATTACCGCGAGTACACCGTCAAAACTCCAGGTGAACGCAGCCGGGGTGCCCGGCGCATCGTTTGTGGTGGTTTTGTACCCACCACGCCCGATGCTTGTTATTACACCGATGATCACTACGCGAGTTTTCGCAGAATTGCCCAATAGGATTCACCAGTGACCATCAAATTTGAGTTATTGACTTAAGAAAGAGACGCGGAGATGGACATGCCACTTCGTACTGTTAGACCCAACATCGTGCAATCCATACGCGCGTTCCGCGTGCAGGATCTGCAGGATGCCGCCACACAACTTGGCCATCATTTCCTGTATGCAAACCTGGGCAATGCCCAGAGCAAACAGGATGTGCTGGACATGATTGCGGCCCAGTACACATTCCCTGCGCACTTTGGTAAAAACTTTGATGCGCTTTACGACTGCATGACGGACCTGGTTCACAAATCCGGCCCGCAGCCAGGTTTTATCGTCTTGCTTGAGCAGATTCCTGCCAACGCCAAATTCGACAAAGAGGCGCGCGAACAGCTGCTGGACATCTTCAGGGATGCCGCAGATTACTGGGCGGATCGAAAGATTCCGTTCAGATGTTTCTATTCTTTTCTGTAGCCCGCTCCCCAGACATCGGCCAAGGGGATCGGGCGAATGAGGCCCAGCAAGCAAACAGCGCAGACGGTGAAGAGCCGATGCCTACCGACAAACTGCTAGACGTGTCGCCTTTGGCGCTGCGCATGAGCAGCCCGTTTAACGCGGGGTACTGGTTGGCCGCTGCCTGATCATTGACAAACTTGCTAAATAAAAAAGCCCGCTAATAGCGGGCTTTTTTATTCGCCAGGTCGGCGCGCTGGGCCGCTACACACGACTCATCAGCGCCTGGGTCAGCGTCACATACTCCGCCACAGGCACTTCTTCGGCCCGGCGCTGCAAATCAAATGATGGATGACTCTCCCGCTGCTCGAGCCATTTTCCAAGCGAATGACGCAACAACTTTCGCCGCTGGCTGAACGCCACCCGCACAACCTCGCTCAAAAGCCCCACATCCAGCTTTTCCGGTGTCTCTCGCGGCACCATGCGTACCACTGCACTGTCTACCCGGGGCGGAGGTTCAAAACTTTGCGGCGGCACGGCCAGGACGTTCTCCATCGCATAACGCCACTGCAGCATCACGCTGAGCCGGCCATAGTCACCGGTCGCAGGGTTGGCCACCATGCGGTCAATGACTTCTTTCTGAAGCATGAAGTGCTGGTCCTCAATGACATCCACCGCGTCCAGCAAATGAAACAGGATGGGCGTAGAGATGTTGTAGGGCAGATTGCCGACCACCCTGAGCTTGCCGGTTTTCCCTGAGGCCGCGTCTGGGGGACCTGCATGAACCTGTGAAGCCAGCTGCCGGAAATCCACTCGCAATACATCGGACTCGACCACCGTGAGTTGTGGGTGAGCTCGAAGCTGCTGCGCCAGATCGCGGTCCAGCTCAATCACCGTCAAATGCCCCAGCCGTTCGGCCAGCGGCTGGGTCAGGGCTGCAAGACCAGGCCCAATTTCCACCATGGCTTGCCCCGGCCGAGGCGCGATGGCCTGCACGATGTCTTCGATAATGGTTTGGTCAGTGAGGAAATGCTGTCCAAACCGCTTGCGCGGGATATGTTTCACGCTAGTCTGGAGGCGTAAATTGGACGGTCCCGAACTTCTCGTTCAAGCAGGGGCCGCGGGTCCGGCTCCGCCGGCCCGCAGGCGCAGCGGCCCCCTCGGGGGGGCAGGGCGCTACACGCAGTGAGCAACCGTGGGGGCCACATCACTGCGGCGGTTCCCGGTATTCCACATAGGCCCGGCCGCGTATTTCCTGCGCCCAGACGACATAAGCTTCTTCAAGCTTTTTCTCGCGCAACATGGCACGCACGGCCTCACGCTGCTCCTTTGGAGACAGGACGGTGGTGCGCCGCTCGAGCACCTGGATCAGATGGACACCAAACCTCGACACCACAGGATCGCCCACCTGGCCAGTTGCAAGGAGGTTCATGCGCTCTTCAAATTCGGGGACAAACTGCCCTTGCGCCGCCCAGCCGAGCTCGCCTCCGTCCTTTCCTGAGCCGTCCTGGCTATGCTGGCGAGCCAACGCTGCAAAATCGGCCTGCCCGGAAACAATTCGTCTCTTGAAGTCCTGCAATTGCGCCACGGCCGCAGCCTCGGTGAGTTGCCCTGAAGGCCGCAGCAGGATGTGACGTGCGCGGGTCTGCGTAACCGTGCTACCGGGCATGCCCGCACGTTTCTTCTCAATGACCTTCAGGATGTGAAAGCCTGCGCCGCTTCGAATAGGGCCAGCGATACCGCCAACATTCACGTTTTGCGTAGCATCAACGAAAAGTTGGGGATAACGCTCAGCCGGCCGCAAGCCCATCTGGCCATCGGCAGCCCCTCCCGGTGCGCTGGAGAACTCCTTCACCAGGGCAGCAAAGTCCGTCCCGCTGCGGGCACGATCAGCTGCCGTCTGCGCCCTTGCTTGCAGAGCGACAACCTGCTCCGGGGTTGCATTTTCGGGAACAGCCACGAGAATCTGGGCCAGGTTGAGCTCCTGTGCAGCGGCGCTGGTGCCTCGTGTTTGCTCGCGCAGGTAGTCGTCAATTTCCAGTTCACTAACCTTTGACTTGGATTCCAGTTCGCGGTCTCGCATGCGATTTAGGACCAGCTCATTGCGCAGGTCGGTACGGAACTGATCAAACATCAGCCCCTCGGCAGTCATCCGCCGGCGCAGCTCTTCGACCGACAACTGGTTTTGCTTGGCCACATTAAGCACCGCGTCATCCACTGCGCTGTCACTGACCACGACTCCTTGCTCCTTCGCCGTTTGCAGCTGCGCGCGTTCGACAATCATGCGTTCCAGCAGAAGCCGGGCCATTTCGTTTTTGGGAGGCAAAGGCGCTCCCTGCTGCGCCATCTGCTGTTCAGTGCGGACCATTCGCGCACGCACCTCATTGTTGGTGATGGGTTCGGAGTTGACCACAGCGACGATGTAGTCCGCCTGCCGCTGCACACTTGCAACGGGTGGCGCAAATGCACCCAGACCGGGGCCGCGCTGCTGGCCGGGCAGCCTGAGGGTCTGAGCCTGCGCAACAGGCATGATCAGCGCCATCACAAGTGACGCGGCAGCGGTGAGACGAAAGCAACGGTGTGGAGTAAGGCTGGTTTTAGTCATAGTTGGTAAAGCGGCTGGGCGTCACACTCTGCTCACGCAGGTACTGATAACGCGGAATATTGGCCTTCAAGGTTTTCAGGGGGTTGGAACCAATGCGCGAGAAACCGACAAACTCCAGCTGGAACAGCAGGCGTGTGCTGTTGGCTACCGTGCTTTGCTGGCTGCGTTCCAATACCACGCGTCCGATCCAGCAACAACCGTCGTATTCGAGGCCCAGCACCATGTCAACAAATTTTTTGTCCGGCACACTGTAGTTCAGGCGCCCCACGCTGTACCATCGGCCCGCACCCTGGCCGCGCCCGGCGCCCAAATCTTTGCCCTTGTCACCCCACAAGTCGTTGATCGGCCACTGCCAGCCGATATCGTACTGCTCGCTGACATTGCGCTGGCGACGATAGGCAGCACTGATCACGCGGTAATTGCTGGGGTTGTAACGCCCGCCTATGGTTGAACGTTCGGAGATGTTCGTTTTGGGGTTGTACTGAACGGTAGTGTCCAGAGCCCAAGCCTTTGTCAAATTCACCGTTGCGCCGAAAAGCATGTCGCTGAAGCGGTCATTTACCGGCGCCACGCCAGGCAAGGTCACCCGCTGTTCCTTGAAACGCAGGCGTTGGGCAACACCCACCCGGAGAGCTTCAGCGCCGGTCTCGGGGTCCAGCAGCCGGGAGGTGGCACCCAGGGTCAACAGATTGGAATCGGAAATGCGGTCGTTGCCAACAAAGGCATTTTCAGTAAACACCGTCGCGAAATTGAAATCGTTCGACCCTGAGTCGTAATTGGGCAAATAGCTCTGGTCGCGGTAAGGCGTGTGCACGTAAAAAGCGCGAGGCTCCAGGGTCTGCGTATAAGCCCGGCCGAAAAAATTGGCATCGCGTTCAAAGGTCAGACCACTGTCCAGGCTGAACGTTGGCACGGTGCGAGAAGCCGAGCGTAAACCATTGGCGATGGGAGCATCAAACTGGTAAGTGGTGGTATTGACCATCAGTTTGGGGGTGATGTAGCCCGCAGGACGGATCCAGGGCCGGCTGATCTGCGCCAACGCGAAAGCCCGGTTGGCGTTGGGCTGCCGGGTCAATGTGCGGTCGGACTCAAAACGGGTTGCGTCGGTGGTGACCGAATAGTCAAACCCCCCGAGGCCGCCCAGGGGCACGTTGCTGCGGACATAACTGGCAGTCAGTTGCGGCGCTCGATCATAAGGCGGCACGATAGGCGCACTCACGTCCTGCAAGGTCTGGTAGGTCAGGCTGCGCAAGGTGACCGAGAAGGGACCCCGACCCCAGTTCAGGCTCGCGTCGCTGGGTAGCAACCGTTGCGTCAGCACGCCCGAACGTGAAAAATCGCGCCAGTAGTTGTCGTCACTGACCCGGTTCAGGTTCAGATTAAGCCCCACGCTGCCAACAGCCTGCAGGCCTGTGCTGTACTGCCCGCTGTGCAGATAGTTGTAGGACCAGCGATCCCTGTTGCGCAAGCGATCACCGGGCATCAGGTTGGCACGCAACTCGCCTTTGTAGTTGCGTTCCAGGTAGCGGTACTCACCGCCCAGATCCACCCCGCGCTTGCTCATGAACGTCGGAGTGAGAGTGGCATCACGATTGGGTGCGATGTCAAAGTAGTAAGGAACAGTGAGGGCCATGCCGCTGACACTGTCTATGCCGATAGTGGGCGGCAACATGCCGGACTTGCGCTTGTCACTGAGCGGGAAGCTGAAGGTCGGCCCCGTCAGGATGGGCACGCCCATGAAACGCAATACGCCGCCTGAGGCCTCGCCAATATCGTCTTCCTTGTCAAACTTGATGGTGCTTGCCTTGACGATCCAGGCGGGCATCCAGCTTGGCCCTTCGCCACGCTCGCAGGTCGTGAAAGTTGCGTTGTGCGCGACCAAGCGCTTGTCATCAATGAAGTCCACCCGATCGGCCGCGCCATGGCCGCTGTTCTGCAGAAATTTATAGTCAGGGAGAAGGAAAAATCCCTCAAAGGTATCTAGCTTGAGGTCGAGCGTTGGCCCGTTGAACAGATTACCCGAGCTGTTGATCCGCACGTTCCCGCGCGCCTTGACAACGTCGGTCGGCTGATCGTACTCAAGCCTGTCAGCGCGTATCGCCGATCCACCACGACGCAGCTCGGCGTTGCCGTCGATGATGGTTTCCAGGTCGGGACGTCCTGACAGGCGATCGCCAAAAATAAACGTTGGCAGCTTGATGTCGGGCCCGCCAGGCGGCTCCTCGGCCAGCATGGAAGAGCCCCTGAGTACCGGCGAGCCGTCACTTGTCTGCAAACCCTGCACCACTTCCTGCTCCTGCGGTTTGCCCGGCGACGGCAGCTTGCTCTGCGCGTGGGCCGAGCCGGCATGCCCCAAGCCCAGCACGGTGCAGGACACAAGGCTGAGGACGGCATACGCGACCGGAGAGGGAATAAAAAGAGAGCGGGATGCGCGATGCATCGGAAGTATGAGATAAACCCGTTTATGACAGCAGGCCCGATTATCCTATGCCGACCTGCCCGTTTTTCCACCTTTTGATGTATCCATTCAGGGCAGGCCGAGAGAGCGCATGACCGATTCCCCTATTGATTCCCCTATTGTCTGGCAGGACGCCGCCCGCGCCCAAGCCTTTGCCGCCTGGCTGCAGGCTTGCATCCCCTCCCATGGCCTGCTGCCGCAAACCTTGCACCCAGCCTCGGCTGACGCGAGTTTCCGCCGTTATTTCAGGGTCCGTACAGAAGCGGGGGCCAGCTGCATCATCATGGATGCGCCGCCCGCGCAGGAAGACTGCCAACCTTTTGTAAAGGTCGCGGAGCTCATGGCCAACGCCGGGCTGAACGCACCCCGCGTACTCGCCTGGGACCAGGCGCAGGGCTTTATGTTGCTGAGCGACCTGGGCGCCAGAACCATGCTGGAGTTGATTGACGCACAGCCGGATGCCGAGCGGGAACAATGCGCCTACCCACTTTATCGGGAAGCCGTCGAAACGCTGATTCGCTGGCAACTCGCCTCGCGGGCCGATGTTCTCCCGCCCTACGACGAAGCCCTGCTGTCGCGGGAACTGGCCCTGTTTCCCGACTGGTACATGCAAAAACACCGCGGCATCGTGATCGACAGCACCCTGCAGGACAAGCTTGATGGCCTGTTCGCGCAGATCAAGGCCAGCAACCTGCAGTCGCTGGGCGGAGCGCGCGTCTATGTGCACCGCGACTTCATGCCCAGGAACTTGATGGTGGCAAACCAATTTTCCGACGGGCTGCCCCTAGGAAAATTAGCCCCCATGCAAGATGAAAGGGGCAGCGCAACGCCGAAGGCTCACGCAGTGACAAGCGTGGGGGCTCCATCTTTAGGGGTACTGGATTTCCAGGACGCCGTTTACGGCCCCATCACCTATGACATTGCCAGCCTGATGCGCGATGCCTTCGTCAGCTGGCCCGAAGACTTTGTACTTGAAATCACCGTGCGTTACTGGGAACAGGCGCGCAAGGCCGGCCTGCCCGTGGGCGATGATTTTGGCGAGTTTTATCGCGCAGTGGAATGGATGGGGCTGCAGCGCCACCTGAAAATCCTCGGCATCTTCGCGCGCCTGACGCTGCGCGACGGCAAGCCGAAATACCTCGCCGACACGCCGCGATTTATCAGCTACGCACGAAACACCTGCGCCCGTTACCGCCAACTCGGCCCGTTGATGGTGCTGCTCGACGAAATCGAGGGCAACGAAACCCGCGTGGGTTACACGTTTTGATGCTGTTTTTATGCATTAAATTGGCCGTTTGCCCTTTGTTTACGGGCGTCAATAGCTATATTTTTAATAGCGGCCTCTGCTTCGCGAAAGATCTACAGCCATGACCGCCCGCTTCTACACCGACCTGCCGCTGCGCAGCGGGGAAACGCTGGCCCTGCCGGACCGTGCCGCACGCCATGTTCAGGTGTTGCGGCTGCAACCGGGCGACATGATCACGCTTTTTAATGGCCAGGGCGGAGAGTTTGAAGCGGCGATTGAGCGCATGGGTCGCAGCGAGGTCGAAGTCACCATCGGTGCGCACCGCGCCATGGAGTGCGAAACAGACCGCGCCGTTCACCTTGTTCTGGGCATGCCAGCCAACGAGCGCATGGACTGGCTGGTCGAAAAAGCCAGCGAGCTCGGCGCCGCCAGCATCACCCCGCTGATGGCCGAGCGTTCGGTGCTCCGCCTCAAAGGCGAACGCGCCGAAAAAAAACTCGCCCACTGGCAGGGTGTGGCGATTGCCGCCTGCGAGCAGTGCGGCCGTAACCGTTTGCCGCTACTGCATGAAGTCGCTAGTTTCGGCGACTGGCTCCGCGCGTTGCCCGCGGCCACGGCAGAGGCACCCCGGCTGTTGTTGTCACTGCGGGCGGGTACGCAGCCGCTGGCGCAAGCCATGGCGTCATGGAGCGACACAACCCCCATGACGCTGCTTAGCGGCCCGGAAGGCGGACTGAGCGCAGCCGAAGAAGACGCTGCGATGGCCCAAGGCTTTGTTCCTGTCAACTTGGGGCCGCGCGTCCTGCGCGCCGAAACAGCGCCGCTCGCCTGCCTGGCCCTGCTCACACTGAGTCAACCATGAACCGCAATCTCTGGCTGCTGGCCATCTGCCAAGGCCTGTTTCTCACCAACAACGTCACCTTCATCGCCATCAACGGACTGGTGGGGCTGAATCTGGCGCCGCTGGGATGGATGGCCACCCTGCCCGTGATGGGCTATGTCGTCGGTGGCGCGCTCTCCACGGGCATCGTGGCGCGAACCCAGAAGCGCTTCGGCCGCAAGACGTCGTTCCAGCTCGGCTTGGCAGTCGCCGTCGCCTCGGCGCTGCTGTGCTGCTATGCGGCCTACAGCCGCAACTTCTGGCTGCTGGTCACAGCCACCGTGGTGGCCGGTTACTACAACGCCAATGCTCAGCTTTACCGCTTTGCCGCCGCCGAACTGGCCTTGCCGGCCTTTCGCGAGAAAGCTATTTCGCTGGTGATGGCCGGAGGTTTGATCGGTGCGATTGCCGGCCCCAATCTTGCAGCGGGCACACGCACGCTGACAACCGTACCGTTTGCCGGCGCCTACCTGGCCCTGGCTGCTGTGGCGCTGCTGGCCATGGGGTTGCTGTTTTTTATTCAGTTCCCACCTTTGCCGGCCAAGGAGTCCGTCAGCGGTGGTCGACCACTGAGCGAGATCATGCGCCAGCCGGTGTTCATTGTTGCAGCGGCGGCCAGTGCCCTGGGTTTTGGTGTGATGAACCTGCTGATGGCGGCCACGCCGATTGCCATGCAAGTCTGCGGCCTGCCATTTTCCGACGCTGCCCTGGTTCTCGAATGGCATGTCATCGGCATGTTCGCGCCAGGTTTTTTCACCGGTCACCTGATCAAGCGTTTCGGCACACTGCCCATCATGGCGGTGGGCCTGATGCTCAACGTAGCGTGTGTACTGGTGGCCCTGACCGGCGTCGAACTTCACCAGTTCCTGATCGCCCTGTTTCTGCTGGGGCTGGGCTGGAATTTCCTGTTCACCGGTGCGACCACCCTGGCCCTGACGGCCTACCGGCCCGAAGAAAAAGACAAGGCCCAGGGCGCATTGAATTTCTGCGTGTTCGCGGTGCTGGCCCTGTCTTCGCTGGCCTCCGGTGTGCTGGTCACCACACAGGGCTGGACACTGCTGAACCTGGGCAGCCTGCTGCCGCTGGGGCTCACAGGCGTGGCGCTGGCCTGGCTGGGGCTGCGACAGCGCCGGCCTCAGGCCACCTGATTTGCTACAAATTTAATAGCTGCTAGCATCCGCCAAATAAGGGGGTGTGGCGTATTTTTCTTAAAATCTGGCATCCAACCAGGATTTCAGGCTGGCAAACACCGGTGCCGCATCCGTTTCGTTGAAGATCTCGTGGTACAGATCGTCAAAGCAGCGCACCGTCACAACCTGGGCGGCGCCGTTGCCCGCCGCTGCTTCGGCAAAGGCGCGGCTGCCGGCCGGGTTGACCAGCTTGTCCGCGCCGGCATACATCAGCAGGGTGGGCGTGGTCCAGCTTGATGCGGCAGCCACGGTCGCCGGCCCCGCCGTCGCAATGAATTTGGCCAGCCGCGCAGAAATCTTGGCATGCACCAGCGGATCAGCCCGGTACTTGCGCACCACTAAAGGGTCATGTGAAATGAACTCGGGGTTGAGACCGTTGTGGACCCGAAGGTTGGGTGCAATCGCCGGCAGGGTGGCCAACAGGAATTTTTGAATCGCATTGAGACCAGGGTCCAGCGCCGGAGAAGACATCACCAGACCATCAACCGGACGAATTTCGAGCGAGACAAAACGACCCACCAACAGGCCGCCCAGGCTATGGCCCAGCAAAACCAGCGGTAGCGGGCTGGCCGCTTCTTCACCGGCACCCTCGGCGCGCGGCAGGCGCACCGATCGCAGACGCGTGTCGTCCACCACTTCGGCCAGGTCTTCCAGCAGCAGGGAATCGCTGGTCAACCCTCCACGGACGCCACCCGACTCGCCATGACCACGCTGGTCATAGGCGCGCACCGCAAAACCCCAGTGCAGAAGCTGACGCGCCACATGGTCATAACGGCTCGCGTGTTCACCCAGGCCGTGAACAATCAGCACCACTGCGCGCGGCGGCAGGGCGTCGTCTGCCTGCCAGGCCTCCATGGGCCACTCATACAGCGCGAGGTTCTCACCATCGCGGGCCGTGAACGGCGCCAGGATCGGTTTGCTGTCCATGCGCCAGCTCAGGGCATGCGGGAAATGACCTGCGCAACAGCCGCAGTGATCTTTTTGGCGTAGGGCACATGCAGGAACTCGTTCGGTCCATGCGCGTTGCTGCGCGGGCCAAGCACACCGCAGACCATCATCTGGGCTTTTGGAAAACCCTGGCTCAGCATGTTCATCAAGGGAATCGTGCCGCCTTGCCCAATGGTGCCGCAGGGTGCGCCATAAAACGCCTGTGACGCATCGTTGAGCGCCTTTTCAAACCAGGGCGAGGTGGTCGGTGCGTTCCATCCGGTGGCGCCGCCGGCACTTTCAAACGTTACCCTTGCCTGGTAGGGCGCGTTGTCTTCCAGCAGCGTTTTGAGTTCCTGCACCGCGCTGCCAGCATCAACCAGCGGAGGCAGGCGCAAGGACAGCTTGAAGGCGGTGTAAGGTCGCAGCACGTTTCCGGCATTGCCCATCTCGGGAAATCCGTCGGCGCCGGTCACGCTCAAGGTCGGTTTCCAGGTGCGGTTGAGCAGGGCCTCGACCGGGTCGGTCGTGGTCGGCAAGGCAAAGGTGGTCGCCCCGCCGCAGTCGTAATGCGCCCAGGGAAAGCGCTTGTAAATTTCCTCGCCCAGGATTTGTGCCGTGGCTTTGGCCTGCACCAGCCGTTCAGCGGGAATTTCGCAGTGAAAACTTTGCGGCAGCAAGCGTCCGGTCTTGCTGTCCTCGAGCCGGTCCAACACCTGGCGCATGATGCGAAAGCTCGACGGCACCAGCCCACTGGCATCGCCCGAATGCACGCCTTCGGTGAGAATTTCAACCTTCAACACGCCACTGGCCATGCCGCGCAGGGAGGTGGTGAGCCAGAGCTGATCGTAGTTGCCGGCACCTGAATCCAGGCAGATCACCAGGCCCACATCGCCCAACCGTGAGCGCAGCGCGTCAACATAAGGGAGCAGGTCGTAGGAGCCGCTCTCCTCGCAGGTCTCCACCAGGCCGACGATACGCGGATGCGGCACGCCCTGCGCTTTCAGGGCCTGGATGGCCGCGATGCTGGCATACACCGCATAACCATCGTCGGCGCCGCCACGGCCGAACAATTTGCCGTCTTCGTATTTGGGCGTCCACGGGCCGAGGTCATTGCGCCAGCCGGTGAACTCGGGCTGCTTGTCGAGATGGCCGTACATCAAGACGGTTTCTGTGGCGCCGGTTTTGGTCGCCGGCACTTCAAAAAACAACACGGGCGTGCGCCCTTCAAGCCGGACGATCTCCAGCGTGAGCCCTTCGACTTTTTGTGCCTCGACCCAGGTGGCGGCGTTGCGCATCACGGTGTCGATATGCCCGTGCCCGGCCCAGTCCGCATCGAACGACGGCGACTTGGCGGGAATGGTGATGTAGTCGCTGATCTGTTTGACGATGTCGCCGTCCCACTGGGCGCTGACCTGAGACAAGGCCTGTGCAGTGTCGAGCAGGCCGGGGGGAATTTCGCGATGCAGAGGGGCGTTCATGACAACTCCGGAGGGAATGAGGCGAAAAGAGCTACTGTACCCGTGACCGTGCCGTCCTGCCAGCCGGTTTAAGTGCGGCTAGCTGCAAGATGGGCTATTTTCTGCAACGATGGCGACAGTCCACTTGTTTATGGTCAAAAAACCTGTGATAAAAACACCCTCCCAAACCCCAGCAATTCGTGCCGGCATCGGTGGATGGACTTATGAGCCTTGGCGAAAGAGTTTCTATCCCCCGGGCTTGCCGCACAGTAGGGAGCTGGGCTATGCCAGCCGGCAGTTGAACGCCATCGAGGTCAACGGCACCTACTACAGCACTTTCAAGCCGCCGACTTTTGCCAAGTGGCGCGACGAAACACCTGGCGGTTTTGTGTTCTCGCTCAAGGCCAGCCGCTTCACGACCAACCGCCGTGTGCTCGCCGAAGCGGGCGAATCGATTGAGCGTTTTGTCGGCAGCGGCATCAGCGAACTAGGCGGAAAGCTCGGGCCCATCGTCTGGCAGTTCATGCCAACCAAGGTATTCGATGCGGAAGATTTCGAAGCTTTCCTGGCGCTGCTGCCCCGCAAGGTGGACGGCCTTGCCCTGCGCCATGTGCTGGACGTGCGCCATACCAGCTTCATGTCGGCGGACTACCTGAAGCTGGCGCGCAAGTACCGGTGTGCCACCGTGTTCTGCGACTCGGACGACTACCCTTCGTTTGCCGACCTGACCGCAGACTTTGTCTACGCCCGCCTGATGCGCAGCCAAACCAAGGTTAGCAGCGGTTATGCGCCCAAAGCGCTGGACACCTGGGCGCAGGCAGCCCGGACCTGGGCCGAAGGCGGCGAGTTCGCCGATTTGCCGCGCGTGGAAACAAAAGCCAAGGCAGGCCCGCCACGCGATGTTTTCATGTTTTTCATCAACGGCGCCAAGGAACGGGCACCTGCCGCCGCGATGGGTTTGCTGCAGCGGCTGGGTTTCAAACCGCCGGTTGATTAGGGCCTGGCACCGTCTTGCATTCCTCAAAAATGCGCGCGGTGCACTGCTGGCAGATGGCCGGATCCAGCCGCGTGAAAATCGTGGCGATCGCGCTGCGCTTGTCGGGGAATTGATGTTCGGGACCGAGTAAACGGGTGAAGCCCGTGGTCTGCCACATCTGGATCACTTCCGGGCGCGGGCGGTGAAAGTACAGATCGCCCCCCATTGCACGGCGCGCGTTGAGCTCGGCCTCCCAGAGCTGCGCGCCCGCCAGGTCGATGAAATTCATGCTTTTGCCCATCACCAGCAGGTGTTTCTGCGGTTGCAGGCTGTGGCGCAGCGCGTGCAGCGTGTCGGCCACGTGCTGGGTCGCGCCAAAGTACACCTCGCCTTCCATCCGCAGCAGCTTAAGTTGTGGACATTCCTGGAGCGGTGTTTTGCTGTCCGCCAGCACCACGAATTGCCGGTCCGGCGCCCAGCTGTCAAAACCCATGGTGCGCATCGCCGGCTTGGAGGTGCGGTGGAGAAAAGACATCAGCGACAGCAGTGTGCCCAGCAAGATGGCAATTTCCAGCCGGATGCTGACGGTTGCCACCAAGGTGGCGAACGCCACACCAAACTCGGTGCGACTCAGGGTGTACAGCTGTTTCCAGCGCTTGAGGTCCAGCAACGAAACCGCCACCAGCACCAGCAGGGCGGCCAGCGCGGCCATCGGAATCTGCGCCAGCAAGCCCGCGCTGACCGCCACCAGGACCAGCAGCAACATGGCAGAAAACACCGCCGCCAGCGGCGTGCGGGCACCGGCTTCCAGGTTCGGCATGGACCGGTTCAGCGAGCCGCAGGACACGTAGGACGAAAAGAAACCGCCGACGATGTTGGACAGGCCCTGGCCGCGGAATTCGCGGTTCGCATCAATACGCTGGCCGGATCGCGCGGCCATCGCCTTGGCAATCGAGATCGATTGCCCCAGCGCCACGATGGTCAGTGCAAATGCCAGGCCCAGCAGCTCGGATACCGCAGACCAGCTGACACTGGGAATGCCAAACTTTGGCCAGGGTGTGGCGATCTGGCCAATGATGCGCAGCGGCAAGGGCCCGGCGCCGGAATAACGCACCCAGGCCCACGCCAGCGCAGTGGCCACGGCCAGGCCGGCCAGCATGTAGGGCAAGCCTGGCCGCAGGCGCCGCACCAGCAGAGCTGTGGCAAGGGTCGCGCCCGCCACAGCCAGCGCTTCGGGCTGCACCGCGCGCCACATGGCGGCCACATGCAGCAGTACGGCAGCGGCGCCGTGTTCAGCTGCCGCCGGTAACCCCAACAGATCGGGCAGGGCATAGACGCCGATCAGCACGGCTGCGCCGGAAGTGAAGCCGAACAAGGCCGCCGGTGAAATGAAATTGGCCAGCGTGCCCAGACGGAGGGCGCCGATCAGCCATTGCATGATGCCCACCATCACCGTGACAGCCAGCGCCATCTGGATATAGACCGGGCTGAAGGCCAGTGCCAGCGGCGAGAGCATGGCGAAGAGCGCCAGCGAGTTGGCATTGGTCGGCCCGGACATCACATGCCAGCTCGAACCAAACAAGGCCGCAATGATGCATGGCACGATGGCGGTGTACAGCCCGTATTCGGGCGGCAGCCCGGCCAGCATGGCAAAGGCAATGCCCTGCGGCAACACCAGTACCGCACCAAGTACCGCGGCCGTCGCGTCTGCACGCAGCGTGGCCGCAGAGACCTGATGCACCCAGTTGCCAAACAGGCGCTCCAGCAGTTTCAGCGCAGGGTTGGCGGGTGTTGTTTCCAGAGAACCTTGCATGGCTGGAGCATAACGCGGCGCCGCGCGGCCCTCAGGCCAGGCCGGACAAGCGCAGCAACAAGCCGGCCAGCGCGCAGGCGCCAATCACCGGAATCACACCCACCTTGAAACGCAGCAGTGCAACCCCGGCCGCAACCATGATGAGCAGCGCCGGCCATTCCATTCTTGAAGAAAAACCGGTTGAAATCCCCGTCGGAAAAAGAACATGCGCTATGAAAAACAGAGCGAGACTGGCAATCACACCAACCACCGCGGCCGTGATGGCCGCCAGTGGTGCAGTGAAGTGGAGCTTGCCGTGCGTGGACTCCACCAGCGGTCCGCCGGCCAGGATGAAGATGAAGGACGGCAAAAAGGTGAACCAGGTCACCAGCAATGCCGCCAGCGCTGCACCCTGGAACAGGGCATCCGGCCCCAGCACTTCTTTCGTCCAGCCGCCGACAAACGCCACAAAGGCCACGACCATGATCAAGGGCCCCGGCGTGGTTTCGCCGAGCGCCAGGCCGTCAATCATCTGCGGCCCGGTGAGCCAGCCAAACTGCTCGACGGCGCCCTGGTACACATAAGGCAGCACGGCATAGGCGCCGCCAAAAGTCAGGAGCGCCGCCTTGGTGAAAAACCAGCTCATCTGCGTCAGCGCCCCATTCCAGCCCTGCCAGGCCATCAGCGCGCCCATCGGCAGGAACCAGAGCACCGCAGCGGCGACCAGCACCTTGGCCAGCCGCGCGGGGCTGAAGCGCGCGTGCTCGGGCGTGGGTGTGTCGTCATCAATCAGTGCAGGCGCATGCGGCCCCGCCGTGCTCCCGTGCGCACCGCCGGCGGCAAATTGTCCAGGCGAAAACCGGGCGCTCAGCCACCCAGTCAGTGCCGCACCCAGCACCACCCAGGGAAAGGGCACGTGCAGGACTGCAATCGCTATGAAACTGATAGCCGCTACCGCCCAGGGAATGGGGGCTTTGACCGGATTCTTCAATGATTTGCTGCCGATGCGGTGCACCGCCTGCAACACGATGGCGGCCACCGCGGGCTTGATGCCGTAGAACAGCCCGGCCACCAGCGGCACATCACCAAAGGCAACATAGATCCAGCTCAAGGCGACCAGGATGAACAGCGAAGGCAAGACGAAAAGCGCGCCGGCCACCACGCCGCCCCAGGTGCGGTGCATCAGCCAGCCGATGTAGGTGGCCAGCTGCTGGGCCTCCGGCCCGGGCAGCATCATGCAGTAGTTCAGCGCGTGCAGAAACCGCTTCTCGGAGATCCAGCGTTTCTGCTCGACCAGCTCCCGGTGCATGATGGCAATCTGCCCGGCCGGCCCGCCGAAGCTGATGAAGCCGAGCTTGAGCCAGAACCGGAAGGCTTCGCGAAAACTGACCGCTTTCGGCCTATCGGTGGTCTGCGTCATGCGCCAGCACCTTTCATGGTTTCCGGCTTCCAGTTGTGTGTCTCGGGCAGTTGTCCTTGCCACACGGCTCTGGCTTCGCTGGCGCACCAGGCGTAAAGGGCGTCGTACAGCGGCATGGCGGCTTCCAGCATCCTGTGGTCGTCGGCGTGCAGACAGGACAAACCCAGCGAGAAGGCCAGCAAGCCGGCGCACTGCGGCTCCAGCGCCAGGTGGTCCGTGTCGGCCCCGCGCACGATGCGGGCCAGGCGGTCTACGGCCGGGTCTTCAATTTCAAACGCGCGAAGCAAGCCATCAAAACTGCACCACTCGCCTTCGTGCGACACCGGTGCGCCCGGAATGTCATAGGCCACAGCGTGCAGCCGCGCCGCTTCACTGAAAACCTGCGCGGTGGGCACGTAGAAAAATTCGGCGCGCGGATCGATAAAACGTCGAATCAGCCAGGGGCAGGCGACGCGGTCTATCTTCGGCCGTTCACGGGTGATCCAGCGCGACGCCTGCTGCCCGGTCACGCCCCAGGCGGGGCGCTTGCGCATGGTGGGCAGCGGCGTCGCGCGCCATTGGGCGATGTTGGAGACGGTGTCGACCCCGTCTTCACCCCCTTCGATGCCGCCGGCCAACGCGTAGGCATCCCAGCCGGCGGCACGCAGCGCGGTGACGGCATCGGCGCTGACGTTGTGGCCGTACACGCAATAGGCCACCACTTCGCGTGCCGGTTCGGACGCGGCCAAGGCAGCGACATCTTCCGGTGCGCAGCGGCGGGCGCCCGCGAGCATGCGCGGGCTTTCAAGAAACTTGCCTTCGCGCCGAACATCGAGCAACAAAGGCATGTCAGCGCGGCCCATGCGGGACGCGAGTTCTTGCGGGGAAACAGAAGGAACGGAAAGGATAGAGGTGTCCACGGAATACTCCAATGAGTTGCCAGCGCTTGGACGGGACACCGTCTATCTGTGAAGATTCGGGAGGCTGAAATCCCGATGGGCAAATATTAACATCGGTTTCGCGCTGCCGCCAGCCCGCCCTAACCGTGCTGGAACTTGAACACCGCCCGGCTGGCGCGCGCATTGGGCCAAAAGCGGATTTCCCGGCCGTCCTGCAGACCAAAACTGTCCAGTATGTTCAGGCGGTTTTTCTGCGCCAGCGCGGCGAAATCCTGCAGGGTACCGACCCGGATGTTCGGCGTGTCGTACCACTGGTAGGGCAGCACCTTGGTAACGGGCATGCGCCCGCGCAGAACGGCCAGCCGGTTTGGCCAGTGGCCGAAATTGGGGAAGGCAACGATACCAGTACGGCCAACGCGCGCTGTCTCGCGCAACATGACTTCTGCATTGCGCAGGTGCTGCAGGGTATCGATCTGCAACACCACGTCAAAACTCGCGTCGCCGAACATGGCGAGGCCTTCATCGAGGTTGAGCTGGATCACGTTGACACCGCGCGCCACGCAGGCCTGGATGTTGGCATCGGCAATCTCCACGCCATAGCCGGTGCAGCCACGTTCGCGGATCAGGTAGTCGAGCATGGCGCCGTCGCCGCAGCCAAGGTCGAGCACGCGTGAACCTTGCGGCACAAGGCGGGCAATCAACAATTGGTCTGCCGAAAGCACGGGGGCAGTTTTCGTCATGGCGCCACCTTGCTCTCAAAATAAGAGCGTACAACGCCCATATACCTTGGATCATCAAGCAAAAAGGCATCATGCCCGTGCGGCGCGTCGATCTCGGCGTAGCTGACATCGCGCTGGTTGTCCAGCAGCGCCTTGACAATTTCGCGGCTGCGCGCGGGCGAGAAGCGCCAGTCGGTGGTGAAGCTGACGAGCAAAAATTTGGCACTCGCCTGCGCCAGCGCGCGCGTGAGGTTGCCGCCATGGGCGGCGGCCGGGTCGAAATAATCGAGTGCTCGCGTGATCAGCAAGTAGGTGTTTGCGTCGAAGTACTCGCTGAACTTGTCGCCCTGGTAACGCAGATAACTTTCGATCTGGAACTCGACATCCTGCGTGGAGAATCGGTAGCCGCTGGCGTGGCCCACGACCGCTTCGCGGAGCTGCCTTCCAAATTTTTCGTTCATCACGTCATCACTGAGGTAGGTGATGTGACCGATCATGCGGGCGATGCGCAGGCCGCGCTGCGGCAGCACGCCATAGCGGCCGTAGTGGCCTCCGTGGAAGTCGGGGTCAGTCACGATGGCACGGCGCGCCACCTCGTTGAAGGCAATGTTCTCGGCCGTCAGGTTGGGCGCGCTGGCCACCACCACCGCGTGGCGTACACGGTCCGGGTACTGCAGCGTCCAGCTCATTGCCTGCATGCCGCCCAGGCTGCCACCCATGACTGCTGCCAGCGTCTGGATGCCCAGCGCGTCGAGCAACCTGGCCTGCGCATCGACCCAGTCCTGCACGGTCACGACCGGGAAGTCAGCGCCATAGATTTCGCCGCTGTCCGGATGGCGCTGCATCGGCCCGGTGGAGCCGAAACACGAACCCAGGTTGTTCACACCAATGACAAAAAATACGTTGGTGTCCACCGGCTTGCCGGGGCCAATCATGGTGTCCCACCAGCCTTCCGACTTCGGCAGCTCGACACCCCGCTCATCCACGTAAACGCCGGCCACATGGTGCGAGGCGTTCAGCGCATGGCAAATCAGCACGGCGTTGGACTTGTCGGCATTGAGCGTGCCGTAGGTTTCATAGGTGAGGTCATAGGCGCGGATGGACGCGCCGCTTTGCAGCGGCAGCGCGTCGGCGAAATGCATGGACTGTGGTTTGGCAACTAGCAAAATGAAAAGCCTGGACAAAACAGCGAACAAAAGAAAACCCGGCATCGCTAAAAGCGAGTCCGGGTTCATGGATGTTCGTCTTTAGCGGTACTTTTTAAGCGCCCGCAAGCTGAGCAAATCGGCGCTGTGGCAAGTATATCAAGCAGGTATCAGCAGCGCCAGCAGCCCCAGGCCGGCAAAAATGAGGGCCGAAACAATATGCACCACCCGCAACGGCACCAGGCGCGTGATGCGCGCACCCAGCCACACCACGGGGGCGTTGGCCAGCATCATGCCCAGCGTGGTGCCGGCCACCACCCAAGCCCAGGCGTCGTAGCGAGCGGCCAGCATCACCGTGGCAATCTGGGTTTTGTCGCCCATTTCAGCGAGAAAAAAGAGCAGCGCAGTGGTGCCAAAAACGCCGAAGCGCGGCAACCTGCCATCGACCGCGTCTTCATCGAGCTTGTCGGGAATCAGCATCCAGACCGCCATCGCCATAAAAGAGGCGGCCAGGATCCAGCGCAAGGTTTGAGGGCTGATCACGGTGGTGATCCAGGCACCCAGCGCGCCTGCCATGGCGTGGTTGGCCAGTGTGGCCACAAGAATGCCAAGCACGATGGGCCAGGGTTTGCGAAAACGCGCGGCCAGCACCAGCGCGAGAAGCTGGGTTTTGTCGCCCATTTCGGCGAGGGCAACAATGCCGGTAGAAACGAGGAAAGCTTGCATGAGGAACTCCGGCCGGACAACCATGACTGCACGGCATCCCCGGCCTGAAGCGGAGGCTGTGCAGTCAAAGGTCTCGCTGAGTTCCGTTACCTGGAACCGCTTGCGCCATGTCCAGCCGTTCGGCCGGACAAGTCTGTTGACGCAAGCCCCTTGCAAAAGTGCAGGGTGGCTACTCCCCAATGACAAGATGCCATTGTAGTTTGCCCACCCGCCGAACTCGCTCCAAAGCCTCTTCCAACGCCCAGATTGGTGCGCACCCATCTGGCGCAATTTTTGCTTGATTTTGGTGCTGTTGCGAAAAGCCACCTAAGTTCGCACTAAAAACGATCAAATTAGCCGGGGGGAGCTTATGGACGCACTAAAACAGGGCTCGGATGCTTTGTTCATCCTGTTGGGCGGCATCATGGTCTTGGCCATGCATGCCGGTTTCGCATTTCTGGAGCTTGGCACCGTCCGCAAGAAAAATCAGGTCAATGCGCTGGTGAAGATCCTGGTGGACTTTTCGGTGTCCACCGTGGTTTATTTTGTGGTCGGTTACGGTGTGGCTTACGGCACCAGTTTTTTTGTCGGCGCTGAAGAGCTCGCTGCCAAAAACGGCTACGAACTCGTCAAGTTCTTCTTTTTGCTGACCTTTGCCGCGGCCATCCCGGCCATCATCTCCGGTGGCATCGCCGAGCGGGCTCGCTTCTATCCTCAATTGCTGGCCACCGCCGTGATTGTCGGTTTTGTCTATCCGTTTTTTGAGGGCATCGTCTGGAACCAGCACTTCGGCGTGCAGGCCTGGATCAAGGCACTGACCGGCGCCGAGTTTCATGATTTTGCCGGCTCCATCGTGGTTCACGCCATCGGCGGCTGGCTGGCCTTGCCGGCGGTAATTCTTCTTGGCGCGCGCAGCAACCGCTACCGCAAGGACGGCGCGATTTCAGCGCACCCGCCGTCCAACATTCCCTTCCTCGCGCTGGGCGCATGGATCCTGACCGTGGGCTGGTTCGGTTTCAACGTCATGAGCGCGCAGACCATCGACAAGATCTCCGGCCTCGTCGCCGTCAACTCATTGATGGCCATGGTGGGCGGTACGCTGGTTGCGCTGGCCCTCGGTAAAAATGACCCCGGCTTTGTGCACAACGGCCCGCTGGCCGGCCTGGTGGCCGTGTGTGCGGGCTCGGACCTTATGCATCCGCTGGGCGCGCTGGTCACCGGCGGTGTCGCGGGTGCGGTGTTTGTGTTGATGTTCACACTGACGCAAAACCGCTGGAAGATCGACGACGTGCTGGGCGTCTGGCCCTTGCACGGCCTGTGCGGTGCCTGGGGTGGCCTTGCCGCCGGCATTTTCGGCAGCAAGGCGCTGGGTGGGCTGGGCGGCGTGAGCCTAGGTGCCCAACTGATAGGCACCGCGATGGGTATCGGCTGGGCGTTGCTGGCTGGTTTTGCGGTCTACGGCTTGATCAAGGCGACCATGGGCCTGCGCATGAGCCAGGAAGAAGAGTACGAAGGCGCCGACCTGTCGATCCACCGCATCGGCTCTACGCCCGACCGCGAGGTCAACTGGTAAGACTAATAAAGTCTTTCGGACGAGAGTACGGCCCGTCGGATGATTGCGGCTTTTTCAATCGCGTCGCGCTGTCTGTCCTCGACGGCCAAGCTGCCAAAAGCCTTCTTTCTCCAGCTTTCATTAAGCGACTGCGGCTCTTTGGTAAGTTAGTAGGCCGCCGCAGCTTTGAGAGCATTTCAGCCTCTCCTTTTCGACCCGCTCGGCCCTGATGAGCAGGAAACTTTTTTGCTCCTTTCCGTCCAGGAAGCCTTTCGGCGTATGGCGCCCTGGGTCGCTCGGCTAGTTCAGCCTCGAGCCAGCGCATCTCATTTGCATCTGCTAGTCCGATAGGGCGCTGTATACGCCGGCCCCGTTGGCGCTGCTGCGCGTTGGAAAGGCGACTCGCAATCCTCAAGTCCACCAGTCTGCAGACTGAACCATCGGTATTGCGTGGAACTACTTACATCCGATTCCTGCAAATTAGTTTGACATAGACAAATTTGAGTTTAATAATTGCGAACTTATTTGTTTTAGACAAACCCAGAACAGGAGTCCCCGTGACAACGCCCAAGAAATTCGCCTCCCAAGCCGACCTCGAAGAAAAAAAGGTCACCTTCACCAGGCTTTCGGACCACGCCTATGCGTACACCGCAGAGGGCGACCCGAACACCGGCATCATCATTGGTGACGACGCCGTGCTGGTAGCCGATACGCAAGCTACGCCCGCGATGGCTCAGGACGTGATCAGACGTATTCGCGAGGTCACCGACAAGCCGATCAAGTACGTCGTACTGACCCACTATCACGCGGTTCGCGTCCTGGGGGCCTCGGCCTATCAGCCCGAGCAGATCCTGGCCAGCCAGGACACCTATGACTTGATCGTGGAGCGTGGCGAGCAGGACAAGGCCAGCGAGATTGGCCGCTTCCCGCGCCTGTTCAGCAACGTCGAATCGGTGCCGCCGGGAATGACGTGGCCGACCATGACGTTCACCGGCAAGATGACCCTGTGGCTGGGCAAGCTCGAAGTGCAATTGCTCCAGCTCGGTCGCGGCCACACCAAAGGCGACACGGTCGTCTGGCTGCCGAAGGATCGCGTGCTGCTCAGCGGCGACCTGGTCGAGTTCGATGCCACGCCGTATGCAGGCGACGCCTACTTCAAAGATTGGCCGAAGACGCTGGAAAAAGTCGCCGCCTTGAAGCCGGCCGCGCTGGTTCCTGGCCGTGGTCCCGCTTTGGTCGGCGAAAAGCAGGTCGCGGCTGGTCTCGAGGCCACTGGGGGGTTTATCGCCGACGTGCGCTCCAGTGTTGAAGCCGGCGTGGCTGCTGGCAAGGACCTGAACGCGGTCTACAAGGAAACATTTGCCAAGCTCAAACCGAAATACGGTCACTGGGTCATCTTCGACCACTGCATGCCCTTCGACGTGACGCGCTGCTACGACGAAGCCACGCAGTACCCCGATCCCCGCATCTGGACAGCTGATCGCGATCGCCAGATGTGGGAAACGCTCGAAGGCTAAGCGGCGCGACCAGGAGACAAAGTTATGCAACTCAAGGAACTTGCCACGCGCAAGACGGATGACATTAATTACCAGAAGCTGGTTTTCGACTACACCCGCCACCCGGATCAGGAGACTCCCCAGCCTGCGCGGCGGCCAGTCGTCGTGGTCGGCGCGGGGCCAGTTGGTCTGGCACTGGCCATTGATCTCGCTCAACGCCAGATCCCGGTGGTTTTGCTTGACAACGACAACACGCTGTCCACCGGTTCGCGGGCCATCTGCTTTGCCAAGCGCACACTGGAGATATTCGACCGACTCGGCTGCGGCGGGCGCATGGTCGACAAAGGCGTCTCGTGGAATGTCGGCAAGGTGTTCTTCAAGCAGGAGCAGATCTACAGCTTCGATCTGCTGCCCGAGACCGGCCACGCGCGCCCGGCCTTCATCAACCTTCAGCAATACTACGTCGAGGGCTACCTGGCCGAACGCGCCGCACAGTTGCCGCTGATCGATCTGCGCTGGCAAAACAAGGTCACGGGCGTCGAGCAAAACGACGATCATGTAACTCTGACCGTTGAGACGCCGGACGGCCCTTACCGGATCGAAGCAGATTATGTGGCCGCCTGCGACGGCGGCCGATCGGCGATGCGGCAGTTGATTGGCCAGGAAAGCAAGGGCCGCATCTTTCGCGACCGCTTCCTGATTGCCGACGTCAAGATGAACATCGAGGCGCCGGCGGAGCGTTGGTTCTGGTTCGATCCATCCTTCCATCCAAATCAGAGTGTGCTGCTGCACCGCCAACCCGATGGCGTCTGGCGCATTGACTTCCAGCTCGGCTGGGACGCAAATCCTGATGAAGAGAAGAAACCCGAAAACATCATCCCCCGCGTGAAGGCACTGCTCGCGCACTCACCAACGATGAAGGACGCGCAGTTCGAGCTCGAATGGGCCAGCGTCTACACGTTCGCCTGCCTGCGGATGGACCGTTTCCGCCATGGACGCGTGATCTTCGCCGGCGATTCGGCGCACGGGGTTTCACCGTTCGGCGCCCGCGGTGCAAATTCCGGCGTGCAGGATGCGGAGAACCTGGCATGGAAACTCGCCGCGATAATCAAAGGCCAGGCACCCGACGCATTGCTGACCACGTACGCCGACGAGCGTGAATATGCAGCCGACGAGAACATCCGCAATTCGACGCGCGCTACCGACTTCATCACGCCCAAGAGTGAAGTCAGCCGCCTGTTTCGCGACGCGGTGCTGGCGTTGTCGAAGACGCAGCCGTTTGCGCGCACGCTGGTCAACAGCGGCCGATTGTCGGTTCCGGCGACCTTGCATGGCTCGGCCTTGAACACGCCCGACGCCGAAGCCTTCGCTGGTCGCATGGTGCCGGGAGCCGCAGCTGCAGACGCCCCCGTCAAGCGCCCAGATGGCAGCAACAGCTGGTTGTTACACGAGCTAGGCCCCGACTTCACGGCGCTGATCGCTGCGGGCGAAGAAGGCGATGCCTTGGTTCGTTCAATCCAGGATCTGAACGCAGGCGGCACCACCTTGAAGGTGCTGCGCGCGGCAACCGGAGCCGATCCGTTCGGCCGGTCCCTGATCGACGAGGACGGCGCGCTCACGCAGCGGTACGACCTGCGGCCCGGCACTGTCTACCTGTTCCGTCCAGATCAACACGTCTGCGCCCGCTGGCGCAAACCTACCGCCGCGCAGATCAAAGACGCGATCAACCGCGCTCTGGCCATCAGCTAAGGAGACCCCATGGAACTGATAACCACACCGCATCTCGACGCGCCGGACGATTTCTATGAAGCGCTCATCGAAGCGCACCGCGACCTCGACAGTGCAACCAGTCACGCACTGAACGCACGCCTTGTGCTGCTGCTTGCCAACCACATCGGCTCGCTGGGCGTGTTGCAGAGAGCCCTCGTCGTCGCCCGGGCGGGCGCCGAGCAAACCTGAACCCACTCATTTAACGGAGACCATCATGTTCACATCTAAATTCATGCGTCGTGCTGCCATCGGCATCTTTTCGATTCTGTCCTCCACCATTTCCTTCACTGCCTCGGCCCAGGACGGAAAACCCTTCGAATGGGTCGTGGGTTACGCCGCGGGCGGTGGATCCGACGCGGTCGCACGCTCGGTCGCAGAGGCGATGAGCAAGACCCTTGGACAACCCATCCTGGTCAACAACAAGCCGGGCGCGGCGACCAATATTGCTGCGGACTACGTCGCAAGGTCCAAGGACCCCAGCCATATGCTGTTCACAGCCGACTTCGCGACATTGGCTGCAAATCCGTCGCTGTTCGCAAAGCTGCCATACAACTCGGAGAAGGATTTCGCGCCGGTTGGCATGTTGGCGCGTTTCCCGATGATCCTCGTCGTTGCCCCCAACGTGCCTGTCAAGAACTTCAAGGAGTTCCTCGAATGGGTCAAGGCGGCCCCGGACGGCGTCACCTATGCGTCCGCGGGCGCGGGCAGCCCTCACCACCTCGCCACCGAAATGCTGCGCGAACGCACGGGCCTGAAACTGACGCACGTGCCGTACCGCGGTGCGGCACCTGCCGTCCAGGATCTGATGGGTGGGCAGGTTCCCTTCGGCCTTATGGACAGCGCGAGCGTCCAGCAATACATCGCCGCTGGCAAACTACGCGCGATAGGCGTTGCCAGCCCCAAGCGCCTGACAACGCTCGGCGACATACCGACGCTTGCCGAGCAAGGATTGACGGGATTCGAAGCCTACGCGTGGCAGGGCCTCGTTGTGCCTGCCAGCGCAACGAAGGAAACCGTGGCGCGGCTGAACAAGGCACTTGTCGATGCGCTGAACTCGACGGCAGTCAAAGCTCGTTTCCAGACCTTGGCGCTAGAGGCGCTCCCTGGCACGCCGACACAGATGGCCCTGTACACCCGCACCGAACGCGAGCGCTGGGGCAAGCTGATCCGCGCCAACAACATCAACCTGGACTGAGGACGTGGCCATCGAACGATTGACCTACCAGAGCGGCTTCGGAAACTCCTTTGAGACCGAGGCGCTCGCGGACGCGTTGCCGGTCGGGCGCAACTCGCCGCAACGCGCTCCTTACGGTCTCTACGCGGAGCAGTTCAGCGGTACTGCATTCACCGCTCCGCGCGCCGACAACCGCAGATCATGGCTGTATCGTATCCGACCAGCAGCGATGCACAGGCCGTTCGAGCCTATGCATGCAGGGCGCATCGTCAGCGACTTCTCGGGGCTGGCTTCGACGCCGAACCAGATGCGCTGGAACCCACTGCCGATGCCTCAAGCGCCGACCGACCTGGTCGAGGGCATCGTGACAATGGCAGGCAACGGCCACCCGAGTGCCCAGACCGGCGGCGCGGCGCATCTGTATGCCGCGAACCGCTCTATGAAGGACCGTAGTTTCTACAACGCCGACGGCGAGATGCTGTTCGTACCTCAGGTCGGTCGCCATCGGTTTATCACCGAATTGGGAATCCTTGACGCCGAGCCGCAGGAGATCGTCGTCATTCCCCGCGGCATGCGCTTTCGGCTCGAGTTGCCCGATGGCAGCGCCCGCGGATACATCTGCGAGAACTACGGTGCCAACTTCAAGCTCCCCGATCTCGGGCCGATCGGCTCCAATGGACTGGCCAATCCGCGCGACTTTTTGACGCCGGTTGCGGCCTACGAAGACATCGACGGCCCTCACGAGCTCGTCGGCAAGTTCATGGGCAAGCTGTGGTCGGCGCAGATGGACCATTCGCCGATCGACGTCGTCGCATGGCACGGCAATTGCGCGCCATACAAATACGATCTGCGGCGCTTCAACGCGATCGGTTCCATTTCCTATGACCATCCCGACCCGTCCATCTTCCTGGTGCTGCACAGTGCATCCGACACCCCGGGTGTGAGCAACATCGATTTCGTGATCTTTCCGCCACGCACGCTGGCCATGCAGGACACCTTCCGTCCGCCCTGGTTCCACCGCAATGTCGCGAGCGAATTCATGGGTCTGGTGCATGGCGCCTACGACGCGAAGGCCGAGGGCTTCCTGCCCGGCGGCGCGAGCCTGCATAACAGCATGAGTGGTCATGGACCGGATGCCGAGACCTTCGAGAAGGCGAGCCGCGCCGATCTCTCCAAGCCCGACGTCATCAAGAACACGATGGCCTTCATGTTCGAGACGCGCCTGGTGTGGCGCCCGACCGCGCACGCCGTCGGATCAGCGGAGCTGCAGCACGAGTACTACCGGTGCTGGCAGGGCCTCGTCAAACACTTCAATCCGAATCAACCATGAACCCACTCGACGATACGCACGACCCGGCATTAAAGACTTGGGTCGAGTCCGGCAACGACCCCGTTACGGAATTCCCTATCCAGAACCTTCCTTTCGGTCGGTTTCGCACGAAAGATGCGCCCGGATCGATCCGTATTGGGGTGGCCATCGGCAATCAGATTCTCGATCTTGCCGCCGCGGGGCTGATAGATACCGATGACATGAATACGCTGATGGCAGCGAGTCCAGACGAGCGCCGAAGGCTTCGGCTGTCTATCTCGACCTTCCTGCGCGGCAACGGCGCGAATGTGAAAGCGCATGCCTGCCTCGTTGCCCAGTCGGACGTCGAAATGACGCTGCCGTGCCGTATCGGGGACTACACCGACTTCTACACAAGCATCCATCATGCGACCACCGTGGGCAAACAGTTCCGCCCCGAAAACCCACTGCTGCCTAATTACAAGTGGGTGCCGATCGGTTACCACGGTCGCGCCTCATCGATCGGTGTGAGCGGCGAATCGTTTCCGCGCCCTAACGGACAGATCAAGCCAGCGGACACCGACACGCCCAAAGTGGGGCCAACCCGCCGACTCGACTACGAACTCGAGCTTGGCGTGTTCATCGGCACACCAAATGAGCGGGGTGAGGCGGTGTCGATGGAGAACGCCCAGGCGCACATTTTCGGCATGGCCCTGTTCAACGACTGGACCGCGCGTGACATCCAACCCTGGGAGTACCAGCCACTCGGGCCCTTTCTTTCGAAGAACTTCGCCAGCACCTTGTCGCCCTGGATAGTTACCACCGAAGCGCTCGCGCCGTTCCGCACCGCCTTTGTTCGGCCAGCGGGCGACCCGCCACCTCTGCCGTATCTTGATTCGGCCGCGAACCGAGAGGCTGGCGCATTCGACATCCAGCTTGAAGTGTGGCTGCAAACACCGAAGATGCGCGAAACCGGCCATTCCGGCGAACGTCTTGTCAGTTCCAACTTCAACGGCGCGTACTGGACCGCCGCGCAGATGGTTGCGCACCACACCGTCAATGGTTGCAACCTGCAGTCAGGCGACCTGCTCGGTACCGGCACCCTGTCGGGACCCGAAGCCCATCAGGCTGGATCGCTACTCGAACTTTCCGAGGGCGGGAGAAAACCGATCCGTCTGGCTAACGGCGAGACGCGCACATTCCTGGAGGACGGCGACTGCATCATCCTTCGTGGCTACTGCGAGCGCGAAGGTCTACGCCGCATCGGCTTTGGCGAATGCCGCGGCACCGTCCTGCCGGCGCGCACGCATTGCTGACCTGGATGGCTACCTCAACCATGCCGTGTACGACTTCACCCGCTGGGGGCGTAACTGGCTAGGGTTTACGTGTACATGACCAAGGCTTAATAATTCGCCATAGTCAAATCGATTTGTTAAAATTGGAGTGATGGATACACAAGAAGATGGTGGAGACAAGACCCAGCGGGCAGTTCAGTCGGTGGAAGTGGGCGGGCGTCTGCTGCTGGCGTTGGCCCACCGGTTGGAGCCGATGTCCCTGAAGGACCTGGCTGCAAGCGCGGCGTTACCTCCCTCGCGCGCGCACCCCTATCTCGTGAGTTATGGGCGCTTGGGCCTGGTGAGCCAGGACAACGCCACCGGCCGGTATGCGCTTGGACCGGCGGCCCTACAGCTAGGGCTCACCGCCCTTCACCAATACGACCCGGTGCGGGCCGCCGGCCCGGTGGCCGAGGCCCTCGCTACCGACACAGGGCAAGCCGTCGCGCTGGCGGTCTGGGGCAACTTCGGGCCCACGGTGATACGGATGATTGACGCACGACAGCCGCTTCACGTGACCATGCGTGCCGGAACCGTGATGTCGCTCTTCGACACAGCTACCGGCCGCGCGTTCGCGGGCGTTTTGCGTACAGAACGTATCGCCGATGCATTGGCCGGTGATTCGCTCGGCGGGAGCGGCTCTGCTGCCCGTTTGAGCGCAACCAGTCTCCGGACAAAATTGCAGCCGGCGCGCGACGAATTAGCCAGTCATGGTTGTGCGCGTGCCGTCGGTCGCCCGATTCCCGGCGTCAACGCATTCAGCGCGCCGGCTTTCGGCCACGACGGTGAACCCGCACTGGTCATCACCCTGCTCGGTCATCAGGACCACGTGCCCTCCGCCTGGTCCTCGCCAATGGCGGCCGCCGTCAAGCGTGCCGCAGCGGAGATTTCCGCGCAATTGGGTTATCGCCCACTGACTTAGTAAACCTGTCCTCGAACTCAGGAGGTCACCATGCTCAATCACCACTTGTCCACAAATCGCGTGTTCGTCGGCGAACGTGCCGCTGCATGGAGCAGCATCAACACACGATATTTTGGCCGACTGAGAGTGTCGAGTCTGTGCGATGAACCGCTCGACGCATCCCTCGACGTCTACGACGTCGGCTCTCTGCGCATGTTCAGAATCACCGCGCCTGCGCATCATGTTGCGCGCGATACCTCTTGCGGCGACCTCCCGACCGATGATTTCTACAAATTGGTTCTGCAGGTCTCAGGGCACGGTATCGTGGAGCAACAGCACCGGCGCGTGGAGCTTTCGCCGGGTCAATGGATTCTTTACGATCCTCGCGACCCCTACGCAATCACCAACTCCGAGCGTTGCGCCTTACTTGTGACTCAAGTGCCGCGCGCGCTCCTCTCGGGACTCAGACTTTCCGGCCCACTTGCCGGGCAAACCGGGCACAGCAACGTCGCCGGCCTGCACAGTGTCTTCGGCACCTACCTGCGCGCGCTCAGTGAGCAATTGCCCGGTCTGCCGGACGGTGCGGGCCAGGCGATCAGCGAATCAGTCATGGGCCTGCTGACCTCAGCGCTGGCGGAGAGTTTCAGGCGCAGTGGCGAGCCCGTTCCTCTTCCGTCTGTCCTGAAACTGCGCGTGCACCAATACATGCAGGCGCACCTTTGCGAGCCAGATCTGAGCATCCAGGGCATTGCCGATGCTCTGCGATGTTCCAAGCGCTACCTGCACAAGGTATTTGAAGATGACACCATCGGCCTCGAGCGGCAGATCTGGAAGGTGAGACTTGAGCGCTGTCATGCCGCACTCATTCAGGAGGCCAATGGGGCCCGATCCGCTGCGCAGATCGCCTATGCGTGGGGGTTCAAAAGCAGTGCCCACTTCTGCCGCCTCTTCAAGCAGCAATACGGCATAACACCAGGCGAGTGCCAACGCACCGCCGCTGCTTCCCGCCGCACTACGATCCTTCAGTAGGCGAGCCTCACACGCCTCGTCTCGTCAAATACGCCCGCTCTCATTCGTGAGCGGACGTCTTGCGTATTTGGACAGACGGATCAGGAGTCCGCCGTAAAGCCGACAGTTTTGATCAATCGGCGCCACTCCTCAGTGTCCGCCTTGATGAGATCAGCCAACTCCTGCGGGGTGCTCGATTTCGCGGTCATACCAACGTCGCCCAACGCACTGACTACGTCTGCTTGCGCCAGGACTGGCTGAAGGTAGGCAGCTGCGCGACGCACGATATTTTGCGGGGTCCTTCCCGGAAGGAACAGGCCAAACGATTCCGTTGCGTTGATCGGATAGCCCTGCTCGCGGAACGTAGGCACATCAGGGACAAATGTGTTTCGACTCTTTCCTGAGACTGCGATGAGGCGAAGCCTGCCGCTTTTGAGATGCGGCAGGAAGCTTCCCACCGTAGATGAATAGGCGGACACCTGTCCACCCATCAGGTCCTGCAGCCCGGGCGCATCTCCGCGATACCCCACATGCGTCAACTCCGTACCAGAAAGCTTGGACAACAAGATGCCCAGCAGATGGGGCGTGGAGCCAGCGGCAGGAGAGCCAAAGTTGGCTTTGCCCGGATTTGCTTTGCACCAAGCGATGTAGTCCTTGATCCCCCGCACGCTGGCAGGCACGGCCGGACCCACCGCGAACCCGAATGCGAACGAACAGACCGATGAGACTGGCGCCACATCCTCCATGGCGTAGGGGAGCTTGCGGTAGGTAAAGGGATAGATCGAGAACGGCGCGGTGGGTGACAACAGCAAGGTGTTCCCATCCGGCGCACTGTCCTTGAGCGTCGATATGGATATCTGCATTGCTGCACCTGGCTTGTTCTCCACCACGACAGTATTCGCATAGCCGCCCCGCATCTTCTCGGCCAGTCGCCGGGCAACCGTGTCCGTGGCTCCGCCAGGCGGAAATCCGACCAGTATCCTGGCAAGTTGAATGCTGCTCTGCGAATACGCGTAGCGCAACGGAAGAGCGGTCAAGGCTGCGACCCCGGCGAGCTGGCTTGTGAATTGGCGTCGTGTAGGCATCTCTATCTCCTGGTGGTTGGTTGGCTCTTGTTTGCGATTCCTGGCGTCGGACCCCGTCTTCAGCAGGCGGTCTGGATGGGCCGCGTCAAGGCGCGACCACCCAGACGGGGCTGGCGATGCGCCAAGTGCCGTGATCCAGCTTCATCGGCAAGGTGGCCCGGTTCGGGTTGTGCCTCGTGCCGGGCCCGATGCTGAAGCGCGTGCCCACCATGGCCAGATCGACGTTAGCGACAGCGCGCAATGCGCCGCTGACGGCTTGGCGAGAAAGCTCGCCGTCGATCCCGCGCAGTGCTCGCACCAGCACCTGGGCAGCAACATAACCGCCCTGTGCGAAAGACGAAGGGGGCACCTTCGCACGCTGCATCATGCCGCGCCAGTCTGTCAGCGTGAGAGAGCGGCTCGACCAAGGCTCGAACTCCGCCATGCAGTAGATCGGTAGCGCGGTTTCGCGCAGTTCCGCGGCCACGCGTTCTGTGTAGGCCGGCGTGAGGAAGATTGTCGGCACCCCGGTCAGCACGCCGAGCTGCTGTACCGAGCGTATCCATTCGAGAACCATGGGCTCTACCCCGGTATGCACGACTGCATCGCAACGTTTGGCCGCGGCTTGCTTGACCAGGGCTTCAATGTCCGCTCCCGGTCCGAACCGCGCCACATGCGCCATTGCGACGCCGCCCTCGCGAGTCCAAACTCCTATAACATCATCGAAGGCCGCACGAGTCCCAGGCAAGTCAAGAATGATGGCGCAGGGCCGCGTGGCCTTCAGTGTCTCGCGCGAGAACTGCAGGGCATTGCGCACCGACAGATACGGCCCCGCGTTGACCGGAACGACATGGCCCGCGGCAAAGCACTCGGGCTCAATGCCCGTGCCCTGGATCGACATCAGGTTCGATCGCTGATAGTAAGCTGCATTGCTGGCGCAGTCGACGATGCTCGCGCTGCCGACCATAGCCAGCACGCGTTGATCATCGACCAAGCGCCGGGCCGCGTTCCGTGCTTCCGCTGCGTCACCTTTGTCGTCCTCGACGATCAATTCCAGCCGTCGCCCCCGGATACCTCCGCCGGCATTCACGGAGTCGAAGTATGCCCGGACCGCGGCACTCGACTCAGGGAATCGCGCCGGGCCGGTCAGGCTGCTCACCGAGCCGATACGAATCGGCGCGTTGCGCTCCGGATCGACCGCCGCTGCGCAGGGTAGTGCGGTGAGCGCCGATACCACGGCACACCCCATCACGCTCCACACCAAGCCTCGCCCAACAGACAGATGAAATCGAATCATTTGAACATCGCCTTCAAGCCAAATAGCTTTTTTGCAGGATATCGGGCTCGTCACGCAGCGTCTGCGCCGGGCCGCACCAGGCGGTCCGTCCACGTTGTAGGACGACAGCGCGTTGGGCGAGGCTCAACGCCAGTGTGGTGAACTGCTCGATCAGCAAAACGCCGACACCGTCCGCTCCGACGCTCTGGAGCACGTCGGCCAGTCGCTTCACAATCAGCGGAGCCAGCCCGAGCGATAGTTCGTCGACAACCAGGATGCGGGGCCGCGCCAGCAGCGCCTGCGCCATACAGACCATCTGTTTTTGCCCCCCGGAAAGGGAACGCCCGAGGTGTTCGAGCCTGGAATCCAGTTCGGGAAAAGTTCTCAGCACGCGTTTGATCGCAGGCTCGACCTCATGGGCGGGCAGCACCATGGCCGCGGCGCGCAGGTTGTCGTGGACCGAGAGGCTGCCGAGCACATGGTGGCCTTCGGGCACGATCGCGAGCCCCGCCCGGCGCACCGCATCGGGCGCAAGGCCATCCAGTGTCACACCGCCCATGCGGACTTGACCTTGCGACCGCGGGATGGCGCCCGCCAGTGCGAGCACGATGCTCGACTTCCCTGCGCCGTTGGGACCGAGCATGGCGACGATCTCGCCGGGCGCGACGTCGAAATCGACACCGTGGACAACGGGTTTGCCGCCGCGGGAAATATGGAGTTGCCGGACTTCGAGCATGGGGTCAGCTTCCGAGATAGGCTTGCCGCACGACGGGATCGTCGAGCACGGCGCGGGTCGGCCCCAGCGCAAGCTTCTTGCCGAAGTCGAGCACCAGCGTCTGCGTGCACAGGTTCGCGATCAGATCCACGTCGTGATCGATCAGCAGGACCTGAGCGCCGAACTGTTCGGGGATGGCGGCGATCGCGTCGCGAAGCACGCGCGACTCACGCTCGTCCAGTCCCGCACCTGGCTCGTCGAACAGGATAAGCCGGGGCTTGCCGACAAGCGCTTTCGCCACTTCAACCATGCGGCGTCGGAACAAGTTCAGCTCACCGCCGCGCGTGGCCGCGCAGTCCAACAGTCCCGTGTGCTCCAAAGCGCTATGAACCTGCCGTTGGGCATCCCCCAGCGCGTGCGGTACGTGATCAAGCATGGCCTGCACGTTGTCCCAGGTGCTCAGGTCTTCGACAACCTGTTCGGTCTGGAACGATCGGCGTAGGCCCAACCGGACTCGGCGCGCGGTGTTCATACCCAAAAGAGGTGTGCCGTTGATGCGCACCTCCCCCGCCTTCGCACGGACAAAGCCGCTGAGAACATTGACCAGCGTTGTTTTGCCTGCGCCGTTGGGACCGATCAATCCGCACACCGGCGCGTTCAACACGGCGTCCAGCCCGTCGATAACGGTGACAGCGCCGAACGCGACCGTCAGGCCGCGAATGTCGATCATGATGCCGTCCTTTTCGCACGTATGCGGGAAATTGCTGCCATCCATTGACCGACAAGTCCGCGCGGCGCCGTGATGAGGGCGTGCAAGAGAGCGGCGCCAAAGAAGATCATGGCCAGGTAGCCGTTCACGCCCAGGTCGACGAGCAACGACGGCACCGCCCGCAGGAGCAGCCCGGCCACAAGCGCACCGGCCCAGTGATAAGCGCCCCCGATCAGTGTGAGTGCAAAGAGCATCACCGACTCGCTGGCCGCGAACGCGCGGCCGTCCAGCTGGCCCACCGCGCCCGCAAGTAACGCGCCCGCCACACCGGCGCACACACCCGCAAGACCAAAGGCCCAGGTCTGGTAAAGCAGTACATTGACTCCCGCACCCTCGGCCACCGCCTCACCCCGCCGGATCAACGCCCATGATCGACCGGCGCGCGTGCGGCGGTGCAGTTCAATGACAGCGAGCATGGCCGCCAGCCAGGCAGCGACGTAGGCCAGGTAAGCGCCCTCGTCCTGCGCGATTGCGGGCCGGGGCATCACCAGTCGTTCGCTACCGGTGATGCGCCCGAGCCAACCAGGCCCACCATCGGGGAATCCCGTCGCGCTGACCACCACTTGAAAGCCCCCGGCAAGCATGAGCGTCACCAAGGCCAAGTAGAGGCCTTTCAAGCGCAGCGCCGGCAATCCGGCGAGCATTCCCAGCACTCCGGCGGACAGTCCGCCCGCGATCACGCAGGCCTCGAATGGCCATTGCAACCCGTGGCCGACACGCAGGGCGACCCAACCCCCTGCACCCAGTAGGGCGTATTGGCACAGGCTCACCAGTCCCAGCTGCCCGTAGAGCAGGGACACGCCCGCAGCCGCGATGGCCAGCGCCAAGGATGAAGTCAGCGTCTTGATCCAGTAGGCGTTCGCGATCCACGGGAGCATCGCACCGAGGACCAGGACAAGCAGCACCATGCGTGCAAGGGCAAGGTGGGCGGCACGCCGCTCATGTCGGACAGAATCAGGAGTCATGCTTTGCGGGATGCGTCACGCCAGAGCACGATGGCGGCGAGCGCAATGAGAAAGGGAGTGGCGGCCCTGAATGGCGAGAACCCGGGCACCAGCACGGCGACTGCCTCCAGGATTCCGATGGCCAGGCCCGCAGCGGCCGTGGCGGGTAGGGAAGAAAGGCGGCCGATGATGGCGGCGGCGAAGGCAGGGATGACAAGAAAGGTCAGCACCGTGGCCTGTAGCCGGACGATGTTGGCCAGCAGCAGACCACAGACGCCGGCGAAGGCGCCAGAGATCACCCAGGCGGCGGTATCAACCTGAAGCACCCGAATTCCGAGGATGGCGCTCAGCTCGCGCTGATCCGCCAACGCACGCATTGCCAGCCCGATGCGGGTCCGCGCGAGCAGCAGGCCGACGGCGGCCATCATCGAAACGGCCAGTGCCAGGCCGACCACGCGCGTGTAGGTGAGACGCACTTCGGCCAGCTCGATTGCCTCGCTGTCGGTCGGGAGTACCAGCCTGCGTGGCTGCTCACCCCAAAACCATTCGGTGAAACCGAGCAGCACGAGCGCGAGGCCCAGTGTGCCGATCGAGCGCACCGTCGGGTCGCTGGCAGCAAGCCGGGGAGCCAGCAGTCGCCCGTATGCAAAAGAGATCACAACGGCGGTAGAAACCGCGGCGAATGCGGCAAGCAGCAGGGGCCACTCGCGGTCCAGCGCCGACCAGGCCACATAGGCAGCGATTGCGCCGAGCGCGCCAAACGCAAAGTTCAGCACGCCCGACGACCGGTACAGGACGACCAGGCCCACGCCTGACATGGCGTATACCGCGCCCACACCGAGGCCGGAGACCAGGAATGGCAGTATTTCAGACATGGCAGAGGTGGCGGCTTCGGATTGAAATCAAAGGCCCAGCTGCTTTTCCTGCGCGCGCAGGTCGGCCAGTTCGGGGTCCGCAGCCATCACGCAGCCGCTGCTTACTTGCTTGAAGCCGTTGCCGCTCACCTGCGCGATGGGGCCGCTGCTGTTGGCGTTGTGGCGTGCGCCGGCACCTACGTAGAACGGTCGGCACAGAATGTCGCTCTGAAAGCCCTTCACATTGCGCAGCGCGGTACTGACAGTGGCGCGGTCAATCTTTTTAGGATCGAGCTTGAGCAGAGCTTCGGTTGCGATGCGAGCGGCCAGATAGCCCGCCTGCGCGAAGGAGTCGCGCGGGTCACTTTTGCCAGCGAAGGCCTCCATGGTTGCCTTCCAGTTCATGTTGTCCTTGCCAGCGGACTCAACGGGCATGAACTCCAGGTGGATGTCGAAGTTGCCGTTCCACGCCGAGCCAATCGTCTTGGGTACATCGAAGTTGTAGGCGGGTGTGCTGCTGACGAAACGGATCTTCTTGGCAAGACCCTGCTGCTCAGCGGCTGCAAGCATCGGCACCATGATGCCCTTAGGCAGATTCAGGATGATGACGTCCGGCTTCTTCGCCGCGGCCTGCAGCATCGTGGAAGTGGCATCCGGAGATCCAGGATCAACGGTGATCACGTCGACTTCAACACCATTGACCTTCCCCCAATCCTTCGCACCATCGCAGGCCCAGTTTCCCAGACTCGGAATGTTCGGGATGACACAGACCATCCGCTTGGCTTTGTACTGCTGGGCCGCATACATCGCGACGACTGTGGCGGACACGCGTGGTCCGGTATTCACCGGCACGTAGTTTTTCGCAAAAAAACATTCGCGCGGCACGCCGACGCCGGCAATCACCATGACATCTTCCTGGGCATACATCTTGCCGTTGACGCCGCATTCGACGAAGCTGGAACTGCCCACCATCGCGACGACCTTGCGGTCCTTCACGAGCTTGGCGGCCACCTGGGCGGCAACCTCGGGGTTCCATTGGTCATCTGCGATCATGAAATCAACTGGCCGGCCATTGATACCGCCATTGGCATTGACACACTTGAAGTACGCTTGGGCCGCCAGTGCCGAGGCGCTGAAGTCGTCAGGCCCGGTCTTGCCGACAACTGCACCCAGCGCGATGGGCTCGCCCGTCGCCGCCTTGCCGTTGTTCAGCCCGCAAACGGGCTTGCCTTGCGCCAGCGCGCTGCCACCTGCCAGCAGGGCCGCGGCAATGAGAACTGTTTTGAAAGTTTGTTTCATGGTGATCTTCCGGTTTAGAAAGGAATGATGGTCTTGATCCACAGCGCACTGCCTTCAGGGCGGTTGCGCACAGACATCTCACGCTGCCATTTGGCTGTGATGAACCAGCCCTTGCCGTTGTCGTACTTCACAGACGGCCCGATGGCGAAGGCTTCGCCCTTGGTACCCGGCAGGGAAACGCCAGCCCTTTTGTCATTGGTCAGCTGTTGCATCGCGTAGCCACCCACTCCGAGCACCCAGCCGTTGCCCAGTCCCCAGCCGGCCGAATAGTCCAGATAGGCCTCGGCGCCGGAGCGATAGTTCGTGTCGGTGTTACGGCGGTTCAGGTTAAAGGTGAGCTTGAAGTCGCCATTGAAACCCTTCGCATCGATGTAGCTCATCGTATAGAGCGGCTGGAGCGACCAATAATTGCGACCAATGTTGGCGAGATCACCCCTGTTATAGCTCCCGGTCGGTGCGACGAAGTCGACCGCAGCGACGCTGTGCAAATTGGGGGAATGGTGAAATGCCAACCCCGGGCCGAAGGTGATGTCGCCCAACCCCGTCTTTTTCTGCGATGCGCCCGGGACCTTTACTTCCAGGTCAACCAGCGGCACGATCGCATGCAACACCAAGTTGCCACCGGCGAAGGTGGTAGGTGTCGACCATACGAATCGGGTGGCGGCGGCTGTGGCCCCGACCTTGAAGGTCGGCAGGGGCACGTCGTTGCCCGCGTTGTCTTTAAGCTTGTTCGCACGGTAAACGTTGCCGTACTCCAGTACATAAAAGCCTGGCGGCGGCGCGGCACCTACCAGAAAGTTTTCGACTCCGCCGTTGTAGCTGGAGCCGCCGCCTTCGCCGGCCTCGGCCGCAGTCGCGATACAAGCTAGCGCCAACACCGCGACCGCGGTAGGCGTTCCCATTTTTCTCATACTGTCTCCTCAGTTGTGGTTGTGTCGGTGCGTCAAACCGACATGCAGACGCTCTTCTGTTCTGTATAAGACTCGACCGCAGCACGACCGAGATCCCGGCCAAAACCGCTTTGCTTGTAGCCTCCGAATGGCAGGTTGGCGTCAAGCAGGTTGTGGGTATTGACCCAGACCGTTCCGGCTTTGATGCGGGGGATGATCCGATGCACGGCCGACAGGTTGTTCGACCAGACGCTGGCTGTCAGTCCGAAGGGCGAGTCGTTAGCCTGGCGAATGGCGTCCTCCACGTCGTCAAAGGGCATGGCGACGAGCACCGGGCCGAAAACCTCTTCGCGCACGACCTGCATGCCGGGATTGACGTCCACGAAAACTGTAGGCTTGATGAAACAACCAGCATCGCGTGCGCGCTCCCCACCGGTCAGGGCCGTGGCTCCTTCGCGGCGGGCGCCGTCGATGAACCCCATAACCCGTTCGAAATGCCGACGCGACACAACGGGCCCCAGTTGCGCGGTGGCATCGAACCCAGATCCAATACGCATTCCCTCAGCCTGGCGGGCCACCTCGTTCACGACCTGGTCGAACAGGGTCCGATGAACATACAGGCGCGAACTCGCGGCGCAGACCTGGCCTTGGTTAAAAAAGATACCCATGGCCGCGCCCGCGGCCGCGGCGACAGGGTCGGCATCCGGCAACACAATCATGGGGGACTTGCCGCCCAACTCCAGTGTGAAACGAGCCATGCGGTCGACCGCGGTGTGGCCAATGGCACGCCCGGTCTGCGTACTGCCGGTAAAGCTGATCTTGTCGACACCTGGGTGCGCGCACAGCGCAGCGCCAGCTGTCCCGCCACCGCATACCACGTTGAGCACACCGGCGGGGATGCCCGCCTCCAGAGCGAGCACGGCCAGGCGCAACGCTGTCAACGGCGTTTCGGGTGAGGGCTTGAGCACCACCGTGCAACCGGCTGCGAGGGCCGGGGCGATCTTCCAGAGCGCGATAGCCAGCGGGAAGTTCCACGGCACCACCGCGCCGACCACGCCCACGGGTTCGCGTTGTGTGTAGGTGTGGTAACGGGCACCCGGTGGAAACGGAATCGAAGGCTGCAGCGTGCTGCCTTCAAGCTTGGTGGCCCAGCCAGCCATGTAGCGCACGAACTCGGCCGAAAAGCCCACGTCGATCATGCGCGCGACACCCTGCAGCTTGCCGCTCTGCAGTGTCTCCATCGCGCTCAGTTCGTCCCCATGCTCTTCGATCAACTGGGAAAGGCGGAACAGTGCACGCTCGCGGTCGGCCGGCCGCATGCGGGACCAGACCGAGTCCTCCAGTGCCCTGCGCGCCGCAGCAACAGCGGCATCCACATCGCCCTGGTCACTGTCGGGCGTATCGGCCACGGTCATTTCCGAAGCAGGATCAACCACATTGACGCGCTTGCCGCTGCGGGATTCGCGGAATTCACCGTCTATGAAATTGCCGAAACTGTGCTGCGAGAGGAAGCCGATACGTGCCAGCTCCTGTTGGGAAAGGTCTTTTGGGTTCATGGTGCAGGATGGTTTGGGGAAGAAAAATCGCCTGGCTCAGCGGCCGAGCATGAACTCGGCGCCGCGCTCGGCGATCATGATGGTGGGTGCATTGGTGTTACCGCTGCAGATCGTGGGCATCACCGACGCATCGCACACACGCAGGCGACCGACGCCGTGCACGCGCAATTGGGAATCGACGACAGCCAGCGGATCGTTCCCCATGCGGCAGGTACCCACGGGGTGATAAACAGTCTTGGCGTACTGACGCACGAACTGCTCGAGCTCGCTGTCAGGCATGTGCTCTTGAGGCCCGGGGTAAAGCTCTTCGGCGACGACCTTGCGTAGCGAGGGCATGCGCATGATGCGTCGGGCCAGCTTGAGGCCGCGCACGAGCGTATCCACGTCTTCCTGAACCGACAGGAAACCGCCATCGAACTGCGCCTTGTCCATCGCATTCGCACTGACGGCTTGCACACGCCCCCGTGACTTCGGGCGCAGGAAGCAGGGGTCGATCGAGATACCGTGCACCTCTGGCATCGGACGATCCACGTCGCCCACCAGCACCGGCAGTACGTGGAACTGCACATCGGGACGGCCCGTCCCGGCAGTATCAACGAAACCACCGCTCTCCACCACGTTGGAGGTGAGAAGGCCTGTCTTGAACAGCTCCCATTGCACGCCGTGCTTCAACGCAGTCAGGCCCTTGTCCTGGCCGAGCAGGCTGATCGGCTCCTTGCAGCGACCATGCGCAATGATCTCGAGATGGTCCTGGAAGTTTTCACCCACCCCAGGGAGGTTGCGATGCACCGGAACGCCAAGTTTGCTGAGCAGTTCGCCGGGACCTATGCCCGACACCTGCAGCAGCTTCGGCGACGCGAGCGCGCCCGCGCTCAGCACAACCTCGCGATTGGCAAGCGCCTTCACGCTGCTGCCATCGTTACGGCGGTACTCGACGCCGGTCGCATTACCGCCCTCAAGCGTAACGCGCAGCACATGGGCCCCATTCACCACGGTGAGCTTCGGGTCGCCAAGAACCGCAGCAAGGTAGGTGGCGGCGGTGCTGCCACGCGAGCCGTTGATCGTCGTGGTCTGGTAGAAACCTACGCCTTCCTGGGTGCCGCTGTTGAAGTCGTCGTTATACGGAAGGCCTGCCTCCTGAGCGGCCTTCAGGAACGCCAGACTCAATGGATGCCGATACTTGGTGTCACTGACATGCAACGGTCCGTCGGTGCCATGCATCTCGCCGGAGAAGCGCATGTTGCTCTCGGCACGCTTGAACGCGGGCAGCACATCGTTCCAGCCCCAGCCGTCGCAGCCCGCGTCAGCCCATGCGTCATAGTCGGCGGCCGTGCCGCGGATGTAGACCATCGCGTTGAGAGAGCTCCCACCGCCGGTCATGCGCCCCTGCGGCACGTACATCTTGCGGCCGTTGGCGTGCGGCTGGGCGACTGTTTCGTAAATCCACGAACGCTCGGTTCCGATGACACGAACGAATGTCGCCGGCATCTTTACAAACTTGCTTGCATCAGTCGGGCCGGCCTCGAGCAGCAGCACCGAGTGCCCTGCCTTGACAAGACGGTACGCGATCACACATCCGGCCGAGCCGGCTCCGACCACGATGTAGTCGACGACTTGAGTTTCCACCGTTTGTCTCCTGTATTGTTTTACTCAGACTGGATGGTCGGCGAGCAAACGGCCTGTTTCAAGACAAACCGCGCCAAGTGCGCTGTAGATCAATTCGTAGTGCCCGTTGAGGCAGTCAAGCAACTGGCTATGAGAGGCCGCGAACCGTTGGGTTAGGGCTATTCCGACATTCACTGGGTCGTGCGAGTTCGTCCGTCTTGGAGACCGAGGTGCTGGTTGTGTGCAAATAGCGTCATCTTGTGTCGCTGGTTTTAAGCGGACGCGGATGGCCCAGATTCAGACTGTCAGATAACCGTTCCGCCCAAAACGCGCACACGACGCCCAGCGTAAAGTGTTAATACAAAAGTCATTTCACATCCTCCAGATTGGGCGCGACAAGAACCTTTACTTGATCCTTGTCGGCCAGCAGAGCGTCAAATCCCTGCGGTACAGCCAGCGCGAGCGATACCTCGCGAGTAACGATGGCCGACGGGTCAATCAGGCCTCTGGAAGTCCATGCAATCAGCGTAGGGAAGACATCTCTGTATCCGACACTTGCCGTCAACCGCAATTCACGGTTGACGATGTCGAAGATGTCCACCTGGGCCTTCCCCATCAGCCCGACGAGCACTGCCTCGCCACCTTTGCGGACACAGGCGAGCGCCCCGTCTAGCGTGGCTTGCAAGCCCGCCACTTCGAATGCGATAGCGGCACCGCGACCCGAGGTCGCCGCAAAAACTGCGCTTGCGCTGTCCTCGCGAGCCGCATCCACGACCCTGCTGGCGCCCATCACGCCAGCAAGCGCCAGGCGACGGGCATGAACATCCACGGCGATGATCTCTCCGGCGCCGCACTGGCGCAGCATGGCCACAATGAGGAGACCGACCGGGCCCATGCCAAATACCGCGCAAGCATCGCCCGCCCGCAGCCCGCTCGTGCGCACGGCGTGCAAGGCTACAGCTGCAGGCTCAAGTGCCGCAGCCTGGTCGAAACGCACTTCATCAGGAAGCGGGTGTACCGTGTAGGACGGCACCACCACCGTTTCCGCGAGCGCTCCATCGCCCATGAGGCCTATAAAACCCATCGCAACGCAGCGGTTGTACTGACCTTGTCGGCAGTAATCGCACTTGCCGCAACGGTATTCGGGCTCGACCGCGACACGCGCACCGATCGCGACCTCCCGGTCAGCGGACTCGACCACCGTGCCACAGAACTCGTGACCCAGCGTCAACGGCGCGCGCTGACCCGAAATTGGATGTGGGCAATTGACGGGAATAGCATGAGGCCCATCAACGTATTCGTGCAAATCGCTGCCGCAAATACCGCAATAGGCAACTCGAATTCGCACCTCGCCTGACTGCAATGCGGGCTCCGGGAGGTCCACAAGCCGCAAGTCCCGTGGCCCATGCCAACGCAGAGCCTTCATTGCGCTTAACGGAACAGCGTGTCGACGTAGCCTGCGCCGATGCCGACCTTCTCGTAGTGCTCGCGGCAGAGCTTGATGTAGTCATGCACGTCGAAGTGGCCGACGGATCCACCTTTTTCGTCGAGCCAGATCAGCGGCCCTTTGACGATGAAGAATACGCGCATCGGATCGGGGTGTTCGTACGACACCAGCGTGTGCCCCTCACCGGGTGTTTCGTACACGAAATCGCCCGCCGTCGCGATCCAGTCGTGTTCGAGATAGCCCCACTTGCCGGAAATCGTGTACGCGAAGACCTCGTGCGGGTGGTAGTGGCGGTTCACGAGGCCCGGCTGGTCGGCGCGGAGTACATCGGCCCATCTGTTCTCGCTGGGAGAGATCCACAGCGGTCGCGAGGACACTGTTTCGCTGAAGGGCACGTAGTAGCGCAGATCGTCGGTCGCCGCATTGGCGATGTGAACCTCCGGCTTGGCGTCTGGCTTGAAAACATCTGCAAGCGGCGCGATGCCCCGCCAGAACTCGGCTTTGGTTGTCATCTTTGCCTCCTTCTCAAACTTCAAGCCGTGGCCGGAACTGGGCGGCTGGAACGGCACAGCCAAACTCGCGGCACCAAAGCTCGTACTCGGCTGCGTCGCCATGACCTGCGAACAAGGGATTCCATACGAAGAGGCGAGCGTAGATGCGGCAGCGAAGGGTGGCGGGCTCGGCCGCTGAATCAATTCTCAACGCCTGCTTGACCGCCGCCATGTCCGTGCTGAGTCGTGCCATGCGGATGCCGCCATCACGCGCAGTGTCGAAAAGCAGACAATCGAAACGGCCCTTCTCGATCCTGCGGCGCGACCACTCGCGGCTTGGCACGGTTGGTACGCCATTGCGTGCGAAACTGGTCCAGGCATCGCCCATCGCCTGGGCGAGAACGATCCTGCCCGAACGATTGAACGGCGTGTTGACGCCAAAGATGTCGAGTTCACCGGCCGTGTCGCGGAAGACGAAGGCCATCTCCATGGCGTGTGCTGCGCCGAGAAGCAGGTCCGGGCGCACCAAGGGCACGGCGGGTGCCTCGTCCCAATCGAAACGATAGGTCCAAACGTCGGTGTGCCCCCCCGCCAGCATCGCATCGGCCGGCGTATCGACATGCAGCGCCTTCCAGGCCCACGACTGGTACTTCATTTCGACCTGATAGGCGCGGCGGTCGCGCAACATTGGCAACTTCCCCAGCAGCAGGCGAGAATGCTCGGGCTTGTCGGCACAAAACGTCTTGAACTCGTCGCGATTGCTCCCGAGGATCACCGGCACGCGGTTCCATTGGCCGCGGGCGAAAACTTCAGCCAGCGGCTCGCGCGGCAACACCACGCCGTCGCGCACAGGACGAGGCGCGCGATAGATACCGACGCTGCCCGGCGTGAATGCGCCCAGCAACCGGGCCGGGCTGAGCGAGCGCAAAAACGCCGCAACGTCCACCGCAGGCAATATCGCGAGTTGCTTCTTCGCTTCCGCGCGGTCGGGGGACCGACCTTCGGCGACCCACAGCCGTGCCGTGACCTCGAACGCACTGTCGCGATGGCCCTGCTGCACGTCGTCGCTCCAGTTGACCGCCTGCTCGACGCTGAAGGTCTCGGTCACCGGCGACTGCGCGATCGCACGGTGGAACAAGCCTTGAGCCAACGGGCTCGCCAGCAGCGTCAACACATTCTGCGCGCCGGCAGATTCGCCGAAAATCGTCACGCAATCGGGATCGCCTCCAAAGACCGCGATGTTCTCCTGCACCCATCGAAGCGCAGCAACCAGGTCGAGGGTACCGAAATTGCCGGAGCGTTCCTCGGGGGTGGCATCATCGGCCTCGTGCAATGCGGGGTGCGTGAACCAGCCCAGCACACCCAGGCGGTAATTGACGGTGACAACCACCAGGCCGTCGTGAATTGCATAGTTGCGCGCCGCATCATAGGTCGCCGAAGTTCCTACCGAGTTTCCGCCGCCGTGGATCCACACCATGACCGGCCGGCGTTTGCCGGCGCCGGGTACGGCATCGGGCTTGAACGCTGGCGCGAAGACGTTGAGCGTCAGGCAGCCTTCGTCACCTGCGATCTGACCGCGCTGTTGTGCCGGCACACCGGCCAGCGGGTCTGCGTATTGGGGTGCCATCGAGCCGTGCGTGCGTGCCTCAAGAACACCGTCCCACGGTGCGGCGGGTCGTGGCGCACGCCAGCGCAAGGAGCCCGACGGGGAACTAGCGTACGGGATACCGCGCCAAGCGTGGATGTCACCACGTTCGCACGTGCCGATGAGTTCGCCGGCAGTCACGCGACGGCGCGACTCAGGGTCGAGCTTCTGGCGAGAGGTTTTCATTGTGGTCTTCCGGTTGAGAATGGAAGGAAGATCTAGACCCCCCACGCGGCATCTTCATGACGCTGAGGCGCGGCCGTCCCCATTCTTGTTTTAATCGGAAGTGATGGTCGTGCGACTACCGCGCTCCGCCCACGCAAACCGTGCAAAGTGCGCTCTGGATCAATTCGCAGTTCCCGTTCGGACAGTCAGCAGAACGCCGTCAATACCTTGAATGGGAGGCTGATCCGGTCGCCCGTCTTCTTTGGGAAGACCTTGTGATCAAGCCAATCGTGGGCACAGGCAGCGGACTTTCAGACGCCCATGGCAAGCCCGGTATGAATTGCGCAGCTTCGACAGACTACATTTCAAGGCATCCGATCCCGCCAGCTGGCACTGGCAGGCCCGACAGCTTTTGCTACGGTTTCGCCAATTTCTTATGCCAGTAAAAACAACGGGTTAGGTTGCAGCCGCCGACAGACCCTATTGTTTTCTATCAGCTGACGCAACAGTTATCGACTTACTCCTGAATTGATAGCTACTCATGCCCGTCAATCAAGGACAAATGCCCGATTTGGCATATGAATTTTCAATTCCGGCCGAATCGGGGTGCCAGCCAGCGGTCCAGCGACCACGGGCCCAGGCCATAAATCGCCAGCCCTGCAAGCAGCGAACCCCAGAAGACGTGCTGTTGCAGCGCTGCCGGGGCAATTTCGCTCAGCGAGATCACCGCCACAGCGTTAACAACAAACAGCCCCAGCGCTGAGAAACGCCCGCCCAGACCGAGCACCAGCAAAACCGGAAGCACCAGTTCGCCCGCTGTTCCCATGAACGCCGCGGCCGCAGGCGGCAGCAACGGCACCTTGTATTCATCGGTGAACAGCGCCACCGTGGTGTCCCAGTCACGCAGCTTGGTCAACCCCGACAGAAAAAACACCTGCGCAATGTACAGGCGCGCCAGGAGCGCGGCCAGCGGCTGCAATGCATCCAGCGACCGGGTCAACAGACACCAGGCGTTGAGCCCGCGAATGACCCATGCCGGTTGGCTGCTTGTGGTTGTGCTCGTGCCAGTGGTTGTCATCATTTCTCTCCTCTTGGTTATTGGCACGGATGCGCACCGCAGACCAGGCCGGTCTGTACGGCGTTTGCCAGCCAGATGTTGAAATCAAACACTGAGGCTGCATCGCCCAGACTGTCCACGGCATCCAGTGCATCTGCAAGCGCATGTCCAGCCAGAAGTTCTTCGATCAGCTTGTGTTCTGCTGGACTGCTCAGTCGCACACACGGGTTGAAGCCCTGGCGCCAGACCAGCACATGCTCGGCGCAGCCATCGGCAAGCCGTTGCCCGGCTTGCTGCAGGGAGGGGTCACCCAACAGGTGCGCGTTGACAATGCTGGCCACTGGATAAGAACTTGCTAGCGTCGCCACGCCGGCTCCCAGGCTGAGAGTGACCGGCTCCGCGTCACCTGATGCCAGCAAGGCAAACGAGGCCGGGTCGGCCTCTACATCTGCTGCACTGCTGGCCTCGTGCATCAACCACTCGAGCCGTGCAACATCGCCCAAGTAGGGTTCGGCAGCCAGCTGAGGTGCGGCGTCGATGAAGCCTGCCAGATCCTCGCCCCAACAAGCCATGTCACCGCGTAAAGGCGGATGCACGGACCAGAAATGGCGCGCAAGCATTGCAAAATTTTCTTCTCCCATGAGCTGAAACAGCACCGGGTAGGCCGCCGCGAGGGCGCGTTCCGCCAGCGCCTGACCATTGGCGCGATAGGCCAGCAGGCCGCGTTCGCTCAATCGTCGGGCCGACTGGCCTTGTGGCAGCCACCGCAACAGTGCACTCACATCGCCCGCACCAAGCACGGCCTGCAGCAAAGCCTGTTGCTCCGGGAAATCGTCGCACTTCACGCGGGCACCTCTTGGGCATGCGTCTGAAAAACGCGTGCGCGTGCGGCTTCATCCAGCAACACCTGCAGCGGCGGGATGTCTGTATCCCACTCCACCAGGCTCGCCAGACCCTCCGGCGAGCCGCCAAAGCGGGCCAGTGCGTGGCGGTAGATCTCCCACACCGGGTCGCACACCAGGCTGCCGTGGTCGTCGATCACGATGTCGCCGCAGTCTTTGTGGCCGGCGACATGCACTTCGGCCACGGCGCGGGACGGCAGTTGGTCCAGCCAGTCCATGCAGGCGCGCACCGGATCAGCGGTGCTGCCTGCAAGACGCGCATTGAGCGCATTGACGTAAATATTGTTTACATCGACCAGCAGGCCACAACCGGTGCGACTGGCCAGCTCGCCCAGAAAGGTAGCTTCGTCCATGTCGGAGCTGTTGAAGCTGACGTAGGCAGAGAGGTTTTCAACCAGCAAAACGCGCTTGAGCCGGTCTTGGACCTGCTGCACATTGGCACACAGGACATCCAATGAGCGCCGGTGAAAGGCGATGGGCAGCAAGTCCGCTGCGTGAAGGTTCAAACCGTTCACTTGTCCGCGCGCAAACGATGCATGGTCTGAGACCCGGACCGGATCGATTCGCTCTACCAGTTGCGACAGCTGGTCCAGATGCCACGGGTCCACACCGGCAACAGACCCCAGTGCCAGACCCACACCATGCAAGCTGATCGGGTAGGTCTGCCGCGCCTGCTGCAACACGGCGAGGGCGGCGCCGCCCTGACCAAAAAAATTCTCGGAGTGGACTTCAAGAAAGTCTAGCGCAGGCTTGCTTTCGAGCACCTGCGCGTAATGCGGATGCCGCCAGCCTATGCCGGTGGACATTCCTGCAGGATGCGCCATCTGGGCAAAGCGCTCGGGTGCCAAGAGTTTGCCGCTCCGCTCAGATGACGTCAGTTGAGGCAAAAAGCGATCAGCTCTTTTTGTCCATCATTGGCTTGGCCTTCATCTTGGCCTGGTCGGCCGTCATGCCCTTCATGCCGGTGCAAGTGCCTTTGGCCACATATTTCCACTCGTTCGCATCGTCGCTGACCTTGGACTGGCCTGCGCAGGAGTGGGAGCCGCTGAGGTTGGCGCAATCGTTCTGGCCGGCCTTGGCGATGCCGTAGCATTTTTCTTTGTCCTGGGCAGCAGCAGGCGTTGCAACCAGCATGGTGGACAGCAGGGAAGCTGCTGCTGCAGCGATAAGGGCGCGTTGGTTCATTTGAAATCTCCAGTGAGTTTGCACAAATTAAAGTTAGAAATTAACCAGTGCAGTGAAATTCCTGACTGGTTAAAGCTTAGTCCGGCACGCTGGCGTTTTCTTACAGGGAATTTTCGATCCGCCAAAAAAAAATTGCGCCCGGCTGTTATTCAAAGCAGATCTGCAATGCGGTCCCAAGCCTCTGCAGGGATGCGGCCCACGTAACGTTCAACCACTTTGCCAGACTTGTCAATCAAGTAGCCCGCGGGTAGCTGGGCATGCTGACCCAGGTTGTCGCGGTAACTGTCGTCACCCGTCCAGAGTTGCACAAAGCGTTGCTTCATGGGCACGGTGCGAGCGATGATGCGTTCGTATTCCACCACTTCCTGCATGCGCTTGTCGGTGCTGACGGCCACCAGCTCGAACGGCTTGCCTGCCCAGCCTTCGTAGTTGGTCCGCAGTTCCGGCATCTTGTCGCGGCACACCGCGCAGTTGGTGGACCAGTACAGCACCAGCACCACCTTGCCCTTGAGGGAGGACAGCTTGAACGGAAGGCCCGCAATCGTCTTGCCTTCGATATGCGGTGCGGCGGTGGTAGCCGGCGCGGCAGCAACATTTTCGGCCTTGGGGGAGGACGGCGGTGTTTGTGCCAGCGTGGGTGCGGCCATCCCCAGCGCGGCTAGGGCGGGCACTGCCAGGCAAAGTAACGCCCGGACAGAACGGTAAACGCGATGCGAGGCAGCGGAGACTGATAGTTGGTGGGTGAAGCCCATGATGGTGTCCTTTGATAGCCTGCAGCGACAGTGCAAACGGATTAGTCGCCGTGGAGCCGGGATCCTTACGCTGCTATCCGTTTTTTTCCATGCCGCGCTGCGGTGCGGCTAGACTTGCCATCCATGGCCACCTTCGAAGAGCAACTGGTTGAGCACCGCGTCTACCTCATGCGTTTTGCGAGGTTGCAGCTGCGCAGCGACGCGTGGGCGGAAGACGCTGTGTCGGAAACCATGCTGGCCGCTTTGTCGAAACCCCAGTCCTTCGGAAACCGGTCTCAGCTCAAGACCTGGCTGGTCGGCATCCTCAAACACAAGGTCATTGACCAGATCCGCAGTAATGCGCGCGAAATGGCCGCCCCGGATCACGGTGCCGATGAAGAAGCCGATGAGTTGGACAAGCTGGCCTTCAAAGCCGACGGCCACTTTGCCAATCCACCCGGGAATTGGGGTGACCCGCAACAGACCTTGCAGCAAAGCCAGTTCTTTCAGGTGCTCGATGCATGTGTCGAGCGGTTGCCGCCCGCGTTGGGGCGATTGTTCCTGATGCGTGAATGGCTGGAGTTGTCTTGTGAAGAAGTCTGTAAGGAACTCTCGCTCACGCCGACCAATCTTTATGTCCAGCTGCACCGAGCCCGCTTGCGTTTGCGTGAATGCCTCAGCATTCACTGGTTTGGCCAGCACCCCGGCTGAATGAAGCGCACGAAATGATGAAAGACCTTCCCCTCCATCGAACCTGCAAAGAGGCAGCTGCATTGCTGGTTGCACGCGAAGACCGGGCGCTCAGTCTGGCCGATACTGTCGCGCTGCGTCTGCATTTGCTGATGTGCAAGGCCTGTCCGCAGTTTGAAAATCAGCTACGCACCATGCGGCTGGCCATGGACCGGTGGCGCAATTACACCGGCGACGAGGAAGATGCGCCCGGCGCACCGGCCAAGCAGCTGGAATGAGGGCTGGAATGGGCCTTGCCCAACGACGACGGGCCCGTCCAGGTTGCATCTGCGGCGTAACTTTTGGCAAAAACAACGCGGCCGGATCAACAAAAACGTAAAAAACTGTTCGCGATTCCCGTCATTCTTCAAATCAACCAGTGCTCTTGCGTCATTAATTTGTAAGTGTGTACAAACTTATTGATTTGCCTTTTGTGCTCAAGAAGTTGGTGGTTTCCGCCGAGAATTCATATCTTGCCCAAAAAGCCGCTTTTAGCGCCAGGCAACGCGCTCAAGGGCAAAACAGGTCAAATCTTCAGTGTTGACGCGGGTTTGCGCAAGCCGGGCAGGGCGGCAACCGCTTGTCTTCTATATAACTGACGCATAATATGCGGGGTGTGGGTACAAAATCCACACAGGTTAGGTGATCGGTCAGTTTCGCGCGCTACAGCGGTACGTTTAGATTTGTTGTGCTTTCGGGACCCCATCGCTTTTGTTATTGTGTTTTAGAGGAGTCCCTTCATGGGCAACAAACTATACGTCGGCAATCTGCCTTACTCAGTGCGCGACGAAGACTTGCAACAATCTTTCGGCCAATTTGGCGCTGTCACCAGCGCTAAAGTCATGATGGAACGCGACACCGGTCGCTCCAAAGGCTTTGGCTTTGTGGAAATGGGTAGCGATGCCGAAGCTCAAGCAGCTATCGCCGGCATGAACGGCCAGCCTCTGGGCGGCCGTAGCGTTGTCGTGAACGAAGCCCGTCCGATGGAGGCACGTCCTCCACGCACTGGCGGCGGCTTCGGCGGCGGTGGTGGC
>NZ_MUNO01000004.1 GCF_002001015.1 Polaromonas sp. A23 | reverse complement strand
GCCCAGCCCGACGGGTGGGGGAGCGAATGCGGATTCGGGGAGACGAGGACGCGCAAAGCGCGTCCTCGCCGGAGCCCGATGGCGTATCCGAACCCGCTCCCGACTCCGATTCCCCCACCCTTCTGTATGCGCCGAGGAGCGCAGGGCCAGACGGATCAGGGCGAGCGATTGTCTGAGCCGAAGGCGAGTTCGAGCTCGACCCCGGCTGGACCGAGCACCGCAGGTTGCCCCCGTAGCGCAAGCGAAGGGGGTCGCAGACAGCAGGGTCGCCTTTTTCTTTGCTTACTTTCTTTTTGGCGACGCAAAAAGAAAGTGAGTTGCCGCCGGGCAACCCCCGGCTTGCTGGCGGACCGCCAGCCTTCGGTCCATGCAGCAGCATCAACCCGTTCCCCAACAGGCGGCAAATGTTAGCCCGCCTCACAACCCTCCCTCGCGAAGCCCGCGACACCCTGTTCCTCCTGGTGGTCATAGCCTGGGTGCTGCTGCCGCAGGTCAGCGAGTTGCCCTGGTGGTGCAGCGCGCTGGCTGCCGCCATGCTGCTCTGGCGCGGCCGGCTGGCTTTCAGTGCCAGGGCCTTGCCGGGCCGTTGGTGGCTGCTGGGCCTGCTGGTCATTTCCGTCGCTGCCACGGCGATGACACACCGCACGCTGCTCGGGCGCGATGCCGGCGTCACGCTGATCGTGATTTTGCTGGCGCTCAAGACGCTGGAGCTGCGCGCCAAACGCGACGCCTTTGTCGTGTTTTTCCTGAGCTTCTTCACGATGCTCACCAACTTTTTCTACTCCCAGTCGCTGCTAACGGCTTTCAGCATGCTGCTGGGTCTGCTGGGCTTGCTGACGGCCCTGGTCAATGCACACATGCCGGTAGGCAAGCCGCCGCTGCTGCAAGCCGCCAAGACCGCGAGCTGGATGGCGCTGCTGGGTGCACCGGTGATGGTGTTGCTGTTTGTGCTGTTCCCGCGCCTGGCGCCGCTTTGGGGTGTCCCGTCCGATGCCATGACGGGCCGCAGCGGCCTGAGCGCGACCATGCAGGTGGGCACCATTGCCAAGCTGGCGCTCGACAGCAGCGTGGCCATGCGGATTGCGTTCGAAGGCAAGCCACCGCCGCAGAGCGATCTTTACTTTCGCGGCCCGGTGCTCTCCGGCTTCGACGGCCGCGAATGGCTTCCTTCCTACCGTTCGACTTTTCCATCGCGCTACAAGCTGCCCGACAACCTGGCCGTCCAGGGAGAGGCCATCCGTTACGAGGTAACGCTTGAGCCCACCAGCCGCCCCTGGCTGTTTGTGATGGAAGCCGCCAGTCAAAGCCCCGAGCTGCGCGGCTACCGGACGCGCATGAGCAACGACCTGCAATGGCTGACCGACCGCCCCATCACCGATCTGGCGCGCTACAAGGTGCAGAGCCATCCGGTGTTCCGGCACGGACCGGACAAGCGGGAAGCCGGCCTGCAGGAGTTTGTCGAACTGCCCTCCGGCTTCAACCCGCGCACGCTGGCGCTGGCTGCCGAGCTGCGCAACGACCCGCGTTATGCACGGGCCGGCACTCAGGCACTGGTGCAGGCCGTCATGGACAGGCTGCGCACCGGCGGCTACACCTACACGCTGGAACCGGGCGTGTACGGCGTCAATACAGCCGACGAATTCTGGTTCGACCGCAAGGAAGGTTTCTGCGAACACATCGCCTCGGCTTTCGTGGTGCTGATGCGCGCCATGGACGTGCCGGCCCGCATCGTCACCGGCTACCAGGGCGGGGAGCTCAATTCCGTCGACGGCTTCTGGGTGGTGCGCCAGAGCGATGCGCACGCCTGGGCCGAGGTCTGGCACCAGGACCAGGGCTGGGTGCGCGTGGACCCGACCTCGGCCGTATCCCCCGGGCGCATCGGCGCCTTCCTGAGGCTGGAGGCACCACAGGGGCTGGTCGGGCAGGCATTGGGCAACTTCAGCCCCACCCTGGCGGCACAATTGCGCGCCACCTGGGAGGCGATCAACAACCGCTGGAACCAATGGATCCTCAATTACACCCAGGGCAAGCAGCTGGAGCTGCTCAGGGACATTGGCTTTGAGTCGCCGAGCTGGGAAGACCTTGCCTATGTCCTGATCTGCATCGTCGTGCTGGTCAGCCTTGCCGGCGCTGCCTGGACCCTGTGGGACCGCACCCAGCACGACCCCTGGCTGCGCCTGCTGGGCCGGGCCCGCAAAAAGCTGGCCAAAGCCGGCATGACCAGCCACGCCGGCACCTCGCCGCGCCAGTTGGCCCTGCAGGTGATGGAGCGTTATGGCGACGAAGGCCATGCTCTGCACGACTGGCTGCTGCAACTTGAAGCGCAGCGTTATGCCGGCACATCCTCTGGCGGCACGGTCCCTCGCCTGGCGCTGCTCAAAAAGCAATACACCCAGCTGAGCTGGCCGGGCTGACTTTCCCGCTCCTCTCAGTAGGGTATCCGCCAGGAGCCATACTGTCGGTCTTTTCGCATTCTTTCCGCTGCCTGGACACGCCCTTTCGCATGATTGCTTTTCCGTTTTTCAAAGCCGCTCCGCCACGACTTCTGCTTGCTCTTCTTTTGATAGCTATCGGTGCAGGTACAGCAGGGGCCAGCAGCCCAAAAGATCCCAAATCCCGGAAAATCAAGCTCCAGCGGATCGCCGACCAGGGCAGCGCTTACGCCAACCGCCCCGAGGCGATGCGTTTTGCCGAAGACATGGCCAGCCGGCGCGATCTGGATGTGCAGTGGGTGCGTGCAGCCATCGGTCAGGCCCGCTTCAGCCCGACCATAGTCCGGCTGATGCAGCCCCCCGCCAAAAGCTTCACCAAGAACTGGCGCGTCTACCGCAGCCGTTTCATCGACCCGGTCCGCATCGCGGCCGGTGTGCGCTTCTGGCAGGAGAACCAGGCCACGCTCGCCCGCGCCGAAGCCGAATACGGCGTACCCGCCGAGATCATCGTTGGCATCATTGGTGTGGAAACCATCTACGGACGGGACACCGGCAAGTTTCGGGTATTGGACGCGCTGACCACGCTAGCTTTTGACTTTCCCTCCAGCCATCCGCGAGCGGCCGAGCGAAGTGAGTTTTTCAAAGGAGAGCTGGAACAGTTCCTGAGCCACCAAAGCCGCTTGGGCAACGACCCGCTGATTCCGCGCGGCAGCTACGCCGGCGCCATGGGCATGCCCCAGTTCATGCCGTCGAGCTGGGTCAAATACGCGGTGGACTTTGACGGTGACGGCAAGGTGGACCTCTGGGACAGCCCCGCCGACGTTATCGGCTCTGTGGCCAGCTACTTCAAGGCATTCAACTGGCAACCCGGCATGCCCACGCATTACCCGGTTCGTTTTGAAGCAGCCACCCTGGACAAAGATGCCCTGATGGCGCCCGACATCCTGCCAACCTTCAGCGTGACCAGCTTCACTGCCAAGGGTGCGGTGCTCGAGGGGAATGCGCTCAATCACACAGGGCAACTGGCGCTGATCGAACTGCTCAACGGCGACCCGAACAACGGCGGTAGCGCGCCTGTCTATGTTGCCGGCACCGAAAACTTTTACGTGATCACACGCTACAACTGGAGCAGTTATTACGCGATGGCCGTCATCGAATTGGGGCAGTCGGTTGCCGAGGCGTACACGGCAGCAGGAACAAAACCCTAGTGAGGTGTTGGCAGCTATCGATACCCGGCGCAGGGCCCGGCAAACCCTCTCGCAGCCAAAGAGCATGACAAAGGCGGCGGCGCTTGCCCTGACATGGCTATAACGTCACAATGGCCGGTCAAACTCACCCTTGCCAACAGAAAGCCGCTTGCAGCCTGCCACTTACACCCGCACTGCGATCATCCTCCATGGCCTCATGGCCCTGCTGATTGCCGGAGGATTTTCCATCGGCTTGTCCATGGTGGAGCTGCCGCTCAGCCCACTCAAGCTGCAGCTTTATTCGTACCACAAGTGGACAGGCGTCAGCGTCGCAGCGCTGCTGCTTTTGCGCGTTGTCTGGCGCCGCCTGCATCCGCCGCCGCCCTTGCCGGCAGGCATGCCGGGTTGGGAAGTGAGCGCAGCGCATGCCAGTCATCTGCTGCTTTACCTGCTGATGATCTGCGTGCCCCTTTCCGGATGGTTGATGAGTTCCGCCAAAGGGGTCACCACCGTTTACCTGGGCCTGTGGCCCCTGCCCAATGCTGTAACACGCGACGAGGCCCTGGGGTTATTTCTGGGAGCACTGCACCGCACCCTCACCTATGCGCTGCTCGCCCTCGTCGCCCTACATGTGGCGGCGGCGCTCAAGCATCATTTCATCGACCGGGACGGCGTGCTGGGCCGGATGTTTTCGTTCAACAGACCTCGCCAATGAAAAACTTTGCCCTTGCCCTCTCGCTGCTGCTCGTGTCCATCTGTACTCAGGCCGCTGAATACAAGCGGGTGGATATCTCCGCCAGCCAGATCCGCTTTACCTCCCGCCAGATGGGCGTCCCGGTGGAGGGCGCGTTCCGGAAGTTCGATGCGAGCTTGGCGTTTGACCCCGAAGCACCTTCGGCAGCCCGGGGACAACTGCGTATCGACTTGTCCAGCATCGACACCGGTGTGCGCGAGGTCGACGAAGAAGTGGTGGGTGCGCACTGGTTTGACGTCAAGCGACATCCTGATGCGCGCTTCGAGATGCGCCAGATTCTCTCCCAGGGGGGAGAACGCTTTCAGATCAGCGGCGCGCTCAATCTCAAAGGCGTTACCCAGCCTGTCGTGCTTAACGCCGTGCTCAAACGCAGTGCCAGCCAGGCCGTGATGGAGGGCTCATTTGTTATCAAGCGCCTCGATTTCGGTGTCGGAGGTGGGGCTTGGGGGGATGTCAAGATAGTGGCCAACGAAGTGACAGTGCAGTTTCACCTGGTACTCAGGCCTTGACGCGCATTGATTGAAAGGCAACCATGAAAAAACTCCTTGCAGCCCTGGTGTGCAGCCTGCCGCTAGTGTCGGCCCTGGCGGTCGATGTTTATGACCGCGACCCGGACCACACCTTCGCCTTCTTCGAGTTCAACCACCTCGGCTTCAGCACACAGCGTGAACGCTTCGACAAGGTCGACGCCACCGTCACCCTGGACCTTGAAAACCAGGTGGGCAGCGTGGAGGTCAGTATCGACGTGCGCTCCATCAGCACCGGCTCGTCCATGTTCAATCAAATATTGCTGAGTGACACCTTCTTTGACGTCGAAAAATTTCCCGTCGTCACCTTCAAGTCAACCAAGCTCAATTTCGGCAAGCTCGACGATGTCGTTTCCGTCGAAGGTGAGCTGACCATCAAAGGCATCACTCACCCGCTGACCCTGACGGTGACCCAGTTCAAATGTGCAATGCACCCGATGCTTCGAAAATCAGCCTGCGGGCTCAACGCCACCGGCAAACTCAGGCGCAGCGAGTTCAATCTGGGCAGGTTCGCGCCGCTGATCAGCGATCAGATCACGCTCCTGGTGTCGATGGAGGCGCTCAAGCGCTGAGGTCCTCGCGGGTCACGACATCAATCCGCGGCGCCCCCGGGCGCAGGGCTTACTGCACCGGCTCAATCGTGATCTGTACCGCCATGTCTTCTTCACCCCCGCCGTGCCGTATGCCCTTGATCGGCGGGCAGGCGTTGTAGTCGGTGCCCACGGCCAAGCGCACGTGGCGCTGGTCAATCAGGCAGCTGTGGGTGACGTCGATGCTGACCCAGCGCCGTGCCGCCACGTCGAGGCAAACGTCGGCCCAGGCATGGCTGGCCAGGTCGGGCTCGTTCGCCGCGTAGAAATAACCGCTGACATAACGCGCGGGAATACCCAGACTGCGGCAGATGGCCACCATCACGTGAGCCTGGTCCTGACAGACGCCAGCGCCAGCTTCATACGCCTGCAGCGCTGTGGTGGTCACGCTTGTGCTATTTTTTTGATAGCTGACAGTGCCCGCCACACCTTGGCTCAAAGCCAAAAGCATGCCTAAATCCGTGACACCGGCGATAGCGGACGGTTGTACGAAGCGGCGGCCGAATTCGGCCAGGGAAGCATGCGGTGCAGCCAATGCCGTCGGTCTGAGAAAAAAGGCGGGGTGCGGCATCGCTGCTTCGTCGGTGAACTCCGCCACCCCCAGCGTGTCCACCTGCCCCGCGGCGTTGACCAGGCTGCCCGTCACATGAGCCGCAGCATCTGCAACAAAGGTGTAGGAGTGGATGCTGTTGCCGCTGCCGTCGTGCTGTTCATGCAGCACTCCCGGCGCACCCAGCGTCCAGAAAAGAACGTTTTGCGCCGGGCCGGACTTCGGTGTCAGCCACAGGGTTTGAAGGGCGTAGCGCAACGGCTCGGTATAACGATATCTGGTCGTATGCCGGACGTGGAGTTTCATAGAGCCCCCACGCTTGTCGCTTCGCGTACTACGCTGCCCCCCGGGGGGGTCGCTGCGCCTGTGGACTGGCAAAGCCAGATCCGCGGCCCTGGCTGGTTTGAAGAGTCCGCCTGGTGGTGGTTCACGCGGTCGCCGGAACCAGAAAATCGCGGCTGATGTGGGCGCCGAGTTCGTTCACGCGGTCGAGGAACTGCGTCAGGTAGGCATGCAGGCCGGTGGCCAGGATTTCGTCGATGCGTGCGTACTGCAGGTCGGCGTTGAGCTTGCCCGCGCGGCGTACGGTTTCACAGTTCTGGTCGTCCGTCACCCTTTGCAGGTTGCTCACCACCTCCTGCAGGCTCGCAGCCAGCGAGCGCGGCATGTCGGCGCGCAGGATCAGCAACTCGGCCACGCGCTCGGGCTTGATCACGTTGCGATAGACCCGGCGATAGATCTCGAAGGCGCTAACGCTGCGCAAGATCGCGCTCCAATGGTAGAAGTCGTACTCTTGGTCCTTCTCGTCGGCGGCGCCATAGAAATCGCTCTGCACAGCGTGGAACTTCACGTCGACCAGGCGCGCGGTGTTGTCGGCGCGCTCAAGGAAGGTGCCCAGCCGCATGAAATACAGCGCCTCATCCTGCAACATGGTGCCAACCGTCACGCCGCGCGACAGGTGCGAGCGGAACTTGACCCACTCGAAAAACTGGCTCGGATCGCGCTCGAACTCGCCGTTGCGCAACATGCGGAAAATTTCGAGGTAGGTCTGGTTCTGCGTTTCCCACACTTCGGTGGTCAGGGTACCACGCACCGCACGGGCATTTTCCCGGGCATTCTTCAGGCAGGAAATAATGCTCGACGAATTTTTCTCGTCGCGCACCATGAAGTCCATCACGTCGCGCGCGTTCACGCCGCCGTATTTGCTTTCATAGGCCTGAGAAAGCTCACTGATGCTCAACAGGCCCTTCCAGCCCACTTGGGCGACAGCCGTTGATTGAGGCAGCAGTGAAGTCTGGTAGTTCACGTCCAGCATGCGTGCGGTGTTTTCGGCGCGCTCTGTGTAGCGGGACATCCAGAATAGATGATCGGCAGTGCGGGATAACATGGTTTAGCTCCTTGCCTCAAACACCGAAAGCGCTGGCGCGCTTTGCGTATTTTGGTGATGACGTCACAAGCGCTTCGCGCAATTGATGAGTCATCCCCGCGAATGCCTGCGGCATATCGCCAGCGCGCTCCATGTAGCGAGACATCCAGAAAAGGTGATCAGCGGTTCTTGAAAGCATGGTGATTCCCCTTCCTGCTTAGTTCGATGCGAGCGACTGTGTCTGGGACTGTCCGGACTGGGACTGGGACTGGGACTGGGACTGCGACTGGGATTGCACCGGGGCATCTTCCAGCACCCAGGTATCTTTGGTACCCCCGCCCTGCGAGGAGTTGACAACCAGTGAGCCGTCTTTCAGCGCCACACGCGTCAGGCCGCCAGGCACCATCTGCACCGTCTTGCCACTCAGCACAAAGGGGCGCAGATCGATATGGCGCGGCGCGATGCCGCTTTCCACATAGGTCGGGCAGGTGGACAGGCTCAGCGTTGGCTGGGCGATATAGCCGGCCGGGTTGGCCAGCACGGCCTTGCGGAAGTCCTCGATCTCGGCCTGGGTGGCCGCCGGGCCCACCAGCATGCCGTAGCCGCCGGCGCCGTGCACTTCCTTGACGACCAGGTCTTTCATGTTGGCCAGCGTGTATTTCAGGTCGTCCGGGTTGCGGCACATGTAGGTCGGCACATTGTTCAAAATGGGTTTTTCACCGAGGTAGAACTCGATCATCTTGGGAACGTAGGGGTAAATCGACTTGTCGTCGGCGACGCCGGTGCCGATGGCATTGCACAAGGCCACGTTGCCGCTGCGGTACACATTGAGCAGGCCCGCGCAGCCCAGCGTTGACGTGGGCCGGAAGGCCAGCGGATCCAGAAAGTCATCGTCCACGCGGCGGTAAATCACATCGACCCGTTTCGGGCCGCGCGTGGTACGCATGTAGACGAAGTTGTCCTTGACGAAAAGGTCTTGCCCTTCGACCAACTCCACACCCATTTGCTGCGCGAGAAACGCGTGTTCGAAATAGGCCGAGTTGTACATACCCGGCGTGAGCACCACCACGGTGGGCTCCGCACGGTGGGCCGGTGAGTTGTCACGCAAGGTTTCCAGCAGCAGGTCGGGGTAATGTGCAACGGGTGCCACGCGATTCTCGCTGAACAGGTCAGGGAACAGCCGCATCATCATCTTGCGGTCTTCCAGCATGTAGCTCACGCCGCTGGGAACCCGCAAGTTATCTTCAAGCACGTAGTACTCGCCCTCGCCCTTCGCATTGGGCGCACGCACGATGTCAATGCCGCTGATATGCGAGTAGATATTGCCCGGCACATCCACGCCCATCATCTCGGGACGAAATTGCGCGTTCTGGAAAATCTGCTCGGACGGGATCACGCCGGCCTTGATGATCTCCTGCTCGTGATAGACATCGTGGATGAAGCGGTTCAGCGCAGTCACGCGCTGTACCAGGCCACGTTCCATGCTTTCCCACTCGTTGGCAGGAATGATGCGGGGGATCAGGTCGAAGGGGATCAGCCTTTCGGTGCCGCCGGTTTCGGAGTTGCCGTCGTCCTTGTCGCCATAGACCGCAAAAGTAATGCCGACACGGCGAAAAATCATCTCGGCTTCAGCGCGCCTGGCCTGCATCACCGAGTCAGGCTGCCTGGCCAGCCAGCGCTGGTAGGCCTGGTAGTGCCCGCGAACACTGGACGCCGTTGCATTCATTTCATCAAACATGGGGCGGCTCATCAGCTTGGTCTCCAGCAAGGTTTACGAATGGATTGTTATGGCACTAGCTTAGCAAGTAATGCGCCAGCAGTTCGCAAGGCAACAATTTATTTCTCGAAATCAAGGCAGCGCTGGCGGGCGATGCTGCCAATAACGCCGTGCCAATTGTCTCTGGCAAGCCATGTCGGCCGGCCGCTCACTGGCCCAAAGCGCTGCGCCGCACACGGGCGATGACTTCACCTCGATGCCGCGCTCGCGGTACCGTTCGAGCACGGGCGGCGCAGGGTGGCCAAAGCGGTTGCGATAGCCCGCCTGCGCAAGCGCCAAAGAGGGCCGCACGGCATCGAGAAACGCCTCGCTTGAGGACGTTTTGCTGCCGTGGTGAGGCACCAGAAGCACATCAGCCTGAAGATTCAGACCGCCCGCCACCAGCTGCCGCTCCTGAGCCAGCTCGATGTCACCGGCCAGCAAGGCACTGCGCCGGCCGTTGGAAATTCGCAATACGCAACTCATTCCATTGGACTTGATCGCCATGTCGTAGTCTGCCGGGGCGGGATGCAGCACCTCGAAGTCGACGCCATCCCACGTCCAGCGCTGGCTGGCGACACAGCGCGTGGAGGGTCGCAGGGCCTGCAGTTCATGGCCATCCTCGATGGAACTCAGCAAAACCGCCTGCGGCTGCATGGCCAGCACGGCCGGCGCGCCACCGGTGTGGTCGCTGTCGCGATGGCTCAGCATCACGGTGTCCACACGCTCCCCCAAGGCGCGCAACAAGGGCACCAGCACACGGTGCCCGGCATCGCTTTCGCGCGAAAAACGGGGGCCGGTGTCGTATACCAGCGTGTGCGCGGCGGTACGAACAATCAGCGCATTGCCCTGCCCCACATCAGCGGCGATCAGTTCAAACTCGCCCACCGGCGGACGCAAGGGCTGCCAGAGCAGCACCGGCAACATCAGCGGCACGCCCAGCGCGCGCCAATGCCAGGGCAGGCGCATGGCGAGCAACAAACCACCGGCCACGCCAGCCACTGCACACCAAAGCGGCGCTGCCGCCACGCTGATACTCGCCAGCGGCCAGCGCGCGAGCCACTGCAAAAACACCATCAAGGCTCCGACCGAACCTGCCGCCAGGTCCCAAACCGGTGGCCAAAGCGCCCCCAGCATGGTCAACGGCGTCACCACCAGCGTCACCCAGGGAATCGCCAGCGCATTGGCCAACAGGCCGACCAGTGAAACCTGATTGAACAGCAGCAGCGACAGTGGCGCCAGTGCCAGGGTCACGACCCATTGTTCGCGGGTGGCCTGGGCCACAGATTTGGCCGCTGAAGCCAGCCAGACAGGCCAAAACCTCGAAATTTGAAGAAAACCATGGTCATTTTGGCCTGTAGCCCTTATTAAACGGGCGCCAGTAGCTTCTGAATCGATAGCATTGGCTTTTTTGTCTTGGGGCGGCCCCGCGGCAAAGAGAACACCCACCGCCACAAACGAAAGCCAGAAACCGGCCTGGAGCAAAGCCCAGGGGTCTAGCACCACAACCACCGCCATGGCGAGCAGCCACACCTGGGGCCAAGGCCAGCGCTTGCCGCTCTGGCGGAGCAACACCACGGCGGTCAGCATCCAGACGGTTCGCTGCGCCGGCACGCCCCATCCTGAAAACAGCGCGTAGCCAGCGGCCAGCAGCAAGCCGCCCCAGGCAGCGGCGCTGGTCGCAGGCACGGCCAGGCAGAAAGCGGGTGTCCAGCGCGTCGAACGCCGCCACAGCCAGCCAATGCCCTGCGCTGCCAGCCAGGCAAACATGGTGATGTGCAGGCCTGAAATCGACATCAGGTGCGCGACCCCAGTGGCGCGAAACACATCCCAATCCGCGCGCTCGATGGCGTTCTGGTCACCCACCAGCAAGGCAGCCAGCACGCCAGCCATCTGGCGGTCGCTTACGCGGGCATACACCGCATCCCGCATCTGCTGACGCCCCTGCTCTACCAAGTGGCGCCAACTGCTGCCAAGCCGCAGAGGAACGGGGTCGCGCGGTCCGGCACGCACGTAGCCTGTCGCCTGCACGCCTTGCTCCCAAAGCCAGAGTTCATAGTCAAAGCCATGCGGGTTGCTGTTGCCGTGAGGTGCTTTCAATCGCACAGTCATGCGCCAGGACTCGCCGGCACGCAGGTTTTGCGGCTGGCGCTGCAGGGCCAGAAGCGCCGCTGGTGCGTCCAGGGCATCGGCGTCCGCCGCAGCGGCATCCCGGCCGCCGAAACCTGCGTACCAACCGAGGTAAAGCTGCGGCGGCACAGCCACGGGATTACCGTCCAGCAGCGCACTTTGAACCGCAAAACGAAAGCGCAGCCCGTCTTCACCACGCTGCGGCATGGCCAACACCCGGCCGGTCACCTCGATATCCCGGCCCTCCAGCGCCGCAGGCAGTGCGCCGCCCTGAAAAACTGAAGCACGCAGGCCAGTGAACGCAAAACCGGCCACCCCTGCCAACACCAGCGCAGCCAGACTGCGCCCGGACCAAACCGCCGTGGCCGGACGTGTCACGGCAGCAACCAGACCAGCCGCCACCGCAACGCCCATGCCCACCCCGGCATAGAGCCAGACACTCCACAGCGCCGGCTGCTGCAACTGCAGGGCAACACCCCCAACAAAGCCGCCCAATACCAGGCTCAGCAGCCGGGCACCAGCAGGCACCGCGGCTGATATCGATCGAACCAAGAAAACTCCCTTTTTTTATGCCTATGCTCACGGCCTTTTGTTCAACGAGCCAATCGAGCCCTGCGCTGACAGTGCGTGTCGGCGTTTGGCGCAGCTCTTGCTAGCATTGATCGCATTAAAACCGGTATTCGGGCACCAGACGCGGCCAGCGCCCTGTTTCTGCGGCATAGTGCCAGTTAGCTGAACCATTCGAAAAGCGAGATTGCCTTGTCCATCCATGTTGCCCTGAGTCACATCACCCACTACAAATACGACCGCCTGGTCCACCTCGGGCCACAGGTTGTGCGCCTGCGGCCCGCCCCGCACAGCCGTACCAAGGTGCTGTCCTATTCGCTCACGGTCGAGCCCAAGGGCCATTTCATCAACTGGCAGCAAGACCCATTTGCCAATTACCAGGCACGGCTGGTGTTCCCGGAACCAACGCGCGAGTTCAAGGTCACGGTGGATCTGGTCGTCGAAATGGCGGTGTTCAACCCTTTCGACTTTTTCCTGGAACCCGAGGCCGAGGAATTCCCTTTCAAATACAGCAAGGACCAGGCGCGCGAACTGGCGCCCTACCTGGCCACCGAGGCGACCACGCCACTGCTCAAAAGTTACCTCGATGCCATTGACCGCACACCCAAACGAACCATCGACTTCCTGGTCGGCCTGAACCAGAGGCTGCAGCACGACATCAAGTACGCGATCCGCATGGAGCCGGGTGTGCAGACACCAGAGGAAACCCTCAAGCTCGCCGTCGGCTCCTGCCGCGACACCGGCTGGCTCATGGTGCAGCTGTTTCGCCACCTCGGCCTGGCTGCGCGTTTTGTTTCGGGTTACCTCATTCAGCTCAAGGCCGACGTCAAGTCGCTCGATGGCCCGAGTGGCGCTGAAACCGACTTCACCGACCTGCATGCCTGGTGCGAGGTGTTTTTACCCGGCGCAGGCTGGGTTGGCCTGGATCCGACCTCCGGCCTGATGGCAGGTGAAGGGCACATTCCCCTGGCCTGCACACCGGAACCGTCAAGCGCCGCGCCGATTGAAGGCGGTGTTGATGAGAGCGAAGTCGAGTTCTCCCACCACATGGGTGTGCAGCGCATTTACGAGTCGCCGCGCGTCACCCAGCCATATACCGAGGCGCTGTGGGCGGACGTGCTCAAGCTGGGCCACAAGGTGGACCAGGACCTGATTGCCGGCGATGTGCGGCTCACCATGGGCGGCGAGCCGACCTTCGTTTCCACGCAGGACCGCGATGCGGCGGAATGGAATATCGATGCACTGGGCCCGACCAAACGTGGCTACGCAACCGAGCTGGTGCAGAAGCTGCGCGCCGAGTACGGCCAAGGCGGCTTCCTGCACTTCGGCCAGGGCAAGTGGTACCCGGGCGAGCAGTTGCCGCGCTGGGCATTGAGCATTTTCTGGCGCAAGGACGGCCAGCCGGTCTGGCAAAACCCGGCGCTCTTCACCGACGAACGCAAACCCTGCAGCTACACCAGCGCAGACGCCAAACGTTTCACCGACACGCTGGCCGGCAAGCTGGGCTTGTCTGCCAAACACATCACACCAGGCTACGAAGACACCTGGTACTACCTGTGGCGCGAGCGCCGCCTGCCGGTCAACGTGGACCCGTTTGACACAAAACTCGACGACGAGATGGAACGCGCCCGCCTGCGCCGCGTGTTCTCGCAGGGCCTCGATGCCGTGGTGGGTTATGTGCTGCCACTGAAGGTCCGCGAAGAAAGCGCAAAGGGCCAAGGTCCGCAATGGTCCACCGGCCCCTGGTTCTTCCGCGACGAACGCATGTACCTGATGCCGGGCGACTCGCCCATGGGTTACCGCCTGCCACTCGACTCTGTGCCATGGGTTTCCAAAACGGATTTCCCCTACATGACAGAGGCCGACCCGTTTGCACCGCGGGACGAGCTGCCCACCACCGCTGCCCTGGCTGCGCGTTACAACAAAGCCACTGGCGCAACCATACCGGCAACTGCAACTGTGCCGTCTGCCGCCGGGCACGACAGCGCCAGCTTGCTCGCACAACACATGGCACGTTACATGACAGCCAGCGGGCCGCGCAACGAGGCCAGCCGCCTGCTGCAGTTCAAGCCGGCAACGGTCAGCACTGACACGCGTTTCGATCAAAGCCGTGGTGACCGGGCACAAGCAGCACCCGCAAAAGCTTCGCAACCGGAAGAAACGGTCCGCATCCCCAAAAAGGGCGAATCCGCAGCCTGGCTGACGCGCACCGCGCTTTGCGTTGAAGTGCGCGACCCTTCACGCGCCAACGGCCCCCAGGACAAACCCAGAGCAGCCCCGAAGGAAAAAGGCGCCAAAGGAGAAACCGGCGCACTGTATGTCTTCATGCCGCCGCTCGAGCGCCTGGAAGATTACCTTGACCTGCTGGCAGCTGTGGAGGCCTCGGCACAAACACTGGGCCTGCAGATCGTGCTCGAAGGCTACCCGCCTCCGCGCGATCCGCGCCTGAAGATGCTGCAGGTCACGCCCGACCCCGGCGTGATCGAGGTCAACATTCACCCCGCCTACAACTGGGGCGAACTGGTCGAACACACCGAGTTCCTCTACAAGATCGCGCACGAAACCCGCCTGTCTGCTGAGAAATTCATGACCGACGGCCGCCACACCGGCACGGGCGGCGGCAATCACTTTGTGCTCGGTGGCGCCACGCCGCCGGACAGCCCGTTTTTGCGCAAGCCTGAAATGCTGGGCAGCCTGATTGCCTACTGGCACAACCATCCGTCGCTGAGTTATTTGTTCTCGGGCATGTTCATTGGCCCGACCAGCCAGGCGCCGCGTGTGGACGAAGCGCGCAACGACCAGCTGTATGAGCTGGAAATCGCGCTGCGCGAAATCGCCGCCAACCGCGAAAAATACGGCCAGGACATGCCGCCCTGGATTGTTGACCGCACGCTGCGCAACATCCTGGTGGACGTCACAGGCAACACACACCGCAGCGAGTTCTGCATTGACAAGATGTATTCGCCCGACTCGGCCACCGGCCGGCTCGGCCTGCTGGAGCTGCGCGCTTTTGAGATGCCACCGCATGCACGCATGAGCATCGTGCAACAGTTGCTGCTGCGCGCGCTGGTGGCGCGTTTCTGGAACAAGCCGTATCACGGACGCATGACGCGCTGGGGCACCGAGCTGCATGACCGCTTCCTGCTGCCCGGCTTTGTCCGTATGGATTTCGCCGATGTGCTGACCGAGCTCAAGGAGGCCGGTTACGCCTTTGACATGTCCTGGTTCGACCCTCACTTCGAGTTCCGCTTTCCGATGATTGGCCAGGTGAAAGCCAACAGCATCGAGCTGACCCTGCGCAGCGCGCTGGAGCCTTGGCATGTGATGGGTGAAGAAGGTTCATCCGGCGGCACCGTGCGTTATGTGGACTCCTCGCTCGAACGCGTGGAAGTGCATGTGACCGGCCTCAACGACAACCGCTACGTGATCACCGCCAACGGTCGCGCGCTGCCGCTGCAAAGCACGGGCACTGTGGGTGAATACGTGGCTGGGGTACGTTACAAGGCCTGGAACCCGCCTTCGGCCCTGCACCCGTCGATCGGCGTGCATGCGCCGCTGACCTTCGACATCGTGGACACCTGGATGGAACGTTCGCTGGGCGGCTGCCAGTACCACGTGGCACACCCGGGCGGGCTGAGTTACGACACCCTGCCCGTCAACTCGTACGAAGCTGAAAGCCGGCGCCTTAACCGCTTCTTCCAGATGGGTCACACCCCCGGAAAAGTTCGGGTACAGCCCGCACAGCCCAGCCGGGAATTCCCTTTCACGCTGGATCTGCGTTAGGCCTGTCACCCCGCAGCTGTCTTTTGGCCGCAACAGTGCCGCGGCCCAACCGTACCGTCATGCCCCGAACAGCGGGCAAATGGTGCGCGCGGCGGCCAGCTGGATAGGCATAAAGGCATACTTGGGCCACCGTGGAATACAACGACTCACTTTTCGGAGCAGCCTCGCTGGAGGCACCAGGTGATCTGGCCGCCGCGCTGGCGCTGCCGGGCGAGGCCGGTCATTTTGACGAACTGCACGGGCGAACGCTGGACAAGGCCATCGTCGGAATGGCTCAAAGTCAAAGTCAAGCTCAGGTGCCGACACCGCTGCAGCTGGCAGGCGCCGCTTCACCCCCTGCGACGGCGCCGGACACGAGTCTGGCCGGGACTTTGCCTGCCAATCTCTCCGCCGAATGGAGCCGCTTCTTCAACTTTCTGGGCGACGGCGGATTTGACGATCTGAACCACCGCACCGCCAATCTGCAGCGGCAGATTCGCGACAACGGTGTGACCTACAACGTTTACGCGGACGCCAATGGCCCGCAGCGGCCCTGGTCCCTTGACCTGTTTCCGCTGATTCTGTCGGCGCAGGACTGGGCGCAAATCGATGTCGGTGTGCGCCAGCGCGCCAGGCTGCTCGAACGCATCATGGCCGACGTTTACGGCCCGCAGCAACTGCTGGAGCTGGGCCTGCTGCCCGCCGCCCTGGTACAAGGGCACCCGGGCTACCTGCGGCCCATGCATGGCATGCGGCCGGCCGGTGGAACCTTTCTGCATATTGCCGCATTCGACCTGGCGCGCGGCCCGGACGGGCGCTGGTGGGTGGTGTCGCAACGCACCCAGGCGCCGTCGGGTCTGGGTTACCTGCTGGAAAACCGTCTGGCCATTTCACGCTTGTTCCCGGAGGCCTTCCGGGAAATGAAGGTGCAACGCCTCGCCGCGTCCTACAAGGCGCTGGTCGACGGCATGAAAGCATCCTGCCCGGCGACTGACCAGGGCGAGGAAAGCCGGATCGTGCTGCTGACGCCGGGTCCCTACAACGAAACCTACTTCGAACACGCCTACCTGGCGCGTTACCTTGGCCTGACCCTGGTTGAAGGCAGCGACTTGCTGGTGCGTGATGACAAGCTCTATCTCAAAACCCTGCAGGGACTTGAGCGGGTGCATGGCCTGCTGAAACGGCTGGACGACGAGTTTCTGGACCCGCTCGAATTGCGCTCTGACTCCACGCTGGGAATACCGGGTCTGCTTCAGGCCATACGTGCCGGCAATGTCCTGGTGGCCAACGCCCCGGGCTCGGCCTTTCTTGAATCCAGCGCGCTGCTGGGCTTTCTGCCGGCGCTATCGCGCCACCTGTTGGACCAGCCCCTGGCCCTGCCTTCGCTGGCCACCTGGTGGTGTGGCGAGCAGGCAGCGTTGCAGTCTGTGTTGCCGCGCCTGAAGGAATGCGTCATCAAAGGCACCTATCCGGGGTCCGGCATCCAGTCCGTGATCGGGCAGACGCTGTCGCGCCGCGAGCTGGACGAATGGGCCGGTCGCCTGGTTCGTCGCAGCGAAGACTACACCGTGCAGGCCTACCTGCCGCTGTCGCAAACACCGACGTGGCAAGGGCAGCGCATTGCCCCGCGCTCGACCATGCTGCGCGTGTTTGCCGTGGCGGACGGCACGGGCTCGTGGCAGGTGCTGCCCGGCGGCCTGGCGCGGCTGGCCGGCGCCAACGACAAAATTGCCTCTATGCAACAAGGCGGCAGCAGCGCCGATGTCTGGGCCATGGAAGACAACGTGCCCTGCTCCAAACCCAGAAACGCCAGCTTTGCGTCAAGCTCTGCTCCAGCGCCTCTTTCTGCCTCTGGCGGGGAAATGGGTGCTGCGCCGCGCGCCGTGGTGCGTAGCTTGCATAACCTGCATAAGCCCCCGGTGACCAGCCGCGCTGCCGAAAACCTGTTCTGGCTGGGCCGTTATACCGAGCGAACCGAAAACGCCATTCGCATGGCGCAGCTGACGCTGCTGTCCCTCAACGGGGAAGACCAGTCATCGCAGCCCCTGATGGCCTGGCTGTCGGAGCTGGCCGTCAAGAACGGCTTGGTGATTGACTCGGTGCCACCGGCAACCCAATCCCGCCGGGTGTTCGAACGCTCGCTGATTGCCAGCCTGGCCGACACCGAAAACGCCGCCAGCGTGGGCTACAGCCTGCGCGCGCTCAAGGGTGCAGCCTCGGCTGTGCGGGAGCGGCTGTCGCAGGAACAATGGCATGTGATCATGCGGGCGGAAACCGACTTTTTCCGGCGCTGCGAGGCCTTCAGCGGGCCCGATCACCCTGCCTCGCAGGCACTCGAGTACTCATCGGTCGAAGCCCTTGCTGCACTCGAATCGGCAAGCGGCTTCCTGGCGGCCATGACGGGCGCACAAACCGACCGCATGAGCCGCGACGACGGCTGGCGCCTTCTCAGCACCGGCCGCCACATCGAGCGCCTGAACACGCTGGCGTCTTCGCTGATCCTTGGTTTTGAAACCGGCGCTGTTTATGACGAAGGTGGCTTCGGTGCCATTTTGGCGCTGTTCGACAGCACCATCACCTTCCATGCGCAGTACCAGCAGCAGCGTGACGTGCCTGCCCTGCTGGACCTGCTGGTTCTCGACAGGGACAACCCGCGCTCGCTCGGCTGGGTCACGCAAACCCTGCGTGGCCGCCTGGCGCGCCTGGCGGAAAACACCGTGGGCGCGCCGCAACCCGTGCCTGACCTGACGGCCACCCTGCCTGACCCGGGAAACTGGCAGCTCCATGAACTTTGCACCGCTGCCCCCGGAGCGCCCGAGAGCAGCCAATACGATGGCCTGCTCTCGCAGCTGGAGCAATGCTGCAGCGCTGCCTTCGAACTGTCGGACATGCTGAGCCGCCGCTATTTCAGCCACGTGGCCGCAGACGAACACAGCCTGGGCGCCTGAAACATCAGCGTTTCGGCCCGCAACCTTTATTTTTCCAACGATGCTGCTTCACCTGGTTCATGAAACGCGTTACGCGTACAGCCCTACCGTGGAAAGTGCGCACCACGTGTTGCATCTCAGGCCGGCCGTTCACGCCGGCCAGGAGTTGCTGCACCACCAGTTGACCATCAGCCCACAGCCAGCCCAGCTGCATGAACTGACTGACGTGTACGGCAATACGCGCACCTACTTCTCGCTGCACACGCCGCATGACAAGCTGACGGTGGTGGCCAGCAGCATTGTTTCCACGCTGGCGCTCAATGCCGCCCCAGAAAAATCTCCTGCCGGCCTGCCCTGGGAGCAGGTGCGCGAACAGTTCCTCTACCGCGCCGGCAGCGCTTACGACAGCGCCTGCGAATTTGTATTTGCCTCACCCTACGTGCCGCGAGACGAGGCCTTTGCAGAATTTGCCCGGCCCAGCTTCACCCCGGGGCGGCCGCTGCCGGAAGCCGCACGAGACCTGATGGAGCGCATCCACACCACCATGACCTACGAGAGCGAAAGCACCGAGGTCGGCACGCCCGCGCTCGAAGCGCTGCGGCTTGGCAAAGGGGTATGCCAGGACTTTGCCCACATCATGATCGCCTGCTGCCGCTCCATGGGCGTGCCGGCGCGTTATGTCAGCGGCTACCTCCTGACCAGCCCGGCACCCGGTCAGCCTCGCCTGATCGGCAGCGACGCCTCCCATGCCTGGGCCTCGGTGTATTGCCCTGTAGAAAGTGAACCCGGCGGCATCGCCCTGGCCGACGGGCAAGGGAGCGGTCTTTGGCTGGACTTCGACCCGACCAACAACCGCTCGCCTGGCGAAGACTACGTCACGCTGGCCACGGGGCGCGACTTCCTCGACGTGTCGCCCATGCGGGGCGTGATACGCGGTGGCGCCAACCACGTGCTGGACGTGGCCGTGACCGTCACGCCCATCGAAAAGTTGCCAGAACCGGATTGAGCCTCACCGGGCCCAACCTTGCACAGCCGCCCGGGCTTGCCGCGCTAAAATCATCTGGCTGCAACCCGCATTTGCTATATTTTTCATAGCTTACTGCGCCCGAACCATAAGGGCGCCGGGCATATTTCTCTATCAACTTCAGGCAAAACCGCCTTCAGGAGCACCTCATGACAAATCCGACCGGTCCGATCTACGACAAGCTCAAAGCCCTGGGCATCACCCTGCCCCCGGTCGCCGCGCCTGTGGCGGCCTATGTACCCTTTGTGCAGACAGGAAAGCTGGTTTTCCTGAGCGGCCACATTGCCAAAAAAGACGGCAAACCCTGGGTGGGGCAACTGGGCCGCAACTTGGCTACAGAAGAAGGCAAGGCGGCCGCACGCGCCATTGCCATTGACCTGATGGGCACGCTGCATGCCGCCGTGGGTGACCTGGGCAAGATCACCCGCATCGTCAAGCTGATGAGCCTGGTCAATTGCACCGGCGACTACACCGAACAACACCTGGTGACCAACGGTGCCAGCGAACTGTTCGCTGAAGTCTTCGGCGACGCCGGCAAGCATGCGCGCAGCGCATTCGGCGTGGCGCAGGTTCCCTTGGGTGCCTGCGTCGAGATCGACCTGATCGCGGAAGTGGAATAAACACACACCCCCGTGGAGGCTTCGCCTCCTCCCCCCTTGCAGGGGGCGGCGCCTTGCGCCCGGCTAAGCCGGATCGCGGCCCCTGCTGGTGAAGAGGTTGTGCTTCGGCCGAATGTCCTGTGTCCGGCAGCGTCTTTGGAACGGCGCTTAAACTTCATGGGTGTCGGCCATCCCGCCGGCACAGCGTTCTCAGGGCGGGGCGAAATTCCCCACCGGCGGTGTTTGCGTGCAAACGCATCAGCCCGCGAGCGCCTGGCTTGCTCACGCAAGCCAGGGTCAGCAGATTTGGTTCAACTCCAAAGCCGACGGTCACAGTCCGGATGAAAGAGAGCGCGATGTTTTCGGCCCGTTCACAGGCTGGTGTTCGCACGCCAGTCTGCAAGGGGCCGCAGGCTCGTGCGCCCTGAATTTCGATGACCGTTTTCAGGAGAAACCCATGAGCCACAGACAAGCCCAGACAGCCCTGCTGCCGCAACAACAACCAGCCAGGTTCTGCTTCATCCAGGCCAGCTGGCACGCCGACATCGTCAACCAGGGGCGTGACGCCTTTCTGGCAGAAATGGCCGGGCACGGCGTCTTGCGTGAAAGCATTGACCTGTTCGAGGTGCCAGGCGCCTTCGAAATCCCCTTGCATGCACAACAGCTCGCGCGCTCCGGCCGTTACGCCGCCATCGTGGCCTGCGGCCTGGTGGTGGATGGCGGCATCTACCGGCATGAGTTTGTCGCCGATGCCGTGATCAGCGGCTTGATGCGTGTGCAGCTCGACACCGGTGTTCCCGTTTTCTCGGCGGTGCTGACACCACAGCATTTCCACGAGCACGAAGAGCACCGGCGCTTTTTTACCGATCATCTGGCCGTCAAGGGAAAGGAAGTGGCACAAGCCTGCCTGCGTACCCTCGCCAGTCTGAAGCAACTGCGAGAGCTGCAAGAGCAGGCAGTGGCCTGAGTGCTACTGAAAAGCCTTGCGTAGCACCTCGCGCAGCCGCGCGTAAGCAGCTTCGCGTGCCGCCGGATTGGGGCCGACTTGCACGCCCTGGCCGGGGTTAACGCCATTGGGTACATCCATACGTACCTGAAGACGGCCGGCCGGGTTGTCAAAGTCGTGGTAGCTGTCCGGGTACACGTTCACTTCGGCGCCAACGGCCTTGCCCAGTGCAATACACGGAGCCGGTGGCGTCCAGTCGTCTTTTTCGCCCAGCATCAGCACCAGGGGCACGCCTCTTTTGTAGCCCGACTTCTGCGCGGCGCTGCAACCCGGGTAAAACGCGATGGCCACCGCGGGGCGCACGGTCTGCCCGCGTACGTCGGCACGCGACACATCGGTGGCGGAGAGCACAGCGCTGCCGCCATGCGACCAGCCCAGCAAGGCAATGTGCTCAGCTTCTGCCCACGGCTGCACGGCCACCCAGGCCAGGGCTCCCAACGTATCGGCACGGCGCTCGGCCTGGTCTATGTTGCGGGTGCCAAGTTTCTGCGTACACAGCTCGGTCTCGCCACGCGGTGTGAGACTGTCGGGAAACACTGCGGCATAACCTTGCGCCACCAGCAGGTCCGCCATCGCCTGGTGCCGGGCATTAAGCTGGCCCTTGTTCCGGCCAATGGTGGCGTAGAGACCACCGCAGCCGTGCAGCGCAATCACCGTGCCTCTGGGCGCTTGCCCGGCGGGCTGGAACACCCAGGCCTTGAGTGCTGTTCCATCGAGGCTGTAAAAGTGCACCTCTTGCGGCGTGGCCGCTGCCGCGGCCGAAAAGGCCAACAGCAGCAAGTTGGCAACAAAAAGCGCCCTTAGCCCTTGTCTCACGTGCGCCACCAGCTATGGTTTTAGTAGCAGATCGGTATCATGCCCGCTCGGCTACCCAGCCCTGAACCGACTTCAGTGCGTCGCCCAACCTGGACGCGTCGGTCCCGCCCGCCATGGCCATGTCGGCCTTGCCGCCGCCTTTGCCGCCCACCTGCTGGGCCACAAAGTTCACCAGCTCGCCGGCCTTGACCACGGTCACGCTGTCGGCTGTCACACCCGCGGCGATCTGTACCTTGTCGCCATCGACGGCGGCAAGCACGATGACGGCGGTCTTGAGTTTGTCCTTGAGTTTGTCCATGGTGTCGCGCAGAGTTTTGGCATCGGCGCCTTCCAGCCTGGCTGCCAGCACCTTCAAGCCCTTGACATCCACTGCCTGGGACAGCAGTTCATCGCCCTGCGAAGAAGCCAGCTTGCCCTTGAGCGCAGCCACTTCTTTTTCCAGTGACTTGACCTGGTCAAGCACCTGGCCGATGCGGCCTTGCAGCTCGGAAGGGCTGGCCTTGAGCGAGCCTGCTGCCGACTGGACGGCAGTCTCGAGGGATTGCAGGTAAGACAGCGCGTTTTCACCGGTAACCGCTTCCACGCGTCGCACACCCGCGGCCACGCCGCTTTCAGCAACGATCTTGAACAGACCGATATCACCGGTTCGCTTGACGTGAACGCCGCCGCAGAGCTCCTTGCTGGAGCCAATCGTCAGTACGCGCACGGTCTCGCCATACTTTTCGCCGAAGAGCATCATCGCGCCGGATTTCTGCGCATCTTCCATGGCCATCACGCTGGCATCGGTCGCCACGTTGGACAAAATTTCGGCATTCACACGGGCTTCGATTTCGCGGATCTGCGTGTCAGTGACAGGCGCGTTGTGCGCAAAGTCAAAACGCGTGCGCTCGGCATTTACCAGACTGCCCTTTTGCTGCACATGGTCGCCCAGCACTTCACGCAAGGCCTTGTGCATCAAATGGGTGGCGCTGTGGTTGCGCACGGTCGCAGCGCGCAGCGCGGTGTTGACCTGCGCGGTCACGGTATCGCCGACTTTCAGCGTGCCCTCTTCCTGGGTACCGTGGTGGCCGAACACGTCGGCCTTGATCTTGAGCGTGTCGTCCACCGTGAAGGTAGAACCGGCTGCCGTGAGCCGACCCTGGTCACCGACCTGGCCGCCACTCTCTGCGTAGAAGGGCGTGGTGCTGAGCACGACCACGCCACTTTGTCCGGCGTTCAGTGATTGCACTGCGGCACCCTCGGCATACAGCGCGACGACTTTGGCAGGCTCTTCGAGCAACTCGTAGCCGGTGAACGCGTGGCCTTCACCGGAGTATTCCAACGCACGGTCCATCTTGAACTTGCCGGCGGCGCGGCCAGCGGCTTTTTGCCTGTCCATCGCAGATTTGAAACCGGCTTCGTCGACGGACAGATTCGCTTCTCGCAAAACGTCTTGGGTCAAATCCAGCGGAAAACCATAGGTGTCATGCAATTTAAATGCGACTTCGCCCGGCAGAAGCCAACCAGTACCAACCGGGACATCCCCCATCGGATCGGAACGACTTCCAGATAATTCATAAACGTTGGCCATCTCCTGCTCCAAGATGTTCATGCCAGTGGCTAACGTCTCGAAGAAGCGCTCTTCCTCAGCTTTGAGTACAGCGGTGATACGCGCTTCATCAGTCTTGAGCTTGGGATAGGCGTCGCCCATCAAGCGAGCCAAATCAGCCACCAGTTTGTGGAAGAACGGCGTTTTCTTGCCCAGCTTGTAGCCGTGGCGAATCGCGCGGCGGATGATGCGGCGCTGTACATAACCGCGGCCTTCGTTGGACGGGTTGACGCCGTCACTCACCAAAAACGCGGTGGCACGAATGTGGTCGGCGATGACGAACAGGCTCTTGTTGCCCAGGTCTTTTTCGCCAGTCTCGCGTGATGCCGCCTTGATCAGCTCGGCAAAGATGTCGATTTCATAGTTGCTGTGCACGTGCTGCAGGATGGCAGCCAGGCGCTCCAGGCCCATGCCGGTGTCCACACAAGGCGCGGGCAGCTTGGTGACGCTGCCGTCGGCGGCCATGTCGAACTGCATGAACACGTTGTTCCAGATCTCGATGAAGCGGTCGCCATCTTCATCGGGGCTGCCGGGCGGGCCGCCGGGGATGTGGTCGCCGTGGTCGTAAAAAATTTCACTGCACGGGCCGCACGGGCCGGTGTCGGCCATCATCCAGAAGTTGTCGGACTTGTAGCGCCCGCCCTTGTTGTCGCCAATGCGGATCACGCGCTCGGGCGGCAGGCCAATCTCTTTGGTCCAGATGTCGTAGGCCTCGTCATCCTCTTCATACACTGTGGCCAGCAGGCGTTCGGGCGGCAGCTTGTACACCTCGGTCAGCAGCTCCCACGCCCACTTCAGCGACTCGCGTTTGAAGTAGTCGCCAAAACTCCAGTTGCCCAGCATTTCAAAGAAGGTGTGATGGCGCGCGGTGTAGCCCACGTTTTCCAGATCGTTGTGCTTGCCGCCGGCACGCAGGCAGGCCTGAACCGATGCTGCGCGCACATAGGGCCGCTTGTCGGTGCCGAGGAACACATCCTTGAACTGCACCATGCCCGAGTTGGTGAACATCAGCGTCGGATCGTTGCCCGGCACCAGCGAGCTGGACGCCACCACGGTGTGGCCCTTTGACGCAAAGAAATCGAGAAATGTCTTGCGAATGTCTGCGACGGTAAATACAGGCGTGGAGGCTGACTTGGAAGTGGGATGGCTCATGGTCTGCAATAGTGGTTTTGGCAAGGCGGGCGCCCCTCGGGCTCACCCGCTTTGGCTAAGCCTTTGATTATAGGTTTCAGGGGGACGCCCCCCGCTTACTGGGCTGTCTGCCGGCCCAAGTCAATGCGGTGGGACAAAAAGCGCCATATGCGCTCATCGTCGCTGAAAGCCACATTAAAGCGGAGCCAACCCGTCGGATGGGGTTCCAGCAGAAACAGCTGCCCTGGGCCGAGCATGATGCCCTCGGGCGTGGCTTCTTTGGACAGGACGGCACCATCGGGAAGGTCCGGGTGCCGCGCCCACAGGTACATGCCGGCCCCCGGCTCATGGAAAAGCTCAAATCCGAGGCCGGTCAGGTTCTTTTCAGTCTTGCGATGGGCCGCTGCCAGCTTCTCCCGAAGCGACTTGAGGTGTTTGCGCCAACGGCCATCGGTCACCACGCCAAAGGTCAGCCGCTCGGAAATGTCCGAAGACGTAAGGCCCGAAATCATCTTGAGCTGGGCCAAATCCTCAATCAGGTCGCCCCGCGCCAGCAGGTAGCCCACACGCAGACTGGGAGAAATTGTTTTTGAATAACTGCCGATGTAGACCACGCGCTGCAGCTGGTCCAGGCTGGCCAGCGTAGACCGCGAGGTTGGGTCCATGTCGGCGTAAATATCGTTCTCTACCAGCGTGAACCCGTGCGCCTCGGCCAGCTGCAGCAAGCGGTGCAGATGGGCCGCCGAGGCAATCGAGCAGGTTGGGCTTTGCAGGCGGGGCTGTGTGAAGAAGGCCTTGGGCTTGTGTACGGCCAGCATCGCCTCCAGCGCAGCAAGGTCGTAACCCGTCGGGGTACGCGGCACGCCCACCAGGTTGGCGCCCAGAAAACGCAGCATGAACATCAGGTTGGGATAACCCGGGCTGTCCACCAGCACGGTGTCGCCCGGCTTGACGAGCTGCCGGGCCACCAGGTCCAGCGCCTGGCTGGACCCTTGTGTCAGCAGGACCTGGTCAACCTCCACCGCTATCTGGTTTTCGGCGAGTGCCTCCGCGATGATCATGCGCAGGGCCATATGCCCATAAGGCAGGCCGTAGCCTTCGAGGGAGGAGCCGTCTGCTGACAGGTGGCGCATGCTGCGGCGAAGCGCGTCGCCGAACAGAAAATCGTGCGGCAACCAGCCGCAACCGGGTTTCATCGGCAGGTTGCGATTTTCAAAAATCTGCTTGAGGTACCAGCGTGCGTCAAATTTCGGTTGCGGAGGCAACGCGTGCGGCGCACCCGATGCACCATCGTCGCCCCTGCGCTTGACGAAAAATCCGGCATTGGCCCGGGAAACAAGCCAGCCCTGGGCTACAAGGCGGTCGTAGGCCTCCACCACAGTGAAGACGCTGACGCCGTGCATGGCCGCAAAAGCGCGAATGGAAGGCAGCTTGACGCCTGCTTTCAGCGCTTGCCCGGCAATCATCCCCCGCAGGCCGTCAACGATCTGGCTCACCAAGGGGGTCTGCAGTTCCGGGCGAAGGGTGAGCATCAAAAAACCAAAAAAGGCAGATTGTGCATCGCAATCCTCATGCACCGGGTTGGGGAATCCATGTACAGGATTCTAGACCCGCACAGTGTGCTGAAAACAGAGCAGCGGTGTACATGGACGGAGCTGGCGCCGGCTTCTAAAGTCCATCCGTTTCCTTTCTCCAACCTGAAATCACCTTCACCATGCAGCCAAACCAGACCTCCAGCAACGCCGCCCTGATGGCGCGCCGCCAAGCCGCCGTGACACGCGGCGTGGGCCAGGCACACGAGATTTTTGTCAGCCGCGCGAAAAACGCCGAACTGTGGGATGTTGAAGGCCGCCGCTATATCGACTTCGCCGGCGGCATCGCCGTCCTCAACACCGGCCACCTGCATACCGAAGTCATTGCCGCGGTCAAAGCCCAGCTCGACCTCTACACACACACCTGCTTTCAGGTGGTCGCCTATGAACCCTACGTTGAACTGGCCGAAAAGCTCAATGCACTGGCGCCCGGCAATTTCGCCAAAAAAACCCTGCTGCTGACCACTGGCGCCGAAGCCGTGGAGAACGCGGTCAAGGTGGCGCGGTCCTATACAAAACGCCCCGGCATCATCGCTTTCACGGGCGGCTACCACGGCCGGACCAATATGACGCTGGGCATGACCGGCAAGGTGGCGCCCTATAAGCTGGGGTTCGGTCCCTTCCCCGGCGAAGTGTTCCATGCGGAATACCCCAACGCGCTGCACGGCGTGAGCATTGACCAGGCACTGCACTCGGTCGAGCAAATCCTCAAGAACGATGTCGAACCCGAGCGCGTGGCGGCCTTCATCATTGAACCGGTGCAGGGCGAAGGAGGCTTTTACATCGCCCCGCCCGAATTCATCAGCCGCCTGAAGGCACTGGCCGACCGACACGGCATTTTGCTGATCGCCGACGAAGTCCAAACCGGCGCTGGCCGCACAGGCACCTGGTATGCCTGCGAACAGTGGCCCGTGGCGCCGGACCTGATTGCCATCGCCAAATCCATGGCAGGCGGTTTCCCAATCTCAGGCCTGGTCGGCCGCGCAGACGTCATGGATGCACCCGGCCCCGGCGGCCTGGGCGGCACCTACGCAGGCAGCCCCATCGGCTGCGCGGCAGCACTGGCCGTACTCAAGGCCTTTGAAAAAGAAAAACTCCTGGCGCGCAGCAAAACCCTGGGCGCGTATTTGGTCAAAGGCTTGCACGCCATTGCAAAAAAGGAAACCTCTATCGGCGACGTGCGCGGCCTGGGCGCCATGGTGGCCATTGAACTCTTTGAAAGCGGGGACCTCGCCCGCCCTGACGCGGCACTCACCAAACGCGTGGTGGCCGAAGCGGCCCGGCGCGGATTGATATTGCTCTCATGCGGCACCTACGGTAACGTGATCAGGGTTCTGGTTCCCCTCACGGCGTCAGACGCCTTGCTGGACGAAGGCCTGCAAATCCTGGCCGACAGCTTCAAAGCATCGCGCTGATCTCCGTGGCAAGTTCAGGAAAGACGATGACCGATAACGATGTCCTTGTGCGCTTTTCAGGCGTGCAGAAAACTTACGACGGCGAACAGCTTGTCGTGCAACAGCTCGACCTCGACATTCATCGCGGGGAATTCCTGAGCCTGCTCGGCCCCTCCGGTTCCGGGAAAACCACCACGCTGATGATGCTGGCCGGCTTCGAGTCACCTACCGCCGGAGAAATTTTTCTCAATGGTTCGCAGATCACCGGCACGCCGCCGCACAAGCGCAACTTCGGCATGGTGTTTCAGAACTATGCGCTGTTCCCGCATCTCACCGTGGGCCAGAACGTGGCCTATCCGCTCACGGTGCGCAAGGTTTCAAAGGCCGACCAGGCAAGCCGTGTGCGGCGGGCGCTCGACATGGTTCGCCTGTCGGGCATGACTGACCGCCTGCCTGGGCAACTGTCAGGCGGCCAGCAGCAACGCGTCGCCCTGGCCCGCGCGCTGGTGTTTGAACCCCAGTTGGTACTGATGGACGAGCCACTGGGCGCACTCGACAAGCAATTGCGCGAGCACATGCAGATCGAGTTGAAAGAGCTGCACAAGCAACTGGGCGTGACCTTTGTCTATGTCACGCACGACCAGGGGGAAGCCTTGACGATGAGCGACCGTGTGGCGGTGTTCAACGATGGGGCCATACAGCAGCTGGCACCGGTAGAGACACTTTATGAGGCGCCTTCCAACCGCTTTGTGGCCGGCTTCGTAGGCGACAGCACGGTACTCAAAGGCAAGGGAAATGCTGCGGGCATTGAATTGCCTGATGGCCGTGTTCTGGGCGGCATCAACGTCAATCAGGCGGCTGCCGGCGCACAGGTCGAAGCCTACATACGACCGGAGCGCATTGTGTTGCACCGCCAGGCGCCGGCTTCACTCGCCGATGTGCTGCCAGCTCGCGTGGCCCGCATCATTTATTTCGGCGACCACCTGCGGCTGCTGTGTGACGTCGGTACCGGCCAGGCGGAAGCCACCGTCAAGCTGCCGCTGACGCTGTTGAACGGCCTGGCACCGCCGCAACCGGGCGAGGCTGTGCATCTGGAATTTCCGGCTGCATTCACCCGAATTTACGCGGCCTGACAGCCCTGTCTCCCGCATCTTTCGACTTTTACGTTTACGTTTACTTTTACCTTTATCAACCACCGAGGAAATAGCACCATGAAGAAAAACATCATCGCCATCGCCATGGCTTCGTGCCTGGCCGTACCCGCGTTCGCGCAGCAGCAGATCACCGTCGTGAACTTCGGCGGCGCCAATGCCAATGCGCAGAAAAAGGCCTACTACGAGCCCTTCGAAAAAGCAGGCACCAAAGTTGTTGCCGTGGAATACAACGGCGAGCAGGCCAAGATCAAGGCCATGGTCGAGACGAAAAAAGTCACCTGGGACGTGGTCGAGGTCGAAGCGCCTGACGTGCAGCGCGGTTGCGATGAGGGCCTGTTTGAAAAAATCGACTTCAGCAAGATCGGCCCCAAGGCAAACTTCCTGCCCGCAGCGGTCAAGGAATGCGGCGTAGGCGTTTTTGTGTGGTCCACCGTGATGGCCTGGAACGCCGACAAAGTCAAAACTGCACCCACAAGCTGGGCCGACTTCTGGGACGTCAAGAAGATCCCCGGCAAGCGCGGCATGCGCAAAGGCGCCCGCTACAACCTCGAGTTCGCACTGATGGCTGACGGCGTCAAGCCCGCCGATGTCTACAAAGTCCTGGCCACCAAAGACGGTGCTGACCGCGCGTTTCGCAAGCTCACAGAACTCAAGCCCAACATCCAGTGGTGGGAAGCCGGCGCCCAGCCTGCCCAGTTCCTCGTGGCCGGCGACGTTGCCCTCAGCACGGTTTACAACGGCCGCATTGACGCTGCCAACCGCGAAGGTCGCAACCTGAAGATCTACTGGCCGGGCGGCATCTATGACCTGGACTACTGGGTCATTCCCAAAGGCGCACCAAACAAGGACGCATCGATGAAATTCATCGCCTTTGCCAGCCAGCCCGCCACCCAGGCCGTCTATGCCCAGAACATTGCCTATGGTCCGGTGAACAACAAGGCTTTGGCCCAGCTCGACAAAAAAGTGCTGGACGATCTGCCAACGTCGCCAGCCAATGCCAAAGAGGCCATCCAGATGAATGTTGGTTTCTGGGCCGACCAGGGCGAGGCGCTTGAAAAACGCTTTGCTGCCTGGGCCACGCAATAAGCCAGCGGAGCACGCACCCCATGAGCAGTATCACCAGCCAGGGCGCCTTTCAGGGAAATGACGCCGCCGCGTTGCGCATCGCGCTGTCGCGCGCCGATGCACGGCGAAAATGGCGCGCCTTTGCGCTCACCGTGCCCTTGCTGGTGTTTTTGCTGCTGACCTTGCTGGTCCCGATTGCGGCCCTGTTGCTGCGCGCCGTTGAAAATCCGGAAGTGGTGGCGGCGCTGCCCCGGACGGTGCAAAGCCTGAAAGGCTGGAACCCCGAGGTCCCACCGGAGCCCGCGAGTTACGCGGCGCTGGTGGAAGACCTGGGCCATCTTCCCGACAGTTCAGATGCCGGCGCACTGGCACGGCGCCTCAACTCCGAAGTGCCCGGTGCGCGCTCCCTCGTGATGGGCACGTACCGCGCGCTACCCATCGCGGGCACTCCTGAGGAAATACAGGCCAGGCTACTCCAGCTCGATCCGCGCTGGGCGGAGCCCCTCTTTTGGCAGGCGATAGCAAAAAACAGTTCCCGCTGGACGCCCGACTATCTGCTGGCATCGGTCGACCTGCAACGCAACAGCAAAGGCAAGGTGGAGCGCATGCCGCCCGACCAACGCGCGTTCGGCGCCATTTTGCTGCGTACCTTCCAGATCAGTTTTCTGGTCACCGTTTTTTGCCTGGCGCTGGGCTACCCGCTGGCCTGGTGGCTGGCCTCCTTGCCGGCGCGCAAAGCGAACCTGCTGATGATCCTGGTTCTGGTGCCCTTCTGGACATCGATTCTGGTACGCGTGGCCGCATGGATCGTCCTGCTGCAATCCGAAGGCCTGGTCAATCGCGGGCTGATGGGCATCGGCCTCATCGACAGCCCCCTGGCCCTGCTGTTCAACCGCGCCGGCGTGGTGATTGCCATGGTGCACATCCTGCTGCCGTTCATGATCCTGCCGCTTTACAGCGTGATGAAAAATGTGCCGGCAACTTACGTGCGTGCCGCCGTTTCCCTGGGTAGCGCCCCACTGTCCGCCTTCTTTCGGGTGTACGTGCCGCAGACCTATCCCGGAATCAGTGCCGGCGCGCTGCTGGTGTTCATTCTCTCGATTGGTTATTACGTCACCCCCGCCCTGCTCGGCGGCGCCGATGACCAGATGCTGAGCTATTACATCGCCCGCTATACCAACGTCGAAGTCAATTGGGGCATGGCCTGCGCGCTGGGCGCCGTGCTGCTGGCGGCCACCATGATTCTTTACAGCGTTTACCGGCGCATCGGCAAGGCCGAACTCAGCATCGGCTGACATCCTTTTTTTTTCAGACGCAGACGCCAATTCACCATGTTCAAAATCAAAGGGCCCGCCTTTCCCCGCTACGCCACCCTGGCAGACAAAGCCGGCTGGTGGCTGGTGCGCGCCGCCTGCGTCGCCATTCTGGTTTTTCTGCTGGCCCCCATCCTGGTCATGGTGCCGCTGTCTTTTTCAGACAGCTCGTTCCTGACCTACCCCATTCCAGGCTGGTCGCTGAAGTGGTACCAGAACCTGCTGGATTCACCGGAATGGGCGAGGGCTGCGAAAAACAGCTTCATCGTGGCCCCCGCTGCAACCGTGATCGCCACTGCGCTGGGTACTCTGGCGGCCGTCGGCCTGTCCAGAACCAATTTCCGGTTCAAGAGCCTTCTCATGGGGATTCTCATTGCGCCCATGGTGGTCCCCATCGTGGTAGTTGGTGTGGCCACCTACCTGTACTTCGCCCCACTGGGTCTGGCCGACAGCTACTTCGGGCTGATTGTGGTGCACGCTGCCTTGGGCGCGCCGTTTGTGCTGACCACCGTACTCGCGACGCTTGCGGGTTTCAATCACAACCTGGTCAGGGCCTCCCTCAGCCTGGGCGAAACACCCCTCCGGACGTTTTTCAGGATCACCCTGCCGGTCATCGCGCCGGGCGTGATCTCCGGTGCGCTGTTTGCGTTTGCCACGTCATTTGATGAAGTGGTGGTCACGCTATTCCTGGCCGGCGCGGAGCAAGCCACCCTGCCACGGCAGATGTTCACCGGCATCCGGGAGAACATTTCACCCACGATTGCGGCCGTTGCCGCATTGCTGATTCTGTTTACGACAACCCTGCTCCTGTTGCTTGAATGGCTGCGCGGGCGCCGGCGCTGAGCGCCCACCCCTGACCGGCCCCCGGGAAGCAGGTGGCCACAAAACGCCCTGGCCCGAAACCGGTCAAAATTAACCCATCCCCCAGATACCCCACTTTTCCAGGACATTCCCCATGGACATGAAGACCTCCCCCATTTCGCTGCTCAAAGACCCCAGCCTGCTCAAGACCGACGCCCTGATCAACGGCCAGTGGATCAAGGGTACCAGCCGCTTTGACGTGAACGACCCCGCCACCGGCCTGAAGCTCACCGACGTCGCCAACCTCGGCGCCAGCGATGCCGAAGCCGCCATTGCCGCAGCCAATGCTGCCTGGCCCGCCTGGCGCAGCAAAACCGGCAAGGAGCGCCACGCGATTTTGCTCAAGTGGTACCAGCTGCTGATGGCCAACCAGGAGGATCTGGGCCGCATCATGACCGCCGAACAGGGCAAGCCTTTTGCCGAAGCCAAGGGCGAAATCGCCTACGGCGCGAGTTTTGTCGAATGGTTTGCCGAAGAAGCAAAACGCGTCAACGGCGAAACCCTGCCCCAGTTCGACAACAACCGCCGCCTGATGGTGCTCAAGCAACCCATCGGCGTGTGCGCCGCCATCACACCCTGGAACTTCCCGCTGGCGATGATCACCCGCAAGGTCGCCCCGGCCCTGGCCGCCGGCTGCCCGGTGGTCATCAAGCCGGCCGAGCTGACCCCCCTGACCGCCCTGGCGGCCGCCGAGCTGGCCATTCGCGCTGGTATCCCGGCTGGCGTGCTCAACATCCTGACAGCCGACAGCAACAACTCCATCGCCATCGGCAAGGTGTTTTGCGCCAGCGATGTGGTGCGCCACATCAGCTTCACCGGCTCCACCGAGGTCGGCCGCATCCTGATGGCGCAAAGCGCACCCTCGGTCAAGAAACTCGCACTCGAGCTCGGCGGCAACGCTCCTTTCATCGTGTTTGACGATGCCGACATCGACTCCGCCGTTGAAGGCGCGATGGCCAGCAAGTACCGCAATGCGGGCCAGACCTGCGTGTGTGCCAACCGCATTTATGTGCAGGACGGCGTGTATGACCAGTTTGTCGAAAAGTTTGCCGCCAAGGTGAAACTGCTCAAGGTAGGCAACGGCTTCGAGGATGGGGTGGTGCAAGGTCCGCTGATTGAAGACTCGGCCGTCGAGAAAGTCCAGCGCCATGTGGAAGACGCGCTGGCCAAAGGCGGCAAGCTGCTGGCCGGGGGCCACCACATCAAGGGTCAATTCTTTGAACCCACGGTGGTGTCTGAAGCCACTGCAGGCATGCTTTGCGCCCGGGAAGAAACCTTCGGTCCGTTCGCACCGGTGTTCCGCTTCAAGCACGAGCAGGAAGCCATTGACGCAGCGAACAACACCGAGTTCGGCCTGGCCAGCTATTTCTACAGCCGCGACGTGGGCCGCATCTTCAGGGTGGCCGAGGCACTCGAATACGGCATGGTGGGCATCAACGCTGGCGTCATTGCAACCGAGCATGTACCCTTTGGGGGCGTCAAGCAGTCGGGTCTGGGCCGCGAAGGCTCGCGCCATGGCATGGACGAGTACCTGGAAATGAAATACCTTTGCATGGGAGACATCCTCAAATGAACCGCAGACTTCTTCTCCAGGCCGGCCTGGCCGGGGCCGCAACGCTGTTTGCTCCTGTTTTTATAGCTGCTTATGCCCAGGGGACGGGGGCAAGCGGCCAAAAACGTTACAAGCTGGTGATCCAGGTCAGCGACAACGACCCGGCCAAATGGAACCTGGCGCTCAACAACGCCAAAAACGTACAGGACGATGTGGGCGCCGCCAACGTGGACATCGCCATCGTCGCCTACGGCCCCGGCATAGGCATGCTCAAGCTCGAATCACCCACCGGGGCGCGTGTCGCCGACGCAATGAAAGCCAATGTACGGGTCGTTGCCTGTGAAAACACCATGCGCGCCCAAAAGCTGGGCAAGGACGACATGCTGCCCGCCATCAGCTACGTGCCGGCAGGCGTGACAGAAATCATGAAAAAACAGGGTGAAGGCTGGGCTTACCTGCGGCCCTGAGTTTTTGTTCTGAAAACCGCGCTGATGGTTTTACAATCAGGCCACGCGGGTGTAGTTCAATGGTAGAACTTTTGCTTCCCAAGCAAATAGCGTGGGTTCGATTCCCATCACCCGCTCCAGACAAAATGAAAAGGCCCTTCCGGGCCTTTTCTTTTTTCATCGCAACCGCCTGTTGCAGCGGCCCTGCTTTTTTAATGCAGTTTGCAGCCAGTCTTCGCCTGCAGGGCTTCCCGCGTGACGCCTGGCGCCAGTTCAACCACCTTGAGGCCCTCCGGCGTCACGTCCATGACGGCCAGGTCGGTGATGATGCGATCCACCACGCCAACCCCGGTCAGCGGCAAGGTGCATTTTTCCAGGAGCTTCAAGTCCTCCGTGCCGTCTTTTTTCTTCGCCACATGCTCCATCAGCACGATCACGCGTTTGACGCCGGCCACCAGGTCCATCGCGCCGCCCATGCCCTTGATCATCTTGCCCGGAATCATCCAGTTGGCCAGGTCGCCGTGTTCGCTGACCTGCATGGCCCCGAGGATGCTGAGGTTGATCTTGCCGCCGCGGATCATGGCAAAGCTGTCGTGGCTGCCGAAAATCGCCGACCCCTTGATGGTGGTGACGGTCTGCTTGCCGGCGTTGATCAGGTCAGCGTCCACCTCGTCTTCATACGGGAACGGGCCAATGCCGAGCATGCCGTTCTCGCTTTGCAGCCACACCTCGATGTGGTCGGGTACAAAATTGGCCACCAGCGTCGGGATGCCGATGCCGAGGTTCACATAAAAACCGTCTTCGAGTTCCTGCGCCGCGCGTGCGGCCATTTGATCCTGGGTCCATGCCATGTTCGTGCTCCTCAAACTTTACGGTCGCGGGTGGTGCGCTTTTCAATTCGCTTCTCGGGCGTGGGGTTGTGCACGATGCGGTGCACGTAGATCCCGGGCAGGTGGATGTCGTCAGGCGCCAGCTCGCCGGTGGCGACGATGCGCTCCACTTCCACGATGCAGATCCTGCCCGCCATCGCTGCGGCCGGGTTGAAATTGCGCGCCGTCAGGTTGAAGCGCAGGTTGCCCGAGCGGTCGGCGATGTCGGCCTTGATCAGCGCCACGTCAGGCACCAGGGAACGCTCCATCAGATAGGTTTCGCCATCGAACTCACGCAGTTCCTTGCCTTCCGCAACGAGGGTGCCGACACCGGTTTTCGTGAAAAATGCCGGGATGCCGGCGCCGCCGGCGCGCAGCTTCTCGGCCAGCGTGCCCTGCGGCGTGAACTCCAGCTCCAGCTCGCCGGCCAGGTATTGGCGCTCGAACTCCTTGTTTTCGCCCACGTAGCTGGAAATCATTTTTTTGATCTGCCGTGTCTCCAGCAGCTTGCCCAGGCCGAAGCCGTCGACCCCTGCGTTGTTGGAGATCACGGTGAGGTTTTGGACCTGGCTGGCCTTCAGCGCTTCAATCAGCGCCTCGGGAATGCCGCACAGGCCGAAACCGCCCACAGCCATCAACTGGCCGTCCTTGACGACGCCCTTCAGGGCCTCGGCAGCGGAGGGAAAAAGTTTGTTCACAAAAATCTCCTGGAGAACTTCAACACGAACTTCAAAAGCTTTACGATACTACCTATCTTTATACGTAGTTCTCCCTAAAGTCTAACCCGCAGCCCGGACGCATCGCAACAACATGGACATTGACTACCGCCTGGCTTTCGACATGGCGCCTGTAGGCCTGGTGCTGTCGCGCAACCGCTCCATTGTTGATTGCAACCAGCACGTGTGTGAGATGTTTGGTGCAACGCGCGAGCAACTGATCGGGCAATCGTTTCAGATTCTTTATCCCAGCGCGGATGAATATGAGCGCATAGGCGCACGCATGTTGCCCATCCTCAATACCAAAGGCCACTACGCGGACGACCGGATCATGAAGCGGGTGGACGGCCGCCTCAAAGGCGAAACCTTCTGGTGCCACGTGACCGGGCGTGCGCTCAACCGCGCGGCGCCGCATGAGGCCGGAATCTGGACCTTCGAAGACCTCAGCTCGCGCCGACCGGTGAAGGCCGAACTCACCGCGCGTGAGCGCGAGGTCGCTGCGCACCTGCTGGACGGCATGACTTCCAAGGAGATCGGCCGCGCCCTCGTCATCAGCCATCGCACGGTGGAAATCTACCGCGCGCGCCTGATGCGAAAGTACAAGGCGTCCACCACCGCCGACCTTGTGCATAAATTGATGGAAGGCTGACGCCTGCCTTGGCTGCTAGCGGTACAGCCTCAGGAGAGCAGCAGGCCCTGCTCATTGAGAGCATCAAGATGGCCGAAAGGCAGCGCCTGCTTGACCAGAACCACCGTGCAAGGTGCAGCCATGGCCACCTTGATGGGGACCGTCGCCAGCAATCGCTGCATCTGCAAGCCATGTGTGGCCGCGCCCATCACGATCATGCTCACATGATTGCCTTCGGCATAACGCAGCAAGGCCTGCGCAACATCGCCGGATTCGAGGATATGGAAAGACACACTCTGCCCGTTCAGTTCCAGCGGCTGGGCCCATTGCCGCAACATGCCGAGGTAACGCCGGTGAACCGTGGTTTCGCTCGACGCCGTGTCATGGCCTGGCGTCTCGCCGGGACTGATGACACTGACGCACGCCAGCCGCGCGCCGGGCGCGGTACCGAGCGCACGCGCCACCGCCATGCGCAGTGAATACAGCGTGGCATCGCTCACGTCACGGTTCGGGACAGCCACCATGATGATGGGTACTTCAGCGATCTGGCGTGACGGCATCGCGCTGGGCCGGTAGTGCATGCCGGCGGCGCGCACCCAGCGTTTGCAATGTGCCCAGAAGCCCGTCGGCTGCTCGCGGCGTCCGAGTTCGGTCACCTCGATCTGGCCGGGATGGGACAGGTCAAAAGCCACAAGTGCGGCCGACGCGTAACGGCGATCAGCCTCGGGTTCGAGGCACCGCAGGATCACCTGCTGCAGCCACTCGGGCAGGTCCGGTCGCAGCCTGCGCGGCGGCACCGGGTCCATCCAAAGTCGCTGGCGCAGCCCGCCTTTGGTCAGCGGATTGCCAAACGGCAGTTCACGCGTGGCCAGCTCATAAAGCATGACACCGATGGCAAAGATGTCGCTGCGCGGATCGCCGCGCACACCCACCACCTGCTCGGGCGCCATCCAGGTGGGCGACCCGACGGCGGGCCGAAGCTCTTCGGCCAGAAGATCGGGGTAGCGGGCGTGACAGGACAACCCGAAATCAAGCAACACCGCAAGGCCGTCCGGCCGTATCAGTACATTCGCCGGCTTGAGGTCGAGATGGCAGGCGTCCTGCAGGTGCAGGCTGTGCACGGCCTGCGCCACGGCCGCGCCCAGCCGCGCAATTTCCTCAAGCGGCAGGGGCTCAGCGTTGGCATCCAGCCGCTGCTGAAGGGTTTGGCCGGCGACATGCTCCATGACCAGATAGGGCAGCTTTTCCAGATCGCCAGCAGCCACCAGACGCGGCACGTGGGCGCCCGTCAGCACCGAGAGGATTTGCAGTTCCACCTCGAACCCGACGATGTTTTCAGCACCGTCGCCCGCGGTCATGCGTGGCACTTTCATGACCATGGGAAAAGGCCTCCGCTGCGCAGCAGCGGCATAAGCCACTTGGTAGATATGCGCCATGCCGCCTGCATGCAGGCAGGTGCCTACGCGAAAGCCATCAACCACCGTGCCGGGCTCCAGCAGCTTCACAGACCGCGCTCCAGCCGCTGCGCGAAAGGCTCCGGCAGCCCCGCCGCCCGGATGCAGGCGGCAGCGGCCAGGTGGTCATAGGCCACCCGGTAAAAGGTCATCTCGGCCCGGCCTGCGTCAAACATGGCATACATGGCAGGCGTGGCGCCGTCACGCGGTTGCCCGACCGATCCTACGGTGGCTATCCATCGACGATGTGGCGGCAACGGGATGGGGCTGCCCGGTGTCGGATCAAAGCGCATGAGCGCCTGGTTTGCATTGCGGAAATACAGTGTTTGATGATGCACATGACCGCCAAAGACATAACGCACGCCTGCGTCTTCGCAGGCCGCATTGAGGCTGGCCGCGGCCCGATGCACACTGTCTACATACAGCCACCGCTGCGGCGCGTCTGCGCTGGCGTGCACCAGAAAAACCTCTCCGTCGGTGGCAGTCATCGGCAGACCATCGAGGAATTCCAGCGCGGAGGCATCCAGCTGGGAACGGGTCCATGCGGCGCCACCGGCCTCCAGCGTGCCGGCCTGCGCGAGAGGATTCACCGCCAGCGCGTCGTGATTGCCCTGAAGGACGATGGCGCCCTCCTCCGCGAGCGCCCGGACGCGGCGCACCACCTCGGCCGGTTGCGCGCCATAACCCACCAGATCACCGAGCACGGCAAAACGGACGACCCCATTCGCGCGCGCATGGCTTACACACGCCTCAAAGGCGTGCAGATTGGCGTGAATGTCGGACAGCAGCGCAATTTTCATGATCGATTCCGGGCTTGGCCCATCATCGTGCTGCAAGCTGATGCCAAACTTGCATTCAACGCGTCCGCCTTTGCACCTTCTGCCTATCGGAGACGCCTGCCTCAATCGCTATGATATTGATAGCTACCTAGTACCGTACGACAAGGGCCGGAAGCCGAAAGTACCTGAATTTTTTACTGAAAGCAGGAAAAAGCAGGAAATTGCCGCTGACGAAGCTCACCTCTGCGGCCCTGCCCACGCCCTGCGCTGTACTCTCGCGAAGTTCAGACGGCGTCCAGATCTTCGGCGCGACGGATCGATTCGCGCGAGCGATGGTCGCGCAATTTGTCCAGCGTGTGTTCGAGCAAACGCTTGAGCTTGTCGCTGGCGCCGCGGAAAGCCAGGTCCTGGCTGGAAGCGTCGTGGTTCACGGCCACCGGCTCGTGATGGGCAAGCCGGGCTTCCATCGTGCAACGCTTGTGGCCGTTGCTGGCCTTGTCGCTGTTCTCCTCACTCATGTGCACTTCAACGCGGGTGATGTCGTCCTTGAAGCGGCGCAAGGATTCATTGAGTTCCGTATTCGCCCATCGCTCAAACGACTCGCCGGTGTGGACGGTGTGATTGGAGTTGACTTGAATTTGCATCTATGTTTTTCCTTTCAGGCTGCAGCAGCGCAAAGCAACAGGTGTGCGGCCAGCAAGCCCCCGAAATGGAGGCCGGAAAATTCATTGTGCGCCTGCAAGCCGCGCGGGCTGTAGTCCTCATTCGCATGCCCGGGTAAGGCCTGCGTTTATTGAAAATGGACAGCCCCACAGCGCATTTCCCGCCGCATTCAGCCGCGGTTCGAAATTTCGGCGGTTATGCATTCGCTATCAATTCAATAGCTACTTGTGTCCGCAGCCATTGGGCAAATGGCCAAAATCATCAACACTCAGCGCTCAAACAGCCCTGGGCACGTCGACCACCTCCGCGGCCGTGTGGAAAGCGTCCACGGCAGCGGACAGGCCACAGTCAATGCTGGCGTGCAGCAGCACGTCCTGCGGCCAGCGGGTCAGCCCGCGTGCCACTGCGCCAGGTTGGCCAGCATCGCCAGCAGGCCCGCGCTGTTGATGGCGGCGCCGACGGAGAGGCGCAGCGCCTTCATGCCACGGCCTCTTTTGCCACGGACAGCGGCTTGGCTGCCTGGACACTCGCCGCCGCCAGGGCCGCCAGCTTGCGCGCCACTGCCGCGCCATAGGCCGGGTCGGCCTTGGTGAAGTGGCCGATCTGCACCTGCTGGACGTCCCTGCTCACATCCTTCAAGGCACCCGCAATGTTGCTGGTCAGTCGGTCCTGCGCGTCCGGCTTCATCACGCGGAACAGGTTGCCCGCCTGGGTGAAATCGTCCGAGGTGCCACGCTCGTCATACCGCCCTGCCATCCCGTTGAGTGACAGGCCCGCGTCGCCATGGCCCAGCCCGCTCGGCGAAGTACCGGCCGCCGCAACGGTCTCATAGTTTTGCGCTGAACCGCCGTTGTCGATCGCCATCTGGCCGTCGCGCTGCTGGTTGTGGAAGGGGCAGCGCGCGCGATTCACCGGCAGGTGCTGGTGATTGGTGCCCACGCGGTACAGCTGCGCGTCGTGGTACGCAAAGAGGCGCCCCTGCAGCATCTTGTCGGGGCTGTAGCCCATGCCCGGCACGATGTTGGCCGGCGAGAACGCCGCCTGCTCGACGTGCGCGTGGTAGTTGTCGGGGTTGCGGTTGAGCTCGAGCACGCCGACGGGAATGCGCGGGAAATCGCCGTATGGCCAGACCTTGGTCAGGTCAAACGGGTTCCAGCCCGTGCGGTTTTCCCAGGCCACAGCCTCGGCTTCGGTCATGACCTGAATGGACACGTCCCACTGCGGGAAGTTGCCCGCGGCAATGGCGTTAAACAGGTCACGCTGCGCGTGATCGGGGTCAGTGCCCGCCAGGCGCGCGGCTTCGTCGGCGCTCAGGTTCTTGATGCCCTGCTTCGTCTTCAGGTGCCACTTGGCCCAGACACGCTCACCCGCAGCGTTGATCAGGCTGAAGGTATGGCTGCCGAAACCATCCATATGCCGATAGCCGTCGGGCGTGCCACGGTCGCTGAACAACATCGTGACCTGGTGCAGTGACTCGGGCGCCTTGCTCCAGAAGTCCCACATCATCTGGGCCGACTTCAGGTTGGTCTGTGGGTCGCGCTTTTGCGTGTGCACAAAGTCGGGAAACTTGATCGGATCCTTGATGAAGAACATGGGCGTGTTGTTGCCCACCAGGTCCCAGTTGCCCTCTTCGGTATAGAAGCGCATGGCGAAGCCGCGCGGATCGCGTTCGGTGTCGGCGCTGCCCTTTTCACCGCCCACCGTGGAAAAGCGGACAAAGGTTTCCGTCTTCTTGCCCACGGCATTGAACAAACGGGCTTTGGTGTACCGGCTGATGTCATGGGTCACTGTGAAAGTGCCGTAGGCGCCGGAGCCTTTGGCGTGGACCACGCGCTCGGGAATGCGTTCGCGGTTGAAGTGCTGGAGTTTCTCGATCAGGTGAAAGTCCTGCAGCAGAAGCGGGCCTCGCGGACCTGCGCTGAGGCTGTTCTGGTTGTCGACGACGGGGATGCCGGACGCGGTGGTCAGAGGGGGGTGTTGACTCATGAAAAGGACTCCTGCTGTTGAAAAAGGTGGGGCATGCACGAATGCTAGAAGCACCTCATCAATAAACAAAGTCAATTAAATAAATTCAACCGATAGTTTTTTACAAAAACCTGAAACACCCCTTCCGACGGCGCTAACGCGGCGACCCAGGCATTCACAAAGCGGCCCGAAGCGCCTTGACAGGCGCCGGCCCATTCGCATTCAGATACGCAGTGGGATCCGAATGCAGCAGGGACGCATCGGGCTCGGGCAACAGGGTCGATGTGGCCAGGGATGAGTGGTCTATCACCACGGCAGCACCTGGAACCGGTTTGGCGGAAGCAGCGGGTTTCTCAAACGGTTCGATCCCGCCAGCCTGGGCAATGCCATGGGCGATCAGGGCCGAGCCTGCAACCAGGATGATGGCCACGAGCGCAAGCACGAGGCCGGTGCCGCGTGGCCGGTGGAAGGCGGTGGTGCGCATGGTGTGGGCGTTCACGCGGTAGCCTGAATCGCTTTTGAAATTGGCAATAGCTTTCATGGCAGAAGGCCTCGCTCAGGCCGCGGCCGCTTGCTGCGACCGGGCTTCGATGAGACCCAGCTGCATCACGCTGGCCAGCAGTGCGTAGGCCGCAGTCCACGCTTCACGCACATCGGCCGTGAATTTTTCGCCCAGCCCCTGCTCCAGCGTCCAGAGCAGTGCACTGCCCACCGTGTCGAAATGCTCGTCCTGCACGCCATACTTCGCGTGGCGCATGCCCAGCTGGCGCACAACCGGCACAGTGGCGTCCAGGTTCGTCAGGCCGTTGACGGCCGTACTGAGCATGGACATCAACATGCGTCCCTGGTCGACCAGGTCGCCCTTGAACATGGTCCGCAGCGACGGGTCCAGCACAAACAGGCGGGTATAAAAAATGTCAGCTGTAAGCGCAGCGATGGGGCGCACATCCTTGAAACTGGATTGCACAAGATTGATTTGTTCGGAGTTCATGGGTTTCCTTGGGTAAGCGGGTTGGACCCCCACTGCTACCCAAGATGCGTGCCACCCCCCTTTTCCAATGAAATCAATGACTTGCACGCGCCCCTCCTTGGCAACAGTGTCGGGTTTCACCGACAGCCAGGGTGGCCATTAGCAAAAAAGCGTGTGAAATCAGAGATGTAGCCTGTCTGTCAATACAGACAGCTGAACACGGCGCAAGGCGCGCTCAGGCCTTGAAGCTGGCGGCGTCTAGCTGGTGGCGGGCCAGCAAGGCATAAAAATCCGTCCGGTTGCGGCGGGCGAGCTTGGCGGCCTGGGTGACATTGCCATTGGTGATCTTCAGCAGCCGCGTCAAGTAGTCACGTTCAAACTCCTTGCGGGCCTCGTCCAGCGGCAGCATTTCCCCGCCCTGGCTGGTCAACGCGCTTTGCACCAGGGCAGCCGGAATGAGCGATCCGGTACACAGCACCACGCATTTTTCGACCACGTTTTGCAGTTGCCGCACATTGCCCGGCCAGGGCGCGGTGCTGAGCTGTTCAAGCGCGCCCGGCGCAAACGCGGTCAGTGATTTGGCGTAGCGCAGCGACAGGCTGCGCATGAAATGGTTGGCCAGCAGGGGAATGTCCTCGCGGCGTTCGGCCAGCGGCGGCAGGTTCAGGCCCACCACATGGAGGCGGTAAAAAAGATCTTCGCGGAAACGGCCGGCTGCCACTTCGTCCTCCAGCCTGCGGTTGGAAGCCGAGATCACGCGCACATCGACCTTGTGGGACTTGGCCGCCCCTACCGGGCGCACTTCCCGCTCCTGCAGGACACGCAGCAGCTTGACCTGCATGGCCAGCGGCAGGTCGGCCACTTCATCCAGGAAGATCGTGCCGCGGTGTGCGCTGGTGAACAAACCCACGCTGTCGCGCACCGCACCGGTGAAGGCACCCTTGACGTGGCCGAAGAGCTCCGACTCGACCAGGTTTTCCGGTATCGCGCCGCAGTTCACGGCCACCAGCGCTTCCTGATGCCGTGCACTGGAAGCATGCAGGGCGCGCGCCAGCAGCTCTTTGCCGGTGCCACTCTGGCCGTGGATCAGCACCGAGGCATCGCTTTGTGCCATGAGACGTGCCTCGGCCAGAAGTTTTTCCATGCGCGGACTGCGCGTGATGATGGCTTCCCGCCAGGCTTCGCCGGGCAACTCACCGGGCATGTCCGCGCCCAGCGTGGAAGACGCCTCCAGTGCCCGGTCCACTTCGCGCATCAGGTCCAGGCCTTCAAAGGGTTTCGTCACATAGCCGAAAACACCGCGCTGCATGGCATGCACCGCGTCTGGAATCGTGCCATTGGCCGTCAGGATCAGAACCGGCAAGAGCGGAAAACGGCGGTGAACAGCCTCGAACAGCTGCAAGCCGTCCATGCCGGGCATGCGCAGATCGGTGATGAGAATGTGCGGCAACTCCTGGTCCAACCGGGCAAGCGCGGCCGCACCGCTGCCCGCCTCTATGGCCGTGTGGCCTTCGTAATGAAGGCGAAGGGACAGCAGCCTCAGCAGGGCCGGGTCGTCGTCGACGATCAGAATACGCGCCATAGTTCCCCGTTGATCAAGCACGTACCTCAGGCTGGCAGAGCTGTTGTTGACGTTTTTTTCCAAGCATAACGTCTAACCGATGGACCGTACACCGTCGCGACACACCTTGACGGCACTGCGGGCTTCCCTGATTTGACCGAACGGATGGCTATCGCAGAGAATCCCGTTACCGATTCAACCCCGGACCGGCCGCACAAGGCACGTCCCCGCCCTGGCCATCCATGAATAAACAGTCCCCACGACCCGCAGCCACCGCGCCGCCGGAGCCCGGATCCGCAGAGGATGTCATCGCCAGCCAGGCAGCGACCATCAAGGCGCTGGAGGCCAGGCAACGCCACCTCACCTCACTGCTGGATTCCGCACGCGATGCGGTGCTGGAACTGGACGCCAGCGGAACCATCACCCACTGGAATCTCAGTGCCGAACGGATGCTGGGCTGGAACGCCGGGGAGGCTGTTGACCGGCAGATGGGCGACCTGATCGTTCCGGACAAATACCGCGAAGCGTACGAAACCAGTTTCGCGGCGCACCTGGAAACCGGCGAGGCAAACACCGCCAACCGGCTGCTGGAGATCGAAGCGCTGCACAAGAATGGCTCGCTGATCGCCATCGAACTTTCCATCTTCACCGTGCGGGGCGATGGGACCAACAGCTTCGGCGCCTTCATCCGCGACGTCTCCGGCAGGCGCTCGGTGGAGCAGGCACTGCGCGGCTCGGAGGAAAAGTACCGTGCCGTGGTCGAACATGTCAGTGAAGGCATGATTGTGGTGAAAGACCAGAAGGTGGCCTATTCCAACGCAAGGGCTGCCGAGATAGCCGGCATGTCTCCGCAGGACATGCAGCAGATCGGTTTCCTGCACCGCATCCACCCCGATGACCACGCCCTGGTGCTGGAGCGCCAGCGCAAACGCCTGGCCGGCGAAGATGCGCCCAGCCGCTATGAACTTCGGCTGCTGTTGCCCGATGGGACCATCCGCTGGATAGGCATCAGCGTGACGGTGGTTCCCTGGGACGGCGAGCAGGCCACCCTCACCTTTTTCTCGGACATCAGCGAAAAAAGAGCCCTTGAGGAAAAGCTGCGCGACACCCTGGAAGAGCGAGAGACCATTCTTGAAAACTCGCTGGTCGGCATTGCCTTCCTCACGAGTGCCGACACTTTCCGCTGGTCCAACCAGGCGCTGTCGAAAATTTTCGGCATCGCCCCCGGCGCAACCGCACCGGCCCACTGGAGCGAGCTGTTCGAGTCAGAGGCCGAATACACCCGTGTGGCCAGGGATATCGCGGACTGCATGAGCGAGGGCCGCGCCTACCAGAACGACCTGCGGATGCGCAAGCTTGACGGCAGCCTGTTCTGGGTCACCGCCTCCGGCAAGGCCGTCAGCATTCTCGACAGGACCCAGGGAACGGTCTGGGCAGTGATGGACATCACGGAACGCAAGGCGTTGGAAGCCGCGCTCGAGAAAACCTCGTCGGAACGCGAAGCCATCTTCAACAGCGCGCTGGTGGGCATCAGCTTCAACGTGGACCGGCGCATCCAGTGGATAAACGACAAGTATCTGGAAATAACGGGCTACTCGCGCCAGGAGCTGGTAGGTCAGTCGTCGCGGCTGCTCTACCCGGACGACGAGACTTTCGAAGCCGATGGCCGCGTGACGCGCGAAGCCTTGTTGCGTGATGGTGTTTACGTGGACGAGCGGCGCTTCCTGCGCCGCGGCGGCGAGGCGGTGTGGATGCAGCTGGCCGGCCGCTGCGTGGTGGACCGCACCCCTTCGGCCGGCGTGATCTGGACGCTGCTGGACATCACCGAGCGCCGGCGCGCGGAAGACAACATCCGCGCCGCCCTGGAACGTGAAAAGGAACTCAACGACCTGCGCTCGCGTTTTGTGTCCATGACCAGCCATGAGTTCAGGACACCGCTCGCGGCCATCCTGTCGGCGTCGGAGCTCGTCAGGGACTACAGCGACCGGATGCCTGCGGAAGAGAGACTTGAAATACTCAACAGCATAGGCGCCGGTGTCCAGCGCATGGCCAGGATGCTGGACCGCGCCTTGCTGATAGGCCAGGTGGACGCGCAGATGCTGGAGTTCCGGCCGCAGCAGACGGACCTCCTGGCGCTTTGCCGCGACATCGTGCAAGAAGCGCGCTTCCTCCTGCCCAAGACCAACTGCGAAATAGAGACGCAGTTTTCCCCGGAGGTGTCCGCCGGTGTCTTCGATGCCAAGCTGCTGCGTCACATCCTGGGCAACCTGCTGTCCAACGCCATCAAGTACTCGCCGCAGGGTGGCAAGGTCAGCCTGGACGTTTCCAGGCAGGACGGCCGCACCGTGTTCGAGGTGCAGGACCGGGGCATCGGCATTCCGACCGAAGAAATTCCCCATCTTTTCCAGTCCTTCCACCGCGCCAGCAATGTGGGTGACATCCAGGGCACCGGGCTGGGCCTGGCCATCGTGAAGAACTCGGTCGAGCTGCACGGCGGAAGCATTGATGTGCGCAGCGCCCCTGGCCAGGGCGCCTGCTTCACCGTAACCCTCTGACCGGGGCGGGTGAGAGGCCGGACGTATCATCCGGTCCATCACCCGCCCGCCATTGATCTGAAGGAGCCCCATGATGTTCGCGCCCTACCCCACCCCGTCGCTCAATGAACTGCCCGATGACATCAGGGGGAAAATCCTGGAGGTCCAGGAAAAGGCCGGGTTTGTGCCGAATGTTTTCCTGGCACTGGCCCGCAGACCGGCCGAATGGCGCGCGTTTTTTGCTTACCACGACGCCTTGATGCTGCGGGAAGAGTCCGGTCTCAGCAAAGGCGACCGCGAGATGATCGTCACCACGACCAGCGCCGCCAACCAGTGCCTTTACTGTGTGGTGGCACACGGCGCCCTGCTCCGCATCTACGAGAAAAAGCCGCTGGTGGCCGACCAGGTCGCGGTGAACTACCGCAAGGCCGACATCACGCCGCGCCAGCGCGCGATGCTGGACTTTGCGATGAAGGTTTGCGAGAAATCCCACGAGATCGAGGAAGCCGACTTCGCCGCCCTGCGTGCGCACGGCTTCAACGATGAGGACATCTGGGACATCGCGGCAATCACGGCGTTCTTCGGCCTGTCCAACCGCATCGCCAGCTTCTCGAACATGCTGCCCAACCCCGAGTTTTACCTGATGGGGCGGGTACCCAAGCAAAAATAGGAAGCCGCCACCGCGCCGGGTTGCTCCTCATTCGATAGCGAAGTATTCCCGCAGACAAAGGGCTAAAGGCCTTTTTTATCACTAACTGACGATGGCACGCATCCAATCCGGCAACTCAGCCGCCTTCTGGCTCGGAAAATTCACCCAGATGGTGGTGGCACCGCCCGCAGCGCAGATGACGCCAGGTTGGTCAACGCGCTCCATCGTTCCCCAGCTTTCGAAAGTGGTGCGGCCCGGGTCGCTGACGTACATCTTCACCAGCACATCACCCGGGTATTCGAGCTGCTTGTAGAAGTTGCAAAACGCATTGACGATCACCGGGCCTTCACCCTGGGGGTCGGGCACACAGCCGATGGAATGCATCCAATCGATGCGGACCGTCTCCAGATAACGGAAATAGCTGGCATTGTTGACATGGCCCATCGCATCCATGTCGCCCCAACGGATGGCGATGCGCATTTCAAACACCAGTTTTTTTGATTCGGGGATTTCGATTTTCATGACGAGGGCGTGTTGGTCAGGATGAAGGGCAGCTCAGCGGTGCGCCCGGATGGAAGCCAGAATGCCCAGTGTGAACAGCACACAGGCGGCGAGTTGCGTCAAGGTGGGCCAATGACCGTCCCACATGAAAGAATACAACAGCGCAAAAATGGTTTCGCTGACGATGAGTTGTCCGCACAGGCTGGCGCTGAGCCGCTGGCTGGCCATGTTCCACAAAATCGTGGCCAGCCAGGTCGAGCCCACCCCGGCCGCCACGCACAGGAGAACAAACATCCCCCGGTCTTCGCGCACAGCCAGCACCGGCCAGTCCGAGCCCCCTGCCAGCCACATCAGCAAGGCGCCCAAACCTGTGGCCACGCCCAGCCAGTTGGCCCAGTCGGTGGCATTGACTTCGGGGTGCCGCTTGAGCCATGCGGAGTTGAGAATGGCAAACGCTGTCCAGCATACGAGCGAGGCTGTGACAAACAGCATGCCGCGCCAGAAATGCGTGGCCGCACCCTGGCCCGTCTCATGCGTGGAGCCCATCATGAGCGCCAACCCGGCCAGCGTCAACGCCAGCCCCGGCAGCAATGCACCCCAGCGCAGCCCCTGCGGCTTGCCGAACAGCATGACCCACAGGGGAATGGTGCCGATGATCAAGGAAGGCACTTCCGTGCCTGCATCGCGGATGGCGAGCACCAGCAACAGGTAATACCCGCTGAAACCCAACACGCTCATGGCCAACGCGGCGCCGGCCTGGCGAAGGGTTGGCAGGCGGCGGCGGCGCCAACCCATCAGCATCACCGCTGCGGCCAACACCCCGTATACCGCAAAGCGTCCGGCCGTGAGGTCTATCGACGAATAGCCGCCCGGACCGGTGTCCAACATGCGCGGGGCAACAAATACAAGGCCCCACAAAGCGCCGGCCGCCAAGCCCGCCAGGACGCCCGTCAGCATGGGCGGCAATCTGGCTGAAACAGGAAACCCCTCACCCGGGTTCAGGCACCGAAGCCGTCGTCCGCCGCAATCACGGCGCCATTGATGAAGTGGCTTTGTCCACTGGCCAGCATCACCAGCAAGGCATCAAGGTCCTCGGGCTTGCCTATGCGCTTGCGCGGCAGCATCTGCACCAGCTTCTGGCCCTGCTCGGTCTGCCAGTGGTGGTGATTGATCTCGGTGTCGATGTAGCCCGGGCAGATGGCGTTGACGTTGATGCCGAACTTGCCCCACTCCAGCGCCATGGCCTTGGTCATTTGCACCACAGCGGCCTTGCTCATACAGTACACACCAATTTGCGGCAACACGCGAAGGCCCGCCATCGACGCGATGTTGATGATGCGGCCCCCGGAAAAGGTACCTGGCGCCATGCCACGCGAACGTGCGAGCATGCGTTTGCCGACTTCCTGGGCCACAAAAAATGCCCCTTTGACATTGGTGCCGAAAATGAAGTCGTAGTCTTCTTCGTTCACGTCCTGGATGCGCTGCGTGGTGCTCACGCCCGAATTGTTGACCAGGATATCGATGGGACCGACCTCGGTTTCCGCATGGGCAACCGCTGACTTGATGCTGGCGTGGTCTGTCACATCCAGCATGACCACGTGGGCATCGCCGCCGTCGGCCTCGATCTGTGCACGCAAGGCCTTGAGCTTGTCCATCCTGCGGCTGGCCAGCACCACCGCGGCACCGGCACTGCTCAAGGTCCTGGCGAACTGCGCACCGAGTCCACCCGATGCGCCGGTCACGAGTGCGACACGTCCTGAAAGATCCAGGCTGTAGGCCATTAGAGGCTCCTCTCAATAAAAGTGTACGAATACGAACGGTCGTTCGATGCACAGGATTCACGACATAAAATCAGGCGCGACACCTGCGGCCGTTACCCAAGGGCCACCGTTCCTGAAAATCATTATCAGCGAGTCCACCATGAATAACCAAGAAATCCTGGCCCAGTTCGGCCCCCGCGAAGCGATGGAATACGACGTGGTCGTTGTCGGAGGCGGCCCCGGTGGCCTGGCCACAGCGATCCGGCTGAAACAGCTGGCCGTCGAAAAAGGCACGGAACTCTCGGTGGTGGTACTTGAAAAGGGCTCAGAGCCCGGCGCGCACATCCTGAGCGGCGCCCTGATGGATCCACGCGCGATCACCGAACTGTTTCCCGACTGGAAAGAGCGTGGCGCTCCGCTGAACCAACCCGTCACGGGCGACGAGATGCTGTTCCTGAGCCAGACCGGCAAAATCAGCACTCCGCAGTTCCTCATTCCCAAGTGCCTGCACAACGAAGGCAACTATGTCATCAGCCTCGGCAATGTGGTCCGCTGGCTGGGCGAGCAGGCGGAGGCGCTGGGCGTGGAGATATTCCCCGGCTTTCCTGCCGCGGAGGTTCTTTACAACGATGATGGCTCCGTCAAGGGCGTCGCAACCGGCAACCTCGGCATTGGTAAAGACGGCCAGCCGAGTGACCATTTCCAGCTGGGCATGGAGCTGCACGGCAAGTACACCATCTTTGCCGAAGGCTCGCGCGGCCACCTGGGCCGGCAGCTGATTTCCAAATTCAAGCTTGACGCCGGTAAAGACCCACAAACCTATGCACTGGGCATCAAGGAGCTCTGGGAAATCGATCCGGCCAAAGCCAAGGCCGGCCATGTGGTGCACTCACTGGGCTGGCCCATGGACAGCAAGACCTATGGCGGAGGCTTCCTGTACCACCTCGAAGGCAACAAGGTCACGCTGGGCTTTATCACCGGCCTGGAATACAGCAACCCGTGGTTGAGCCCTTTTGAGGAAATGCAGCGCTGGAAGACACACCCGGCAATTCGCCAATACCTCGAAGGCGGAAAGCGCATCAGCTACGGCGCACGCGCCATCACTTGCGGCGGCCTGATGAGCCTGCCCAAAACCGTCTTCCCAGGTGGCGCCCTTGTCGGCTGCGAAGCGGGGTTCCTCAACTTCGCGCGCATCAAGGGTAGCCATGCAGCGATCAAGACCGGCATGCTGGCCGCAGAAGCAGCCTATGCGGCGGTGACCGCAGGGCGCCAGCATGATGAACTCACGGCCTACCCCGAAGCATTCGAGAAGAGCTGGTTGTTTGAAGAGCTGGAGGTCTCGCGCAACACCAAGCAGTGGATGAAAAAGGGCCTGTACCTGTCGTCCATCATGAACGGCATCGAGCTGTGGCTGCTGCCCAAGCTTGGGTTCAAGGCGCCGCCCTGGACCATTCACAACAAGGTGCCCGACCATGCCAAGCTCAAGCCAGCATCGGAGTACCCGCAGATCGTCTACCCCAAGCCGGACAACAAGATCACCTTCGACCGCCTGAGCTCGGTTTTTGTTTCCAATACGAATCACGAAGAGCAGCAGCCCGCGCACCTGACCCTGAAGGATGCCAGCGTGCCGGTCAACATCAACCTGGCGACTTATGCCGGACCGGAGTCGCGCTACTGTCCGGCCGGTGTGTATGAATTTGTGAAAAATCCTGACAACAGCGACCGTCTACAGATCAACGCGCAGAACTGCGTGCATTGCAAAACCTGTGACATCAAGGACCCGACCCAGAACATTGTCTGGGTCACGCCGGAAGGCGGCGGCGGTCCAAACTACAGCGGAATGTAAATCTTCTTCCCTCCAAAAAAAGAGCCTCCTCTGCAGGCTCTTTTTTTTGCGCTGCGTTTGTCTGCAATGGCAACACTGAAGATGCGCATGAAAAAGAACGCTGCCGAAGTGTGACTTTCTGTCATCCCGAAGTGGGCGGGAAGTTTTCCGATTTTTCCCATGAAAGCCTGCGCTCCGGATGTTTCAGCAGAAAACCGGAACCGCCTCGCACACACGATTCGATACGCCTGACACGTCTCTGAGCACGGGTTGGCCCCTGTCTGACATTCACAATGGTTTCTCTCCGACATCGACCCTTGCGGTCATCAGCGAGCCTTCGTTAATGCCATCGACAGGCCATCGTTGCCGCGCGTAATGCGTACTCGCTGTAATGCGTACTCGCTGCATCGTCCGTTTCCTTACATTCCGTCCAACTCGTCGGCTTGCCGGCTCCTTCTGGTTCTTTCTACATGACTCTAGACAAACCCAGTGTGTTATTGACTGGCGGCGCCGGCTATATCGGCAGCCATACCTATGTCGCGCTGACCGAAGCCGGCTACCGGCCGGTCATTCTTGACGACTTTTCCAACAGCCATCCCGTGGTGCTGGACAGGCTCGCGCATCTGACCGGCCAGCGCGTCCTGTGCGAGCGCGGTGATGTGCTGCAAACGGGGATGGTGGCAGAGGTGCTCAAACGCTATCACTGCGTTGCAGCCGTGCACTTTGCCGGCCTCAAGGCCGTCGGGGAAAGTGTGCAGCAGCCACTCAGGTACTACCACACCAACGTGAGCGGCCTGCTCAGCCTGCTGCAGGCCATGGACAGTGTGGACTGCCGATCCGTGGTTTTTTCTTCCAGCGCGACGGTGTACGGCGACCCCGCCAGCGTCCCGATCAAAGAGAACTTCCCATGTGCACCGGAAAGCCCGTATGCCCGCACCAAATTGGCATGCGAAGACATGCTCAATTCACTCGCGGCATCCAATCCCGCCTGGCGGATTGGAATTCTGCGCTACTTCAATCCCGTCGGGGCACACGCCAGCGGACTGATCGGCGAGGATCCCCATGGCGTGCCCAACAACCTGATGCCCTACGTGACGCAGGTGGCCGTTGGCATGCGCGACAAGCTCCGTGTTTTTGGAAGCGACTACCCGACTCCTGACGGAACCGGCGTGCGCGACTACCTCCACGTGACCGATCTCTCCGAGGGTCATGTCGCAGCGCTGCGTGCCTTGATCGCCAAAAACCAGAGTTTCACGGTCAATCTGGGCACGGGTGAAGGCATCAGTGTGCTTGGTGTCCTGAGCGCGTTCGGCAGGGCAAGTGGACGACCGGTTCCTTTTGAGTTCGTGCCTCGCCGTGCCGGGGATGTCGCGCAGTATTTCGCCGATGTCTCCCAGGCGCAAGCCCTGCTGGGCTGGCGAGCGACTCGCACGATAGAGGACATGTGCCGCGACTCGTGGCACTGGCAACAAAAAAATCCTGACGGTTACCGAACCTCCATGTCTTCGATGCAGCCAGCGTCAAGCCACAGGAACCAGGAGCCGGCCATGCCCCTCCAGCCGACCGTCGCCGGCACGGCCTGAAGTGAGCTTCACCGGCCATGGCCCATTTGGACTATTGCACTTTGCTGCACTGCACAACAAACTTGGTTTTCGCCTCCATTGAGGACATTTATGCGTCTAGCCCTGATCACTATCGTTTTTTTGCTCCACAGCCAGACTTTCGCTGCAGCGCCGATAGCCACCGACAAACCAGCAAAAAAAGCTGTCGCCAGCGCTCACCCGCCTGGAGCCACAGCAACACGCATGAAATTCCAGCCGAGCCAGGAAGCTGTCCGTTTGAATACAGCACACAGCACACCACAGACTCGCCAAACGGCTCAGAACCCATCTGACCTCAAGGATACGAATGAGGCAGAAGGAGAAGGCCTGCCTTACGGCACCTTGCTGGCTACCTTGGTTTTGATGGCAGCCATCGCTGTCCGGCGATCAAGAGCGGGAAGACCTTGAGCATGAGCGGGCTTGGCCGGCCTGGCGTGGCAGCGGTCAAGTGGAGTGCAGTCTCCACCGCTGCACGTTTCGTGCTCCAGTTGCTGGCGCAGGTGGTGCTTGCGCGCACCTTGGGGCCGGATATTTTCGGGGTCTTCGCCATCGGCATGGTCGTCCTGACTTTCGCCAACTTTGTTTCAGGCTTCGGTTTCAGCTGGAGCCTGCTGCAGAAAACCTCGTTGAAAGACGAGGACGTCCGCTTTGCCTGGACATGGCAGGTGATGGTGGGCGTAATGACCATGGTAGCCCTGTACTTGCTGGCACCTCTGCTGGCGCAGTACTTCAAGGAACCCCGGGCGCAGTCGGTCATTGAATGGCTGTCCCTGGCATGCCTGCTAACCGCGGCAGCTGCGCCGGCAACCTATCTGTTGCAGCGCGACCTGAACTTTCGCGCTGTCGGACTGATACAGGTTGGCAGTTATGCCGCCGGCTATGTCGCTGTGGGGGTGCCTATGGCGCTGATGGGCTGGGGGGCAAGCGCACTGGTGGCTGCATGGCTGGTACAGGCCGCCGTTCAGCTGGTTGCGAGCTATTGGCTCAAGCCCCACCCCGCACGCCCTTTGCTGTGGTACGCCGAGGCATCCAGCGCCATAGGCACCGGCCGCATGGTCTTTTTGACCAACATCATCAACTGGGTGCTCAACAACATGGACCGCATTCTGATAGGTCGCATGCTCAACGCCCAGGCACTGGGTCTGTACAACGTCGCCTACAACCTGGCCACCATGCCCAATACCCTGTTGCTCGGGGCACTGCAACCCGCTTTCCTGGCAGCCGGGGCACGCCTGCAAAACGAATTGCAGAGGTTTGGCAACGCCTATGTTCAGATGCTGGCCACCGTTCTGGTCCTGGGACTCCCGGCTTTTGTTTTTCTTGCTGTCATCTCGGCCGACCTCGTGCACCTGCTGTATGGGCCGCAGTGGAGTGGCGCAGCCTGGGTGTTGGGCATTCTGTTTCTGAGCATGCCGGCCTATGTGGTCTGGGGGCTGTCCACACCCGTGCTCTGGAACACAGGCCGCAAACACCTGGAGTTTGCCCTGCAGTTGCCGCTTGTACTTGCGGGCGCCGCCGGCTTTTATGTCTTCGCGGGACAAGGCATACGCGTGGCAGCAACGGTAGCGGCCCTGTTGCTCCTGCTGCGGGCAATCGTTGTGGCAAGCGCCGCATGCCGTGCATTGCAAATCGGGTTCGGCAGACTATGGCCGCACTTCGCGCGCGGACTGCTGCTTAGCATTCTTGCAGCGGCGGGAGCCCTGTCCGGACACGAAATCATGAGCCGCTTCGACCAGCCCTTGCTCTCGCTGGCAGCCAGTGGCGTGATCGCCCTTGGCATGCTGGGGGCATTGGTGGCTGTGCGTCCGCAGTTCCTTGGAGAGGAGGCGGCCGCGATGGTGCTCAGGTTTGCACCCTGGCTGGGGCATCTGCTGCGCCGGGCCAGCCCGGTGCCACTTCGGGATACCCTGGGCGAGCAGCGGCTCTGAGCGACGCTTATGGAACAAGTCATCATCATTTCCGTTCTGCTAACCGGCGCCGTGCTTGCAGCGTTTGGTGCGTCACTGGGCATGGCCGGAGCTGTCCACCTGACCTCCCACCGAAACCATGGCTACCTGCATTGGGCGTTCTATGCGATCCTGTTCATGCAGGCGCTTTCGCTTCTGCTGTCGGGTCGCGACCTCACTGTGCCTCTGAGCGTGAGCGAGCTCGATGTGCCCATCCATCACCCACTGCAAACCCTGGCCCAGCCCCTGGTGTCGCTGATTCTGCTGACCATAGCCTGCGAACGCATCCTCACGCATTGGTTGAAGCGGGACAAAGCCGCGTTCCTGCCCTCTGCGATTCTCGTAGGCTTTGTTGTTTTCTGGCTGGGCACGGTGGCGGCGCCTGCACTGCTGGGTGCCCACCCGAAGATGTCCCATGCCTATGTTTATCCGCTGGTCATCGGAATGGCCGCCGTATTGACCGAGGGCGACGAACTTGAGCATGCATTCAGGGCCGCGCGCAACGCCCTGCTGCTTTTTATGGTCGCCGGCCTGCTGCTGATTCCGTTCAAGACCAACATGGTCCTCGAAACCTCTTACACACAGGGCCTGTTGCCCGGTGTACCGCGGCTGGCCGGACTGGCAACACATGCGGTGTCTCTTGGAATGCTGGCACAAATTTGCATGCTTTGCCTGCTGGCACAACCCTTCCGGCGCACCTGGCTGAACCGGCTGGCATGGGCAGTGGGACTGGGAGTGCTCTTCATGGCCCAATCCAAAACCGCCTGGATTTCCTTTTTTCTCTGTTCGGCTTGCATCATCGCTGTACGAAACGGGCCGGTTTTCTGGCGCCGAGTCGGTGACCCTGTGCGTCCGGAGTTTGGCATCGCGTCGATACTGGGCTTCATGGCCGCTGTCACAGCGCTGGTGCTGGTGCTGATGCTGGGAGATGTCGGCGGCAAGTTGAGCAGTTTCTTTGACAGTGCCGAGGGCGCCCAGCTCGCCTCGCTGACCGGCCGTGATCGTATTTGGGCCGTCGCCTGGGACGAATGGGAACGCAATCCTGTTTTTGGTTATGGCCCTTCCATGTGGGATGCCAGCTTCAGGGCGAGCATCGGTATGCCCGCAGCAACCCACGCGCATAACCAGTTCATGGACACGCTGTCGCGTGCTGGTGTGGTCGGAGCCTCAGCGCTGGTGCTGTATGCACTGGTACTGCTAGTGCTGTCGATCCGTTATGCCCGTGTCAGCAAAGGAATATCGCTGGCCTTGTTCCTGGCATTGACGATGCGTGCAATCAGCGAAGTTCCCTTGCTGCTGTTCGGTTACGGCTCCGAACTGGTCACCCACATGCTGTTGCTGATGACCCTGGCAGCGTCGGCCAGTGCGGTGCGGCTGGCGCGGCCAAGGACCGTTGCGGGGCGCCCCGCAACCGCAACCTTTGCAGCAGGCATACCCAAAGCAACCTGATTCGACCCATGAAATTTTCCATCGTCATCCCGCTCTACAACAAGGCGACCTACATCATCGGCACGCTGACGTCGGCACTTTCTCAAAGCTTCACCGACTTTGAAATCATCGTTGTTGATGATGGCTCAACGGACGGCGGCCCGGCACTGGTAGAAGCGGTGGCCGACCCGCGCGTGCGCATGGTACGGCAGGCCAACGCCGGTGTTTCCGCAGCGCGAAACCATGGGATCGCTCTGGCCCGAGGCGAATGGGTCGCCTTTCTCGATGCTGATGACTGGCATCATCCCAGCTATCTCGCCAACCTGCTGATCGCCCAGTCTGCCGCTCCCCAGGCAGACACTGTGGCGACGGGATTCATCTTCCTACAGGACAAGCCGGAGTTGTGGCCGCCTCGCTGGCCCGTCCAGGCCGGGCAACCCGAGATTGAAATCATCACGAACCTTCCAGTGCGCTGGATGAGGGGCCCCTCGCTTTGCACCAGTGCAGTTTGCGTGCGAACGTCGCGGTTACAGGCCATGCAACCTTGCTTTCCTCCGGGGGAGTCGCAAGGAGAAGACCTTGACCTGTGGTTTCGCCTGGCGGAGAGCACCCCGATCGCATTGGTTCGGGCACCGCTGATGGCGTACCGGGTTGCGGCCGAAGGCAGTTTGACGGCGAGCCACATCGGCTCAACTGTTCCCCCGTTTTTGCAGCGAATGCGGCTCCGCGCGATATCCGGCGCCATGATTCCTTCATTACGCGGGTCAAGCCTGTGGTTGGCGGCACAGCATGATGTGACGTTGGCCCGCGAGGCTGTGACATCTGGCCGCCGGCTCCAGGCACTGCGTTACCTGTTCCAGGGGCGGCGTGCCATCAACAGTGGCCGCTGGTGGCTGACGGCTTTGATCGCCCTGTTTTTGCCTGGCCAGACTCTGCGTAACTGGGAACTCTGGCGCGTGAGCCGAACGCCAGGTTCCCCTGATGCTGGATAAAGAAATGAAACCGGAAAACTTCTCGGGAGGTCAGCGATCGTCCCCGTCCTCCTGCCCCGTGTCGATTGTCATCAAGGCGTTGAACGAGGAACAGCGCATCACATCCACGATCGAAAGCGCGCTGCGGGCGGCAGCAGCTGTGGGCGGCGAAGTAATACTTGCCGATTCCTGCTCAACCGACCGGACGGTTCACCTTGCGTGCGCCTATCCGATACGCATCGTACAGCTGGCTCATCCTGAGGAGCGTTGCTGCGGCGCCGGTCCACAGCTGGGGTACCAGCATTCACGCGGCGACTTCATCTACATTCTCGACGGTGATATGCAGATGCGGCCCGGCTTCCTGGAGCAGGCTCTGGCCTTTCTGAATACCCATGAGTCAGTCGCCGGTGTCGGAGGCCGCATCGTCGAGAACAACACGGAGAGCCTGGAGTACCGCTCCCGTGCCGAACGGGTTGCGACTCATCAGTTGCCCGGGGCCGTTGACCGTCTGGATGGCGGCGGCCTCTACAGGCGTAAGGCGATTGAGGCGGCGGGCTATTTCTCGGACCGCAACCTGCATAGTTATGAGGAGTTCGACTTGGCGGTGCGGCTGCGCTCGCTGGGATGGCTGCTCTGGCGTCTGCCGCTGGATGCCGCAGACCACTTTGGCCATGATGCTCCGCCCTACAGCCTGTTGCTGCGGCGCTGGCGCACCCGCTACATCTGCGGGCTGGGCGAGCTGGTTCGGGCGGCAGCAGGCCAGTCGCGCATGCGCCTCATCCTGCAAGGCCTGCGCGAGTTGCGCATCTATCTGGCTGTAATCGCCTGGTGGTGCCTGCTGGCTAGCGTACCTTTCTGGCCGCTGCCTCCGCTTTGGCGCGTCACATCGCTAGGCCTGTTGGCCATCATGCCCCTCGCTCTGATGGCCTGGAGAAAGCGTTCATTCACCAAAGCCCTTTATTCCGTGGTGTCGTGGTGTTTCAATGCGGCCGGCCTGCTGCGGGGACTGCTGCAGCACCGGCATCCTGCACGTGAAGCTATTTCCAGCCGCGTGATCCGGGAGCCGGTCATGACGCCAAGGCAGGCTGCCCGGGGTTCTGCGCCCTGAGCTCCCGAGGCCACAAAGATTTCACATGACGCAGCAATTCACGGGCGTTCAGATCCTCAGGCTTGTCGCCGCCATGCTGGTGGTGGTGATGCACGCCACGCAGGCCGTTTCGATTTACGTAAGCGGGCAGGGTCACGGTCACTACTGGGTAAACGGCTCCGCGGGGGTCGACATCTTTTTTGTGATCAGCGGGTTTGTCATGGCCATGTCTACCCGCAACTCTTTCGCAAGCAGTACAGCCCGCCTGCAGGCGGCATGGATGTTCATGAAGCGGCGCATATTGCGAATAGCTCCTCTTTATTGGTTTTGCACCCTGCTGAAAGTGACGCTGTTGCTGGCTTTGCCCGGCCTGGCAGTCCGATCATCATTGGAGCCGGGTCATCTGGCGGCATCCCTGCTTTTCATTCCATCCCTCAGCCCGTGGGGCCTGATCGAACCCACGCTGCCGGTAGGCTGGACACTGAATTTCGAAATGCTTTTCTATGCTGTTTTCGCCCTGGCTATCGCGTGGGGTGCGCCACGCATACGGTTTTGCCTCCTGGTTTTTCTGACAATTTTTATCGCCGGACAGGCCATCTCGACATCCGCGCCATTGGCTTTTTATGCCCAGCCGATTGTGTTTGAATTCCTCCTGGGCGTCTGTATCGCCCACGCGCTGCTTCACTATCGCCCCATTCCCCCTGCCACAGGTCTGCTCGCCATATCAGCCGGTCTGGTTCTGATGTTCGGCATCGCCTGGGATGTGTCGGCCAATCGCTTCTTCACCTGGGGCATAGCCGCGGCGTTCATGGTCCTGGGCGCGGTCTGGCTGGAGCCCTGGATAGCGCATGCCCGCATCGCTGCTCCTTTGTCTTTTCTGGGTGATGCTTCTTATTCCATTTATCTTTCGCACACCTTCGTGGTTCCGGCAGTTGTCCTGGCGCTCAGGCAACTTGGCTTGCGGGACAGCATGATCATTGTTCCGGTTGTGTGCCTCGTGGTGCTGATTGCCGGTTGCGTCTCCTATCTGTGGCTGGAACGGCCCATGACCTCCTATCTCAAACGCGCGCTGTTCAAGCCTCTCGCGTTGTCTGCCCAGCCTCTTGGAAAGTGACCATGCAAAAAAACCTCCCAGCGTCCTCTGCCCACGACAAGCGCTATATCTACATTGCCTGCCCCTGGACCCACAAAGGCGGCGGCATGTTCAAGGTCGCGGATTACCTCATTCAGGCACAGGCCTTCAACGCCCGCGCCGACATAGCCGAACTGCGTCCGCTGGATACGCGGGGAGGAGCCAATGCCCTCTACTCCTTTTGGGTTCTTGCTACCGCTCTTGGCAAACTCCTGCAAGGCAAGCTAAACGGCAAGCTGGCCGGCGTGCATGTGAACATGGCCGAGCGCCTGAGCTTCTTTCGGAAGGTGGCAGTCATGGCCGTATGCCGGCTGCTTCGTGTCCCCGTGGTTCTGCATCTGCACGCTGCGCAACTCCACCACGCTTACCGTGCCTGGCCGCAGCCGCTGCAAGCCTTGGCACGCTGGGCCTTTTCTTTGCCGTCCAGCTGCGTGGTTCTCGGCAGCGCGGCGCGGCGCTTTGTCAATGAGGAACTGAAAGTCCCGGCCAACCGCATCGAAGTGGTCATCAACGGTGTTCCGGAACCGACCGAGACGCGGCGTGATGTAGCCGCGCAGACCCGCCAGAGAATTCTGTTTGTAGGAAATTTGACGGAACGCAAAGGTGTGTCAGACCTTCTGCATGCGATGGCTGTACCTGGCTTCGATGCATCCCGCGTCGAACTTACCTTTGCGGGGGGAGGAGAGGTCCAGAGCTACGAGCAAAAAGCCCGTGAGCTTGGAGTCGACCATTTTGTGCGGTTTGCGGGTTGGTCGGACCAGCAGCAAGTCGCGCGCCTGATGGCACAGGCGGACGTGCTGGTGCTTCCATCGTATGACGAAGGCTTGCCGCTGGTCATCCTCGAAGCAATGGCCAACGGTGTTGCCGTTGTCTGCAGTCCGGTCGGAGAGATACCTTTCGTGCTGACAAACGGCGTCAATGCCTGTTTTGTCCAGCCCGGTGACGTACCCGGAATCGCAACGGCTCTGCAGCAGGTACTGGCACAACCTGCCTTGCGGGAAACGCTTGAACGCAACGGACGCGCGCTGTACGAACTGCAATTTTCCCTGACCCGTTTCGCGGCCAGCATTGCGCGCATTCACCAACGGCACTTTGGCATTGCCGGCCAGCCGCTGGAAAGCCACGCCCGCATCACGGAGGCCACACTTTGATTTCGAACGCCAACAACACGCCTCATGGCGCCTGCCTCCAGACTGATGTTTGCATCGTGGGTGGAGGGCCTGCAGGCATCGCCCTCACCCTGGCCCTGTCCGAGCAGGGGTTCTCCGTCTTGCTGCTGGAATCGGGTTTTCTGAAAGCGGACGAAAAAACCCAGGCTCTCTATGAGGGCGAGGTGACCGACAAGGACCTGCATAGCCCGCCAGACAAATACAGGCACAGGAGATTGGGGGGATCAACCGCCATCTGGGGTGGACGTTGCATGCCATTCGACTCGCTCGATTTTGAAACGCGCAACCATGTACCCGACAGCGGCTGGCCGATCTCCTATGAAGATCTGCTGCCCTACTACCCGGCAGCCAACGCCCTGGCAGAAGCCGGACGTTTCAGTTACAACGCCGAAGAGGCACTTGGCCCTGACGTTGCTCCCATGATTCGCGGCTTCGACAGCAGTCGCGTGCGCACAAACGGTCTCGAGCGCTTCTCCTGCCCCACCCACTTTGGTACCCGCTATGCCAAACGGCTGGAATTGGCGCCGGGCGTAAAGGTCCTGCTCGGGGCGAATTGCACGGGTATTCATCTGCAGGCCGATGGCCGTGCAGTACGCTCCATCGAAGTGGCCACGCTGTCCGGAAAGCGTTTTTCCGTGATGCCACGCGCAACGGTGCTGGCTGCAGGTGGACTGGAGACCGCACGTCTGCTGCTGGCTTCGCGTGAGGTGACACCTACCGGTGTCGGCAACCATCATGATGTGGTTGGTCGCTACTACATGTGCCACATCGCCGGCAATGTGGGCACCCTCACGGTTCGCGGTACCCCGAGTCGTGTGCGGCACGGTTATGAACTGGCACCCGAAGGGGTGTATTGCCGGCGCCGGCTATCGGTCACCGCCAGCGAACAACGCCGTCTCGGCCTGGCCAATGCAGTGGGTCGCCTGCACTTTCCGCGCATTACCGACCCATCGCACCGCAGCGGCGTGTTGTCCGGCCTGTTCCTGGCACGCAAGCTGATCAGCTATGAGTACAGCAAACGACTGAACGACGGCACCCCGCCCACACTGGGCACCTACGCGCGACATGCGCTCAATGTGGTGAGGGACCCGATCGACACCACCGCTTTTCTGGCACATTGGCTGACTCGCCGCACCCTAGCCAGCCGCAAGTTCCCTTCGGTGATCCTGCGCAACCGGACCAACCGCTTCAGCCTGGAGATGCACGGCGAACAGGTACCGCAAGCCCGAAGCCGGGTCATGCTCTCGGACAAAGTAGACGCCTTCGGTATGCCGCAGCTGCGTGTGGACTGGCACTATAGCCAGACGGATATTGAATCTGTCGCGCGATCTCTCGACGTTTTTGCGCAGGAGTTTGAGCGAAGCGGTACCGCCCGGCTTGAATACAACCGCTCCACGCTGGAAGAAGACCTCATGCGTTTTGGCGCTTACGGCGGACATCACATCGGGACTGCGCGCATGGGTCTTGATGAACGCACCAGCGTGGTCAACGCCGACTGCCAGGTGCATTCTGTGCACAACCTGTTCGTGGCGGGAAGTGCAGTGTTTCCCACGTCGAGCCAGGCCAACCCGACGCTCACGCTCATCGCCCTTTCGCTGAGATTGGGCGACACGCTCTCGCGCCGACTGCGCCCCAGTCATGCCCTGCAGCTGGACGGAGTGCCGGCATGAGGGTGTTGGTATTGGGAGCCACCGGGTACGTGGGCCAGCGACTGGTCAACCTGCTCGCGAACACATCGTGGGCCGAACCTGTGGGAGCTTCGCGCGGATATACCGCACCTGGCCTTGAGTCGCTTCGGGTGGATACACGTGACCCGGCTTCTTTAGCGGCCGCCCTCCGGGGATTTGACGCGGTGGTCAATTGTGTTGCCGGCAGTGCCCGCGCCATTTCCGAAGGTTCGCTGTCGCTTGCCCAGGCATGCCAAACCGCTGAATGCACAAGGATCGTGCACTTGAGCACGATGTCGGTCTATGGGCCGGCAGAAGGCCTGATCAACGAGGATGCCCCATTGGATCCAGGCCTGGGATGGTATGGCCGCGCCAAATGCGAGGCCGAAGCACACTTGTCCGACTTTGTCCGCGGGGGGGGCCAGGCAGTGATCCTGCGGCCCGGCTGTGTATTCGGGCCCGGCAGCGAACTTTGGGTAGGAAGAACAGGACGGTGGTTGAATTCCCGGCGCTTGGGTGACCTGGGCGCTGCAGGCGATGGCTGGTCGAATCTGGTTCACGTCGACGACGTCTGCCAGGCCGTCATCGCCGCGCTTCAGTTGCCGCTAGCCCCGCACCAAAGCGCAGCTTTTAATCTGGCAGCTCCGGACAGCCCGAGATGGAACGATTACTTCCTGGATCTGGCTCTGGCGACCGGCGCCACACCGGTGCCACGCCTCTCTCAGCGTCAACTGCTGCTCGATGCCTGGGGGGCCGGACCACCGCTGAAGGTTGCCGAGCTGCTACTGAAACGCTTTGGCGTATCCCCCAACAGCGTGCCGGACCCCATGCCGCCGGGGCTGCTTCGCCTCTGGAAGCAGCACATCCAGCTCGATACGCGTGCCGCGACGAAAAAACTTGGCCTGAACTGGACGCCTTACACAGAGAGTCTTCAAAGTTCGGCAGCATGGTTCCTGAAGGAACATCAGCTGGCACGGAAGGTACTTGAGAAACCCCTATGGACGCATTGAAGGCCGACACTGTTCGCCAATTCGGGCACTTCAACTGGTGGCTGGTGGCCAAGGGGTTTTTGGCAAGCCCCACGTACCGTGTCCTCGTCACCTTTCGGTGCTGCCAGGCAGCGCAGCAATGCCACCCCACCTTGCGCTGGCCAGCCTTCGTCTTTGCGAGGTTATGGCATGGCCTCGCATGCCAATGGTCCGGCATAGAGCTTCCCTGGCGAACGGAAATAGCCCCGGGGTTGGCGCTGACACATGGGCGAGGAATTGTGATCAACGTCGGCACCCGCATCGGCAGCAATGTGACGCTCTTTCACGGTGTTACGTTGGGACAGCGCGACCATATTGACAGCGAAGGCCGGAGGTTCACCACCTACCCGGTCATTGAAGATGAAGTCTGGATAGGCCCACAAGCCATTGTGGTGGGCGGGGTGACGATTGGCAGAGGCAGCAGGATCGCCGGAGGGGCTTATGTTTTCAGAAGCATCCCTGCCTACAGCGTCGTGCTGGGCAATCCGGGCCAGGTCGTCAAGAGCCATTGCACGCCTGATGTCGACAATCGCTGGGAGCCCTCTCAAAGCGACGCCAACCCCTCAACGCCAGACCCAGACGCCGCAGATTTCACGACGGCGGACAAATCAACTGCGACGAAACGACGCCAGCCGCAACGCCCGTGACAGAAAAAGCGGGTTGCCGATCACGTAGCGCTGGAACAGGCGCTTTGGCTCGATGGCCAGCCTGTACAACCACTCCAGGCCCTTCTGGCGCAACCACAGCGGCGCACGTGGCGTCTTGCCGCCGAGAAAATCAATAATGGCGCCGCCGCAAACAATCAGACAAGGAAAAGTGATGGAAGCACGCAGTGCCGCAGCAACGTTCTCCTGCCGAGGCATACCCATGCCGAGAACGATCAGAGCTGGCTTATGCAGCAAAGCCATGCCGACATAAACGCCGTTATCATGAAATCCATGGGCACTGACAAAGCGACTGCGGGGTGCAAGCTCCCGCTCACCAGCCTGCACAGCACGCTGCAGATAAGGTTCCTGCGTGCCGAAAAACGCGATGCAGCGGCCGTCAAACTCCCGTACCAATCTTGGAATCAGGTCGGTGCCGTTCAGATTGCGACCCGGGTCCAGACGAAGCAGCTTGAACAGGGTGGCCATGCCCGACCCGTCCCTGAGCACCATGTCCGCCGAATGCAATGCATCGAAAAACGGCACAGAATGGACAAGCGAATTCATGGCATGTGCGTTGGCGAAAGCCAGCACAAACGGCCGATCCGGCTGCCCCAATCCGGCCACCAGTTGCTGCTCTTGCGCGGTAGTTTCCACACGCTCGATTTTGCGAACCAGGCAGTTCCAGCGGTGCCGCCAATCGGTGTGATCCTGCGCATGACTACTCAGCATGACACGGCCCCAGATAAAGGTCTTTTTTGATGAATGGCAACGAAACAATCTACAACCCTGCCCTCCAGCGCAATATTCGTATGCTGGCAGGCGCTTCGGTGGTGTTGAGTTTTGCCGGTCTGCATGTGCTGGGCGCGCAGGCTTTTGCCGTGGGGCTGTTCTCTTCGCCGTGGGACAAGCTGGCGCATGTGATGGCCTTCGCATTGATAGGCGGCGCTTTCGGTCTCGCAACCGGTACGCGCGGCTGGCGCAGAGCCATTTGCTGTGTCGCGGGCGCCGTCCTTGCAGGTGCCCTGGACGAATGGCACCAAGCCTACCTGCCCGGGCGAAACGCCAGCTGGGTCGATTTGTTGGCCGATACCGCAGGCGGTGTGCTGGCCGCAGCCCTGCTCAGGCTGGAGTGCTGGCTGGTACATCGCCGGACTTGACATCGTTAAGCACCGAGCCGACCAAGGCCACACCAAACTCTCTCAGTCCATGCGTGAAACGGGCTAGCTGGGGAATCGAGCTTTTGTCTTGCCGGGCAACCACCAGCGCAGCTCCTGCACGAACCGCCACCGTATGGGCATCCGCACAAGTGTTTGCAGCCGGCGTGTCAATGATGATCACACTGAAGTCTTCTCCAAGGGATTGCAACAGCTTTGAGAAATCCTGGCGCCCGAGCAATTCCTGAGGATTGGGAGGAATGGCGCCTGCGGACAACACCGAGAGATCCTGCAAGGTTTCAATCCCCACCACCGCCTCCAGGCCGGCACGACCAGCGAGCATGTCCGACAACCCGGCCGTCCTGCCAAGGTTAAACAGATGGTGCTGGCGCGGCGCACGCATGTCAGCATCGATCAGCAAGGTCCGCTCTCCAAGCTGCGAAAAAACGATGGCCAGATTGGCTGCGATATAGCTGCGCCCATCACCGGATCCCGCGCTGACGATAGCCAGACCCCTGCGGTCTGCGCCTGTATCGAACCAGCGCAGCATCAGCTGGCTGCGCAACTCACGCAGTTGCTCGACAGGACGGCTGCCGGGTTGGTAAGCAGCCACCAGCTCGCGGCTCAGGTTGCTTCCGCGTGCGAGATAAGGATAGCCAAACTGGATGGACAAAGCGTACCGGACATCGTCGTCGCTCAATACGCGCAGGGCAATGCCAGCGTCCCCGAAACGGACACCCCGCTCCCGCTGAAAATCCAGCACACGCTGGGCATCTGTCGGTGAGAGGCGACCTGAATCAACCAGAATGGTGCCAATGGAGCGTCCGGCACCGACCGCCGGCTTGCTGGGGACTGTCAGCGGTACTGACCTGACAATTTGCGGAGACGCTCTGTTCATGTGGACCTTCCCAGGGTAAGGCGGTGCGAGCCAGGCAGTCGGCCAGGGCCCGCTGAAGTAATGCTGGCCAGGACTGGCAGATCCAGCATCTGGACCAGGTCCTCTGCGGATCGCACGCGCCGGTTAACCAGTTCGAGTAGCAGGGCACATGCAATGCCCAACAAGGTGCCGCCAAAAGCAGCAATCAGGAGATTCATCAGCATTTTCGGACTGGACGGCGCCGTAGGCGGCGTGGCCGTGTTCAACCTGACCGCATTGGTCTGATTGGACAGACTTTGCAAGCGGGTCTGCGATGCGCTTTGGGTAACGGTTTCGTACGCCTTCTGTGCCGACTCCACATCGCGCCTGTAGACACTGAGTTCGTCACGCTGCTTGTTCAACTGCATGACGCGTTCCTTCTGGGCGGCCAGCGCTCCCTGCAGTTCGCGTTCGCGATCCTTGCCCACACGATAGGTTGTTTCGATGGAGCTGGAGATGCGTCCCACCTCGCTGGCCAGGCGGCTGCGCAAGGAGGCCAGCTCAGACTCCTGGCTTTGGCGTTCCGGGTGATTGGCACCAAGGCGCACCCTGGTTTCCTGAACTTTGGCCTCCAGGCGTGCAATGTCGGTCTTCAATCCATTGATCAACGGGCTTTGCATGGCTTCTGCAACGGTATCTCCGCGTGAATTGCGCTTGCTGTGGCTGTCTGTGGTCTCACCTTGAACCGTCGTTAATTGCGAAGAAATTTCAGCGAGCTTGGTTGTTTCATAGTCAACACGCTCGTCACTCGAGACAATCCCGGCCTTCTGCTGGAAGTCCGACAGGCGTGCCTGGGCGTCTTCCAGCTTGGCGCGGGAGGTTTTGGTCTGCTCGTCAAACCATTCCGCATAAAGCCGGGCCGGTTCGGTTTTCAGTGTCAACGTGGTGTCGAGGTAGGCCTGTGCAAATGCGTTGGCTATTTCGGCAGCAGCCTCGGGATCGTTGGCCTTGTAGGTGATGTTGATGACATTGCTCTCACGGGCCGGTCGTACGTCCAGACCTTGTTGCAAGGACCCGGCAAGCCATGCGTCCAGTTCGCCGCGGCCGTCCGTTGCCTCCTGCCATTTTTCCCTGATCCCAGGCGCCTGATCAAGCTTCAGGGATTTGACCACCTGCCGCGCCACGCGGTCGCCGCCAATGATGTCCACCTGCGTCGCCATGTAGCTGGGCGCAATAACACCCTGCATCACATTGCTTCCAGCCACCGGGTCCGGCGAGCGCATGTCCACCAGCACCGCCGTCTCGGCTGTGTATTTTTTAGGAAGCAGCAGGCTGACAGTCACCGCTGCGAGCATGGTGAGAAGAAAAATCAGGACCGCGACCTGGTACCGGGCGCGAAGCATCAGAAGAAATTGATGGAAAGTCATGATTTAAAAGATGCTTTCACGAACATAAATCACGTCTTCGGCCCGCACGAGATCAGTCAGCTGCGGCACTGCTTCCACCACTTTGCCGTTTGCATCCCGCCGATGAATGCGCAGCCGGTTCTGGCTGCCGCGCGCCGTAGGCCCGCCCCCCTGGGCCAGGGCTTGCATCACCGTCATGCCGCGCTCAATCCGGTAGGGGCCGGGTTTTTGCGCTTCACCGTAGATATAGAACATGGGGGCCTTGGCAACATAAAGCGTATCGCCGCCTGCGACCATCACGTCATCGGCAGATTTTTCGTTCAAAAACAGAGCCGGAATATCTATGACCTTGCGAAACGGCTTGCCGTCACGCTGACCCGTGAGAATCAGCACATCGTCCCCGGTCGGGGTCGTACCGCCAGCGGCCGCCAGCATGTCGCTAACGCGAGTATTGAAAGTCTCCAGCGGAAAACGTCCGGGGCGACTGACCTGCCCCAGCACCGCAACCTGATTGCCCCGCACCTGGCGCAAAACGATGTTGACCTGGGGCACCTTGACAAAGCCGCCGTTGCGCAAGGCATCAGCGATCTTCTTTTCGGCTTCAGCAATGGTTAGCCCGCCCAGCTGCAGATTACCCACCAATGGGTAACTGATCACCCCGCTTTCGGAAACGCGGGCGTCCACCGAAAGGTCAGGGCTCTGATACACCTGCACACCGATCGCATCGCCAGGACCGAGTCGATAGTCCTGACTGGCTTGCATCACCGGCTGGTTACCCGACGGCGTGGCTGCGGCTACCGGTGATGGCACCGCTGGAGCGGGCTGCGTAAAGCCCAGTGTTGAGAATAGAAGCAAACATGTTGCAAACAGATAGGAAGTCGCGTGTTTCATCGAAAGGCCTCATGAAAAGTGCGTGGCAGAAACTGCCCGCGGGAGATCAAAAACTGGCTTGAGCGGAGAGCCCGATACGGTTGCTCCTGTAGTCAAAGCCGGGCTCCGTGGAAGTGCGTCTGTCCCGCTCCAGGGATGCGGTTAACTTGAGTGCGCGCCAGGGCAGCCAGTCAAACGCAAGAGATGCGAGTCGGGTGGTATCGCGGCGGTTGCTCTCCACGAAGCCAGGAAGTGCGCCGCTATAGGTACGCACGCCGTGGCTGTAGTTCGCGCGTAATGCAGTTTTTTCGCTCGGTTTCCATGTCGGCGCGACAAAAAGGCGGTAGCCCTCATAGTGGCTCGCTGTGACCGCTTGGTAACTTCCCAGCTCCCTGGCGGCGCCTCCCGCGAGACTGGTTTTAGGGGTGATGGTCCAGGTGGCGTCTACCTGCCCGGTGAATCCGGAAAAATCTCGCGCGGCGAAATCATCATGCGACCGCTCGAAATGAGAGAGCTTCCCCCGAATTGCTGTTTTTCCGGTCGGGGCCCAATCGAGCCGGAACTCGTGCTCACGATCAGTAAAGCTCCGGGCAAACAAGGGGGATGGCAAACGACCGGGATATTCACCGTTGCCGTTTCTGAAGCGGTAGGCCATGGAAGTGTTGGAAGGGAAAACATAACGCACGCCAGCTTCCGCGCCTGAGATTTTGGTGTCTGCCTCGAAGGTAGACGCCTGGCTACTGGTACTGCTGCGGTCAAACACGCCGCCCACAAGCCGCCAGGCACCGTCGATTTCGTACTCCGCGTCGAATACGGTTGAGCGCGTGGTCCGACGGCTCACCTGCCCAAAGTTCTGCACATCAGCCGTTGTGTCCACATACTCGCGCCGGTCCGAGGTCAGATTTCCATGAAGCCTTGGCGTGAAGCTCCACCGCCAGGCAGCTGCATAGTTGAATGCTGTGAAATCCAGGTTCGAAAACCGCTGGTAGTGATGGTCCTGAGCGTTGACATCAAGCTCGAACCGCTGCAGTCCATAAGGCTTGTTCAGCTTCAGCCCCAAATGAGTGACAGCAACGGTATCCGAGCGATCTGAAGACCCGATCAACGCCTGCGCGTTGGCAGAGTCGGAAAGCCGAAACACGTTGCTGTCGTGTTCAACCGACTGCCCCGCCTGAAACTGAAGGGTGTCGAGCTGATCTGCATGCGCAAGGCACGAAAGAAGCCACACAGCCGCCAAAGGAAAAGGAGCAAGTTTGCGGCAGGTCATCAACGCCCCTTCTTCTGCACTTGGCAAAGCGACACATGGACTCTGGAAAAACCGTTTTGGAACTGAGGTGCAGACATCATTGATGGTAGTTTTTGGAGGGCTTTAGGAGCAATAGCTCTTTCGCCCTAATACTGGGTGACTCGGTGATGATTTCAGTACGCAGAACTGTCTTTGAAGATCAAGCGCACTGTTTTGAAAATAATGAAAAAATCAAGCCTCAAAGACCAGTTGCGCAGGTAGTCCAGATCGCAATCGATCCTTGCCTGCATCTTGTCCAGCGTGTCTGTTTCCCCGCGTTGGCCATTGACTTGCGCCCAGCCCGTGATCCCCGGCCGGACCTTGTGGCGAACCATGTAACCCTTGATAAGGGTCCGGTACATCTCGTTGTGCGAAACCGCATGAGGCCGGGGGCCCACGATGCTCATTCGGCCTTGCAGCACATTCACAAATTGCGGGAGTTCATCGAGCGAGGTCCTGCGCAAAACAGCTCCCAGCCGTGTCACCCGCATGTCGTTTTTTTGTGCTTGCCTGATCGATCCACCATCTTCTGTGACCGCCATGGACCGAAACTTGTAGACAAGGATTTCCTCCCCATCCAGGCCATAGCGCCGCTGCTTGAAAATGACAGGCCCGGGCGAATCCAGCTTTACCAATAACGCAATCAATAACATGACCGGAAACACAAGCAGAAGAATCAGCAGCGACAAGGCAACATCGCTACCACGCTTGAGAAACCCGTTAACGCCACGAAACGGCGTGTCGCAAACAGAGATCACGGTTACGCCGCACACTGAATCGCTGCGGCCCTGAATCAGGTCCGTGATGAACATGTCGGGAACAAAATAAATCGATGCTGTGGTGTCTTTCAGCCCATCGAGTACCTGAAGAATGCGCGGGCGTGCAGCCATGGGCAGGGAAAGATAAATGAACTGGATCCTGTGGCGTTTCACGTACGCTGGCAGATCCTCAATTTTTCCAATCAGCGTGTGCTCCGCCTGCTCTCCCCGACGCTCCTCTCCGCGATCGTCAAAAAATCCCATCAACTCAATGCCGGAGTATTTGGAGTCGAAAATATGGCGCGCCAGCGACAAGCCCTGGTCATTCATTCCGACAATCACGGCCTGGGAGGCGGAGCCCTGCAACTTCAGCAACCGGGGCGCAGCAGCCCGAAGAACCAGATGCGCGCCAGCTTGGGTAACGGGCGCCAGCCACAACCAGTTGCCCACCACAGCCGGAGAAAACTTGTAAATGTAGTCCGTTGCGTACCCTGTCAAGACCAACAATCCTGCAATCCATATCCACTGAAAAGCAATGTTGAACAGTACCCGCCAGACAGGTGCGCGAAGTTGCGAGCTTCCAGGAAATGCCAGCGAAAAAACAATGATCGAGAGAATCAGGTAAGAGGGGCTGACCGAGTCCTCGAAATAAAAGGCCAGCCCCCAAAGCGAAAACACCAGAACCAGCGGATCGAGCGCTGCTTCTATGACTGAAAAAACATTACTCCGCCCCAGCCCGACGGAGCGGGGCTCGCGCCGATTCAGCCAGGCAGAAGCGGAAACGGTTTGTTCTATATCAGCCATCGACCATCACCCTTGTCATTTTGGAAACCGCCTGCGCGCGGCTATAAACATTCAGCTTCTGGAAGATGCGCTGCATATGGTTTTTCACCGTGAAACCACTGATGTTCAGGATGGTCCCGATCTCGGAGTTGGTTTTTCCCATTGCAACCCAGGCCATGATTTGTGTCTCCCGCTCACTCAGGCCGCAGGTGTCTTCCGGTAAATTTTTCGCGGGCTTTGCAGCCGCGTTGCGTTGTTGTGGCAAGTGCGTCATCTGACGCAACGCAGCGTCAATAAAGGGCATCAACACCCTGAAAGCGGTACTGGCGGGCTCCGGCGGAATATTTTCTGCACTCAAAACAACATAGAGGCAATCGTGGCCACTGCGCTCGTCGCATAGACCGTGAATCAACACCGAGCGCATCCTGCGCAGCTCGCTGGGAAACGAACCCGGCAGACTGGCGCTGCCAAGCAGATATTCAAAAGTCCGGAAATCCAGCATGCAGGGACGTCTGCCCGCCGCAATCCAGTGGTCGTGAAATTTGCCCAGAATAAAAGGCAGGCTGTCGGTACCCGCGCTATAAGACCGTGCACCCGGCAGCGGCGACAGAATGTCATGCCGAACCGTGCCTTCCTGAAAGTCGCCCCATCCCGCGAGAAGAATGTCATGCGGGATGTACTGCTGGACATCTCCCTGGAGCCAATGCAACAAGTCGGCATGCCGCTCGAGCATGGGGGTATGCGCTGCAAGTTCAAGATAACGCGCGGCGTCCATGGGCGGCGGCTGAAGATGAATGTTCATTGTTGTGTATCGAGATCCCGTTTTTCATTCTTGGCGATAAAGCGCATGACGGCGTAACCATTCAGGACTGAAAACCTGAACTCCATGGAGAGCGTAGTGGCTTGGCTGGCCGTTCTACGTAGGAGAGAAAGCGACCTCGGTGTCAGACAAAAGCAGGCCAGCCGGCTGCGGCCGATACCATTTGCAACACGATACGACTTGCAACAGTTTGAATCAGCAAATCACCACACAGAAAGGACAAATCCAGCTTCTGGCGATTACGCTAGACGATTGATTTCAGGAATAGGCACATATCCGATGGCAAGCGCGAAGATGAAACGAAGCATGGAAGTTGATACCTTGCGGGGCATTGCATGCCTCCTGCTGGTTTTTTTTCATGCAGTGGGCAGCACACCGACCGAAGGACTGAGGATCGCAGAAGGACACTGGTTGCGGACATTCAACGAATTCCTTGTTTATTTCCGGATGCCGCTCTTTTCTTTTATCTCAGGGTACGTTTACGCTTTCCGCCCTTACCAGGGCAATCCACAAGGATTCGTCAAGGGCAAAGTCAGGCGCCTGTTGCTTCCTTTGCTGACCGTCGGAACTTTCTACGCGATCGTGCAGGCATTGACACCGGGCGCCAATGCCAGCGTTGAGAACTGGTGGTTGTTGCACATCATGCCGGTAGGCCACTTCTGGTTTCTCGAAGCGCTCTTCATCATTTTCCTGGTGATCATTCTTCTTGAACACTTCAAGGCCCTTTCCACCGTCGCCGGGTTTTCGGCCGTGTGGATCGCGAGTGCTGTTTTGTTTGGCCTGGTTGATTTCACCAATTATTTTGGAGCGCGGGGCGCGGTTTACCTGATGCCGTTTTTCCTGGCAGGACTGGCTTGCAAGCGTTTTGAAATCGTGCAGCCTTCGGCTCTTCTTCTGGCTGCTGCGGCATTGGTGGGGGGGCTCGCCATCGTTGTGTTGTTTCCCGAGCAGATGGGCAAGCAGAACACTCTGGCGGCCCTGGCTTCTGTTTCCATTGGTGTCTCCGCAGGTTTGCTGCTTTTGAGGAGCGGCTGGCAGTCACGGCCTCTCGCCTACATCGGTGCTTACTCTTTTGCCATTTATCTGTTGCATGTTTTCTTCACCGCTGGCAGCCGCATCTTTCTACAAAGAGCCGGCATCAACGATATTTACGCCCTGTTGGTCCCTGGCGCTTTCGCTGGAATTTTCGGCCCCATCGTTTGTGCACAGCTCATCGGCCGCAGCGAAACCCTGAATCTCTGGTTGCTGGGAAGCACGTCCAGGGTGAAGACGGCGTTACCCACCGGCAGGCAAGCAACCGCCTAGGAATCTGCGCAGCAAAAGGCCTGTGAAAAATGGGTCGTCGCGGCCGCTTTACAGCCGGCGCTCCTTCTGCCGCGCAGACTCCCAGGTTTCGCGAAGCGTCTAGCGCAGTCCCCGGCACCAAATTCGACCAGGGCGCAAATCCACGACGCACCAAAATAGCCCCCTCGCGATAGACTGTGCCGCACAGATGATCCTTCGACGAAGCGAGATCGTTCAACACACAGATGAAAGCCATCAACTCATGAATATCGTCATCACCGGCGGCGCCGGTTTTCTGGGCGTTCGTCTTGCGCGCACGCTTCTCTCGCGGGGCGAAATCTCATTGGCTGGGAGCCCGGCGCAAGCGATTTCCCGTCTGACGCTGGTTGACCGTGCAGCACCCCCTGCGGATCTCGTGGCAGACAGTCGGGTGCACGTCATCGAAGGTGATCTGAACGCGCTTCTTGAGGCAGGTAGCCTCTCCAGCGCCGTGATCGCCGGTGACGCGCATGTCGTTTTTCATCTTGCGGCTGCCGTCAGCGGTGAATGCGAAGCCGATTTCGACTTGGGCATGCGCAGCAACCTGGACGCCACGCGCGCACTGCTTGAGGCCTGCCGCCGGCTGAAAACCAGACCGATGCTGCTTTTCGCCAGTTCTCTGGCTGTTTTTGGCAACTCGCCGGAACAACCTCTGCCGGAGGTCATTGAAGACACCACGCTTCCCACGCCGCAAAACAGCTACGGCATCCAGAAATTCATCGGTGAACAATTGGTGGCCGACTACGCGCGCAAAGGTTTTGTGCGAGGGCGCAATGTACAACTGATGACAGTCAGTGTTCGGCCGGGCAAGCCGAATGGCGCCGCTTCCAGCTTCCTCAGTGGGATGATCCGCGAGCCGTTGGCAGGTGTGCGAGCGGTCTGTCCCGTCACCCCTGAAACACCTGTTGCCCTTTCCTCGCCGGGCAATACCATAGCCGGCCTGATTCGTGCGATCGAAGCCAGCGACACCGACTGGGGTGCACGAACCGCCATCAACTTGCCGGCCATCAAAACCACGGCCGGTGAAATGGCCGCCGCCCTTGAGCGGGTTGCCGGAAACGATGTGGCAGCCCTGATCGACTGGACGCCCGATCCGGCCATTGCCGGCATCGTGACGAGTTGGCCTGCGCATATCCACGCCGCACGCGCCGCAGGCCTTGGACTGCTGCCCGAAAAGAGCTTTGACGACATTATTCGGGCCTACGTCAGCGAAAACCCCTATGCGGTGAAAGTGCCAGTACGGTGAAAATTGAAAGTTGTATGACAACTTTAGCGCCACCCTTTTTCACCAAGGAGACATCAATGACTTTTTTAAAACCCACGCTTTCCGGGGTTGCAATGGCCGTCACCCTCGCGCTTGGCCTGGTGGCTGGTGCCGCCGCGCAGACGACGATGAAAATCAGCATCTCGACGGCACAAAACTCCCATCAGGGCGTGGCCATTGATACCTTCGCCCGGGAAGTGGAAAAGCGCACCGGTGGCCGCTACAAGGTTCAAACCTTCTACAACGGCTCGCTCGGCGGTGAACGCGAGTCCATAGAAGCTGTGCAACTCGGTACCCAGGAACTGGCTTTCTCGTCGACGGGCCCCGTTCCCAACTTTGTGCCCGACACCAAAATCCTGGATGTGCCTTTCCTGTTTCGCGACAAGCCCCATGCACGCGCCGTATTGGACGGACCTATCGGTCAGGACCTGCTGACCAAGTTCGACGCCAAAGGCTTCAAGGCGCTGGGCTGGGCAGAGAACGGCTTCCGCCACATGACCAACAGCAAGCGCGACGTGAAAGCGCCTGAGGACCTGAAGGGTCTGAAAATGCGCACCATGGAAAACCCGGTGCACATCGCGGCCTACAAGGGTTTCGGCATTGTCACCACGCCCATGGCTTTCCCCGAAGTGTTCACCGCGCTGCAGCAGGGCACGGTTGACGGCCAGGAAAATCCGCTGTCCGTCATCATTGCGGCCAAGTTCGACCAGGTTCAAAAACACCTGTCCCTGACCGGCCACGTTTATTCACCCTGCATCTGGGTCATGAACAAAGGGGTCTTTGAGAAGCTCAGCGCTGCCGACAAAAAGGCTTTTCTCGAAGCAGCCGCAGAAGGCACCAAAGCCAACCGCGCTCGCGTCGACGAAGACGATGCCAAGGGTGTCGCCGACCTGCGCGCCAAGGGCATGACCGTGATCGACAACGTGGACAAAAGCAAGTTCGTTGCCGCCCTGGCACCTGTCAATGCCGAGTTCGAGAAGCAGTTCGGCAAAGCGAACATAGAGAAAATTCGCAGCGTCAAATAAACCGCTTCGTTCGCTACTTTTTTTATAGCTTAACACGCCCGCAGCCATTGGGCCTGCGGGCGTTTTCCTTGTAGAACCGGTATTCCCATGAAAAACACCTTCCTCAAACTGGAACGCTGGACCACGGGGCTATCCCTCCTCATCGCCTGCCTCATGCTGGTGATCGCTTCCTCGCTTGGCATGTTCCAGATCGTCACGCGCTTCGTGCTCGAACAGCCCGCTGAGTGGACCGAAATCCTGATCCGCCTGTCGCTGATCTGGATGGTCTTCATGGGCATACCGGCCGCCTTTCGCCAGGGTGCCATGGTCAGCGTGGACGTGCTGTACCGCTGGAGCCCGCCCAAGGTCAGGCGGGTGCTGGACTGGCTGGTCTGTCTGGCGGCCCTGATCCTGATTGGCGTCATCATCTGGTGGGGCTGGGACTACGCCCTGCGCGGGCGCGTGCAGTCCATGGCCGGCCTGGAGTCTGTCTCCATGTTCTGGGGCTATGTAGCCATGCCGATTGGCGCCATGTTCTGCGTCATCGGCATCATCGGCAACCTGATCGACCCCCAGCGCCACGAACTAGAGACAGCGCAATGACCGCCGTCATGTTGACCACCATGATCGTGTGTTTTGCACTCACGATCTCTGTTGCCGTGTCCATCGGCCTCGCAGCCGTTTTTGGCATCCAGGCGTCGAATGCCCACATGCTGATCTCCGTCAAGGAGATGTTCAACGCCATCAACAAGTTTCCGCTGGCCGCCATTCCGTTTTTCATCCTGGCCGGCAACCTGATGGAAACCGGCGGGATCTCGCGCCGGCTGGTCGAGTTTGCAAAAAGCATTGTGGGTGGGGTCCAAGGCGGACTGCCCATGACCTGCGTGCTCACCTGCATGATTTTTGCCGCGGTTTCAGGCTCGTCGGTGGCCACCACCTTTGCTGTCGGTGCCATTTTGATTCCCGCGCTGATCAAGCACGGTTACCCCACGAGTTACGCTGCAGCCCTGCAAGCTACCAGCGCCGAGCTGGGCGTCATCATTCCGCCGTCCATTCCCATGATTCTTTACGGGGTGAGCGCCGAAGTCTCCATTGGCGAACTGTTCATCGCCGGCGTCGGCCCCGGCATCCTGATCAGCCTCGCCCTGATGGCTTTCGTCTACGTCTATTGCAGGATCAAAGGCTGGGGAAAGAACGATGGCGATGGCCGACTGGGGTTTTTCAAGGCCACCTGGCAGGCCGGCTGGGCATTGCTGATGCCGGTCATCATCCTCGGCGGCATTTACGGCGGTATTTTCACGCCCACGGAAGCCGCCGCTGTTGCGGTGTTTTATGCGCTGGTGGTGGGCGTGGTGATTTACCGCGAAATCAGCCTGCCGAACCTGATCGTGGTGCTGCGCAAGTCGGTGATTTCCAGTGCCGTCATCATGTTCATCATTGCAAATGCCGGGCTGTTTGCCTTCCTGATCACGCGCGCCGGCGTGCCTGACGCCATCGGCCGCTGGCTGGAAGCCGTGCTGCAGTCGCCTGCCCTTTTTCTGCTGGGCGTGAACGCCGCGCTCTTCGTCATCGGCATGTTCATCGAAACCAGTGCCGCCATCATTGTGCTGGCGCCCATCCTGGCCCCGGTGGCCATGCACTTTGGCATTGACCCGGTGCATTTCGGCATGGTCATGGTGGTGAACCTGGCGCTGGGCATGATCACACCGCCCTTTGGCGTGAATCTGTTTGCGGCGTGTACGGTGGCACGAATATCACTGGATCAAATTGTCAAACACCTGATTCCCTTTGTGCTCGTGATCATTGCCTGCCTGATGCTGATCACTTACTTCCCGGCCATCTCGCTGACTTTGCGGGACCTGGTCTATAACAAATAGAACAAATATAGAGCCCCCACGGTTGCTCACTGCGTGTAGCGCCCTGCCCCCCCCGAGGGGGCCGCTGCGCCTGCGGGCCGGCGAAGCCGGGCCCGCGGCCCCTGCTTGAATAAGAGCCACTTCATCCTCCTTCGCTAGCGAAGGTTATTGGAGCCGGCTGGCTTCAGGCCACTATCGGAACCTTGGGCTACACTTGAGCCCGTCAGGAGAGAGTTTTCCCCGAGAAAACCGCCGAAGGCGCATGCGGCACCCCAATGGTGCTCTGAACGCTCAGGCAAAAGGACTGGCAACCGCCGCCCGGCCGAACACCTGCCAGGCGGCGTTCCCTACTGGAGAGAGGCCCCCTCGAGGCGGCCCACCGAAGGAGCAAACCTGCATCGCCAGGCGAATCTCTCAGGTAAAGAGGACAGCAGGGGCAGCCCGTGGCTTATGGCCATGTTGTATGTTTGCCCCGGAGAACGCCTTGTCCGCCATTGCCCCTGAACTGCTGAAAACACCGCTGTACGACCTGCACATGGAACTGGGCGCGCGCATGGTGCCGTTTGCCGGTTATTCCATGCCGGTGCAATACCCGGCCGGCCTGATGGCCGAACACCACCACACACGCAGCGCCGCCGGGCTTTTCGACGTGTCGCACATGGGCCAGCTGCGCCTGGTGGGCTCCGACGCCGCAACCGCGCTGGAGACCCTGATTCCGGTCGATGTGATCGACCTGCCCGCCGGCAAGCAGCGCTACGGCCTGCTGCTCAATGAAGACGGCGGCATCATCGACGACCTGATGTTTTTCAACCGCGACTACCTGAACGGCGGTGACATATTCGTCATCGTCAACGGCGCCTGCAAGGTCGGCGACATCGCGCACATCCAGCAAAAAATCGGTAGCCGCTGCAAGGTCATTCCCATGCCCGACATGGCCTTGCTGGCGCTGCAGGGGCCGCAGGCAGTGAACGCGCTGTCGCGCCTGGCGCCCGGCGTCGAAAAACTGGTCTTCATGACCGGCGGGCGTTTTACCGTGGCCGGCTGCGACTGCTTCCTCACACGCAGCGGCTACACCGGCGAAGACGGTTTTGAAATCTCCGTGCCTGCGGCGCAGGCCGATACCCTGGCCAGGGCGTTGCTGGCCCAGCCTGAGGTCAAGCCGGTCGGCCTGGGCGCACGCAACTCCTTGCGGCTGGAAGCAGGGCTTTGCCTCTACGGTAACGACATCGACACCACCACCACACCGGTCGAGGCCAACCTGAACTGGGCCATCCAGAAAGTGCGCCGCACTGGTGGTGCACGGGCCGGCGGCTTCCCGGGCGCCGACAAAGTGCTGGCCCAATTGGCTTCTCCGGCCCTCCTCACGCGCAAGCGCGTGGGCCTGGTTGCGCTGGAGCGCATCCCCGTGCGGGACCACACACCCTTGCAAAGCATGGACGGCTCGCCGATTGGCGAAGTCACCAGCGGCTTGCTGGGCCCCAGCATCGACAAGCCTGTGGCCATGGGCTATGTGAAGCCCGAGTTCTCGGCCATCGGTACCCGCGTGAACGCCATCGTGCGCGGCAAGCCCGTGCCCATGGAAGTCAGCGCCATGCCTTTTGTCCCGAATCGCTATTTCCGCGGTTGAATTTTTATTATTTTGGAGAACCCCATGATCAAGTACACCGAAGACCACGAATGGATCAAAGTTGAAGGCGACGTCGCCACCGTGGGCATCACCCACCATGCCCAGGACGCGCTGGGTGATGTTGTTTTTGTGGACCTGCCTTCTGTTGGCAGCACAGTTGCGCAGAAGGAAGTCGCCGGTGTGGTGGAATCCGTGAAGGCTGCGGCAGACGTCTACATGCCCGTCAGCGGTGAAGTGACTGAAGTCAACGAAGCGCTGCGCGACGACCCGTCACTGGCCAACACCGACCCGCTGGGAGCCGGCTGGTTCTTCAAGGTCAAGCTGTCCAACAAGGGCCAGCTTGACGCGCTGATGGACGAGACAAGCTACACCGCTTTTTCTGCCTCCGCCTAAATTAACCTACCTGCCACACCGTTCTGGCTGAGCCTGTCGAAGCCTTGCCTCATTGTTCACCGACCCTTCGACAAGCTCAGGGCGAACGAATTCTGGAACCTGCCATGCTGATGCCAACCGCCAAGCCGCTTCGCGAGCTTGAAAATACTTCCGAATTCATAGCCCGCCACATCGGCATTGACGATGCCGACGAGGCCCACATGCTCAGCGCAGTGGGCTCCGCTTCCAGGCGCGCGCTGATCGACGGCATCGTGCCACGCAGCATTGCCCGCAGCCAGGCCATGGCCATTCCGGCACCTGTCACCGAAGCACAGGCTCTGGCCGAACTGAAAGCCATGGCCGCAAAGAACAAGGTCTTCAAGAGCTTCATCGGCCAGGGTTATTACGGCACCCACACGCCCGGCGTGATCCTGCGCAACATTCTTGAAAACCCCGCCTGGTACACCGCCTACACGCCCTACCAGGCTGAAATTTCGCAGGGCCGCATGGAGGCACTCGTCAACTTCCAGACCATGGTCTGCGACCTGACCGGCATGCCGATTGCCAACGCCTCCATGCTCGACGAAGCCACTGCCGCCGCCGAAGCGATGACGCTTGCCAAACGCAGCGTCAAGAGCAAGAGCAATGTCTTCATCGTTGCCGGTGACTGCCACCCGCAAACCATCGAAGTGATTCAGACACGCGCCAAACCGCTGGGCATCGAAGTCAAGGTCAGCACCGCTGCCATCACCGTGCCGCAGCTGATGGCCGAAGGCAATTACTTCGGTGTGCTGGCCCAGTACCCGGCAACCACCGGCAGCATCCATGACCTGCGTCCCCTGGCCGGCCAGGCCCATGTGGACGGCGCCGCACTGTGCGTGGCCGCCGACCTGTTGGCGCTGACCTTGCTGGCCCCTCCCGGCGAATGGGACGCCGACATCGTGCTGGGCAACACCCAACGCTTCGGCGTGGCCATGGGCAACGGCGGGCCGCATGCGGCCTACCTCGCCTGCCGCGACGAGTTCAAACGCTCCCTGCCCGGCCGGCTGGTCGGCGTCAGCGTGGACGTACACGGCAACCCGACCTACCGCCTTGCACTGCAGACGCGCGAGCAACACATCCGCCGCGAAAAAGCCACCTCCAACATCTGCACCGCGCAAGTGCTGCCGGCCGTGCTGGCCAGCATGTACGCGGTCTACCATGGCCCGCAGGGCCTCAAGCGCATTGCGCAGCGCGTGGCCAGCTACACCGCGATTTTTGTGCGCGGCATGCAGCAGATGGGTTACGAAATCACCAATGCCAGCGCCTTTGACTCGGTCACCATCAAGACCGGTGACGCTACCAATTCGATAGCTGATCGCGCCCGCCAATCGGGGGCAAACCTTCGATATCGTCTGAACAATCACCTGGGTGTGTCGCTCGACGAAACCACAACGCGGGAAGACCTGGAGATGCTCTGGTCCTTCTTCGTGAAGCCGGGCAAACCCATGCCGCGCCTGAGTGATTTTGAGAAAGGCATCGAGCCGCTGATTCCTGAAGATCTTCGCCGCACCACGCCTTTCCTCACGCATCCGGTGTTCAACACGCACCACTCCGAAACCGGCATGCTGCGCTACATCCGCATGCTCAGCGACAAGGACCTGGCGCTGGACCGCAGCATGATTCCCCTGGGCAGCTGCACCATGAAGCTCAACGCCACCAGCGAGATGATTCCCGTCACCTGGCCGGAGTTTGCCAACATCCACCCGTTTGCGCCGCAAGACCAGCTCGAGGGCTACGCCGAACTCGACAGGCAGTTGCGCGACTGGCTGTGCCAGGCCACGGGCTACGCCGGCATCAGCCTGCAACCCAACGCCGGCTCGCAGGGTGAATATGCCGGCCTGCTGGTCATCAAGGCCTTCCATGAGGCACAGGGCCAGGGCCATCGCAACATCTGCCTGATTCCATCGTCGGCCCACGGCACCAACCCGGCCAGCGCGCAGATGGCCGGCATGACGGTGGTTGTTACTGCCTGCGATGCCCAGGGCAATGTCGACATGGCCGACCTGAAAGCCAAGTGCGAACAACACAGCGAAAAATTAGCCTGCGTGATGATCACCTACCCCAGCACACACGGCGTGTTCGAGACGCAGGTGAAAGAGCTGTGCGCCCTGGTTCATTCACATGGCGGCCGCGTCTATGTCGACGGTGCCAACATGAACGCGCTGGTCGGTGTGGCGGCTCCCGGCGAGTTTGGCGGCGACGTCAGCCACCTCAATCTGCACAAGACCTTCTGCATCCCGCACGGCGGCGGCGGCCCGGGTGTCGGTCCGGTGTGTGTCGTGGCCGACCTGGTGCCCTACCTGCCAGGGCATACGACGGCAGGGATTCCGGCGAATGGCGTGGGAGCCATTTCAGCAGCGCCGCTGGGCAATGCATCCGTGCTGCCGATCAGCTGGATGTACTGCCGCATGATGGGCCCGGAAGGCCTGCAGCAGGCCACCGAGGTCGCCATCCTCAGCGCCAACTACATCAGCGCGCGCCTGAAAGACCATTACCCGACCCTCTACGCAAGCGCTAACGGCCATGTGGCACACGAATGCATCCTGGACCTGCGGCCGTTGAAGGAAACCAGTGGCGTCAGCGCCGAAGACGTGGCCAAGCGGCTGATGGACTACGGCTTCCATGCGCCCACCCTGAGCTTCCCCGTGCCCGGCACGCTGATGGTCGAACCGACCGAAAGCGAAACCCTGGCCGAGCTGGACCGCTTCATCGACGCGATGATCGCCATCCGCGAAGAGATCCGCAAGGTCGAGGCCGGCGACTGGCCGCAGGACAACAACCCGCTCAAACACGCGCCGCACACCGCAGCCAGCCTGCTGGGCGCCGAGTGGGACAGACCTTACTCGCGCGAAACCGGCGCCTTTCCGTTGGCCACACTCAAGCAGGTCAAGTACTGGCCGCCGGTCGGCCGAGTAGACAACGTCTACGGCGACCGCAACCTGTTCTGCAGCTGCGTGCCCGTGAGCGACTACGCCGCCTGAGCGGTAGTTCATGGAAGCGCAAACGCTGGTCATCATCGCCGGCGCTGTCGCCGCCGGTTTTGTACAGGGCTTGTCGGGGTTTGGTTTCGGTCTGGTCGCCATGTCCTTCTGGGCCTGGACGATTGATCCGCGCCTGGCTGCAGCCATGGCGGTGTTTGGTGCGCTGACCGGGCAGATCATTGCCGCCATCACAGTGCGACGCGGCTTTGACCTCACGCAACTCGCTCCTTTTGTGCTGGGTGGCTTGCTGGGCCTTCCGCTTGGCATGCTCCTGTTGCCACAAGTGGACGTGCAGGTGTTCAAAGCCTTTCTTGGCACCCTGCTCGCTGTCTGGTGCCCTGCCATGCTGTTCAGTGCGCAACTGCCACGCATCACACGCGGCGGCCGGGTAGCTGATGCACTGGTTGGCGCTGGAGGTGGCGTCATGGGCGCGCTTGGCGGATTCACCGGCGTACTGCCCACACTGTGGTGCACGCTGCGCGGCATGGACAAGGACGCCCAGCGCGCCATCATCCAGAACTTCAATCTGTCGATGCTGCTGGTTACCTTCGTCACCTACGTTGCCACCGGCATCATCACCACCGCCACCCTGCCCTACCTCGCCATCGTCGCGCCGGCGCTGTTGATTCCTTCACTGCTGGGCGCGCGGCTGTACATCGGGATCAGCGAGACGGCTTTTCGCAAGCTGGTGTTAAGTTTGCTGACGTGTACCGGGGTGGCGCTGCTGGCTTCTTCGGTGCCGGGCTTGTTGCGGCGACTGGGTTGAGTGCGGCGTCACGGTGTCTCATCCATTTACAGGATAGACGCGCCTTCGAACGCCCCCTAGAATCGCGCGGAGTCAAACCTATTCTCACACGCTATGTCAAAAACCATCGCTCTGCTCCTTGTCGCCTTTTCGCTTTCCGCAGCCGCGCAGGACAATCGTCAAGTCACGTCAACTGGTGATCTGGTTGGATGTTGGTCCAAGGTCGATTTCACGGATCAGGCCAAGTCAAAAATTAACGAAATCGACTACCGCGAGGCTCGATATCAAGTGTTCTGCTTCGAACCCGATGGGACTTTGCGAACCGTCGACTCAACGATTCCTATTCAGGGCAAGTCTGCAGAGTTAAGAGCGGCATTCGCCGAACTGCCAAAAGTTATCGCCTACCAAGTTACTCAGCCAGGCATCGTTGTTCTGGTCAGAAAAGACCCGAATCAGACGACCGGTTGGGTTTCAACATTCACTCAACGTGACATGCAGTTCGACGGGAAGAGCATTCCGAAAGACACCCTGACAATGGGCCTTATTGACGTCGCCAAACAAAGGGCTGTCCATTGGCGGTACCTGGTGAAAATTCCTGAGTAGACGTGATTGCAAAATGAATTCATGGACAAACAGCACGTGCGCAATGACGGTTAACCGATTGCTGGAATTCTTGACGTGAAAAGCGTCCTCTTCGTGTGCGGCAAAAACAAGTGGCGCAGCCCCACGGCTGAGCAAATGTTTGCTGAGCATCCGGGAATTGAATGCGCCTCAGCCGGTTTGAGCCCGGAGTCGAACACACCGATATCTGCTGAACTTGTTGGATGGGCTCAGCTGATCTTTGTGATGGAAACAACGCACAAAACCAAATTGTCCGCAAGATTCAAGTCCGAACTTTCAGGAAAAAGGGTCGTGTGCCTGGGTATCCCGGACAACTACCAGTTCATGGACCCTGCGCTGGTGAAGCTACTCAAATTGAAAGTCACGCCCCATCTGATTTAGTTCTGTCAATCGGGTGCGGCATTCTTCGCACTGCGGAGAAGGATCCCGGATCGGGCCTGCCCCGGGCTTGACCCGGGGTCCGGGATGACGGCCTAGGCAGCCAGGCGCTGCAACCACCCCATAGCCTCAACCAGCTCCTGCTGAATCAGCTCATGCGCACTCGGGTACTCCGAGTAACTCAACTCTATCGGCAGCGTCTCCACCAGCGCACGAATTGCATGTGCACTGACCAGCGGAATTACCTGGTCGTGCATGCCGTGGCTGACCCACAGTTGCTTCCCCGTCAGTGCCTCAGGCGCTGCCACCAGCGGCACCACCTGCGTCAACAGGCGGCTGTGCATCACCATCGCCCCCTTCAACAGCGCGGGTTGTGTCAGCAGCAGCGAAAGTGACATGATGCCGCCCTGGCTGAAGCCACCAACCACCACGCGCTCGGGCGGAATGCCCAGTTGCTGCGCGGCAAAGGTCACGGTTTTTGCCACGGTTGCGCGGCTGGCGGCCTCTTGCGGCTCGTTGATGATGCGGTCGCCCACGCGGTTGACGGCGAACTCGAACCAGCCGTAAGCGCTTGGACCCATGACATACGGAGCGCGCAGACTGACGACGTGGAACTGCGCCGGCACATAGGGCGCCAGGCCAAACAGGTCTTCTTCGTTGCTGCCGACGCCGTGCATGAGCACCAGCAGCCAGGGGGCAGCACTTGCCGCATCTGCGGGACGGTGCAAAAAGGAAAGAGGCAGATCAAGCATGGGCAAAACTCCTGCGGGCATTGTGCCCGGCATTCACGTGGCGGGCTGTGGCAGGAGGCGTTTGAGGGTGAGAACCCCCAACACAAACGCCGCGCACAGCCCCGCCGACATGAGCTGCTCGTCCAGTTGTGGCGGCACGATGAGGATATAGCCGCGGCCCTTGATCAGTGACGAGAAGCTGGACACGCCAAACGGCATGAGGAAAAGGCGGAAGGTCTGCCAGCGATCTGTTTTTCCCTTGCCACCCGCTCCCACGCTCAAGAGCAAGGCCACGCCAATCACCACGCTGATGCCCAAAGAGTTCAGCCAGATGGCCGGTGATGGGTCAAAGTGGTAGACCACCGTGACCAGGTACCAGATGAGGTAACACCAGAGCACGGTTTTGCCCGTGCTCAGCGAGGCGAAGTAGCGCAGGGGACTGGTAGACAACATGGGAGAGGTGCGAGCAACTTCTGTGCCTTGGGGCATGGATCCCGGGATGAGGGAGGAACCTCAGAACTTGCCGTTGCGGACTTGTTTGCGGATTTGTGCGTGAGGCGCCACAAACTGAAGTTAGGGAAGCGCTGAACAAGTCCCCTGCGGCGCGCGATCATCCGGACTCGGGCGGTCTGCGGCGTTGAATTTCTTGCCAATAGCCGGCTATTGACTGCGAAATCCGCCTTGGCAATCCCATCCCGATCCGGCTGCCGCACTTCCGCAAGGACTTATTCAGCGCTTCCTTAGGCGCTGCGCATCTCAATCGGAACGGTAGCCAGTCCGTAGTTCGCGAATGGCCCGCATCATGGTGGGCGCCAGCATGTTCCATTGCAACGCCCGCAATGACCGACGGTAACGCAACCCGTTGCTCCGCAGGGACGCCGACACCAGTTCCAGGGGATCGCTCACCACGCACAGTAGCCGCGTGAGCATGGGGTCCTGGTCGGTAGGCAGACCGCCGAGGAAAGCGTCGTTCTTCCCGTCCCACAGAAGTTGGGCATTGATGTGGATGCCCCAGCCGCACGTCCAGCCGTTCGCCTCCAGGCGTTTGAGGGCGGCAGCCACGTATTCGCCATCGAAGATGTAGGTGTCGGTACGCACCCAACGACCCAGCCAGAATTCCGCCAGCGGGCGTGCCGCCGGCGTGGCTCTGGGGATCAGGCCGCGCAGCATCTCGCCGCGCATCTCCATGTAGCGCAATCGCGCCGGGATACCGGCCGAACGCATCAGTGCGATCAGCAGCGTCGCCTTGTCGTCGCCGTCGCCCCCGCGCGCCTCGAGCACGTCGCGGGCCGTCGGGTAGGCCAGCTTGATTCGCTTGGTATAAGGCAGGCGCTTGACGAAGCCATAGATGGCCATTGCCTTGTCACGGTCGGTGCGACACAGCTGGACAAGCGAGCGGGCTTTCAGGCGCAGCTTGGGGTCGTCCAGGTCCAGCAGCGGCGTTGTGCCAAGCCAATCATGCGGCCGCTCACTGGCTCTTAGATGCAACCGGCGGGGCGAATCGAATTGTGCGACAAGTGACTCCATGGAACCACCGACGGAGTGAACAATTCACGCATCGTACCCCCGGGCGCAGGGCACGGCAAATTGCGGTTCCGCTCCAGTCATGGGTATGCAAGTTGGAAACTTCCATGCCTTGGCGCGGCCCGGATTCTGGATCAGGCCTGCCCTGACTCGATCCGGGGGTCCGGGATGACCAGCCAGAGGAAGTCGAGCACTCTCATCTGCTATTATTTAAATAGCACACTATTCCCGTCGTTAAAGGGCAAAATGCCGATTTGATCACTTAGTGCAGTGTTGCAGGCCATCCGGATCACAAAACGCGTCTTTTGTGCCATGGCTGCGTTGCAAATCCGCGCAATACCAGAGGTCCCGGGGCCTGGCTGTGCTGACGAATGGACCGGATGGCCCTCCACCTGAAGAATGAACAAGACCGCGCCCGCTTGGGCTACAGTCGTGACCCAACCGCCCTCCTTGCTTCCCGACCCCAACTGCTCATGCACCCCAACAGTCACCGCACCGCCCTTCCGAAGCTGTTTCTCGCGCTGGCTGCGGCCTACTTCTTCACCAGCCTGGGGCACTTCAGCCACAACGCAGAGTTCATCTGCGAGTACCCCAACCTGCCCGCCTGGCTGACCCGCACGCAGGTTTATGCCGCGTGGGCTGCCATCACCTCGGTGGGCGTGCTCGGATTTTTCCTGATCCGAAAGCAATACGTGACTGTGGGCCTGCTGCTGGTGGCCATCTATGCGGCGCTTGGGTTTGATGGCCTGGGCCACTATGCACTTGCACCGCTTGAACTGCACACGCTGGCATCCAACGTCACCATCCTTTCAGAAGTCGCCGCTGCGGCTTTTTTACTGCCCGTCACTCTTTATCTGCTGGCGGCGCAGCTTCTCCGGGCCAGAAGGCCTGACACTCGCGCCTGACATGTCGACTGACCCTTCAACTGCTTTCAACGCGCTGCGGCGCCCAAGGCTCCAGTGAAAAAACCCATCGCGATTCTCGTCTTCACTGTGCTGCACGCGGCACTGAGCTTTGGCTTGTTTCTCTTCACCTTTGGCAGGGGCATGGCGCGGATGGAGACAGCCGCAGCCCCCACTTTGCCGGAAACGATTGCAGAAGCTGCTGTACAGGTTTTGTACTTTCCATTCATGCATCTCGCACAGTTGGTCCCGGGCTGGTTCACCGGGCTTTGGGGCTACCTGCCCCTGCTGGTTAACAGCCTGTTCTGGGCGGTGGTGCTGGTAGAGCTCTGGTTTTTCCTGCGTAGTTTCCGGGCCAGGCCCTGAGGTAACGAGAAAGTTTTCAGCCGGCTAGTCACTGTCGCCGCCCTTCCCGCGCGAAGCCTTGATCTCCGAGCGCTGGCTTTTGCCTGCCAGGCGCCGTTGCTTCGAACCATAGGTCGGCTTGGTGGCGCGGCGGGGTTTGGGCGGCGCCGACACTCCGTCAATCACCTCTTGCAGGCGGGCCATCGCATCAGCGCGATTCATCTCCTGCGTACGGTGCTGCTGCGCCTTGAGCACAAACACCCCTTCCTGCGTGATGCGGCTGTCGCTGAGCGCAAGCAAGCGCTCCTTGATCACGTCAGGCAAGGAAGAGGCGGCAATGTCGAAACGCAGATGAATCGCGCTGGACACCTTGTTGACGTTTTGCCCACCCGCACCCTGCGCCCTGATTGCGCTGAACTCGACCTCGCGTTCGTCCACTGGAAATTTCAGCAAGGTGACCATGATGGGTTACTGAGCAGACGGCTCAGGACAAAATCTCTCCGCAAGTTTCGGTTGTTCTATTGCTGCCTCGGCGTGCCGTTCAGGCATCAGACCACGTCGCGCAAAGCCACGGTCTGGCCTGTAGCCATCGACCGCCGCACCGCTTCCACGGCACAAAGGCTTTGCAACGCATCGGCAACCGTGATTATCGGCGCCGTCTTGCCGGCGATCAAATCGCAGAAGTGATCCAGTTGCGCCCGCAATGGGTCTACGGCATCGAGGGCCAGCGTTTCTTCTGTAAATGGCGTCCACCAACCCGGCGCCGCCCCGCTTGCGTCGTAGGTCCAGGTGCGCAGCGTGGGCACGGCCAGGGAGCCCTGGGTGCCTGCAATGAAGTAGCAGTCTTCCGTGGCGTAGCGCGGATAGGCAGGATCCTCGCCCGAGGTCTGCTCCCAGCTGCGCGGTGAAGCCGCCGTATCCGACAGCGTGAAGGTGCCCAAAGCACCGCTGGCAAATTTCATATTGATGACCGCCGTGTCCTCGACGGCAAAACCCCGCACCGCACTCGACGCCATGGCATGCACTGCCTCGAGCTCGCCGCACAAATAACGCAGGTTGTCCATTTCATGGATCAGATTGATGAGAACAGGACCACCCCCGGCTTCTTTGCGCCAGGCACCCTGCTCGAAATAGCTGTCGGGTTTATAAAACTGGGCACTTCCCATCACCGTCACGAGGCGGCCCAGCCGACCCGAGCTGACAACTTCCCGGGCCCGCAGCAGCGTGCTGCTGTGGCGGCGGTGGTGCCCGACCAGCATGGGCACCGGCTTCTTTGCCAGCGCCTCGGCCAGTTGGCGGCCGGCCGCCACCGTATCGGCCACCGGCTTTTCGATGAGCGCCGGCATCCCCTGTTCAACACACAGCAACGAATCCGGTACATGCAGATGGTTGGGTGTGGCCAGAACCACGCCGGCGGGCCGGGGAAACGCCTGCTGCGCAAACAGTGCGTCAAGGCTGGGAAAGTGCGGCACACCCAGGCTGCCGGCCAAGGCCACTGAGGCGGGCATGGGGTCCACCACAGCCGACAGGCAGGTGCGCGCGCTGGCCTGGATCAACTCGATATGGCGTCGGCCAATCTGGCCGGCACCTGCTACGGCAAGCCGGACCACCGGACCGTCCGCAAAGGTCATGTTCATGTCGTTCCAGAAATAGAACTTTCAAACCCGGCGCAGCGCATGTTCACAGAGCCGCTTTAGCTGGGGAATTTTTGCCCGCTTCAGTCAGTTCTGGCAAGGCGTCGGAGAGAAGCTGGATCTGCGTATGTGCCAGCATTGCGGCATCCCGGGCCAGTGCGGGGCTGAACCACTGAGCAGCGTCTTCCGGCGACGCCCCAACGCGCACGGCATCCAGGTTGGCGTGCATGCGTGGCACATTCACCTGCAAGTTTGGCAAAGCCAGTGCCATGGCGCGGGCAGCCCCGTGCGCCGACATCAACAGCCCCGGCCATTCGGCCAGCTCGGCCTGCCAGTTGCCCAGCGCCTGCTCGTGCTCCTGCGGCATCGCGCTCAGCAAGGCCGCCACACGTTGCGGTGCCCGCTGCGCGGCAGCCAATGCCACCATACAGGCCGCAGCGCTGCGTCCGAGCTCCGGCGATTCGTTCACCTCGGCCACTTCGTATTGGCTCATCAGCGCAATGTCCTTGGCAATCTTTCCAAAGCTCCCCACAAGCAAACCGAGTTCACAGCCAAGGGCCACCCATTCGTCACGCTGGACGTTCCAGGCAAAAGGCGGAGCTCTCAGTTGCAGATCGGCGGCCATCAGGGCGAGAACCTGCGGGCCCTTGCCTTGCATCCGAGCAAACGTTCCGACCGAGCCGCCCAGCTGCACGCTAAGGGCATTGCCTGCAGCCGTCTGCAGGCGCTGCAGGCTGCGCAGCAACGGCGCGGCCCAACCGGCGCACTTCAGGCCGAAACTGGTGACCGATGCCGGCTGCATCAGCATGCGTGCCAACATGGGATCGGCGGCATGGCGCCGGGCCAGCGCCAGCAGCGCCACCAAGGCCTTGTGAACATCGGTTTCAATCAGGCCGACAGCCCTGCGCGTGACGAGAGCCAGTGCGGTATCAATCACATCCTGCGAGGTAGCGCCGAAGTGAACAAAACCGGCGGCTTCCTTGTTGAACAGGCCAACGGTTTCCCTGAGGTTTTTAACGAGCGCAACGGTGATGCTGCCCGCGCGGCCGCTTTCACGCACAATTTTCGCCACGTCGAACAGTTCAACCTTGCAGGTGCCCGCAATGGACTGGGCGGCGGCCTCCGGAATCAGTCCCACACTGGCCTGTGCACGGGCCAGTGAGGCTTCGAAACGAAGCATCGCGCCCAGGAAGTTGCGTTCACTGAAAACTTCCAGGACTTCGGGCGTCGTCAAGGGACCTTCAAAAATGCTGCTCATACGGCGCGTTTCTCAGGATGGCAGGGAAGTTTTTCCGCCGGGCCGTCCCAAGGAAAAATGCGCCCCCGCGGGGGGCAGCGCAGTACACGAAGTGACAAGCGTGGGGGCCCTCATCTTTTTAGCCGTATCTGGTTGGGCAAGGGCACGGAGCGGCGCAGCACGTCCTCGCCCAGCCACAAGGCCGAGCGCCAGGCTCGCTGGGCCACGGTGGGCAGTGGCAGCTGCTGGTAGTCGTCGTTGAACACCTCGAAGCTGTAGTCGCCTCTGTAGCCCAGGCTGTGCAGACGCGTCACCAGCGCAGCAAGGGCTTCGCTGTGCACGCCTTCGCCGGGGAACACACGGAAATGCCGGGCGGTGGCAATGCGTTCTTCCACCGACTTGATCTCGGTCCACATGAAGTCGGCCAGTTGCACCAGGAATATTTTTTCGGGGTCCAGCAGCTCGATCTCGTCCAGCGATGTATTGGTCGCAAACATGTGGAAGGAATCAAAACCCAGGCCGAGGTTAGGCATGTCGGCCTGGCTGATGATGTCCCAGGCCTGAGGAAATTCATTGACAGTGCGCCCCCAGGACAGCGCTTCGTAGGCGATGCGGATGTTCATCGGAATGGCCAGCATGGCGAGCTTGCGCAGGTCGCGAACCAGCGCCTGCGTCTCGCCGGTGGCATGCACCGAGGTGGACGAGCAGATCAGCAGCAGCCGGCAACCGAGCAGGTGGCACATCTCCAGCATGGACTTGGCGATGTCCACCTTGTAGTCATGCAGGTGGCCGGACAGACCTTCGAAATCGCGCAGCACCTGAAAGCCCGTGACGCGCAGCCCGCTGGCACGCACCGCCGCCACGGCCGCCTCCAGCCCGTCGGGGTGGCCCACCAGATCCCTGGCGGCCAGCATGATCTGGGTAAAACCTGCGTCGCGCACAGCCTGCAACTTGGCTTCGAGCGGCCCGGCCAGCGAGATGGTGTCCATCCCGAAATCGTCGATGTTTCCGCTGTAGTGGCTCATGCTGTTCACCCGCGCTCGTCGTGCACCAGCTCGAAGCTCACACCGCCCAGCCAGGTTTTGGTGAGCGCGCCGCGGTCTTCGGTATGCACGCTGCGTGACTCAACAAACTCCACACCCCGCTTGCCAAGCTCAGCCACCGTCGCCAGCACATCCGCCGTGCCCAGGCCAACGCGCTGCAGGGCTTCGTCGTCCTCCACGTCCAGCACGCCGGCTTCAGGCTCGATCAACTGGATGTAAAAGCGCGAGGCCGGCGGGCACGGGCTTTGCAGGATTCGCCCCTTGGGCAGGATGCCAAAGCGCTGCTCGGGCGGTAGTTCGCTGAAGCCGAGCAGCTCGCGGTAAAACTCCGTCCAGTCTTCCGTGCGGTCATTGCCGATGTATTGCACAACGCCGAAAAAATGCAGGCCAGCGATGGCCGGCGGCTGCGGGTCCACGCCAGGGATCGGCACGAAATCCACGTCGTAGATGGAAAACTTGTCGTGGCGATCAACAAAATAAATGCGACTGGTTCCAACGCCATGGATGGCCGGAATGTTGAGCTCCATCACCTCCACGCGCGAAGGCACGGCCCAGGCGCCGCGGTCCAGCGCACGGCGATAGGCGGCCGCGGCATCCCGCACGCGCAGCGCCACAGCAGCCAGCACGGGTTTGCCTTCCGACGCTGCGGCGCCGGCGTCAGGCGCGGCCGGGAGATGGGCGTTGACAATCACATTGATGGCACCCTGCCGGTACAGCAGCACCTCGCGCGACCGGTGCCGGGCGATCGGGCGAAAGCCCATCATCTCCAGCACCTGGCCCAGCGCCTGCGGCCGCGTGGTGCTGTATTCGATGAATTCGATGCCGTCCAGCCCGAGCGGGTTGGTGGCCGGGGTGATGGACTCCCGATCGACGGTGCTTGTCTGGTTTGGGGTGTTCATGGCTGTCTCCGGTGCTTGCAAAAATCAGGATGCAGTCGCCACAGGCAATGCCTGAACAGCGCCAGGCACATGGCCGCCGCCCAGGAAAAGCCGCTCGATATTGGGATCGGCCAGCAATTCGGCAGCGGGCTTGTGCAGCACCAACTGGCCAGCCTCCAACGCAATCGCGTCATCAGAAATTTTCAGCGCGCTTTTGACGTTTTGCTCCACCATCAGCACCGTGGTCCCCTGGGAGGCCAGTTTTTGCAGCAGCTTGAAAACGTCCTGCACCACCAGGGGCGACAGGCCAATCGAAGGCTCGTCGATCAGTAACACCTTGGGGCGCATGAGCAAGGCGCGGCCGATTTCCAGTTGCTTCTGCTCACCGCCCGAGAGGGCCGAAGCCTGCGAGTGAATGCGTTCCTTCACCCGGGGGAAAAACTCCAGCACTTCGGGGATGCGTTCGTGGGTGGTCTTGGTTCCGAGGGTGATGCCGCCCAGCTCCAGGTTTTGAAACACCGTGAGTTGGCCAAACAGGTTGCGGCCTTGGGGAACGAAGGCGATGCCCTTGGCCAGCAGTGCTTTCTGTGTAGCGCCGCTGATGTCTTCACCCTCCAGCAGCACGCGACCTTGCCGCGGCTTGAGCAGGCCGAACAGTGTTTTGAGCACCGTGGACTTGCCAGCGCCGTTGGGGCCCAGCAGCAAGGTGATGGAGCCGCGCCTGACCTGGAAGGACAGGTTGTTCAGGATCATGAAGTCCTTGTAGCCGGCCACCACGTCGTCGAATTCAATACAAATGTCGTTGGCCATGTCAATTCCCTAAATAGGCGTCTAAGACCTCTTTGTTGGCGCGAATTTCGGCCGGTGTGCCAATGGCCAGAACCCGCCCTTCCACCATGACCATGATGCGGTGGCACAGGTCCATCACAAAGTCCATGTTGTGCTCAATCACCACGAACGAGCCCCTGTGGGTGCGATTCAAGTCCTTGAGCAGTGTCGAGATGCCGCCTACCAAGCTGGGGTTGACCCCCGCGCAGGGTTCGTCGAGCAGCACCAGGTCCGGCTCGGCCATGAAGGCCATGGCAATGTCGACCAGTTTTTGCTGGCCGTAGCTCAGCGTGCCGGCCAGACTATCCGCCACGTGACGAATGCGGAACTGGTCGATCAGCGCATCGGCCTTCTCGCCCAGGCCGGAGTCCGGCGGCGCAAACATGCGGCCAAACATGGAGCCGGTGTGCTCCTGTGCGGCCACGATCAGGTTGTCGCGCACCGTCATCTTGCCAAACACCTGCAGCGTCTGGAAGGTACGGCCCACACCGCGGCGGCTCAACTCCAGCGGCGACAGGCCGGTGATGTTCTTGCCGTTGAGTTCAATCGAACCCGCGTCGGGGCTGATTTGCCCCAGGACGCTGTTGAACATGGTGGTTTTGCCGGAGCCGTTGGGCCCGATCACGCCAAAGATTTCGCCCGGCATGACTTCAAAGGAAACCCCGCCTACCGCCTGGATGGCGCCGTAAGCTTTCTTGAGGCCGGTGACCTTGAGTACGGGGGCCATCATGATCCACCTCCGACCTTGCTGGCGGCCGCTGCACGCGCTGCCGAAGCCAACCGCGCAGCGCGTTTGGCGCGGATGCGGTCGGGAATGCTGAGCAGCCCGTCGGGCAGCCAGACCATGAGCAGCACGACGGCTGTGCCGAACATCGGCAGATACCAGTTGGAAACCAGAGGCACGTCGCGCAGCCATTCCGGCAACACCACACCCACCCCGGCGCCAATGACGGGTCCGAGGAAATAGCCGGCGCCGCCGACCACCACCATCAAATACATCATGATAGAAGCCGCCACGGTAAAGGGCCCGGGCTCGATGAACTGCACCAGCGAGGCGAACAGCGCACCGGCGACGCCGGCGTAGGCCGCGCCGATGGCAAAGCTCAGCAGCGTGTAGTTGCGGATGTCCACCCCCAGGCTTTCGGCCCGGATCGGGTTGTCGCGCAAGGCCTTGAAGGCTTTGCCCCAGGGCGATCGCAGCAGGCCCCACAGCAAGGCCGACAAAACGAGTGTGACCGCCAGCACAAAGTAATAGTAGGGACGGTTGCCTTCCAGCGAATAACCAAAAAGCACGGGCCGCGCAATATTGTTGATGCCGAAGGTGCCGCCGGTGAGCCACTCTTCGTTGCGCATCACCAGCCAGACGGCGGTGTTGAACCCGAGCGTGGCAAAAGCCAGGTAAATAGCCTGCACCCGCAGTGCCGGGAAACCCAGGGCCAAACCCACCGCAAAGCAGATCAGCGCAGCCGTCGGCAAACCCAGCCAGAAGCTCATTCCCGCCTTCATCATGATGGCCACGGTGTAGGCGCCTATGCCAAAGAAGGCGGCATGGCCTAGTGATTTTTGACCGGCATAGCCAATGGTCAGGTTCAGACCCATGATGGCGATGATGAAAATCAGCCAGTAGGTCAGCAGGTAAATGCCATAGTTTTTCAGATACTGCGGCACAACGAACACCAGCAAGGCGCCCAACAGGGCCACGGCCAGCGCGGTTTTGTGGTTCAGGAGCTTCATACCTTGCGCTCCTCTTTTTTGCCCAGCAGGCCTTGCGGTTTGAATAGAATCACGACCATGAAGATGATGAGGGCGACGGCGTCCTTGTAGGCCGGCGACAAATAGGCGGCCGCGAGGTTTTCACACACGCCCACAATCAGCCCGCCCAACAGGGCGCCGCGCGAGTTGTTGAAGCCGCCGATGATGGCGGCAAAAAAAGCCTTGGTACCCAGCCCCTCGCCCATGTCAAATTTGGCGAGGTAGGTGGGCGTGACCAGCAGAGCCGCGGCCACCGCCAGCACGGCATTGATGGCAAAGGTATACAAAATCATGCGCGGCACATTGATGCCGAGCACCGAGGCGCTTTCGGTGTTTTGCGCCACCGCCTGCATGGCACGGCCGGTGACGGTTTTGGCCAGAAAAGCCTGCGTCGCCATGACAATCACCAGAGCCAGGCCAAAAGTGCCCACGTCCTGCAGCGTCACCGTGACGCCCGCAATATCGAACAGCTTGTCGGCAAACAGGCTGGGGAAAGGATGGGCCTCGGCGCTGTAGCCGGCGCGCACGCCGTTACGCATGGCAATCGACAAGCCGATGGTTGCCACGACGATGGGCATCATGCCGAACTTGAAAAGAGGATCCACCACGCCGCGCTTGAAAACCCAGCCCAGCAGCAGCACCGCCAGCAGCACGGTAAGCACAAAGCTCACCAGCATGGGCGCACCCAGCGAGATGAAGCCGAGCAGCATGAAGGCCGGCAGCATGACAAATTCGCCCTGGGCGAAATTGATGGTGCCTGAGGCTTGCCACAGCAAGGTAAAGCCAAGGGCCGCCAGCGCATAAATGCTGCCAGTGGCCAGGCCTGAGAAAAAGAGTTGGAGAAAGTCTGTCATGGGAAGGTCCGTTCAGGCTACCGTCGATTTTTTGCAGCGAGAGGACCTTTGTCGCCTCGCCACCGCTGGCCGGCCCGCAGGGACCAGCCAGCACGCCGGATTATTTTTTTGCAGCTGGTTTCGCGGCAGGTTTTGCGGCGGTCTGCGGCAGCGCAGCTTTGACCACATCACGCGTTGCCACACCGAGCGGCGGCACCATGTCGACCACTTCCTGCTTGCCGTTTTTGACCTCGACGATGAAGCTCATGCGGTCCAGGTCACCCTTGTTGTCGAACTCGGTGTACATCAGGGCGCCGGGGTATTTGTCGGTGTTGACTTTCAGGCCCTTCATGGCCACGGCCACAGCCTTACGGTCGAGCTTGCCGGCTTTTTCAATGGCGGCCTTGAGCATGTACACGCCCGAATAGCCTTTCATGCCGTTATGGTCGGAGATGTATTTGTATTCTTTTTCAAACTTGGCGCGGAAAGCCCGTACAGCCGGTATCGGCGCATCCACGGTGAGCCCCACGTGAGCAATGGCGCCATTGGCTGCCTCACCGGCCAGCTCAATGACTTTCTGTCCGGTCAGCGTGGTCTCGCCGATGATGGGTTTTTTCCAGCCTTGTTTGCGCAACTCGCGCAGCAGGCGCGCCGACTCTTCTTCATTGGTATAGGCAAACACCGCGTCGGCATCGCTCTGCTTGGCGCGCAGCACGGCAGCCGAAAAGTCGACCTGGCTGGGCTCGGTTGAAATCTCCGCCAGGATCTTGGTCGGTGAGTCAGCCAATGCCTTCCTGATCATGTCCATACCGCCCTTGCCGAAATCGTTGTTGACATAAATGACCGCAACGCTTTTGAGCTTGGCCTGGTCGGTCATGTAGCGCGCCACCTTGGGCATGGCGGTGGCCTGGGTGAAGCTGGTGCGAAAGACATAGGGGTTGCCTTGCATCGTGATGCTGGCCGCCTCGCCGCCGGTGAAATTGGGCACTTCGGCGCGGCGCGACTCGGCCATGCTCACCATGATGGAGCCGGAGAACACCGGTCCGAAAATGGCAAAAGCATCGTCATCAATGGCTTTTTGCGTCAGGCCCTTGGCAACACCGGGATTGCTCTGGGTGTCTGCCGTGGTGGTTCGGAACTGCTTGCCCAGGACGCCACCTGCAGCATTGATCTCCCTGACCGCAAGCTCGACACCGTTCTTGAAGTTGGTGCCGGCAGTGGCGCCGCCGCCGGAGAGCTCAACAATGTTGGCGATCTTGATCACGTCTTGTGAAAAACCGGTGCTAGCCCCCAGTGCGAGCGCACAAGTAGCTATTAATTTGAGAGCGAATCGTTTCTTCATGGTTGTCTCCTCTAGGGGTTTAAAAGTCAATGCAATGCGAGTCGTGAATCCCCGACTCCTGGGACTGAAACAGGCTTATTGGCACCGCGCCTGATCTCGCCCGCCATCTCGGCGGGATAGAGGTACTCGCGGATAAATGTGGCGTCCTCGCGCACGGCTTGCGCTGCCTCGGCATAACCGAAAAAATCAAGATAGTCCGGCGCCTGCTGGATCAGCATTTCAAAGCCGGGTTGTGCCACCAGCCGGCGCGCGCGGACGGCGCGAAGCAGAGGCGTTGGCTGGTTTTTCATCAGAATATCCAGCACGGCGGCGTGGGGCGCCAAACGCGACACATCGCAGGGCAAGGGGTCGGTGGCACGCAGGCCCAAGGGAGAGGCATTGATCACCAGGTCAAAAGGGGCCGGGTCGCTGCTGCCCACGGCAGCAACCAGGGCGCCGTCCGGCGCTTCGGCCATGATGCGCAAAGCCACCTGTTGCGCTTTGCCCGGCACTGGGTCGTAGAGCGCTATTTCTGCCGGCGCGCTGTCGCCCGCAATGGCCAGCGAAGCGGCAATCGCCGAGGCACCGCCGCCGGCGCCCAGGATCAATACCCGCTTGCCGGCGTAGGCCACACCAAAATAATCCAGCGACAAGACAAAACCCTTGCCGTCAAACAGACCGCCCTCGAGCTCACCCTGGCTGTTGCGGCGGATGCCGTTGACGGCGCCGGCCACACGGCCATAGTCATTGCATTTCGACAGCAGGCCCATGACCAGCGACTTGTGTGGAATGGCGAAAAACATGCCCTTGATGTTTTTGGCGAGAAAGGCGGTGCGAACAAAAGCCTCGATATCCCCGGCCGTGACATGCACAGGCACCAACACGGCATTGATGCCCAGAGTTCTGAAGATCAGGTTGAATACTTCCGGCGCCCGCACCTGCTCCACCGGATCGCCGGGGATCAAATAAACATCGGTGGTGCCGTTAATGGTGGAAAGCATGTCGTCAAAGGGTTAAACGTTCGATAATCAATCAATTAATTCAATTTCGATGAACTTTAGTATTGAAGAATGGGATTTGAAAGTCGGTTTATTCGATAGTTGATCGATCATCGACCATAATTGATCGATCATCGATCAAAACAAGGGTTTCACCCCGTATAGCCCACGCACCTCTGCTTGAATACTTGAGCCCATGCCGACTCCTGCTGCGCACGCTCCTTCCGCACCCGCTCTCGACAAACGGGACTGGATCGCTGGTCTTGAAAAAGGCCTGTCCGTCATTGAGTGTTTTGACGATGCCAACCCGCGCCTGACTGCCAGCCAGGCCGGTGCGCGCTGCGGCATGACACGCACCGCGACGCGGCGCTATCTGCTGACACTGGAACACCTGGGTTACGTCGCCAGCGACGGCAAGCTGTTCTGGCTGACACCGCGCGTGCTCCGGCTGGGGCAGTCTTACCTGGAGTCGGCACGGCTGCCACGCATCGTGCAGCCCTTCCTGCAAAGGGTGACCGCCGGCACTCAGGAAAGCGCTTATGTCAGCGTGATGGACGGCGACGACATCGTCTACATTGCACGCAACGGCTCCAACCGCGCCATGAACACCGGCTACGTCCTCGGCTCGCGGGTACAGGCCCAAGTCACGGCCGCCGGCCTGCTGATGCTGTCGCTGCGCGAGCCCGGCTGGCTGGAAAACTGGCTGGGCACCCACGAACTCAAGGCCTACACCTCCTTCACCATTTCCAGCAAGGAGCGCCTGCGCATTGAGCTGGCGCGCGTGCGGGCCCAGGGCTGGGCCATCTCCGAGCAGCAGCTCGAACTCAACTACCGCGGCATTGCCGTACCGCTGCGCGACCGGCATGGTGAGGCGGTAGGCGCCCTGAGCGTGACCATGCCGATGAGCCACGAATCCAGCGAAGAGGCTGTTGCCCGAGTGCTGTCGGTGCTTAGGGAAACCGCACAGGCAATGCGCAACCTGATCTGACGGCGCCGCGCTGGATGCGCTATTTATTTGACAGCTATCCACGCCCGTTCCTGCTGGGCTGGTGGCCGATTTCAATAACTCAGACGTGCAACCGAGCGTAGCTGCTCGGGTGTGGCCGTGCCGAAGCCAAAAAATTCCAGGTAGGCCGGAATCTGCTCGAACAGCATGTCCGAGCCCACCTGCACGCGGCAGCCGCGCGCTGTGGCAGCGGCAAGAAAAGCCGTCATCTCGCTTTTCATCACTACCTCGCCAACAAACGTCGATGGCGCAATGCGTGAAACATCCATGGGCATGGCATCGCCTTCGTTCATGCCCAGAGGGGTGCCGTTGACCACCAGGTCAAAACCCGCAGGATCGCGCGAGCCGGTGCCGACCTTCAACGCCGGATAGTGGCGACGCAAGCGCCCGGCGAGCGCCTCTGCCGATGCTTCATCCACATCAAACAAGCTCAGGGCCGCGACATGCGCAGCCGCCAGTGATGCAGCAATGGCAGAGCCCACGCCTCCGCAGCCCACCACCAGAGCGCTTGCGCCCTCCAGCGTCAGGCCCTTGCGCACCACGCCGCGCACAAAACCTTCGCCATCGAACATGTCGCCCTGCAACTGGCCTGCGGGCCCCAGGCGCACGGCGTTGCAGGCGCCGGCAATGGCCGCGGCGGGCAGCACTTCGTCGACCAGCGCAATGGTGCTGACCTTGTGCGGCATGGTAATCAGTGCGCCGCGGATGTTACTCAGCCGAAAAACCGAGCGCAAAAAGTCGGGATAGTCCTTGGCTTCGCACGCCATGGGCACAACCACGACATTGACGCCTGATTTTTCAAACCAGGGGTTGTAAATCATGGGCGCCTTGAAGGCGTGCGTCGGGTACCCTATGTGGGCGATCAGCCCGGTATGGCCATTGATCATTTTGACGCCACCTGTGCGGCCGAAACACCTGCGCGCAGTGCCAGCAGATAGCTCTCCACGCCAAAGCCGCATATCTGGCCTTTGACGATTTCGGCAAAAACAGACACATGGCGGAACGCCTCCCTGGCGTGGATGTTGGACATGTGCACTTCAACGACGGGACAGGTCAGGATGGCCAGCGCATCGCGGATGCCGTAGCTGTAGTGGGTCCAGGCGCCGGCGTTGATCAACACGGCATCGACCCCGTCAGTGAAGCCTTGGTGGATGCGCTCACACATCTCGCTTTCACTGTTGGTCTGGAAATTTTCCACTTCGGTGCCGAGTTCCCTGCCCAGAGCCTGCAGTCGGGTATTGATCTGCTCCAGCGTGATCGTGCCGTACTGCGCCGGATCACGCTTGCCGAACATGTTGTGGTTGATACCGTGCAACATGAGTATTTTCATGAGATGTCTTTCATTGTTTAATCACCCAGCGGCCAGCCGGCAGACAGGACGACCCGTCCTGGCTGCCTTGCCCATCACCTTGGTCCTTGGTGACAGGCGTAGACAGGGCGTAGTGAACCGATCATCCCGGCGCGCGCCGGGATGAATACTCCGCTTACTTGCGTGCCTTGGCCAGCTCGGCCATCATTTCATTAACTGTGGACTCGCCCACACCGGCGGAGTACTTGGCAATCACCGGTTTCATCTTCTCGCGCAGCTTGGCCGTTTCAGCGGGCGGAAGTTCGGTGACCTGCATGCCGGCCTTCTTGAGTGCCTCGAGCGTGGCGCCGGCGGCGTCGCGTGAGGTCTGGCGCTGGTATTTGCCGGCTTCGATGGCGGCGTCGCCCAGCAGTTTTTTCTCGTCGTTGGTCAGCGTGTCCCAGAACTTCTTGCTGACGATGACCGACTGCGGGTTGTACACGTGGTTGGTCAGGGTCAGGTGTTTCTGGACTTCGGGAAACTTGTTGGCCAGGATGGTGCTCAGCGGGTTTTCCTGTCCGTCCAGTGCTTTCGATTCCAGGGCGGCGTACACCTCGGGGAAAGCCATGGGCGTGGGATTGGCATCCAGTGCCTTGACCCAGTCCAGGTTGATGGGGTTGGGGATGACGCGGATCTTCAGGCCGGCCAGGTCTTCCACCTTGTTGATAGCGCGCTTGCTGTTGGTCATGTTGCGAAAACCAAGCTCCCAGTAAGCCAGACCCACAATGCCTTTTTCCTGCAGCTTGTCATGCAGCTTCTTGCCGAAGGGGCCGTCCACCACGGCATCGGCTTCCTTCGCATTGGCGAACAGGAAGGGGAAGTCGTAAATCGCGAACTCCTTGACCTGGCTGGCCATGATGCCGGAGTTGAGAACCACCATTTCAATGGTGCCGCCCTGCAGCCCCGACACGTTAGGGGCATCGCCACCCAGCACGCCGCCCGGGAACAGGTTGACCTTGATCTTGCCGCCCGACTTGGCGGCAACAATCTCGGCAAACTTCTCCATGCCCATCACGATGGGATGGCCCTTGGGGTTCTGGTGGGCAAACTTGATCGTGTGCTCCTTGATGTCCTGTGCCGCGGCCAGGCCGAAGGTCGCCAAAGCGGCAGCCGCCACCAGGGTTTTGATCATCAGACGTTTCATTGTTGTCTCCTTGGGAAAAACTCAAAGTACGCAAAAGGTGAAGGTGCAGGGCACGGCGTACCAGACACGCCCTGCACCATGGAAATCACGCCCGGTGCCGGGCTCTCCGATACATGAAGCAACGGGCTTGGGAGAACATGTTCAGCCGTAAAACCAGCGGGCCGGCACCATGACAATCTGCGGAAACAGCACCATCAGGAACATGATCGAAAACTGGGCCACCATGAAGGGCCAGACGCCCCGGGTGACTTCGTCCATGCTGACCTTGCCCACGCCGGCAACGGTGTTGAGCACCGTGCCCACCGGCGGTGTGATCAGGCCGATGGCGTTGTTGATGATGAACAGCACGCCGAAGTAAACCGGGTCGATACCGGCGGCCTTGACGATAGGCATCAGCACCGGTGTCAGGATGAGGATGGTCGGAGTCATGTCCATCGCCGTGCCCACCACCATCACCAGCACCATGATGGCCATCATCAACAGCTTGGGGCTGTCCAGCAGTGGCTGCAGCAGCGTCACCACCTGCGCCGGCAACTGTGCCACCGTGATCAGCCAGGCCGACACCATGGCCGCCGCCACCAGGAACATGATCACCGCGGTGGTCTTGGCTGCGGCCAGGAACAGGCCGTACAGCTGGCTGAGCTTGAGTTCCTTGTAGACCACCGTCGAGATCAGCAGCGCATACACCGCCGCAACCACCGCCGCTTCGGTGGGCGTGAACACGCCGAACTTCAGACCGACCACCACGATCACCGGCAGCACCAGCGCAAAGGTGGCGTCCCTGAATGCGGCGACGACTTCGGCGCGGGATTTGCGCTGCGGCACGGCCACGTTTTCCTTGCGTGCAACGTACCACCAGGTGGCCCACAGCGCTGCGGCGAGCATGATGCCGGGAGCGATGCCGGCCATAAACAGCTTGGAGATCGACACGTTCGCGGCCACCCCGAAGATCACGAAGCCGATGCTGGGCGGAATGATGGGCGCGATGATGCTGGCCGAGGCCAGCAGGCCGGCGGAGCGCGCCTTGTCGTGGCCCGCTGCCACCATCATGGGCAGCAGCAGCGCCGACAGCGCTGCCGCATCGGCCACGGCCGAGCCGGACAACGCAGCCATCATCACCGCCGCTACGATGGCGACATAACCCAGGCCACCCTTGACGTGGCCTACAAGCGTCAAGGCGAAATTGACGATGCGGCGCGACAGGCCGCCCGCGTTCATGACTTCCCCTGCCAGCATGAAAAACGGCACGGCGAGGAGCGGAAAACTGTCAGCGCCGTTGATGACGTTCTGCGCGAGAATTTGCGCATCGAACATGTTGAGGTGCCACATCAGTGCAGCGCCGCACAGCAGCAGGGAAAAAGCAATGGGAATGCCCAGCGCCATGGCGGCAAGCAGGGAACCGAGGAAGATGGCGATGGTCATGCGAAGTGCTCCTGCGGTTTAGCGCACAGGTGTTGAGGAAGCGTGCGGCACGTCTTCCGATTCGCGAATGCCGACCAATTCACTGTCGGCCAGCTGCCCGGTTAGAAGCCGCCAAAGATCCCTGAGCAGAATCACTGCGCCGGAAACGGCAAACACCAGGCCGCAGCCATAAAACAGGGCCATGGACACTTCCATTGCCGCGCTGGTGGAGTCCCAGTTGATCTTCACCTGGTCCAGCGTTCCCTTGAAAAGCAGCCAGCAGATAAACAGCATGCACACATGCCCCAGTCCCAGGCAGATCTTCTTGCCAAGCACCGGCAGGCGAGCCACCAGTGTGTCGGTGCCCAGATGGGCGCGTTCGTTGAGAGCCACGATAGCGCCCAGAAAAGTCAGCCACACAAAAAGCCAGCGCGACAGCTCTTCAGACACCGAGATGCCGGAGTTGAAGGCGTATCGCAGCACCACGTTGGTGAAGACCAGCACCACCATCACGGCCAGGCTGGCGGCCATGAGCAACGACAGGAACTGGCAGTACTTGTCTATCAATTTCTGGATCACGGTTTGTCTCCTGCTGGCGCTACTAATGGCGCCTTGAATCCATAATGTACGAACTAGTTAGTTTCTACAAATCAGTAAATACCCTAGGCCGCTATCGAATGCGGCTATATCTGGCGAAACGAGCGGCGGTGGCAGCCTCAGGCGCGAACGAAACGCACAAACATCTCGATAACGCTGTCCCTGCGGGCAGCGAGGGCCTGCGGCGAGTTCGCATCGAGCTTGAAGATCAGGCCAAAGGTGTGCTGGTTGGACACGTTGAAGAAGGTCAGCGCAGAAATTGATGCGTGAATGTCGATGGGATCCAGCCCCGGGCGAAACACCCCGGAAGCCACGCCGCGGTCGTACAGGTTGCGAATGGCCTGGATGGCGGGCACGTTGAGCTCCTGGATGCTTTTGCTTTGCGCCAGATAAACGCCGCGCTCCATGTTCTCGGACATCACCAGCCGGACGAAGTCGGGGTTGCCGTAGTGATGGTCGAAGGTAAAACCGACCAGGCGGCGCAGAGCTTCTTCCGGCGGCAGGTCTTCCAGATGCAGCTCGCCTTCGATGCGGCGCATGCGGCGATAGGCCTCCTCGAGCACCGCGATGTACAAGCCCTCCTTGCTGCCGAAGTAGTAGTAAATCATGCGCTTGCTGGTGCGCGTGGCCGCTGCAATCTCGTCGATGCGGGCACCGCTCAGCCCCTTGCTGGCGAATTCCGTGGTCGCCATCTCCAAAATCCCGGCCATGGTCCGGACCGGATCGTTGGTGCGGGTGGTTGCTTTCCCCGACACTGCCTTGCTTACGGGTTTTGCCTCGCGCCGGGAATGTACTGACTGGTTCATTTCGGCAGTATAGGCGCCAAGAGTGGCACACGGTGAGTGCTCCGGCAGGAAAAAAATGTGCCATGGCTTGCAGTACTAGACCAAGGGCACCGTTAGCTTGTCGATCACGGCGCGGGTGTCAGGCCGCACGCCGCGCCACCAGGCAAAAGCCTCGGCAGCCTGCTCGGCCAGCATGCCCACGCCGTCAGCCAGGCGTTGCGCCCCGGCGTTTTGTGCCAGGCGGAGAAAAGGTGTGAGGCCTTTGCCATACGCCAGCTCGTAGGCCAGGCCCTCCGGCGCAAATACCGTGGCAGGCACAGGCGGCAACTCGCCACGCAAGCTGGCGGAGGTGGCGTTGAAAACCACATCAAAGGCCTGGCCCAGCAGCTCCATGTAGGCGCAGCCACGCACGTTCCCGTGCCGTGCCCCTATAGCCGCCAGCTCATGCGCTTTCTCCATACTGCGGTTGGCAATCACCAGTTCTGCCGGCTCCTCCGCCAGAAAAGGCAGCAGCGCACCGCGGGCAGCGCCGCCGGCACCCAGCAGCAACACGCGCCGGCCCTTGAGCAGACAGCCCAGGTTGTGTGTCACATCGCGCACCAGGCCAAGACCGTCGAAGTTTTCCGCCAGCACGCGTTCGCCTTCAAATTTCATGGCGTTGGCCGCACCCGCAAGCTGCGCCCGTTCGGAGCGCTCCGTGGCATAGGCAAAGGCATCGAGCTTGAACGGCGCTGTGATGTTCAGGCCCTTGCCGCCAGCAGCGCGGAAAGCATCAACGGTGCCGGCGAAACCACCCAGCGGTCCTTCGATGGCGGTGTACACCATGTCCTGGCCCGTGGCCTGCGCGAACATGCCATGGATCAACGGCGATTTGCTGAAGCCAATCGGGTTGCCAATAACAGCAAAAACAGATGTAGCCCCCACGCTTGTCGCTTCGCGTACTGCGCTGCCCCCCGAGGGGGCCGTGCCTTGCTTGGGGCAGCCCGGCGCTGCGTCAGATGTAGCCCCCACGCTTGTCGCTTCGCGTACTGCGCTGCCCCCCGAGGGGGCCGTGCCTTGCTTGGGGCGGCCTGGCGCTGCGTCAACCGTCATGACTGCAACTCCGCGGCTGTCTCCGAATACAGCACACCGTCCAGCTCCATGGCATCAATCTCGCCAGAGCTGAATCCCACGCTCGCGGCAATCTGGCGGTTGTGCTGGCCCAGCATCGGTGCCGGGCCGCTGGGCGAGGTATCGCATTCGGAGAAACGAAAGGGCAGATTGGGTAGCTTGATCTTGCCAAGGAGCGGGTGGTCCTGCTCCACCACCATGCCGCGCGCCAGGGTTTGTGGGTCGCTCAACACCTGGTCAATGGTCTGCACCGGCGCGGCTGGAACACCCGCCGCGTCGAGCGCAGCGCAACATGCCTGCACCGACGCCTGCGCCATTGTCCAGGCACTGACCTTGGCCAAAATGGATTCACGGCTCGCATTGCGTCCGGCCTGGCCGTGCAAGCGGGCGTCTGACGCATAAGCCTCACCGCCAATCAACCTGGCAAGGCTCTTCCAGGTATCGGTCATCTGCGCGGCAATCACCAGGTAGCCATCCTTCGCCGCGAAAACGCCATATACCGTGCTCTGCGGCAGGTCATGCCCGGTCTGCTTCGGCATCTCCTGGCCGCCGCTCATCAAATAACTCTGGGCGGCAAAGTCGTGCATGGAGACCATGCAGTCGTACAGCGCAATGTCTATGTGCTGCCCGCGGCCACTGGTGACGCGCCCGAACAGCGCGGCGCAAATGGCCGACACGCCGTGCATGCCCGCATACATGTCGGCAATCGGCATGCGAAACAGCGGCGGCGGCTCGCCCGGCACGCCGATCAGCGACATGGCGCCGCTTTTGGCTTCGGCAATCAGGCCAAAACCTGGCCGTGCCGAGTCGGGTCCGGTATGCCCGTATGCCGAGACCGAACAATAAACAAGTTTGGGGTTGCGCCGGGAAAGCTCTTCATATCCCAGGCCCAGTTTGTTCAGGGCACCCGGACGGTAGTTCTCGACAAACACGTCGGCGCTGTCGGTGAGCTTGTGCATCATGTCCAGGCCACGCGGGTCGCGCAGGTTGATGCACAGGCCCTGCTTGCCCATGTTTTGCTGCATGAAGTAGCCGCTCTGCCCTTGAACGATGGTCGGGCTGGCCCGACCGGCATCACCCGCCATGGGCCGCTCAACCTTGATGACCTCCGCGCCCATGGCGCTCAGGCAGCGCGACATGTGCGGGCCGGCAAGAAAATGGCTGTAGTCGATGACCCGGATACCTGCAAGCGGTGGAGACTGGCTCATGCGGGCCTCCGGGGAATCATCAGGCGGTGCTCGCCCTTTTGCACAACTTGCCCATGCTGGTTGATCAGCTCGGCAGGCATCACCACAATGCCCCAGCCCGGCTTGCTTCTGGAGGGGCGCAGCGTCCCGACACGAAACTTCACGTGCAGCACATCGTTGATCTTGATGGGCAACAAAAAATCCCAGGTCCAGCCCAGCGACATGCCGGGCAAAAACCGGTACTCGCTCTGGGTTTTCAGGCCGTCGGCCACCGACTGGCCCATCAGCCCGTGGGCCACACGGCAGCCAAAATGCGAAGCATTGGCATAGGCCTCGTCCACATGCACAGGCGTGAAGTCCCCCGTGAGTTCGGCATAGGCATCAATGCGCTCGGCGGTGACGGTGTAGGTCGGGCTGGTGCATGCGTCGCCAATGCGCGCGTCGTCCCAGTACTTTTCGGGAGTGGTGAAGCTGATGTCTGGTTTGGGCATGTCGTGTCCTTTGAAAACGTTTGGCGAATCAGCCGCGCGGGTTCACCGCGAGCACCTGAGCAACGCTGTTGCCGCTGGCCTGGATCAACTCAATGGCCAGGCCATCAGGCAATTGCAGCCAGTTGCGGCCTTGGGGCAATACCTTGACGTCCCATTTTTTTGCCTCGGTCAGAGCCGCTTCAAGGTCTTGCACCATGATGCCGAGGTGAGCGAGCCAGCCCGCATCGTTGGAGGGCGGCGCATTGAAGTCAGGCGTGCTCACAAGCTGCATGCCGCCCAGGGCCCAGTACTGCAGCGGTGCGTCGGTGGGGCCATCAATCTCGCGCACATCCATGCCCAGCACCTCGTGAAAAAAGTTGATATGCCAGCGGATGTCCCTGACGCGTACCGCGACGTGCTCAACATACGATTGATTGGAAGAAGCCATGACTTGTTGATTCCTTTCAGCGAGCGAGGCTCAGCTCGATACCCTTGATGCCGGCCACCAGCGCCTGGTTGACGGGCGTGGGTACGCCCCATTTCGCGCCCTGGCGCACCACCGCCCCGTTGACAAAATCGATCTCGGTGATGGAGCCTTTTTCCAGGCTTTGCAACATCGACGCCTTGAACTCCGCTGGCAGGCCCTCGGCGGCGTTGATCCAGGGCTGACGCGGCTCGGTCGAAGTCAGTGTGATGCCGCAGGCTTTTGCCACCGCCATGGCTTCGGCCACTGCGGCAATGGCGCAAGCCTCCAGCTCTGGCACCTGGTACAGCTTGCCGTAGGGCAGGCGCGTGATACCGCTGAGCGCGCCCGTCGCCACGTTGACCAGCAGCTTGTCCCAGATGGTGCCCATGATGTTGTCGCTCACGGTGGTGTCCAGGCCGGCTGCACTGAAAGCTTCGGCGATGCGTTGCACGCGGTCGGTGCGGCTTCCATCGAGCTCGCCGATTTGAGTCGGCCGGCTTCGGGTGCCAACGATCACATGGCCTGGTGCCAGCTGTGTGCCCCCCGCGTAAGTCTTGCCCGCCAGCACGCGCTCGCGGCCCACGATGTCGGCCAGAATGTCCTCGTGCCCGAGTCCGTTTTGCAAGGACAGCACGGCAGTATCACGGTCCAGCAAAGAAGCCGCCGCTTCCATGGCCTGGCGGGTGTGAAAGGACTTGACCAGCACAATCACCAGGTCCACCACCCCGACGTTTTGCGCCGTGGTGGTGGCGCGTACCTTGACGGTCCGGTCCACGCCCGCATCGCGCAGAACCAGGCCCCGGCTGTTCATCGCGTCCACCTGCGCGGCATTGCGGTTGACAAGCCATACCTCGTGGCCGGCCTCCGTCAGTACCCCGCCTATGGCACAGCCCAATGCGCCGGCGCCCAGAACACAAATCTTCACTGCAGACCCCTATGGTTGATGGCCGAATTTTGGATAAAGCCCTACATGCCGTCTATGCAATGAGTGCAATACACATCATTGCGTATCACAATAAAGGTATGGATAAAGATCTCGCTCCTCTGGACGTCAAGCTGCTGCGCCTGCTGGACCAGCTCTACGCCACCCGAAGCGTGACGCGCTCAGCAGAAGCGCTGGGGCAAAGCCAGCCCACGGTCAGCATCTGGCTGGCGCGCCTGCGCAAACAGTTGAACGACCCGCTCTTTGTGCGCACTGCTGAGGGAATGCTGCCCACACCGCGCACCGATGCGCTGATAGCGACGGTGCGCGAGGTACTGACAGGCCTGCAGCGGCTGAGCGAATCCGGCGCCGCGTTTGATCCGTCCACGGCGCAGCGGCGGTTCAGGATTTGCATGACGGATGCAAGCCACATCACTCTGCTGCCCCGACTGCTTTCGCATGTGCGGGCGGTGGCACCCGGTGTGGCCCTCGAAGCCGGTCGTATTGACGCTGAGCTGGCGCAGGCACTCCAGGCTGGAGATGCAGATCTGGCCATTGGTTACCTGCCCTGGCTGGACACCGGCTTTTACCAGCAGACGCTGTACGCCCAGGACTGGATTTGCCTGACCAATGCGCGGCATCCGAGGATAAACAGCGACCTGGCTACCGATTGGAACCTTGGCGTTTACCAGGCCGAAGCGCACATTGCCATCAGCTCGGGCACAGGACACCAGCTTCTGGACAATGCCCTGGCCTCTCAACACATCACACGCCGCGTGTTGCTGGAGCTACCGGGGTTTTTGGGCCTGTCGGCGATTTTGTCGACCACCGACCTGGTGGCCACCCTGCCCCGCCACATCGGCGAGACTCTCGCGCGCACCGCCGGCCTGCGCGTGCTGCCTTGCCCCTTGCCAATTCCTGGTTTCACCGTCAAACAGTACTGGCATGCCCGCTACCAGCATGACTCTGCCTGCCGCTGGATGCGCGGCGTCTGCGCCGAGTTATTCATGAAAAATGCCAGCCATCCCTGACTGACTGACATCGGCCCTGCTCTTGCGCAACTTCAACTGCGAATCCCGCACAATCGTTGCAGCGCACCACTCCACATGCACACCCGACACTTCCTCCAGCTCATCGCCCTGTCCGCTCTCTGGGGCGGATCCTTTCCGTTGCTGCGCATCGCCAGCCCGGTTTTCGGCCCATGGCTGATGGCCGGTGTGCGCTGCCTGCTGGCCGCCGTGGTGCTGACCCTGCTCATGCGCGCCCTGCGCGAACATTGGCCGCCACGCGAGGCCTGGCCGCGGCTGGCGCTGCTCAGCGTCTTGACCGTGGTGGCGCCTTTTGTGCTGTTCAACTGGGCTGCGCTGGTGATTCCGGCCGGTTATTCGGCCGTACTCAACGCCACCGCGCCACTGTTCGGCGTGCTGGGCGCCGCCCTGGCGCGCGAGGAGCGGTTGACCCCGCGCCGCCTGCTGGGTTGCGCCGTGGGTTTTGCCGGCGTGGCCCTGCTGGTGCAGCTGGGCCCGGTGGCCGTCACACCGCGCGTGGTGCTGGCCGCCCTGGCGTGTATTGGCGCGGCCGCCGGCTACGGTTTCGGCTCCATTCTGATGAAGCGCGCCACCATGGCCCACCACCCGCTGCCCGCCTCGGCCGTGGTGCATGTGGCGGCGGCGCTGATTTTGCTGCTGCCCGCAGGCGCTGCCCTGCCCTCGGCCCACTACACCCACGGCGCCATGATTGCGGTGGCGGTGCTGGGCATGTTCACCTCGGGCCTGATGTACTGGATCAGCATGCGACTGATGCGCGAGATTCCCGCCAGCGCCGCCACCTCGGCAGCCTTCATGATTCCGCTCTTCGGCGTGGCCTGGGGCGGCATGTTTCTCGGTGAGCCCATCACCTGGGGCATGGCACCGGGCTGCGTGCTGGTGCTGACCGCGACGGCGCTGATCACCGGCTTCAACCCCTTCAAGACCGCCCGGGACGCTTGACCATCCGCTATGAAATCGGTAGCTGCTTGCGCCCGTATTACAAGGGCTAGAGGCATAAAATGCTTGAAGATTTGCGGTTTTCAGGCTGCGGCGGCTTCCAGCCGGCGCTGCAGCCGCCATGCGCCGAAAGCACAGGCTGTGGCCATCAGGCTAACGGCAGTGCAAGCCCAGTACACGCTGACCAGCCCGAAAGCCGAACTCAGCAGTCCGCCGGCCAGGCCGCCCAGTACGCCCGGCAAGCCGTAAGCCACCACCACATAAAGCGCTTGACCGCGGCCACGCAGCCGGCCGGGGAAATGGTGCGACAGGAGCGCGATGCAGACGGTGTGGTGTGTGGCAAAAGTCAGCGCATGCAATGCCTGCGCAAACAGCAGCAGCACCAGCACGCCGGGCCACACGGCCGTGATGCCCATGCGCAGCGCCATGGCGGCTGCACACACGATCAGCCAGGCCGTCAGGCTCAGCTTGGGCAACCAGCGGCCTTGGGTGTAGAACCAGCCGATCTCCACAATCACCGAGAACGCCCACAACACGCCGATCATGGTCTTGCTGTAGCCGATGGAATCAAGATAAAGCGAAAAGAACACGTAGATGCCGATGTGGGCCAGCACATGGAAAAACGCCGAGGCAAAAAACCAGATCACCGCACGCTGCCGCATGATGGGCCACACCGGGATCTTCTGCCCGTGCGTACTGACCGCTTCCTTCAGGTCGGGCAATAGCCAGACACTGACCGTCACCGCTAACAGCGACAAAAAAGTCCAGGCCGGAAAGTGTTTCATGCCGAAATATTCAAACCACCCGCCGGCAGCAAACACCGTGAAAAGAAAACCCAGCGAGCCCCACAGGCGCACGCGGCCATAACGCCGTGCGTCAAACGCGCCGCCCTGGCTGATCAGGTGCGCCATGGCGGCCTCGCTCATCGGCATCATCGAACTGGTGTGCGTGAACATGACCAGCAGCACCGCGGTGAGCCACCACACACCGTAGCTGGAATCAAAATCCATCCACAAGCCCAGTGACGCAACCAGCGCCACTGTTGCGCCATAACGCAGCAGCTTGACGCGCTCGCCGGTGTGGTCACTCAAGGCACCCCAGCCGTAGGGCGCAAACAGGCGTGTCGCCGCCTGCACCGAGGTCAGCAGGCTGATCGCCAGAATGCTGAAGCCCAAATCCTGAAGCCAAAGCGGCAGGTAAGGATTGAAAAACCCGATATGGGCGAAATAGCTGGCCGACAAGGCCGCAAACGGCACCAGCTGGCGGCGCCCGGCCGCCGGAGGTCCTTCAGACATGGTTCAGGGTTTGCTCACGCCGAGCCCTTGATCGCCTTCATGGGCGAGACCACATCGCCGCACTGCGCGCGCTGGCGCAAGGCATGCTCCATCACCACCAGTGCCAGCATGGCCTCGGCAATCGGCGTGGCGCGTATGCCCACACACGGGTCATGCCGGCCCTTGGTGACGACCGAAGTGGGTTGGCCCGCCATGTCAATCGATTCGCGCGGCGTGATGATGGAACTGGTCGGCTTGATGGCAATCGACACGTCCAGGTCTTGCCCGGTGCTGATGCCGCCCAGCACGCCGCCGGCGTTGTTCGACTTGAAGCCCGCAGGCGAAAGCGAATCGCCGTGTGTGGTGCCGCGCTGCGTGACGCTGGCAAACCCGGCGCCAATTTCCACACCCTTGACCGCGTTGATGCCCATCATGGCGAACGCAATATCGGCATCCAGCTTGTCAAACAGCGGCTCGCCCAGGCCGACAGGCATGCCGCTGGCGGTGACGCGAATGCGCGCGCCGCAGGAGTCGCCCGCCTTGCGCAGCTCGTCCATATAGGCTTCCAGCTTGGCCACATCGGCCACCGGCGCAAAAAACGGGTTATTCGGCACATGCTCCCAGGCCTCGAAAGGAATGGAGATGTCGCCAATCTGCGCCATGCAGCCGCGGAAGGTGGTGCCGTATTTTTGAAGCAGCCACTTCTTGGCCACCGCACCGGCCGCCACCATGGGCGCCGTCAAACGGGCCGACGCCCTGCCGCCACCGCGCGGATCGCGAATGCCGTACTTCTGCAAATAGCTGTAATCGGCATGGCCGGGGCGGAAGGTGTCCAGGATGTTGCCGTAGTCCTTGCTGCGCTGGTCGGTGTTCTTGATCAGCAGGCAAATCGGCGTGCCAGTGGTTTTGCCTTCGTACACGCCGGAGAGAATCTCGACCGCGTCCGGCTCGTTGCGCTGAGTCACATGCCGGCTGGTGCCAGGCCGGCGCCGGTCCAGGTCGCCCTGGATGTCAGCCTCGCTCAGTTCCATACCCGGCGGACAGCCGTCAATCACACAGCCAATGGCCGGGCCGTGGGATTCACCGAAGTTGGTGACTGCGAATAGGGTGCCGAAGGTGTTGCCGCTCATGTGGGGATTATCCCAGATGGTTTTGCAGCGGCCGCGCTCACGCCGAAATCAGGATCTCGCCTCAGGGCGTTTGGGCGTCTTGTTTCCTCAAAATGAGGTCCTCGCAATTTTTTGCGAGCTTCTCCCAGGCGTCACCCCCGCCAATCACCCTCACCCACCTTGCACGGCGCAGATCAGCTTGCGTCAAAAAGTTTCGATAACGCTTGAGATCTTTTTTTTTAGCGTATCAAAGACGGGAGGATTATCACGATCACAACCGTCCCTGAGGTCACCCCGGTAGGAGCTGCAGCCGCGCAGCACAAGTGCGCTTCCCAGCTGGACAGCAGTCCCGCTCGCAGAGTACGGCGAGCCCCATTCAGCCAGCCATCGATACGCACTTCCCTCACGATCGACTGACAAAACCGCATAGCTCCAGGGTGCTCTGGGGTCGCAGGAAACCCAGGTCCCTGACAAATCCGCTGCACCAACGAATGTTGGAAAAATCGCGAAAAGAACAACAATCAAGTTCTTCATGATGCGAACCGGACTTTATGGGTTCGCCAGATCAACCTTGGACATGGGTATGGCGCTCTCCATGACTATCTTGAACGCAAGTGCCGGATCGATAACATTTTTCGCCGTATCAATGGCTTCCTGAATCGCAAGACTATAGAGAATTGGCCAGTCAACGGGCGTTGGGCAAAAGAGCTTGACCGTTGGAAGCATCGCAGGCCAAAGCGCCTTCAGGTAGTTGATGGGAGTGTCTCCAGCTTTGTGATTTTCCGGAATCCGGGGAATGCCAAATTGGTCACCACCCACTGTTGACGCTGCATGCGAGAAAAGTTCGTTGATATCGGGAAACTCTTTGGCACCCGCGTGTTGCGCCGCTCCTCCAGCCAGCCCCCAAACGGAATATTGCGAACCCGCAACAGCGTTATTAAGCGGATCACCAAAAAAATACTGCTTGCCATTCGTCGTATTCACGATTTGAAAAGCCGCTGTTTCGGGCAATCCCTTGAGCTGCGCCTGGGCACGAAGATTTGCCTGGCATGCGTACCCCGCTAGAGCGCCCAAGGCACACAGTAGAGATTCAATGTGAACACCTTTCTCACTTTTCATCCCGTTCAGCAGTCGCTGAAAGATTTCTTTGGAGCCCAACTTCGCACCCAGCAGTGGATCTTCCTTGCTCTTCTCGCGAATGGTACGTATCAAGGCTGCTGTTCCAGGGCTCAACTGCTCGTCAATCTTCTCCTTTGGCGTGTCACCGGATATTTTTGAAAAAATCTTTTTGAACATCTTTTTGGTCCGTTAATTCATGTGTGGCGTAAATAATCAAGCACCGTTGGTTCAAAACTGCAGTCTGCGGCTTTCGTTGCTTCCCGTAGGTTGCTCAAGGCCGGTTGGAGATGTTACGGCAGACGACATTCAGTCCGCATTGTTGATGCTCGAAGAGGTGAGGCTTGTGGGATCACCATGGGAGGCATTGAGAGCAACGGCCTCCATGATCAAGGCAACCACCGTCGCACGTTCCAGCGGCGTTTCCTCCACAAGCTCCAGCGTCGCCATCTCGTACTTGCCACCGGGCTTCAGGCGAGGCTCGATGCCGCGCAGGCGCTTGCCTCGCCAGAAGCCAAAGAGCACGCGCTCTTCTTCTGCGCGAATAAGAAGAACCGGCCCGTTCGAGAAATACACCAGATGGCCCCACTTGATGACTTCCTGCAACGGCGCAGTACCGACGACTGTTGAACGCAAGGCCTGCACATAACGCTGCCGCCAGCCGCTGAGCGAGGCAAGGTAGGCGTCGGGGCTCTCCGCAGGTACCGACTTCTTCATGGGCATTTGTCAGCGCTCCGAGATGTGCACGGGTTTTGTGAGCAACGAGTAAGTGCTACTCATCAAGAAAATCACCGCGGTAAAAACTCCATGCTGTTCCATCGTGGAGATAAAAGTACCCATCAGCGCAGAAGTCTTTGCCTGGAAAGAACTCGCGGTACGCCTTGGGAACAAGCCGGGCCAGCTGCTCGTCAGTGAGCTCGTCGAACTGCTCGGGCGTGATCGGTTGACCGACTCTGAGTCTGGGAGATTCCATAAACGAACCGTGTGGTTTGAGAGAAGTGTTGAAGATGGCTAAAGGTTCGATGTGAGGCCTCATCTTAGCGAAGGGCTCGCTCTCCCCTTCCCCATCTCTTCCCATGGGCCTGTATAGCTAACCATGACTCCCTATCCACAGCGGATCGCACGCAGTCTGCTGTCTTACTTGGAACGCTTCCTGCTTGTTGCGGCGCACCATTTCCATTGATGCACCGACCGAAAGAAGGAGCACCCCATGCTGGACCGCACCACCACCCAGTTCTCGCACGTCAAGCCCGGCGACACCGAGTTTGTCTCTGGCGGTTTGCGCGATTTTTTTCTCTACCGCGACCTGGGCATCGCCGAGGCTACGCACGGAAAAGTGATTGCGCACCTGGTCAAGGCGAACATGGCACCAGAAACAGGCACGGGCTGGCACCGGCATGAGGCAGATTTCCAGATCGTCATCATGGTCAAGGGCTGGGCGCGGTTCATGTACGAAGACAAGGAAACCCTGGTCGAGGCCGGCGACGTGGTGCACCAGCGTCCGGGCATACGCCACTTCCTGTTCGACTACTCGCCCGACATGGAATACCTGGAGATTGTTTCGCCCGCCGACTTCACGTCGATTGACGTTGAACCTGTCTGTGAGATTCCGCCTCCGACGCCGTGGTGAATAGAGCCCCACGGTCGCTCGCGACGTAAGGCCCCCTCCAGCAGGGGCCGCGGAACCGGCTTTGCCGGGCCGCAGGCGCCGCCCCCTGAAAGGGGGGAACAGGCTACACGCAGTGAGCCTGGACGGGGGTGTTCAAAACTCCGCTTCGAGCTCGTCAATGTCCTCAGGTTCCTTCTTCGCCGCGGCCACCCACTCTTTCATGGCAGGCAGTTCCATGATGCGTTTGCAGTAGGCGCTGCACCCCTTGTCCAGGGCCACGTCGTAGCTCAGGAAGCGCGTGACGACGGGCGCGTACATCGCGTCGGCCACGCAGGGCTGCTTGCCGAACAGGTAGGGGCCGCCGTAGGTGGCCAGGCACTCCCTCCAGATGTCCACCACCCGGTTGATGTCGGCCTGCGCGCGCGACCAGATCTTGAAGTTGGGAAAGTGGGCCTTGAGGTTCATCGGCAGAGAGGAACGCATGGACGAAAAGCCAGAATGCATTTCGCCGCAGATGGCGCGGCAATGCGCACGGGCTTTCACGTCTGCCGGCAAAAGGCCTGCTTTGGGCTTGATTTCGTTGATGTATTCGGCAATGGCGAGCGTGTCCCAGACCTTGACGCCGTTGTGCTGCAGCGAAGGCACCAGCATCGAGGGCGCGAGCAGCAGCATTTCCGCCTTCATTGCCGGATCGTCCGGGGAAATCACTTTCTCCGTGAACTCGAGATCTGCGAGTTTTGCCATCAACCAGCCGCGCAGCGCCCAGGCACCGTAGTTTTTACTGCTGATCGTTAAAACGGCTTTGGCCATGGCGCTGCTCCTCAAGGGAAACGGGGTGACCGGTCTTCGCAAGGCCTGTGCCAGCTGATTGGCAAACCGGCGACTGGCCCGTAACTTGCCTGCAAGAGGTTCATAGGGCCACAAGCCCGCTTCAAGCCAGGACACCCATGCTTTACCAGGCCTACCAGCTCCAGTCCGACCTGATGTCGCCCTTGCGCCTGCTGGCCCAGGGCAGCAGCGCCGCCCTCTGGCTGGGCCAAACCGAAGGCAGCCTGCTGCGCAAGTTTTCCGCGTCGATGGAGGTGTTTTCACGTCTTCGGGTGACCCATTCGCGGCCGGCCTACGGCATCACCCGCGTCAAGGTCGGCGAGCGTGAGCTGGCGGTGACGGAGGAAGCGGTACTGGCCATGCCTTTTGGCACCTTGCTGCATTTCAGAAAAGAGGAAGCCCCCGACCGGCCGCACCAGCCACCGGTGCTGCTGGTGGCGCCGCTGTCCGGCCACTTTGCCACCCTGCTGCGAGAAACCGCGCGCACCCTGCTGCAGGACCACGACGTCTATATCACCGATTGGCACAACGCGCGCGACGTGGCGCTACGGCATGGCCCCTTCGGACTGGACGATTACATCGACCACATGATTCGCTTCACCCAGGCCATCGGCCCCGGCACCCACGTGGTGGCGGTTTGCCAACCCTGCGTGGCTGCGCTGGCCGCCGCAGCCATCATGGCGGAAGACGACGACCCGGCCCAGCCGCGCAGCCTGACACTGATGGCCGGCCCGGTCGACTGCCGCGTCAACCCCACGGCTGTCAACACGCTCGCCACCAGCAAGCCCATCGAGTGGTTCGAGAAAAACCTGATCAGCCACGTGCCGTTGCCCCACACCGGCTACATGCGCCGCGTCTACCCCGGCTTCGTGCAGCTCAGCGCCTTCCTGAGCATGAATCTGGACCGCCACAAGAAGTCGTTCAAGGACATGTACCAGCACCTGGTGGACGGCGACATCGACAAGGCCAACGTGATCCGCGTGTTTTACGACGAGTACCTGGCCGTGAACGACCTGCCGGCCGAGTTCTACCTGGAGACGGTTGAGAAAGTATTCCAGACCTATGACCTGGCCGTCGGCAAGCTCAGCTACCGCGGCCGCATCGTCAACCCCGCCGCGATTCGCCGTACCGCGCTGATGACGGTCGAGGGCGAGCGCGACGACATCTGCTCTGTCGGCCAGACAGTGGCGGCGCAAGACCTGTGCAGCGGCATCCGGCCCTTCATGAAAACTCACCATGTGCAGACGGGTGTAGGGCACTATGGGGTGTTCAGTGGACGCAGGTGGAACCAGCAGATCTATCCGCGCGTTCGGGAGATGATTCACGCCAGCATGGGGTGAATCTCTGAAGAAGATCGCTCTCCAGCCCTTTGTGTTCGGGCATAGTCAGCTATTGAATTTGTAGCATTTTTGATTGCTGCACCGTTCGGGCTGAGCTTGTCGAAGCCTGTGCACGCTTGTGCGGCTGTGGGTCATCCAGCAAGCCGGGACTCGCCCCGGCGGGCGACTTACTTTTCTTTGCTTCGCCAAAGAAACCTAAGGAAAAGAAAGGCGACCCGATGGTCTGGGTCCCTGCGCTTCGCTACGGGCAACCTCCGGTGCTCGCCAAAAGCGGGGTCTCGCTCGAACTCGCCTTCGGCTCAGACAATCGCGAGCCCTGATCCGCTTTTGCCTGCGCTCCTCGGCCCAGCCCGACGGGTGGGGGGTTCGGATGCGAATGCGGGGAGGCAGGACGCGCGAAGCGCGTCCTGCCGGAGCCCGAGCCCGTTTCCGCTCCCCACCCCTTCTGACTGCGCCGAGGAGCGGAGGTCCAGCCGGATAAGGACGGGCGATTGTCTGAGCGTAGCGAGTTCGAGCCCGGCCCCGGCTGGACCGAGCACCGCAGGTTGTCCGCAGCAAAGCGGAGGGACGCGGGCAGCGGGGTCGCCTTTTCTTTGCTTACTTTCTTTTGGCGACGCAAAAGAAAGTGAGTAGCCGCCGGGCTACCCCCGGCCAGCTGGCACACCACGCACAGTTGAAAGAAAGAGACCCCCGAATCAGCCTCGGGAAGAAACTCTACCGACCTTCAGAGCTTGGTCTCTGGCGTCTCGTCTTCTTCAGAAGGCCAGTCGCGAATGTAGGCCTTGAGCATCTTGTTCTCGAAGTTCTGGCCATCGACTACGGCCTTGGCGACGTCATAAAACGAGATCACACCTTCGAGGACTTTCTTGTTGAGCACGGGCATGTAGCGCGCATGGCGGCCCAGCATCATCCGGCGTACTTCGTCGATCTCGGTGTCTGGCGTGCAGGTCAGTGGCGCGTCGTCCATGGCTGTGCGTACCAGCGTGGTGCCAATTTCGCCGCCGTTTTTGACGAGGCACAGAATCACTTCCCGGAAAGTCAGCATGCCCACCAAATCACCGTGCTCCATGACGACGAGGGACCCGATGTCTTTCTCCGCCATGATTTGTGTCGCCTTGGACAGGGGTTCATTGGGCTGTACGGTAAAAAGCGTGTTGCCTTTGACGCGCAGGATGTCGAGTACTTTCATGGTGATCTCCTGTATTTCAATTGGTTTCGGGACTGCTTGGGCGTCGACCACTCCAAACCATGTCGCGTGTCCTGAATTTTCTGTCTCATGTCTGGGTATTCTCCCGGTACGTCCCCGAGGGAAATTCAGTTCAAATATAGCCCACAATCCGCTGGCAGGCCACCTCGATTTGTTTCAGTGTGAATGCCGCTCCCCCCAATTTTCCTGGAGACACCATGTCTGGTTACTCTGACCCGGGCTTTGACACACTGGCCCTGCATGCCGGTGCCGCGCCCGACCCGGCCACCGGCGCGCGCGCCGTGCCCATCCACCTGACGACCTCGTTTGTCTTCGAGTCCAGCGACCACGCCGCCAGCCTGTTCAATCTGGAGCGCGCCGGCCATGTCTATTCGCGCATCAGCAACCCGACCAACGCGGTGCTGGAACAGCGCGTGGCCGCGCTGGAAGGCGGCATAGGCGCGATTGCCACGGCCAGCGGTCAGGCGGCGCTGCACCTGAGCATTGCCACGCTGATGGGTGCGGGCTCGCACATCGTCGCCTCGACCGCGCTGTACGGCGGCAGCCAGAACCTGCTGCACTACACCATGCGTCGCTTCGGCATTGAGACGACTTTCGTCAAGCCCGGCGACATTGACGGGTGGCGCGCAGCGGTACGGCCCAACACCAAGCTCTTTTTCGGCGAAACCGTGGGCAACCCCGGGCTGGACGTGTTGGACATGCCCGCCGTCTCCGCCATCGCACATGAAGCCGGCGTGCCGCTGCTGGTGGACTCGACGCTGACTTCGCCCTGGCTGGTCAAGCCCTTCGACCACGGCGCCGACCTGGTCTACCACTCGGCCACCAAGTTTTTAAGCGGCCATGGCACCGTCATTGGCGGCATTGTGGTTGACGGCGGCAGCTTCGACTGGGAAAAGTCCGGCAAGTTCGCCGAGCTGACCGAGGCCTATGACGGCTTTCACAACATGGTGTTCAGCGAAGAAAGCACCGTCGGCGCCTTTTTGCTGTGCGCCCGCCGGGAAGGCCTGCGCGACTTCGGCGCCTGCATGAGCCCGCACACCGCCTGGTTGATCCTGCAGGGCATTGAAACCCTGCCCCTGCGCATGGCGCGGCACATGTCCAACACCGAAAAAGTGGTGGCCTTCCTGGCCAGCCACCCGATGGTCTCGCGCGTCGGCCACCCGATGCTGGAAAGCCACCCCAGCCACGCGCTGGCCAAAAAACTGCTGCCGCGCGGCGCCGGTTCGGTCTTCAGCTTCGATATCAAGGGCAACCGCGAGCAGGGCAAGGCCTTCATCGAAACCCTCAAGGTGTTCAGCCACCTGGCCAACGTCGGCGACTGCCGCAGCCTGGTGATTCACCCGGCCAGCACTACGCACTTCCGCATGACCGACGAAGCGCTGGCGGGCGCCGGCATCACGCAGGGCACCATCCGCCTGTCCATCGGCCTGGAAGACCCGGACGATTTGATCGACGACCTGAAGCGGGCGCTGAAGGCGGCTGAAAAGGCATGAACATCAAGCTTGTCATTGCGGGCCTGACCCGCAATCCATGCCGCACTGAGTGAGAGCGTAGCCATGGATCCCGGATCGAGTTCGGGATGACAGCCATAGAGACACCCACACAGGGACAGGAAACAAAAATGTATTTGCAAGTCAACGGCCACAACACCTATTGCTACACCGGCGGCAAACCTTTTGACGCCGCCAAACCTAGCGTGGTTTTCATCCACGGCGTGATCAACGACCACAGTGTCTGGGCTTTGCAAAGCCGCTACCTCGCCAACCATGGCTGGAACGTGCTCGCGGTGGACTTGCCGGGCCACTGCAAAAGCGGGGGCGAAGCGCCCGCCAGCGTGGAAGAAGCCGCGGAATTCGTGATTGCGCTGCTGGATGCAGCCGGCGTCCAGCGCGCGGCCCTGGTTGGCCACAGCTGGGGTTCACTGATTGCGCTGGAAGCCGCATCCCGGTTGAAAGAGCGCGTGAGCCACCTCGTGCTGGTCGGCACCGCTTACCCGATGAAGGTCTCGCAGGTGTTGCTTGACGCCGCCCTGAACGAACCCCTGAAGGCCCTGACCATGGTCAATGTGTTTTCTCGCAGCACCCTGGCCGCGCCGCCCTCGGCGCTGGGCCCGGGCACCTGGGTCTATGGCGCCAGCATGGCCCTGGGCCGGCGCGTGCTGGCCAGCAACACCAAAGCCAACGTGTTCCACCGCGGCTTCAAGGCTTGCGACAGTTATGCCAACGGCGACAACGCCATCGCGCAGATCACCTGCCCTGTTCTCTTTGTGCTGGGCGCACAGGACCAGATGACGCAGGCCAAAGCGGCACAGCCGCTGATAGCCAAAGCGCAGGCCAGCGGCAAAACCGTGCAGCTGGTCAGCGTCCCGGTCGGCCACCACCAGATGACCGAGGCGCCCGAAGAAACACTGTTTGCGATGCGGGATTTTCTGAAAAATCCGTGACATGAAGGGCAAAGCGCGGCGCCGCGCGTCGGGGACGTCCGGAGAATGCGCTCATCTGTTGATTACCATCAAGTTCCGGTGGTGACCGGCCGGTACAGTGGCAAAGCCTTACATACAACTACATCCACGATTGCCATGACACCTACCACACGCCGCACCTTTGTGATCCACGCCCTTACCGCCAGCGGAGCGCTGACTGCCAGCAGTCTGGCGCTGTCCCAGACGGCAGCGGCGCCCATGGTCAAGGACACCGACGCCAACGCCGTTGCCCTGGGCTACAAGGCCGACGGCAGCAAGACCGACACCAAGAAATACCCCAAGTACGCCGCCGGGCAGAACTGCGCCAACTGCGCGCTGTACCAAGGCAAGACGACCGACGCGGCAGCAGCTTGCCCCCTGTTCGCCGGCAAGCAGGTCGCGGCCAAGGGCTGGTGCAGCGCCTGGGCGAAGAAAGCCGCCTGACGCTGTCCACCGCCTGCGCATATCGCGTGCTGCGGGATTTTCTGCGGACCTGAGCGAGTGGCTCAGCCAGCAGCGGCTCCGCTTATTTCTCGACGATTTTTTCAGTGACGGGCAAGCCGGTTGCGCGGTCTTCGATCCAAACCGAAGACGCCCCCTTCTTCAGCTCGCCTTTAACAACGTAGCTTCCGCCGGCTACGGGGGTGAAGTCCACCACGCCCTCCACCGAGAAAAAAGTGCCCGCAATCTGGCTGGCCATGGCATGGATAGGTGCGCCTGTGATGTGTGACCCCTTCAACCTGACCTTCATGGGCTTGGCCGGAACAGGACGGGCAATAAACCGGGTCGTCAGCGAGGCACCTTGGCCGTAGCTCGCGCTCGCCGAAGCACCAAAGCTGGTGGAAATGGCTTGGCCGTCCACATCCATCATGGCAAAAATCACTGATTTTCTTCCATCACCCGGCGTACCGGAGTCCGCCACGACCGCCACCGGTCCTGTGTAGCCCTCGGGAACCGGCTTATAAGTTGCACAACCGTGCAGAGACAGCCCAAGCAAAAGTCCACCAACAATCTTCATAGCATTAATCATTTTTCCCTCTCCTTTCCGTAGTTCCGCCAATTTCATCCCCCCAACAGCAATACACCGATTTTTCCTGTCGGCCCACTCCTGATAAAAAGCTGTCCAGACCGCTGGTCGCTATCAGGCCATGAAATACCTGAAGTGCCGGTGCCGCTTAGCAATACCGCATACCGGGCGCCATTCGGAACGGTCAAGAGTGCCCGTGCTCCAGGCTCTTTCGCCTGGACTGCATACTGCGGTTGCACAAGCTCAATTTTTTTGTGGTCAGGATCAAGAAACAGCACTGAAGGCACCATCACATGGCCGACCGGATTCCACGTCAGATTCACCGGTTCGGTGGTGACCGTCAATATCCGGTTTACTCCACCCGCCAATTCAAAAGCCGCAAAAAAACTGCGCCTGCCGTCGAACTCAAACACTGGTGATGTTGGCAAAACCAGTGCATCGCTTGTCCTCCCGCGCTGCAAAGGAGCGTAATGAATGTCGCCATATGACTTGCAACACAGCGGTGCGGACGCCAATGCCTGGTAATGTTGCGGAGGAAGAAAAGTTCCGGGAACATCCAGTGGACCCGATGCACACCCAGAAATAGCTGCGGCTGCAAGAATGGAAAGTATGTTCTTCATATACCCCTCCCGAGGGCTTTTTAGTTTCTTTTGAGATGGCAAGCGCAACTATAAGCGGAGAGTATTCGCTCTCAACATCGCGGATCAATGTTCTCCTAGCAAAAAAGCATCGTGCCAGAATTCACGTATGCCCCATCCGGTCCCATTCGAGATCACACCACTGCTGTCCGGGCAGCGGGCCGCGGACATCGCCGCCAGCCTCGATCTGCGCGCCCTGCCCCCGGACTTCTACGCCAACCCCTACCCCGTCTACGCCCGGCTGCGCGAAACCGAGCCAGTGCGGCGCATGCCCGATGGCTCCTATTTCCTGACCCGCTACGCCGACCTGGTGGCGGTGTACCGCGACGCGCAGACCTTCAGCTCGGACAAGAAAGTGGAGTTCACGCCCAAGTACGGCGCCGGCGCGCCGCTTCTGGAGCACCACACGACCAGCCTGGTGTTCAACGATCCGCCGCTGCACACGCGGGTGCGCAAGCTGATCATGGGCGCGCTGACACGCCGGGCGATTGCCGACATGGAGCCGGGCCTCATCACGCTGGTGGACGGCCTGCTGGACGCCATGGAGGCCAAGGGCGGTGGCGACCTGATTGAAGACTTTGCCTCGGCGATTCCGGTGGAGATCATCGGCAACCTGCTGGGCGTGCCGCATGCTGACCGCGGACCGCTGCGCGAATGGTCGCTGGCCATCCTCGGCGCGCTGGAGCCCAAGCTCACGGCGGAGCAGGAAGCGCTGGGCAACCGCAGCGTCAGCGAGTTCACCGCTTATCTGACAACGCTGGTCACCGAACGCCGCAGGCATCCCGGTGATCCGGAGCACGACGTGCTGACGCGGTTGATCCAGGGCGAGGATGCGGGCGAAAAACTCAGCGAAACCGAACTGCTGCAAAACTGTGTGTTCATCCTCAACGCCGGCCACGAGACCACCACCAACCTGATCGGCAACGCGCTGGTGGCGCTGCAGGAGTGGCCGGCGGCGAAGCAGCATTTGCTATCAAAAGTGAAGCTGTCTGCGCCCGGCCTACAAGGGCCAACGGCCGATTTGCCTATGGAAATCGACGAATTTCTGCGTTTTGAGTCGTCCAACCAGCTGGGCAACCGGCGCGCTCTCAAGGCCTGCACCGTCGGCGGCGTGGACCTGCCCGAAGGTGCGCTGCTGACCCTGTGCATAGGTGCGGCCAACCGCGACCCGGCGCAGTTTGCCCACCCCGAGCAGCTGGACCTGGCGCGCCAGGAAAACCGCCACCTCGCTTTCGGTTTCGGCATCCACCAGTGCGCCGGCCTGAGCCTGGCGCGGCTGGAGGGCCGCATCGCCATCGGCCGTTTCCTGCAGCGTTTCCCGGACTACCGGCTCACGGCCGCACCCACACGCGGCGGCCGGGCCCGCTTCAGGGGATTTTTGAAAGCACCCTTCAGCACCAGTTCACGCTGAACTGAGCTGCCGGTACAACGCCTGCACCAAGGCTCCCAGGGCCGCATCGGCCACGGGGATGGCAGTTCCTTTGGCCTCAAGCGAATCCAGCAGACGCGCCAGCGTGCCCGCATGCGGCAGCATCGGGCCGGCGAAGCGCAGTGCGGCACCGTCGGCAACCAGCAGGGTGGGGAAAGTTTCGATGTCGAGATCACCCACCAGTGCGGCTTGGTCTTCAATGTCCAGCCAGAGGAAAGGCATACCCGGGTGCTCCGCAGCCATCTGGTCGAACACAGGCCGGTAATCCCGGCAGGTGCCGCACCAGTCGGCGCACAGGCAGGCCACCCAGCGCCGGGCAGCAGGCCCGGAGGGCTGGGACAGGGAGGAATCAGGCATGGTGCAATTGTGCGGCCGCGTGGCTATGATGGCCTGCACAAGGACTTCCGGAGACACCCCCATGGACAGCACCACCCCCACCGCGCCGCTTGCGGCAGACGCCAAGGCCTTCAAGAGCTTTGCCGAGTTTTACCCCTTCTATCTGACAGAGCACAGCAACCGCACCTGCCGCCGCCTGCACTTCGCAGGCTCCAGCCTTTCTCTGCTGTGTCTGGCCGCATTGGTGGTCACGCGCAACCCCTGGTGGCTGCTGGCAGGCCTGTTATGTGGTTACGGTTTTGCCTGGGTTGGGCACTTCGTTTTTGAAAAAAACAAGCCCGCTTCGTTCAAGCGCCCGCTGTACAGCTTCATGGGCGACTGGGCGATGTACAAAGACATCTGGAGCGGCAAAGTCAAGATTTGATGACTGCGCCGCTAGGACACGAAGCCCTCCCGATTGGCCCATGCCCTTCTCCCTTAATTCCACCTCCGCACTTAAGGGACGGTTTACGCAATTTTCGGTGCGACTGGCAACAGCGGTTCGACCTCATGGGCGCTTTAGCGGTTTCTTGCACGCGCCGTGTGTCGCTGCCTAAATAGGACCCAAGGCGCGGCCCAGTTCGCCCCCCAGATCCGCCGACAGCTCGTCCACGGCATGCCGCAGCGCTTCGACGAGCCGCGGATACCCCGCGTGCGGGGCGACGTTGACTTCGTCCATGTAGAGGCTGCGATTTATCTCCACCTGCAGGCTGTGACAGCCGCGCGCGGGGTCGCCGAAGACGCGCAGAATGTCGCCTCCCGGATAGGGGTAGTTGATCTGCACCCCCAGGCCCTGTGCGCGCAACGAAACGGCCAGCGCCTGCACCAGCCGAGGGTCGGCGCTAGTGCCATCCCGGTCGCTGAGCACGATATCGGGCCGACGTTGCCCGTTGTCGTCGTTCATGCCGTTGCCCACGCTTTTCATCGAATGCGCGTTGACATGGCAGACCCAGCCACGGTTTTCCAGCGCAGCCTTATGCAGGCGAACCAGCTCCTTGCGATAGGGCTCATGGTGTGCTTCGATGCGGCGACGGACTTCCTGCGGTGCCAACGACGCCGCGTACAGAGGAACGCCCGGCTGCGCATCGCGCCAGACCAAGCCCTGTCCGCGTTCGGACTTTAAGGTCGGCCGCAGCGCGTCCGGCCAGGGGCCCGCCAGCAACGCCGGGTCAATGTCATCCCGCGCGCGGTTGGCGTCGATCCAGGCACGATGAAAGCGCGCGGCCAGCACGGGTACCCGCCCGCAGGTTGCCTCCACCCAGATTGCGTCGACAAAGGCATCACAGGTGCGGCGCAGCGCTGATGCGGGCGCGATGGTCGGCGTGGAGACGGGCCATTCCAGCCAGCTGTGCGGCGAGTCCACTACCAGCGGCGAGCAGCCCGCCATGTGAGCGGCGGTTAAGTGGTACGGCTTGTCTTGCATGGTTTGTTCAGAGGCCAGCTCGCCCCGGCACAACCGGCAGGAGGATATGGGAAGCCTCGGCGCCGCCCAGATGCACGCGGTTGAGCGCCTTCACGCGCTCGCTGCCGCCGCCCTCGGGCGCGCCGGTGTTCGGGTTTACGTCGAAGCGCGGAAAATTGCTGCTTGAAATGTCCAGGCGAATACGGTGGCCCTTCTTGAACAGGTTTGACGTAGGCATGGGCTCAATCGTGATTTCAGCTACTTCGCCGGGCGTCAGCATCTCGGGGTGTTCCCAGGATCGCCGGTAGCGGCAACGCAGAATGCCATCCGTGATGTTCATCGCATAACCTTCCGGGTAGTCGACGCTGGGTGGGTAAAGGTCGATGAGCTTGGCGGTGAAGTCGGTGTCCGGCGCGCTTGAGGAAATCCACAGCTTGATCACCACCGGCCCCGTGACTTCGAGGTCTTGCTCGAGCGGTGGCGACTGGAACACCAGGATGTCATCGCGCTCCGACAGCGGCCCGTAGGGGAGTCCTGCGCCGAAAATGTTTTCGTGGGTGCGCTGGTCGTAGGCGCCGGCGGTCATCAGCGGCTCGCCGGAGGTGATGGAGCCGCCAATCGTGGGCACCGGGTCGGAAGGATCGAACTCATACTCCAGCACGCTGCCCTGCTCAGCAGGCCGCACCGCCAGTGTGCCGTCGCCGTGCAAATACCAGGGCACGAACCGCGTACCCGGCACAGGCCAGTCACTGGCGCTGAGCCAGCCGCCACCGTGATCGAGCCGGCCCTCGGCCGTTCGGCCACCTGAACCGCCACCCATGCGGAAGTAGCGCACCACCGGATCGGCCGCCGACTCCTGCACCTGCCCCTGCAGCCAACGGTCGAACCAGGCCAGACGCATTTGTACATAGTTGGCGGCCAACACGCCATCGAGGCAAGCCTGCGGCCCAAAGTCGACATCGCCGGCATGGGTGACGCTGCGTTCGCCGTGCGTCCAGGGCCCGAGCACCATGCGCGCGACACCATTCTTGCGACGTGAAATGCCGACATAGTTGTCGGTGGTGGTCTGAGCGTAGGGATCCCACCAGCCGCACATCAGCATGACCGGGATGCCGTCGAACACGTCATAGTGGCCAGCGGCATACAACTCGGGCTGGCGCCAATAATCATCAAAGGTGCCGCGTTCCCACTGCTCGAACAGATAGTCCTCGTATTCCGGCACCCACTTCAACGGCGAATGCCCGCGCCGCCATGGCAGGGCCGCAAACCAGGCCCCGATGTCTTCGGCGGCAAGCGCCTGCATGGTGGCAGTGTCGTGTGCATCCGTCTCGAGACACTGCGCGTTCTTGAAAGCCCAAGTGGCTTGCTTGAGCTCAAAGGCGCCGCCGTGCCGAATGCCGCCCCGGTAGGCGTTGGAAAACCCACCGCACTCAAGGAACATGGCGGTCAAGCCAGCAGGCCGCTGGCTGGCCAGTGCGGTTTGGGTGTGGGCGGCATAGGAAAGGCCATAGGTTCCCACGCGCCCATTGCACCAGCTCTGGCTGGTGAGCCAGGCCAGAGTGTCGGCACCGTCGTTCGCCTCGCCCAGGTACTTGGTGAAGCGCCCTTCGGAATCGAAGCGGCCGCGGCAATCCTGCACCACCACCGCGTAGCCGTACCGCGCGAACTGCTCTGCCACTTCGCCGCGGCGCATTGGCTGGTCATAGACGGCTGTTCGCTCACGCCGCGTCTCGGCGTTTCTGCCGTAGGGCGTCCGTTCCAGCAATACAGGGAACGGTCCGCCCGTCGCGGGCAAATAGACGTCGGTGGCCAGACGTACGCCGTCGCGCATGGCGACCATGGTCGTGGTCTTCACCACATTCGCCATTTCGAGTTGGTTTTCTTCCAGGTTCATAGAGATCATCTGCAACCCGTCAATCCACTTTGAGGTTACGGTCCTTGATGATCTTGGACCAGCGTGCCGTGTCTTCCTGGATGAAACGGGCCAGTTCCTGCGCGCTACTGGGCGCAGCATCGGCGCCCTGCTCCGTCAGTTGCCGAACCACGTCCTGATCGGTCAACACGCGTTGCAGCGCGGCGCTAACCCTGGAAACGATATCCGGTGGCGTACGCGCCGGGGCGAACAGCGCATACCAGATGTCATATTCGAAGCCCGTAACGCCGGCCTCGGCCATGGTTGGCACATCCGGCAAGGTGCGCGTTCGCTTGGCATTGGCCACCGCCAGCGGCACCAGCTTGCCACTTTTGACGTGGAGCGTCACGCTGGACAAGGCATTGATGCCCAGATGCACATGGCCACCCATCAATTCGTTGACCGCAGGCGCGCCACCCTTGTACGGAATGTGCACCATGTGCGTGCCGGTCAAGGCCTGGAACATTTCCATAGACAGATGGCCGGGGCTGCCCGACCCGCTGGAGCTGTAGTCCAGACGGCCGGGTTTTTGCTTGGCCAACGCAACCAATTCCTTCACCGATCGCACGCCCAGCGAGGGGTGGGCAGTGAGAATCGGCACATTGATCAGCATGCGGCCGACGGGCACGAAGTCGCGTGTGGGGTTGTAGGGCAACTTGCTCTTGAGCAACGGCCCCGTGACCATGCCCGAGCCAGCACCCAGCAAAAAAGTGTAGCCGTCGGCCGGCGCCATAGCCGCCGCCTGAATGCCGGGCACCGCCGCCTTGTTTTCAATCACCACGGGCTGCCCCAGCTCGGCCCCGAGCTTGAGTGCCACCACCCGCATGGCGTTGTCGGCCGCCGCGCCGGCCGGGAACGGTACCACCACACGTATCGGTTTTTCGGGGTAAGCGGCCAGCGCGCCCTGAACCATGAGAACGGCCAGCACGGCCGCCAGAACTTGTTTGAAACTGCGCATGATCATGCCCCCTTTAGAAGTCGTGCCGCATGCCGACGCCAATGGCCCGGACTGCGACGTTGCGACGGCTGGAATCCACGCCGTCACGATCAATGAAAGCCTGCAGCTCAGTGCGCTTGGAAAGTGCATAGGCATAGGCAAGCTGTTCACGCTTGCGCTTGCCGGAGCGAGACGTCTGCACGTCGCGCTCCATGAAGTTGAGCACCACTGAATGCGCATTCTGGCTGTATTTCGCGCCGACGATCCAATAGCCGACCTCGCCGCGGCTGGTCGCCGTATTCTTGTACGAATCCTTGCCGACCAAGACATAGGGCGCAACCGGGCCGAAGGCATAGCGCACGCCAGCCTGCCATTTGTCTGAAAACTCGTTGGCCAGCAGCCCTCCAGGACGCGAATCCCTGGCGAAGCCGATGCCCGCACGCAAAGGGCCATTGGCATAGTTAAAACCGAGGTCCAGCGACTTGGCGCCGTTTTCCACATTCGGAGTCGCCGGCGCACCGCGCACGTAATAGCGTGCCCGAACGTCGAAGCCGCCCCAGTTGGGGCTCATGTAGCCGATCGAATTGGACGTCCGGTTGCGCCCATTCAGTATGGTGGTGCCGATCGCCGTCGCGCCGGCGTCGTTGGCGGCAAACGAGACGATGGAAGTGACCTGCGAGTACAGCGGCGAGCCAGTCGGGTTGGATGAATCCAGCCGGCCGAGAGCAATGGCACCAAAGCTGCCGCGAAGGCCCGTGTAGCTGTTGCGATAAAGCGGATCCGTACCGCTGCCGTCGTCGGCGCTAATGCCCATCTCCAGGCCAAAGAAAGCACCCAGGCCGCCGCCCAGATCCTCGGTACCGCGAAAGCCCAGCCGGGAGGCGTTGTCGCGCAACTCCTTAACCGCACCGGCGCCGCTGATGCTGTTGGCCGTCAGGCGCACCTGACCATAGATTTGCGTCGACTGGGCGCTTGCGGGCGGTAACGCTGCAGCCATCAAGCTGCCTCCGACTGCAGCAGCTGCATACATACATGTCTTCATCGAATCTCACTCCTCGTGGTTGTAAAAATTTGGTGGAGCGGATTGTGTTGTGAGGTTCGACGACCCACAACGGTATGATGATTTCGCATTGCCCTATGCGAATTGCGTGGCACTTGCGGCGTCACGACGGACCTGCAAAGATGGCACCGTCTCACGCACTTACCTCGCACCTGACTGGTTATGAACTTCAAACAGCTGGAAGCTTTTCAAGCCATCATGGCCAGTGGCTCTACCACCGGTGCCGCCGAACGCCTGGGGCTGTCGCAGTCGGCCATCAGCCGTCTGCTCGGCCAGCTCGAGGAAGACTTGGGCCTGCGGCTATTCATCCGGGAGAAAGGCAGACTGGTCCCGACGCGCGAGGCCGAGGCCCTGTTGCAGGACGCGCATGGCCTGGTCGATTCAGCCCAATGCTTCCGGCGCCATTCGGAGCAGCTGCGACTAGGTGGATTCAAGCGGCGCTTGCTGAAGGTGGCCGTGCCAAGCACGCTGGCCTCGCAACTCATGCCCGCAATCGCAAAGAAATTCATGCACGAGCATCCCCAGGTCGTGCTGGAGGTGCTGTCCGGCTCCTATACCGATACCGAGCGGGCTATCCTGAGCCGCGACGCCGATATCGGCTTGGTGCGCCTTCCCATGGAGATGCCGGGCTTGCAGGCAATTGCCTGCCTGGAGTCAGACGCCGTGTGCATCATGCCCAAGGGCCACCCTCTCGAAAAACTCGATGTCGTCGCCCCTCTTGATCTCGAAGATGTCTCGCTGATTCTGCTGGGCCGACAGCGCCTTATCCGCCACGAAATCGACATGGCATTTCGTCATGCTCGCGTGCTGCCGCGCGTTGCGATCGAAGTCCATTCAGTCAGCGTGGCCTGCGGCTTCGTGGCGCAAGGAATGGGTGTGTCTATCGTCAATGCCTTGCTGGCCAGTTATTGCAAGGACAAGGAATTTTCCAGCCGGCCGTTCAGTCCGCGCATCAGCTACCAGCTGGGTATCGCCAGCATTGAAAATTCACCGGCGGCGGCTCTGAGCGAAGCGTTCTCGCAGCTCCTCGTCAATGCCATCCTGGCGGCCGCCAAGCCTGAAGACTACACGCGCCGCATCGATGGCGGCCGGCCGTCATAAGCTGCCGTCAAATCACGTCGCGCAGGCGAAGCGCCTCAAAACGGCCGTTTTCCCATAAGTTTTTCATTGAAGCGTCCTGGCTCAGCAGCAGCTGCGCCATCAGTGGCTCCAGTGCTGTGGCATCCGGGTCGGCCAGCAACAGGTAGCGTGCTTCGTGCTCGTCGTCCGGGTCGGTCAGCTGGCCGATCCAGTCCAGCGCCATCAGTGTTTCCAGCACGGGTTCCAGCTGCAGCACGTCCACCTGCAGCGCACGCGCCAGCTCTGAGCCCTCCATGCCAATACGTGTGGTGCTGCGCGCGCGGTGCAGCTCCTGCAGCAGCTCCACCGCCAGCTGGAACTGCCAGCCGTGGCTGTTGCCGCGCCGCGCCACACCAGCCAGCAGGCTGGGCAGGTAGGCCGCAATCACCGCCCCCATCAACACAATGACCCAGGCCACGTAGATCCACACCAGCAATATCGGCAAGGTGGCAAAAGCGCCGTACACGAGGGAATAAGTCGGTACGCTGCTGAGATATAGGCCAAGAACTTTTTTGGCCACTTCAATGCCGGCCGCCACGAAAAATCCGCCCACCCAGGCATGTGCCCAACGGACAAAGGTGTTGGGCACATAGTGGTAAAGCGCCGCCATGCCACCGGCCAGCAGGAAGAACTGCAACACGTCCAGCAACACGCGCACGCTGCCCGGCATGACGCCGACCATGCCGCGTGAGCCGGAAATCACGTACGAGGTGAGCGCCAGGCTGGCTCCCAAAACCAGCGGGCCGAGCGTGATGGCAGCCCAGTAAATCAACACGCGCTGGGCGAGCGGCCGCGATTTTTTGACGCGCCAGATGCCGTTGAGCGTTCGGTCAATCGTCAGGATCAGCGCAATCGCCGTCACCAGCAGCACTGCCAGACCGGCCACACCCAGCTTATTGGCTTGCTTGGCGAACTGCGTGAGGTAGCCCAGCACCTGGCGCGAGATGTTGTCGGGAATCAGGCTGTTAACCAGCCAGACCTGCAAGGCGCCCTGCAACTTGGAAAACATCGGAAAAGCCGTGAAAATAGCCAATGCCACGGTGAAAAACGGCACCAGTGCAATGCTGGTGGTGAAGGTCAGGCTACTGGCCGTCAGGCCCATATGGTCTTCACGGAAACGCTGGCGCAGCGTGATGGCGGTGTCGCGCCAGGGGAAATGCGACAAATCCGTCAATAACTGCTGTAGGGACTGCTGGAATTTCATCCCCGGTATCATGCCATCGACAAACTTATGAACAAATCAACGCAGATCGATGCCACCCGCTGGCTCGCCGTGGGCAGCCTGGGCGCCCTGATCATTCTCGGCCTGGCCTGGGAGATGTGGCTCGCGCCGGTTCGGCCCGGCGGCTCGCTGCTGGCCCTGAAGGTATTGCCACTGTGCTTTCCGTTGGCCGGCCTGCTGAAAAACCGCATGTACACCTACCGCTGGCTAAGCCTGATGGTGTGGCTGTATTTCACCGAGGGTGCAGTCCGCGCGTGGAGCGACAAACCGCCCGGCAACTACCTCGCCATGACAGAAGTGGCGCTATGCCTGCTGCTGTTTACCGCCTGCGCCCTGCACGTGCGCATCCGCCTTAAAAAAGCCCCCCTTCCCGCCTGAAGCTTATGAACGAAATCCTCACTGCCCTGCGCGCCGTCGTCGGCGCAGCCAACGTATTGTCTGAAGGTGACCTCTCGGCCTGGGAGCTGGACTGGCGCAAACGCGCGCGCGGCAAGGCACTGGCCGTGGTCCGCCCCGGCAATACCGGCGAAGTGGCGGCCGTCGTCAAAGCCTGCATGGCGGCGGGCATCAGCCTGGTGCCGCAGGGTGGCAACACCGGCCTGGTCGGCGGCTCGACCCCTGACGATTCCGGCCGGCAGGTGGTGCTGAGCCTGCAACGCATGAATGCGGTGCGCGCGCTCGACATGCCCAACCTGACCATGACGGTGGAGGCGGGTTGCATTTTGCAGACCCTGCAGGAAACCGCTGAAAAAGCCGGCCTGTTGTTTCCGCTGAGCCTGGCTGCAGAAGGTAGTTGCACGATAGGTGGCAACCTGGGCAGCAACGCCGGCGGCACGCAGGTGGTTCGTTATGGCAACGCGCGTGACTTGTGCCTGGGTCTGGAAGTAGTGACGGCGCAGGGAGACATCTGGGAAGGCCTTTCAGGCCTGCGCAAAGACAATACCGGCTACGACCTGCGCGATCTTTTCATCGGCAGCGAAGGAACCCTGGGCATCATCACCGCGGCCACCATGAAGCTCTACCCCATGCCCGCGGCGCAGCTGACCGCGTGGGCGGCCGTGCCGTCCATGGAAGACGCCGTCACCCTGCTCGGGCTGGCGCACCGCAACCTGGGTGCCGGCCTGACAGGTTTCGAAGTCATGGGCCAGTTCGCGCTGAGCCTGGTTGCAAAACATTTTCCCAAACAACGCGTGCCCTTCCATGAAGACACGCCGTTTTGCGTGCTGCTGGAGAACTCCGACCACGAGTCTGAAACCCATGCGCGTGAGCAGTTTGAACGCCTGCTGGAAATGGCCATGGAAGAAGGCTGTATCACGGACGCCGTGGTGGCGGAAAACCTGCAGCAGGCCCGCCAGCTCTGGCACCTGCGGGAAAGCATTCCGCTGGCCCAGGCCGAGGAAGGCCTGAACATCAAGCACGACATCTCCGTGCCGGTCTCGCTGATTCCGGAATTTGTGCGCGCGACCAACTTGCTGCTGACCAAGGCCATTCCCGGCGTGCGCCTCGTCAACTTCGGCCATCTGGGCGACGGCAACCTGCACTACAACGTGCAGGCGCCTGCCAAAGGCGACCCCGCCGCCTTCCTGCGTGAGCAGGAAGAACGGGTCAATGCCCTGGTCTATGACTCGGTACAGAAATTTGGTGGCTCGATTTCCGCCGAACACGGTGTCGGCAGCCTCAAGGTGGGTAAACTGGAACAACACAAATCGCCTGTAGCCCTGGGCATGATGCGCGCGATCAAGCAGGCGCTGGACCCGGAGAATCTGATGAACCCGGGGCGTGTGTTGCGCATGTAACCTTAGCTCCTGAGATGGCGCACCTGCGGCCCGGGTCCGGCTCTACGGATGTTTCGCGTCCCCGATCGCCGCCTGATATTCGGCCCACGACGCACACGATGAATACCGTTGCCGGCTGGGGCCCGGCCACCTGAAGTACAAAGCCACGCCGCCAGGCGCAGAGAACGGCTTGTGGCAGACAAGCGTATCGACGGATACGAGGTTGTCGCAAAAGGCAGAGTTCTGCGCCCCAAAGTGCCGGGCAACGGTGCCGGCCACGTCGTCACCCAACATGGCGCCAGCAATCAGGTCCTGAAAAGGATGGAGCCGGAACTGTGCCTCGAAAAATTCCTCGCTCAGCCGTTCTTCGTACCACTCAAAGGGGTCGACGGCGTCGCTGCTCGTGTTGAACCCAGAGATCAGAACCTCACCACGCTCCGACACTTCCGCAAGAATCGCTCCTGTGCTGTCATAGACGTTCAGCTGAAACGCAGATACCGAGAGCCGGCGGCAGAGCTCGGCAAGACGCATTCGTGGAACTCCCGCCGCGCGTTCGGCCAGCAACTCAAGGGGGGCTGTCTGGACGACGGTCCATGACGGAGCCCCTGGGAAAATTGCAGCGCCCCACAAATCGTTGTGCAGGGCACGTTCGTACTGCATCGGCTCGACGAGGGCCCTCTCACGCTGCACAGGAGAAGGTATTCGCTCCATGCCTTCGGTGCGGCAGACAGCTTCCAGCGCATTGGCAACCGCGCTGACGTCTCCGTGGTGGATGTAGGTCGTATTCACCCAGTAACCCATAGGCTCCTCCCCCGAATCTGGCGTCAAAACAAAGCAGCATTCTGCCCCGGAGTACCCGGACCGGGCAACCCGTCAGGCATCGCGTCCCAACCATTTCTCAAGGCAGATTCCGTCTGCAATGCCGCTGTACATTGCAGTTTTGATGACGCGCTCGTGATAGCCATGCTCGTTGTAGAAGCTTCGGGCGGCATCATTGTCCCTTCGAGCCTCCACGCGAATGCGTTTGGCACCCGCTGATCGCGCTGCAGCTTCCAGCCAAAGGAGTACCGCGCTTCCAATACCGCGGCGTTGTCTGGTGCTGCGCACTGCAAGCAGTAACAAGTGCGCATCATCCTCGGCGTAGAACATGATTCCGAACGCGGCAACGGCATCCGGTTCACCCACGACGACTACGTTTGTGTTTGGATCCTTGATCGTCCGGCTCACCCGGCCAACTGTCCAGCGCCAGGGCAGACCCTGCTCGATGGAATCGCGAGACATGTGCGCGATGTCAGCTGCATCGGCCAAGGTGGCAAAGCGAATTGCAAGGTCAGAAATCATCGTGACGCCTAACTAACTCTGAAGGTAACCGTCTCCTGCAAGGCCCAGGTTCTCATACGCAAGTTGCCCCATATTTGGCTCGGAGAGCCTATAGCCGAGTCTTTCGACAATTCGCTCAGCACCAAGACTCTCGTAGAAGGCAATCCCCCTCGCATTCGATGCCTTGACGGGCCAGTCGATGCGGCGGCAACCACTCTCATAGGCATACCGGGCCACCCACGACATGAGCGCTTTGCCCACACCCCGGTTTCTCGCCAGGGGGCGCACATAAAGCTCTTTCAGCTGGCAATGCTTGCGCTTGTCCACGGCAAAGTCAACAAGAGAATAAACCAGCGTGATGGCTGCCAAGCCAAGCACCTCTGCATCGTCTCCAGAAGCCACAATCAAACGATGGGGCGACTTATCGGCCAAGAGGTTCTCAAGCAGATGTTCTCGCACCATATCCCGAGACACCACAGAACCTTCGTTGTAGTAGGTGTGCAGCTCGCACAACAGGTCTATCAGCGACTCATGCTGGGTTTCAGAGACTGGTTCAATACGCATACGGTGTCCTGGAGGCTATCGCTGGCGCCTGGTTGGCCACTCTGTTAAAGCTCATATGTCGAGATTGAGATGCCAGCGGGCACCAACCCCCTTGGCCTTCGTGAATACTTCTTCGTACTCACCCAAGTCCTCAAGAACAGCCTTTGAATTCGTGACTGAGCTGGGGTTGACGCGAATATGGTCGGCAAGCTTTTGAATGAAGCCAAGCCCTTCCTCCGGAGTGAACCACTTCTCCTCCTGTCCGGGTATGTCCACCTCCTCGCCAAGCATGTCTTCAATGTCGTCGGCAGACATGGTTATAAAGTCTTCAAAGGTCGGGATACCCAGTTTTTTTGAAATGACTTCCAGCTTCTGCGCTTCTTTCGCCAAGGCCTTGCCGTTCACAAACGTGTCGAACCCGGGATCTTCCTTGTCCAGAACTACATAGAACGCGACGCTCATGGTTTCTCCTGTTAAATGAAATTAAGGTTTCAAATGAAAAACGCAAGCCGGCACGCGAAGCCTTGCCGCCGGAGCATCTTCCCCGATTTTGGTCGATCAGGCATGCATCACCCACCAAGCACCAGCGCCCGCGATCAGAATCAACACGCCTGACGCAACGGCTGTCGCGTAATGGTTCAGGCGCATGCGGGAGGCACCAGGTGCAATAAACGCGGCAGAAGGTGCCGCAAGGTCGACCAGGATATCTACCGAAGCCCCGCGGCTTACGGACCCCATGAACGTCCCGGCCTCGCGCTCCGAATGAAAGTCGAACGCAGAGTCAGAAACCCCCAGTACGCTGCTGCTGAAAGTCTTGCCCTGAAATGCATATTCGTACATCAGCCGCGGGCGCAAGTGCGGGGCGTCCTCGTTACTGCTGGTTAAATTTTCAAGGATCGATCTGACGACGGTGGCCTTGACCGAGGGCCACTTTGAGATGGCACGTATTCGCCGCAGCCGGTGCAGCCCATAGGCAATCAGCGCGAAAGCGCCAAGTACCAGCATGGATAGCAACACTTCCTGCATGCTTAGCATCCAGGGCCACCGGCGCGGAACATGCGCAACGAGGCGGCCACATGGTGCTGCCGCATATCTGCGCGAGTCGACCAATTAACGTTCATCTTGAGTAACTTTCATGACAAAAAATGAGGTCTCCCTCAACGCCTTTCGGGCGGTTTGAGAGATGAATGTGATCATAAACGGCCCTCATGCGCCGCCGCGACACGGCGCACTGGCCTCGGATCACCCCACCATCCCGGGAGGCAGGTGCTGCGGGCATAATTAAAACCTTGATCACGCCCTTGCCACATTCCGTATTGTTTTCTCCCGGTTCAAGCTGACTGGTTTTTTCCCATGACCCATCCCATCCGCTCCCAGTACGAAGATTTCATGCGCCATGTGGACGGCCACGGCGTGTTCAAGGCCGACCGCACCGGCACCGGAACCAAAAGCGTGTTCGGCTACCAGATGCGCTTTGACCTGAACGAGGGCTTTCCGCTGGTAACAACCAAGAAAGTCCACCTCAAGTCCATCGTGCACGAGCTGCTGTGGTTTCTGCAGGGTTCGAGTGACAACAACTGGCTGAAGGAACGCGGCGTCACCATCTGGGACGAATGGGCGCGCGAGGACGGCGACCTTGGGCCCGTGTATGGCGTGCAGTGGCGCAGCTGGCCCACACCGGACGGCGGCCACATCGACCAGATCGCCGACGTCATCAAGACCCTGAAGACCAACCCCGACTCGCGCCGCATCATCGTCAGCGCCTGGAACGTGGCTGATCTGTCGAAGATGGCCTTGATGCCCTGCCACGCGTTTTTTCAGTTTTATGTAGCACCACCGGCTGAAGCAGGCGGCAAGGGCAAGCTCAGTTGCCAGCTCTACCAGCGCAGCGCTGATATTTTCCTTGGCGTGCCGTTCAATATTGCCAGTTACGCGTTGCTGACGCACATGGTGGCCCAGCAATGCGGCCTGGACGTTGGCGACTTCATCTGGACTGGCGGCGACTGCCACATCTACAGCAACCACGCTGAACAGGTGGCGCTGCAACTGAGCCGCGCACCCTTCCCCTATCCGACGTTGAAAATCAAGCGCAAGCCTGCATCGATCTTTGATTACGAGTTCGACGACTTCGAGTTTCTTGATTACCAGCACCATGCGGCGATCAAGGCGCCGGTGGCGGTATGAAGGCGCTTGGCGAGGGCCCACGCGCAGCGGGGATCGACACGCCGCAATGCCGCCGGGAGCCGACTCCTCCGGCTTTTGAAAACTACTTCGTTCGGGAGGCGACGGTATGAAGGCGCTTGGCGAGGGCCCACGCGTAGCGGGGATCGACACGCCGCAATGCCGCTGGGCGCCGACACCTTTGACTTTTGAAAACTACCTGGCTGGTGAGGCGAAGGTGTAGCCATGCCTGTGCAGGGCGTCAGCCACATCACCTTCATCGTGCGCGACCTGGATCGCATGGCAACTTTTTTGTGCGAAGGCCTGGGTGCAAAAGAGGTCTACGACAGCAAGGCGAAAAATTTCTCCCTCGCACGGGAGAAATTTTTTGTGCTCGGCGACACCTGGCTGGCGGCCATGGAGGGCGAACCGCCAACTGAACGTACCTACCGACATCTGGCATTGAAGGTTGAGGCGGATGAGCTGCTCTACTTTGAAGCCCGACTGCGAGCCATAGGCGCTGAAGTCAAGGAGGCTCGCCCGCGCGTCCCTGGTGAAGGGCAATCGCTGTATTTTTATGATTTTGACAACCACCTGTTCGAATTGCACACAGGAACGCTCGAAGAGCGGCTCAGGAACTACAGCGCATGACTACTCCCAACATCAACATGATCTTCGCTCGCGCCGCCAATGGCGTCATCGGCAAGGACGGCACCATGCCCTGGCATGTGCCGGAAGACCTCGCGCACTTCAAGCAACTGACCCATGGCTGTCCAGTCATCATGGGCCGCAAGACCTGGGATTCGTTGCCGCCAAAGTTTCGCCCCCTGCCCGGCCGGACCAACATCGTGATCACGCGGCAGGACGACTGGGCAGCCGACGGCGCGACGCGCGTTGGCAGCCTGGAAGAAGCCCTCCAACGGGCGGGTTCCACCCCGGACATCTGGGTCATCGGCGGCGCGCAAATTTATGCGCAGGCCGAACCGATGGCCCGCCGCATTGAAGTCACGGAAATTGCGCGGGACTTTGAGGGTGACGCTTATGCCCCGACGCTGGGCAACAGCTGGCGCGAAACCGCGCGCAGCAGCATGCACGTGTCGACCAAAGGCCTGCCCTTCAGTTTTGTCACGCTGGAGCGCCCATGAAAATCGCCACCTGGAATGTCAACTCCCTGGCCGTGCGCCTGCCACAGGTACTGGACTGGCTGGCGGCCAACCCTGTTGATGCGCTGTGCCTGCAGGAGCTCAAGCTCAGCGATGACAAGTTCCCGCTGGCCGCGCTGGCCGCGGCGGGTTACGAAAGCGCTGTCTTTGGTCAGAAGACCTATAACGGTGTCGCCATCCTTAGCCGCGCGCCGGCACGCAACATCGTGAAAAACATCGTGGGGTTCACCGACGAGCAGTCCCGCGTGATTGCCGTCACCCTAGACACGCCGAAAGGCGATCTGCGCCTGGTCAACGGTTATTTCGTTAATGGCCAGGCACCGGGCACCGACAAGTTCGACTACAAGATGAAATGGCTGGACGGATTGCGCAACTGGCTGCGTGAGGAACTGGCAGCACAGCCGAACCTGGTGTTGGTTGGCGACTTCAACATCACGTCCGACGACCGCGACACTTACGACGCCGAAGGCCTGCGCGAGACCATCCATCACACCACCGAAGAGCGGGAGCATTTGAAGGCGCTGCTAAGTCTGGGGCTGCACGATGCATTCCGCCTGTTTGAGCAGCCGGAGAAAAGCTACTCGTGGTGGGACTACCGGGAGTTCGCCTTCCGGCGCAACCGCGGTCTGCGCATTGACTACATTCTGGTGAGCGACGCGCTCAAATCCAGCGTCACCAGCTGTGTGATCGACAAGGCGCCACGTAAAAACGAGCGCCCCAGTGACCACGTACCCGTGTGGGCAGAATTCAATTTGCTATAAATAATATAGCTGCTTGCATCCGTAAACAAAGGGCCAATGGCCTATTTCACTATCAAACGCGGAGCAACCTGCCCTGGAGACTCCGTCGACTCGGCGATGACGCCCTTGGCGTGACGCTGGCCATTACACACCTCATGGCTGATGGCCAGATTTTCTGCATGGCTGTTGCCGCCTTCACTCAGCGGCAGGATGTGCTCCAGCGTGGCGGCGGCCGGCAGCACGTGCTCGCCACACACCCAGCACGGCACCTTGCCATGCAATTGCCGTGCGACAGTTCTGTAGATTTTTTCTCGGATCAGGGATAAACGGCTCATGCTCGAACTTTAAATCACCGTAGGCCGTCCAAACGCCCGGGCCAGATTCGCACTCAGTACCAGCGTGAGGTCACCCGCAGTGAACGAGCACCCGGGATCTTCATTCAAGCAGGGGCCGCGGAACCGGCTTCGCCGGGCCGCAGGCGCAGCGCCCCCTCGGGGGCAGCGCAGTACGCGAAGCGACAAGCGTGGGGGCTCGTCTACTCCAGATGAAGCTCCTGAATCTTTCGCGTGATGGTGTTGCGGCCAATACCGAGTTTCTGCGCGGCTTCAATACGCCGCCCCCGGGTGTTGAGCAAAGCGGTCTGGATCAGCCTGGACTCAAAACGCCGCGTCAGCACATCCCAAACGTCGCTGCGGCCGGTGGCCAGCAAAGCCATGGCTTCGGCTTCCAGCCCGTTTTCCCACGTGCTGCCGCCCTCCATTACAGGAAGTGCGGGCGCCTGCGTCGGTGCAATAGCGCTGCCGGAATGCAACTGATCGGTCGGAGCGGTACGGGGCACCTCTACAGGCAGCGCTTGTGGCCGCGGAGTAAGTCCACCTTCGATCAGCACCGGAGTCTTCCCCGGTTCAGGTACCGCGCCCAGCACCTCGGGTGGCAAATCTTTGGCCTCAATGACGAGGGCCGGCGCCATGACGGTCAGCCAGTGGCAGATGTTCTCCAGCTGGCGCACATTGCCGGGAAAACCGAAGATACTCAGTTGCTGCAGCGCAGCGTCGGAAATGCGCTTGGGCTCCACGCCCAGTTGCTTGGCGCTTTGCTGCAGGAAGTGGCGCGTCAACATGAATACGTCTTCACGCCGCTCGCGCAGTGCCGGCAGGCGCAGGCGGATCACGTTGAGGCGGTGAAACAGATCCTCACGGAAACCGCCTTCCTTGACGCGCTGCTCCAGGTCCTGGTGCGTCGCGGCAATCACGCGCACATTGGTTTTGACGGCGTTGTGGCCGCCGACGCGGTAGAAATTTCCATCGCTCAACACACGCAACAGGCGCGTCTGCAAATCAAACGGCATGTCGCCAATCTCGTCAAGGAACAGAGTGCCGCCGTCAGCCTGCTCGAAACGGCCGCGGCGCATGGTCTGCGCGCCGGTGAAAGCACCGCGCTCGTGGCCGAACAGCTCGGACTCCAGCAGATCCTTGGGGATGGCCGCTGTGTTGATGGCCACAAAAGGGCCGTTGGCACGGGGAGAGTGTTTGTGCAGGGCGCGCGCGACAAGCTCCTTGCCGGAGCCGGACTCGCCGGTGATCATCACCGTCACCATGCTCTGGCTCAGACGGCCGATGGCACGGAACACGTCCTGCATGGCGGGCGCCTGGCCCAGCATTTCGGGCGTGGCCGCCATGCGCTCTTCGTCCACCTCTTCGCGCTGGCTTTCCTCGACGGCGCGGCGAATCAGCTCGACCGCCTTGGGCAAGTCGAAAGGCTTGGGAAGGTATTCAAAAGCACCGCCCTGGAAAGCCGAAACGGCACTGTCCAGGTCGGAAAAGGCGGTCATGATGATGACCGGCAGGCCAGGCAGCTTTTCCTTGACCTTTTCGAGCAAATCGAGGCCCGAGCCGCCGGGCATGCGAATGTCGCTGACGAGAACCTGGGGGCCGTCTTCTTCTGTGGCGTTTTCCAGAGCATTGAGTACTTCGCGCGGATTGGTGAAGCTGCGCGTCGGCAGGCCCTCGCGGAGCAAAGCTTTTTCCAGTACAAACCGGATGGACTGGTCATCATCAACAATCCAGATCGGTTTCATGTTCTTGTCCCTTTGTGTGACCGTTATCTGTAAAAACAGACTTCAAGGCAGAGGTATCAGCAACTTGAAATCCGTGCGGCCCGGGACGCTTTCGCACTCAATCAAGCCATGGTGCTGCTGAACAAAGGTTTGCGC
>NZ_MUNO01000005.1 GCF_002001015.1 Polaromonas sp. A23 | reverse complement strand
GTGTGATTTCGAGCCCCCGCGCCGCCTGCCCCGCCAGCGCCAGCGCGCCTGCTCGAAATCACACAGGGTGAAACTGAATACATCCGGCCGCCCAAACCGGTCTATCCGTCGCGCAGCAAAAACAGCGGTGAGACCGGTGTGGTCATCATTGCCGTCTACTACAGCACTGCCGGCCACGCTAAACGCGCCGAGGTCTTCAAGTCCAGCGGCTTCGAACGCCTGGACCGTGCTGCGCTGGAGGCCGTACTGGCCTCGCAGGTCACCCCCTTCAGAAGGGCTGGTGTCAATGAAGACACCCAGTTCCTGCTCAAAGCCCCGATTAATTTTGTTTTGGAGTAACTCATGAATTCACAATTCGGCTTGATGAACGTCTGGACGCAGGGCGACTTCGTCACCCGGGCGGTCGCCCTGTTGCTGATCGGCATGTCACTGGCGTCATGGATGGTCATCATCATCAAGACGCTGGATGTCCTGAAGTACAAGAAAATCGCCAATGTCGCTGAAGACTTCTGGCACAGCGAAGACTTCGCCGCCGGTCTGGGCAAACTGGGCAGCGACCCCGCCAACCCCTTCCGCCAGTTGGCCATCGAAGGGCGTGAAGCCACCGCCCACCACCGCAACACCAAGGCGCACCTGCATGATGCGCTGGACGTGAGCGACTGGGTCACGCGCAGCCTGCGCAACACCATGGACGAATTCACTTCGCGCCTGCAGTCGGGCCTGGCCATCCTCGCCTCGGTCGGCTCCACCGCGCCATTCATCGGCCTGTTCGGCACAGTCTGGGGCATCTACCACGCGCTGCTGAGCATCGGTACCGCCGGCCAGGCAACGATCGACAAAGTGGCAGGTCCCATCGGCGAGGCGCTGATCATGACGGCACTGGGTTTGGCGGTCGCCATTCCGGCGGTGCTGGGCTACAACGCGCTGGTGCGTGGCAACAAGGGCGTGCTGCAAAAGCTCAACCGCTTTGCACATGACCTGCACGCCTACTTTGTGACGGGCGCACGCGTCGGCGTCAGCGGGCAGGCCAATGTTGTGCCGATGAAAAAAGCCTGAGCAGGCAAAAGGATCCACCATGGCCTTTGGAACACAGGACGACACCGACGAGGTGATGAACGAGATCAACATGACGCCGCTGGTCGACGTGATGCTGGTCCTGTTGATCATCTTTATCATCACCGTGCCGGTGATGAAACACTCGGTCAACATTGACTTGCCGCGCGCGACCAACGAGGCGCAAAACGTCAAGCCCGAAACCGTGCGCCTGACCGTCGATGCCGACGGTGCCTATTACCTCAACGAGGCGAAGGTCGAAGACCCGGATCTGGCGCCGCGCTTCAAGGCAGCCGCAGCTCAGGAGCCGCAGCCGGAGCTGCACATCCGCGGCGACAAGTCGGTGCGTTACGAACGCGTGGCGCAAGCCATGGCTGCAGCGCAGCAAGCGGGACTGCGCAAAATCGGCTTCATCACAGAGCCCGTGACGCCCTGAATGAATGCCGGCAACACCTGCAAGCCTGGCCATCAAACCTGGCACTGAGCCAGGCTTTTTTCATGCGGCGTCCGAAGTGTGACCTCTCGTAAGTTTTCGAGAAAAGACCGCTTCTTTCTTGACTTTTAATTGAGAATAATTATCATTACGATAACGACATCCAACCGGTAAATCATCATGTCTTTTACCCTGACCGCCCCCTCCACCCTCCGTCTGCCTTCGCGCCAAGTTCAGCAGGAGACGGTATCTCCAAACGTCTCCAACCGAGGCGACTCCGGTTGCGCAGTTGACAGCACCGAGCTCCTGCGCGGCCAGAAGGCCGTGGACATCGTGCACAACGGCTCAACCTATCGCCTCCAGGCCACACGCCTGGGCAAACTCATCCTCACCAAGTAACAGGTTTCATCGTGGGACGATCCGAGACCGGCAACGGTCTCAAAGGTCGTTTTTGCCAGCCAGCCAGTCGCTTTCGGGCAGTTGTATTAGCCAGGCTTTTTTTCCACGCCGCCATGCAAAAAGCCGACCTTGCGTCGGCTTTCTTCTTAAATAGGCTTTCGCCCTCGTGTGGCGGTCGTCACGCGCTATCTGTTCGATAGCAAACCCCCTATCTACAACCCAATGGCAGCCAGGCCCGCACGCGCGATTTGTGCGTCTTCACTGGACTTCACGCCACTGACACCTATCGCACCCAGGCACTGGCCGTCTTTCAGGATAGGCACGCCGCCTTCGAGCAGGCCGTGCAGCGCTGGCGCGCTCAGGAATGAAAAGCGGCCGCCATTGACCATGTCTTCATAAATCTTGCTTTCGCGGCGCCCCATGGCCGAAGTGTTGGCCTTGGCCGGTGCGATATGGGCAGAAATCGGCGCAGCACCGTCCAGGCGCTGAAGGTGAAGCAGGTGTCCACCGTCATCGACAATGGCAATCGTCACTGCCCAGCTGTTTTTGGTCGCTTCGGCCACGGCGGCCGTTGCAATCGCCTGCACATCGGAAAATTCCAGCATTGTTTTTGATTTCATGATGATTTCAGTTATTGGCAAAAACGCCAAGCATACGCAACTTTTCGGCTGCCACCGTGTCCCATTACCACCCGTACGATTCCTATAACCCTGACAAAAGTGGCATCCGGATGGGGTTAATGCTTGAAAATCGCGGTAGACCCCTAAAATAACAGTGCCCGCATATGCAGGCCCATTGGAGAAGACTTCATGAATGACAATGTTCAAACGCTTGACCATGGCTACGTTGCCTCTGCGGAGCAGCGCAACCGCGTTCTGCGCAACACTTACTGGCTTCTGTCGCTGAGCCTGCTGCCTACCGTGCTGGGCGCATGGCTGGGCGTGGCCACAGGTATCACCGCCTCGCTGACGGGTGGCTTGGGACTGATCGTGTTCCTCGGCGGCGCATTCGGTTTCCTGTACGCCATTGAAAAGACCAAGAATTCCGCCGCTGGCGTGCCGGTGCTGCTGGCCTTCACTTTCTTCATGGGCCTGATGCTCTCGCGCATGATCGGCTTGATTCTGGGCTTCAAGAACGGCAGTGAGCTCATCATGATCGCCATGGGCGGCACCGCCGGCATCTTCTTTGTGATGGCCACTGTGGCCAGCGTCATCAAGCGTGACATCTCCGGCATGGGCAAATGGCTGTTTGTTGGCGCCCTGGTCGTGATGGTCGGCGGCATCATCAATGTGTTTGTCGGCTCCACCGCCGGCATGATGGCGCTTTCCGTGGCTGTCATCGGCATCTTCAGCGCCTACATGCTGTACGACCTCAAGCAGATCCTGGACGGCGGCGAAACCAACTACATCAGCGCCACGCTGGCCTTGTACCTGGACCTGTTCAATGTGTTCCAGGCGCTGCTGGCGCTGCTGGGCATCATGGGCGGCGAGCGCGACTAAGAAGCGCTTCACGCCACAACCAAAAGGGCCTTCGGGCCCTTTTTTCATGCCCTCACGGCCTGCGTCCGCACAAAACAGGCCCGTCGGCAGATGCTACATATTCAGTAGCGAACTATCGTTTCAGCATATGGGCCAAGGCCGTATTTTTCTTGAAAAATGGTGCGACACCGATTTGCGCTGCATCAAGCAATTCAGCGTTAACCCTTAAAAAGATGCTTACAAAATACATCTTCTGATTAAACTTTCCACAGACCCCCGGGCAATACAGATCAGGAGGTCTTTAAAGAAGAAAGAAGGTTGTATGCGTACCCGTCATTCAAGAAATTTTTCTCTGCTGGCGCTCGCCGCCGCGATAGCCCTGGCTACTGTAGGCGCTGCTGCAGCTCCGCCCACGGCGGTAGCCCAAGCCAGCGCAGCCCCCGTCCCGGCAGCAACGCAGGCCAAGGGCACTGTCAAGAAGTACACGCTCGAAACCGGCATCATCAACGGCAAGATGGTGTTCATCGATGACCGCGGCCAGGCCAACCCGGTACTGCGCGCCCATGTGGGCGACACGGTTGAAATCCGCCTCAAAAGCGGCGAAGGTGCGCAGCACGACATCGCCATCCCCGAGCTGAAGGTGCAGTCGCAAAAGTTCGATGCCGCCAGCGGTCCCACCACGGTACGTTTCACCGTCACGCAGGCCGGCAGCTTCACCTACTATTGCACCATCGCAGGCCACCGCCAGATCGGCATGGAAGGCACGTTTGAAGTGGCGGGTACCAGTGTGGCCAGCGCGGAGCCAAAAACTGCTGCGAAGACCACCGGCGTTCCCGGTGCCGAACTGTATGCCGCACCTGCGGTGCGGCCCGCCGATGCGGCCGCGGTGAGCGTGGCCATGGACCCGGCAGCTGTGCCCGCCCCGATTGGCGCCCGTGCGCCGCAGCATCTGAAATACCGCATCGAGACTGTGGAGCTGACCGGCAAGCTCGACAACGGCACCAGCTTCACTTACTGGACCTTTGACCGCAAGGTACCCGGCCCGATGCTGCGCGCCCGCATCGGCGACACGATTGAGCTGACCCTGGCCAATGCGCGGGACAGCAAGATGATCCATTCCATCGACCTTCACGCGGTGACCGGCGGCCACGGCGGCGGCGAACACACCCAGGTCGGTCCCGGCCAGGAAAAAACCATCACATTCAAGGCACTGAACGCCGGGCTGTATGTGTACCACTGCGCCACGCCGCTGGTGCCGCAGCACATCTCGGCCGGCATGTACGGCATGATCCTGGTCGAGCCCGAAGGCGGCCTGTCGAAAGTGGACCGCGAGTACTACGTGATGCAGGGCGATATGTACACCACCCGGCCGCACGGCGCCAAAACACACCAGGAGTTCGACCTGGACAAGCTGGCGGCCGAACTGCCTGACTACTACGTTTTCAACGGCGCGGTGGGCTCGCTGACCAAGGAGCACAAGCTCACCGCGAAGGTGGGCGAAACCGTGCGTATCTTCTTCGGTGTTGGCGGGCCCAACAAGATCTCTTCGTTCCACGTGATCGGCGAGATTTTCGACAAGGTCTACAGCGAAGGCTCGATCAGTTCGCCAAAACGCGACGTGCAGACCACGCTGGTCGCACCCGGCGGCGCGACGATTGTCGAGTTCAAGGTGGACTACCCAGGCAGCTACCTGCTGGTGGACCACGCACTGTCGCGTGCCGGCAAGGGTCTGGTCGGCATGCTGGAGGTCACCGGTGCCGCCGACGCGACCATCTACAAGGCAGACACGACAGGCAAGGCAGCCGCCACGCACTGAGTTGCCAGGCCCAAGGCCGAGCCCGGGCTGTCCGCTGTCATGGCGGGCAGCCTTTTTTCCTCATCTGCCTGGGCCGGCCTGCACCCGTTCAAACACGGCCATCGACTCCACATGCGCCGTATGCGGAAACATGTTGACCACGCCGGCCGCCGTGCAGCGGTAACCCGCGTCGTTGACCAGCACGCCGGCATCACGCGCCAGCGTCGCCGGGTTGCAGCTCACATACACGATGCGTTGAGGCGGCGTCCAGTCGCCGATCTGCAGGTTTTGCTGCCCGCCCGCATCGTCGCAAGGCACGCCGGTGACGATCTGCTGGTGCAAGGCGGCCAGCGCCTTGAACAACTCGTAGGCGCCTTCGCGCGGCGGATCGACCAGCCACTTGTTGGCAGTGCCGTCTTTCACCAGCATGCCGGGCGTCATCTCGAACAGGTTGCGTGCTACAAATTTAGTAGCTGCCAGCGCCCGCCCCTTCTGGGCTGAAGTCTTGTTTGATTGATAGTTTTCGCGTGACCGAGCCACCAGCACCTCGCTGCCTTCAATGCCCAGTACCTCACGGGCCTGCGTCGCCAGCGGAAGCGTGAAGTTGCCCAGGCCGCAAAACCAGTCGATCACGCGCTCATCCGGCTGCACGCCCAGCAAGCGCAAAGCGCGCGACACCAGCACCTGATTGATGTGCGGGTTGACCTGCGTGAAATCGGTGGGCCTGAAAGGCATGGTGATGCCGTAGGCGGGCAAGCCGTAGGCGAGCTGCTGCGCAGGATCGGTCAGCTCATCGAGCAGCTTGACTGTCTCCAGCCCGCCAGGCTGCAGCCACCACTGAATACCCGGGTGGGCCAGCGCAAAAGCACGCAGCTTTTCAAGGTCGCCCGCGGACAGCGGCTCCATGTGGCGCAGCACCATGGCCGTCACCGTGTCGCCGCAGGCCAGCTCGATCTGCGGCAGGGTTTCTTTCGCATCCATACCTGCAATCAGTGCGCGCAGGGGCAGCAGCAGATCACTCACATGGCGCGGCAACACGTGACACTCGCGCATGTCAGCCACGTAGCCACTCTTGCGCTCGTGAAAACCGACCAGAACCTCACCCTTCTTGCGCACATAACGCACCGACAGCCGCGCCCGGTAGCGATAGTTCCAGGCCGGGCCTTCAATGGGCCTGAGGATGGTTTCAGCCCTGAGCTTGCCGATGTGCCGCAGGTTGTCTTCCAGCACACGTTGCTTGACCGCCACCTGCGCGCCTACATGCAGGTGCTGCATCTTGCAGCCGCCGCAGGCGCCGGTGTGCAGGCCAAAATGCGGGCACTGCGGCCGCACGCGTTGTGATGACTCACGCAGCACCGCCATCAGGGTGGCTTTTTCGAAGCTGGGCTTTTTCCGGTACACGCTGGCACTGACGGTTTCGAACGGCAATGCGCCTTCAATAAACACCACCTTGCCATCTTCCCGGTGGGCAATGCCCTGGGCTTCGATGTCGAGCGATTCGATGGTGAGCAGGTCGGGCGGATAGTCCGCTGCGGCCAATGCCGATACCGCTCGTTCAGGTGTTTTGTTGCTATGCTGTTTTCTTCTGGACATCCCTCATTGTCTCAGGCTACGTTACGATTTTTGGCAGGTTCAACCAGCAGGAAAAACAAAGCCATGGAACTGCGTATCTGCATTGACGTGAACGACATGGACCGCGCCGTCGCGTTCTACACCGAAGGGCTCGGCCTTCACTGCGGCCGGCGTTTCCAGAGCGGGTTTGTCGAGCTGCTGGGCGCCGGCAGTCCGATCGACCTGCTGCTGCAGGCCGAAGGCAGCGCCCCGCTGCCCGACCAGCCCGACACGCGCAGCTTCCGGCGCCACTGGACGCCGGTGCACCTGGACTTCGTTGTCAGCGACATCGATGCGGCCGTCAAGCGGCTGCTACAGCACGGCGCGATACTCGAGCAACCCGTCACCGATCGGGTCTGGGGCCGCATTGCCGGCCTGGCGGACCCTTTTGGCCACGGCATCGACCTGCTGGAGTTCAACGATGGTGGCTACGACAACATCCCGTCCGGACAGGATGCGCTACCAACTTGATAGCTGCTTGCGTCCTTAAAACAAGGGCTGCAGGCCTATTTGGCACATAAGAACGGGGTTAAGCCCAAGTTTGGAGGTATTCATCGCAATGCGCTTCGTCGAGCGCCAGCTGGCCCAGCGCAATTCGCCTTGCGAGGCTCCCCTTCAGAAGCGGGCAACAAAAAGGGAGCCATGCGCAGCAGGCTCCCCCTTGGACATCACCACGGATGTCAGCTTACTTGGCAGGAAGAAACTTTGACGGATCTACCGGCTTGCCCTGGCGGCGGATTTCAAAGTGCAGCTTCACACGGTCAGCGTCGCTGGCGCCCATCTCTGCAATTTTCTGGCCCTTGCGCACCGACTGGTCTTCCTTGACCAGCAGCGTCTGGTTGTGCGCATAGGCCGTCAGGAAAGTGTTGTTGTGCTTGAGGATGATCAGGTTGCCATAGCCGCGCAGGCCGGCGCCGGCGTAGACCACGCGGCCGTCGGCCGAAGCCATGATGGGATCGCCGGCCTTGCCAGCGATATCCATGCCTTTGTTTTTTGCCTCGTCAAAGCCGGCCAGCACCGGGCCTTGCGCCGGCCAGATCCACGCGACCTCTTCGTCACTGCCTGAGCCCGCGGCGGGTGCAGAAGCCGCTGGTTTGGCAGCGCTGGCAGACTGGGTTGGTGCGCTGGAAGCGGAAGCCGGGCCGGTGGCTGCGGGCGTGGCCGAGCCAGAGGTCACGGGCCGGGCCACGGCGACGGAGGTTTCGACCGGCGGCGCCACACGCAGCACCTGGCCTACTTCAATCAGGTTCGGGTTTTCAAGATTGCTCCAGCGCCCGATGTCGCGCCAGTTCTGGCCTGTGTCCAGGCCAATGCGGATCAATGTGTCCCCGGGCTTGACCGTGTAATAACCTGGCTTGCCTGCGTTTTCATAGCCGGGCAGCAACTTGGGGTCAACAACCGCCGGCGCGGGACGCCCCATGCCGGCCCCACGATCTTCCACCGGCGCACGGCCACCGCTGCGGGTTCCGCAGGCTGCCAGCAGCAAAACGGAAGTAGCCAGCAGGCAAGACATGAGCAGACGGCCCGCCCGCTTTTGAGGGCGACGCGATTGATAGGCCGAAGAGAGAGAGGCTGCCATGGCTAACCCTGCTTGTTCATTCATTGCTTGATTCACCTTTTACAACTGCTGCGTGTCAATGTGGAAATTCAGCTGCGCCGTCGGCGCCATGAATGCTTTGGGTTCACGGTGGTTCAGCTGGTTCCCGATTTTAAAGGTACAAAGTGAACAGCCTCCAAAACAGTCTGTGTAACACCCTGTGGCGTCTTGTCCAGTACCACCAGCGCCTGGGCGCCTCCAGCCACATGCATGGGCGCCACCAGGCGCCCGCCGACAGCCAGTTGCTCGACCCAGGCCGGCGGAATGGCCTCGCCGCCCGCGGCAGCCACGATGGCCGCATAAGGCGCCCCCTTGGCATAACCCGCCATGCCGTCACCAAACAGCAGGTGCACGTTGGCCAGCCGGAAGACGCGCAGGTTCTCACGTGCCTTCTCGTGCAGGCCGCGCAGTCGCTCGATGCTGTAGACCTCACGGGCGAGCTCGCTGAGCACTGCCGCCTGGTAGCCGCAACCGGTACCGATTTCCAGCACACGGCCGAGCTTGCCGCCAGAACCCGCAGCGCCCTGGCGCAGCAACTCAAGCATGCGGGCCACCACATTGGGTTTTGAAATCGTCTGCCCCAGCCCGATAGGCAGGCTGGTGTCTTCGTAGGCCTGGTTGACCAGCGCGGTATCAACGAAGCGATGGCGTTCGACATGCCCCATGGCGGCAAGCACCTGCGCATCCGAAATTCCCTGCGCTGCAAGCTTTTGCACCATGCGCGCACGAACCGCTTTTGAATCCAGTCCGACGCCGCCGGGAACCACGGCTTTGACCTGTTTTTTGGAGTCAATAATGCCTGTAGCCCTTTCCGGATGGGCGCGACCAGCTACCTTTTTTGTAGCGGATGGCGTGCCCGCATCGGGTTCCAGACGAACCGGGAAACCGGGCCGTTTGGCGGCCACAGGCGAAACCGGCTTGGCGGAAGAACTGAAAGGCGGCTTCACCGGAGGCTTCATGCCGCCTGCACCGCGTTCTGCCCCGGTACCTGGTGAACGCTCTGCGTCAATTTGGCGGCCATCTGGGCCCAGTAGGGCAGGCGCTCATGGTCTGTGAGGTCCACCTGCAACGGCGTGATGGAGATGAAGCGCTGCCGAGTGGCAAAAAAATCGGTGCCCTCGCCCTCTTCCTTGGCCGGGCCGGCACCACCTATCCAGTACATGGTCTCGCCGCGCGGGCTGGTCTGCGTGATCACGCGCTCCGCAGCATGGCGCCGACCCAGCCGGCAAACCTTGAAGCCCTGGATCTGTTCATCGGGCAGGTTGGGAATGTTCACATTGAGCAGCCAGGGCGCCACAGTGGGTTGCGCACCTTCGGCAATCTTTTCGAGCGAAGGCATGAGTTGCTGCACCAGATCACGCGCGCGCCGGCCGGCGACGTCGATATGAGCCCAACCTTTTTCGGTTTGTGAAAAGGCAATCGAAGGGATGCCGAACAGGTAACCCTCCATGGCGGCCCCTACGGTGCCGGAGTAAATCGTGTCGTCGCCCATGTTGGCGCCGTTGTTGATGCCGGAAACCACCAGATCGGGCCGGTAACCCAGCAGGCCGGTGAGCGCAATATGCACGCAGTCGGCCGGTGTGCCGTTGATGTAGCGAAAACCGTTGGCGGCCGTCTGCACATACATCGGCGAATGCAGGGTCAGCGCATTCGATTTCGCGCTGTTGTTCTGCTCTGGAGCGACCACTTCAACGTCTGCAATGTCCTTGAGTGCTTCGTAGAGGGCGATGATGCCGGAGGCTTGGTAACCGTCGTCGTTGCAGATCAGGATTTTCATGGATTGATTTTAGGGCTTTAGGGAAGCGCTGAATAAGTCCTTGCGGATGTGCGGCAGCCGGATCGGGATGGGATGCAAGGCGAATGTCACAGCCAATAGCTGGCTATTGGCAAGAAATTCAACGCAGCAGATCGCCCGAGCCCGGCTGATCGCGCGCCGCAGGGGACTTGTTCAGCGCTTCCTCAGGTCTCTAGGGTGACAAACGACGCCGTTTTCGAGCGCAACCTCCCTATCATTCATTACCCCCACGTTTTTCACTTCGTGTAATGCTCTGCCCCCCGAGGGAGCTATTTTTCCTAGGGGCGGCTCGTCGGAAAAATGATTGCAGTTTGCGCCGCGACAACCAATAACGGAGACCCCTTATGCATGCCTGGCTTTGCGAAAACCCCACCGGCGTTGATGCCCTGCAATGGAAAGAGCTGCCCACGCCCCAACCCGCTGCTGGTGAAGTGCTGATCGAGATCAAAGCCGCCAGCCTGAACTTCCCCGACCTGCTGATCGTCCAGAACAAATACCAGATCAAGCCGCCATTGCCCTTTGTGCCCGGCTCCGAATACGCCGGCGTGGTCCAGGCCGTCGGAGAAGGTGTCAAGCATCTGAAGGTCGGCCAGAACGTGGCCTGCCTCTCGGGAACCGGCGGCTTTGGGACTCACACCATTGCACCCGCGGCCCTTTGCATGCCCCTGCCTGACGGGTTTCCTTATGTTGACGCTGCAGCCTTCATCATGATCTACGCCACGTCGCACCATGCGCTGGTGGACCGCGCGCAGCTCAAGGCCGGCGAGACGGTGCTGGTACTGGGCGCGGCAGGTGGTGTCGGTACCTCCGCCATCCAGATCGCCAAGGCCATGGGTGCCACAGTGATTGCAGCCGCGTCCACCGACGAAAAATGCGCCCTGTGCAAATCCATTGGCGCCGATTCCACCATCAACTACAGCACAGAGAACCTGCGCGAAGCCATCAAGGCACTCACCGGCGGCAAGGGGCCGGACGTGATTTATGACCCCGTAGGCGGCGACTTCGCCGAACCGGCCTTTCGCTCCATCGCCTGGCGCGGCCGTTACCTGGTGGTGGGCTTTGCGTCGGGGCCCATCCCCTCGCTGCCACTGAATCTGACACTGCTCAAAGGCGCCTCCATCGTTGGCGTGTTCTGGGGAGGTTTCGCCAAAAATGAACCCAAAGCCAGCGCCGCAGCCATGGCCGAACTGGCGCAGTGGTATGCACAGGGCAAGATCAAGCCCGTCATCGACCGCACCATGCCCATGGCCGACCTCAAGGCGGCCTACGCCCACATGGGCTCACGTGGCGTCAAGGGCAAACTGGTGATGGTGAACTGAGCAGTACCCATTTATGCGCTGCAGCAATGGTAATTTCGCACAACAATCGAATCAACACATTTAGTTACATGGAGTGCTTTAGGCGTATATTGAATTTTCTTACCAAGGGGAAAGTATGAACGCCTCAACCATGCTTGTCGTGGAAGACAATCCGGACCACCTTGAATTGACCTTGGCCACTTTGGAGCAAAACGAAGTGCCTCACCACATCGTGGTCGCCCGTGATGGCCTGGAAGCCCTGGATTACCTGTTTTGCCAAGGCCCTTATTGCGATCGCAATCCGGATGAACAGCCCGAACTGGTCCTGCTGGACCTGGGACTTCCCAAAATAAATGGCCTGGAAGTCTTGCGACGCATGCGTGAGGACTCCCGCACCTTCTTCGTGCCTGTTGTCATGCTGACCTGCGCCAACGAACAGTCTGACGTCATACTCGCCCTTAAAGGGGGGCTCAACAGCTATATCTCCAAACCCCTGGAACTCGAAGAGTTTGAATCCAGGCTGGAAGAAATACGCGAGTACTGGCGGACTTCCAACCTCGCCCCCTTGGGCCACTGAGTCGTCCACATTCCCCGAGATCGCGCCCCGCTGCCGTGGGGTTCTTCTCCTGACAGTGGGGCGGTGCTCGCAGCTTGCGTAATTTTTCGGGTCGTCCAGAGTCAATAGACATCCTGTCCGGCGATTCAAGTGTGAGGGCTGCCGCCGGATCTGTTTCCCGCGTTTGGAGATGCTGCGGCAAAAGCCCTCGGCCGCTGATCTCGAACCTTCGCCAGGATTCGGCACATCCACCGCGGCACGACATTACTACGATTACTACGCCGCTTTTGCAAGCGCACAAGCATTGCTTTCAATCCGGGCACAAAAAAGCCCGGGTTGAAAGCCGGGCTTGAGATGTTATTTGGGGTGGCTGATGGGGCTCGAACCCACGACAACAGGAATCACAATCCTGGACTCTACCAACTGAGCTACAGCCACCGAAGCGTCGAATTATACCGGTAACCGCCTGCCTTGTTGCAGGCTCATGCCGCTTTATGCGCCGGCTTTCGCCGCGACGGGACGCGTCACCTTGATGTCTGCCTTGAAACGCTCTTTCAAAACATTGAAATAGGCCAGGCTTTCCGCGGAAGTCCACCATTCGGTGTACTGCCCCTGCTCCTGCAGGGCAAGGGCTGGCGCTTGTTCAGGTCGCGCCAATACCTTGAGGACTTTGACAATGGCATAGCCCTGCGTGCCGAGATCCACACCCAGCAGCACGGGCAGCGCCGATGCGTCTGCGCTCAAAGTAGCGCCAACGATGGACGTGGGCAGCTTCTGCGTCTGATCGCGTGAAATAAGGACCGCCGCCGGCATTGCAGCCGTCGCCGGGCTGGCTTTCCATGCGGCGAGTTTTTCGGCGCCTTCCTTGCGGGCCATTTCGGCGCCGAGTTGCAGCTGCAGGGCAGCACGCACCCGGTCCCGGATTTCAGCCAACGGCAGCGTCCTTGCGGCCGTGTATTGGGTGATTCGGCCCGATACAAGGACACTGGGTCCGGCTTCCAATGCCTCGGTATTGCGCTTCTTCTCGATCGCATCGGGAGAAAACAGGGCATTGAGAAATTTCGGGTTGGCCAACACGCCGGTGGCTCCCGCCGCGGGTACACGCGTCAGCTTTGCTGCTGTTTTGACTTCCAGCTTCAAGCGGTCCGCGATAGGGCGGAGGCTGTCAGACTGCTCGTACACCGCGTTACTGAAAGTTTCGGCTGTTTCCGCAAATTTTTTCTGCGCAAGCTGCTGCTTCACTTCGGCCTCAAGACCGGGCTTCATCTCTTCGTAGCTTTTCTGTTTCGGCGCCTTGATGTCCGTCAGTTTGATGACGTGATAACCGAACTCGGATTCCACAACATCGCTCACGTCGCCCTTCTTCATTGCAAAAACGGCATCCGCAAAAGGCTTGACCATGGCATTGCGAGCAAAGAAATTCAGGTCACCCCCTGCAGGGGCAGAGCCGGTGTCCTGCGAATTTTTTCGGGCCAGATCTGCAAACGAATTAGGCTCTTTTTTCACCGCGGCGAGCAGCTGTTGCGCCTTTTCCTTGGCTTTTTCGCGATCTGCAGCAGGTGCAGAAGCCGGCGCCTCGATCAGGATGTGGCTGGCGCGCCGCTCTTCAGTACCTGCCAGTTGCTGCGCATTCTGTTCGTAATAAGTCTTCAGATCCTGTTCATTGACCGTGATGGTTTTCTTCACGGAATCCAGATCAAGCACCACATACTCAACACTGGCTTCTTCCGGCGCCTGGAACAGCGCTTGGTTGTCCTTGTAAAACTGCTCCAGCTGCGCATCGCTCAGGTTGACCCGAGAGGCATAGTCAGTGGCATTGAAACGGGCCACCTGGATTTCACGCTTTTCGAAAAAGGCGTTAAGCGAAACATCGGCTACAGCCTTCGAAGCGAAGCCAGTACCTGCAACACCAACCATGACCTGGCGGGTGGCAAGGTCTGCGCGCAAACGTGCTTCGTATTGCTCAGGCAACATGCCAGTCTGGGCAATAAAACCTGCCCGGTCAAACTTTCCGTCCGGCAATCTGAAAGCGGCGATGGCCTTGTCTTCGGCATACAGCCTTTGCAATTTCTGGTCGGCCACAACGAGACCTCCCTTTGCGGCCGCTGCTGCCAACACCCGGTCGCGAACAAGGCGCTCCAGCGTGCCGTAACGGGCTTCGGGCGAGTCCAGCAGTTTGATATCCAGCGTCGGCATGGAAGCCCTGAGGCGGTTAACCTCGTTCTGATGCGCCGCATCCCATTCCGGCTGCGTAATGTCCTTGCCGTCGACAACCGCAACGACTCCGCCATTTGCTTCTGAGCGACCGCTGCTGTTCATACCGACCAAAACAAAGGACGGAACAATCAGCAAAAACAGCAATGCCATCGTGACCTTGGTGTGCTTGCGAATGAAATCAAACATCTCGAATTTCCTGTGCGGCTGTCAATCGGCCATTTACGTTAAGCCATCAATGAAAAAGGCGAACATCTGTTCGCCTTTTTGTCCAGTCGGTGGTGGGTGCTGACGGGCTCGAACCGCCGACCTACGCCGTGTAAGGGCGCTGCTCTACCAACTGAGCTAAGCACCCCACCTCAACTTTTACTTCATGTGTTTCAGTTCAGTGCGTCCTTGAGCGCTTTGCCTGGACGGAACTTGGGCACTTTGGCTGCCTTGATTTTAATCGCATCGCCGGTACGCGGGTTGCGGCCTGTGCGGGCAGCACGTTTGCCCACTGCAAAAGTTCCAAAACCCACCAGAGACACAGAGCCTCCTTTTTTCAGGGTTGTTTTGACAGCAGCGATGGTTGACTCCAGTGCGCGCGTTGCGGCAGCTTTGGAAATATCAGCGTTTTTGGCAATGTGCTCGATCAGTTCAGTCTTGTTCACAAGGAGCCCCTCGTTGGTAATGAGTTAATCTGGTTGTCTCTTGAAATATCTCCCCGGGCATCTGTCAAAAGATGGCAGCAGGAGGCGGCATGTGCAGATCGTCTGCTGATTCCAATTAGAGCCATGGACTCCCATCGTGTCAATACAACATCAGATTTTTACAACGTGCGGTGGCGGATTCTAGCCCTTTTTTTCACGCTTTCCCGCCATATTCGTAAGCACACCCTGCATTTCAGCCACACCCGTCACATGCTGGACAAACCGTTTCAACCCAGTGCCGCAGCAATGGCTTTGCCTACATCGGTCGTGCTCGCAGTGCCGCCCAGGTCGGGCGTTCTGGGCGCACCACTTTTGGGAGCCAGTACTTTTTCTATGGCCGCGAGAACCGCATCGTGCGCATTTTTATGTCCCAAAAATTCCAGCATCATCGCGCCGCACCAGATCTGCCCGATGGGGTTGGCGATATTACGTCCTGCAATATCGGGCGCCGAACCATGCACGGGCTCGAACAGCGAAGGGAACTTGCGATCAGGATTCAGATTGGCACTTGGCGCAATGCCGATGGTGCCGGTGCAGGCCGGGCCGAGATCGCTGAGAATGTCGCCGAACAGATTGCTGGCAACGACCACATCGAAAAAGTCGGGGCGCTGGACAAAGTGCGCGGTCAGGATGTCGATGTGAAATTTGTCGAGCTTCAGGCCGGGATATCCTTTTGCCATCTCCACCACGCGTTCATCCCAGTAAGGCATGGAGAGGGAAATACCGTTGGACTTGGTCGCGCTGGTCAGGTGTTTTTTTGGACGCGACTGGGCCAGCTCAAATGCAAACTTGAGAACCCGGTCCACACCGATGCGTGTGAAAACTGATTCCTGCAGTACAAATTCACGCTCCGTTCCCGGGAAGGCCCTGCCGCCGATGCTGGAGTATTCGCCTTCGGTGTTTTCGCGCACGATGTAAAAATCGATCTCACCGGCTTCGCGCGCCGAGCCATCGCGCCGCACAACCGGCGCAATGATGCCGGGCATCAGGCGGGCCGGCCGCAGGTTGATGTACTGGTCGAACTCGCGGCGGAAGAGCAGTAGCGAACCCCATAGCGACACATGGTCCGCAATTTTGTCGGGCCAACCCACGGCGCCGAAATAAATCGCGTCATGTCCGCCGATCTGGTCCTTCCAGTTGTCCGGCATCATCTGGCCGTGTTTCTCGTAGTAGTCCCAGCTCGAAAAATCGAAATGGTCAAACTGCAGGTCAATGCCGAATTTCGAAGCGGCCGCTTCCATCACGCGGATGCCTTCGGGCATCACTTCCTTGCCGATGCCATCGCCGGCGATGACCGCAATTCTCTTTTTGCCGGTGCTCTTGCTCATGTCTGTTTTCCTTGGGTTGAGGGTTTGAAAAAATCAAGGGCTTGCGCCAGCAGCAGCGACGGCGCTTCTTCCGCAACATAGTGTCCGCAGGGCAGACACAGGCCTGACACATCCATGGCACGCGCGCGCCACAAATCCAGCACATCAAAACACTGGCCGACGGCGCCATGTTCGCCCCAGAGCACACGCAGAGGCTGCGTCAGCTGCCGTCCTTCTGCCACGTCGGTGCGGTCATGCAGCAGATCGACCGTTGCCGAGGCCCGGTAGTCTTCACAGATGCTCACGGCCGTCCCGAGAATCCGGACACAACGCTCGTACTCAGCCAGCGCAGCCGGTATAAAAGCGTCAAGACCCGCATGGCGCTTGCCCATCACACTGCGCAGATAGCGCACTGGGTCGGACTCAATCAGTGCTTCGGGCAGCGGCGGCGGCTGAATCAAAAAGAACCAGTGCCAGTAGGCGCGGGCAAAAGCCTCCGAGGTGTTTTCGTACATGGCCAGCGTGGGGGCAATGTCCAGCAACATCAACCGTTGGACAGCGGCAGGATGATCGGCCGCCAGCCGGTGCGCGACCCGTGCACCGCGGTCGTGTGCCAGCACCTGAAAAGTATCGAAGCCATGGTGCTGCATCACAGCCAACGCGTCCATGGCCATCTCACGTTTCGAATAAGCCAGGTGGCCGGCGTCTGCAGGCGGGCGGCCGGAATCACCATAACCGCGCAAATCCATCATGACCACCGTGAAGTGCCTGGCCAGTTCGGGCGCCACCGCATGCCACATCGCATGGGTTTGTGGGTGGCCATGCAACAGCAGCAGCGGTGCACCCTGCCCGCCCTTGCGGCCATGCAGAAAAACTGCCCCGCGGCCGGCTTCGAAAGTCTCGAAAGCTTCAAACATGCAGCGATTGTGATTGCCAATCTCTGCCGAATCAAGAAATAATCATCGAATTGATTATTCTGAAATTGGAAATTATGGAACGTGCAGACCTGGCCCTGGTGGTCGCGATTCAACAGCATGGCAGTCTGGTGGCGACAGCGGACGCACTTCAGATGGCGCCTTCCGCCGTGACCAAACGCCTGGCACAGTTGGAGGCCGAACTTGGCCTGCTGCTGTTTCAGCGCACAACGCGGCGGGTGGCTGCCACTCTGGAAGGTGAGTTGCTGTGCGAGCGTGCACGGGCCATGCTGGCCCAGTTCGATGCGCTGGAGCAGTCGCTGCAGGAACGCAAATCGGAAGCTTCGGGATTGATTCGCCTGGCGGCCACTTTCGGCTTCGGCCGCATCTGGCTGGGTCCGGTGCTGGCGGAGTTTCAGGCCAGGCATCCTGCCATCCAGATTCAGCTGCAGCTTTATGAACAGTTGCCGGATCTGTCTGCGGAAGGTTTTGACGGCGCCGTGTGGCTCTGGTCACCCCGGCCACAGCGCGCCGCCGAGTGGACGGCGCGCAAGCTGGCCAGCAACCAGCGGGTGGTGGTGGCGGCACCCGCCTATGTGCGCAAACACGGCAAACCGGCCACGCCCGCGGAGCTGGCGCAACACAACTGCCTGATTGCACGCGAAAACGAGCGCCAGTTTGACACCTGGCACCTGCAGACGATGCGCGGCACGCGCAGAAAAGCCTCAAGTGCTACAGATACCCTTTCCGACCAGCGTGTTCGCGTGCAGGGAACACTGTCTTCCAACTCGGGCGAACTGGTGCGCGACTGGTGTTTGCAGGGGCGCGGCGTGATGCTCAGAAGCCTGTGGGACGTGCAACCTCAGCTCGATTCCGGCAAGCTGGTGCGATTGCTGCCTGAATACGCCATGCTGGATGCCGACATCCAGTGGCTGGCGCCCTATCGGTCGCAAACACCGAAGCGGGTGCGCCTGCTGATTGATTGCCTCGCAGAAAAATTCAGGCATGAGCCCTGGCGCGCCCCCGCCTGAGGGCAAAACACCGCGCTTCAGGCAGCCCTGGCCCCGTTGCGCACCACCAGCCAGACACCCAGGGCCGTCAACGCCGTTCCCAGCACCGTCACCACCGTGATAGCTTCACCGAACAACAGCCAGGCCATCAGCGCGGTGGTGGGCGGCACCAGGTAGAGCAGGCTGGTCACGGCGGTCGCAGCACCGCGCTGGATCAGCATGTAGAGCAGTGAGCTGCCGCCCAGCGTGAGCGCCAGCACCGACCACGCCAGCGCCCCCACGAACTCTGCCGTCGGCACCACCGGCTCGGTTTCCATCCAGGCGAACGGCAAGCTCACCAGCAAGGCGGCACCCAGCTGGATGGCGTTGGCACTGCGCACATCGGTCTGCGCGACAAAGCGCTTCTGGTACAGGGTACCAACGGTGATGCTGAGCAGGGCAAACACCGCAAAAGCCAGGGTAACGGGGGTGGCCTCATTGCCCGCGCCAAATTTGCGCGACACCACCAACAGCAATCCAGCCAACCCGAGCGCCAGGCCCAGCCACTGGCGCGCGCTGACGCGGTTGTCGCTCTGACTGCTATCGCCCATGCGTGAAACCCAGACAGCCGTCAGCACGGGCTGCAGGCCAACGATCAATGCCGTCAGGCCCGAGCCCATGCCGCCCTTGATGGCCGACCAGACACCGCCGAGGTAGCCTGCATGAATCAGGATGCCGGTGACACCCAGGTGCAGCCACAGCGCCCCGCTGCGCGGCCAGGCCACACGCGCGATGGCAATCCAGACCAGGAAGCAAGCCAGCGACAGCGCATAACGGATGGCCAGAAAGCTCAAAGGCGGCGCATAAGGCAAGCCGTATTTGGCAACGATAAAACCGGTGCTCCAGATCAGCACAAACACGGCGGGCATCGCCCTGATCAGGGCGCCGGGGGACGCAGGCGCGGTCATTTAGCCCGCGCGCGGATTTCAGGAATGGCTTTTTTAAGGTAATAGGCCATGGACCAGACTGTCAGGATGGCAGACAGCCAGATCAGCCAGGTGCCCCAGACGTTGGTATTGACGATGCCGAACAGGATGCCGTCGAACAGCAGGAAGGGAATCGCCACCATCTGCACGGTGGTCTTGACCTTGCCCAGCATGTGCACCGCCACGCTTTTGGTGGCACCTATCAGTGCCATCCATTCACGCAATGCGGAAATGGCGATCTCGCGCCCGATGATGATGAGCGCCACAAACACATCGGTGCGCTGCAAGTGCACCAGCACCAGCAGAGCGGCGCAGACCAGGAACTTGTCGGCCACCGGATCGAGAAAGGCGCCGAAGGACGAGGTCTGGTTCAACCTGCGCGCCAGGAAGCCATCCAGCCAGTCGGTGGCGGCGAAGACCACGAACATGATGGTCGCAATCAGGTTCTGGCTGGCCGGTGTTATGTCGAGGTAGAAAATGCCCACGATCAGAGGAATCGCAACAATGCGGGTCCAGGTCATCAAGGTGGGTATGGTCAGGAACATTAGCTGATTTTGACATGCCCCATGGCGGTGCAACCGGGACGACCCGGAGCAGCCCCCAAATACCGTTGCTTTACCGCTGCTTTCCCGCTGCTCCGTGGCGCAAATACATCTCACCCCGCCACCAAGGCTCAGTGCAGCGCGCGGTAGATTTCCTCCGCCAGTTCGCGGGAAATGCCTTCTACCGTGGCAATGTCCTCCGCACTGGCCGAACTCACGCCGCGTATGCCGCCAAAACGCTGCAGCAGGTTGGCGCGCCGCTTCGGGCCGATGCCGGCGATGTCTTCCAGGCGGCTGGCACCCACACGCACCTTGGCGCGCCGGGCGCGCATGCCGGTGATCGCGAAACGGTGGGCTTCGTCACGGATCTGGGCAATCAGCATCAACGCGGCCGAGTCGCGGCCCAGGTAAACCTTTTCGCGTCCGTCCGCGAACACCAGTTCCTCGAGCCCTACCTTGCGGCCCTCGCCTTTTTCCACACCGGCAATCAGGCCGAGGTCGAGGCCCAGTTCCTCGAACACCTCGCGCGCCATCGACACCTGGCCCTTGCCGCCGTCGATCAGCACCAGATCGGGAAGGCGGGCCGTGTTGTTGCGCGCTGCTTCGGCGAGTTTGCTGTAGCGGCGCATCAGCACCTGCCGCATGGCCGCGTAGTCATCGCCCGGCGTGATGCCCTCGATGTTGTAGCGCCGGTATTCGGCGCTCTGCATCTTGTGGCCATGGAACACAACGCACGAAGCCTGGGTGGATTCGCCCGCCGTGTGGGAGATATCAAAACATTCAATGCGCAAGACGTCGAGCTTGTCGATCGACAAGTCCAGCGCCTCGGCCAGCGCACGGGTGCGGGCCTGCTGCGAGCCCTGCTCGGCCAGCAGTCGGGCGAGCTGCAGGTCGGCATTTTTCTGCGCCATTTCGAGCCAGATGCGGCGCTGCTCGCGCGGCTGGTGAATCGCCGTGACCTTGTTGCCGGTCTGCATGACCAGCGCGGCTATCAGATCCTTGTCGACTGGCTCGCTGCAGACCAGCACGGGCGGCACCGGCACACCGACATAGTGCTGGGCAATAAAGGCTTCCAGCACCAGGGCTTCCAGGCTTTTGGTTTTGCCGGGCAACACGCCCTCCCCGCCTTCCGTGCTGTCTTCGTCCAGCGCAGCCAGGTCGACGGCGTGCTCGACATGGGTGGGGAAATACGCTCTGTCGCCAAGATGCCGGCCGCCGCGCACCATCGCCAGGTTCACGCACGCTTTGCCGCCATGCATCTTCACCGCCAGGATGTCCACGTCCTTGTCGCCACCGGTTTCCATGGACTGCTGGTGCAACACCTTGGACAGCGCCGAGATCTGGTTGCGCAGTTCGGCCGCCTGCTCGAACTCCAGCTTTTCCGCATGGCCGCGCATCTGTTTTTCCAGTTCGGTCAGGATGTCTTCAGCCTGCCCTTGCAGGAAGCGCTCGGCGTTCGCCACATCAAGTGCGTATTGCTCGGGTGTCACATGGCCAACGCAGGGCGCGGAACAGCGCTTGATCTGGTACAGCAGGCAGGGCCGCGTGCGGTTGTTGAACACCGTGTCTTCACAGGTGCGCAGCTTAAAGACCTTTTGCAGCAGCAAAATGGTTTCCTTCACCGCCCAGGCACTGGGGTAAGGCCCGAAGTAGCGGTGCTTTTTCTCCACCGAGCCGCGGTAATAGGCCACGCGCGGAAAACTGTGCGACGCCAGCTTGAGGTAGGGATAACTCTTGTCGTCCCGGAACAGGATGTTGTACTTCGGGTTGAGCGTCTTGATCAGGTTGTTTTCGAGCAGCAGCGCCTCGGCCTCGGAGCGAACCACCGTGGTTTCCATGCGCACGATCTTGGTCACCATGTGGCCGATGCGCGTGCCGCCATGGTTTTTCTGGAAGTAGCTTGATACGCGCTTCTTCAGGTCGCGCGCCTTGCCGACATAAAGCACCGCGCCTTCGGCATCGAAATAGCGGTAAACGCCCGGCATGGCCGGCAGCGCCGCGACTTCGCTGAGCAGTTGGGGATCAAATTCGTGGGTCATGCATATGCCTGGATAGCCGTATTGTGGACAATCCCGGGATGGATCATCGCCCGCAATGGGACATTTTTTGCAAAGTCATCGACAACCATGGCGACATCGGTGTCTGCTGGCGCCTCAGCGCCGAACTGGCCGCGCGCGGCCAGCGCGTGCGGCTCTGGGTCGACGATGACTCCGCCCTGCAGTGGATGGCACCTGAAGGTTGCGACGATGTCACTGTGCTGCCCTGGCTGGAGCCGCTGGGCATGAACCTCGTGCGCCTTGATGCCGCGCCCTGTGATGTGCTGGTGGAGGCTTTCGGCTGCGAGATTGCTCCTGAATTCATAGCTGCCTGCTCAGAAGGTACGGGAGCTACAGGCCAAAAACCTGTATGGATCAACCTCGAATACCTGTCCGCAGAGCCGTATGTGGAGCGTTGCCATGCCATGCCTTCACCGGTGCTGCGCGGGCCGGCCGCTGGCTGGACCAAGTGGTTCTTCTACCCCGGGTTCACCCCGGCGACCGGGGGCTTGCTGCGCGAAGCAGCACTGCCGGCGCGCCAGGCAGCTTTCGACCGCGAGGCCTGGCTGGCCGGCTGCGGCATCCCGTGGAAGGGAGAAACGCTGGTGTCGCTGTTCTGTTACGAACCCCCTGCCCTGGCACAGTTGCTGGAGCATCTGGCGGAGCTCGGCACAAGTTCGGCGCCGGTCCGGCTTCTCGTGACGGCAGGCCGTGCCACCAGCGCCGTCAGGGCCATTGCCAATGATCAAAAGTGGCTCCAGCCAAATCAGGACGGGCGCCAGCAACTATCAATTTCATACCTTCCCTGGCTCAGCCAGAGCGAGTTTGACCATCTGCTCTGGGCCTGCGACCTCAACTTTGTGCGGGGAGAAGACTCGGTGGTACGCGCACTCTGGGCTGGCCGGGCCTTCATCTGGCAGATTTACCCCCAGGCCGATCAGGCCCACCTGCCCAAGCTGGAAGCCTTCCTGGACATGCTGGAGGCGCCCCCTACGCTGCGGCATTTTCACCAGGTGTGGAACAGCCTGCCGGGCGAATTACCGGCACCCGACCTGCTGCTGTGGTCGGACTCCACCCGTGCAGCGCGCCAACGCCTGCAAAACCAGACCGAACTGGCAACGCAGCTGCTGGACTTTGTCATGCGCAAACGCCTGGCCCCGGCATGAGCTGCCGCCCGCAAACAACAGGCACCGTAGCCTGGCCCGGGAGCAGGATTTCTGGCGGCTGACAAAAAAACGCTAAAATACAGGGCTTTGCACGGCCCCCTTGGGCCATGCCGCACTCCCGCCGCGGACTCGCATCATCCCAGACGCATGGGCGGCCAACTCACTACTAGAAACTGTTATGAAAATCGCTCAAGAAATACGCGCTGGTAACGTCATCATGCACGGCAAGGACCCGATGGTCGTGCTCAAAACCGAATACAGCCGCGGCGGCCGCAACTCCGCCACCGTGCGCATGAAGCTCAAAAGCCTGATCGCCAACTTCAACACCGAGCAAGTGTTCAAGGCCGACGACAAGATTGACCAGGTCATCCTGGACAAGAAGGACTGCACCTACTCCTACTTCGCCGACCCGATGTACATCTGCATGGACGCCGAGTACAACCAGTACGAAGTCGAAGCTGAAAACATGGGTGACTCGCTGAATTACCTGCAAGACGGCATGGAACTCGAAGTCGTGTTTTACGACGGCAAGGCCATCTCGGTCGAGCTGCCCACCAGCGTCAACCGCGAAATCACCTGGACCGAGCCAGCTGTCAAAGGCGACACGTCCGGCAAGGTGCTCAAGCCCGCCAAACTTGCCACAGGCTTTGAGATCGGCGTGCCGATTTTTGTGGCGCAGGGCGACGTTGTTGAAATCGACACGCGTACCGGCGAATACCGCAAACGCGTCTGACCCGCACATCTGACATTCCGTTAAAAAGGCTCCTGACGGAGCCTTTTTGCATCCCAAAACTCTCAACCACGGCTTATGGAACAAACAGACGATCACACTGGCAGACGGCTCGCTGACGCCTGGGCTGAATTGCAGTCGCACGCCGACAAAGGCAACCCGCTGGACGCCAACGCGTACCGGCTGGCCTTTGCCGACCCTGAATTTTTACTGCGCCGCGAGACCCGCGGTATTCGCTTCCAGCTGGAGATGTTGAAGCCGGACATGGAACAGCAGGCCCAGGGCATAGAAAACACCATCGTGGTTTTTGGCAGCGCCCGCTTTCCGGCACCGGAGCAGGCAGAGGAAAGCCTGAAGCTGGCCCGTGAATCAGGGGATCCGCAGGCCCTGGCATTGGCCGAACGGCAGGCGCGTAACGCCCGCTTTTACGATCAGGCTCGCCTCTTTTCACGCCTGGTTGGCGCTTACAGCAAACCCAGGCCTGCGCAGGAGCAGCTCTTTGTCTGCACCGGCGGCGGCCCGGGCATCATGGAGGCAGCAAACCGCGGGGCGCAGGAGATGGGCGTACCCACAGTGGGCCTCAATATTGCCCTGCCCCACGAACAAGGCTCCAACCCCTATGTCACCCCGTCGCTGAGCTTCAAGTTTCACTACTTCGCGCTGCGGAAAATGCATTTCATGATGCGGGCCAAAGCTTTGGTGGCTTTTCCGGGCGGGTTCGGTACCCTCGACGAACTGTTCGAGGTGATGACACTGGTACAGACGAACAAGGCCAAGCCGGTACCCATCATCCTGTTCGGCTCGGACTACTGGAAGCGCCTGATCAACTTCGACGTGATGATCGAGGAAGGCGCGATATCCCCTGAAGATCTCAAGTTGTTCCAATATGTCGATGATCCCCAGGATGCCTGGGATGCGATCAAGACGTTCTACCAGTTGTAGCCCTAGGTAAAGGCCTCCACGGTCGCTCACTACGTGTAGCTCCCGAGGCCTTGCAGGCCGCGGCTCGCGAGACGCTTCGCCTCTGTCGCCTGTCCAAACCTGCGCAGGCAGGTTTGGAGCCGCAGGCTCCAGCCCCTCTGGGGGCGCTGCGCCTGCGGACCGGCAAAGCCGGATCCGCGGCCCCTGCTTGATTGAAGTCTCCCCGCGTCACTAATCCCTGAGCAGCCACGCTGCACGTGCGCCAGCACCCACGACCGCCCCTGTAGCCCAGAACACGCCGGCAATGCCGATCACGGCGCCGAGGGTACCGAACAGCATGGGCATCACCACGCTTGACGCGTTGATGGCCATCAAGCGAAGGCCCAGTGCTTCGCCGTGCCGTGCTTCTGGCGTGATCTGGTGCAGCATGCTCATGATCATGGGCTGCACGGTGCCCAAGGCAAAACCCAGCAGGACGGAGCAGACACCCATGCCAAGCGCCGTGCCCATGAATGGATAGACCGCAAACAGCGCGGAGGTGACGAGCATCGCCCCCACCAGCACACGCCACTCGCGCAGGTGCGCGGCCAGCAGCGGCATCATCATGCGGATAGCGGCCGCTGCCACGGCAAATGCGCCCAAGATGGAGCCGATGACCGAAGCGCTGATACCTTTTTCGAAGCCCAGCACCGGCACCACGAAGGTGTGCACATCCCAGCAGGAAGACAAGAACCAGTTCACCAACATCAGCCGGCGGAAGGTGGGTTCGCGCAGCAGGCCCCAGGCATTGGGCGGCGCGCTGCCCGGCACTGCCAGCATAGGCGGCAACTCGCGGGTGGGCCGCACCAGCAACCAGCAGGCCAGCGGCAGCACGGCCATCAGGAAAAACGCAGCCCGGTAACCGGTCGTGCTATTGGGCAAAGCGCCCGCGTGGTCGATCAGCAGGCCCGCGGTGAACGGGCCGAGAAAATTGGACACTGCAGGGCCGATCGACAACCAGCTGAATACACGCCGCAATTGCAACGCACCGACTGCCGCGCGCCCCACATGACGCTGCAGGGAAATGACTGCCGCGCCGGTGGCCCCACCGGTCAGCAATGCCGCCAGGCACAGAACCGGGAACACCGGAAAGGCCACTGCCAAACCTGCGCCCAGCATGGCAGCCATGACGCTGTAGCCGATGGGGCGTTTGAGGCCATGGCGATCGGCAAACCGGCCCGCCGGCAGTGCGAGAAAAACCTGCGTCAGGGCAAACAGCGCCAGAAGCACACCGACTGCCGCCGGGCTATACCCCTCACGCAGCGCGAGCAGCGGCGCCGCCATGCGGGTGCCGGCCATACAAGCATGAAGGCAAACCTGGGCCAGAATCAGACGGGCCAGTTCAGGTGTCATGAATAGTAGTCAAATCAAGCTCTAGCCCTTATTCCACGGGCGCAAGCAGCTATCAAATCAGAAGCATCTTCAAAAATCGTCACTCGTCCGGCATATCGATGTCAGCCACCGGCGGCAGCAGCACCTGGCTCTCGGCATCAGGCAGGGCTTCAACCTTGCGCAGGGCCAGGCGCATCTGTTTGGCGCGAGTGTCGGCCTTGTCCAGCGTGTCGGAGGCCTTGGCCACCTGCTCCTTGATGCGCGCGACCCATTCACCATAGCGCTCGAACTCTGTCTTGACGGCCCCCAGCACTTTCCAGACTTCGGATGCCTGCTGCTCCAGGGCCAGCGTACGGAAACCCATGTGCAAGCTGTTGAGCATGGCCAGTAGCGTCGTCGGGCCGGCCAGCGTCACGCGGTGCTGGCGCTGAATGGCATCCATCAGGCCGGGCCGACGCAACACCTCGGCGTAGAGGCTTTCAACCGGCAGGAAGAGGATGGCGAAGTCGGTGGTGTGCGGCGCAGCTAAATAGTTCTCGGCGATCGATTTTGCTTCGCTGCGAATGCGCACCTCCAATGCCTTGCCGCACGCTTCAACGGCCACGGGATCGACCCGCTCATGCGCATCCAGCAGGCGTTCATAGTCATCGCGCGGGAATTTCGCGTCAATCGGCAGCCACACCGGTGATCCGTCGTCACCGCGGCCTGGAAAGCGGATCGCAAAATCCACTCGCTGGCCGCTGCGTGGCTTGGTTTCGACCTGCTTGGCGTACTGGTCGGCGGTCAGCACCTGCTCGAGCAGGGCTTCGAGCTGCACCTCGCCGAACATGCCGCGGGTCTTGACGTTGGTCAGCACACGCTGCAGGCTGCCCACGCCGACCGCCAGCGACTGCATCTCGCCCAAGCCTTTATGCACCTGCTCGAGCCTGTCGGCCACCTGCTTGAAGCTTTCGCCCAGGCGTGTTTCGAGCGTGGTCTGCAACTTCTCGTCCACGGTCTTGCGCATTTCGTCGAGCTTGGCCGCGTTGGTTTGCTGCAGCTGCGCGAGCTGCTGCTCCAGTGTCTCGCGCACTTCCACCATGCGTCTGGCGTTTGACTCGCTGAGCGATTGGAGCTGGGTGCTAAGAGTGTCAGAGAGCGTTTTCTGCAGCAGGGTCAGCTGCTGCGCAAATGCGTCGATTTGCGTGTTCTGCGTACGGATGGCTTCGGCGCTTTGCTGCACCAGGGTTTGCTGAAAGGTCGCAAATGTGCCGGCGAGCTCCTGTCGGCCGCTGCGTGCGCTGTCGGTGATTTCGCGGCGCAACTCTCTCTCGAGCTTGTCGTTGCCAGCCGCAAGGCCGGCCAGCAATTCTTCCCGGCCGCTTGCAGGCTTGCGCAGCAGCAGCCAAACCAGCAAAAGCAGGTTGGCGAGTAAAAGAGAGAGTACCAGCCAGGCTTGGAGGGAATCCATATCTGCTATTTATTTCGTAGCTAGTACCGCTGGATTCAAAGGGGTCAGCGGCTTGTTTTCCTTGAAGAATCCGATCAGGTTGTCGGCGGCCAGCTTCGCCATGGCCAAGCGTGTGGGCACGGTGGCGCTTGCGATGTGCGGCGTCAGCACGACGTTGGGAACGGTGAGGAGATCAGGATGGACTTTGGGCTCTCCCTCGAACACATCCAGCCCCGCGGCAGCAATGCGCTTTTCGCGCAGAGCCACGGCCAGGGCTGCGTCGTCCACAATGCCACCACGCGCAATGTTGACCAGGGTCGCAGTCGGTTTCATCATAGCCAACTCTGAGGCACCAATCGTGTGGTGTGAGGCGGGCGAATACGGCAAGACCAGCACCACATGGTCAGCAGTTCGCAGCAGCTCTTCCTTGCTGGCGTAACTCGCCTTGCATTCGGCTTCCAGCGCGGCGTCGAGCCGCGAGCGGTTGTGGTAGATCACCTTCATGCCAAAGCCGTGCGCGCCGCGCTTTGCAATGCCCTGCCCGATGCGACCCATCCCCAGAATGCCAAGCGTGCTGCCGTGGACGTCGGAGCCGGCGAACATGTCAAAGCTCCATTTGGTCCACTTGCCCGCGCGCAGAAAATGCTCGCTCTCGCTGATACGCCGGGCTGTGGCCATGAGCAGGGCAAAGCCGAAGTCGGCTGTAGTTTCCGTCAGCACGTCGGGTGCATTGGTGGCCAGCACTCCTGCAGCCGTCATGGCATCCAAGTCAAAGTTGTTGTAGCCCACCGCCATGTTCGCGCAGATTTTCAGCCCGGGGCAGGCAGCCAGCACCTCGGCGTCTATGCGGTCCCCTCCCGTCGTGAACGCACCGTCCTTGCCTTGAAGTTTTTCAATCAGCTGCGATTTCGACCAGGACTCGTCCTGCTGATTGGCTTCAACTTCAAAGTGCCTCTCCAGATAGGTAATCATTTCGGGAAAGATCTCACGGGCGACGAGAATTTTTGGTTTGCTCATGGATGTTTTTTCGATGCCTGAATGAATTTACCGGAACCAGATGAAGGTCATCAGGATAAACAGGGGTATCAGCACCGCGCCCGACCATGCCATATAGCCAAAGAAACTGGGCATCTTCACGCCACGGTCTTCAGCGATGGCCTTGACCATGAGGTTGGGTGCATTGCCGATGTAGGTGTTGGCGCCCATGAACACCGCACCGGCTGAAATGGCGGCCAGCGTGGGCGCCAGGGTGGTCATCAATACCGCCGGGTCCCCCCCTGCGGTGTTGAAAAACACCAGGTAAGTCGGCGCGTTGTCCAGGAAGGAGCTCAAGGCACCCGCAGCCCAGAAGTACATCGCAGGATCTGGCTGTCCGTCTGGACGGGTCACGGCAGAAACCACGGCACCGAAAGGCCCACTGGTGCCCGCCTTGAGCATGGCTATCACCGGGATGATGGTCAGGAAAATGCCGGCGAACAACTTGGCCACCTCGGCCATTGGTCCCCAGGAGAACTGGTTGTCTTCATGAACCTTGTCCGCGGTGATCTTCAGGGACAGGAAGGTGATGGCAATCAGTCCGGCGTCACGCACCAGGCCGGGCAAGCCTACCTCGGTACCAAAAACATCGAAGGCCACGGTTGACTTCCAGATGCCACTGAGCAACACCAGGCCGGCCACACAGACCAGCAGCACAAAGTTGAGGCTGCCGTCAAACCCCAGACGCGGTGTGTCGGGGGTCGGGTCGACCGGCTGCACACCTTCCTTCTTGTAGTACCAGCTGTCAAGCAGATAAAAAATGACCAGCAGGCTACCGATCAGAAAAAGTGTTTCCGGAAAAATGTGCTTGACCGTCCAGAAGAAATCCACGCCCTTCAGGAAGCCGAGGAACAGTGGAGGATCCCCCAGGGGCGTGAGCGAGCCGCCGGCATTGGACACGATGAAAATAAAGAAGACAACAATGTGGGCGGAATGCTTGCGGTTGTCGTTGGCCCGGATCAGCGGCCGGATCATCAGCATGGACGCACCTGTGGTGCCCATGAAGCTGGCGAGCACGGCGCCAATGAGCAACAGACCCGCATTAAGCATGGGACTGCCGTGCAGATTGCCTCTGATGAAAATGCCGCCCGCCACCGTGAACAAAGCGGTCAGCAGGATGATGAAGGGAATGTATTCAGCCGCCAGCGCGTGCACGAGGCTGGTCCCGGCAAGCGCAGGGCCGAACATGAAGGCAAATGGGAGAAAAAAAGCCAGCGTCCAGGCTGCGGACACCTTGCCAAAATGTTGGTGCCAGAACGACGGCACCAACAGCGGCAGGACAGCGATCGAAAGGAGCAGCCCGGCAAACGGCACGCCCCAAAGCGGCGAAAGCCGGCTTCCATCAAAGTCGGCGGCCAGTGCCAGGCCTGGCGCCAAAAAAAACAGGGTCGCGGCTGCGGCCCAGCGTGAAGTTTTCATGGTGTCTCCATTGTTATTGCGGGCCCCGGTAGCGGCCGTTCACCCCTCATTATCAGGTCAGGCAATGTCAAAAACCTGACGCAGGTAGGCCAGGTATTTCTCGTCATCGCACATGTTCTTGGAGGGTGTATCCGAGAGTTTTGCCACCGGCTGGCCATTGCAGCGCACCATCTTGATGACGATCTGCAGGGGCTCGTACCCCAGGTCATTGGTCAGGTTGGTACCTATCCCGAAGGCCAGTTGGCAACGGCCCCTGAACTGCTGGTAGAGCTCGATGATTCGCGGCACCGTCAGCGCATCACTGAAGATCAGGGTTTTGGTTTTGGGGTCCACCCGGTTTTTGCGATAGTGCTCGATCAGGCGCTCACCCCAGGCAAAAGGATCACCGCTGTCGTGACGCGCGCCATCGAACAACTTGCAGAAATAGAGGTCGAAGTCGCGCAGGAAAGCGCTCATGCCGTAGACATCGCTAAGCGCAATGCCCAGGTCGCCGCGGTACTCCTTGGCCCAGGACTCGAAGCCAAACACCTGGCTGTCCCGCAGGCGCGGCCCCAGGGCCTGGCAGGCCTGCAGATACTCGTGGGCCATGGTGCCCAGCGGCGTCAGACCCAGCTTCATGGCGAACAGCACATTGCTGGTCCCGGCGAACTGCCCCTCGCTACCGGCGCCCAGGCGCGCAATCAGGGTACGCAGCACTTCTTCGTGCCAGGCCTGGCCAAAGCGGCGGCGCGTACCGTAGTCGGCAATCTTCAGGGTGGCCAGGCCTTCCGCTTTCAGCAGCCCGATCTTGGCGTCCAGGCGCTTGCGCCCTTCCATCACATCGGCGAGCTTCTGCGTGTTGCGGAAATAAACCTCATTGATGATGGCCAGCACCGGAATTTCGAACAGGATGGTGTGCAGCCACGGCCCTTCGATCACGACCTCGATTTCACCGGAAGGCAGTGCCTTCACGCTGACGTATTTTTCGTTGAGGCGGAACAGGCCCAGAAAGTCGACAAAGTCGCTTTTGATGAAACGCATGCCGCGCAGGTAAGACAGTTCGGCGTCCTGAAAATGCAGGCTGCACAGCGCGCGAATTTCCTCACGGATTTCGCGGATATAGGGCGCGAGATCACTCACCCCTGATGCACCGGCGTTGCGGCACTTGAAACGGTACTCGACCTGGGCGCCCGGAAACTGGTGCAGCACCACCTGCATCATGGTGAACTTGTACAGGTCGGTGTCAAGCAGGCTGGTGATGATCATGGTCGGGCACCTCCATAAATCCATTTTTTGGGCGAATTGCTTCGTTGCGCGGTGCTCGGAATCCTCATGCACCCAAGTGCATTCCGGTATCCTCCGCGCCGCGCGCCTTGCACTTCATCCCAAAAAACTGAATTTCTGGAAGTGCCCGGGCCGCGTGGAATCACAGAATACTTAACCCAGAAAATCGACTTCGAACAGCAGCGTGGCGTTCGGCGGAATCACGCCACCGGCGCCGCGGGCGCCATAACCGAGTTCGGCCGGAATCACCAGGCGGCGCGTACCGCCCACCGACATGCCCTGCACGCCTTCGTCCCAGCCCTTGATCACCTGACCCGCGCCAAGCGAAAACTGGAACGGGTCACCACGGTCCTTGCTGGAATCGAACTTGGCGCCCTGCACGCCATCGTTGTACAGCCAGCCGGTGTAATGCACGCGGACGTTCTGGCCAGCTTTTGCAATCGCACCGGTGCCAAGCACGGTGTCTTCGTATTGGAGGCCAGAGGGGGTGGTGGTCAGTGCCATAAAAGTCTTTCAAAAAATGGGGGGAAGATGCGCTTTTGCGCGAACCCCTGACTTTACCCGCAAGTGGCACTACGGAGGCACGTTCAGGAGGCGATAGAGCGCCAGCACGATGACAGACGTGCCCCCTCTTCATACAAGCAGGGGCCGCGGATCTGGCTTCGCCAGTCCGCAGGCGCAGCGGCCCCCTCGGGGGGCAGGAAGCGACACGAAGTGCGCGACCGTGGGGGCCTTTCATTCCAGCCAGGTCGTGAAGGCCTGCTGGCTCACGCGCGGCGTGCGGAAGGTATTGACCAGGGCTGTTTCGTCGGCATATCCCAACGCCATGCCGCACACCAGCATTTCGTCGTCGCCTGCACCAACGTGCGGCAGGATGATTTTGGCAAAGCCATTCCAGGCCGCCTGCGGACAGGTATGGAGCCCATGGCCGCGGGCAGCCACCATGATGTTTTGCATGAACATGCCGTAGTCCACCAAACTGCCGCGGCCCATCACGCGGTCCAGCGTGAACATCAGGCCAACCGGTGCATCGAAAAACCGGTAGTTGCGCTGGTGCTGGGCATGCATCTTGTCCTTGTCACCCTTGCCTATACCGAGCAGGCCGTAAAGGCCCCAGCCGTTTTCACGGCGCCGGTCGATATAGGGGGACACCCACTTTTCAGGGTAGTAGTCGTACTCTTCCCTGTATTCGGCCGCAAGCTCGGGATTGGCGCGGATGGCGTCATGGGCTGCACAAACCTTGTCCGCAAGGCTGTCGCGGCTGGCGCCCTGCAACACATACACCTTCCACGGTTGGGTATTGGTGCCAGAGGGCGCACGGCTGGCTATTTCCAGCAGATGCTCAAGAGTGGAACGCGGTACGGCTTTGGGCAGGAATGCGCGCGTTGACATACGGCTGTGGATGGCGGCATCCACAGCATTCAGGGCTTCGGTCACTTGAGGGTCTCCAATACAGTCAACAGCCGGGGCGGCAGGGGCACGGGGCGGCGCGTCTGCCGGTCAACATACACATGAATGAAATGGCCTTTGGCGGCGCTCAGGGCCTCGCTCTCCGGCCCGGCGAACAGCCCCACCTCGTAACGCACGCTGGACGAGCCCACGTGTGCCACGCGGATCCCCGCGACCACGGGTTGCGGAAAAGACAGGGGCGAAAAATAGTTGCACTGCGTCTCGATCACCAGCCCGATCACAGCGCCGTCATGGATGTCTATCGCGCCGGACTCGATCAGGTAGCCATTGACCGCCGTATCGAACCAGCTGTAATACACGACGTTGTTGACATGGCCATACACATCGTTATCGGACCAGCGCGTGCCGATGGGGCGAAAGATCCGGTAAGCGCTACGAGGCTCGGCTTGAGGACGTGTCGATGAGGTCATGAGGCCCTATTTTGCCAGCGCGCAAGGTGCCGGGCCCGCGGTCGCTTGCCGGCCTGATCGGACTGGGCGCCCGTCCCAGCAGTTCGGGCAGCCGGTTGGGCACGGGAACATTGTCCCGTTGCAGCAAAATCCAGTGACCGAAAGAAAACGGCGAAAAATGCAGCGCATCGCAGAGATGCGCGCCCAGGCGAGCCATCCAGTCGGGCAAGGGAAGCTGGAGCGCCCTGGAACCCGTGTAGCAGCTACGCAATTCGCGCAAATACTCGGCGTAGCCGTAGTGATGAACACCGCCCAGCTCGACGTCCCGGTGCCCGGCCAATGAAGGCAGGACAGCCAGCGCGGCGTACGCCTTTCCCAGGTCGTCGGCAGTCATCGCGGCAATGCCGCCGCGCGCGCCGCGGGGAATGAAGTGAAACGGGGAGCGCGACAGGCCGCGCAACCAGCGGGCGCCGAATCCTCCCTCGCCATCCAGCAGGGAAGGACGCACCAGGCTGTAGTCGCAGGCCGAAGCCCGTATGGCGCGCTCACCAAGCAGCTTGCTGGACAAAAAACGACTCCTGGCGCTCTCATGCAAACCGAGGGCAGACGTGTGGATCAGCCGTATGCCGGCTTGCGCACAGGCCACGGCCAGAGCAGCGGGCGCGCAGTGATGCACATGGTCGTAAGACTCATGCGGCCTCTGGCGCAGGATTCCCACGCAATTGACAACTACGTCGATATCTTCCAGCAGACCAGCCCATGCGCCTGGCTGCAGCAGCTGCTCGAAACGCGCAAGCCGCAAGGCAGCAAATGGATAGGCGCTTTCATGGCGCGTGGGGTGGCGGCTGCCTATCGCGACCAGCGCCCCTGCGGCATGCAGTGCCGCCACGGCATGGCGGCCGATGAAGCCGGTGCCGCCCAGCACCAGCACGCGGCCGGCGGGCTTTTTTTCCAGAGCGTCGGGGACAGGCGCCATGCTTTTTCTTGTGCTGCTGAGTTTTGTTCTTGTTCCTGGCCGTGACGGCCCTGGGGCAATGTAGCAGCTATCCCCTCATGCCCGCCCGTCAGGAATTCCAGCGTTTCCAGTACTCGAGCGCAACACGGTAGGTATTGATCTGGACCTGCACGGTCTCGTCGATGTTGACTCCATATCCACCGGCCATCGCAAGGGCCAGTGGGATGCGGCGCTGCCAGGCCCAGTCAAAGACGCGCCGGTCCCTGGCCTCCAGGCCGTCGTAACTCAGCTTGAGCCGCCCCAGCCGGTCGCCCTCGAAGGGATCCGCCCCTGCAAGGTAAATCACCAGGCCCGGCTGGAAGCGCCGATCGAGTTCGTCGAGCGCATGTTCCAGCGCCTGCAGGTAAGGATCGTCAGTGCAGCCGTCAGGCAGGTCCACATCCAGATTGCTCGCCTCTTTGCGAAAAGGGAAGTTTTTCTGCCCATGCAGGGAAAGTGTGAAAACGCTGGGGTCTGTGCTGAAGATGCTGGCTGTTCCATTGCCCTGGTGCACGTCCAGGTCAATGATGGCCACTTGAAGCGCAGGTACGTTCCGCAGGCGCGCGCGCGCATGTTCGGCCTGCATGAGGCGGGTGGCAACGGCAGCATCATTGAAGACGCAAAAACCCCCACCCTTGTTTTTGGACGCATGGTGGGTACCGCCCGCCATGTTGCCGGCCACGCCCTCCCCTCGTCCACCCAAGCCCAAAGCGGCACGAGCCGCCGCAATGGTCGCACCGGCCGAGCGGCGCGAGCGCTCGACCATTTCCGGGCTCCAGGGGAAGCCTATCTCGCGCATCGCCATCGCATCCAGCGTTCCGTCGGCCACGGCCTGAATGTATGCCGGGGCATGGGCCAGCGCCAGTTCACCGTCGCTGGCGCGTGGTGCCACACCCATGCTCACCTCCGGCAACTCCCGAGCCACGCGGTCCCGCAGGCGCTGGTACTTGGCCATGGGAAACCGGTTCCCCGGGGGCAGAGGCAGCACAAAGTTGTCGGCGTAAAAAGCTTGCAAGGTAATTCGAAGGCAGATAAGCCAGACGGGTCCTTCACCCGCAACGCGGAAAAACCGACCTGAGGCGGTATTACAAGGGTAACTCCTAAGTGTTAACAAGGGAATGGTCTCTTGTTTTAGTTATACAAAATAGCTATGTTTGATAACCATAAAGAACTCTTTCTGCTTCGTGACTCACTGATCAATCAGGATCCGCCGTTCAATCACACCAAAGTGCACACCATGTCCTGGCTTACACCAAACCCCACAGCCCGTGCGCAAGGCCTGAAGTCACCCCGGCTCGGGGATGCAGAACAAGCGGTCACGATTGAAAAAATACGCTCCTCGATGCTCGCAGCCCTTGACGACGGCAGCAGCAGCGGTGACAGGCAACACCGGCTCGAAAGGCGCATCCACCATGCGGAAGATGCGCAAGGCCTGTGGGCGCTGCGAGGCGATTTGATGGCAGTTCTGGCAAGCGTCCACGGCGAGGAGCGCGCAGTCAAAAAGCTGCTGCAGCTCACCAGCCTGTTTCGGGACGTGCTGCCGCAGGGTCTGGCGTCAGGACTGGATCACCGCGGTCATGGGAAAAGCCATGCAGGCAACGACGCTTAGATGAAATTCGGCAGCAGAGATAACAGATAAGACACCAGCCAAGACACGGCAAACGTTCCCAAGGAGACAAACATGTTTCGTTCCATCTTCATTGCACTGATGCTCACCACCGGCGCTCATGCACTTGCAAGTGACAAGGGCGTCACCCCAATCGAAATCCGGCTCGGCGCCTCGGCCGTTCTCAGCGGTCCGCTGGGGCCGCAGACCAAGGACTACGGCGTGGGCTCACGGCTGTACTTCGATGCGGTCAATGCCGCAGGCGGCGTGCATGGCCGCAAGATCAGCTACGTCACGCTCGACGACGCTTTTGACGTCAAACGCGCCGTTGAAAACACCCGAAAGCTGATAGAGGAAGACAACGTCTTCATAATCTACAACAGCACCGGCACCGCACAAACCGGTGCCATCCTGCCGCTGCTGGAAGAAACCCGGACCATCGCCTTCGGCCCGGTGACGGGGGCTTCAGCGTTCAGGGACAAGTTCAATCCCTACCTCTTCCACGTGCGGGCCAGCTACGCCAATGAAGCGCGGCGCATTCTTTCGCAGTTGAAACAGATGGGCATTTCGCGCATTGCAGTGTTCTACCAAGACGACGGACTTGGCAAAACCCTTCTCGCCGAATTGCGCCTGGCCGCAACCCTCGAAAAAATCACCTTCGTGGTTGAAACAAAGATCGATCCAGCCAAGCCGGACTTTGCTGCTGCTGCCGCCGCCACCGAGAAGGCTCAGCCACAGGCCGTGATCCTGGGCACGGCAGGAACGACGTTCACCAGCTACATCAAAGCGGTCCAGCAGACTTCCATCAAACCTAATTTTTACGGGTTTTCAGTGGCGAGCCTGGATGTCATCAACCGCGAGCTTAAAGAACAGGCGCGCGGGATCGTCTTGACGCAAATCATGCCGTCGCTGCGCAACGCGACCATCCCCGTGGTGGCCGAATACCTGAAACTGCTCCGCGAAACAACACCGGGCGCCAAGCCCTCCGCCTCGCAATTCGAGGGATTTGTGCATGCCAAGCTGCTGGTTGAGGGGCTGCGCAGGGCGGGACGTTCATTGACCACCGAGTCCTTCATCAAGGCCATGGAAGCGGCAGGGGAAATAAGTTTCGGGCGGTTTGTCGCGAAATACTCGCCGCAATCCCACAACGGCTCGTCCTATGTGGAAATGGCGATCATCGACAACGAAGGGCAGCTCCGCTACTGACCAGATTGTCCGGGGGCCTTGCTGTCGCACGCCAAGGCTCCTAGGGCTTCAACCCTAAAATGCTGCACTGCAGCAAAAAGCGCTTGCAATCTCCCGGGTTATCCCTATACTTCAGTTATGTTGCAGTGCAGCAATCGCCAGAGAAGGCCAGCAGATTGTCCAGCAGAGCAACTACTTGAGTTTTAACCCACCTATATTGGAGATTTGAATATGTTGACCGCTGAACAAGTTATGGCTTCCCACAAAGCAAACGTCGAAACCCTGTTTGGTCTGACCAGCAAAGCCTTCGAAGGCGTTGAGAAACTGGTTGAACTGAATGTGCAGGCCTCCAAGGCTGCCCTGGCTGAAACCGCCAACCACACCCAATCCGTTCTGGGTGCCAAAGACGCACAAGAACTGCTGGCCCTGCAAGCGAGCCTGATGCAGCCCCTGGCTGAAAAAACAGCCGCTTACAGCCGTCACCTGTACGACATCGCCACCGGTACCGGTGCTGAAGTCGGCAAGGCATTTGAAGGCCAGGCTGCTGAAGTCCAAGCCAAGTTCATGGGCCTGGTTGACAGCGCCGCCAAAAACGCACCAGCCGGTTCCGAAACCGCTGTTGCCGTCATGAAAAGCGCCGTCGCCGCTGCCAACAACGCTTTCGAGTCGGTCCAGAAAGCCGTCAAGCAAGCCAGCGACATGGCCGAAGCCAACATCACCGCAGTGACCGCGACTGCCGTGAACGCTTCGAAGACAGCTTCGAAAAAGCGTTAATGCCCAGGGCTTGAATTTGCCGGCCTGACCGCCAGCTGATTCAAGCCAGAGCCTGGCAAACGGGAAGCTGCAAAGTTTTCCTCTGGAGTGCCGGCTCTACCCAATCAGGGGTGTGGCTCCGATAATTCAACCATTGGAGCCCCGCTCCAGCCAGTTGTCTCCTCGGGTCCTTCCAGAAATCCAGTTTCACGGACCCCTTAAAGCCTGATTGCAAAATCAGGCTTTTTTTTGCGTCAAAAATGGCTTACGCCCTTGTGGAATGGGGCGAGACAGCTATCAAAAACAGAGTGTCAGCGAGCGGCCGCCCGTATGGACTCCATCTTCGCCCGCAACGCCGGAAGCGCAGCCAGCATCGCCGCCCTGCCCGCATCAATGGCGCGCTGGCGGGCTGAAAAGTCGGCACTTTTAAGGCCCAGTTGCGAGGGCTGCACCACCACATCAGCATCCTTGAGCTCGTACTGGTTGATGCTTTTGCCCATGATGGCAAAGGTCTGCAGCAGGATCTGCAGCGTGCCATCGGCCGGGTTGGCCTCTGGCGGGCTGGAGATATCGACCGCCACCACAACGTCGGCACCCATCTGGCGCGCGAAACGCACCGGCACAGGCGATACCAAGCCGCCGTCCACATACTCGCGCCCATTGATCTTGACCGGCACAAACACCGCCGGCACCGCGCTGGACGCCCGCACCGCCGTGCCCGTGTCCCCCCGCTGGAACAGCACCGCCCGGCCACTGTTCAGGTCGGTCGCCACAATGCCCAGCGGGATCGCCATGTTTTCGATAAGCCGCCCCGCGACCAGCTCGTTCACATACCGGCCCAGCGCCTCGCCGCGAAACATGCCACGGCCAAAGATGGGCAGCATCCAGTCGGTGATGGCCACTTCCTCCATGTTCAGGGCCGTCTGCTGCAGCTGGGCGCTGGTTTTTCCGCTGGCGTAAAGCGCCGCCACCAGACTGCCAGCCGAAGTGCCCACCACCACCGAAGGTTTGAGTCCGGCCTCTTCCAGCACCGCGATGACACCCACATGGGCAAAACCACGCGCCGCGCCGCCACCCAGCGCCAGCCCCAGGCGCAGCGGCCGCTGCGTGCCGGTATCGGCAATAGGCGGCAAAACCGGCGGTACCGCGCCGCCAGGGGCTGTTTTGATCCCGGCGCAGCCAGCCAGAAGCGCCACCCCGAGCGCGCTGCCGACAAGCGCGAGTTTGCGCCGCATCAACGCTGCCCGAAAAATGCCTCTAATCGAAAACGCAAAGATATTGAGAACAATTCGCGTTTGTATTAAACTCAATCGCATTCCAACCTTCACAAACTAAAGACATGTACAAAAAAGCTTCGTCTCTGGCCTGCCTTGCAGCCGCTGCCATCTCCCTTGGCTCTGCGGGCGGCGTCCTTGCGCAGGACCAGGTTGTCAACCTCTATTCTGCCCGCCACTACCAGACAGACGAGGCGCTTTACAGCAATTTCACCAAGGCCACGGGCATCAAGATCAATCGTGTGGACGCTGACGACGCCGGCATTCTTGCGCGCCTGAAAGCCGAAGGCGCGGCCTCGCCCGCCGACGTGATTCTGCTGGTCGACGCCGCCCGCCTGGCCAAAGGCGACAGCGACGGCCTGTTCCGCCCCATCAAGTCGCCGGCCCTGGAAGCGGCCATCCCCGCGCAACTGCGTGCCCAGGCCACGCCCGAAGGCACCACCTGGTTTGGTTTTTCCACCCGCGCGCGCGTCATCGTTTATGACAAGATCAAGGTCAAGAAGGCCGACGTCGACACCTACGAAGAGCTGGGCGATCCGAAGAACAAGGGCCTGCTGTGCACACGCTCGGGCACCCACCCCTACAACCTGTCGCTGTTCGGCGCGGTCACCGAGCACGTCGGCGAAGCCAAAGCCGAAGAGTGGCTCAAGGGCATGGTGGCCAACATGGCCCGCCCACCCAAGGGCGGCGACACCGACCAGATCAAAGGCGTAGCCAGCGGTGAATGCGGCATTGCCATCACCAACACCTACTACCTCGCCCGCATCATGCGATCGTCCACGCCAGAAGACAAAGCCATCGCAGACAAGGTCGGAGTGGTGTTCCCCAACCAGCAGTCCTGGGGCACGCATGTGAACATCGCAGGCGCAGCCGTCGCCAAAAATGCCAAGAACAGTGCCAACGCGGTCAAGTTCATGGAATACCTTGCCAGCCCCGACGCGCAGAACTACTTTGCCAACGGCAACAACGAGTGGCCCGCGGTGGCTAGCGTGAAGGTCAGCAACCCCGCGCTGCAAGCCATGACAGGCGGCAGCTTCAAGTCTGAAACCATCCCGATCAGCGTGATTGGCGGCAACCAGGTCAAGGTGCAGCAGATGCTGGACCGGGTCGGCTACAAATAACGCCCCCACGTTCGCTCGCTTCGAGCCTGCGGCAGCTCGCTGCCCCTTGCACGGAATAAAGGGGCGCTGCGCCTGCAGGCCGGCAGAGCCGGACCCGGGGCCCCTGCTTGAAAAGAGAGCAGCGCTCATCGAAAAAGCCCGACCGTTGAACGATGGTTGGGCTTTTTTTATGCCCGATAATCGGAGTTGACGTTGACGTTCACGTCAACTCCGCAACATCCCCCTCTTCTTCATCTTCCCAAGGAATTTTCATGGACATCGCAGGCAAAGTATTCATCGTCACCGGCGGCGCATCGGGCCTCGGCGAAGGCACGGCACGCATGCTGGCGGCCAAGGGCGGCAAGGTGGTCATTGCCGACATGCAGGTTGAAAAAGGCGAAACCATTGCCAAGGACATCGGCGGTGCTTTTGTCAAATGCGATGTCAGCCAGGAAGCCGACGGTCAGGCCGTGGTCGCCAAGGCTGTCTCCATGGGCAAGCTCATGGGTCTGGTCAACTGCGCCGGCATTGCGCCGGCCGAGAAAACCGTCGGCAAAAACGGCGCGCACAACCTCGGCGTGTTCAACAAGACCATCACCGTTAACCTGGTCGGCAGCTTCAACATGATCCGCCTGGCGGCCGATGCCATGTGCAAGAACGAGCCCGAGGCCACCGGCGAACGCGGCGTGATGATCTCCACCGCCTCCGTGGCAGCCTACGACGGCCAGATCGGCCAGGCCGCCTACAGCGCCTCCAAAGGCGGCATCGTCGGCATGACTTTGCCGATTGCCCGCGACCTCGCTCGCAACGGCATCCGCAACATGACGATTGCGCCGGGCATTTTCGGCACGCCCATGATGTTCGGCATGCCCCAGGAAGTGCAGGACTCGCTGGCCGCCTCCGTGCCCTTCCCCAGCCGCCTGGGCACACCGCAGGACTACGCCAAGCTGGCGCAGCACATCTTTGAAAACGACATGCTCAACGGAGAAGTGATCCGCCTGGACGGCGCGATCCGACTGGCACCTCGCTAAGCCTTGCCACCTCCATTGCTACTTATTTGGTAGCAGCTAGCCCATATTTCCAAAGGGCTAACGGCCGATTGACTCACAAGAAAGTCAATCGGCCGTTTTTTCAGCTACTTACAAAAATCAACGCACCCCCCGGGCATGCCCGCGCTGCGCACTGCGGAGCTTGGGTTTACCATGGCACCTCACCCACCCCCCGGAGAAGCCATGAAAAACAATGTTCTCGCGCGCACGCGCCCCGCTTTCCAGACCCCTCTTCTTGCCACCACACTAGCTGCCGCCCTGTTGGCCGCCGGTTGCGCATCGGCACCGCCTTTTGCCTACAGCGTGCCCCAGCAGCCCGAGGGCGCTTCCGGCTACACCGAAAAGCCGGGCTGGGCCACCACCAAATTTGCCGTCGCCGCGGCCAACCCGCTGGCCACCGATGCGGGCTACCAGGTGCTCAAAGCCGGCGGCTCCGCGATTGACGCCGCCATTGCCGTGCAAATGGTGCTGACACTGGTCGAGCCGCAATCGAGCGGCATTGGCGGCGGCGCATTCATGCTGCATTCCAGCGGAAGCAAGGTCGAAGCCTTTGACGGCCGTGAAACCGCACCGGCGGCCGTTGATGAAAAGCTTTTCATTGGCGCAGACGGCAAACCCCTGGCCTTCATCGACGGAGTGGTCGGTGGCCGTTCGGTCGGCGTGCCTGGCACCGTCCGCATGCTGGAGGTCGCGCACAAGCAATACGGCCGCCTGCCGTGGGCACAGCTGTTTGTTCCTGCCATCACCCTGGCCGAAGGCGGCTTCAAGGTTAGCGCGCGGCTGAATACCCTGCTGAAGACCGAGCAGCACCTGAAAAAAGACCCGGTCGCCGCGGCCTACTTCTACAAACCCAACGGTGATCCGCACGACGTAGGTGCCACGCTGCGCAATCAGCCCCTCGCTGATGTGCTGAAGAAAATCGCATCCTCCGGCTCCAAAGGCCTGCTCGAAGGCGACGTGGCCCAGGCCATCGTTGCCAAGGTACAGGGCCATCCCACCAATCCCGGCAAGCTGAGCATGGCCGACATGGCTGGCTACCAGGTCAAAAAGCGCGAACCGATCTGCCACGACTACCGCGCCCAGACACGCGACTACCGTATCTGCGGCATGCCCCCGCCAAGCTCCGGCGCCATCGCCGTCGGCCAGATTCTCGGCATTCTGGGCAACACCGCCGCCGCCAGCCAGCCTTTGGTGACGGGCACCAGCGGTGTTGCGGGCGTTCCCGGACCCACACCTTCCGCAGACTGGCTGCATCTGTACACCGAGGCCTCGCGCCTGGCTTTTGCCGACCGCGCGCAGTACCTGGGCGACCCTGACTTTGTGCAGGCCCCGGGCGGCAACTGGATGAGCCTGCTGGACCCTGCCTACCTGGCTGACCGCGCGAAACTCATTGCTGCCCAGCCCGGCGGACAGAGCATGAAGGTCGCCAAGCCCGGCCTGCCCGGCGGCATGAAAAGCGCCTACGCGCCCATGCCCGACCAGCCCGAATACGGCACCTCGCACATCAGCATTGTTGATGCCTACGGAAACGCCATTGCCATGACCACCACGATTGAAGACGCGTTTGGCGCGCGCCAGATGGTCAGGGGCTTTCTGCTGAACAACGAGCTGACCGACTTCAGCTTTGCGCCCACCGATGCCGAAGGCAAGCCGGTCGCCAACCGCGTGCAGCCCAACAAGCGCCCGCGTTCGTCGATGGCGCCGACACTGGTGTTCGACAAGGCCACCGGCCAGCTGGTGATGAGCGGCGGCAGCCCCGGCGGCGCGCTGATCATCCACTACACCGCCAAGACGATCTACGGCGTGCTCAACTGGGGAATGATGCCGCAGCAGGCCATCAACCTGCCCAATTTCGGCTCGCTCAACGGCCCGTCACTGCTTGAAGAAAAGCGCTTTGCGCCCGCCACGGTGGAAGCATTGAAAGCCCGCGGCGCCGAGGTCCGCGAGATGAACATGACCAGCGGCCTGCAAGCCATCACACGCGGCCAGGCGCACGGCACACCCCTGTGGCTAGGCGGCGCCGATCCACGCCGCGAAGGCGTGGTGATGGGAGACTGAGAGTAAAAAGTGGCTTTCGCCCTTATTCCACGGGCGCAAGCAGCTACTTTTTTAATAGCATATCGGGCTGGCCGGCGTTTCGCGCTGGCCAGCACGCCACCATCGCTGCGCGAGTGAGCACGACCCGCGAGCAAGTGACGCGCGAAATGTCCTTGCTGGCGAAGCGGGGCCTACTCATAAAACATCCAGAAGGACTGCTGATCAGCGACGTGTACACGCTCGAACGGATGGTGGAGCGGGCAAGCTACGACGCGTAAGCGTTCTCCAGAAGAACTGAGCAACTGCCGCCACAGCCTGGCAATCGGGCGGTTGTCTTCAGTGCGATCGCGTGGGTCGTTGTATTCGGAGTGACCGCCTTGGCTCCTGGCTTGCTGGCCCTGCAAAAGCGCAACGCCGCCGCCGTCTTTTATTTGAGCGGCTCGGTGGCTGGTCTGGTGGGCTCATCCATCACCGCGTTCACCGTGATGGGAATCCTGCCTTACTCGTTCTGGGCGTGCCGGCAACCAGGAAGTGCGACACTATGGGCATTCCGATGCGCTGCGCCAACTGCCACCACGAAAACCCGGACACCGCCCGCTTCTGCAACCAGTGCGGGGCGTCGGTCACTGTGGCCGTGGCGCCCGAGTTCAGGCGCCTCACCATCATGTTCTGCGACCTGGTCGGCTCGGTTGGACTGGCCAGCCAGCTTGACCTCGAGGACTGGCACACCCTGCTGGGCGCCTACCAACTGGCGGCGGGCGACGCGATCCGCAGGCGCCAGGGGCACATTGCGCAGCACCTGGGCGACGGCATAGTGGCCTATTTCGGCTACCCGTTGGCTGGCGAGGACGACGCGGCCCGCGCCGTGCAGGCTGCGCTGGACCTGGTGGCGGCCGTCGGTGCACTGCCCGTGCGGCAAGGCCACCCGGCACTGCAGGTGCGGGTGGGTCTGCACACTGGGCCGGTGGTCATGGGCGACGTGGGCAGCGGCAGCCAGCGCGAATACCTTGCGCTGGGGGATACCCCCAACATCGCCGCCCGCCTGCAGGCGCTGGCCCCAGCCAACGGTGTACTGGTCACCGCGGCCACGCAGGGTGCCGTGAAGTCGAAGTTTCGCTGCCTGGATCTGGGCGGCCAGAGCCTCAAGGGGATTGCGGCACCGATCCGGCTGTACAAGGTCATTGGCCCGCTGCAGACCGATGGTGACGACGATCCTGCCGCGGTTGGGCAGGCCCCTCTGCTTGGCCGTGCCCGCGAACTGGACCTGTTGCGCGGGCAGTGGCGCGCGGCTTCAACGCAGGCTGGCAACTGCCTGCTGCTGGTCGGCGACCCGGGCATCGGAAAGTCGCGCCTGGCGCGCGAGCTGCGGGCGCATGTGGCCGGCAACGGCAGCAATGTCTGGCTGGTGCGCTGCTCGGCCCATGGCGTCAACACGCCTTTCGCCCCCCTGGCCCAGTTGCTGGTCCGCGTCATCGGGGCCGCGTCCACCGACAGCCATGAGGCCCGCATCGCCGCGCTGGCCTCGACGCTGGCAAGCGTGGGCATCACCGATCCGGCCGCGCTGGCAGCACTGGCCGGGATGCTGGCAATCGAATTGCCGCCCGACCCGTCGGCGCCGCCGCTGAGCGCTCGGGCGTTACGTGAACGCACTTTCAGCGCGGCCAGCAGGGTGGTGAGCGCGGTGGCGTCGCAACGGCCTACCTTGCTGATTGTCGAAGACCTGCATTGGTCCGATCCCTCTACGCTGGAATGGTTGGGCCGCCTGTTGCAGCGCGACCTCGGCCGAGGGCTGATGCTGCTGCTGACCGCGCGCGGCGAGTTCCGGGCCCCCTGGCCGGACAGCGGCCGGGTGCAGCAACTCACGCTGGAGCCCTGCACGCCCGGCGAAGCGGCCGAGATGGTGCGCGCGCTGGACCCTGCGCGGGGCTTGGCTGATGAGGCCGTGGCCCGTATCGTCGCGCGCTCCGAAGGCAACCCCCTGTTCGTCGAGGAGTTCACCCGTTCGGTCCTGGAGGCCGGGGGCGACGAGATCCCGGCGACGCTGCATGAACAGACGCTGGCGCGGCTGGACCGCCTAGGGCTGACCGCCAAGCAGGTGCTGCAGCAGGCCGCGGTGATCGGTCGCCATTTCGGGCAGGAACGCCTGCGCGCCGTGTGCGGACTGGTCGACGAGATGCTGGCGCTGGCGCTGCAATGCAGCGTCGAGGCGCACCTGCTCAGGCCGGTGGCCGGGGACGGCGGCGAGGCCTTCGCGTTCCGCCACGCGCTGCTGCAGGACGCGGCCTATACCTCCCTGCTGCGCAGCGCGCGCCAGGCTTGCCATTTGCGCGTTGCGCAGGCCTTGCTGGCCGAAGACGCCGCCGCCGGCGAACACCAGCCTGAAGTGCTGGCTCACCACTATGCCGAGGCGGGCCAGGTGCAGGCGGCGGCAGGTCACTTCCTGCGCGCCGGCCAGATCGCGCTGTCCAGTTCGGCCTGCATGGAAGCAGCCGCCCATGCCCGCCGCGCGCTGGCGCTGCTAGGCGATGCGCGCACGGACGAAGCCTCCCTGGCGCTGGAGCTGGAGCTCCAGCTGGTACTCGCTCCGGCCCTGATGGCCGTGCATAGCGTGCTGGACTCGCGGGTCGAGCAGGCCTACATGCGTGCCAGGCGGTTGTGCGAAAGCATCGGCAACGCGCCCAAGCTGCTGGTGCCCCTGTGGGGCCTGTGGGGCTATGAACTGATGCGCGGCCGCTTCGATGAGGCGCGCACCGTCAGCGGCCAGCTCGGCGCCTTGGCCCGGCAGGCGTCGCAGCCCATGCCCAGCCTGGTGGCGGCCACCACTGCGGGCATGACATTGTTCTACCAAGGCGACCTGGGTCCGGCGCGCGTCGAGTTCGCGAAGGGAATCGCGCTGTACAGCACGCCGCAGCATGCCGCCCGCAGCGTGCGCGCCATGACCGACCCGGGCGTGATGTGCCATGCCTTCGACATGCTGGCATGCTGGCTGATGGGCGACACGGCCGCCGCCCACGCCGGCGCGGCGCGCCTGCGCAGCATGGCGCCAGCACTGGCCCAGTATGACGCGGCTTTCCTGTGGTGCGGCGACGCGCTGCTGGCGGTGCTGGAGGGTGACACCACCAGCGCGCGCGCGTCGGCCGCCCAGGCCATCGCCATCGCCCAGGAACAGGCTTTCAGCGCCTGGCAGGTGATGGGCTCGGTGCTACAGGGCTGGGGCGCGGCCCGGGAAGGGCCGGCGGCGCCCGGTATCGAGCAGATGCAGCGGGGCTTCGATGCCTGGTGCGCTACCGGTGCGCGCAACTTGCGCCCGCTGTTCAGCGCGCTGCTGGCCGATGCCTGGCTCGCAGCCGGCGACACAGTCCGTGCGTTGGAGGCGGCTGACGCGGGCCTGGACATCGCCGCCACCGGCGAACGCTGCTGGGTGCCCGAACTGCACCGGCTGCGCGGCATGGCGCTGGCCGGCCTGGGCGAACGCACTCGTGCGCTGGAATGCCTGCGCGCCGCCGTCGCCAGCGCAGAACAGATGGGCGCCCAGGCCTGGCGCGACCGCGCCGTCGCCAGCCTGGAGCGTATCGACCAAGACCCTGGAAACCCCACATGAAGAATGAAGACAGCACCCGCATCCGGTTCGTCATCGCCGCCATGGCGCTGGTGGTCGCCAGCAATATCTATGGCGCGCTGACGCACGCCGGGCCGCGCTTTGCGTTGGCCAGCACGGCGTTCAGCTTCGCCGTGATGGTGGCCTGGACTGCATACCGGCGCGACCCCGTGCTGGCACGCTGGCTCGTCATCGGCTTCGTGGCCGGCTGGCTGGAGATCGCCACCGACGCCTGGCTGGTCGCCAACACCCGAACGCTGCTGTACCCCAGGGACGAGCCGATGGTGTGGGATTCGCCGCTGTATATGCCGTTCGCCTGGACCATCGTGCTGGCCCAGATCGGCGTCATCGGCGGCTGGTTGTCGCAACGCATGTCGACCGCCCGCGCCACCTTGCTGTGCGCGCTGCTGGGCGGCAGCAGCATCCCGTTGTACGAGCACCTGGCGCACGACGCGCTCTACTGGTCGTACGTGAACACGCCGATGATCCTGAACGCGCCGCTGTACATCATCGTCTCCGAATTCCTGCTCTCGCTGCCGCTGGTGTGGATCCACCGGCAGGCGGTGGCGCACAGCTGGCCGTGGAGCATCGGCCTGGGCGTGCTGGCAGGCCTGTGGATGATCCCTTCCGTAGTGATCGCCTGGCGGCTGGTCGGCCCTTGCGCCGGTGCCATGATCCAGTTTTCCTGCCGTTGAAACCAAGCGAGGTACGCACTATGCGTGAATGGACCCCCGAACTTCTGGAAGCCATGCGCCGTTGCGGCGACGAGGCGGCCGACCGCACGCTGGAGCAGGCCTCCGCGCTGCAGGGCGAGGTTTCGCGCATCAGCGCCGTTTTCCGTTCCTTCGCCGCTGACGACGCGCAAATTCCGGCCGACGCGCCGCCCGAGCTGCTCGATTTTGTCGCCGCCACGCGCGACCTGCCGGCCGGCCTGGACCTGGCGCGCATCGAGCGGGGCGCGCTGGTGATGATGGACAACGCGATGCTGTGCGCCCTGGCGCTGCTGCTCAAGAGCCTGCCCAGCGGCTATGCCGCGCCGCGCCTGTCCCATGTCCTGCACCTGACGCACAACCTGGAGCGGCGCCCGTACAAGCGCGCCCTGGGCGTGCTGCAGATGCTGGTCAACATCGCCCAGCCCGGGGCTTTCGCTCCCGGCGCGCGCGCCGTGGTCACTGCGCAGAAAATGCGGTTGCTGCACGCGGGGGTCCGACAGGTCGTGCGGCGCCGCTTGCCCGGCTTCGAGGCGCAGTTCGGTGTTCCGGTGAGTCAGCTCGACCTGACTTTCACCATCATGACGTTCTCGGTGCATGTGATCGACGGCCTGGCCGAGCTTGGCGTGCAGTTGTCCGAGGCGGATGCCGAAGACTACTTCTACCTCTGGCGCATGTACGGCCAGATGCAGGGCATTCGCCCCGAGTGGATGCCGGCCACCCTGCAGGAGGGACGTGATTTCTGCAACGCCTTCCAGCCCGAGCTCAGCACGGCGGCCCAAAACCCCGATGGCGTGCTGTTGACGAGCGCCGACCTGGACATGATGCGCGGCCTGCTGCCCTGGCCATTGCGCCTGCTGGGGCTGGGCCTGGCGCCGCGCGTGTATCTGCTGCGCCTGCTGGGCGAGGAAGGCGCGGCCCGTGTGGGCGTGGCGCCGGTGGCAGGCCACGCGTTGCTCGACTGGTTGATCCTGAAGTTACCGGTCCTCTGGCATCGCTTCTGGAACGCCGCCGCGCCCGACAGACAGGCCCACGCACGCCTGTCGCGCCTCTTCTTCAGCGCGCTGATCGACGAGGCCTGGGGCGGTGAGGTGCGCTTCAGCGTGCCGGAGCACTTGCGCGATCTGCGCAGCCTGGCCTGAACCGGGGAGACCCCCATGAATCCGCGCATGCCCCGCCTTTGCCGCGGGTGTTTGCACAAAACGGTGCCTTTTCGCACATCCGAACCAGGCCGGCCTTCCTAAGCTTGACTCACGCGCCGATAGGTCCGGCGGGACTGCACTGCGCTCTGGCTAGTCCGTCCGCATCGGCTCGGCCGGCGCGTCCTGCTTTGCCGTGCCGATGCGCTCGTATTCCGAGATCACCTGCGCACCCAACAGGAGCAGCGTGGCGGCCAGCTCCAGGCTCAGCAGCACCACGATCGCCGTCGTCAGCGAGCCGTACACCAGGCCCACCTGCGACAGCGTGCCAAAGTACCAGACCAGCAGATGGCGCATCACCTCCCACAGCAGCGCGGCGGTGACGCCGCCTATCAGCGCGTGGCGCAGCGACAGCTTGCCGACGGGCATCACCATGTACACCGAAGTCAGCAGCAAGATTTCACCCACCAGACCCAACAGGTAAAGCAGCACGCCTGAAAAACCGCTGAGCGACCAGCTGTAGCCGAGAAACTCCATACTCTTGTCGCCCAGGGCCTCAAAGCTGCCAGAGACCAATGTCACCATCAGCAGGCCGATGCCCAGGCACAGGATGTAGGCGTAAGGAAGCAGCGCAGAAACCACGAAGTGCCGCCTGCGTATCGCGACGCGATGCAGGAAGATCACCGACATCGCGTTTTCAAGCACGGTGAACGCCAGCGAACTGAAGAACAGCATGGTCACCAGCAGCAGCCAGCCCACCACTTCACGGTGCGCCAGAAAGTTGGCAAGCTCGGCAACAATGAACTCGGACTGCCCCGGGGCCAGCCAGCCGATGTATCGGCCCAACGCCTCCAGCAAGGCCGACTGGTCAATCACATGCGACAGCGCAATCGCCATCAGGATCAGCAGCGGCACGATGGACAGCAAGGCGTAGTAAGCCACGGCACCGGCCAGCAGCAGGCCCTGGTTGGCGCGAAAGCCCAGCAACACCCGCAAGGCGAAGGCGCCGGGGTGGCGAAACACATAGGCAGCTTGGGGTCCGGGGGTCATGGGCGGCCTTTTCTACAATAAAAACTGCCTCAGGCCCTTATCTTACGGGCGCCAGTAGCTATATTTATCATAGCAAATCCTCTCGCGGAGCCCTCACACGTCAATGGCCGCGGCAGATCCGGCCTGCTTGCGCAGCTCGAATTTCTGGATCTTGCCGGTGGCGGTTTTCGGCAACTCTCCAAACACCACGGCCTTGGGCACCTTGAAGCCCGCCAGGTGCTTTTTGCAATGCGCCACGATATCGGCCGCCGTCGTCGTCGCGCCAGATTTCAGCTCGACGAAGGCACACGGAGTTTCACCCCAGCGCTCGTCAGGCTTGGCCACCACGGCTGCAGCCAGCACGTCGGGGTGGCGGTAGAGCACGTCTTCCACTTCGATGGACGAAATATTTTCGCCACCGGAAATGATGACGTCCTTGCTGCGGTCCTTGATCTTGATGTAGCCGTCGGGGTACATCACCGCCAGATCGCCAGTATGGAACCAGCCGCCGGCAAACGTTTCTTCGGTAGCTTTGGGGTTCTTCAGGTAACCCTTCATCGTGATGTTGCCGCGGAACATGATCTCGCCCATGGTCTCACCGTCTTGCGGCACCGGCCGCATGGTTTCGGGGTTGATCACCCGGGCGTCACGCTGCAGGTGGTAGCGCACGCCCTGGCGCGCATTCAGGCGGGCGCGTTCGCCAATGTCCAGCTCGCCCCAGGCCTCGTCCTTGGCGCACACAGTGGCCGGGCCATACGTTTCGGTCAGGCCGTAGACATGAATCAGGTCGAACCCCAGGCGCTCCATGCCTTCGATCATCGAGGCCGGCGGCGCAGCGCCTGCCACCATGGCCTTGACGCCGCGCGGCAGACCTGCTTTCATTTCATCAGGCGCGTTGACCAACATGCCGTGCACGATGGGCGCACCGCAGTAGTGGGTAACGCCGTGGTCCCTGATCGCATTCAGAATGGCGCCCGCCTCCACCTTGCGCAGGCAGACGTTGACGCCGGCACGCGCCGCCACCGTCCACGGAAAACACCAGCCGTTACAGTGAAACATCGGCAGCGTCCACAGGTACACCGGGTGTTTGGGCAGGTCCCATTCCAGAATGTTGCTGATCGCGTTGATGGCTGCGCCGCGGTGGTGATACACCACGCCCTTGGGGTTGCCGGTAGTACCACTGGTGTAGTTCAACGCAATCGCGTCCCACTCGTCGGCAGGCAGGCGCCATTCGAAAGATGCATCACCGCCGGCGACAAACTCGTCGTAGAAGATGCTGCCCAAACGTTCCACCGGCCCGGTGTACTGCGCGTCCTGCACGTCAATCACCAGCAGCGGCGTGGTGGCCTTGCGCAGGGCCAGCGCCTTTTTCATGACCGCGGCAAACTCCGGGTCCACGATCAGCACCTTGGCTTCGCCGTGGTCCAGCATGAAGGCAATGGTCTCGGCGTCCAGCCGGGTGTTCAGCGCATTGAGCACCGCGCCCGTCACCGGAATGCCGAAATGCGCCTCCACCATGGGCGGCGTGTTGGGCAGCATCACCGCCACCGTGTCGCCCTTGCCTATGCCGCTGCGCTGCAACGCGCTGGCCAGTTGCCGGCAACGCGTGAAAAGCTCTGACCAACTCCGGCGCAGGCTGCCGTGCACCACCGCCGGCCGGCCGGGGTAAACCTCGGCAGCGCGTTCAATGAACGACAGCGGCGAAAGTGCCGCGTGGTTGGCCTCGGTACGAGGCAGGTCCTGGTCAAAAATGCTGGGCATGAATGTCTCCTCCGGACAGGTCGCCGGCTTCGCCGGTTGGCCGGCCATGGTAGCCCCGCAGCGGCGCCGAAGGCTGACAGTCTTGCAACAACGTGCGCGGGGCATGGCCCCAGCCTCCCGGGGCACAATACAGCCGTGGCCATTCCCTCATCATTCATCCAGGAGCTGCTTGCGCGGGCCGATATCGTCGATATCGTCGGCCGCCACGTGCAGCTCAAGAAGGGTGGCGCCAATTTCATGGGCCTGTGCCCCTTCCACGGGGAAAAATCACCCTCTTTTTCCGTCAGCCCGAGCAAGCAGTTCTATCACTGCTTCGGCTGTGGTGTCAGCGGCGACGCCATCAAGTTCATGACCGAATACGGCGGCATGACGTTTATCGAGGCGGTGAAAGACCTGTCGCAGCAATACGGCCTGCAGGTGCCGGAAGACGACGTCTCGCCGCAGGACAGGGCCCGCGCCGCCCAGATGCGTGAGCAGCAGGCCACGCTGACCAGCGTGCTTGAGAAAGCCGGTAACGCCTACATCAAGCACCTGCGCAACGCGCCGCGGGCCGTTGAGTACCTCAAGGGCCGCGGCCTGTCCGGCGAAATTGCCAAAACCTTTGGCCTGGGCTACGCCCCCGAAGGCTGGCGCGCGCTGGCCAGCGTGTTTCCCGACTACAACGACCCGCTGCTGGTCGAAAGCGGCCTGGTCATCACCGGCGAGCCAGGTGAGGAAAACGCCCAGGGCGAGGCCAAGCGTTACGACCGTTTCCGCGACCGCATCATGTTCCCCATCCGCAACGTCAAGGGCGAATGCATAGGCTTCGGCGGGCGTGTGCTGGGCGACGAAAAGCCCAAGTACCTCAACTCCCCCGAAACACCGGTGTTCAGCAAGGGCCGCGAGCTCTACGGACTGTTCGAGGCCCGCCCCGCCCTGCGCGAACACGGCTACGCGCTGGTTACCGAAGGCTATATGGACGTGGTGGCGTTGGCCCAGCTCGGGTTTGCCAACGCCGTGGCCACCCTGGGCACGGCCTGCACGGCCGACCATGTGCAAAAGCTGTTCCGCTTCACCGAATCCGTGGTTTTCAGCTTTGACGGCGACAACGCCGGCCGGCGCGCCGCGCGCAAGGCGCTGGACGCAGCCCTGCCCTTTGCCACCGATGTGCGCACCGTCAAGTTCCTCTTCCTGCCGCAGGAGCATGACCCTGACAGCTACATCCGCGAGCACGGCCAGGAGGCTTTTGCCGCCTATGTCGCCAAGGCCGTGCCGCTGAGCAAATTCATGCTCGAAGCCGCCGCCGAAGGCTGCGACCTGGACACCGCCGAAGGCCGGGCCCACATGGCCAGCAATGCGCGCCCGCTTTGGAGCCTGCTGCCCGACGGCACGCTCAAGCGCCAATTGCTGGCCGAAATCGCCGACCAGGTGCTGATCGACAGCCGCGAGTTGCTGCAGATCTGGCAACCGGCCTCAGGGAGCTACAAAAACAATAGCAGCTCGCGCCCGTCCGGAAAGGGCCAACGGCCAAAAACATCTGAAGTTTCAGGCGCAGCGCCGCATTTTGAGGATTTCCACGGCAATTTTGCCGATCTGCATGACGAAAGCGCTTACGCCGCTTCGCTGCCCGCCCTGGCAGGTCCGTCCTCCTTCCCATCGTCTTCTGCCTCCCGCAGCCGTCCCGCCCGCCGCATCGCCGGGCGGGTGCTGCCGGCCAGCCGCGAAGACCGTGTGCTGCGACTGATGCTGACCGACCCCCAAAGCTGGGACAAGCTCAGCGGCGAGGAACACGTGCTGCTTTCAGAATTGCCTGCCCCCCACGGGCCCCTGTTCGTCTGGCTGGAGAGCCAGCTGCATGAACACGGCCCCCAACCCTGGGCGGCCCTGCGCGAGGCCCTGCGCGAGCACCCGCACGAAAAACACGCCGTTGACCAAATTTCGCAGATACATGAAGGTATTGAGGACGATTGGGCCGAGATCCGCAGCATTCTGGACCAGCTCCTCAAGCTCAAGCGCCAGCAGGAAATGGTCGATTTGCTGCCCCGGGTCATGGCCGACCCTGCGGCCAGGCAACGTTATGAAGAGCTTTCAGCCCTTCTGAAAACAAGCTGAAATTTCGCATTTTTATTGCCCAAAAATTAGGCAACAGGGTATAATCCGATTTTCCGCTACGGCAAGCGCGACAGCAGCACCTCCGGCACCCGCCCCCCGCAAGAACGGGACCTCACAGGTTGAAGGGCAACTTCCCCGCAAGGACTGCACACCAAATGTTCGCCCAAACAACTTGCCGTGGAGCCTGTCGGGCTTGAGATAACTCTCAAATCCGGCAGTCTCCTGAATGCCCAGCCATCCGGCGCGGGCATTTTTTGTGCCTGTGTCCTGACCCCCGTCAGGTGCCGGGAACCCAGTCTGTTGAAGGAAGTTTTACATCGGGAGTTCGCCATGCCTGCTCAAAAGTCCAGCAAGTCCGTCAAAGCCGTGCCCAAGTCCAAAGCCGCAGCCAAGCCTGCAGCCCGACCGCCCGTCAAGAAGGCCGCCAGCAAGCTTGAAAAACCCCGAAAAACCGCCATATCCAAACCAGTTCCAGGCAAAAAAGCCGCTGCGTCCAAAGCTCCCCCGAAATCTGAAAAGCCTGTCAAGAAAGTGCCCCCTGTGCCGACCAAGTCTTCCGCCTCCCCCGCCAAAACTGCCAAACCTGCTGCCAAAAAAGAAGCTGAGCTGAAGGTCACCGCGACCGCCGCTGTGGCCGACGTGCCTGTCAAGAAAAAACCCGGCCGCCCGCCGAAAAACCCCGCTGCCGCGGTGGAAGCCGGCGGCGCCAAGCGCGGCCGCAAGCCCAAGGTGGTCATCAAGGGTGAAGGCGACGAAGACATGTCCGACATCGAGGACGATCTGGTTGGCGAGCCGGTTGCGGAGACGACTGAAAAGGTCAAACCGCTGCGCATGAAGATCAGCAAGGCGAAAGAACGCGCATTGATGAAAGAATTCGGCCTGGACGAAACCGTCCTGTCCGAAGAAGACATGGCCAAGCGCCGTGCACGCCTGAAGGCGCTGATCAAGCTCGGCAAAACGCGCGGTTACCTGACCCACGGCGAAATTTCCGATCACCTTCCCGACAAGCTGATCGACGCCGAAACGCTGGACGCGGTCATCGTCACCCTGAACGACCTCGGCGTGGCCGTGTACGAGCAGACGCCTGATGCTGAAACCCTGCTGATCACCGCCAACGCCCCGGCCGGCTCCACCGAAGAAGAAGCTGAAGAAGCCGCCGAGGCGGCTCTCTCCACCGTGGACAGCGAGTTCGGCCGCACCACCGACCCCGTGCGCATGTACATGCGCGAGATGGGCACGGTTGAGCTGCTGACACGCGAAGGCGAAATTGAAATCGCCAAGCGCATCGAAGGCGGCTTGATGAAGATGATGGAAGCCATCTCGGAAAGCCCGGCCACGATTGCCGAAATCCTGCGCCTGGGCGAAGACATCCGCGAAGGCAAGATTGTCATTTCCACCGTGGTGGATGGTTTCTCCAACCCCAACGAAGCCGACGATTACGTGGCCGAGGAAGACTTTGACGAGTTCGACGAAGAAGACGACGACGACGGCAAAGGTGGCTCCAAGGCACTGACCAAAAAGCTTGAAGAGCTGAAAAAAGAAGCGCTGAGCCGCTTCGACACCATCGCCTCCCACTTCGAGAAAGTGCACAAAACCTACGACAAGGAAGGCTACGGCACACCAGCGTATGTGAAGTCGCAAAAGGCCCTGAGCGACGAGCTCATGACTGTGCGTTTCACCGCCAAAACCATTGAAAAGCTGTGCGACCTGCTGCGCGGCCAGGTGCTTGATGTGCGCAAAAAAGAGCGTGAGCTGCGCCGCATCATCGTCGAGAAATGCGGCATGCCGCAAGAAGTCTTCATCAAGGACTTTCCGCCCAACCTGCTGAACCTGAAATGGGTTGAGAAGCAAGTTGCTTCCGGCAAGCCCTGGTCCGTCATCATGGCGCGCAACGTTCCCCCGATCCAGGAACTGCAGACCAAGCTTGGTGAGTTGCAGGCCCGCGTGGTGGTGCCGCTCGGCCAGTTGAAAGACATCAACAAGCGCATGAACGAAGGCGAGACCAACTCGCGCGACGCCAAGAAAGAGATGATCGAGGCCAACTTGCGCCTGGTGATCTCGATTGCCAAGAAGTACACCAACCGCGGCCTGCAGTTCCTCGATTTGATCCAGGAAGGCAACATCGGCCTGATGAAAGCGGTCGACAAGTTCGAATACCGCCGCGGCTACAAATTCTCGACCTACGCCACCTGGTGGATTCGCCAGGCGATCACACGCTCCATCGCCGACCAGGCCCGCACCATCCGTATTCCGGTGCACATGATCGAGACCATCAACAAGATGAACCGCCTGTCGCGCCAGCACTTGCAGGAATTCGGCTTCGAGCCGGACGCCAGCATCCTGGCCGCCAAGATGGAGATTCCTGAAGACAAGATCCGCAAGATCATGAAGATCGCCAAAGAGCCGATCTCGATGGAAACACCGATCGGTGACGATGACGACAGCCACTTGGGCGACTTCATCGAAGACAGCGCCAACACCGCACCGCTGGAAGCCGCGATGCAGGCCGGCCTGCGCGATGTGGTGAAAGACATTCTCGACAGCCTGACGCCGCGCGAAGCCAAGGTGCTGCGCATGCGTTTCGGTATCGAAATGTCCACCGACCACACACTGGAAGAAGTCGGCAAGCAGTTCGACGTGACGCGTGAACGCATCCGCCAGATTGAAGCCAAAGCGCTGCGCAAGCTCAAGCACCCTTCGCGTTCGGACAAGCTGCGCAGCTTTATCGACACGCTGTAAGCGGCATTTCCGGGCCCCGCCCCGGGTTTGACGATCAAAAAGCGCTTCACGCCCTTATATACCGGGCGTGAGGCGCTATTTTTTTGAGAGCAGTAGAACCGATCTGTTCTAGTCCAACGCCTCCAGCGCCATCATGCCGGCGGCCGTGTTGGAAATCGGGATGTGGTAATTGGTGTGCACCTTGCGCACGCGGCCGGGCACGGCAGCGCGCGTGGCCAGCCACATCAGCAGTTCCACGCCCTGGGTACCGGTTTTTTCGACAAGTTCATGGATGCTGTATTGCGCGGCCCACTCGGGTTCGCTGATCAGGCTGTCCATGAATTTCAGGTCAAAGGCCTTGTTGATGAAACCGGCACGTTCGCCATCGAGCTGGTGACTCAGGCCGCCGGTGCCTATCACCACCACCTTTTTGTCGCTGTCCCACGAGGCAATCGCCTCGCCCACCGCCTTGCCCAAAGCCAGGCAGCGTTTGGCGCTGGGCAGCGGAAACTGCACGGTGTTGATGCAGATCGGCACCGTCAGCACCGGGCACGGCCCCTCGGGCCAGAACAGCTTGAGCGGCAGCGTGAAAGCATGGTCCACCAGCATTTCCTGACAGGTCGTGATGTCGAACTCCTTGTCCACCAGCGCATTGATGATGTGCCAGGACAGCGCGGGCACGCCCTTGAACGGCGGCAGCGTGGGGATGCCCCAGCCTTCGTCGGCATTGCGGTACTCGGGCGCGGCACCCACGGCAAAGGTCGGCATTTTGTCCAGAAAGAAGTTCAGGCCGTGGTCGTTGTAGAACACCACGGCAATGTCGGGTTTGACCTCGTCGAGCCAGGCCCGCACCGGCAGGAAGCCGTCAAAAAAAGGTTTCCAGTAAGGCTCCTGCTGGGCTCCCCGGGCGATCGCACCGCCAATGGCGGGCACGTGGGAGGTGGTCAGGCCACCGATGATTTTTGCCATGGTACTTTTCCTCAGGCCAACAGTGTGGCGGGTTGATCGTTCTGCGCGAGCAGGCGCGCCTTGAAGGCTTCCTTGCTCAGACCGGTCTGCGCGGCGCCCAGATCCTGCACGTCCAGCCCCAGGATGCCGGCGAACTTGGCCAGGTAATACACGTTGCCGCCGGCCGCCAGCAGGCCCAGCACGTTGCGCGTACGTATGGCTTGGGCCTGCTGCTCGTTCAGGCCGTAGCGAAGCATGTAACCCACCTCATCGGCCTTGAAGGCCGCACGGCTGTCCGCGTTGTTGAAGGAAAAACACATCTTGTTGAGCGCATAGCCTTTTTGGGCCTGCTCGCCGTCAAACAGCGTGGTACCGGGAATCGGCTTTGGCGGGGAATAGGACATGGAAATCTCCTGGGCTTGACTTGTATCAGTACCCCAGTATTGCCGCCCGATTACAAAAGATAAACCGATGAATGCTGATGAAACCCATGAATGAATCCGATGGATCCGGCCTGGACGCCCGGCTGTTGCAGTTGCTGCTGAGCGTGCTCGAAACCGGCAGCGTGACCGCGGCAGCGCAGCGCCTGGGCGTGACGCAGTCCGCTGTAAGCCACGGCCTGGACAGGTTGCGCGCCGTCACCGGCGACCCGCTGTTTGTGAAGGCCGGCCGCGGCATCGTGGCCACCGCGCGCGCCGAGGCTCTGGCCGCACCGGCGCGTGAATTGCTGGGCGCCCTGGAACGTTTTGCCCGGCTCGGTAACTTCGACCCGGCGCAGTGGCAAACCACCTTCACCATCGCCGCCAATGACTTTCAGCGCGACCTGCTGCTGCCTGCGCTGGCTGCGCGCCTGCGCGCGCAGGCGCCGGGTGTGGTGCTGCGCGTGATTCCGTCAGCGGTGCCGCGGCTGGAAATGCTGCGCAGCGACGACTGCCAGCTGGCCATCAGCCCGCGCCCGCCCGAAGGCAGCGACATTGTGCAAAAGCGGCTGTTCGAGGACCAGTACCGGGTTTTCTACGACCCGGCGGTACGTGAGGCCCCGTGCACCGAGGCCGACTACCTGGCCGCCAGTCACGCCACCGTGGTGTACGAGCCGCGCCGCAGCCTGGAAATCGACCAGGTTCTGGCGGCACGCGGCCTGAAGCGGCACTTCACGGTGATGGTGCCGTCCTTCAGCGCACTGCCCGCGTTTCTGCGCGGCACACCGCTGCTTGCAACCGTGCCCGGCCTGCTGGCGCGCCACACCCTGCAGGGCCTGGCCAGTTGCCCGCCGCCCCTGGCCTGCCCCGGCATGCCCATGTACGCGATCTGGCACATCCGCTACCAGCAGGACCCGGCGCACCGCTGGCTGCGTGAACAGCTGAACGCCGTGGTGGGCCCGGCCCTGGCGCTGGAAAACGAGGCGTCAGCCTGAGAGCGGCTCGCTGCCGCGGTGCGCCTGCCGCCAGCGGTGTGGGCTGAGGCCCGTGCGCCGCTTGAAGAAGCGCGAAAAATACGCGGGGTCTTCGAAGCCGAGTTCCGCCGCCAGATTGGCTGCGGGCGCGGCAATGTACATCAGCCGACGGCAGGCTTCGCGCGTCAGCCGCTCATGAATCAGCTCCAGCGCCGAGCGCCCGCTCTCCGCACGGGCCAGTCGATTCAGCCGCGCCGTAGACAGCCCCAGACGCGACGCGTACTGCTCCAGCGACCAGTGCGCGAGAAAGTGCTCCTCGACCAGCAGCAGGAAGCGGGTGAACAGCGCCTGGTGCCGCCCGCGCCCCTCGCCCGACTGCCGGCCCTGCGCGCGCGCCTGCGCCAGCCGCCACACGACGGCGCGGGCCAGCCAGCCCGCCACTGGAGCCTCGGCGTTGCCAGGCGAAGTGAACTCCGCATGCAGTTCACGAAGCAATGCATCCAGGCGCACCGCAGCCGCCTCGCCATCCTCGAAGCGCAGCACCCCGGGGGTGGAAAAGAGGTTTCGGAAAGCTTCCCCCACCGACTGAAACTCCCCTTCCACCAGAAAGCGCGGGCTCAGCGTCAGAACCAGCCCGTCGGTATCCGGCGCAAACCGAAACCCGTGCACCACGCCCGGCGGTACGACCGTAGCCGCCGGTCCCCGAGCCACCTCACGCCGCTCGTCCAACGCGATGGCGGCCTCGCCGCGCTGCACCCATAACACCTGATAGAGCCCCTGGTGAACGTGCGGCGAAATCTCCCAGTGATAGAGGCGGCTGCGCGACTGCACCTCTTCGATGTGCAGCATCTCCTGCCCAGGCGACGCGGCCTCGCCATACAGGGCGAAAGAGGGGATGGCGGACGAATAGGGCTTGACCACAGTGGGTTCATTTTGAACGAAAAGTGCAAGTTTTCACCAGTCTTTTTGCAGTGCCAAGCCGCTACCCGCACCTTAAAGTTGCCCCACCTGAGGCACATGCCCCCACGCTTCGCTGCCCCCTCCGAGGGGGTTTTTGCCTAGGGGCGGCCCGTCGTCAAAAAAGGAGACAACCATGTTCAGCTTCGACCCCTACTCGCCGGCGGTGGACGCCGATCCCTTTCCCTACTACAAGCGCCTGCGCGACGATCACCCGTGCTTCTGGAGCCCCGAGGCCCAGATGTGGGTGCTGTCCCGGTATTCGGACATCGTGTCCGCGGGACAGGACTGGCAGACCTATTCGTCGGCCAGCGGCAACCTGATGACTGAGTTGCCCAACCGCGCCGGCGCCACGCTGGGCACAACCGATCCCCCGCGGCATGACCGTCTGCGCGGCCTGATCCAGCACGCGTTCATGAAGCGCAACCTGGAGAGCCTGGGCGAGCCGATCCGTGCGATCGCCAAGGGCGCAGCCGAGGAACTGCGTGGGCAGCCACAGTTCGACTTCAAGGACTTCTCGGCCAAGTTCACGGTACGCGTGCTGATGACGGCCCTGGGCCTGCCCACTGGCGACGAAGCGCTGGTGGACGAGCAGACCGTGCGCGAGAAGGCGGTGCTGATGGTGCAGAGCGATCCGCACACCCGCAACAAGGGGCCGGAACACATCGCCGCCTACAACTGGATGCAGGACTATGCCGGCAAGGTGATCGCGCTGCGCCGCGCCGCACCGCGCAACGACCTGATCTCCAACTTCGCCCTGGCTGAGATCGATGGCGACCGCCTCGACGAGCGCGAGGTGCTGCTGACCACCACCACGCTGATCATGGCGGGCGTGGAGTCGCTGGGCGGCTTCATGATGATGTTCGCACTGAACCTGGCCGACCATCCCGAAGCGCGCAAGGCAGTCATCGACAACCCGGCCCTGCTGCCGGACGCGATCGAGGAAAGCCTGCGCTTCAACACCTCGGCCCAGCGCTTCCGCCGCCGGCTGATGAAGGACGTCACGCTGCATGGCCAGACCATGAAGGCCGGCGACTTTGTTTGCCTCGCCTATGGCAGCGGCAACCGCGACGAACGCCAGTATCCGAACCCCGACGCGTATGACATCACGCGCAAGCCGCGCGGCCATCTGGGCTTTGGCGGCGGCGTGCACGCCTGCCTGGGCACCGCGATCGCCCGCCTCTCGGTGAAGATCGCGTTCGAGGAATTCCACAAGGTGTTCCCCAACTACCACCGCGTCGCCGAGCAGCTGGCATGGATGCCCTCTTCCACGTTCCGCAGTCCGCTGGTGCTGGACCTGGCGGTGGACTGAGCCATGGCCAACATCACCTATATCGAAGCCTCCGGGCAATCCACAACCATCGGCCTGGCTGACGGCTGGAGCCTGATGCAGGGCGCCACCGCCAACGGCATCGACGGCATCCTGGGCGAATGCGGCGGGTCCTGCGCCTGCGCCACCTGCCACTGTTATGTCGACGAGGCGCGCTTGGGCGATCTTGCACCGCCCAGTGAGACGGAGCTGGCGATGCTGGAAAACACCGCCGCGCCACGGCGGCCCAACAGCCGCCTGGCCTGCCAGCTCAAGGCCTCGCCCGCGCTTGATGGCCTGGTGGTGCATCTTCCTGAAACCCAGGAATAGAAATAGCCATGGCGCAGGTGAGACGCGAAATCGTGGTGGTCGGCGCGGGCCAGGCCGGCCTGCAAGCAGCCGAGGCCCTGCGCGCAGGCGGCTTCGAGGGGTCTGTCACGGTCCTGGGCGATGAGGCCCATGGACCGTACCACCGACCACCCCTGTCCAAAGCCTGGCTGGCCGGCGAGATGGATGCTGCGCAACTGGTAATGCGCGCCCCCGAAGCGCTGGCCAGAAAAAACATCGCGCTGCGCACGGGTGCGGCGGTGGCCGCCATCGACCGCGGCGCGCACCATGTGCGCCTGGCCGACGGCAGCGCCCTGCCCTACGACGGGCTGGTGCTCGCCACGGGCTCGACGCCGCGCACGCTGGCAATGCCGGGCGCCACCGCCCAAGGCGTGCAGGCATTGCGTTCGCGCGACGACGCGGACGCCATCGCGCAACGCCTGTCCTTATGCATGGCCGGGCAGTTGCCCGTGGTCGTGATCGGCGGCGGCTTCATCGGGCTGGAAGTCGCGGCCACGGCGCGCAAGAAGGGCTTGAACGTGACGGTCCTGGAAGCCGCGCCGCGGCTGCTGGGCCGCGCACTCACCCCGGTGCTATCGGACTGGTACGCCGACCTGCACCGTGGTCATGGCGTGCAGTTGGTGCTCGGCGCCGCGATTGCGGCAATCGAGGCCGGCACCGACGGCGCGGTCACCGGCGTGCGCCTGGCTGACGGCAGCGTTTGCCCCGCAGGGTTGGTGGTGATGGGTGTCGGCGTCTCCGCCAACGACGAGCTGGCGCGCACCGCGGGGCTCGAATGCGACCGCGGCATCGTGGTGGACGCTTGCGGCCGCACCAGCGACCCCGACATCGCCGCCGCGGGCGATTGCACCGCGCGCCGGCTGCCCGACGGCACGCTGCTGCGGCTGGAGTCGGTACAGAACGCCACAGAGCAAGGCAAGAGCGCAGCGGCAGCGCTGCTGGGCCAGGATCGGCCGTTTACCGCCACGCCCTGGTTCTGGAGCGATCAGTACGACCGCAAGCTGCAGATGGCCGGCCTCTCGGCGGGCGCCGATGAATGGGCGGTGCGCGGCGACATGGACTCGGCCAGCTTCAGTGTCTACCACTTCCGACAGGGCCGCCTCATTGCCGTGGACAGCGTCAATGCCGGCAAGGACCACCTGCTCGCGCGCAAACTGATGGACAAGAGCAAGACCCCTACTGCCGCGCAGGCGGGCGATGCAGCCTTTGATCTGGCGGCGCTGCTGGCCTGACCCTTGCTCTTCAAGTCGATTCATTTCCACGACCCCAACAGTCACAGGCTGAAGCTGGCCGCCGCCCCTGCCCTGCCCCGGCATGTCCATGTACGCGATCTGGCACATCCGCTACCAGCAGGACCCGGCGCACCGTTGGCTGCGTGAACAGCTGGACGCCGTGGTGGGTCCGGCGCTTGTCGATGCCGCGTCAGGTCAGGCTCCCAGCCAAATTGGCCGATAGCCATTGTCAGCTGGGTCTTAGTTGCGATTGTTTTTGAAGCAAAAGATTCATCCGCGCGCCAGCCAGTTCGCCAGGGCGGCGCTGACTTCTGCCGGTTGCTCCATCGTGCTCATGTGGCCGCAATGGTCCACAAGGCACAGGCTGGAGCCGGCAATGGCGGCGTGCATGGCCTGGTGTTGTGGCGGCGGGCTCCAGGCGTCGTCACGCCCGCACAAGACCAGCGTGGGACAGGCAATGCCCGGCAGCAAAGGCGCTGCATCAGGCCGGTTCAGCAGTGCGTGGATCTGCGCCGCAAACTGATCCGGATTGCTGCGCTCCAGCATGTCCAGAATGGATTCAAAAAGCGGCGTGTCCAGCTGGTCCGGGTGAACCATGCCGCGCGCCCACTGCTCGCCAAGCGCGCGCATGCCGCGGCTGCGGGCCAGTGTCAGCAGGGTCATGCGCCCTGCCCGCTCCTTCTCGCCAGCCTCACCAGGGGCCAGGGGATGCGTGCCGATGTCCAGCAGCGCCAGGCGCTCGACGCGCTGGGGCGCGAGGCGCATCACCTCCAGAGCAACGCGCCCGCCCATGGAATGCCCGGCCAGCGCAAACCGTTCGGTGGGGGCCTCCTGCAGCACTTGCAGGGCCATGTCGGAAAGGGAACTGCGCAAGCCCCAGGCCGGCACCACACAGCGGGCCGGCAAGGCCGCCACCTGGTGCGCCCAGACGGCGGCGTCGCACATCAGGCCGGGCAGAAGCATCAGCGTGCCTTGCATGCCGCTCAATACGTTTCGGTATCGACTTCGCTCTGCGACTGCGCGCTGTAGCGGTTGCCCGCCACAGTGTGCTGGTTGATCAGTGCTTCCACGCGCGTGAGCAGGTCGGCGTTGAGCTGCACGTCGGCAGCGGCAAGGTCTTCTGTCAAATGCACCACAGAAGTGGTGCCGGGAATCGGAATGATGTGCGGCGCCTTGTGCAGCAGCCAGGCCAGCGCCAACTGGGCGGGCGTGCACCCGGCCTCCGCCGCCAGCGCCTTGTAGCCCGGCAGAAGCCGCAGGTTGGCCGCATGGTTCTCCGCCTCGAAACGCGGCATGGAACGCCGGATGTCTTTCGCGTCCAGGGTGCCGACGTCATGCACCGCGTCGCACAGAAAACCGCGCGCCACCGGGCTGAAGGCCACGAAGGCCGCGCCCAGTTCGCGGCAGGCTTCCAGCACCGCAATCTCGGGGTTGCGCGTCCACAGTGAATACTCGGTCTGCACGGCCGCAATGGGGTGCACGGCATGGGCTTTGCGCAAGGTGGTGGCCGACACTTCAGACAGGCCGATGCTGCGCACCTTGCCTTCACGCACCAGTTCGGCCATGGCGCCTACGCTGTCTTCGATCGGCACTTTCTTGTCCCAGCGATGCAGGTAGTACAAATCAATCACATCGGTCTGCAGGCGCTTCAAGCTGTCTTCGCAGTTTTTCCGGATGGTCTCGGGCCGACCATCGATGACGCGTTTGACGCCGTCCTCAAACTGCACCCCCGCCATGCCACCCTTGCTGGCCAGCGTGAAGCGGCTGCGGTGTTTTGACAGCACCCTGCCCACCAATGTTTCATTGGCGCCGAAGCCGTAAAGCGCTGCGGTATCGAACAGCGTGACACCGGCATCGAGCGCAGCGAGCAACAAACGCTCACCCTGCTCTGCCGATGGCGGCGTGCCGTAGGCGTGGCTCAAATTCATGCAGCCCAGGCCAATGGCTGTAACGTGGAAAGGCCCAATGGTTCGCTTTTGCATCTCTGAAGCTTAACTGGAATCGAAGCTGGACCGTGGCGCCCTCAGCCGCTGGCCGGCCAGTTCCAGCCAGGCGCTGCCGCCATAAGCGGCCACCAGATCATGCGCGGTTTCGGCCCAGGCGGGATGGTTGGCGTCGACGCCCAGCGCCTCGATGAAATGGCCCTGAACGACCATGAACTGGCGACGGTAAGGCAGCAGGAACGCCGCCGGGTCAGCCTCCAGTGCCGCGCGCGCCTGCTCGTACCTGGCCAGCCACAGGTTCAGCAAAATGCCGGTCCGCGGCGCGTGCCAGAACGTCCCCATGTCGTCCTCCCGCGTCGCCAAACCTCCCAGCACGGCCCGCGCGTGCTCCCAGTGCGCAAAGCCCACTTCGCGTGCCACCTGGTTCAGGCAATGGCGCAGGCGAATCCCGTCAGAGTCCGCATCCTCCCGCCGGGCGGCATTGAGCCGAAGCCGCGCCCGTGTTTTCAATTCATCGAGCAGCGCTGTCATGTGAGCTCCAGTACGCTGCTGCGGCACAGCTGTGACAACATGGTCCTCAAACCCTCGCGCGCCGCGGCATCCATGCCCGCCAGCGCTTCCGAGCAAACAACTTCGGCGGTCACTGCAGCCTCGGTCACGCGTGTTCGTCCAGCTGGCCGCACGGCCACCATACGCCCGGGCTCACGCTGGAGATAGCCGGTCTTCTCCAGAGGCGCAAGTTGCCGGAGCACGGTCGACATCCGCACACCCAAGGGGCGCACCAGGCCCGCCAGGGGCAGACGCCCGCCTTCGGCCTGCGACAAGAGCCGCAGCAGAATGAAGTCACCCAGGCTCAGGCCATGGAAGAGGCCCAGAACATCGTCGAGTTTCAGTGTGAGGCTTGCGTGAGCCAGGCTGATCCGCAGGCAATCGTCAAGTGCATTGGTTTTCATACGCCCAGCTCCTCGCGCCACATTGCCAGCAAACCAGCCAGCTCCGCCTTGTAGTCGAAGGCGGGGTCGTCCCGTTGCTTGACGAGGTCGATGACTTCGAAGCGGCAGTTGTCCGGCCCGAACGCCAGCCAGTCTTGTTGCAGTTGTTTGTCGCGGTATGACTTGCGGTCCAGCTCGAAGCGGGCGCGGTTCATCGCCGCGTGCACGTTCATGCTTGCCTCCACAATCATGCGGCCACTGGACAAGCTGCGGATGCTGTAGACGCCCATGGGCGGCGGAGTTTCCCGGTACTGCTTTTTAAGCTCGCTGCGGGTGCGGCCGGCAGAAGCCGGCGCGGAAAGATGGGGAAAAGAAGGGATTGATGCCATGACAAGACTCCAGGGTGCGTTAAAGGCCAATCCCGCGCTTGGCCAACGAACCCGTGATCTGTCAGGTTGAAGAAAAAATTGAAGGAGGGTGAGAGCCTCTTGTGCGGGCAGGCGCCCCTCAGCGCCTGAGCCGCAATTATATGCGCGCTACTTGAGTTGTTGCTCCAGCCGGTGCAGCACCTCATAACACGGCAACACCTTGGCCACGCTGCTGTTCGGCTCGCGGCCTTCGCGAATGGCTGCAAAAAATTCGCGGTCCTGCAGCTCAATGCCATTCATGGACACGTCCACTTTACTCACATCAATTTTTTCTTCCTTGCCGTTGAACAGGTCGTCATAACGCGCAATGTAAGTCGCGCTGTCGCCGATGTAGCGGAAGAAGGTGCCCAGCGGGCCATCGTTGTTGAAACTCAGTGACAGCGTGCAGATGGCGCCATTGGCCGCCTTGAGCTGGATGCTCATGTCCATCGCGATGCCCAGCGTCGGGTGGATCGGACCCTGAATGGCATTGGCTTTCACAATGGGGCTGCCGCATTGGTAAGCAAACAGGTCCACCGTGTGCGCGGCGTGGTGCCACAGCAGGTGGTCGGTCCAGCTGCGCGCCTGGCCCAGCGCATTCATGTTGCTGCGGCGGAAGAAATAGGTCTGCACATCCATCTGCTGGATGTTGAACCTGCCGGCCGAAATTTCCTTGTGCACGTACTGGTGGCTGGGGTTGAAGCGGCGCGTGTGGCCGCACATGGCGACCAGACCTGTCTGCTTCTGCAGGGCTACCACCTCCTGTGCACCTTTGAGGGTGTCGGCCAGCGGAATTTCCACCTGCACATGTTTGCCGGCCTTCATGCAGGCAATGCTTTGCTCGGCATGCATCTGCGTTGGTGTGCACAGGATGACGGCGTCGACCTCTTTCAGCGCCAGGCTGTCGGCCAGCTCGGTGCTGACGTGGCCAATGCCGTATTTGGCGGCAACTTCTTTGGTTTTCTCCAGCTCGCGGCTGACGAGTGAAACAACTTCAACGCCGTCAATGTTCTTGATGCCGTCGAGGTGTTTGATGCCGAAGGCGCCGGCGCCTGCGAGTGCGACTTTGATGGTTTTGGTCATAGGTACTCTCCTTGAGATTCGCTCGCCATGAGCTTGTCGAAGGGTAAGGTTTCGACAGGCTCAGCCCGAACGGGGGGTTATTTGTTTTCGAGAATCAGGTGGCCCACCGCAGTATTGCTGGCAGGCACATGGTAAAAACGGTGCGCCACCTTGGGCGCGGGGCCGCCGGCCACATCAGCCATGGCGCCGCGGGCGATCAGCCACATCACGAGCTCGATCCCCTCCGAACCGGCTTCGCGCACATAGTCGATGTGCGGCTTGGAGGCCAGACCTTCGGGGTCGGCGATCAACTGGTCCAGGAAGGCGTTATCAAATTCCTTGTTGATCAGGCCGGCACGCGGGCCCTGCAGCTGGTGGCTCATGCCGCCCGTGCCCCAGATCTGCACCTTCAGCGGTTTGTCAAAACTTTCAATGGCCTTGCGGATGGCCTTGCCCAGCTCGAAGCAGCGCCGGCCCGAGGGCACGGGGTACTGCACCACGTTAACGGCAAACGGAATCACCGGGCAGGGCCAGGCTTGCGGCTGGCCGCACATCAGCGACAGCGGCACGGTCAGGCCGTGGTCCACGTCCATCTTGTTGACGATGGTCAGGTCAAAGTCCTGCTGAATCACCGACTGCGCAATGTGCGCCGCCAGCTCGGGGTGGCCCTGCACCACAGGCACAGGGCGCGGGCCCCAGCCCTCGTCCGCTGGCGTGAAGGAATCAGCGCAGCCAATCGCAAAAGTCGGAATCATCTCCAGGCTGAACGCGGTGGCGTGGTCGTTGTAGACCAGAAAAATCACGTCGGGCTGGTTGTCCTTGAGCCACTGCTTGGAAAAGTCGTAGCCCTTGAACAGGGGCTGCCAGTAAGGCTCCCCACTCTTGCCCAGGTCAAGTGCTGCGCCAATGGCGGGCACATGGGAGGTGTAAACGGATGCGGTGATTTTGGCCATATTCATGAATTTCGTGTTGCGCCGGCTTTGCCCTGCGGTTGACGGTGGGCCTGCGCGGTTCCGTCTTCACCGACCACGCGGTTGCCCTCGACGGAGCGGCCTCCGCCAATCATCATGTCGCGGTATTCCTCTTCGGTCATGCCCGTCATGCTGCCTGCCATTTGCTGAAAGCTCTTGCCATCGGTGGCACCGATCTTGGCCAGGAAATAAATGTTGCCGCCCGCCTTGATGCAGCGGTTCAGGTCGCGCGCCAGCACCGCCTGCTTCTGCTCTTCGCTCATCGGCCACTCGTCGAGGTAGGCGCGTTCATCGGCCTTGAAACGCGCGCGATTCTCGGCCTTCATCAGCGACATGCAAAACTGGTTCAGGTGATAACCCAGGCGCGACTGCTCGGCATCAAAAATCGTGGTGCCGGGAACGTCGAGGTAAGGTTTATCGAGCGACATAACTGTTTCCTGTCATTTGCTGCATTCGAAACTCGCGGCTTGCGCCGCATCGCCACCGCGGTAACGCGGCCACAGCGGCCATTCGCACAGCGGACGGGCGCGGGTCACCGCGAACGGCGGCACCACCGGCTGATCAAGCAGTTGCAGCCCCGCAGGCGCTTGGCCGCGCTCAACCCAGGCAACCAGTGCCGGCAGGATGTCCGCATTGGCAGGCGCGCCGGCGCCCACGTGGTCCACACCCGGTGCAGTGTAGAGCTTGAAGAAGCGGTCCACGCTGCCCTGCCCCATGCGTGCCACCACCGACTCGTAGTAACGGATGCCCGCGTAGGGGCTTTGCGCGTAGTCGGCCATGTTCTCCAGCAGCATCAGCTTGCCGCCGCGGGCACTGAAGGCGCTCAGGTCAGGGTTGGTGGAATCCATCAGTGCGGAGACCTGGCTGACCCGTGCGGCGAAGTTCTCAGGCTTGTAGTTGCGCACGTCGAAAGCCGGATCGCGCGCATAAAAATGCTGGATCGCGCCGCTGCCGTAAATCCAGGCAATACCATTGGTGGGTTGCGGCGGCTGGGTAGGCGCACTCGTGCCCAGCCACCAGGCGTTCCAGCCGCCGGTGGGGCCGAAAGCGGGCGTTGCTTCACCGGAAACGCCCCAGCCGGGATATTCCGTCACGCCATTGGCCAGTGCAAACGGCATGCGGTAGGTCGAATGCAGGGATTGCACAGCGCGCACCTGGGCATCGCTGAGGCAGCTGTCACCGCCCTGCCCGGCCACGCAACGCAGTTTGGTCACGTCGAAGCGCGCGCGGCAGCCCGCAAAGTCAGACACCACACCATCGGCCAGACCGTCGGCCGCGTCGCACGAAGCCAGCACGGCGTCGTGCACCAGCTTCACCTGCGCGGGCCGCATCCAACCCCCGCCCATCGTCGCCAGGCCGTTGCGGGTACCGGCGTGCTGAAGCGCGGTCCAGTTGATCACGGGAACGCGGCTGAAGATGCCGTCGAAATCATTCGGATAGCGTTGGGCCATGGTCAGGCCTTCCCGCCCGCCTTCCGAGCTGCCGACAAAATACAGCTTCACCGGTGCGCGGCCATAGGCCTGCTGCATCAGGGCCACAGCCACGTCACGCACCTTCTTGTAAGAGGCATGGGCGAAGTTGACCAGCGCTTCCTCATTCGCCGCGAAGGCCTGCGGCGGCACGCCCGGCGCATTCTGGTGACCGGAGTCGGTGCCGTAAGTGACATAACCCTGCGCCAGCGGTGTGGGCTGGTCAAAACGAGCCGCGGGAATCAGGCCCAGGGCATTGATCAATGTTCCGTTGAAACCGCCGCCACCGTATTGCACGCTACGGCCGTTCCATTGCAGCGGCAGATTGACCTGGAACAGGATGGGCGGGGCCTTGGGATCAAGCGGGGCAATGCGGCCCAGCACCTGGCAGTGCGCGGGCGTGACCGGCGTGATGCGCGCCGCAGGCGTGGGGCCGCGCTCGGCCACACTCAGCGGCACCGGCTGCGTCAGGCGGGTCGAGTCAATGCTGGCCGCACCGCTGGGCAGGCCGATGGCGCTGGCAGGAATGGTGGTGCGCAGGCGCGCGCAGGCCGCGGCGGGGTCCGTCCCCAGGCTCACCGGCGCGGATGCTGGCCCGGTGGTGCCGCAGGCAGCCAGCAGCGCGGCTGTTGCCACGGCAGCGCATGTGAGTCGAAGAATAGGTGCATATACGTTCATGGTTTGTCTCCTGCTTTTTATGGTCGGGCTCAGGTCCAGTACAACCCGGTGGGGTTGTCCACCAGCAGCTTGCGTTGCAATTCGGCAGTCCTTGCAATGTGCGGGATGAAGTCCACCAGCAGGCCGTCGTCGGGCATGTGGTCCTTCAGGTTCGGGTGCGGCCAGTCGGTGCCCCAAAGCACGCGGTCTGGGAATGTTTCGACCAGGCGACGGGCAAAGGGCACCACGTCGCGGTAAGCGTTTTGCTCACCCTTCAAGGCCGGCGGGCCACTCACGCTGAGGCGTTCAGGGCAGCTGACCTTGCTCCAGATGTTCTCGTGTTCACGCATCATCTTCACAAACAGCTCGAACTCCGGGCCGTCCACCGGCTTGCTCACATCGGGCCGGCCCATGTGGTCAACCACCACCGTGGTCGGCAGCGCTGTGAAAAAGTCGTACAGCTCGGGCAGGTCCTGCGCCTCGAAATACACCACCACATGCCAGCCAAGTGGTGCGATGCGGTTGGCAATTTCAAGCAGCACTTCGCGCGGCGTGAAGTCTGCCAGGCGTTTGACAAAGTTGAAACGGGTACCGCGCACACCGGCAGCGTGCATGTCTTGCAGCTCAGCGTCGGACACATCGCGCTTGACCGTGGCCACGCCGCGTGCCTTGTTGTTCGAGTGCCTGAGGGCATCGACCAGGGCCCGGTTGTCGCTTCCGTGGCAGGTGGCCTGCACGATCACATTTTTATCAAAACCCAGGTGATCGCGCAGCGCGAACAACTGGTCTTTGGAGGCATCGCATGGCGTGTACTTGCGCTCGGGCGCATAAGGAAACTCCGCACCGGGGCCGAACACATGGCAGTGTGCATCCACCGCGCCAGCAGGCAACTTGAAGCGGGGTTTGCTGGGGCCGGTGTACCAGTCGAGCCAGCCGGGAGTTTTTGTGAAGTCGCCAGTCGCGGTTTTTTCCATGGTGGGCTCGTCAGTCAATATATTTGAGCCCGGCCTTGGCCAGCGGTTCGCGCATGCTGTACATGTCCAGGCCCAGAATGCCGGAGCCCAGCTTGGCACGCTTCTCCCCTTCGTTGGCTTCGCGGGCAGCGGCGGCATCGGCGGTCTTCACTGCCAGCGCGGCCGGCACCACAACCACGCCGTCGTCATCGGCCACGATCACATCGCCCGGGTTGACGCTCATGCCCGCACACACAACCGGAATGTTGACCGAGCCCAGCGTGGCCTTGACCGTGCCCTTGGAACTGATGGCGCGGCTCCACACCGGAAAGCCCATCTCCTGCAATGTCTTCACGTCGCGGCAGCCGCCGTCGATGATGAGGGCCCGTGCGCCGCGCGCCATGAAACTGGTGGCCAGCAGGTCGCCGAAAAAGCCGTCGGTGTTGTCGGTGGTGCAGGCCGCCACCACGATGTCGCCGGGCTGGATCTGCTCGGCCGCCACATGCATCATCCAGTTGTCGCCGGGTTGCAGCAGCACAGTAACCGCCGTGCCCGACACCTGTGCCCCGGCATAGATGGGCCGCATGTAAGTCTTCATCAGGCCCACGCGCCCCATGGCTTCGTGCACGGTGGCCGAGCCGTATTTCGCCATGCGGTCGGCCGCAGTGCGGTCGGCCCTCTTGATGTTGCGGTAAACAACGCCCAGTTCGTACATGTTTATTTCCCCTGTTTTTTGAGCAGCGCGTCAAGGCGCGGGAACACGCGGCGCGTGTTGGCTTCGTAGATCTGGTGCTTGTCGTCGGCGCTCAGGATCGTCGAGGCCTCGATGTAGCGCTTGGTGTCGTCATAGTAGTTGCCGGTCTCCGGATCGATGCCGCGCACCGCGCCAATCATCTCCGAGGCAAACAGCACGTTTTTCACCGGGATCACGGTGTTGAGCAGGTTGATGCCTGGCTGGTGGTAGACGCAGGTGTCGAAAAACACATTGTTGAGCAGGTGGTCCTTGAGCAGCGGCCGCTTCATCTCCTGCGCGAGGCCGCGGAAGCGTCCCCAGTGGTAAGGCACGGCACCGCCGCCGTGCGGAATCAAAAAGCGCAGCGTCGGGAAGTCTTTGAACAAGTCGCCCTGGATCAGCTGCATGAAAGCCGTGGTGTCGGCGTTCAGGTAATGCGCGCCGGTGGTGTGAAAGGCCGGGTTGCACGACGTGGAGACATGGATCATGGCCGGCAGGTCGTACTCGACCATCTTTTCGTAGATGGGGTACCAGAGCTTGTCGGTCAGCGGCGGTGAGGTCCAGTGGCCGCCCGAAGGATCGGGATTGAGGTTGATGCCGACATTGCCGTATTCCTTGACGCACTTTTCCAGCTCGGGAATGCAGGTTTTCGGATCAACACCTGGCGACTGCGGCAGCATGGCCACGGGCACGAAGTGCTCGGGAAAGAGCTGGCTCACGCGGAAGCACAGCTCGTTGCAGATGGCGGCCCAGGTGCTGGAGACATTGAAGTCGCCGATGTGGTGCGCCATGAAGCTGGCGCGCGGCGAGAACAGCGTGATGTCGCTGCCACGCTCTTTCATCAGCTTGAGCTGGTTGGTTTCGATGCTCTCGCGCAGCTCGTCGTCGCTGATCTTGAGGTCGGCCGCTTTGGGCATGACGGACGCGTCCTTGATGCCGGCAATCTGCTGGTTGCGCCAGTTTTCCAGCGCCTTGGGCGCTGTGGTGTAGTGACCATGACAGTCAATGATGAGGCTCATGCTTTCTCCTGTGTTCGTGATGTGGTCAAGCCGGCTCCATGCCCTGGCGCTGCTTCGCTTCGGCGGCCTGTGGCGAGCGCATGTAGTCCAGCATGGCATGAACCCGTTCTGCCTGTTGCGAACCGGCCGCCACGCCGCTGTGTACGCCGGCAGAAAAGGTGGTGATGATCTGGATGGCCGGCGGCAGCGGGCCGACCACGGTGATGCCTTCCACGTGCAACAGCTCGCTCAGCTGCTGGAAGCCCAGCTCAACCTCGCCGCGTGCCACCAGCGTGCCGACGGGCACACCCGGCGGCGCCTGCACCATGCGGCTTTGAATTTCTTCGGCAATACCCCAGCGCTCGAACAATTTGGCCAAGGCCACGCCGCTGGGCCCGGTCGAGTAGCTGATGCTGCGTGCCGCCAGCACGGCGCGCTTCACCGCGTCTTCCGAACTGATGTCGGGCAGCGGCGCACCAGCACGCACGCAGGCGGCGACCCCAGAGTGGACCAGGTCAACCTTGCTGCCCGCCTGAAGATGGCCGGCGGCGATGAGCTTGTTGATCGCGTCAGAGGCCAACACCACAACGTCGAAACTTTCGCCGGCCTGCACACGTTTCGCGGCATCAACGCCGCCCACGGCCTCAATGGCAACCGTGCAGTCTGCCTGCTTCTGGAACCCGGCCACCAGTTCGGCCAGCACCTGGCGGGTGGCCATGGAAGAAATGCCCTTGATGGCGGGAATAGCACTTTGCATGGGGGAGATTCTGGTTCGTTCTGCGCCCGGTGGAAAGGCACCGACCGGACTAGCAGGTATAACATTTGGGCATAATAAGCCAAAGGTTATTCAAAACTTCAAAGCACATCCTCATGGACCTCAAGCAACTCGAGTACTTCGTGCGCGTGGCCGAACTGGGCAGCTTCACACGCGCCTCCATTGCGCTCGACATTGCCCAACCCGCCCTCAGCCGCCAGATTCGTCTGCTTGAAGTCGAGCTGCGGCAAAACCTGCTGACGCGTACCGGGCGCGGGGCGATTCCCACCGAAGCCGGCAAGCTGCTGCTCAAGCATGGGCGCGGCATTCTGCACCAGGTGGAAGTAGCTCGCGAAGAGCTGGGCGCCGTGCGCGGCGGCCTGGCCGGCCGTGTGTCCATCGGCCTGCCGCCCAGCCTGTCCAAGCTCATCACGGTGCCGCTAACCCAGGCATTCAGGAAGCAGCTGCCACACGCCCAGCTGACCCTGACCGAAGGCTTTTCGATCCTGATGCTGGAGGGCCTGCGCGTGGGCAACCTCGACATGGCCGTGCTCTACAACTCCGACCGCTCCCCCGAGCTGGAAACCACCACGCTGCACTCGGAAGAGCTGGTGCTGATTTCGCACAGGGCCAGCGTCAAAGCGGGCGCTGCCAAAAAGAAGATCTCCGACAAGCGGCAGCCCATCAACCTCGCCGATGTCGCCGCCCTTCCCCTGATTCTGCCGAGCCGCCCGAATGCCTTTCGCATCCTGGTCGAAAGCAAAATGATCACCATCGGCTGCAAGCCGCAGATCGCGCTGGAAGTCGACGGACTCAACGCCATCCTGAGCCTGGTCCGGGAAGGCATGGGCCACGCCGTGTTGCCAAGCTACACGCTGAGCAACGTCGACGACCCGACGCACTACACCTTGCGCAACATCCGGTCGCCACGCATCATGAGCGAGCTGATGCTGGTGCGCTCATCGCGCCGCGCCAGCACAGACACCCAAAAAATGGCCATCGAAGTGGTCAAGTCAGTGGTGGTCGAAGCCATCAAGCCTTACATCTGACAACAACAAACCAGCAATAACCCATTTTTGGAGCAAGCCCATGCCTTTTACCAAGAAATTGTTTCTTGCCGCCATCGTTCTGGCTGCTGGCACCGCCGCCGCGCAAAGCAACACCGCCGTCACTACACCCTACCCCACCAAGCCCATTCGTCTGGTCGTGCCTTTCACGCCCGGCGGCAGCACCGACATCCTCGCACGCGCCATCGGCCAGGAGCTGACCAAATCCTGGGGGCAAGCCGTCATCGTCGACAACGTGCCCGGCGCGGGTGGCAGCCTGGGTGCCGACAAGGTGGCCAAGGCCACGGCCGATGGCTACACCCTGCTGATGGGCCACATCGGCACGCTGGCGGTCAACCCCTCGCTTTACCCTTCCCTGCCTTACGACCCCATTAAAAGTTTTGCGCCCGTGGCCTGGGTGGCGCGTGTCCCCAATGTGCTGGTGGTGAACCCGCAGGTGGCGGCGCGTTCCGTGACAGAACTGGTGGCGCTGGCAAAGTCGCGCCCCGGTCAGCTCAACTACGGTTCCGGCGGCAACGGCAGCGCGGCCAATCTGGCCACCGAATACTTCAAGCTGCAGACCGGCACCTCGCTGCTGCACATTCCCTACCGCGGCACGGCGCCAGCGGTTAACGACCTGATCGGTGGACAGATCCAGGTGCTGTTCACCGGTGCCCCTGCCGTGCTGAGCCAGATCAAAAACGGCCAGCTGCGCGCGCTTGCTGTTTCTTCGCCGCAGCGTCTCCCGGCCCTGCCGGATCTGCCCACGGTTGCCGAAGCGGGCTACAAGAATTTCGAAGCCGACCAGTGGTATGGCGTTGTGGCGCCCGCGGGCACACCGCGCGAGATTGTTGCCAAGCTCAATACGCAGATCAATCTGTCGCTGAATTCGGCAGAGCTCAAAACGCGGCTGACCAACGAGGGAGCCGTCGCCACGCCGACCACACCCGAGGCCTTCGGCAAACACATCGTCAGTGAAATTGCACGCTGGAAACCGGTGATCCAGTCGGGTAGGGTCAAGGCTGATTAGGCTTTTGGCTTAGCGGCCAGCAGGCGGTCCGCGTAGTCCTGCCAGCGGGCATCTTTGCCCACGCCAACAAACACACCGGCCTTGGCCTGGTCGGCCACCCACTGCTGCTTGTCGGCAATCGCCGAAGCCATGAAGGGGTCGAACCCCGGCCCGGCTTCGTGCACGGTGTTGGCGGCCTCGCGCATTTCCTCGGCGCGGCGCTGGCCGTGCTGCACCACGCGGCTGAAGAAATAGGCGCCTTGCTTTTCCCAGTCGATGCTGGGGAAGGTTTCCGCCAGCGTCGGCAGCACATGGTCTTCCACGCCGTAGGCCCGGGCGGTGGTGTAGCTCTCGATCACCAGCGCTTCCAGGCCCTTGATCATCACGCTGCGGCACATCTTGATGGCGCTGGCTACACCCAGCTTTTCGCTGACCGCTTTCGCATCCATGCCCCAGGCGCTCAGCACGCCCGACAGCTCAGCAGCCAGTGCGCCGCCCAGCAACATGGGCACACGAATGCCATAAGGCGGCACCGAGGTCATCACACCAGCTTCCACATAACGGCCCCCGGCCGCATCAATCAGTGCTGCGGCCTGCTGCTTGGTTCCGGGTGAAGCCGAGTTAAGGTCCAGAAACACAGTGCCCGACCGGATGTGGGGCGCTGCTGCCTGCGCCACGGCCAGCGTGTTGGAGGCAGTGACGGCCGAGATGACGAGATCGGAACGCGCACAGAGTTCGGCCATGGAAGCACAAGCGGCCACACCCGCCTGCGCCGCATGAGCCAGTTGGGCTTCCCGCAATGCGGGCGCGCCGAACTTGAGATCCCAGGCGCTGATGTTTGCTACCTGGTCTTTGAGGCCGGCCGTGAAAATTTTGCCGACCTCGCCGTACCCCACCATGCCAATGTTTTCAAACTTCACGAACAGGTCTCCTTCACCGGGCAAGCGTGTATGTTTATTGAGTAGGAATTTTCGCGCGAACGATCACCTCGCCCCAGCGCTTGGTTTCGCTCGCCAGCAGTTCAGCTGCCTGCTCGGGCGAACTGGCGCGCGCTTCCACGTTCAGGTCAGCCAGTTTTTTCTTGACGTCCGGCGAATTGACCGCAGCGGCGATCTCCTTGTTCAGACGGGCAATCACGTCTTTGGGGGTTTTAGCGGGCGCAGCCAGTGCGTTCCAGCTGGAAGCGACAAAGCCGGACAAACCGCTCTCTTTGGCCGTGGGCACGTCGGGCAACACAGCGGCGCGTTTTTCACCGGTGACGGCAAGCGCGCGCAGCGCGTTGGCCTTGATCTGCGGCAGCACCGGCCCGAGGATTTCCACTGCCGCATCAACCTGCCCGCCACGCAGTGCGGTGATCACCGCCGGCGTGCCGTTGAACGGAACAATCTGCATGTCCGCGCCAGAGCTGGTCTTGAACAGTTCGCCCGCCAGGTTCTGTGTGCTGCCGATGTTGATGGTGCCGAGGTTGAGCTTGCCGGGGTTGGCCTTGGCAAACGCCAGCAGCTCACCCAGATTTTTGAACTTTGAATCTGCGGGCGTGATGATGGCAATGTCAAAGAAACCCAGAGTGGAAATGGGAGCGAAATCGCGCGCAGTATTGAACGGCAGCGACTTGAAGAGGCCCGCGCTGACTGCCGTGCCGTTGGACATCAGCAGCAGCGTGTGGCCATCGGGCTCGGCCTTGGCCACGGCATCACCCGCCACTACGCCACCTGCGCCCGGCTTGTTGTCGATGACCACGGCCTGACCGAGCGATTCGCCCAGCTTCTGCGCCACCGTGCGTGCCGTCAGGTCGGCCACGCCACCCGCGCCAAAAGGCACCACGATGCGAATCGGCTTGCTCGGAAAAGTTTGCGCCATGGCCACTGAAGCGAAGGTCATGGACACCAGCAGACTGCAGGCAAGGCGTTGAAAAGTCATGGAATGTCTCCTAAGGGTGAATCGTCAAATTCTGGCCGATACCGCAACGCGCCGAAAGCCTTGCACCCCTCTAGCAGCCAGAACAAACACACATAACGCACGCATCACATATGCATGACACATTGATCAAAGCCCCTGCCGGCCAGAATGACCCATTTTCAGTGTTCAGGCAGGAGCTTGCCCACAAAAAGTGGCTCCAGCCCTCAGCACCCGGACGAAGTTAGCTATCTATTCAATAGCACCACGCGAACTGCGCTCCGCCCGCATCAGCCCACAAACTTCACCAGCCACAGCGATATGGGCGGAAAAGCGAGCAGCAGGATGGTGCGCAACACGTCACTGACCAGGAAGGGCATCACGCCCTTGTAGCTTTCCGAGATGGGCACGTCCTTGGCCATGCCATTGACCACATAGACGTTCAGCCCCACCGGCGGTGCCAGCAGGCCGAAACCTACCGTCATCAGCACCATGATGCCGAACCAGATGGCAACGGATTCCTTGGGCATGCCAAAGTCCAGCCCCATCACCACCGGGAAAAAGATCGGGATGGTCAGCAGGATCATGGACAACTCGTCCATCACCGCACCCAACACCACGTAGAACAGCAGAATGCCCGACACAACCAGCACCGGCGCCACGCCCCAGCCCTGGATCACGCTGGCCAGTTGCGCCGGCACCTGGGTCAGGGCCAGGGCGGTGTTCATCATGTCGGCGCCGATGAAGATCATGAAGATCATCGCGCTGCTGCCCGCAGTGGAATAAAAGCACAGCTTGATCTTCTGCAGCGTCAACTCGCGCCGCAGCAGGGCCGCGACAAAGGTGGCCGCCGCGCCCACACCCGCGCCTTCGGTGGGTGTGAACAGCCCGCCGTAGATGCCGCCGAACACGATGGCGAAGATGACAGCGATCGGCGCCACGGCCATCACGCCGGCCAGCGTCATGCGCGGGCGGTCGTCGTCATGCTCAGGCGCATGGCCAGGGAACAGGCGCACATAAACGGCGATGGCGACCATGTACCCGCACATGGCAATGATGCCGGGGATGGTGGCCGCTGCAAACAGCTTGGCGATGTTCTGCTCGGTCAGGATGGCGTAAATCACCAGCGGGACGGACGGCGGAATCAAGATGCCCAGCGTGCCGCCTGCCGCCAGTGTGCCGGTGGCGAGCCGCCCGGAATATCCGTGGCGCTTCATCTCGGGCAGGGCCACCGAGGTGATGGTGGCCGCGGTGGCGATGGACGAGCCGCAGATGGCGCCGAAGGCCGCGCTGGCCATCACGGCTGCCATGGCCAGGCCGCCGCGAAAGCCCCCCATGACCACGCTCGCAAACTGGAACAGGGCCTTGGAAATACCCCCCTGGGTGGCGAAGTTGCCCATCAGGATGAACAGCGGAATCACCGAGAGGTCATAACTCGCAAACCGGGCATACGCCAAGCCATTGAGGTTGTTGAGGAACGGCGCCAAGCCGACCTGGTACAGGTAGCCGAACACGCCGGCGACAAACATTGAAATGGCGATCGGCACACGAACGGCCATCAACACCAGCATGCAGGCAAAAATAAGGCCCGCCAACATCAAGGAACTCATTGGCCCTGCTCCGAAAAATCGCCATACACAGTCTGAGCCAGGGCGATCACCCCGGCCAGCACAATCGGGGGCACCATGAGCGCGTAGACAATCCACTCGGGAAAACCAAGCATCATGGTGCTGGAGTTGGAACTGAGGGCATTGAGCCCCCCCACCGCGGTGCGCCAGGCCAGCAGCAGCATCACCGCGCCCATCAGTGCGCTGCCAAAGCGGTCCAACCCGCTATTGGCTGCGGCAGACAGGCGCGAAGTGAAAAAGTCCACGATGATATTTTCACGCCGCAGTTGGCACCAAGGCAGAAACAGCGCCACCGCGGCACCGGCGGCAGCAGCGGTCAGCTCATAGTCACCGACCAGCGTCGTGCCAATCGTGTTGCGTCCAATCAGGCTGACGCAGGTTATCAATGTGATAACGGTCAGGATGACACCCGCCAGGACCGCGCAGGCTCTGGCCAACAGGGAAAGCAGCTTCAATTCATCACCATGTAAGAGTAAGCCACTCCCCCGACCTTGACGGCACAACGGGAGCAGCGTTTGTAGGCAAAACCGGCAGGCCGCAAGCGGCCTGCGCACCAATTATCGTTGGTGCTTGGAGATCAATGCACGGGCTTCGGCGGCCAGCTTGGCACCGTCGATGTTCTTGCCCTTCATTTCGGCAACCCAGTCGGTTTCCACCGTGGATGCCGTACGGCGCCAGCGCTGCGTCTCAGCCAGGTCAAGCGCAACAATGTTGTTACCCGCTTTTTCAGCGATGGCGCGGCCTGCCTTGTCACCTTCGTCCATGGCACGGCCGAACATGGCGGCGGTTTCGATGCCGGAGTTGGCGTCAATCACCTTCTTCAGGTCAGCCGGCAACTTCTCGTAGGCCGCCTTGTTCATCGAGAACGCGAAGGTCTGCGTGTACAGGCCTTCCTTGCCGGCAAAGGTGGTGTGGTTCTTCACCAGCTCGCTGACCTTGAGCGCAGGCGTTACTTCCCAGGGAATCGTGGTGCCATCGATCACGCCCTTGGACAGCGCGTCGGTCACTGCCGGCACCGGCATGCCCACCGGCGTAGCGCCCAGCTTGGTCAGCATGTTGCTGATCACGCGGGAGCCGCCGCGAATTTTCATGCCGCGCAGGCTCTCAAGCCCTGTGACTGGCGTCTTGGTGTGAAAGAGCCCGGGGCCGTGGGTGTGCACGGCAATCAGCTTGATGTCCTTGAACTCGTCCGCCGCGAACTTCTCGACGTATTCCTGAAACGCACGCGAGGACTGCTCGGCATTGCCGCTCATGAAGGGCAGCTCAAACACTTCCGACTTGTTGAACCGGCCCGGCGTGTAGCCCAGCACCGTCCAGGTCAGGTCCACCACGCCGTCACGGGCCTGGTCAAACAGCTGAGGCGGCGTACCGCCAAGTTGCATGGCATGAAACAGCTGGACCTTGATCTTGCCGCCGGAGTCTTTCTCAACCTTCTGTGCCCAGGGAATCAGTGCCTTGGCCGGAATGGTGGCCTGCTGCGGCAGCATCTGGTGCAGGCGAAGCGTGACCTGTTGTGCAAAACCGGCGCTGGCCGCACACAGGGTGGCGACGGCCACGGCCGTCTTGATCAGGGTTCTCTTGTTCATGTCAGTCTCCAGTTCTGATGTTGAAGGATGAGGGTACCTCTGCGTAGGCAGTTTCCTCATGGGGTCATTGCGGATTGTCGCTTTGCCAAACCGCCGTTGGAACGCCCGGAGACGGTCTAACAGCTATGCATTTTTAATATATCAGTATCCCAGATATCTCCCTAAACTAAACACATTGACTTAATCGCCGGAGGCACGATGACAAAGACAACTGTGAAACTGCTCGCCATGCGCACCGCTTTCGTACTCATCGCGCTGGCCGTGATTCCAGCGGTGAACGCGCAAGAGATCGTGCTGGGCCAGATCGGCCCATTCACGGTGCTTCCGGTGCCCGACGCACCCGAGATCAACCAGGGCATCAAGGCCTATGTCAACGAAGCCAACAAACAGGGCATCCGGGGGCGCAAAATCAGTTTTTTCGAGGCCGATGACCGCTATTCGGCCGATGGTTTTGTCGAGCAGTTCAAAAAGTCACTCGATAAAAAGCCGGTGGCCCTGCTTTCACCCATAGGCTCCAACGCGCTCAAACGCCTGCTCGACGACAAGCTCCTCGACAACGCCGACGTGCTTGTGATGAACGCCATTCCAGGCGCGGAAAGCTTCCGGGCGCCCGGCCACCCCAAACTCTTTCACATCCGTGCGGGCGACAAACAGCAAATCGAGAAAATGGTCACCCATTCGCGCACCATCGGCATGACGCGGCTGTCGGTGCTGTACCAGGATCTGCCCATTGGTACCTCGGGCATGGCCGTGGCGCAGGACGCGGCCAGCCGCACCGCGGGACTGGAACTCAAGGGCGTGAAGTCAGCGCCCGATGCACCGGCGCTGGCGACTGCGAGCCAGCAGATCGTCGCCCTTGGCGGACAGGGTGTGCTGATCCTGGGGGCGCCGCGTTTCATGGCCGAAGGTGTGGCGGCATTGCGAAAAGCCGGCGTCTCGCAATCGATCTTTGTGCTGTCTTATGTGCCTTCGGGGCTGATCGTCAAGCTCGCGGGGGTTGAAGGCGCGCGTGGTGTTGGCATTGCGCAGACCTACCCCAACCCGAATGGCCGCACTCTGCCGATCCACCGCGATTTCGAAGCTGCAATGAAAGGCTCGTTCCCCCAACTCACACAGTACACGTCCTTCCATCTGGAGGGTTACCTTTCAGCACGCACGGTCGCCGAAGCATTGAAGCGCAACACTGAAAAAGAGCCCACTGCTGCGGGGCTGGCGAAGACACTCAGGGCCATGGGCGAGATCGATTTCGGCGGCTTTCGTGTCGATTTTTCCAGAAGCAATATCGGCAGCAATTTTGTGGACATCGCGGTGATCGGAAGCGACGGCAAGCTCCGTTATTGACGGAGCGACTGGTCGAAAGACTGCATCAGCTCAGTCGGCCCGGTAAGCCGAATCCAGCGTCACCGAGCCCACCACGCGCGAAACACAGGCGCAAATGCGGCTGCATTGCTGCTTTTCGTGCTCGCTGAGAAAAACATCGCGGTGGTCGGCCTCGCCTTCCAGCGCCAGCACATCCATGGCGCACAGCCCGCATTCGCCGCGGCGGCAGTCCGACAGGGTTTCCACCCCCGCACTTTCCAGCGCGTCGAGCAGCGTGCTGCCGGCCGGCACCATGATGTCGATGTGCTGGCGCGGCACCAGCACGCGAAAGGCCTGGGCCGCAAAGCGCCCGCTGCTGCCAAAGGTTTCAAAGCGCAAATTGGCCGCCGGCCGCCCCGCCTGGGCCCAGGCTTTTCGCAGGGCTTCCAGCATGGCCACCGGCCCACAGGTGTAAAGCTGCGCGCCCGCAGGCAGCGCCGCAATTTCACCGGCCAGATCCATCACCTCGCCGCGCTCACTGACAAAAGTCTGCAGCGCATCGCCAAGCGCTTCCCGCAGCAGCGGCAAAAACGCCAGCTCTTCCTGCGTGCGCACGCCGTACAGCATGCGCAGCGTGGCGCCCGTCTTCAGCGCATGCGCCCGCAGCTGCTGCGCCATCATCACCAGCGGCGTAATACCTATGCCGCCGGCCACCAGCAGGTAATGCGGCGCCGACAGATCCAGCTGAAAATGGTTTTGCGGCTCGCTGACCTGCAAGCGGTCACCCACGGCCAGCTGCCACATCGCGCGCGAGCCGCCGCGGCCGTCGTCCATGCGCTTGACGGCAATGCGGTAGCTCACGCCGTCGGGCAGGCCGACCAGCGAATAACAGCGCGTCTGCACCTGGCTGTTGACCAGCAGCTGCACCTGCATGTGGGCGCCGGCATCCCACGGGGCGGGCGTGCCCTCTGCAGGACGAATGTCGAACTCGCGCACGGTGGGTGTCAGGTCTCGCGTGGCGACCACCAGGGCTTCTTGCCAGGTCTGGGTGTTTCTCATGATGAGTTGCTCAGGTTGTTTGATTAGCCACGGCGGCGAATGAGTTTCATCGCCCTCATGGACTCAGGCATGTGCGCGCCACCCGGGCCCGACAGCGCGTGGCGCAGGTTGCGCTGGGCCAGGCGCGAGTGTTCACGCATCAGCGCTTCGGCGCGTGTGCCCTCCCCGCGCTCTATGGCGTCCAGCACCTGCCAGTGCTGGTCTTGCGCCACCACCAGCATGTCGCGCGCTTGCGGCGAGTTGGACTGCACCACCACAAAGGCCGAGGCCGAGGCAAAAGGCAGGCTCACCACCCGCTCCAACTGGCGCACGGTGACCGGGCTGTCGGCCATTTCGTAAAGCAGCGCATGGAAACGTTCGTTGAAATCCACATACGCAGAAAACGCCTCATCGGTGAGCGCCGGGTCGGCCAGCACCGCGTCCACCTGGCGCAGGCATTCCTTGGCCTCGGCCAGCACCACGGCCGGCGCGCCGCGCTCTGCCGCCAGCCGCACCAGCAAACCTTCCAGCGTGCCGCGCAGCTCGATGGCGTCGGCAATGTCGCGCTCCGAAAACATCTTCACCGCGTAGCCGCCGTTGGGCAGCGCTTCCAGCAGACCTTCCTGCTCCAGCCGCATCAGCGCCGCGCGTATGGGTGTGCGCGAGACGCCGAGGCGCTCAACAATCGCCAGCTCGGCAATGCGCGTGCCGCCTGCCAGCTCACCGGAGAGAATCAGCTCGCGCAGCTTGAGCAGCGCCCTGACCTGCGCACTTTCTGAACCATTTTGGCCCTCAGCCCCCGCCCCTTCTGCGGTGGTAGCTAACTTTTTGATAGTGGCCGCCATGACTCAGGCCGCCTGCCGGATGGCAATCACGGGCTTGGCGGGCTTCTCGCGCGCAATCATCTTGTCAATCAGCTTGCGCGCCCACATGGAGCCGGCGTCGATGTTGAGGTTGTAAAACTGGTGGTCGGGGTGTTCGTTCATCGCAACCTGCTGCGCCTCCAGCACATGTTCGTCTTCGCGGAAGATGCTGGCCACGCCTTCGCGCAGCTTGTGCGTCAAAGCCTGCTCGCCCAGGCAGTAGTTGCGCGCAAAGGCCCAGAAGTAGTGGCAGCTGCCGTCGGTCTCGGGCGTCACGGTGTTCAGCACATAACCGTTGACGCCTTTGCTGCGGTCGCCCGGCTGGCCATTCTTGGGCGGCGCACCCGAGCCGGCTTCGGCCACACCAACATCAATGTTCACGGTGCACGGCGCTTCGAAGCGGATGATCTGCCAGCGGTCTACCTTGCCCTTGTAGCCGCGTGCGTGTTCAATCTGCCCGGCCCAGAAAGGCGGCGCGTCGATGTCTTCCATCCAGCGCGTCACCGTGGCGCTGCGGTCACCGTGGGTGGCCACAAACGGTGCCTCGGCCACGGCCCGCTGGCCGATGCTGGAGCCGTGCACAAAGGTCTCGTGCGTCAGGTCCATCAGGTTGTCGACCACCAGGCGGTAGTCGCACTGCACGGTGATCAGCTTGCCGTCGCCGGCCCAGGCCGGGTCGTCGTTCCAGTGCATGTCGGGCACCAGCGCCGGGTCGGCCTTGGCCGGGTCGCCGGGCCAGACCCAGATGAAGCGGTGTTTTTCCAGCACCGGAAAGCTGCGCACGCAGGCCGAAGGGTTGAGCGTTTCCTGGCTGGGCATGTGGGTGCAGCGGCCCTGCGCGTTGTACACCAGGCCGTGGTAGCCGCAGGTCACTTCGTCGCCATCGAGCGAACCCATGGAGAGCGGCAGCAGCCGGTGCCAGCAGGCGTCTTCCAGCGCGGCCACGCTGCCGTCCAGCTTGCGGAACATCACCAGCTTTTGCTTGCAGATGGTGCGCGGCAGCAGCTTGCGGGCTACTTCCACGTCATAGGCAGCGGCGTACCAGGCATTCAGGGGAAAAGAGGCTTTTTCGGTCTTCATGAATACGCAGTGTATACATTAATCGGCTTGAATCAAGCTTTTTTGCCTTATTTTGCCATTTTCAGGCCATTAATGTATTCATAGATAGTGTTTTCAGATGCTTTAACATCGACTTTTAGTACCCCTCTTTCCAAAACCCCCAGGAGACCCTGCATGAGCACCCCCGCCCCTCACCTGCCCGCCCGCTACGACCACGTTGGCAGTTTTCTGCGCCCCAAGTACCTGCTGGAAGCGCGCGAGCAAAAAGCCAAGGGTGAGATCACGCCCGAGCAGCTGCGCAAGGTGGAAGACAAGGCGATTACCGAAATCGTCAAGTTCCAGGAAGACGTGGGCCTGAAAAGCATCACCGACGGCGAGTTCCGCCGCACCTACTTCCACATTGATTTTCTTGAGCAAATCGGCGGCGTGAAAACCGACATCCCCGTCACCATCGTGCGGCCCGACGGCTCGCAGGAGCTGGCCCCGCCGGTGATGCGCGTGATCGACAAGGTGCGCCACGTCAAAGACATCCAGCTCGCCGACTTTCAGTACCTCAAGAGCCAGGTGAGCAAGGGCAACACACCCAAGGTAACGATTCCCTCGCCGACCATGCTGCACTTCCGCGGCGGCCGTGCCGGCATCAGCAAGCAGCACTACCCCGAGCTCGACCCCGAGTTCTACCAGGACGTGGCCAACGCCTACGGCGACGAGCTGCGCAGCCTGGCCGCCGCCGGCTGCACCTATGTGCAGATGGACGACACCAACCTGGCTTATCTGTGCGACGAGAAAATGCGCGAAGCCGCCCGCCAGCGCGGTGACGACCCCAACGAGCTGCCGCACCGCTACGCCAAGTTCATCAACCTCGTCGTTGCGCAGAAGCCGCCCGGCATGCTGCTCGCCATGCACCTGTGCCGCGGCAACTTCAAAAGCACCCACGCCGCCAGCGGCAACTACGAGCCCGTGGCCGAGGCGCTGCTCAAAGAGATGAACCTCGACGCCTACTTCATGGAGTACGACGACATCCGCAGCGGCGACTTCAAACCCCTGCGCTTCCTGCCCAAGGGCAAAACCGTGGTGCTGGGCCTCGTCACCACCAAGTTCGGCACGCTGGAAGACAAAGACGAGCTGAAAAACCGCATCGAGCAAGCCGCCAAATACGCCCCGCTGGAGCAACTGGCCCTGTCACCGCAATGCGGCTTCAGCAGCACCGTGCATGGCAACGACATCGCCGTCGAAGCACAGCGCACCAAGCTGCGGCTGGTGATTGAAACGGCGCAGGAGGTTTGGGGTTCTGCTTGATTCGTCTGCCAGGCGCTACATAAAGAAAAGCCGCCGGCAGCTGCCGGCGGCTTTTTTTATAACAGAATCGGCCTCCAGCCCAGTGAATACGGGCACTAGCAGCTATCAAATCATGAGCGGATCGCCACCCTCACCCACCTCGGTCCGGGGCGATGATCTCGGTGTATTTTTGGCTGGAGCCACGTGCGCGGTCCACCGGGTACTTCCCGGCATTGACGGCCAGCTTCAGCCGCGCTGCCTCCATCAGATCAATCTGCAGCTTGTCGCACAGCTGCAGCAAATACAGCAGCACATCGGCCGCCTCTGCGGCCACCTCTGCCTTTTTGGGCGCCGCAAGGTTGCGGCTTTGTTCTTCCGTCAGCCACTGGAAGTGCTCCAGCAATTCCGCCGCTTCCACCGTCAGCGCCGAAGCCAGGTTCTTGGGTGAATGAAATTGCTCCCAATCACGCGCTTTGGCGAAGTCGCGCAGGGACTGGGTCAGGGAGGGGAAGTCGTTGTTCATGAGGCAAGCTTTCCATCGCGGGCTGAAAAAACAATATCGTATGCAATATGCATACTGCAGATCATGGACTCATACAACCCATGCCTTACGTTCAATAAAACGTCGCGTTCACAAAATATGAACGCAGCACATTGCAGTAGTTCCAGAGTTCCTGGACGATGGTGGCTGAGTTGATTATTTCTTAAAAGTTATCGGTGAGTCCCGCGCAGACTGCATCAATCAGCCTGCGGGCCTGCTCCAGATTCAGGCCAGATTGACTGGCAAGGAACAACGGTCCTTGCGCATCGGCTTGCGGCAGCAAGATGCCCAGCACCCGCTCGACGGCGGGCTTGTCCAGCAGCAGCGCAATGTCACGGCCCAACAGCTGCGCTCCGGCTGCCTCGTGATCGTAATCTTCCGCAGTGAACAGGTCGCCATGGTCGCGCGCTGCGCGGTCTATATTGCCGCAGTCCATGTAGCTGCGCAGATACAGCAGCAAGTCATCTGCGTCCCGGCCCGGATGCGTCAGTTTGCGGTCGTGCCAGGCAGTCACCTTGAGCAAGGCCAACGCCGGAATCGACGCAACCTGCACCGTCACCCCCTCCGGCAGCAGCACCGACACGGCCGCGTGGAATGCCTCACGCGCACCAAAGCAATCAAACACCGTGCTCTGGTCTGGCGGCCATGCAATGGTGCGGTCAGCGCGCTCAATGCCTCCAAAAGGCACGATATCCAAAGGCAAACCACTTTGATGACGCAGCCGGTGCGTAGCCGGGCCGGGTCGCTCGGAAAAATCACCGCCCTCAATCAGCGTTATGCGCAGCGCTTCAAAAGACGCCCAGTCGGGCACCATCACTGCAAAGTCCACGTCTCTGGTCTGTCGTCCGGGCTCGATGTTGTGGCCATAACGCAGCATCACGTCGCGTGCTGCAGCGCCCATTAAGAAGAAATCCACCGCCATAGGCTGGGCCACCCGCTGCAAAGCGCCCACCACCTGCGCCAACGGCAACAGATCAGCCTTCTGTGAAAAGTCGAGCGACATAGGCGTCATAAATCATTTTGGCCGTCTCAATGCAACGGGCGTCTCCCGTTGCCAGCAAGTCGGCATATACCAGCAGCGGCGGCACCAGATTGTTGTGGCCCGGGTCAACGGGGAAATTCCAGAAACGCTTGCGCACTTCCACCACAGCCGTATGACCGGGCGCAGGCTCTTTCATGAACTTTTGCCGAGCGGCCAGCAGGCCAGGCATTTTGTCGGCGTAGAGCGTCAACACACCGGGGCGCAGGTAATCTGTCAGCACCGCGGCAGCGGGCTCGCCCCCCCACAAGGCACCGTGTTCGGCCAGTGGCCAGTCTTTCCAGCCTTCCAGCGTTGGCACGTAGTAACGGCCTAGCAATGTACGCGGCCGCAAGACACGGGCATAGGTGGTGACCCACTCGTCCAGCAAACGGTCCAGCTCAAACATCCGGCGCGTACCGCGTTTTCCATTCAGGTCGCGTACAAACCCCTGCTGCTGCAAGTCCGGCATCACGAAACCCACTGTGCCGTGCGCCACGCCGGCCATTTCAGCCAGCTCGCGATAAGGCCGGTTGACCATCTGCGGATTGCACAACAAGGTAAACAACACTTGCAGCCCCGTGGGCTGAAAGGCGCGGCCAGCAGTTTCCGCGGCGGGCTTGGCGGCAGGTTTTTGGCCTTTGACCCAAATAAGAAGCGGCGGCTGCTCAAAGTAGGCATTGCCCGCTGTGTCGAGAAAAGCGATATGTCGCGCCTTCAACTCGTCCGCCAGTGCAGGTGTGACGTAGTCAGTGACCAGCATCGCCTGCTGACCCAGGCGCTCCAGTTGCTGCACCGCGGCACCCAGCGTGGAGGGATGTAGCGTACGGCGCACTTCAACCGCGTAAAGCATTTCGTGCCCGCCGTGGGTGAGACGAACCAGCGCGTCCGCGCGGGTTTGCTCCAGTTGTGGTTCCCGCTGAATGATTTCGAAGGCGATGCCTAGTCCCTGTGCCGCTTCGACAGCGGCATCCAGCAATACATGCTCAGGAGTTAACGGTTTTTTGTCCATTTATTTATATTGTCCATTTTTAGTGGACAAATGTCAATAATGTACAAAAGACTCCATTCATGATCATGAAAAAGCATCCTAGCCCTTGTGGAAAAAGCGCAAGCAGCTATCAAAATACTAGCGTTCAGCAGACTTCATCGACAAGTCAGCTGTAAAACCAATCGGCCGATTGGCCGGTTTGGGCTGCGCCATCAAGGCGCGAATGGCATCAATCACCTCGGCCAGAGAGTTGTCGTGGTGCGAAACGCGCCGCTCCAGGGCGGCCAGTTTTTCGGCCAGGACTTTGTGGTCCAGCAGCACTGCGCGCAATTGCACAAAGGCGCGCACCACGTACACGCTCATTTCCACGGCCCGGTCTGAGTTCAGCACACTGGCGGCCATGATGGCGCCGTGCTCGGTGAAAGCCAGGGGCAACTTGCGCCGGCCGCCCCATCTTGATGTCACAGATTGTGATATCAAGTTTTCAAACTCATCCGCGCTCAACTGAAACATGAAGTCGGCAGGAAATCGACGCGAGTTTCGCTTGACGGCTTGGTTGAAAACCCGCGTCTCCACCTCGTACAACTGCGCCAGATCAGCGTCCAGCAAAACCCGTTGCCCACGGATAACCAGAATGCGCTCCGCCAAAACCTGTGGTGAAAGCATGGCGCCAGATACGGCAGGCGCGCTGGCCGGCGGAATGGGTGGATTGGTCTTGTTCATGGTGCTCCCCTAACCCTTTACAGGCTTGAATTGCACCATATTACTGTTGTTTTGTACAGTATTTTGAGCAGTACGGATCCGAGCTTTGTGCCAGTGCTTATTTACGGATTTTTCTTATAAAGAATCCGGCTCTATCCCAATTAATACGTGCGCAAGCAGCTATTGCTTTTGTAGCGAATGACATCGCTCAAGACACCTTCCGTGCCCAGGCTACGGCTCTCTTGATGTCACAGATTGGGTAGACAAGCCGTCACTTGGTAACTATCATTGGTAGTCATCATCTAAGGAGCCACCATGGACACTGCACGCCTCTTTCAATCCGGCCGTAGCCAGGCTGTTCGGCTGCCCAAGGAATACCGCTTTGCCGGCACCGAGGTGGTGGTCAAGCACTTTGGCAACGGCGTGCTGCTGCTGCCGGTGGACGACCCCTGGCAAACGCTTGCCGCGGGGTTGGCTGCGTTCGAGCCAGGGTTCGAGATCACGCGCGAACAGCCTGACGAGCAGATTCGTGCAGAGATCAGCCCATGATCCTGCTGGACACCAACATCTGCATCTACATCATCAACGCCAAACCACCGGCGGTGCTGGCGCGTTTTCAGCAGTACCGGCTGGGCGACATTGGGCTGTGCAGCGTGGTGGCCGCAGAGCTTGCGTACGGCGTGGCCAAAAGCGGCTCGGCGCGCAACCGCCAGGCACTGGAGATGTTTCTGGCCCCTCTGAGCATCTTGCCGTTTGACGATGCGGCCGTCTGGGCCTATGGCGACTTGCGCGCTGACCTGGAGCGCCGTGGCACCCCGATTGGCTCGCTCGACACCATGATTGCCGCACACGCGCTCAGCCAGCAGGCCCTGCTGGTCACCAACAACACCCGCGAGTTTGCCAAGGTGCCCGGCTTGCAGCTCGACAACTGGGTCACTGCCGGCTGATTTGCGGCTGCCAGCGGCCCAAGCCGAGGCAGAGGAAGCCTTGGCCCGAGCTCCGTCGCCCTGTAATTGCTACGCTTTTAATAGCTGCTTGCGCATATTCCACAAGGGCTAGAGGCCAGTTTGGCGTAGAAAATACCGCCACGGCCGGGTTTTGGCCATCCAAACCTTCTGTTCAAGCCAGTTTTCATACTTGCGCTTCGTATTAAAGATTGGTTTAGTGTGATTTCGTCAAATTAAAGAACTCTTTCACACCATGCGCAGCACCAGGTGCGCCAGAAGCTGGCCACCAGCTTCCCCACCGCTACGGCGGCGGTCAAGGTTCTGGAAGACTTGGGCATCGTCACCGAGCTGACCGGGCAGAAAAAAAACCGCAACTACAGCTACACCGCCTACATTGCACAGTTGGCCGGGTGAACGAAAAGACAACAATGACCGAAGACCAACTCGAACAGGAAGTCCCGGTCTGGCTCCGGGATGTGGCTGCGTAGCGCCACCGTTGGCTACACCACCGAACTGGGCATGCGTCTGCGCTTGTGGTGGGTCGGGCTCTTCTAGGCCAGCCACCTCTGGCGGCCATGAACGGCGTAACTGAAATTTCTTTAAGTAAAATTAGCCTTTGGCCCAATAGATACGGGCGCAAGCAGCTACTAAATCAGTAGCAACTCAGATGAATAGTGTCGCTACGTGCAACGCATGCTAAGGCACCTTTAGCTTTTGTAGTTTGCCAGTGTCACCCAATCACCTGCTGCATTTTCGATGTACCAGAATCTCCATCCATTTATCGCCCGCGGCCCCACCAAGGCTTTTGCCGCGCCAGACGCAGAGGTGTACTTATTTCCCTTGAACGTGATGATGCCTTTGGGATTCAAAGTAGCCGTATAGTCTTCGCCTTTGTAGGTACGATACAACTTGGTTGTGTGAGGTACCAAGCCCTCGAGCTTTTCCGGCCGTCCAGTTGCATGGCGAAAGTCCATTTTCTGAACTGCACGTTTTGGGGTAAACAAAGCCGACAACACCTGCTTTTGTTTCAACTCGATCGAACGCCGAAGATCTTTGGCCAACACTCCATTAGATCGGCCTTTGGGGATAACTCGGTTCCCCTTGGGATTTGCTATGCGAACCAGAAGCGACTCAATTTCATGAATGTGATCAGCCTCGCGTACTAGATAGAGACTGAAATGAGTCCAGCTCGCAAGGTGCCGATCTTTTAGATGAATTTTTACGCGCTTGCGCAAATCAGTAGATTTGCCCACGTAGTACAACTCCGTTCCATCATAAAGAGCATAAACACCTGGGGAGTCACCAACTAACGCCGTGATCTGCTCATAGTATTCTTGGAACACATCTTTTGATACGTTCTCAATTCGATCAAGAACCAGTGAATTTGACTCTGCGCTATACCTTTTCACCATCCGCTTATTCCTCCTGAGTTATTTCGCCCAAGCGTCCGACAGCCGCTCCGCCTGCTCCAGCACCAATCGAATGGCCTCTTCCTGCATATCAGGCGGGTATTTATAGCGTCGCAGAGTGATGCGCACCAAGTTTCGCAGGCGAGCACGGACACTCTCGCGTTTTTGCCAATCCACCGATGTACTGTTGCGCAGTTTTTCGGTAATTTCTATCGCAATCTTCTTCAGCACATCGTCACTCAGCTCGCGCACTGCACTTTCGTTATCAGTCAGCGCGTCATAGAACGCCAACTCCGAGGTATTGAGCCCCAGCTTGTCGCCACGCAGCGCCGCCTCGCGGAACTCCTTGGCCATGACAATCAGCTCTTCAATCACCTGTGCGCTCTCCACCGCGCGGCTCAGGTAGCGGTTCAACGCGGCCTGCAGACGTTCACTGAACTTGCGCTCCAGCACCACGTTCGCCCGCATACGTGACTTCACTTGATCGCTCAACAGCTTTTGCAGCAGCTCGACCGCAAAGTTGCGCTGCGGCAGCTGACGTACTTCCTCCAGAAACGCGTCCGACAAGATGCCAATGTCGGGCCGGTCGAGCCCGGCTAGCTTGAAGATGTCTTGGACCCCCTCAGCCACCACCGCGTTGTCCAGAATCTGCTTAAGTACCGCGTTACGGCCTTCCTCCGAAAGCTTGGCATCCGAAGTGGTGGCCTTGGCAATCACTGCCTTGATGGCTTGGAAGAAGGCAATTTCTTCGCGTAACTCCGCCGCATCGTCCAAAGTGCCGCACAGCGAAAACGCCTTGGTGATGGCCAGCACCACATCAGCCCAACGTTTTTTTCCCTCATCCAGTCCCAGCACAAAGTTGGCGGCGGGCAACAGCAGCGTGGTGGCCTGCGTGCGGTAGGCGCTGAAATCAAAGCCGTGCAGCAGGTGGCGCGCCACTTCCATTAACTCTTGCAGCTTGGCCAACGCCTCGGCGGCGTCCAACGTGGGCTGACCTTTGCCCTTGCTCTCGGTGTAGGTGCGCAGCGCCTTGCGCAACTCGGCGGCAATGCCGATGTAGTCCACTACCAGGCCGCCTTCCTTGTCGCGGAACACGCGGTTTACGCGGGCAATGGCCTGCATCAGGTTGTGGTCGCGCATCGGCTTGTCGATGTACATGGTGTGCAGGCAGGGCACATCAAAACCGGTGAGCCACATGTCGCGCACGATCACCAACTTAAGCGGGTCAACCGCATCTTTAAAGCGGCGCTCCAATAGCTTCTTGGCGGCACTGTTGTAGATGTGCGGTTGCAGCAGCGCTGTGTCCGCGGCGGAGCCTGTCATCACCACCTTGATAGCGCCCTGCGCCGGGTCGTCGCTGTGCCAGTCGGGGCGCAACGCAACAATAGCCGTATAGAGTCGGGCGCAAATCTCGCGGCTCATGGCCACCACCATTCCCTTGCCCGCCACCGCCGTGTTGCGCGCCTCAAAGTGCTGCACGATGTCTGCAGCCACCAGTTCTACGCGCTCTTTGGCGCCTACCAATTTTTCCAGCGCGGCCCAGCGGGTTTTCTCTGCCTCTATCAACGCGGCGTCTTCTTCGTCTTCAAAGACGTCTTCCACATCCGCGTTGAGCTGCTCCATCTGCACCTGGTTCAGGTTCAGCTTGGCCAGGCGACTTTCGTAGAAGATGGGAACCGTGGCGCCGTCGTCCACCGCGTCTTGAATGTCATAGATGCTGACGTATTCGCCAAACACCGCGCGGGTGTCGTGGTCACCCACCTCAATGGGTGTGCCGGTAAAGCCGACAAAGGTAGCGTTTTTTAGCGCATCGCGCAGGTGCTTGGCAAAGCCGTATTTGTATTTGCCAGTCTTCTTGTCCAGCAAGGCGCGAAAGCCGTACTGCGAGCGGTGGGCCTCATCGGCCATCACCACGACATTGGTGCGGTCAGATAGCAGGGGGAACACCTCTTCCCCCGCATCAGGCGTGAATTTCTGCACCGTGGTAAAGATGATGCCACCCGAGGGTCGCCCCGCCAACAGCGCGCGCAGCTCATCGCGGCTGCCCGCCTGCTGCGGCTGCTCGCGCAGCAGGCTGCGCGCCCCCACAAAGGTCTGAAACAGCTGACCGTCCAGGTCGTTGCGGTCGGTCACTATCACCAGCGTGGGGTTGTGCATTTCAGGATGCTGCATTAGCTTGGCAGCAAAGCACACCATGGAAATGCTTTTGCCCGAGCCCTGCGTGTGCCACACAATGCCACCCATTCGCGAGCCCGGCTTCACCCGATCGGCATAGCTGGCCCATTGTTCCTGCACCACATTGGCGGCAGGCGGGGTGGCGGCAATGACTGCTGCCTTCACTGCTGCGCGCACTGCGTGGAACTGGTGGTAGGCCGCAATCTTCTTCACCACCTGGCCATCTGCCATTTCAAACAACACAAAGTAACGCAGGTAGTCCAGCAGCAACGCGGGCGCAAAGAAACCGCGCACAACCTTCTCCAGCTCAAATTCCAACAGCGGGCGATCGTTTTCGTTCTTGACCGTGCGCCACGGTAAAAACCGCTCGAAGTTGGCCGTGAGCGAGCCTATGCGCGCATGTAGTCCGTCAGAAGCTACCAGCGCCTCGTTGAATACAAAGAGGTCAGTCACCTCGTCCTTGTAGGTCTGCAACTGGTGGAATGCGTCTTTGATGCCCACCTGCTCCGCCGCAAGATTTTTCAGCTCAATCACGGCAATGGGCAGACCGTTGATAAAACACACGAGGTCTGGCCGACGCGGCTGCCTGGTACCTTGCACGGTGAACTGGTTCACCACCAGAAATCGATTGCGCTCAGGCGTATCAAAGTCCACCAGCACCACACGGTCGCCGCGGCGCTCGCCATTGATCTCTACCTCTACCGGTACACCACCCACCAGTGCCTCATGGAACGTCCGGTTGCGCTGGATTGTCGAGGGATGGTTTGACGTGGCCAACTGGTGCGCCACATCGTCCAGCACGGCGGCGGGTATTTGCGGGTTCAGCCGTGCCAATGCTTCGCGAAGCTCATTCTGCAACAGCACTTGGCGGTAGTCGCTACGCTGTGGGCTGTCACTGTCGGGAGCAATGTCTTGCCCAGCGCGGTAGTCCCAGCCGGTGTCTTGAAACCAGGTAAGGGCGAGTTGTTCGAGGTCGTTTTCAACCATTGCGTCTACTCCTCAACCCTTGAAGACAAAGCGCTTTTCGGCGACGTCCGCGACCAAATCTACAAGACGTTCGACTAACACATGCTGCCCGTTCGGGTACCAGACCGGCTGAATGTTCAGCTCCAGAAGCTGTGCTTCCTTTTGTTGACGCCCGACCGCTGAGCTCGGTTCTTCCACTATCGCGTAGTGGTTAGGCACTTGATAGGCATCACTTTCTTTGGCTGCCTTAAACAAATCGAGGGTCCAGTCCTGCTCCAGCCCGCAACCGAGGAATAGCAAGGATTGCGAGATGTATATCTGCCTTAGTGCTTTTGGTAAGGGTTTCTGAAAATCGAACCCAGGGGGCAGGCCATAGGCAAGCTCGTACTGCTGCTCCGTGAGAATGTGAGTGGCATCGCTTTCCGCATCACCATGCAACTTCAAGAGACAACGATCGCCCCGGACCATGCGCGAAAAAAAATTGTGCTCTTGTGTGCCGTGCATGTAGGCTTTGAAATCCATGGGCTTGCCGTGGTGGATCGCCTCTTCATACGTTTTTTCAATGGCATCATCAAAATTGGTGGTGACAATGCACCCCCGGGCAAAGCGCGGAAGATGCTGCAGCGGCCCAGCGTTAAGACGGAGCCTTTGAGCCCGGTAGGTGTTACGAATAAATGCTGATGTAACAGCGGCATCATGCGCGGCCATGCGCTGCGCTGCCAGAAGGTATTGGCCAGCATCGATCAAAGGTCGTATTGCAGCGACATTGGCACCATGCAGCCGGGTCAAAAGCAGCCCAAGTGCTTCTCCCCATAAGGGCATGCCCAACGGCTTGGACAAGCCTGCGCCAACAAACGGGACAACCCGACCCCGATCCGCAGCCTGAAGTAGATCCATAAACTGTGGAACGCATGCGTTGTCTTGAAGTAGCTTGATCGCATCTTCATGCTTTGCTTCAATTGAGTCACTCTCCCATGCGACTTTGTCAGCCTCATAGCCTTCAGGATCAACCCAAAACAGCACTTTGCTCCGCGGATAGGCAGAGGTCCCCAGCGCGATCGGATCCTCACTATCAAGGTATTCGTTGAAGTCCTTGTTTGCGTCATAGCGGACTGTCAATAAGTCAATGGCATGTCCCAACAATGATTCGTCAGTTTTGACTTCCTTCATGAGAGCTCCGCTTCAACTACCACCGCAACGTTACCTGACAGCAGTTCAGGCAGAAGAGCTGTCCTGACATTGGACAAACCTCCAGCCTCGAGGCGATTGCTAATCGTCATCTCAATTAGCGGCATCAGCACTTTCGTCATTTCATCCAAAAGCTCCATGGGGGGACATAAAACCTTAGCCTCAGACAAATGCTTTCTTTGGATGTGCCCCATCGTGGTGGCCTTATTGGCTGCAATGTCACGGAAAAAACTCAAGTGGAACCTCGTCCATAGGAAGTAGAACCACTTGGGATACTCCCCGGATGTGACCTTAAACAAGTGCTGATTCAGTGCCCCTCTTCCACCGCACCAGATTTCAACCTCCAGACTACCCGACCATGAGAACAATACGTCGCCGTTTTCAATCACGTAAGGCGCAGGAACTTGAGTGCTGGCTTTGTCGGCAGAAAGCGTGTGACCGGCACGCAACTGGGCAATCTTGATCACCGGCAGCCAGTCCTTTCCTTCCAATGCAGGATACTTCTGCAAGGCCAACCCATTGAGGTAGTTCGCAACATCGTCGAGCCCTCGCACAGTCCAGCCATTGGGAATCTCACCAAGCTCCGAGTTCCCGAAGCTGTCTGGGAACAGCGCGAGGAGTTCGGGGGTCAGGCCCCAGCGTTGACAGATGGATTTGGCGCTGTCGCCGTTGGCCTTGGCGCGCACCGGGTCGAAATCGACGAACCAGGACTGGAAGAGGGTGCAAGCCATCGCCTCCAGAGTTTCGTTCAGGCGACCGTTGAGTTCGATCTTGTCGTCGATAGAGCCAAGGACCTGAACGATAGCCTGCTGCTCTTCCAAGGAAGGAACGGGTATCGGTATGGTCTCCACAACGGATCGAGGAGCAATGTTGACTTGCACCGTACCGTGCGATGCTTGAATCAGCGCTCGCTGACCTGTATCACCTCCGAGGAAATAGCCAAGGAACTTCGGAAGCACCTTGGACACATCAGGACGGAGGATTAACAACGCTTGGCTGATGATGCCCAGTGGATCTCCCTCACGGATTGTGGAGATACGGCCAACAGTTCCGGAACAACTGATAATTAGGTCATTGGCCTTCACCGCGAAACGCTTCAATTCATCAAACTTTTCTTGGCCAACATAGAAGCGAAACTCTCGCGTTCCTGAGATTGCATGCTGCTGCTCGTATACGGGAATGCCAAAACTTTGAAGTTCTTTTCGTACCAAGGCTGAGCCGAACGGCCCGCGGATGTATCCTCGCTCGCCCAGGAGGCTTCCCAATGGTTCGTTCACAAAACTACTCATTCCCGCCCACCAACTCCTCCACCGCCTTATAGAAGAAGGCCGCAATCTCCGCCTTGCCCGGCAGCTGCACATGGTAGCGCGACACGAAGAGCTGGTTGCTCATGCCCGCCAGAGGGTGCTCCACCAGGTTGGAGAAGTGGAAGGCGGTTTTTGCATTCACGGCATCAGACTTCATAACCCAGCCCCGCCAGATTTTTGCGAATCTCTACTTCCAGGCGAGCGTTCTCCTTAAACTGCTCCCCCAAGGAGGTAGTCAGACGGGCCATCTTTTCTTCAAAAGGCTCTGCATCGGGCTCTTGCGCTGCGGCGCCCACGTAGCGGCCCGGGGTGAGCACGTGGTCGGCCTTGCGGATGTCGTCCAGCGTGGCAGTTTTGCAAAAGCCTGCTTCGTCAGCGTAGTTCGTACCGCGTTGCCAGGCGTGAAACGTGGCGGCCACCTTGGCGACGTCTTCGGGTTTGAAGTCGCGCAACACGCGGTCTTTCATGTACCCAAGCTGGCGGGCGTCGATGAACAACACTTCACCATGGCGGCGACGGCTGATACCTTTTTTGGCGCGCTCGGCCTTACTGCGCGTGAGAAACCAGATGCAGGCCGGAATTTGCGTGTTGGTAAACAGCTGGCCGGGTAGGGCCACCATGCACTCCACCAGATCGGCCTCGATGAGGGCTTTGCGAATTTCGCCTTCGTTGTTGGTGTTGCTGCTCATGGAGCCATTAGCAAGCAGCAGGGCCATGCTGCCGTGAGGTGCCAGGTGGTGAATCATGTGCTGCATCCACGCAAAGTTAGCATTCCCGTCGGGCGGCACGCCGTACTTCCAACGCGGGTCGTCATCTCGCACGCCCTCTTTCCAAGCCTTCATGTTGAAGGGTGGGTTGGCCATGATGAAGTCGGCGCGCAGGTCGGGGTGCTGGGGCCGGGAGTAGGTGCTAGCGGGCTCTTTGCCGAAGTCAAAGTCCAGGCCGCGGATGGCCATGTTCATGCTGGCCAGGCGCCAGGTGGTGGGGTTGAACTCTTGCCCATAGATACTGAGCTGGCCGATCTTGCCGCCGTGCTCCAACACAAAGCGCTCGCTCTGCACAAAGAAACCACCCGAACCGCAGCAAGGGTCGTACACGCGACCCTCAAACGGCTCCAACATTTCCACAATCAGGCTGACGATGCTCTTGGGTGTATAGAACTCGCCGCCGCGCTTGCCAGCAGCAATAGAGAACTCCCCCAGGAAGTATTCGTAGATGTGCCCCAGAATGTCTTTGGCCTTGAGCGCGCCGCGGTTGAACGGGATTTTGGAGAACTCGTCTATGAGACCGGGCAAGGCTTCGTCTACACGCCAGCGCGCGTAACTTTTGTCGAGCACGCCTTTGAGTTTGGGGTTGTCCTTTTCCACCGCTTCGAGGGCGTCGTCCAGTAGGCGGCCTATGCCTTTGAACTTGTACTGAAAAGTTTTTCCGTTTTTAACGGTGAGGACTGTGTCGATGGCGACTTTGGCGCTGTCTTTGAGGAAATCCCAGCGGGCCAGGGCAGGCACCCAGAAAACGTTGGTCTCGGTGTAGTAGTCGCGCGCTTCAAGCTCCTGCTCGATTAACTCTGCCGAATCTTCGCCCAGGTAGTAATCGTTAGCCGGATCATTGAAAGCAGCTTCAAGTTCCAAACGACGCTCCTTGAATGCATCGGAGATGTACTTGAGGAAGACCAACCCCAAGACAACATGCATGTATTCGCTGGGATTGACGGCGGCACGCAAACGGTCGGCTGCGGCCCAGAGTTGCTTGTCGAGGTTATTGAGAAATTGTTGTTCTTCGGTGTTCATACTCTTTAAATAGCGCGTCAATGTTGACCCCGGCTTTAGGCTCTGGCGTCATTAGTCTTCCCTCTGGCCCATTCTAGGTGAGCACCTGCAAAGAACCCTCCTCCAATGAGAGGACACGCTACAAGCGCCCTGTTAGCTGCCTCAGAATACGTTTTGAATGTCGAATCTTCCCCTAATCCATATACGGCGGTCGCAAGAAGCTATTGAATTCATAGCGATTCAGCAGGCTCACCCCGCCAAACCGCCAGTTGCATCTGTCAGGCAAGCCCTTCCACTTTGTATAAGAATCACAAAGCTCCCACCCCACAGGAGGTTCCCATGGTTCTGTTTAACCGACGCAACATGCTCGGCGCCCTGGGCGCAACGGCGCTTGCCGGCACCCTCACCTCTCCCGCGCTGGCGCAGCCCGGCAAGATGCAGTCGTGGAAGCTGGCCACCTCGCGGCGCACCGGCATTCATGACCTGGCGCCTGCGCCTGATGGCGGCGTGTGGTTTACGGCGCAGGCCAGTGGCCACCTGGGCTGGTTTGAGCCCAAGACTGGCCGCACGGAACTGATTGCCCTTGGCTCGGGCTCTTCGCCGCATGGCGTGATTCAGGGGCCGGACAAGGCGGCGTGGGTGACTGACGGCGGGCAGAACGCCATCGTGCGGGTGAGCTGGCCCGACCAGAAGGTGCAGGCCTTCCCCCTGCCCGCGGGCACGCCTTACGCCAACCTCAACACCTGCGCCTTCGACGGCGCGGGCGATTTGTGGTTTACCGGCCAGAGCGGCTACGTGGGCAAGGTGGCGGTGAAGACGGGTGAGGTGTCTGTGAAGCAGGCCCCGCGCGGCCGCGGGCCTTACGGCATTTGCACCACGCCAGCCGGCGAGGTGTGGTGGTGTTCGCTGGCGGGCTCGTTCATTGCGCACATCGACAGGCGCACGGGTGAATCCACCGTGGTGGAGCCGCCCACACCCAAGCAGGGCGCGCGCCGCGTGTGGAGCGACAGCAAGGGCCGCATCTGGGTGAGCGAGTGGAACAGCGGCAATGTGTCCATGCACGACCCGCAGGCCAACACCTGGCGTACCTGGAAGCTGCCCGGCGACAGCCCCAAGACCTACGCGGTGTATGTGGACGAGCGCGACACGGTGTGGCTGGCCGAATGGGGCAGCAACGCCATCGTGAGCTTTGACGCGCGCACCGAGAAGTTTGAGCGCTACCCGATGCCGCGTGAGAGTACGAATGTGCGGCAGATTCTGGGGCGGGCTGGCGAGGTGTGGTTGCCTGAGAGTGGGACGGAGCACATCTCGGTGATTCGCACGGCGTGAGTTTGGCGGGAGGCTTCGACGGGCCCTTGAAGGCATTCAAAGGGCATTAAAAGGCGTTTGGCCGTTTTTATAGAGACAAATTGGCCGCCAGCCCTTATTCCACGGGCGCAAGCAGCTAGCAAATCAATAGCGCACGGGAGTTACTGGCATTGTTCTGCAGAGGCAGCGATACTGCGCAGATGCAGAGCCCACTTCCCCCTTTGGTCGATGCGCACCCGGCTCGGTGGCTGCGAAGGCTGCTGGCCAGCGGCATCGCCTTCGCGCTGTTGATTGGCAGCACCATCACCCTTGCCGCCAACGCCCCCAACGACACGCTGCGCATAGGCTCCAAGCGTTTCACCGAGTCTTACATCCTGGCGCAGGTGCTGGCGCAGACGGCGGCGGCGCACACACCCACGCCGCCTTCGGTGTTGCAGGGGCTGGGCAATACGGCCATTGTTTATGAGGCGCTGCGCTCGGGCAGCATCGACCTGTACCCCGAATACGTGGGCACCATCAGCCTGGAGATTCTCAAAAGCCCTGCCCCGATGACACTGGAGGCGATGAACGCGGCGCTGGCGCCGCTGGGCCTGGGCGTGGCGGTGCCGTTGGGTTTTAACGATGGCTACGCGCTGGCCATGCGTGAAGACAATGCGCAGCGGCTGGGCATCAAATCGCTGAGCGACCTGGCGAAACATGCGGAGCTCAAGCTGGGCCTGTCCAACGAATTCATTGGCCGCGCAGATGGCTGGCGCGGGCTGGCGCAGCGCTACGGCGCCACGCAGGTACCCACCGCGCTGGACCACGGCCTGGCGTATGACGCGATTGCACAGAAGCAGGTGGACGTGATCGACATCTACACCACCGACGCAAAAATCAAGCACCTGGGCCTGCGCGTGCTGGCGGACGACAAGGCTTATTTTCCGCGTTATGACGCGGTGCTGCTCTACCGGCTGGACGTGCCGACGCGCTTCCCCCAGGCCTGGGCGGCGCTGCAGAAGCTGGGCGGCAGCATTGACGAGAACGCGATGATTGCGATGAATGCGCGGGCCGAGCTGCAGGGCGTGGCGTTTGACGTGATTGCGCGCGACCATCTGGCCGGCAAAGCTGCAGGCGGCACGGCAGCCGCGGCCGATCCTGCCCAGCGCGGCTTCTGGGCCAAACTCTTCGGGCCCGACCTGGCGCGGCTGACACGCCAACACCTGGCGCTGACATTCATCTCCGTGGGCCTGGCGGCGCTGATTGGCATTCCGCTGGCGGTGCTGGTGTTTCCGCACCCGCGGCTGCGCGCCGTGGTGCTGGGCGCCACCGGCCTGCTACAAACCGTGCCTTCGCTGGCGCTGCTGGCCATGTTGATCTCATTGATGGGCGTGATTGGCACCGTGCCCGCGCTGATTGCGCTGATGCTTTATTCGCTGCTGCCCATCATGCGCAACACGGTGGCGGGCCTGGGCGAGGTGTCAAGCGGCCTGCGCCTGGCCGGCGAAGCGCTGGGCATGACGGCGGGCCAGCGCATGCGCCTGATTGAGCTGCCGCTGGCACTGCCCACCATCATCGCCGGCGTGCGCACGGCCACCTCGATTGCGATTGGCACCGCGACGATTGCCGCCTTCATAGGCGCGGGCGGTTACGGCGAGCGGATCGTCACCGGCCTGGCGCTCAACGATGGCCAGCTGCTGCTGGCCGGCGCCCTGCCCGCCACCTTGCTGGCGCTGCTGAGCGAAGCGCTGTTTGAGGCGGTGGAGTACGGAATGCGGCGACGCAGGGCCTGAAAAAGAGAAAGGCCCCAAACGGGGCCTTTGCAGCTGTTTTGCCGATTTTATAGAGCCAAATCGGCCTCTAGCCCTTATTCCACGGGCGCGAGCAGCTATTAATTCAATAGTAAAAGCGCTGCAGAGCTCAAACCACCGGAATCGCCTGTTGTTCCATTTATTCGTCGATTACAAACATTCGACGAACAAATGGAACATCGCCGTCCCACATTGGCCGTATGAAATGCAAACTCATCAAACGTACGGCCAATGGGCTATCTCCCTCAGTCCGACATTGCCAGTTCCTGGCATCTACAGCCGGTTATCAGTCCAGCTTGATGCCGGCAGCCGCCACCACTTCGGCCCAGCGCTTGCGCTCCTGGGCGAAAAAGTTGTCCTGCTCGGTGGGCGACATGGTCGCCACTTCGGCGCCCTGCCCGCTGAGCCGGGCGCGGATCTCGGGGCTGCGGATGACCTTGATGAGTTCGGTGTTGAGCCGCGCCACGACAGCTGCTGGCGTGTTCTTGGCGACCAGAACGCCCTGCCAGGTGCCGGACTCGAAACCGGTGATGCCCTGCTCTTGCAGCGTGGGCACGTTGCCAATCAGCGGCATGCGTGTGGCCTTGGACACGCCGAGGATCTTGAGCTGGCCGTTCTGCACAAAGGGCAGTGTGGCGAGCATGCCGTTCATCAGCACCTGGGTTTGGCCGCCCACGGTGTCGGTGATGGCTTGCGAGCCGCCCTTGTACGGAATGTATTGCCACTTGGCTTTGCTGGCACGCTCCACAGCCACGCCGGCCAGGTGCGGTGCGCTGCCCATGGCGGTGACGGCGAAGTTGAGCTGCTTGGTTTGCGACAGTGCCACCAGTTCCTTCAAGTTGTTGGCAGGCACCGAGGGGTGCACCACCAGCAGATGCGGTGAATAGGCCAGCATGGTCACGCCGCGCAGGTCTTTGCTCGGGTCGAACTGGAGCTTGGTGTAGACCGATGGGCTGATGGCCAGCGCGCCGGTGTCGCACAGCAGCAAGGTGTAGCCATCGGGTGCGGACTTGGCCACAAAGTCGGCGCCGAGGTTGCCGTTGGCACCCGGCTTGTTTTCAACAATCACGGGCTGCTTGAGTGCGTCAGACAGCGGCTGGCTGATGGCGCGGGCAATGATGTCTGACGAGCCGCCTGGTGGGTAAGGCACGATGAGGCGAATCGGCTTGGCCGGCCAGGCTTGCGCCTGAACGCCGGAGGCGGCCAGGCCCATGGCCAGGGTGGAAGCAAGAACTTTGCGGCGATTGAGAGTCATGATGTTTCCTGTCGATGTTGGGTACTAAAGCAAAAAGCAATGCTGCCGGGGCCATGCCCGGCAATGCGCGGCAACGCCTGCGGAAGTTCAGGCTTTGGCGACTTCGTGGTTCGCCATGAGCTCGAGCGCACGCACCAGCGCCGAGTGGTCCAGGTCCTGCATGCCGTTGGCGCTGCAGACCTGCATGAGTTGTGCGGCACCAGCGGTTTGCGGCAGTGCCACGCCCAGCGTGCGGGCACCGGCCAGCGCGAGGCTCAGGTCTTTCTGGTGCAGGCCGATGCGGAAACCCGGGTTGAAGGTGCGCTTGATCATGCGTTCGCCATGCACCTCCAAAATGCGCGAGGAAGCAAAACCGCCCATCAGCGCCTGGCGCACTTTGGCGGGGTCGGCACCGGCCTTGCTGGCAAACAGCAGGGCTTCGCCCACAGCGGCAATGTTCAGCGCCACGATGATCTGGTTGGCCACCTTGCAGGTTTGGCCGTCGCCGTTGCCGCCAACTAGGGTGATGTTTTTGCCCATCAGCTCGAAGAGTGGCTTGACGCGCTCGAAGGCCGCTTCGGGGCCGCCGATCATGATGGTCAGGCTGGCGGCCTTGGCGCCGACTTCACCGCCGGAAACCGGCGCGTCGAGGTAGTCGCAGCCCAGGGCGTTGATTTTCTTCGCGTATTCCTTGGTTTCCATCGGCGAGATGGAGCTCATGTCGACAACCGTCTTGCCCTTGGCGTTGCTCTTCAGGCCGTCGGCAACGCCCTTCTCGCCAAACAGCACCTTCGCCACATCAGGCGTGTCGGGCAGCATCATGAAAATGATGTCGGCCTTCTCGGCAACTTCCTGTGACGAACTGCAGGCCACGGCCTTGCCGGTCAGCAGATCTGCGGGCACCTTGCTGCGGGTGGAAAGAAAAACTTCGTGGCCGGCCTTGATCAGGTGCGCCGCCATTGGTGCGCCCATGATGCCGAGGCCGATAAAACCCAGCTTGCTCATAAAAATACTCCTTGTTCGTTTAAAAAATAGCTGTGGCCCACACCACCCTTCAGCAAGCGGGGCATGGATCCCGGATCAAGTCCGGGATGACAGAAAAAAAATCAGGCGAGGTACTTGTCGCGCAGTGCTTGCGTGGCGCCGCGGAACACGCCGAGGTCGCTGCCGACACCGACAAAAGTCGCACCCATTTCCATGTAGCGGCGCGCGTCGGCTTCGACCGGCGCGAGGATGCCGACCGGCTTGCCATGCGCCTTGGCGGCGGCAAAAATCTTCACCATCGCAGCCTGCACTTCGGGGTGACTCGCATTGCCGAGGTGGCCCAGGCCCGCGGCCAGATCGGACGGGCCGACAAACATGCAGTCCACACCCGGGGTGGCGGCGATCTCGTCCGCAGCGGCCGTGCCGGCGATGCTTTCGATTTGCACCATCACGCAGATGTGGTCGTTGATGTGCTTGAGGTAATCAGGCACGGTGCCGTATTTGTTGCTGCGCTGGGACACCGACACACCGCGAATGCCCTGCGGCGGGTAACGCGTGGCAGACACTGCGCTGGCCGCCTGCTCGGCGCTTTCAACAAAGGGAATCAGGAAGTTGTAGAAACCGGCGTCAAGCAGGCGCTTGAGCTCGACCGAGTTGTTGCTGGTGGGGCGCACCACAGGCGCACTCTTGCTGTCCTTGAGCGCCATCAGCTGCGGAATGTAGGTGGCCATGTCGTTGGGCGAATGTTCGCCGTCGAGCAGGATCCAGTCGAAGCCGGCCACGCCCAGCACTTCGGTGGTGATGGCGTTGGAGAGCGAAGACCAGCAGCCGATCAGCTTCTTGCCTGCCAGCAGGTCACGCTTGAAGCTGTTGGGAAAAGATTGGTAAGGAGTGGCTTGTGTCATGGGGTGTCGCTTGTAAAAAAGAAGAATGAGGTCAGCAGGCGTCAGCAGGCGAATAGGGGTCAGGTGATCGGTGCGGGGTTGAACAGCACCAGCGCGTTGTGCAGCTTCCAGTGTTCAGCCCAGGTTTTTTTGCGGCCGCTGGCTACTTCCAGCATCAGGTGAAACAGTTCCCAGCCCACGTCGGAAATACTCGCTTCGCCGTCGGCAATGCGGCCGGCGTTGATGTCCATCAGGTCGTGCCAGCGGCGGGCCAGGTCGCTGCGGGTGGCAACCTTGATGACGGGGCATTCGGCCAGGCCGTAGGGTGTGCCGCGGCCGGTGGTGAAAATGTGCAGGTTCATGCCGGCGGCGAGTTGCAGCGTGCCGCAGATAAAGTCGCTGGCCGGGGTGGCGGCGTAGATCAAGCCTTTTTGCCGCACCTTCTCGCCGGGTGCCAACACGCCGCTGATGGGCGAGCTGCCCGACTTGACGATGGAGCCCATGGCTTTTTCGACAATGTTGGAAAGGCCGCCCTTTTTGTTGCCGGGCGTGGTGTTGGCACTGCGGTCAACCTGCCCTTTTTTCAGGTAGGCGTCGTACCAGGCCATCTCGCGAATCATTTCCTCGGCAACCTCGGGTGTGCTGGCGCGGGAGGTGAGCTGGTCGATGCCGTCGCGCACCTCGGTGGTTTCAGAAAACATGACTGTGGCGCCGGCCCGCACCAGCAGGTCGGTCGCAAAACCCACAGCCGGGTTGGCGGTGACGCCGGAAAAAGCATCGCTGCCGCCGCACTGCACACCCACCACCAGCTCGCTGGCGGGCACGGTCTCTCGGCGGCGCGCATTGAGCCGCTCCAGGTGCAGCTCGGCGGTTTTCATGATGGAGTCGATCATCGACATGAAGCCGACATGGTTCTCTGATTGCAGGCACACCACGTCCAGAACGGCGTCCGCATTGCCGCCCACGTCGGCCACGCTGCGTTCATCAACAATCGCAAACGTGCCCGGGGGCAGCAAACGCTCGGGCTGCAGTTTTTCGCAGCCCAGGCTCACCACCATGACCTCACCGCCGAAATTGGGGTTCAGGCTGATGTTGCGCAGCGTGCGTATCGGGATGATGGCGTCAGGCGCGTCAATGGCAACGCCGCAGCCGTAGGTGTGCTCGAGGCCCACCACGTCGTCGACATTGGGAAAGCGCGGCAGCAGCTCGCTCTTGATGCGTTTGACGGCGAAATCAACCACGCCGGCCACACACTGCACGGTGGTAGTGATGGCCAGGATGTTCCGCGTGCCCACAGAGCCGTCGGCGTTGCGGTAGCCCTCGAAGGTGTAGCCTTCCAGCGGCGCAGGCACGGGTGGTTTGACGGTAGCCATAGGCAGCTTGTCCAGCCCGCGCGCGGACGGCATCTCCAGCAGCCGCTCATGCACCCAGCTTCCGGCGCGAATGTTCCGCAGCGCAAAACCAATCGGCACGTTGTAGCGCAGCACCGCACTGCCCTGCGGCAAGTCGACCAACGCCACCTTGTGGCCTTGCGGAACGCGCTCGACCAGCGTCAACCCACCGGCAAACACTGCGCCCGCCGGCAGGCCGCCGTCGTTGGCAACAATGGCGACGTTGTCCGCATCGTGCATGCGGATAAATAGTGGGGTGACGTTGGTGGGTTCCATCAGAAGTCGACGATTTCGACCCAGTTCGGATTTTTACCGGCGGGCTGGCTCTTGCCGGCACCTGGCATGCCGGTGGCACTGTCGATGGCATGCAGCGAGACGCTGTGCGAGTCCTGGCCTGCAGCAACGAGGAAACGACTGGTCGAATCGACGGCAAAGCCGCGCGGCGTTTTTTCGGTCGGCGTCTGGCCGACAACCTGCAACTGCCCGGTGGCGGCATCGACCTTGAAGGTGGTCAGCGTGCTGGAGGTGCGCTCCGAGCCATAGAGGAATTTGCCGTCGGGCGATATCTGCAGGTCGGCCGCCCAGACCTTGCCGGTAAAGCCCGGGGGTACCACCGTGCTGCGCTGCAGGTGGCGCATGGCGCCTTTGGCGGCGTCGTAGGCGAACACATCCACACCGCCATCAAGCTCGTTGAGCAGGTACATGTATTTCTGCGCCTTGTCCCAGAGGAAATGGCGCGGCCCGGTTTTGGCGGGCGACACATTGACCAGCGGGGGATCATTGGCAGTCAGCACGCCGCTGGCCGCGTCGAAGCGCCAGCTCGAGAGGTTGTCGCCGCCCAGGCTGGTGGCAAACACATAACGGCCGGATGCGTCGGCATGAATGGCATGGGCATTCGGCGAAGTGCGGATCACCTGCTGCACCGCGCCCACCAGGCCGTCGTTGCCGATGCTGTTCACGGTGATCTTGTTGCCGCCGTAGGATGCGCCAAACAGCCACTTGCCCGTCGGGTCGAGGTCAATGCTGGGCACGCTGTCGGCCAGTGCGGATTCGCCCAGTTTCTTCAGGCCGCCGGTGTTGCCGTCGATGGCAAAAGTGACCACACGGAAGGGCTGCGAGCGCAGCGCCACGTACAGAAATTTTTTGTCTTTGCTCACCACCATGGGCATGGCCGTGCCGCCCACCGGCACGGTAGCCACCGGTTTGAGCTGGCCCGCCGCGCGATCCAGCTGCATCACCGAGATGTCCTGGCTGTCGGCGTTGGAGATATACACCCAGGTGGCGGACGACGCCGCGCCGGAGGCAGCCATCATGCCCGCCCCCGCGAGCAGGAGCAGGTACTTTCGAAGGCGAATGAGAGAAGACATGAAGCGCTCCTTGAGATGAATGACAACAGGTTCATGGGAAATACGTGGGCGAAAAAAAGTGGGAATCTGGCAGAGCCCGGTTATTTCAGCAGCAGATTGGGCAGCCACAGGGACAGCGCCGGCACGTAGGTGACCAGGAACAACACGAAAAGCAGCGCGCCGAAGAAGGGATACAGCGCTCGCACCACTTTCTCGATGGGAAGTTTGGCCACCGCCGCGCCGACAAACAGCACCCCGCCAACCGGCGGTGTGATCAGGCCCATGCCGAGGTTGACCATCATGATCATGCCGAAGTGCACCGGGTCCACGCCCAGCTGTGTGACCACCGGCAGCAGGATGGGCGTCATGATCAGGATCAGCGGCGCCATGTCCATCAGCGTGCCCAGGATCAGCAGCAGCACGTTGATCATCAGCAGCACCACGTACTTGTTGCTGGATACGCTGGTGAACATGCCGGTGATCTGCTGCGGGATTTGCATCAGCGTCATGATGTAGCCGAAGCTCGCAGCAAACGCGATCAGGATCATCACGATGGACAGGGTCTTGACCGTGCGGTGCACCAGCTTGGGCAGCTCGCGCCACTTGTAGTCGCGGTAGATGCACATGGTGACAAAGAAGGCCCAGATCACGGCGATGGCCGCAGACTCGGTGGCGGTGAAGATGCCCGACAGAATGCCGCCCAGAATGATGACCATGGTCATCAGGCCCCACAGTGCATCGACACAGATCTTCAGCGCCTGCCGCATGGGAATGACTTCACCCTTGGGGAAATCACGCTTCTTTGCAATGAACAGGCACATGATGGCCAGCGTCAAACCCAGCAACAGGCCCGGCAGAACACCCGCGAGGAACAGTGCCGCAATCGACACACCACCACCGGCGGCCAGCGAATAGATCACTGCGTTGTGGCTGGGCGGAATCAGGATGGCCTGCACCGAACCACTGACGGTAACGGCCGTGGCGAAGTCGCGCGGGTAGCCTTTTTTCTCCATCTCGGGAATCAGCACCGAGCCGATCGAAGCGGTATCAGCCATCGACGAGCCGGAAATGGCGCCGAAGAAAGTGGAGGCCAGGATGTTGACCAGCGACAGCCCGCCGCGCACAAAACCCACCAGCACACCGGCAAAAGCCACCAGCCGGCGGGACATGCCGCCCTCGGCCATGATGGCGCCGGCCAGCACAAAGAAGGGAATGGCGAGCAAGGAGAACTTGTTGACGCCGCTGGAAATGGCGATCATCACCGCGTCGAGCGGGATGTCTATCCACCAGGCGCCGACCAGCGCGGACAGGCCCAGGGCGTAGGCCACCGGCAGGCCGAGAATCATGAGCAGGAGGAAAGACCCCAGCAGAACAAACGCATCCATCAGAGAGCCTCGCCTTCAAATTTCTCGTGGTCGTAGGTGACAACTTCGCGGCCGCCCTGGTGACCCAGTGCCATGCGTTCAAGCACGAAGATGAGTGTGATCACGCCGCCTATCGGCAGCGGAAGATAGGTGGCACCCACCGGCATCCACGGGATTTCGCCGATGTTCTGGCCCCAGGTCTGGATACAGAGCTTGGTGCCGTAATACGCCATAAAGACGGACACCACGGCCATCAGGATGTCCATCATCCAGGCGACGGCGCTGCGCATTTGTTCGGGCATGCGGTCGGTGACCATGGCAACGGAAATATGCGCATTGGCCCGGTAACCGGCAGCGGCGCCGAAGAAGGTGAAGATCACCATCAGCAAAATGGAGATGGGCTCGGGCCACTGCGAACCGGTGCCCAGCACGTAACGCGTGAAGATGCCCCAGGGAATGATTAGCGACATGGCAAAAATCGACAGGCCCGAGATCCAGATGCACGCAAGGTACAGCCAGTCGTTGAAGCGAAGGGTGTGGTGTTTCATGGGAATTCCGCAATACAGCAAGATGGCCCAGGCGCGCTGCGTCGGCAGCGTGCCTGGGCCCGGGAGCAACGCTTACTTGGTCGCGTCGATGCGCTTCATCAGGTCAGCAAACTTCACGCCGTACTTGGCACGCACAGGCGCCGTGGCGTCAAAGAACAGTTTCTGGTCGACCGGCACAAACTCGACACCGGCGGCCTTGAGCTTGGCCGAATAGTCTTCCACGCTCTTGTCCCACAAGACGCGCTGGTCCAGCTGCGCTTCGCGGCCGAGTTTCTTGACCAGGGCCTGGTCGGCCGGCGTGAGCTTGTCCCATGCCACCTTGGACATCACCAGCAGTTCGGGAATGATCAGGTGGTTGGTCTGCGCGTAATACTTGGCGCCAGCGGAATAGTGGTTGGAGGTGAACATGCTGGGCGGGTTGTTTTCCGCACCGTCGATCACGCCGGTTTGCAGTGCGCTGAACACTTCACCGTAGGCCATGGAAATGCCGTTGCCGCCCATGGCGTTCATGGTGTCGACAAACAGCGGGTTGCCCATCATGCGGACCTTCACGCCCTTGAGGTCGGCGGGGGACTTGACCAGCTTCTTGGTGTACAGGCTGCGCGCGCCGCCGTCCATCCAGCCCAGGGCCACCAGACGAGCCGGGCTGGCCGTGACCTTGGCCAGCAGTTCGTCGCCGATCGGGCCGTCAATGACCTTGCGCATGTGCGCAATGTCGCGGAAGACGAAGGGCATGTTGAACACGTCAACGTCCGGCACGATGGGGCCGATCACGCCGAGCGAAATGCGGTTGATCTGCAGCGCGCCGATCTGGGTCTGCTCGACGGTTTCTTTTTCCTGGCCCAGCACGGCACCGGGGAACATCTGCATCTTGATGCGGCCACTGGTCTGGGCTTCGAGCTTCTTGCCCATGTTCTCGACGGCCACAACCGTCGGATAACCTGCCGGGTGTGTGTCAGATGCCTTGAGCACGGTTTGCGCCTGCGCCGCCATGGGCAGGGCAAAAGCGAAGGAAGCCAGCGCGGCGGCGGCAATGAGGTGGCGGCGGAAAGTCATGGTTTGTCTCCTTGTTGGATGGTTTTAAAAGCTACTGACGGAAAACTGAAAAAGGCGGGTGTGCGCTCATGCCCATCACCTCAACCGGTAAAAGGGCCGGCTTTGACAAAGCCGCCGCCCTGAAACTGCACAGCAGGGTCGGTGAGGTCAGGCTCGGGGGTGCGGGCGTACACCGCGTCACGGAAAATGTCCGAGCTGTCTTGGGGCGCATAACCAATGTGACGTGCCTTGCTGTTGTCCCACCAAGTGACGGCGTTGTCGGACATGCCGAAAACAATGCTGTGCCCCAGCACCGGCGTGGTCAGGCAGGCGGTGATCAGGCGGTGCAGGTCGTCAAAGCTCAACCACGTTGCCAGCATGCGCCGGTCTTTGGGTTCAGGAAAAGAAGAGCCAATACGCACGCAAGCGGTCTCAATGCCATAACGGTCAAAGTAAAAACGGGACAGGTCTTCACCGAAGGCCTTGCTGACGCCGTACAAGCCGTCAGGCCGGGGCGGTGCGTCGGCGTTGATGGTTTCGCTCTGGCGGTAGTAACCGGTCACGTGGTTGGAGCTGGCAAACACCACCCGCTTGACGCCGTGTTTGCGGGCAGCTTCATAAAGGTTGTAGACACCCAGGATGTTGGCTTGCAGGATGGGGCCGAAAGGCCCCTCGACCGACACGCCGCCCAGATGGACGATGGCCTGGACGCCTTTCACCATGGCGTCGACAGCCACAGGGTCGGCCAGGTCACCGAGCACAACCTCTTCGCCTGGACCAGCCGCACCAACGTCGGCCCTGTCTGACAGTCGCAATACCTTGCAATTGGCCTTGAGGCGCTCGCGCAGCGCGCGGCCCAGGCCACCGGCTGCGCCGGTTAAAAGCAGTTTTTCGTGAACCCGGATGGTCATTCTTGTCTCTGGTTGAAATGGGGCGGGACAAACGCTGGACTTTTGCATCAGGTTTGCTAAAGTAGCCTGAACCCAATAAGATATCAGTTATACGTTGTCTGATGACATGGAATTCTAGTGAGGCGACTTCTGCTGTCAAGCAATTTCTGGCGATATCAAGGCAAACCCCTATCCGAGCGAACCGATGGAATCCAACTTAACCACCACCCCCGCTGACGAGGCACCGCGTGTGCGCAGGCCGCGTGGGCTGGTCACTGAAATCGTTGAAAGCCTGGCAAACAGCATTCGCGAAGGCCAGCTCCAGCCGGGCCACAAATTACCGACCGAAGCCGAAATCATGGCCCGCTTCGATGTGAGCCGCACGGTGGTGCGTGAGTCCATTTCCAAGCTGCAGGCTTCCGGGCTGGTGGAAACCAGGCACGGCATTGGTACCTTTGTGATCCAGAACCGGGATGCCGGTAATTTCAAAATCGCCGCGACCGACTTCGCGACGGTGGCCGACGTTATTTCGGTGCTGGAGTTGCGCATCAGCCTGGAAACAGAGGCCGCGGGCCTCGCGGCACAGAGGAGAACCACCGAAAACCTGGAGGCCATGGCCACTGCCCTTCGCGCGTTTCAGGACTCGATTCACGCCGATTCCGATGCGGTTCCGCCCGACTTCCAGTTCCATATGGAGGTGGCCCGCGCCACGGGTAACCGGCACTTCGAGGACCTGATGACTTACCTGGGCACCATGATCATTCCCCGAACCCGGGTCAACACGCCTCAAAGCGCACCCGAAGGCCGGCTGAGCTACCTGCAGCGCGTCAACGGTGAGCACGAAAGCATTTACAACGCCATCCGCAGCCAGGACGCCGAGGCGGCACGGGCCGCCATGCGAACACATTTGTCCAACAGCCGCGAGCGGCTTCGCAAAGGCCAGACTTCCGAGTCTGTGAGCACGCCCTCGGTCTGAGAGCCCAGGGGCGGCGCCATCGCGCGTCGGGGAATTCCCTGACGCTTTTTTTCATTTCAAGTTGTACGATGACTGATCTTTAAACAGTCTTTTAGGTCTTTTTACTCCCCTCCTCTTTAATTAGTCCTCGCGGCTGAAGAGGAGGCGACTGCCACAGAACACTTACCCACCACAACGAAGGAGACAACTCATGAAACGCCGCATATTGCTTCAAGCGACCCTGGCTTCGGCCGCCCTCTCGTCCGTTCTCGGCACCAGCATGGCCTGGGCGCAGGACAAATGGCCGTCGAAGAACATCGCCTACGTTGTGCCTTTTCCGGCGGGCGGCACCACTGACATTCTTGGTCGGCTGATCGGCCAGAAACTTGGCACGGCGCTGGGCACCACCATCGTGATTGAAAACAAGGGTGGCGCCGGTGGCAGTGTCGGCTCGGAAGCCGCATCACGCGCGCCCGCTGACGGCTACACCATGCTGGGCGGCACCATCAGCTCGCACGCGATCAACGTGAGCCTGTACCCCAAGCTCGGCTATGACCCGATCAAGTCTTTCTCGCCTGTGGTGCTCATCGGCTCGAACCCGGTGGTGCTGGTGGTCAAGGCGGACAGCCCCTACAAGACATTGCAGGACGTGCTGGCTGCGGCGAAGGCCAAGCCGAAAACCATTTCGTCGGCATCGGCCGGCAACGGCACCTCGCAGCACATGACGCTTGAACTGCTGGGCTTCAAGACGGGCACACAGTTCGTCCATGTTCCCTACAAAGGCAGCGGGCCGGCGATTCAGGACGTGATCGGCGGGCAGGTCGACATGATGTTTGACACCACCGTGGTGGCCGGCCCCCACATCCAGAGCGGCAAGCTGCGCGCCATTGCCGTGAGCTCGGCCAAACGCCTGGAGTCCATGCCGAACGTGCCAACGATTGCGGAGTCGGGTGTGCCCGACTTTGAAGTGGTGTCCTGGCAGGGCATTTTTGTGCCCGCCGGCGTGCCCAAACCCATCATTGACCGGCTGCACGAAGAGATCATGAAGATCCTGCAGACCACCGAAATGCAGGACCGGCTCAAGAGCCTAGGCATGCAGCCTTCCAACAGGACGCCCGAGCAGGTGGCGGCCTTCCAGAAGGCGGAAGTCGAGAAATGGGCGCAAGTCATCAAGGCGGCCGGCATCAAGCTTGAGTAAAGAGCCAGTCCCCAAAATGCGTGTGGCGGTGGTTGGCGCGGGCCTGGCCAGCGCACCGCATTTTCAAAGCTTGCGTGATCTGCAGAACGAGCTGGAACTGGCATGGGTCATAGGGCGCAGCAACGAACGGCTGGCAGCGCTCAAGTTGCCGGCAAGCGCACAGGTCAGCACCCGCCTGGAAGACTTGCTGGAAGATCAGTCGGTTGAAGCCGTACTGGTGCTGACGCCGCCCAACACCCATCTGGAAATCATTCAGCGGGTGGCTTTGGCCGGCAAACACGTGCTGGTGGAAAAACCGCTTGAAGTCAGCCTGGAGAAGGCGCAGCAGATGGTGGACATCTGCCACAACAGCGGCGTCAAGCTGGCCGTGATGCTGCAGCACAGAATGCGCGATGCGGCCCGCGCACTGATGCAGCTGGTGCACGGCGGTGAGATGGGCAGCCTGGTGGGCGCCTCCGCCAGCATCCGCTGGTGGCGCCCGCAAAGTTATTACGATGAACCAGGCCGCGGCACCCTGGCGCGTGACGGCGGCGGCGTGCTGATGACGCAGGCCATCCATACGCTGGACCTGCTGCTCTGCCTGACGGGCCTGCCCGACAAAGTAAGCGCCATGGCGAGTACCAGTGCGGTGCACCGCATGGAATGTGAAGACACCGTTGCCGCAGCGCTGCACTACCCGAATGGAGCCATTGGCAGCATCGACGCCACTACCGCGGCTTACCCTGGGTTTCCCGAACGTATTTCGCTTCAGTTCACGAAGGGTTCAGCCACGCTGGAGGCCGGTGAGCTCCACGCAGAATTCATGGACGGCCGAAAGATCAGCGCGGGGCAGAAACAGACATCAGGGTCGGGCGCGAACATGATGGCGTTTGACCACCATGCCCACCGCGCCGTGCTGCAGGACTTTGTGGCCGCCATCCGCAACGGCGGCGAGCCCGCCGTGTTAGGGCGCTCTGCCCTGCAGGTGCACCAGCTGATTGCCGCGCTAATGACATCAGCAACCAGCGGCGCTGCAGTCTTAACTCTGGCCTAAGCCCAACAGACGCATCGCATTGCCCTTGAGGATGCCGGGCATCACCTCGGGCTTGAAGCCGGCGTCTTCAAAATCCTTCATCCAGCGATCGGGCGTGATCAGCGGGTAGTCGCTGCCGAACAGAATACGGTCTTTCAGCAATGTGTTGGCGTACTGCACGAGCTGCTTGGGAAAGTACTTGGGGCTCCAGCCGGAAAGGTCGATCCAGACATTGGGCTTGTGGGTGGCCACGCTGAGCGCCTCGTCCTGCCACGGGAAGCTGGGGTGGGCCATGACGATCTGCATGTCGGGGAAATCGATGGCGACATCGTCCAGGTGCATGGGGTTGGAGTACTCAAGGCGCAAACCGCCGCCGCAGCGCATGCCGCTGCCGATGCCGCTGTGCCCGGTGTGAAAAATTGCCGGGAGCTTGTAGGCGTTGATGACTTCGTAAATCGGCCAGGCCATCTTGTCGTAGGGATGGTAGCCCTGCACTGTGGGGTGAAACTTGAAGCCCTTGATGCCGTGCTCTTCGATCAACCGGCGCGCCTCGCGGGCGCCCATTTTTCCCTTGTGCGGGTCAATGCTGGCGAAGGCCATCATCATGTCGCTGTTGTTCTTTGCCGCTTCGGCAATTTCCTCATTCGGAATGCGGCGCCGGCCCATCTGGGTCTCGGCATCAACGGTGAACATGATCAGCCCGATCTTTCGCTCCCGGTAGTAGGCAATGGTTTCTTCAATGGTCGGGCGCCGGCTGTTCTTGAAATACTTGTCGGCTGCGCGGTCGTACTCCTCGCCATAGTTGTCAAAGGGGTTCCAGCAGCTCACTTCGGCGTGGGTGTGGATGTCAATGGCAATGAGGTTTTGGTAGTCCATGCTGTCTCCTGATAGTTCTGATTTTCCGTCGATCAAGGGTTAACACCAATAAAACAGGCCGGGAAATCGATTGAATTAGTTATTGTTTATAACAATAATTCATTCACTTTGCAAATATGACCATGACATACAAACCTACTTCGACCGACGTTCAGCTCGACTTTCACGGTGACAACCGGGAAGTTGCCGTTATCCGCCTGAGCCGGGGCGCCAAACGCAATGCGCTCAACGACGCACTCATTCTGGCCCTGCGCGACATTTTTGAAAACCTGCCCTCGACTGTCGGTGCGGCCGTGATCCATGGCGAAGGCGCACATTTCTGTGCCGGCCTGGACCTCGGTGAACTGCAGGAACGCGACGCTGGCCAGGGCATGCATCATTCGCGCATGTGGCACGCCGCGCTGGAGCGGGTGCAGTATGGCCCCGTGCCGGTGATTGCTGCGCTGCACGGCGCAGTGGTTGGCGGCGGGCTGGAGTTGGCAAGCGCCTGCCATATCCGGGTGGCGGACGAGTCCGCCTTTTATGCGTTGCCTGAAGGCTCACGCGGCATTTTTGTCGGCGGCGGCGGATCGGTTCGCATCCCCAAACTGGTCGGCGTCGCGCGCATGACGGACATGATGCTCACCGGCCGCGTTTACAACGCGCAAGACGGTGAACGCGCTGGTTTTGCGCAGTACCTGGTTCCCGAAGGCGAGGCGTTTACCAAAGCCCTGGAGCTCGCCGTGCGTGTGGCGCAGAACGCCCCCCTGACGAACTATGCGCTGATGCATGCCCTGCCCCGCATTGCAGAGCAGCCAGCCGACCAGGGCTACCTGACAGAAGCCCTGATGGCTGCCATTGCGCAAAGCGCACCGGAAGCCAAGCAGCGCGTCAAGGCATTCCTCGACGGCAAAGCCAACAAGGTCGCGAAGAGCTGACCCAAGCAACACACCCTGAACAAAATGAGCGAGACAAAAACCTCCCCCCAAGCGCCGAGTTATCGGCCACTGACCTTTGGCGTCACACGTGTGGTGCTGAACGAAGGCGCCAACGGCGTGCAATACCTGAAGGCCGACCAGGCGCTGAGCGACCACGCAATGCGCATCACCGACCGGCTGATTCACTGGGCGCAGACACAGCCGGAGCAAACCTTCATGGCGCGGCGCCTCAAAAAAACTGATGGCAGTTCGGGTGAGTGGCGCCACATCAGTTATGCCCAGGCGCTGACCAGCGCACGCAACATCGCGCAGGCGCTGCTGGACCGCGGCCTGAACGCGGAACGGCCGGTCGTCATCCTCAGCGAAAACGACCTGGAGCATGCGCTGCTGGCCCTGGGCTGCATCTACGCCGGTGTGCCCTACTGCCCGGTGTCGCCCGCCTACTCCACCGTCAGCCAGGACTACGACAAGCTTCGCCATGTATTGACGACGCTGACGCCCGGCCTGGTGTTTGCCAGCGACGCTGCGCGTTACGGCAAGGCGATTGCCGCCACCGTTGCTGATGACGTCGAAATTGCTACGAATTCAGTAGCTGCTGGCACAGCGCTGACGAGGGCCACAACCTCATTTGATCAACTTCTTGCGACACCGGCGACAGCAGCGGTCGATGCAGCCATGCAGGCCACCGGGCCGGACACCATCGTCAAGTTCCTGTTCACCTCGGGCTCGACCAAGCTGCCCAAGGCCGTGATCAACACGCAGCGCATGTGGTGCGCCAACCAGCAGCAGATGCGCCAGTCCATGCCCGTGCTGGCCGACGAGCCGCCGGTTCTTGTCGACTGGCTGCCATGGAACCATACGTTTGGCGGCAACCACAATTTCGGCATGACGGTCTACAACGGCGGCACGCTGTACATCGACGACGGCAAGCCGACCCCTGCGCTGATGGAGGAAACGCTGCGCAACCTGCGCGAAATCGCGCCGACGGTGTACTTCAACGTGCCCACCGGCTTCGAGGCAATTGCGCACGCCATGAAAAGCGACGCGCAGCTGCGCAAGAACCTGCTGTCACGGGTGAAGATGTTTTTCTATGCCGGCGCCGCGCTGGCCCAGCCGGTCTGGGACAGCCTCCACCAGACGCAGGAAGCAGAAATTGGCGAGCGCATCGTGATGGGTACCGGCCTGGGCATGACCGAGTCTGGCCCCTTCGGCATTTTTGTCACCAGCCCGGACGTGCGCGCCGGCGACCTGGGCGTGCCGACGCCCGGCCTGGAGCTCAAGCTGGTGCCTGTGGACGGCAAGATCGAAGTGCGTTACCGCGGCCCCAACATCACGCCCGGTTACTGGCGTGCGCCGGAAGCCACGCGGGAGTCATTCGACGAGGAAGGATTCTTCTCCACCGGCGATGCGGTCGCCTGGATAGACCCTGCCAACATCCACAAGGGCCTGAAGTTCGACGGCCGCATTGCCGAAGACTTCAAACTCGCCACCGGCACCTTTGTCAGCGTAGGGCCGCTGCGCGCCAAGATCATTGCGGCCGGCGCGCCTTATGTGCAAGACGCCGTCCTGACGGGCATCAACCTGAAGGAAGTCGGTGCGCTGATTTTCCCGACGGGAGCTGTCCGCCAGCTGGCGGGGTTGCCCGCCAACGCGCCACTGCAGCAAGCTCTCGAAAGCGCACCCGTTCAAGCGCACTTCCAGAAAGTGGCAGACGAGCTGGCCAAGTCCGGTACCGGCAGCGCCAACCGCATCGCACGCATGCACCTGATGCATGAGCCGCCTTCCATTGACAAAGGTGAAGTAACCGACAAGGGCTCCATCAACCAGCGCGCCGTGCTCAAACACCGTGACGCGATGGTCAACGCCTTGCACGGCGGCACCCTGCCCTTCACCATCTTGCCGAAAGTAAAAGCATGAATATTCAGGGACACGCAGCGCTGGTCACAGGTGGCGCCTCGGGCCTGGGCGAAGCCGTCGCGCGCGAACTGGCTCGCCTGGGTGCCAAGGTTGCCGTGCTTGACGTCAACATGGCGCTGGCCGAGAAGGTCGCTGCCGACATAGGCGGCATCGCCTGCCAATGCGACATCACCAACACCGACAGCGTGACGGCAGCGCTCGCCAAAGCCACGGCGGCCCACGGCCCGGCACGCATCCTGATGAACATTGCCGGCATCGGAACCGCCAAACGCATCGTCGGCAAGGACGGCAACGCAGCACCGCTGGAAGACTTTGCCAGGGTCATCAACGTGAATCTGATCGGCAGCTACAACATCAGCCGCCTGTTTGCCGCCGCGTGCACCAAGTTGGACCCACTGGAAGGCGGCGAGCGCGGCGTCATGATGTTCACGGCTTCAGTCGCCGCCTTTGATGGCCAGGTTGGCCAGCAGGCCTACAGCGCGTCCAAGGGTGGGCTGGTGGGCATGACCCTGCCGATGGCGCGCGATCTGGCGCAACACGGCATTCGCGTGTGCACCATCGCGCCTGGGCTGTTCGCCACGCCTCTCATGATGCAGTTGCCCGAGCCGGTTCAGCAATCGCTTGCTGCGTCGATTCCTTTTCCGCCACGCCTGGGCAAACCCGAAGAGTTTGCACAGCTGGCATGTCATATCGTCACCAACGCGCATCTCAACGGCGAAGTGATCCGTCTGGATGGCGCGCTGCGCATGGCGCCGCGCTGAGCCCCCGGAACCCTGATCCTGATACAGGCAATACCGCACCCTTTCACGACACTAACCACAAGCAGGAGACTCAACATGACTTTCACCAAAACCCTTATCGCCATTGCAGTGGCCGCCTCGGCCACAAGCGCCGCCCTCGCTGACGTCACCATTGGTATCAGTCTGCCGCTGACAGGCCCGACCTCTGCACTGGGCATTCCGATCAAGAACTCGATTGCCATGTGGCCCACGAGCATAGGCGGTGAAAAACTCAACGTGATCATTCTTGACGATGCCACCGATCCCACCAACGCCACCAAGAATGCCCGCCGCCTGGTAGCGGAAGACAAGGTAGACATCCTCCTCGGATCGGCCGCTACGCCGACGGCCAACGCGGTGGCGGCAGTGGCTGCGGAAACCGGCACCATGCACCTGACCTTTGCGCCCATTGATGTTGCCACCACCAAAGCCCCCTGGTCTTACAACACGCCGCAGTCCACCCTCGTCATGTCTCACGCCATCGTGGCCCACATGAAGAAAACCGGCGTCAAGACTGTCGGGTTCCTCGGCTATGCCGACGCTTTCGGTGAACTCTTTCTGCGCGACATGAAAGTCAAGATGACGGGAAGCGATATGAAGTTTGTGTCGGAAGAGCGTTTTGCCCGCACCGACACCAGCGTGACAGGCCAGGCTCTCAAGGTGACGGCCGGCAACCCTAACGCCATCCTGATCGTCGCCTCCGGCAGCGGCGCTGCCATGCCGCACAAGGCGCTGATCGAGCGCGGCTACAAAGGAAAGATTTACCAAACCCATGGCGCGGCTTCGCGCGACCTGATGCGCGTCGGCGGCAAGGACGTGGAAGGTGCGTTTGTGGTCGCCGGCCCGGGCGTGGTGGCAGAACAGCTGCCCGCCAACCACCCGAGCAAAAAAGTTGCGCTGGCTCACGTGACCGCCTGGGAAAAGGTCTACGGCCCCAACAGCCGCAATCCGTTTGCCGGCCATGCCTATGACGCATCCGTGATCCTGCAGAAGATCATTCCTGTCGCGCTGAAAACCGCCAAACCCGGCACCAAGGAATTCCGCGGCGCGCTGAAGGCAGCCCTGGAAAACGCCGGCCCGATTCCGCTGTTCCACGGCACGGTGAACTACACCGCGACCAACCATGCGGGCTATACCGACGACACGGGTGTGATCATGAAAATCGTGGGCGGCGACTGGAAGCTGCAACCCTGATCCACCGGCACGGCATCGCGCGACCGAACGAGCGGGCTGATGCCTGATGCCCGCCTGTCCGGCGCCGGCCTCTCACAGGTTCCCTTAAGGTTATTTATGGATTTTTCAATTGCCAGCATCCTGCTGGTCGACGGCCTGACCAACGGCGCCATTTACGCGCTGCTGGGCCTGGCCACCGTACTGGTGTTTGCTGTCACCCGGGTGATCTTCATTCCCCAGGGTGAGTTCGTGACCTATGGCGCGCTCACCCTGGCCATCTTGCAAACCGGCAAGGTGCCTGGAACCATCTGGCTGCTGTTGTTGCTCGCCGGCCTGGCAGCCCTGGCGGAGGCCTGGCAGACCTGGAAGCGCCACCGACAGCCAGCAGGCGCGCTGCTGGCCGGGTTCAAAGTGCTGGCGGCGCCGGCAGTGGTGTCGCTGCTCACCCTCTGGGCCGCGCCCCAGCAGTTTTCATTGCTGGTGCAGGCCCTGTTGTCGGTCTGCATCGTGACCTGTTTCGGTCCGCTGGTGTACCGCCTGGCCTACCAGTCGCTGGCCGACGCCAGTTCACTGGTCCTGCTGATCGTGTCGGTCGGCGTGCATTTTGCGTTGACCGGGCTGGGGCTGCTGTTCTTCGGCGCTGAAGGGTATCGCAACCCGCCGTTCTGGGATGAACGCTTCAGCCTGGGTGCCGTGAACCTGTCCGGGCAGGCCGTGATCATTGCATTGGCCTCCACGGCACTGATCGTTTTGCTGTGGCTGTTTTTTGAGCGCACCCTGTATGGCAAGGCACTGCGTGCCACCGCGGTGAACCGCCTGGGCGCGCGCCTCATGGGCATCTCGTCCCAGACCGCCGGGCAGCTGACGCTGGCGATGGCGGCGCTGATAGGTGCACTCTCGGGCCTGCTCATCGGCCCGACCACCACGGTGTTTTACGACTCCGGTTTTCTCATCGGACTGAAGGGTTTCGTCGCCGCGGTCATCGGCGGCCTGGCGAGTTACCCCGGTGCGGCCGTGGGTGCGCTGCTCGTGGGCATCATCGAGGCCTTTGGTTCTTTCTGGGCGAGTGCGTTCAAGGAAGTGATCGTCTTCACGCTGATCCTGCCCGTGCTGTTCTGGCGCTCGCTCAAGGGCGGCCATTCGGACGAGGAGCACTGAAATGAAATTCCCCCACGTTCACTTCGTTCACTGCCCCCTGAGGGGGCGCTCAGTGCCCTTCGGGCGGCCGGGCGGACACTGACATGGCATCCATTCGAAAATGGGGGCCATGGGCCCTGGTTGCCGCACTGGTGCTGGTCTGTGTCTTGCCCGTGCCCGAGTTCTGGATCACCCAGCTCAACTACATCGGCATCTCCAGCCTGACCGTGCTGGGCCTGATCCTGCTGACCGGCGTTGGCGGCCTGACCTCCTTCGGGCAGGCGGCCTTTGTGGGCATAGGCGCCTACACCAGCGCCTACCTGACGGTGAACGCCGGGCTCTCGCCATGGGTCACGCTGCTCGTCGGCCTGGGCCTGACTGCGGCCTGCGCCGTGGTGCTGGGCTGGATCACGCTGCGCATGTCGGGTCATTACCTGCCACTGGCCACGCTGGCCTGGGGACTCTCGCTGTACTACACCATGGGCAACCTGGACGCGCTGGGCAAATACGACGGCATCCTCGGTGTCACCGGCCTGTCTTTGTTCGGCTGGGAGCTGGGCCAGGGGCGGGTCTATCTGCTGCTGACATGGTCACTTGTGCTGCTGGGCACGCTGGCGCTGATTCACCTGCTCGATTCACGGGTGGGTCGCGCTATCCGGTCCCTCAAGACGGGCTCGCAAATGGCCGAGTCCATGGGCATCGACACCCTGCGCTTCAAGATCGGCATCTTCCTGATTGCGGCGCTGTTTGCCTCAGTGTCCGGCTGGCTGTACGCGCACTTCCAGCGCTCGGTCAACCCCTCCCCGTTTGGCGTGCATGTGGGCATCGAGTACCTGTTCATGGCGGTGCTCGGTGGCGCAGGCCATGTCTGGGGTGCCATCACCGGCGTGGCCATCACCAAACTCATGGCCGACCAGTTGCAGGTGCTGTTGCCGCGGCTCATCGGCACCAGCGGCAGCTACGAAATCATCGTGTTCGGCGTGTTACTGGTGCTGACGCTCAAGTACGCGCCCGACGGCATCTGGGCCTTTGTCGACCGCAAGCTGCCCAAGCCACCGCGCAAGGTGGACTGGCAGGACGCCGACCCGTTGCCGCACCGTGCCAAACCCGCCACCGGAGAAATCGTGCTGCAGGCCACCGACATCCGCAAGGAGTTCGGCGGGCTGGTCGCGGTCAACGACATCAACTTCTCGGTGGCCTCCGGCCAGATCGTCGGGCTGATCGGGCCCAACGGGGCCGGCAAGTCGACCACGTTCAACCTGATCACCGGCGTGTTGTCACTGACACGCGGCAGCGTGACCTTCCGCGGCGAAACCATCAGCAGCCTGCCCTCGCGCGAGATTGCCAAGCGCGGCATTTCGCGGACCTTCCAGCACGTCAAGATGATTGCCGACATGACGGTGCTCGAGAACGTTGCGCTGGGTGCGCATCTGCGCGGCAGCAAGGGCGCCACGGCGGCCATGCTGGGCCTGGACCGCGCCGAAGAGCAACGCCTGTTGCGCGAGGCCGAACACCAGCTGCGCCGCGTTGGCATGGGCAGCCATCTGCATGAACTGGCGGGCAACCTGGCCATGGGCCAACAGCGGCTGCTGGAAATTGCGCGCGCGCTGTGCAACGACCCTGCCCTGCTGCTGCTGGACGAGCCCGCAGCCGGTTTGCGTTACCTGGAAAAACAGGCGCTGATCGACGTGCTGCGCCAGCTCAAGGCCGAGGGCATGAGCATCCTGCTGGTCGAACACGACATGGACCTCGTCATGCAGGTCACCGACCGCATTGTGGTCATGGAGTTCGGCACCCGCCTGATCGAGGGCACCCCTGAAGAGATCCAGGCCAGCCCGGCGGTGCGCGCGGCTTACCTTGGCACAGAACATTAGTAGGCTGAATCAATGAAATTCACTGTCACTCGACCGCCCCTCGCCGCGCCATGCGGCGTTGCAAATGCGCGCCGGGCCTGCGGGCCCGCCTGTGCTTTGCGCCTTGCCTGGCACACCGCTGGACAGCCGCTTGCTAGCGATTTCACTTATTCAGCCTACTAGAGGCCTGGCACGCATGAGCACCCCCCTTCTTACAGTAAAAAAACTCCATGCCGGTTATGGCAAGGCCGAAGTCCTGCGCGGCATCGAGCTGCAGGCCGAAGCCGGCAGCATCATCACGGTCATCGGCCCCAACGGCGCGGGCAAGTCCACCTTGCTCAATGCCCTCATGGGCATCCTGCCCGCGACCGGCAGCATTGACTATGCGGGGCAGTCCATCATTGGTCTGCCGCTGGAAGAACGCGTCATGCTGGGCATCGCGCTGGTGCCGGAAAAGCGCGAGCTGTTTGGCAGCATGTCGGTGGAAGACAACCTCGTGCTCGGCGCCTTCCGCCAGGTGCGCTTGCGCAACAAAGCCTGGCGCGACCAGATGGAAGTGGTGTTCGACCTGTTTCCACGCCTCAAGGAGCGCCGCGCCCAGGAAGCCGGCACGCTGTCGGGCGGTGAACGGCAGATGCTGGCCCTCGGACGGGCCCTGATGTCGCGGCCATCGCTGCTGATGCTCGACGAACCCAGCCTGGGCCTGGCGCCGCTGATCGTGCGGGAAATCTTCCACACCATCGAAGCGCTGCGCAAAACCGGCGTCACCACCTTGTTGGTCGAGCAGAACGCGCGCGCTGCATTGGAAGCCGCCGACCACGGCTACGTTCTGGAGATGGGAGAGATTGGATTGAGCGGCCCGGCAGCCGAACTGGCAAGCGATCCGCGCGTGGTGGACACCTACCTGGGTGCAGCACGGAAAAAAGCGTGACCTTTGAACGAAATACGCATTTTTTCCTTGTCGTTATTAACTAGTTTGCTATAGATTTTGAAGCATTCATCCAACTCCCAGCAAAACTGAAATCAAGGAGAACCCATGCCAACCGCCATTCACCGTCTCATAGCATGTTCCCGCAAGCTAAAGGTCGCAGCCGCGTCGGCTTGTGTTCTGACGCTGACCGCCTGCGTCAGCACGCCGACAACGCCCGTGCGGCCCGCCAGCGGTGCCAATGCGGCCATTTCCTGTGACGCGCTGACAGCCCGTTTCAGCTTTGCCGGTACCCGGCTTCTGTCGGCCCAGCGCGTGGAAGCCGGTCAGCTCAAGTTGCCGGGCATAGCCCAAGCCATGCCCGAGCACTGCGTAATCAAGGGCGCAATGAACGAGCGCACCGGCCCGATCGACGGCAAGCCCTATGCGATCGGGTTCGAGATGCGGCTGCCCACGGCCTGGAACGGTCGCTTCTTTTACCAGGCCAACGGCGGGCTGGATGGCTTTCAGACGCCGGCGTATGGAGACATCCTCGGGGGTGGTCCGGCCAGCAACGGTTTGCTCAAGGGGTTCGCCGTCATCAGCTCGGACGCCGGCCACGCTTTTGACCGCAGCTCGGCCATAGGCGGTGCCACCTTCGCGCTGGACCCCCAGGCGCGGCTGGACTATGGCTACAACACCGTGGCGCAACTCACGCCCATGGCCAAGGCGCTGATTCAAACCTACTACGGCAAGCCGCCTGACACCTCCTACCTGGTCGGCACCTCGAACGGCGGACGCCACGGTTTTGTGGCCGCTTCGCGCCTGCCGCGCGACTACAACGGCATCCTGGTGAGCACACCGGGCTATCGTTTGCCTCTGGCAGCGGTGGCGCAGGTGTGGGACGCCCAGCAGTTTGCATCCATCGCCCGCCCCAACCCCGCCACCGGCCGGCCCGACCTGCGCACGGCCTTCCCGCCCGCCGATATGGCACTGGTGGCGCGCAGCATCCTCACCCGCTGCGATGCGCTGGATGGCGTGGCAGACGGCATGGTGGCCGACCTGCAGGCCTGCCAGGCGGCCTTCAATGTAGAACGCGATATCGTGTCTTGCGCGCCCGGCGCGCCGGTTGCCGGAACCTGCCTGAGCGCAGCGCAAAAATCCGTAATGGCCAAGGTGCTGGCGGGCCCCAAAGACAAGGCAGGCGCCGCGGTCTACGCCGGCCTGCCCGCAGATCCGGGTATCGCCGGCAGTGACTGGGCCAACTGGAAATTTGTCAACAGCGTCGGGCCGCGCGATGCGATTGCGCTGGCTTTCGTTTTCACCACGCCGCCATCATCACCCACCGTCATGACCGGGCAAGGCAACACACTGATTGACTACGCCCTGAGCTTCAATCTTGAAACCGACCTTCCCAAACTCCGGGCCACCAGTGGCGCTTACCGGGAGTCGGCCATGAGTTTCATGACGCCTCCGGATACCGGCATGCGCCAGTTCGTTGCCCACGGTGGCAAGCTGCTCGTGTTCCATGGCACGGCAGACCCGGTGTTCTCAGCCCTCGATACCATCGCGTGGCATGACGCCTTCCGCGGCATTCATGGCGCCGCCGCCGACCGCCATGCCCGCCTGTTTCTGGTGCCCGGCATGACCCACAGCCGGGGCGGGCCGGCCACCGATCAGATGGACATGGTGGATGCGCTGGTGGCGTGGGTAGAGCGCGGGCAAGCGCCCAACGCCGTGGTGGCCCAGGCGCGCGGGCCGGGATCGGCCGTGCCCAACCCGGAGGTGCCTGCAAACTGGAGCCCCACGCGCAGCCGCCTTCTCTGCCCCTATCCACAGGTGTCCCGTTACGCGGGCCGTGGTGATACGGAAAGTGCCGCCAGTTTTACCTGCACGGTGCGCTGATATATTTTTAACCGCACAATCTGCCACCCACAGCCCCCACAGCCCATGAGTGCCCGCGACCTTCCCAAACCTTCCCGCCCTGCAGCCACAACCGCCACGGTGGAGCAAGTCGATACCAGCTACCTCGAGGGCCTGCTCGGTTACAACGCCCGCCGCGCGGCACTGGCGGTGATCGAAGTGTTCATGGTGCGCATGGCCCCCTACGCCCTGCGCCCCGTGGATTTTTCGGTGCTGTCCCTGATCACGCACAACCCCGGCATCACCTCACGTCAGCTCTGCACGGCGCTGGGCATCCAGCCGCCCAACCTGGTGGCCATGGTCAATGCCCTGGAGAAACGCGAGTTGATCGCACGCAAACCGCATCCGCGCGATGGCCGGGCCATGGGCCTGCACCTGACCGCCAGCGGCAAGAAACTCATGCGCGAGGCCGAAACCACGGCCGTCGGGTTGGAAGCCGATGTCGCTTCCCGCCTGTCGGCCACCGAAGCCAAAACACTGATCCGCTTACTGCAAAAAGTCTATTTGTGACGCGTCAACGGCGGTATAACCGGTCCGGCGTTTCACGCAGGGTGCTCCCGACGGCCAGCACAGCACTAGCGCATCCGGCGTGATTTTTCAAGCCTTTTTGGCTCTCAGCCTACATCCTGCGGGCGCGGGCAGCTATAAAACCAGTAGCAGTCAGAAATTTGCGCTATATTCCGCTTCAAGCGCGTGCTTACCGATTAACTGTGACAAAACCGTGACCAGGAGATGCCCCCCATGAGTGCCAAAGAAAATGCCGCCGTCGGACAACTGTTTGAATTGCTTGAATCGCGTTACGCCCTTCGCGTACTGTGGGCACTCAAAGACGGCCACCCGCAAACTTTCCGGCTGCTCCAGGACAGCATTGGCAACATCACTCCCAACACGCTGAACACCCGCATCAAGGAACTGCGCGCCGCTGGCCTGATGGGCCATGGCAATGACGGCTACATCGTCACCGCCCTCGGTACCGACTTGCTCAAGCGCCTGAACGACGTGCAGGCATTCGCCGCCAAGTGGTCGGCCAGCCAGACCAAGGTAGCGGCCGTCAAGAAGAAATAAGCGCTACAGCGCCAAGCAAAAAGACAGGCCCTGCGCCTGTCTTTTTCTTTGGGCCCGGCCATGCCCAGCCGGTTTTCATGCCTAAAATCGGCGCTCGCCCTTTTTTGATGTGTGCGGTCAGCTATGTATTTCATAGCAGAACGCCGCTACCGGCAAAAAGTGGTCCTCGCACCGCTTTCGCACACCAGGGCCCAAATCCTTGTCTTGAAAAGGGCTTTGCTGCCCCAAGCTAGGCCTTTGTCCTTCTGAACAACTTGTCTCCGACCATGTCCGACAACAATCAATCCGAACAAAATCAAGAACTTAGCGGTGCCCCGAGCCCGGAAGAGCTGGAAGCAGCGCAAGCCGCCAACGAAGCCGACGCACTGTCGGCCGCCCAGTCAGAACTGGCGGCCCTGCAAGCCAAAAACACGGAGCTGGCCGACAGCTACCTGCGCGCCAAGGCCGAGGCTGAAAATGCCCGCCGCCGCGCTGACGAGGAAATCGCCAAGGCGCGCAAGTTCGCCGTGGAAAGTTTTGCCGAAAGCCTGCTGCCGGTGACCGACAGCCTGGAAGCCGGACTGCAACAACCCGACGCCACCGCCGCGCAGATCCGCGAAGGCACCGAGGCCACGCTCAAACAGCTTAAAAGCGCGCTTGAACGCAACCGGGTGGTCGAGATCAACCCGGCTTCCGGCGAGAAGTTTGATCCTCATCAACATCAGGCCATCAGCATGGTGCCGGCTGAACAGGACGCCAACACCGTGGTCGGCGTGCTGCAAAAGGGCTATCTGATTGCCGACCGGGTATTGCGCCCCGCCCTGGTGACGGTAGCCGCCCCCAAATAAGCGCAACAAATGAAGCCGATGCACTTGAAAGATCACAAGTTATCCACAAGTCATCAACACAGTCATTCACAACGGCTGATCCAACAGTCAGACAGATTTAATCAATCAGAAAATCAGGAGTAGAACCATGGGCAGAATCATTGGCATCGACTTGGGCACCACCAACAGCTGCGTAGCTGTGATGGAGGGCAACGTTCCGCGCGTCATCGAAAACTCGGAAGGCGCACGCACCACCCCGTCGGTGGTGGCTTATCTCGAAAACGGTGAAGTGCTGGTCGGCGCCTCGGCCAAGCGCCAGGCCGTGACCAACCCTAAAAACACGCTGTACGCCGTCAAGCGCCTGATCGGCCGCAAGTTCACCGAAAAAGAAGTCCAGAAGGACATCGACCTGATGCCCTACAAGATCGTGGCGGCCGACAACGGCGACGCCTGGATTGAAGTGCACGGCAAGAAGATGTCGCCGCAACAAGTCAGCGCCGACATCCTGCGCAAGATGAAGAAAACCGCCGAAGACTACCTCGGCGAGCCGGTCACCGAAGCCGTGATCACCGTGCCTGCCTACTTCAACGACGCACAGCGCCAGGCCACCAAAGACGCCGGCCGCATTGCGGGCCTGGACGTCAAGCGCATCATCAACGAGCCTACCGCTGCGGCGCTGGCCTTCGGCATGGACAAGCAGGAAAAGGGCGATCGCAAGCTCGGGGTCTATGACCTGGGCGGCGGCACCTTCGACATCTCCATCATCGAGATTGCCGATGTCGACGGCGAAAAGCAGTTCGAAGTGCTCTCCACCAACGGCGACACCTTCCTAGGCGGCGAAGACTTCGACCAGCGCATCATCGACTTCATCATTGATGAGTTCAAGAAAGAATCGGGTGTCAACCTCAAGAACGACGTGCTGGCCCTGCAGCGCCTGAAAGAAGCCGCTGAAAAAGCCAAGATCGAGCTGTCCAGCAGCGCCCAGACAGACATCAACCTGCCTTACATCACCGCTGACGCGTCGGGTCCGAAACACCTGAACATCAAGATGACCCGCTCCAAGCTGGAGCAACTGGTCGAAGAGCTGGTTGAGCGCACGATTGCGCCCTGCCGCGTGGCCATGAAAGACGCCAGCGTCAGCGGCAACGACATCCATGACGTGATCCTGGTCGGTGGCCAGACGCGCATGCCCAAGGTGCAGGACAAGGTCAAGGAATTCTTCGGCAAGGACCCGCGCAAGGACGTGAACCCCGACGAAGCCGTGGCTGTTGGCGCGGCCATCCAGGGCCAGGTTCTGTCGGGCGACCGTACCGACGTGCTGCTGCTCGACGTCACACCGCTGTCCCTCGGTATTGAAACCATGGGCGGCGTGATGACCAAGATGATCAAGAAGAACACGACCATCCCGACCAAGTTTGCGCAGACTTTCTCGACCGCTGAAGACAACCAGCCGGCCGTGACCATCAAGGTCTACCAGGGCGAGCGCGAGCTGGCCTCCGGCAACAAGGCGCTGGGCGAGTTCAACCTGGAAGGCATTCCCCCTGCCGCCCGCGGTACGCCGCAGATTGAAGTGTCGTTTGACATCGACGCCAACGGCATCCTGCACGTTGGAGCGAAGGACAAGGGCACCGGCAAGGAAAACAAGATCACGATCAAGGCCAACTCCGGTTTGTCTGAAGCCGAGATTCAGCAGATGGTGAAAGACGCCGAACTCCACGCAGCCGATGACAAGCAGCGCGTTGAATTTGTGCAGGCCAAGAACAATGCCGAAGCCATGGTGCATAGCGTGAAAAAATCGCTGACCGAATACGGCGACAAGCTGGACGCCGGCGAGAAGGAAAAGATCGAGGCCGCCATCAAGGACATGGAAGAAGCGCTCAAGGGTGAAAGCAAGGACGCCATTGACGCGAAAAATGCCGCCCTGATGGATGCCAGCCAGAAACTCGGCGAAAAAATGTATGCCGACATGCAGGCCTCCCAGGCTGCGCAAGCCGGCGGGGCAGCTGGCGCGGAAGATGCTTCGGCAAAACCTGCAGAAGACGACAATGTGGTGGACGCCGAAGTCAAGGAAGTCAAAAAGGGCTGATTCTTTTTTGATGCCCCGGGCAGCGAAGCGGAATCGGGGGCTCTCCCCGCATTCCGCTTTGCCACATCCGGAGCCCAGGAATCTTTTCCACTGAACACGCAATTCCCATGGCCATAAAAAAAGATTATTACGACACGCTGGGCGTTCCCAAAAATGCCAGCGATGAAGACATCAAGAAAGCCTATCGCAAGCTTGCGATGAAGCACCACCCCGACCGCAACCAGGGTGATACCAGCAAGGCGGCCGAGGAAAAATTCAAGGACGCCAAAGAGGCCTACGAAATGTTGTCCGACGCGCAGAAACGCGCGGCCTACGACCAGTACGGCCACGCCGGCGTGGACCCGAACCGCGGTGGCGGCCCGGGTGCAGAAGGCTTCGGCGGTTTTGCCGAAGCGTTTGGCGATATTTTTGGCGACGTGTTCGGCGCCCAGCAGGGCCGCGGCGGCCAGCGCGGTGGACGCCAGGTTTACCGCGGTGGCGATCTCAGCTACGCGATGGAGGTCACGCTGGAAGAAGCGGCTACCGGCAAAGACGCGCAGATCCGCATCCCGAGCTGGGACGACTGCAACACCTGCCACGGCAGCGGCGCCAAGCCCGGCACCAAGGTCGTCACCTGCACAACCTGCCACGGCCATGGCGTGGTTCAGATGCGCCAGGGCTTTTTCAGCGTGCAACAGACCTGCCCGCAGTGCAAAGGCACCGGCAAACTGATCCCCGAGCCTTGCGTCACCTGTCACGGCGTCGGCAAGACCAAGAACAACAAAACGCTGGAAGTCAAAATTCCGGCCGGCATCGACGACGGCATGCGTATCCGCTCGACCGGCAATGGCGAGCCCGGCACCAACGGCGGCCCGCCGGGCGACCTGTACATCGAGATCAGGCTGAAGAAGCACGAGATTTTCGAGCGTGACGGAGACGACCTGCACTGCGTGGTGCCTATCGGCATGGCCGCGGCTGCGCTGGGCGGCGAGATCGAAGTGCCGACGCTGGCCGGCAAGGCCGCCATCGATATCCCTGAAGGCACGCAGACCGGCAAGCAGTTCCGCCTGCGCGGCAAGGGCATCAAGGGTGTGCGCTCGAGCTATCCGGGTGACCTGTACTGCCACATCACCGTGGAAACACCGGTCAAGCTGACCGAGCACCAGCGCAAACTGTTCAAGGAACTCGACGAGTCCCTGAAAAAAGGCGGCGCCAAACATTCGCCCACCGAAGAAACCTGGACAGACAAGCTCAAGGGTTTCTTCAGCGCCTGAGGCAACTGCACCCAGCTTCGACCAGCTATCAATTTGGTAGCTTGTCACGCCCGAATCGCTTGGGCAAATGGCCAATTTGATGTCAACTTCTGCCTTGAGCGCGGTTGACGGGCAAGGTTGTTGCTCTTGGTCGCAGCAGACAGAGCCGGGCTCCGATAAAGTCGGGGGCCGACTTTCCTGCTGTTCTTGATGACCACTTCCCTTTCCCCCAAACGCGAACTCTGGCTTCTCATCACGCTGGCCGGCATCCAGTTCACCCATATCGTGGACTTCATGGTCATGATGCCGCTGGGCCCGCAGTTCACCCAGATCTTCGGGATCAGCGATGCGAAGTTCGGCCTGCTGGTTTCGGCCTACACCTTCGCTGCCGGGGCGTCCGGCCTGTTCGCCTCGCTCTACGTCGACCGCTTCGGTCGGAAAAACCTGCTGCTGGTGCTGTACGTGCTGTTTGCGCTCGCAACGCTGGCCTGCGGCATTGCGCCCAGCTACGACAGCCTGTTGCTGGCACGTGTGGCCGCAGGCACCTTTGGCGGTGTGCTGACGGCCCTGTCGCAAACCATCATTGCCGATGTGATTCCGTTCGAACGGCGTGGCCGCGCGATGGGCATCGTGATGTCCTCGTTTTCCGTGGCATCCGTGGCCGGTGTTCCGCTCAGCCTGTTTCTGGCCGCGCAGTTTGGCTGGCACGCGCCGTTTTTCGCCATCGCCGCCACCTGCGGTGTGCTGGCACTCGGAGCGTGGCTGACCTTGCCGGCGCTGGCTGGCCACCTGGAGCACCAACGCAGCTCACCTATCGCCGGCATCGTGCAGGTTCTGCGGGATCCCAACCACCTGAAAGCTTTTGTGTTCACCGCATTGCTGATGTTCGGCGGCTTCGCGATGATTCCCTACATCACCATTTTCATCACGGCCAACGGTGGATTCACGGTGCAGCAGGTACCGTATCTTTACCTGTGCGGCGGTGCGGCCACACTGGTCACCGCCCGCTTCATCGGACGTTTGAGCGACTCGGTCGGCAAGGCAAAGGTGTTCAGCTACATGGCCATTGCCGCCGTCATTCCCATGCTGCTACTGAGCCAGTCCGCCGGCTTCGGCGTGTGGGGCATCCTGCTGGTGACGACTGCACTTTTTATCGGCATGAACGGCCGCATGGTGCCGGGCATGGCACTGGTGGCCAGCGCCGCCAACCCGCAGTTGCGCGGGACCTTCATGGCACTCAACTCTTCGGTGCAATCGGCCGCCATGGGTGCGGCGGCCTTTGTCGGCGGCCTCATCATCAGCCGTGACGCGCAAGGGCTGGTCCAGCACTACTGGGGCAATGCGCTGGTGGGCGTGGTGGCCACAGTGTTCAGCCTCATGCTGGTGCGCAAGCTGCATCTGTACGGCGCGCCCTCCTCGCCATCCGCGATAAAGTAAGCTCAACTTCAACCAACCTCATCCGGACTTTCATGAAAACCAAAGCAGCCGTCACGTGGAAATCCGGTCAACCCTTGACCATTGAAACCGTAGACCTCGAGGGCCCGAAGTTCGGCGAGGTGCTGGTCGAGATCAAGGCCACCGGCATCTGCCACACCGACTATTTACACGCTGTCGGGCGCCAACCCGGAAGGCATCTTCCCGGCCATCCTCGGCCATGAAGGTGCCGGCATTGTGGTGGATGTCGGCCCCGGCGTAACCACACTCAAAAAAGGCGACCACGTCATTCCGCTGTATACACCGGAATGCCGCTAGTGCAAGTTCTGCCTGTCGCGCAAGACCAACCTGTGCCAGCTGATACGCGGCACGCGGGGCAAGGCCGGCTGCTTGCTTACGTCGTTTTATGTCCGCAAGGCTAAGGCACGGGAGATCGTTCTGATTCCCTAGGCTATTTCTCGCGCGTCGAAATGTACCCTGCGATCTATCGTGGGTTATGTCAGTGAAAACTATGACGCGATGTTCGGAGGTGAGCCCCGATCCCTTCCAACTGGTCAAGAAAGTCGCAGGCCGGCTCACGCGCTACGACCACCTTTGCGCGCTGCTTATAACCGCAGAATCAACTTATTGGTGTTTCTACTAGTTGATATATCAACCACTTCGAACAGAATCTGAATTCTAAAAACCACTTTTGGAGACAAACATGCAAGATTTGCGAAGTACCGTTCTCGCCATCGGGCTGGCCACCGTCGCCTTCGGGGCCGTGGCTCAGGTGAAGGTGGGCATCATTGCCCCGTTCTCTGGTCCGTTCGCCCACTACGGAGTGCTAATGAAAGCCGGCGCTGAAGCCTATGTCGCCAGCCAAGGCGGTAAGCTGGGGGGGCAGACGGTGGAGCTGATCTTCCGCGACGAAGGCGCTCCCAATCCCGCGAACGCGCGTAACCTGGCGCAGGAACTGGTGGTGAAGGACAAGGTGGACTACATCGGCGGCTTCGTGTTCACGCCCAATGCCGCAGCCATCGCGCCGGTGATCCAGGAATCGAAGACACCCGCCGTGATCTTCAACGCTGCCACATCCGACATCACCACCAAGTCCGATTTTTACGTGCGCACCAGCTACACCCTGTGGCAGGTGACGGTGCCATTGGCCCAGCACGTGGCCAAGAAAGGCGTCAAGAAGGCTATCACGGCCGTCACCGACTACGGTCCGGGCATTGACGCTGAGAATGCGTTCAAGACGGAATTCGCCAAACAGGGCGGTCAAGTGGTGGAGAGCATCCGCATGCCTCTGTCCACCACCGACTTCGGCCCGTTCGCGCAGCGCATCAAGGCCAGCGGAGCACAGGCGGTTTACGTCTTCCTGCCCGGCGGCCCGCCGAACCTCGGCTTCGTGCGTGCCTATCAGCAGAACGGACTGCGCCAAACCGGCATCGAGTTCTTCGGCACTGCCGAGACCGACGAATTTGACCTCCAAAAGTTCGGTGATACGGCCTTGGGGCTGACCACCGCCTTCCACTACTCGGCGGCGCATGATTCGCCGGCCAATAAGGCCTTCGTTGCCGCCGTCGCAAAGCAAAACAAGGATGCGGTGGCCAACTACGCGACCGTCGGCGCATGGGACGGCATGTATGTGATCCACAAGATGATCGAGGCGACCGGCGGCAAGCGTGACGGCGACAAAGCGATCACCGCTGCCAAGGCGCTGAAGTGGGAAAGCCCGCGCGGTCCCGTCTCCATTGATCCCGCAACACGGCACATCACCCAGAACGTGTACCTGCGCACAGTGGAAAAGGGCGCCGGCGGCGCTATGGTCAACAAGGAAGTGCAGAACTTCGGCGCGCACGTCGACCACGGCTTGGTGAAGTAAGCCCACGCAAACACATCAGATTCCAGGAGACCACTTGACCCTGTTGATCAACATTTTGATGGATGGCATCGCCTATGGCATGGTGCTGTTCATCATCTCAGTCGGCCTGACGATCACGCTGGGTCTGATGCGTTTCGTCAACCTCGCTCATGGTGCCTTCGCCATGACTGGCGGGTACGTAGCAGCTTGGCTAATGGGCAAGCAGGGCTGGGGGCTATTGCCAGCTATCCTGGCTGCGATCGCGACCACCGGCGCAATCGGGGCGCTGCTCGAAGCGCTGGTGTTGCGCCGACTCTACCGCCGGCCGGAGCTGCAGCAGGTACTGTTCACCATCGGCCTTACTTTCCTGTTCGTCGCGACGATCAATTTGGTGTTCGGGCCGCAGGTGCAGATGATCCCGCTGCCCGCCTGGCTCGCCTCGTCAGTGGACTTGGGCTTCCGGACAATTCCTGCACAGCGTCTGCTTGTGATTGCGGTCGGCGTTGCCGTTCTCCTTGGCGTGTACTGGGTTATGAACACGACGCGCTTTGGCGTTTGGCTTCGCGCGACGGTCGACAACACGGCGGCCGCTGAATCGCTGGGCATTCCGGTGCAGTGGGTCTATGCGATCACGTTCGCCGCCGGCGCGGGCCTGGCCGCGCTGGGGGGGATCCTGGGCGCCGAACTCATGCCACTCGAACCCTTCTATCCGATCAAGTATCTGGTGCTGGTGCTGGTTGTCGTTGCCGTTGGGGGCATGGGCAACATCGCGGGATCCGCTGCAGCGGCGGTTGGGCTTGGCATCGTGGAAACCGCGAGTAAGTATCTGGCGTCGGACTGGGGCAGTCTGTTCTTTTTCGCAGCGGTGGCGATCCTGCTGGGATGGCGGCCAAACGGCATCCTGGTGCCGCGGAGCGCACGAACATGATGAGCCGGCCCTCCATCGCCGTTCGCGGCACTCCTTACATCGTCCTGGTAGCCGCCGGCGCCGCAGTCTATTTTCTGCTGCCGGACCAGCTCGGACTAGCTGCTCGGATCGTGACAATGGCCATTCTGGTGATGTCGCTGGATCTGGTCGTCGGGATCGGCGGCCTGGCAACGCTGGGCCACGCAGCCTTCTTCGGGATCGGCGCATACGCGACGGGAATCACGGCAGCGCACCTCACTGGCAATCCGCTGCTCGGCCTGGCGGTCGGTGCCGCGTCCGGGGCCGCACTGGCGGCGCTATCGGGCCTTTTCCTCCTGCGTTATCACGGTCTCACGTTCCTGATGCTGACCATTGCGATCGCTGAGATCGTGCTCAACCTCGCCAAAAAGCTGCGCACCTGGACTGGCGGCGACGATGGGCTGAGCGGCTTCCCGGTCGGCAAGTTACTTGGCGTGTTTTCTTTCGATTTGTATGGCAAGGTTGCTTTTATCTACTGCTCGGTGGTACTCCTCCTGTCCTTCTGGATCATGCGGCGTCTCATCGGTTCACCCTTCGGGCTGGCCTGCTTGGGCATTCACCAAAACCGTATGCGGATGTCGGCCATGGGCGACGGCATTCGTCCTACGCTACTCAAACTATACGTATGGGCGGGTGCTTTCGCCGGGATCGCGGGTGCACTGTCCGCCCAGGTGAACCAGATTGTCGGACTGGACTCGTTGGGCTTCACACTGTCGGCGGAATCGCTAGTGATGCTGGTGCTTGGCGGCACGGGAACGCTGTATGGCGCGATTGCCGGAACAGCGATATTCATGAGCGTGCACCATGCAGCTGCGGCGATCAATCCCTACCACTGGCTGTTCATCATCGGCGGCATGCTTGTAGTGCTGGTGCTCGTGCCGCGCGAGCGATGGGCGGCAGCCTTGCGGGCGCAGCTGATGCCGAAGGAGAAATCATGACCGCGGCTCGGGCATTGCTGCAGATCGAGGGATTGAACAAGTCCTTTGGCGGACTGCACGTCACGCGTGGCGTGGCCCTCACGCTCAACCCGGGCGACCGCGTCGGCCTGATCGGGCCAAACGGAGCCGGTAAAAGCACGCTCGTGAATCTGATCACCGGCGTGCTCGCGCCGTCCTCCGGTTCTGTGCACCTCGAAGGTACCAACGTCACAACAATGAGCCAGGCCGCCCGCGTCAAGCGAGGCCTGGTCCGCACCTTCCAGATCACCCAGCTTGCACCGACGCTAAGCGTGCGCAGCCAGGTAGAACTGGCGATCCACGAGCGCGATGGTTCCGTTCGTAACCAATGGCGCTCGGTTGACGCGTACCCCGCCGTACGTGATGAAACGCAGCAGATCCTGCGCCATCTTCACCTGTCCGAGCTCGCGGACAGGCGACCGGTAGACCTCGCTTACGGTCAACAGCGGCTGGTAGAAATTGCGATCGCCATGGCGCTCAGCCCCAAGGTGCTGCTGCTCGACGAACCCATGGCTGGCGTGCCCAGCGGCGAACGTGACATCGTACTAAAAGCGCTGGACACCTTGCCGCCGACCTTGGCGCTTCTGATGATCGAGCACGATATGGATCTGATCTTCAGTTTCGCGGATCGGATTGTCGTGCTGGCCGAAGGCGCTGTTCTGGCGGAAGGCCCCCCGGCCGAGATCCGGCGACACCCAGCGGTCCTCCAAGCCTATCTCGGAACGGAGGCTGTATGACTATCCAAGCCATTCACGTCGACAAAGTTACGGCCGGTTTCGGCCCTGTGAATATCCTGCATGAGGTCGATCTGCAGTTCCCCGCGGGGGGGCGTATCGCCGTGATCGGTCGCAACGGGGTCGGTAAGACGACACTTCTGAAGGCGATCATGGGCTTGGCGGACATCCACTCAGGTCGGATTCGTCTGTTCGGGCAAGACATTACGCGGCTGTCCGCGCGCGAACGTGCGCATGCCGGCATCGGCTATGTACCACAGACACGCGACATCTTCCCTTCACTCACCGTTGAGGAAAACCTGGTCACCGGACTGAAGGGCAGGCCCAGGAGCGACATCGCCGAGGCCTACGACATGTTTCCCAGGTTGGCCGAACGTCGCCGGAACGGCGGAGCGCAACTGTCGGGCGGTGAGCAGCAGATGCTGACGGTAGCCCGGACGCTGCTCGGAAAGCCCAGGGTGCTGTTGCTGGACGAGCCGCTCGAAGGACTGGCACCCATCATCTGCCACGAGCTGATGCGTACATTCGACACGATGGCGCGCGCGACCGGCGTCACCGTCGTGTTGGTGGAACAAAAGGTCGATGACGCGCTGCGCTTTACCACTGACGCGGTCGTCCTGGAGCGCGGCGAAGTGGTCTATCGCAGCGACAGCGGCGAGCTCGCACAACGGCAAGACCTGCTTGAACGATACGTCGGTGTGGCCGGAGATGCCCACGCCTGACCCAATGGAGAACTGGATAAGCCATGAACGATTTCAATCCCCCGGCCGGCGTCCCTGTCGTGGACATCGATCCCTACAGCGACGAATTTCTGCTGGACCCATATCCCGGCCATGAGCTGATGCGCGAAGCGGGGCCCGTGGTCTGGATACCAAAGTACCGCATGTATGCCGCGGCCAGGCATGCCGAGGTCCGGGCGGTGATGAACGACCACGTGACCTTTATCTCGTCGGCCGGTGCTGGCCTGACGAACTTTCTGCGTGAAAAGCCGTTCCGCCCCAAGAGCATCATCCTTGAAGCGGATCCGCCGGACCATACCAAGGTGCGCGCGGTGCTGGCGCGCATCCTGTCGCCCAAGGCGGTGACCCAGATCCGCCTGACCTTCCAGCAGGAGGCCGACGCCCTGTTCGACCGCGTAATGGAAAAAGCCGCGAGGCAGGGCACTGTTGACGGTGTCGTGGATCTCGCCGAACTCTATCCGCTCAAGGTTTTCCCCGACGCAGTGGGATTGGGTGCGGAAGGCCGGGAAAACCTCCTGTTGTACGGCAACATGATCTTCAACTCGTTCGGCCCGCGGAACGAGCGGCTGGCGAAATCGGCGGAACTGGTGCAGCCAGTGACCGAATGGATCATGTCCCACTGCAACCGGGAAAAGCTCAGTCCCGATGGATTCGGTGCGCAGATCTACGAAGCAGCCGACCGCGGAGAGATCACGCAAGCCGAGGCACCAATGCTAGTTCGCTCCTTTCTGTCTGCCGGAGTGGATACGACGATCAACGGGATCGGCAACGCCTTGCTGTGCCTGGCGAACCATCCTGCGGAATTCGAGAAGCTGCGCGAGAACGTTACCTTGGCGCGGCCTGCTTTCGAAGAGGCCTTGCGCTACGAATCCACAGTCCAGACCTTCTTCCGGACCACGTCAAAGGAAACGGAGCTGGCAGGAGTACGGATTCCCGCCGACGAGAAGATCGTCACCTTCCTGTCGTCAGCCAATCGCGACCCCCGGCAGTGGCCGGACCCGGACCGCTACGACATCAACCGCAAGCCGGCGGGGCACATGGCATTTGGTTCGGGTATCCACGGCTGCGTCGGCCAGGTGGTGGCTCGCCTTGAAGGCGAGCTGATCCTCACCGCTCTCGCCAAGCGAGTGAAAAGGATCGAACTGTCCGGGGCACCGACACGCCGGCTCAATAACACTTTGCGCGCACTGGCCACCTTGCCGCTGCGCCTCACCCCAGCTTGAGGAGCGACGCGTGCCCAAAGTCCACCTGATCCAACACGACGGAACACAACTTACTTTGGAGGCCGACGACGGCAAGAGCCTGATGCAGACCGCGGTCGCCGCTGGCGTGCACGGAATCGTCGGCGAATGCGGCGGATCCGCGATGTGCGCCACCTGTCATGTGTACGTGCAGGAGCCTTGGCTCCAGAAGCTGCCTGAGCCGCTCGCGACCGAACTTGAGATGCTTGAGTGCACCGCCGACGAACGCCGCCCGGAGAGCCGCCTGAGTTGCCAGATCAAGCTGTCACCGCAGCTCGATGGACTGACGGTGCGCCTTCCGAGCACGCAATAATAAGCGGATCAACCATCCCCCCGAATCAACATGCCGCGCACCACCACCTTCAAGGTCTCAAGCTCTTCCGTTTCCGCGAAACAGGCCTCAACTCCCCAACGCAGGCAGCCCACACGCAAAGCCGTGGATCTGGAGCACTACGCCCCTGCCTATTTCACCTGGATCGCCAACAAGCTGTCTAGCGGCGCCTCGCAGGCTTACTTGGCCGCGTTTGATGTGGGCATCGAGACATGGCGGGTGCTGGTCTTGCTCGCAATTGAACCCTCCCTGTCCGCGCAGCGGATTTGCAAGGTTATCGGCATGGACAAGGCATCGGTCAGCCGCACCTTCAAGAGCATGCAGGCCCGCGGCTTCATCACTATTGGCCTGGACTCCGAAGATGGGCGACTGCGTGTCGCCAGCATTACCGACGCCGGACGTGAAATACACGACCGGATCCTGGATATCGCGCTGGTCCGCGACCGCGCGCTGATGTCGGTTCTGGCGCCAGAAGAGCGCGAGCAGCTGCTGTCGTTGCTACGGCGCTTGCACGACAACTTGCCCGCAGTAGAAAGCTCAACGTCCAAATTTCTGGCACTGCATTACCCCCACGCGGCTCGCGGCCGCAAGAAGACAACAGAAGAATGAGCGACGCCATCATCATCATCGGTGGGGGCCACGCCGCCGCACAGCTGTGCGCAGCGCTGGTGGACGCTGGGCAGGGCGAACGCACTCACCTCATCTGCGAGGAAGCTGCACATCCCTACCAGCGCCCGCCGCTGTCCAAGGGCTTCCTTAAGAATCGCGATGAGTCCCTGCAGCTGCATCGGGACCCGGACTGGTATACGTTACACAAGGTGCAGGTGCATCTGCGAGATGCAGCGGTCGGTATTGATGCCTCTCAGCGCAACGTCCGGCTTGCGTCGGGGGAGGAACTTACCTACTCAAAACTCGTCCTGGCGACTGGAACCCTAGCTCGTACCTTGCCCTGGTTGGACCGCCCGCTCGACAATGTGCTGTCGCTGCGCCACGTCGCCGATGCCCAGGCCATGAGGGAACGGCTGCAGCGCGAAGGAGGCGGCAGTCTCACGGTCCTTGGCGGCGGATTTATCGGCTTGGAGGTGGCATCTAGCGCAAAGCATCTCGGGTGGGACGTGCGGGTGATCGAGGTCGCCCCCAGGCTGCTGCAACGCTCGACGTCGCCGGAACTGTCGGCCTACGTCCTCGAGCACCACCGCCAAATGGGCACGCGGGTCGACTTGGGCGCCCTCATCGGCGAGCCGGAGATCCGCGGCGAACGGCTGGCTTATCTCCATGTCGATGGCGAGCCGCTCGCTATCGACGAGATGCTGCTTGGCATTGGAGCGATGCCCGAAGTCGGGCTGGCGCGAACGGCTGGCCTCCAAATTGACAACGGCATTTGCGTGGACGCCGCAATGGTCACGTCGGACCCGGACATCCTCGCGATCGGCGACTGCACGAGTTTCGACTACCAAGGGCGGCGAATCCGTCTCGAGTCGGTGCAGAACGCGAATGATCAGGCAAAGATTGCCGCGGCAACCTTGCTCGGTCGTGCAGCGTCTTACCGGCCGACGCCGCATTTCTGGTCGGACCAGGGCGGAGCAAAGCTGCAGATGGCCGGCCTGTGGCATCCGCAACTAAGCGCTGTCCGCCGGCCGGGTGCGGCCCCGGCGAGCTTCAGTTTGTTCCACTACGAAGGCTCCCACCTAATCGCGGTTGAGTCGGTGAACGCACCGGTTGACCAGATGTGGAGCCGCAAACTCCTCGAACGCGGCATCTCGCCTACGCCCGATCAGGCGTCGGATCCTGCTTTTGCACTCAAGACCCTTATGTGAGAAACATCAATGAAACTACTTGAAACTTCGATCGCCATCAATGCCCCGGCTGAGACCGTATGGGCGGTACTGGACGAACTGGCCAGCTACCCGGACTGGAACCAGATGCTGCCTGATATTGCTGGCCGCACCACTGTTGGAGGCCAGCTCACGACGACCTTCGTGCGCCCGAACACGCCGGTGATGAAGATCTCTCCGAAGATCACGCGCATTGTCGCGGCGCGAGAACTACGCTGGATGACACAGGCGCCCGACCCCACCACCTTCAGCGGCGAGCACATCTTCCGCATTGAGCCGCGTGACGGCGGCGGCGTCACTTTCCATAACGACGAGATTTTCCGCGGCTCTGCGGTCGAGGAGCGTTGGCCCGCTCTCAACACCAACACACGCGCCGCTTACGAAGAGGTGAACCGGCGATTGAAGGAAAGAGCGGAGCAAATTGCAGGGACGAAGGTCAGCTTGCATCCCGCGGTCAACGGCCCGTCCCGGGCTGTATCCCTCGCCGGCGCGACGCTGCGCTGCCAGTGCGCTGATCCGGTGGAGGTGAAGCTGGCGGAGGACATTGCCCACAACCACCTATGCGGCTGCAGCAAATGCTGGAAACCGGAAGGCGCATTGCTGGCCCAGACCGCGGTGGTTCCCACCGGTACGCTCGAGATCCTGAAGGGGGAGGAGAGGCTGCGGGTGGTAGACGAGACGCAGAAGGTGCAGCGCTACGCCTGCAAGACATGCGGGGTTCATCTGTTCGGGCGCGTGAGTGATCCGGACCATCACTTCTACGGAATCGACTTCGTCCATCCGGAACTGGCTCAGGGTGGCCAAGCCGCAAAGCCGGAGTTCGCCGGCTTCCTGTCCTCGCTGATCGAAACCGGCACCCAGCCCAGCCAGATGCACGCCGTGCGTGGGCAGTTGGCGGCGGCGGGCATCTCTGCCTACGACGCCTTTTCGCCCGAACTCATGGCCATCATCGCCTGGCACAAGGTAAAGCTGCACGCAGCGGCCTGAACAACAACAGCAGACCCAAAGATCATGAAAACCAAAGCAGCCGTCGCGTGGAAATCCGGCGAGCCCCTGACCATTGAAACCGTAGACCTCCAGGGCCCGAAGTTCGGCGAAGTGCTGGTGGAAATCAAGGCCACCGGCATCTGCCACACCGATTACTACACGCTGTCGGGCGCCGACCCAGAAGGCATCTTTCCGGCCATCCTCGGCCATGAGGGCGCAGGCATTGTGGTGGATGTCGGCCCCGGCGTAACCACGCTCAAAAAGGGCGACCACGTTATTCCGCTGTACACACCGGAATGCCGCCAGTGCAAGTTCTGCCTGTCGCGCAAGACCAACCTGTGCCAGCTGATACGCGGCACGCAGGGTAAGGGCCTGATGCCCGATGCCACCAGCCGCTTCAGCCTGGACGGCAAACCCATCTTTCACTACATGGGCACCAGCACCTTCAGCAACTACACGGTTGCGCCGGAAATCTCGCTGGCCAAAATCCGTGAGGACGCGCCGTTTGACAAGGTCTGCTACATCGGCTGCGGTGTGACCACCGGCATAGGCGCGGTGCTGTTCACAGCCAAGGTCGAGGCCGGCGCCAATGTGGTGGTTTTCGGCCTGGGCGGCATTGGCCTGAACGTGATCCAGGGCGCGAAGATGGTGGGCGCCGACAAGATCATTGGTGTGGATATCAACCCTGCGCGCCAGGAGATGGCGCGCAAGTTCGGCATGACGCATTTCATCAACCCCAAGGAAACTGAAAACGTCGTCGACGCCATCGTGCAGCTGACTGACGGCGGCGCCGACTACAGCTTCGAATGCATAGGCAACACCAAGGTAATGCGCCAGGCACTGGAATGTACGCACAAGGGTTGGGGCCGCAGCATCATCATCGGTGTGGCCGAGGCCGGCGCCGAAATCAGCACGCGGCCTTTCCAGCTGGTCACCGGCCGCAAATGGGAAGGCTCGGCTTTCGGCGGCGCACGCGGGCGCACCGACGTGCCGAAAATCGTCGACTGGTACATGGAAGGCAAGATCAACATCGACGACCTGATCACCCACACCATGCCGCTCGAAGACATCAACAAGGGCTTCGACCTGATGAAACGCGGCGAGTCGATTCGCGGCGTGGTTCTGTACTGAGCGGCGCGGCATGAATACGCTCGAACCTCTGCGCCAGATAAAGGCAGGCGTGCTTGACGTGGCCTTGTACGAAGCCGGGCCCGCCGATGGCCCGCCGGTGTTCCTTATGCACGGTTTTCCCTACGACATCCATGCCTATGCCGAAGTAGCGCCGCTGCTGGCAGCGCAGGGCTGCCGTGTTTACGTGCCCTACCTGCGCGGCTACGGTGCCACACGCTTCCTGAGCGATACCACGCCGCGTTCAGGCGAGCAGGCGGCCCTGGGCGCTGACCTGCTGGCCCTGATGGATGCGCTGGCAGTTCCGCGTGCCGTGCTGGCCGGTTATGACTGGGGTGGCCGTGCGGCCTGTGTTGTGGCGGCCCTTTGGCCTGAGCGCTGCGCCGGCCTGGTTTCACTGAACAGCTACAACATACAGAACATCGCCAAGGCCATGGTGCCCGATACGCCCGAGAACGAGCGCAGCCTCTGGTACCAGTATTACTTTCACAGCCAGCGCGGGCGCGCGGGCCTCACAGCCGACCGCCGTGCCTTGTGCCGCTTGTTGTGGAAGTTGTGGTCACCCACCTGGCAGTTCGATGCGGCCACCTTCGAGCGCAGCGCTGCCGCTTTCGATCACCCGGACTTTGTCGAGGTAGTCATCCATTCCTACCGCCACCGCTTCGGGCTGGTCCCGGGTGACCCGGCATTGGCCTCCATAGAACAGCGTCTGGCAACGCAACCGGCCATCACTGTGCCAAGCATCACCTTCGACGGCGTCGACGACGGCGTTCGCCCCCCGGCCGCTGCCGCGCAACACGCTCACCTCTTCACCGGCCCGCGCTCTCACCGCATCATTCCCGGTGCAGGCCACAACCTGCCCCAGGAAAAACCGCAACTGTTTGCGGATGCTGTGCTTGAGCTCGTGCAAAAGCGCCTCACTGCATGAGCACGCCGTTCGAGCTTCTCAGCGAACACGCTTGCTTCGGCGGCGCGCAGCGCTTTTACCAGCACGCCTCCAGTGTCATCGGCTTGCCAATGAAGTTTTCGGTGTTCATGCCGCCCCAAACAGTAATCGAGAAAGCCGGCGGCAAAGTGCCCGCGCTGATCTACCTGGCAGGCCTCACTTGCAATGAAGAAACCTTCATGACCAAGGCAGGCGCCCAGCGGCTGGCCGCCACACTCGGCCTGGCTTTGATCGCCCCGGACACCAGCCCGCGCGGAGCGAACATTCCCGGTGAAACCGAGAGCTGGGATTTCGGTGCCGGTGCGGGCTTTTACCTCGACGCCACAGAGGCCCCGTGGTCGCGGCACTACCGCATGGAGAGCTACATCACGACGGAGCTGATCGCGCTCGTGACCGGCGTCCTGCCCATCGATGCCGGCCGCGTGGGCATCTTCGGTCATTCAATGGGTGGTCATGGCGCGCTGACGCTGGCGCTCCGTCACCCCGGCCTTTTCAAGTCGGTCTCGGCTTTTGCGCCCATCTGCGCGCCCAGCCAGTGCCCGTGGGGCCACAAGGCCTTCACCGGCTATCTGGGCACCGACACCGCCACTTGGTCCGCACACGATGCCTCGGCCCTGATGGCTGCGCTGCACGCCGCACCCTACCCGGACGGCATCCTGATCGACCAGGGCCTGGCCGACAAATTCCTCGCCGAGCAACTGCACCCGCAGCTGTTCGAAGCCGCTTGCGCCCAGGCCGGGCAGGCCCTTCAGCTGCGCCGGCATGCGGGTTACGACCACGGTTATTACTTTATCGCCACCTTCATCGCCGACCACCTGAACCACCACGCGCGTCAGCTGTCGGAGTGACGGCTAAAAGAGGCTGCCCTGCGCGGAAGGCCGCACCGGCGGCGTGAACCGGCTGAAGTCAAGCTCGGTGCGCTGGCGGTTCAGGCCCAGCCGATGGCAGGTTTTCTCAAAACGCTGCTTGATCAGGTCGGCCCACAGACCGCTGCCTTTCATGCGCGAGGCGAAGTCACTGTCATAGTCCTTGCCGCCGCGCATCTCCTGGATGCGCGCCATGATGCGGTCCGCACGCTGGGGGTAATGCAGCGCCAGCCACTGTCTGAACAGCGGCGCCACTTCCCAGGGCAGGCGGACCACGGTGTAAAACGCCGTGCGTGCGCCGGCCTCAAAGGCGGCCTGCAGCACCTGCTCCATGTCGTCGTTCACAAACGGAATCTGCGGGGCCACACTCACACCCACGGGAATACCGGCGTCGGCCATCGCCCGGATGGTGCGCAGGCGCCGGTGCGGCGCGGCCGCGCGCGGCTCCAGCTTGCGGGCGAGTTCGCCGTCCAGCGTGGTGATGGTCACGTATACCGCGGCCAGCTTGTCCGCGGCCATGGGCGCCAGCAGGTCCAGGTCGCGCTCCACACCGCTGGACTTGGTGACCAATGCCAGCGGGTGCCGCACTTCCTGCATCAGTTCGATCAGGCCGCGCGTCAGACGCAATTCACGTTCGATCGGCTGATAACAATCGGTGGCCGAGCCGATGTTGATCAGCTTGGGCAGGTAGCTGCTTTTGGCCAGGTCGGCACGCAGCACCGCAGCGATGTTGCGCTTGGCGATGAGCCTTGTTTCAAAGTCCAACCCTGGCGAGAGATTGAGGTAGCTGTGCGTCGGCCGCGCGTAACAGTAGATACAGCCGTGCTCGCAACCGCGGTAGGGGTTGACTGAGTAGTCGAAATAAATGTCGGGCGAATCGTTGCGGGCGATGGCGCTGCGGGCATCCTCGAACGTCACTTCGGTCTCGGGCGGTTTTTCGTCCAGGGCTGCGTCCTCCAGCGTCCCCCATCCGTCGTCCCAGGCATCGCGCACATCCTTGGTAAAGCGGTGGGCCAGTCGCGTGGCCGTTCCACGGCCCTTGATGGCGTGCAGCGGAATGAAGGCCTCGGACATGGGTTTCTCGAATACTGTATGAATAAACAGTATACACCTGCGCCACGGCAACGCAAGGCTGCATCTCTAAACTGTCGAATGCATTGCTACCATATCAGTAGCAAACATCGCCCGCAGAACAAGGGGAAAAGGCACATTTCGGCCTGAGAAACTATCCTGACGCTCAGGAACGAAGAAATGCAGGAGGCCGCACGCGGCGCCAGGGCGCGCCGGGTGATTCGACACCCCGGTACAGGCCCCAACCAGCCAGCAAGGACAACAGGAAAGCAGCGACGAGTCCAAGGCTGTTGGCCGCGAGTTGTACCGGCCACAAGTGAGTCACCACAGCATTGACCAGCAGGCAAACCGGAAAGTGGATCAGGAAGACCGAATAGGAAATCTGTCCCAGCCCGAGCAGCCACGGTGTCTGCAGCCAGCGCCTGGCCGCACCATGGCCACTGCGCTGCAGCCAGACGAGGGCCAGCGCCACCAGCAGCGCTACCAGCAAACGGCCGCGAAAATCCAGCGCCAATGCCATCCCGGCGAGCCCGAGCATGGCCAGCAGCCAGCGTGACGGCTGCGCACTGCGCGAGGCCCACCAGGCCAGCATGCCCAGCGCATAGGACCCGAAGAAATACAGCCCGGTCATGTCCATCCCTGGGTGGCGGTTGAAGACCAGCAGCGACGCTGCCGCCAGGACCAGCACAGCCCAGCGGTGGCGTGTGCCGGGCCAAAGCGTGAGAAGCACGACGCTGATCACGAACAGCTGAAAGTCAATCGCCACGTACCAGATGCCAGCCGAGAGCGCCTCCTGGCCGAGTAGGTCCTGCAGCAAGAACAGGTGCGCCAGCAGTTGCCAGAAGCTTGGCGCATCGGGAACGGAGGGGTGTTGCAGCCAGGGCCGCACGCTTGCGGCCACAACGACGGTGACGGCTACTGCCACCATCAGCGGCAGCGCCAGCCGGCGATAGCGGCGCAGGATGAGTGAAAGCGGATTGCGAACCACGCTCCTGCCCTGCGGCGCCAGTGACGCAGCGGCGAGAAAGCCACCCACCACCAGAAAGATCTGCACCGCCATGCGGCCGTAGTCATACAGCCAGTTCACCAGTCCCGGTGCCGCGGTGTGGACCACGTCACTCATGGGGCCGTAAAAAGCCAGGTGGTGCCAGACGATCAGCACGCACCCCATCGCCTTCAGGGCATCAATGCCCGGCAGGCGCTGCGCCGACAGCGTCCGTTCAGCGGCAGTCGGCTCCATGCAGCGAAAAGCTCAGGCGCTTAAGCGCAGACCCTTTGGCGCGCTTCCTGGTACTCGCGCTTGAGTTGCGCGACATAGTCAGCGGTGCTCTGCACTTTGGTCACCGCGCCAATGCCCTGGCCGCAGCCCCAGATGTCTTTCCAGGCCTTGGACTTGCTGCCCTCGCCGCTGGCAAAGTTCATGGTCTTCAGGTCGCCATCGGGCAGGTTGTCGGGGTCCATGCCCGCCGCAACAATGGAAGGCCGGAGGTAGTTGCCATGTACACCGGTGAACAGGCTGGAGTAAACAATGTCGTCGCTGTTGCTGTCGACGATGGACTGTTTGTAGGCGTCCGAGGCGCGCGCCTCTTCGGTGGCAATGAAGGCCGAGCCGATATAGGCAAAATCGGCACCCATGGCCTGCGCGGCCAGCACCGCGCCGCCGGTAGAAATGGCACCGGACAGCGCCAGAGGGCCGTCAAACCACTGGCGGATTTCCTGGATCAGCGCGAACGGGCTCTTGACGCCGGCATGGCCGCCGGCACCGGCGGCCACAGCCACCAGGCCGTCGGCGCCCTTTTCAATCGCCTTGCGGGCAAACCTGTTGTTAATGATGTCGTGCAGCACAACACCGCCGTAGCTGTGCGCTGCGGCGTTGATGTCTTCGCGCGCACCCAGGCTGGTGATATAGATAGGCACCTTGTACTTCACGCACATTTCCATGTCATGTTCCAACCGCTCGTTGGACTTGTGCACGATCTGATTGATCGCGAACGGAGCAGCGGGCTTGTCGGGATTGGCCTTGTTGTAGGCCGACAGCGTCTCGGTGATCTCGGCCAGCCATTCGTCAAGCTGCGATGCAGGCCGGGCATTCAAGGCAGGCATGGCGCCCACGACCCCGGCGATGCACTGGGCAATCACCAGCTTGGGATTGCTGATGATGAACAACGGTGAACCGATGATGGGCAATGGCAGGCTGTTCAGGGGCGCGGGAAGTCTGGACATGGTGTCTCCGGTGTGGTTTCAGCAGAATTTATAGTTAAAAGTGAGCCCGGCCCTTGTCAATCGGGCGACAGCAGCTATAAAAAATATAGCAAACAGGCAGATCAGAAGGCCTCGAGCGCCAGCGCGGTCACGCTGTCGGCACCTTCAACAATGCTGTCGCGCATGCCCGGCACTTTGCTGAGCAGATGGTCGGCGTAGAAAACAGCGGTGGTGACCTTGGCCTGCATGAAGGCGGCGTCTTCGCCGCGGGCCAGATGCTCCTCGGCTATCAGCAGCGAGCGCGCCATCTGCCAGCCAGCTACCACGTTGCCGGCCAGCATCAGGTAAGGCACGCTGCCAGCAAACACCGCATTCGGGCTGGCCTTGGTGTTGCCGGCGACAAAGTTCACCACATCGACAAAAGCCTCGCGCGCGGCCTTGAGGCGTTTGGCGACGGCTTTCGCCGCCGCACTACCCTGCTTGGCAAGTTCGGCTTCCGTCTTTTCAATCTGCGCAGCAATCGCCTTGGCCGTTTGGCCGCCATCACGTGCTGTCTTGCGGCCCACCAGGTCATTCGCCTGGATGGCGGTGGTGCCTTCGTAAATCGTCAGGATTTTTGCGTCGCGGTAATACTGCGCCGCACCGGTTTCCTCGATGAAGCCCATGCCGCCGTGCACCTGCACGCCCAACGATGTGACTTCCAGGCTCATCTCTGTGCTGTAGCCCTTGACGAGAGGCACCATGTATTCATAGAAGGTCTGGTTCTGCTTGCGCACGTCCGCGTCGGGGTGGTGATGCGAAGCGTCGTAGGCGGCGGCTGCCACCGAAGCCATCGCACGGCAGCCTTCGGTGTAAGCGCGCATGGTCATCAACATGCGCTTGACGTCGGGGTGGTGAATGATGGGTGCGCTCGCGGCGATGGAGCCATCAACGGGCCGGCTCTGCACGCGGTCCTTCGCGAAGGCCACGGCCTTCTGGTAAGCGCGCTCGGCAATCGCAATGCCCTGCATGCCGACGGCGTAACGCGCCGAGTTCATCATGATGAACATGTACTCGAGGCCGCGATTCTCCTGGCCAACGATGTAGCCGACGGCACCGCCGTGGTCGCCGAACTGCAGTACGGCCGTCGGGCTGGCCTTGATACCCAGCTTGTGTTCGATGCTGACACAGTGCACGTCGTTGCGCGCACCCAGCGCGCCGTCCTTGCCGACCATGAACTTGGGCACGACGAACAGGCTGATGCCCTTGACGCCTTCCGGCGCGCCAGTAACCCGAGCCAGCACCAGGTGCACGATGTTCCCGGCCATGTCGTGTTCACCGTAGGTGATGAAAATCTTGGTGCCGAAGATTTTGTAAGTGCCATCGGGCTGCGGCTCGGCGCGGCTGCGCACCATGGCCAGGTCCGAGCCGGCCTGCGGCTCGGTCAGGTTCATGGTGCCGGTCCATTGGCCGCTAACCAGTTTTTCCAGATAGGTGGCCTTGAGCTCGTCCGAACCGGCAGTCAACAGCGCCTCGATCGCGCCGTCGCTCAGCAGCGGGCACAGCGCAAAACTCATGTTGGCCGAATTCAGCATTTCACCGCAGGCCGCACCTATGGTTTTGGGCAGGCCCTGTCCACCGAAGTCCAGCGGATGCTGCAAGCCCTGCCAGCCGCCTTCGGCGTATTGTTTGTAGGCTTCCTTGAAGCCGGGTGTCGTCGTGACCGCGCCGTTTTTCCAGCTTGACGGATTGATATCGCCCTCGCGGTTCAGTGGCGCGAGCACACCCTCGTTGAACTTGGCGCACTCTTCGAGCACGGCTTGAGCGGTGTCAAAACCAGCCTCCTCAAAACCCGGCATCTGTGCCACCGCGTCGATGTTGGCGAGATGTTTGATGTCAAACAGCATGTCCTTGAGGGGGGCTTTGTAGCTCATGTCTTGTCTCCAGTGTCCAGATGTCAATCAATCCGCCGGCGGATCGGCGCAAAAAAAGGCACCGCGAACGATGCCTTTTCTATTGGCAGAAATTAAAGTGCCGCGACCAGTTCCGGCACCGCCGTAAACAGGTCGGCTTCTAGCCCGTAATCCGCGACGCTGAAAATCGGAGCTTCAGCATCCTTGTTGATTGCCACGATGACCTTGCTGTCTTTCATGCCGGCCAGATGCTGAATCGCGCCGCTGATACCGGCCGCAATGTAGAGCTGCGGCGCAACGATCTTGCCGGTCTGGCCGACCTGCCAGTCATTGGGCGCGTAGCCGGCATCGACCGCGGCACGCGAAGCACCGAGTGCCGCACCGAGCTTGTCGGCCAGCGGCGTCATGACTTCATTGAACTTCTCGGCACTGCCCAGCGCACGGCCACCGCTGACGATGATCTTCGCCGCTGTCAGTTCGGGGCGGTCGCTCTTGGCGATTTCGCTGCCGACAAAAGTGGACTTGCCGCTGTCGGCGACACCGGTCACAGTTTCTACTACCGCTGAGCCGCCCGTGGCAGCTGCCGCGTCAAACCCGGTGGTGCGCACGGTAATGACTTTGGTCGCGTCCAGGCTTTGCACGATGGCAATCGCGTTGCCGGCATAAATCGGGCGCTCGAAGGTATCGACTGCATCGACCTTGGTGATGTCGGAGATCTGGCCGACGTCGAGCAAGGCAGCGACGCGCGGCGCAATGTTCTTGCCCGAAGCGGTAGCCGGAAAAAGGATGTGCGAATAGCTGCTGGCTAGCGCAATGACTTGCGCCGCCATGTTTTCGGCCAGGCCGTGTTCGAAATGCGCGCCATCCACGTGGATGACCTTGGCGACGCCGGCGATCTGGCTGGCAGCCTGGGCGGCTGCGCCGGCATTCAGTCCGGCCACCAGCACATGCACGTCGCCGCCGCACTGGGCGGCGGCTGTCACGGTGTTGAGGGTCGCGGGGCGGATGGTTGCGTTGTCGTGTTCTGCTACGACGAGTGATGCGAGTGCGGTCATGTCATCAGTCCTTAAATTACTTTGGCTTCGTTGCGGAGCTTGTCCACCAGCGTGGCGACGTCGGGCACCTTGATGCCGGCGCTGCGCTTGGGTGGCTCGCTGACCTTGAGCGTCTTGATGCGCGGTTTGACATCGACACCCAGGTCTTCCGGTTTGAAGTTGTCCAGCTGCTTTTTCTTAGCCTTCATGATGTTGGGCAAGGTCACATAACGCGGCTCGTTCAGGCGCAAGTCGGTGGTGATGATGGCGGGCAGCGTCAGCGACAGGGTTTCCATGCCACCGTCGACTTCGCGCATGACAACCGCTTTGCCGTCGGCCACATCGACCTTGGAGGCAAAGGTTGCCTGGGGCCAGCCCAGCAACGCGGCCAGCATCTGGCCGGTCTGGTTGCAGTCGTCATCAATCGCCTGCTTGCCCAGGATCACCAGTTGCGGCTGCTCTTTATCGACCAGGGCCTTGAGCAGCTTGGCCACCGCCAGCGGCTGCAGCTCTTCGGCGGTCTCGACCAGGATGGCACGGTCAGCACCGATGGCCATGGCCGTACGCAGGGTTTCCTGGCATTGCGCGACGCCGCAGCTCACGGCGATCACTTCGGTCACGACACCCTTTTCCTTCAACCGTGTGGCCTCCTCGACGGCTATCTCGTCAAACGGGTTCATGCTCATTTTGACGTTGGCGATATCGACACCGGTGCCATCGGATTTGACGCGGACTTTGACGTTGTAATCCACAACGCGTTTGACGGGTACCAAGACCTTCATTTGCAGGGCTCCAGAGTTGATTGAGTTGACGTGCACGTAAAGCTTTTGATTCTATGCTGTGGTCAATGACCTTCCCGGAAAAACAACCCCGGGCAGAGGATTCACTTCGAGAGCAAGAGAAAAAAGAACGGTCGTTCTATTTCATTATAAGGACCTGTTCTGCCGGAATTAGACGCACAGCCCCAAAGCACTGTAGCCAGGGCGACAATTGCAATGGCAATTAACAGACCGTTTGGTCGGTTAATTGGGGTAACTAAGGACAGACCGGTGCCAGCGACTGATTTACAGTGGGTTTTCCGAATGAATCAGGCCTTCCAGGGTACTGAATCAGTCCTCAATCACGTCACCAGGTCAGCCCACTGACCATCCCGGAGTGTTCATGAAAATCAAACCAATTGCCGCCGCCGCCCTGCTCGCTCTTTGCAGCAGTTTTGCTTCTGCCCAAACCGTCTTGACGGTTTCCAGCTGGCTGCCTCCCAGCCACACCCTGAGCACGGCCCAGAAGGAATGGTGCGACCTGCTTGAAAAGAACACGGCCGGCAAGATGAAATGCAACATCCTGCCGCGTGGCGTCACAGCGCCCCCGGGCACGCTGGACGCCGTCAAGAACGGGCTGGCCGACGTTTCCTATACCGTGCATGGCTATACCCCCGGCCGTTTCCTCTATACGCAGATGGCCGAGTTCTCTTTCCTGGGCAACACGTCTGAACCCATCTCCGTCGCCTTCAACAAGGTGGCCATGAAAAATCCGCAGTTCCAGGGCGAACACCAGGGCGTGAAGGTCATATCTTTCTTCACCCACGGCCCCGGCATGGTGTTCAACACCAAGCGGCCGGTCACCAATGTGGCGGAGCTGGGCGGCCTGAAATGGCGCGTCGGCGGGGGCATGGTTAACGAGATTGCGAAAACATTGGGCATGAATGTGACGCTCAAGCCCGCACCCGACTCGTATGAGCTGCTCTCAGGCGGCGTGATGGACGGTACGCTGTTTCCGGCTGAGTCCACCGAATCGTTCCGGATCGACAAGCTGATCAAGCATGCCACTACCTTCCCCGGTGGCCTGTACAACACCAGCTTCGTTTTCATAATGAACCAGGCCAAATACGACAAACTTTCGGCTGAGGAAAAGAAAGCCGTCGATGCCATCTCAGGTGAAGTGGCTGCGCGCATGTTCGGCCGCGGCTGGGACCGCGTGGATCGCCGCGCCATGGGCTTGATGCAGGCCAACAATGTGCAGATCGTCAAGGCCGACGCCAAATTTGTGGCCGACGTGAAAGCCAAGACTGCACCCCTTGAGAAGAAGTGGATCCAGGATGCTGAAGCCAAAGGCTTGAAGGATGCTGCCAAGGTGTTGGCAGAATTCCGCGCCGAAATCGCCAAGCAGGAAAAGTAAGCCCCCGGCGGACAGCGCACTCGTAGCGCGGCCTCATGGACAATGAGGACCGCGCTTTTTTTTGATTGAGGCACACGGATTGAACAAACTCATCGAGAGGGTCTGCGGCCTGCTGGCTGCCCTTGCCCTGTTTGCCATCATGGCGCTGACTTTTTTTGACGTCGGGGGCCGCAAGCTTCTGTCGAACTCCATCCCCGGCTCCCTGGAGCTCACAGAGCTGCTGATGGTGGTTGTGATTTTTGCAGCCTTGCCACTGGTGTCATTGCGCGGCGAGCATGTCGTGTTCGATTCATTGGACCATTACCTGCCTGAAGTGGTTCGCAAAGCGCAGCGCGCAATCATGCAAGTGCTGTGCGGCGCTGCATTGCTGGGCCTGGCCTGGCTGATGTGGCAAACCGGCGGCCAGTATCTGGAGACCGGCGAAACCACGGCGCAGCTGAAAATCCTCAAGGCGCCCTTCATCTACGGAATGGCGGTCATGTGTGCGGTCGCCGGTTTGATTCACCTCGGCATGGCCCTGCACCCCACGCGCGAAGCCGAAACGGGCGAAGGAGTCACGCTGTGACCGAAGCCCTGCTTGGTTTTGCCGCAATCTTCGTGCTGGCGTTGTTGCGTCTGCCACTGGCTTTTGCCATGGGCTTTGTCGGCATTGTCGGCATGGGCCTGACGCGCGGCTGGATTCCAGCACTCGCAAGCACGGCGCAAGTCGTGCACGAAACTGGCTTTGCCTACACCCTGTCGGTCATCCCGCTTTTCATCCTGATGGGCAACTTTGTGGCCCGCGCCGGACTGGCCCACGAACTCTTTCATGCGGCCTATGCGTTCATTGGCCACCTGCGCGGCGGTTTGGCGCATGCCACCATCGCTGCCTGCGCCGGCTTTGGCGCCATCTGCGGCTCCTCGATTGCGACGGCAGCCACCATGAGCAAAGTCGCCTATCCGTCGATGAAAAGACTGGGCTACAGCGACTCGCTGTCCACCGGCGTGATTGCAGCGGGCGGCACGCTGGGCATCATGATTCCGCCATCGACCATCATGGTGATCTACGGCATCGTGACTGAAACCAACATTGGCAAGTTGTTTGCTGCCGGCGTGATCCCCGGCATCCTGATCGCCCTGCTGCTGATGGTGGCTGTGCTCTTCATGACCTTCATGGACCCGGAGCATGCACCGGCCGGTGAAAAAACGAGCTGGCCCGAGCGGTGGAAGGCCCTGCGCGGCATCTGGGGAGTGTTGTTGCTGGTGGTGCTGGTGCTGGGTGGCATCTATGGCGGCGTCTTCACCGCCACCGAAGGCGCGGGCATAGGCGCCGCAGGTGCGTTCCTGTTTGCGCTGGCGCGGCGCCGGCTGACCGTGAAGGCCACGCTTGAGGTGCTGGTGGAGTCGGCCCGCACCACGGCGATGCTGTTCACGCTGCTGATCGCGGCGACCATTTTTGCCAATTTCGTGAACTTCACCGCCATGCCCGGCGAGCTGAAAGAGTGGATCACCCACCTCGGACTATCGCCAGTGATGGTGGTAGCCGCGATGATGCTGATTTACGTGGTACTGGGCACGGTCATGGAAGAACTCACCATGGTGCTGCTGACCATCCCGCTGTTTTTCCCGATTGTGGTTTCGCTGGGGTTCGACCCGGTCTGGTTCGGCGTACTGATCGTCATGGTGATCCAGATCGGCCTGATTTCCCCACCTGTGGGCATGAACCTGTTTGTGCTCAACACCCTGCTGCCCAAAGTGGGCCTGGGCAACATCTTCCGCGGCGTCTGGCCCTTCGTCTTCATGCAGGTGGTAGCTCTCGGAATTCTGCTGGCCTTTCCGTCACTCAGCCTTTGGCTGCCTTCCTTCATGAAGTAATTCCATTTCTAAATCATCCTTGCACTTTGTCGGCTTCGCTAGCCGTACGTTTGTACTGTCGTCGCTTCGCCTTCGCGTTCACGAATGATTTAGAAGCGGAATAAGGCGGTCAGGCAGATCAGGAAGGCCTGTTTTCCGGCACGGCCTGGGGTCGGGTATGGATGACCCGCTGCGGGTAGGGAATCTCAATGCCGTTCTCGCGCAGGGCCTGGAGGATGGCCAGGTTGATGAGCGAGCGCAGGTTCTGCTGGCCGTTCTCCGGATCCGCCATCCAGTAATTGAGCGTGAACTCCAGGCCGTCGGCACCGAAATTGGTCAGATTCACACCTGGAAGAGGGTCGCGCAACACCCTCTCCTGCTTGAGCGCCGCCTCGATCAGCAGGCGTATTACCAACTCGGAATCGCTGTCATACGCCACCGACACCACGGTGGACTGCAACACACGAGGGTCGGCCAGCGACAGGTTTTCAATGCGGTTGCTGATGAACATCTCGTTGGGCACGATGGACTCGCGGCCGTTCGTCGCACGCACCACGGTGTAGCGGGCATTGATGTCGGTGATGCGGCCCTCGAAGTTGTCGACGCGCACGTTGTCACCGATGCGCACACTGCGTTCGGCCAGCATCACAAAACCACTGACATAGTTGGCGGCGAGCTTTTGGAGGCCAAAGCCGATGCCGACACCAATCGCGCCACCCAGCACTGACAACGCCGTCAGATCGATCCCAACGGCCGACAGCGCCATGAGAAGGCCCACAAACATCAGCACCGCGCGCGTGGCATTGCTCGCGGCCTTGCGCAGTGACAGCTCGTTCCCGGTGGCTGCCCGCAACAATCGCGTTTCAATGGCCGCTGATATCCAGAGGGCAATCAGCAACACCACGCCGGCCGTCACCGCGCCTTCGAGCATGGTGCGAATCGACAGGGTTGAATTGCCGACCTTCCATTTGATGCCGTCCAGCTCTTCGAGAATCACAGGCAACAAACCGCTCAGCCACAGCACAACCGCTAGCCAGACCAGCCAGGAAATGGTGCGTTCGAGCGCCCGTACCAGAGGTGCGTCCTTGAAAGCCACCTGCAACACCTTGACCCCCATGCGAATCAAGGCCAGGGACAGCAAAACCGGAATGGCCACCTTGAACACGGCTAACGGAAACAACCGGGCAAGCAGCGCCTGCACGGCATAGGCAAAAAGCAGGAGAAGCAGGGGAAACAACACACCATCGATCACGCGACGGCCAAAAAGAATCGAATTTCCATCGGCCACAAGATGGGCACGGCTGGCCACACGCACCAGCAACCAGGCCAGCAGCACACAAGCCACCAGCGCGGCCAGCTCGGTCAACGCTGTCGGCTGGGTCAATGCCGAAAACCACGCTTCGAGGTTGTCAAAACGGGCAGGCGCATCAGCGCGGGACGTCACAGCACCGGCCATTGCGGTTTCCTCTTCTCAATAAAAGCCTGAACACCTTCCTGGGCTACAGGGTGAACCATGTTGCAGGCCATGGTCTGGCCCGCCAGCTGATAGGCCGACTCGATGCCGGTCTCGCGCTGCCGGTAGAACAAGGCTTTGCCCATGGCCACGGCTTCACGCGGTTTCGCGAGAATGGCTTGCAGCATCTGCTCGATCTCCACATCCAGAGCTTCCGGCGTTACCACCCGGTTGACCAGTCCGCGAGCCTGCGCTTCTTCGGCGCTGATAAAGCCGCCGGTCAACAGCATTTCCATGGCCTGCTTGGCGGGTATGTTGCGCACCAGCGGCACGCTGGGTGTGGCGCAGAACAGGCCGACATCGATGCCGTTGACGCCAAAGCTCGCCGCAGTGCTGGCCACCGCCAGGTCGCATTGCGCCACCAGCTGGCAGCCGGCGGCTGTGGCCAGGCCCTGCACCCGCGCCAGCACAGGCACCGGCAGGTTCTGGATGCTCAGCATCATGCGCGTGCATTGCGCAAACAGCTTCTGGTAGTAAGCCAACTCGGGTTGCGCGCGCATTTCCGTGAGGTTGTGGCCGGCACAAAAGGCCTTGCCCTGCGCGGCCAACACCACCATGCGCGCGTTCGGATCCCCCGCTACGGCATCCAGCGCGGTCTGCAGGGCAGCCAACATCTCTTCGCTGAGGGTATTGAACGCAGCGGGACGGTTCAAGGTCAGCCAGTTCACACCACGCTCATCGCGGGTATGCAGCACGGGGGCCGAAACATCATTCATGGCGGGACTCTACAGCGTCGACAGGTTTACAGATCGGCCAGCACGCGAATGTGCGCCTCCACGCTGCGGGCCAGCGCACTGAGGTTGTAGCCGCCCTCGAGCGATGACACGATGCGGCCATGGGCATGGCGTTTGGCCACATCCTTGATGCGCTGGGTGATCCACGCATAGTCCTGCTCCACCAGGCCCAGCTGGCCCAGGTCATCGTCGCGGTGCGCGTCAAAACCGGCACTGATGAAAATCATCTCTGGTTTGAACTCCTCAAGCCGCGGGATCCACAGCGACTCGATCAGCTCGCGCACGACGGCGCCCTTGGTGTAGGCCGGCACCGGAATGTTCACCATGTTCTGCGCCCGGCCTTCGGTGCCGCTGTGCGGGTAAAACGGGTGCTGGAAGAAACTGGCCATCAGGATGCGTTCATCGCCGCTGATGATGTCTTCCGTGCCGTTGCCGTGGTGCACATCGAAGTCGATGATCGCAACCCGTTTCAGGCCGTGGCGCTCCAGCGCGTACTTGGCCGCGATGGCCACATTGTTGAAGAAGCAAAAACCCATGGCCCGGTCGTGGCAGGCGTGGTGGCCGGGCGGCCGCACCGCGCAAAAGGCGTTTTCGATTTCGCCGGCCATCACGGCATCGGTGGCGGCAAGTACCGCGCCGGCGCCGCGCAAGACCGCGTTCCAGGTATGCACATTCATCGCGGTATCCGGGTCCAGCTGGGCATACCGGGGCCCGCCCGCCTCCACGTCGTCGGAAAGCTGGTCACCCAGACCGCGGATGGCGGCGATCATCATGCGGTCGTGGCCCAGTTCCAGGTCGCCCAGCGACGCCAGCGGCGCCTCGCGCCGATCCAGCGCATCGCCCACGCCGGTTGTGAGCAACCAGTCTTCAATAGCATCGAGCCGCTCCGGACACTCGGGATGCCCCGGACCCATTTCATGTTTGCGGCAATCCGGATGGGTGAAATAGGCAGTGGCAGGCATAACGGAAATTTTGCGGTAAGGTTGATGGCATGAACGCGAAACAAAAAATTCAGACGCTTTTAAATCAGCTTAACACGGTCATTGTGGGCAAACCTGCCCAGGTCCAGGACTGTGTGGCCTGCCTGCTGGCCGGCGGGCATTTGCTGATTGAAGACGTGCCAGGCGTTGGCAAAACCACACTGGCGCATGCGCTGTCGCGGTCCTTCGGGTTGCAATTCTCACGGGTGCAATTCACCGCCGATTTGATGCCCAGTGACCTGTCGGGAGTGTCGATTTACGAGCGCCAGAAAGAAAGTTTCATTTTCCATCCCGGGCCGATTTTTGCCCAGGTTCTGCTGGCCGACGAAATCAACCGAGCCAGCCCGCGCACGCAAAGTGCCCTGCTGGAAGCCATGGAGGAAAAGCAGGTCACGGTCGAGGGCGAAACACGCCCCCTGCCGGTACCCTTTTTTGTGATTGCCACGCAAAACCCGCACGACCAGCTGGGCACCTATGCGCTGCCCGAGTCGCAGCTGGACCGTTTTCATATGCGAATCTCGCTGGGTTATCCCGACCGAGCCGCCGAACGCGAGCTGCTGAGCGGCGGCGATCGTCGCGAGATGGTGGAAAAACTCGTCACCGTGATGACACCCCATGACTTGATGGAGTTGCAGCAGCAGGTGCTGCAGGTTCATGCATCGGAGCCCTTGCTCAATTATTTGCAGGACCTGGTGGCGGCCACCCGTTCCGGGCGCTGGTTCCTGCAGGGCCTGAGCCCGCGTGCCGGCATTGCTTTGGTACGTGCCGCGCGCGCCCAGGCTTTCCTGAGCGGGCGCGACTATGTGGCGCCGGACGACATCGTGGCGGTGCTGCCGCAAACCGTGGCGCACCGGCTGATTCCGGTCAGCGACGCCGGACGTGGCTCGGTCGAGCAGGTGCGTGCCATGGTCGAGGCCGTGCCTTTGCCATGAAAGCCTCTGGCTATCGCAATGCGGCCAGCCACAGTTTCCCCGGCCTGGCTTTCGCGGCAAAGTAGATCATGAATGCCGCAACGCTCAATCCTGTCAAATTCGTGCGCGGACGCTTCCAGCACTGGTGGCAAAGCCGGCTGCCGCTGACCGACAGCGTGCTGTTGACCCAGCGCAATGTCTACATCCTGCCAACCCGCCCAGGATGGATGCTTGCCCTCACCCTGATGGTGTTGCTGGTGGCGTCCATCAACTACCAGCTCAACCTGGGCTATCTGTTGACCTTTTTACTGGCGGGCAGCGCCGTAACAGGCATGCATGTCTGCCATGGCACCCTGCGCGGCCTTGCCATGAATTTGATAGCACCTCCTGCACATTTCACGGGGACTGCGGCCATATTTGACGTCAAGCTCACGAACAACCGGCGTTCCGTGCGTTACGGCATCGGGGTCAGCGTGCTGGCCTCGCCGGACGGGCCGGACCAGCCGCGCTGGGCCTGGACCGATGTGCCGGCACAAGCCAGCGCCACGGTGCAGATAGCCTTCACACCCAAACAGCGCGGCCTGCACCGCCTGCCCACGCTGACCGCCGAAACCCGGTTTCCACTCGGCACTTTTCGCGTCTGGACCATCTGGCGTCCCGCCGCGCAAATGCTGGTCTATCCGGCACCGGAGGTGTACGCGCCACCGCTCCCCCCCGGCGAGCCGCGTTCAGGTGGAGCCGACGCGGCCGCCCGCTGGCAAAGCGCCGGCGAGTTCGACGGCATACGCGGCTACCGGCGCGGCGACCCGCTCAAACTCGTCATGTGGAAAAAGGCAGCCAAGGCCGACGACCAGGGCAACGGTCTGGTGGTGCGCGACACGCAGCAAGCCCAGCGGCATGAACTCTGGCTCGACTTTTTGCAAGCCGGCTCGCTGGGGACCGAAGCGCGGCTATCGCGGCTGTGTGCGTGGATTCTGCAGGCCGACAAACTGGGCTTGCGTTATGGTTTGCGGCTGCCTGGGCTGCAGATCAAGCCTGGTAGTGGGGAGGTGCACAAGCGGCAATGTCTGGAGGCCTTGGCGTTATGTTGAATTTTCTGGACTTGCCGGCGGGTCTGTCCGGGACGCTGGCGTTGTCCGTTCGGGCTGAGCTTGTCGAAGCCAGTGCAAGCTTTCGCGGTTGTGGGTCTTCCAGCCAGCCGGGTCTCGCCCCGGCGGGCGACTCACTTTCTCTTGCGTCGCCAAGAGAAAGTAAGCAAAGAGAAGGCGACCCGATGGTCCGGGTCCCTGCGCTTCGCTGCGGGCAACCTGCGGTGCTCGCCGAAAGCGGGGTCGAGCTCGAACTCGCTACGCTCAGACAATCGCTCGCCCTGATCCGCTTTCGGCTGCGCTCCTCGGCCCAGCCCGACGGGTGGGGGGAATACCGAATACCAATACCCAATCCGGAGTCCTTGAAGCGC
>NZ_MUNO01000050.1 GCF_002001015.1 Polaromonas sp. A23 | reverse complement strand
CCCCGATCCACCTTCCCGCCCCGAGATCAGGGGATAGAAGATGCGGTCCTTGATGGAGTCCGGAACACCCGGTCCATTGTCCATAACATGCAATTCCAATGCCAGGCGATAACGCTGCTTGCCAAAAGTTACCTGCCGGGCAATTCTTGTTCTGAAAATGATCTCCGCGTCGCCCCCCGCAATACGCTCGGCTAGCGCTTGCGCGGCGTTATGCGCAATATTGAGGACCGCCTGGATCAGCTGCTCCCGGTCACCGCGGAAATCGGGAATCGAAATGTCGTAGTCCCGCATCACGCGCAGGCCACGGGGAAACTCCGCCAGAATCAGCGAGCGGACGCGTTCGCATACCTCGTGGATATTGACGTCGCCCACAAGGTGGGGCCGACGGTGCGGTGCCAGCAACCGGTCCACCAGCGATTGCAGGCGGTCGGCTTCGTGGATGATGACCTGTGTGTACTCGGTCAACTCCCGGGATTGAATCTCCATCTGCAGCAACTGGGCCGCACCGCGGATGCCGCCCAGCGGGTTCTTGATCTCATGCGCCAGGTTGCGAATCAACTCCTTGTTGGCCTGGGCCTGGTCGATCAGGCGCTCTTCCCGGTCCTGCTTGGCTTGCTGCTCCAGTGGCAGCAACTCCACAATCGCTTCCCCGGGGGTATCCGTCTGAGCCACCACTACATGCACAGGCATGGGCTCGCGATTCAGAGGCTTGAGCCAGGCGTCATACCGCAGCGCGGCAAACTCGTTGCTCCCTGCGCCTTCCAGCGCGTTGTGCAGGATGTGCGGCTCGGTAAAACAGTCGGGGAGTTGTGAGCCTTCGATGGTCCGGCGCGAGGTACCCAGGGCATCTTCCAGGGCTGCGTTGGCAAATACGACCACACCGTTGGTGCGCACCACGGCGACCAGCGTGGCCAGAAGGTCAAAGGACTGGAAGCGGGAGACGACCGAAACCGGGGCGGAGGCAAAAAGATTGGGCTTTTTCAAGCCACCTATTCTGACGCAGAACGCAGGAAGAAAAGCTTATTGCCGTGTGGTGCTGGGCGGTAAACGAGAGATTTCCCGCTTCAGGCCGGCAATATCGCTCTCGTTGCGCGCAATGCTTTCTTTCATCTCGGCGACGCGGTCGAGATAACGCTGGTAGTTGCGCCCCTCGATGCCCTGCTTTTCCGGCTGGCCGCTGTTGAACTCTTTTTGCTGCTCGGCAAGCCTGGCTTCGGCTTTGCGCAGTTCCGTTTCAAGGATGCCACGTGTATCGCTGTCACGCGCTCGCTGCTCTTCGTTGCTCGATGCAGGCGACGCCTGCGCCGCCGCTGCAACACGTACTGCAGCGGGCCGGGCACCCAGCGATCCAGACACCACAGTGACGTTGCCGCCTTCGATCTGCTTGCACCCCCGCGCTTGGGCATCCTTGGCGTTGTTGATGTACTCGGGCGTCTTGCCCTCCTTGCCGACACAACGGTAGATCCGTTCCTGCGCAAAGGCACTGGAAACGCTGCTGGCAAAAAAGACGACTGAAATTGAAAGAAGTACTGTAGGTTTCATGCGTAACCCCAAGCGCCTGTTAGGGCAAGGACGGTCTGTGAGTATCCTGCAAAGGTGTCAAAAAGCAAAATCCGGCAACAAATAACCATGCCGGCAAATGAAAAAGGACGGCCTAAGCCGTCCTTTTTTGACCACAGACTGTAAAAATTTACAGTGAGTAATACATTTCGAACTCGATGGGGTGTGTGGCCTGACGCAGACGCGTCACTTCACCCATTTTCAGTTCGATGTAGGCGTCGATCATGGAGTCGGTGAACACACCGCCCTTGGTCAGGAAGCTGCGGCCGACGTCGAGTGCGTCCAGCGCCTGGTCCAGGCTGTGGCAAACGGTTGGAACTTTTGCATCTTCCTCAGGCGGCAGATGGTACAGATCCTTCGTTGCGGCTTCGCCGGGATGAATCTTGTTTTCCACGCCGTCCAGACCAGCCATCATCAGGGCAGAGAAGCCGAGGTAGGGGTTCATCAGTGGATCGGGGAAACGCGCTTCAATGCGACGGCCTTTTGGATTGGCGACGTAAGGAATGCGGATGGAGGCCGAACGGTTCTTCGCCGAGTAAGCCAGCTTGACTGGCGCCTCATAGCCAGGAACCAGGCGCTTGTAGCTGTTGGTGCCGGGGTTGGTGATGGCGTTCAGTGCGCGTGCGTGCTTGATGATGCCGCCGATGTAGTACAGGGCGAAATCAGACAGGCCTGCATAACCGTCACCGGCAAACAGGTTCTTGCCGTCTTTCCAGATCGACTGGTGCACGTGCATGCCGGAGCCGTTGTCGCCAACGATGGGCTTGGGCATGAAGGTCGCTGTTTTGCCGTAGGCATTGGCGACGTTCTGCACCACGTACTTGAGCATCTGCGTCCAGTCGGCGCGCTGGACAAGCGTGCTGAACTTGGTGCCGATTTCGTTCTGGCCGGCGCCGGCCACTTCGTGGTGGAACACCTCAACCGGAATGCCCAGGGATTCGAGGATCAGGGACATCTCGGCGCGCATGTCCTGCGTGCTGTCAACCGGGGGAACCGGGAAGTAGCCGCCCTTGACGGTGGGACGATGGCCGCGGTTGCCGCCTTCGAGTTTTTTACCCGAATTCCATGGGGCTTCGTATTCTTCAATCTTGAAGAAAGTGCCCGACATGTCGGTGTTCCAGCGCACGTCGTCGAAGATGAAAAATTCTGGCTCGGGACCGAAATAAGCGGTGTCGCCCAGGCCGGAAGACTTGAGGTAAGCCTCGGCGCGCTGCGCAATGGAGCGCGGGTCGCGGTCATATGCTTTGCCGTCGCTGGGCTCAAGCACGTCGCAGCTCATGAAGACGGTGGTTTCTTCAAAGAACGGATCAATGTTGGCCGTTTTTGGATCAGGCATCAGCAACATGTCGGAAGCTTCAATGCCCTTCCATCCTGCAACGGAAGAACCGTCGAACGCGTGGCCCGAGGTGAATTTATCTTCGTCAAAATGGGACACCGGCACGGTCACGTGCTGCTCTTTGCCCCGGGTATCGGTAAAACGGAAGTCAACAAACTTGACTTCGTTTTCCTTGACCATTTTCATGACGTCTGCGACGGTCTTTGCCATCAGAATCTCCTGTTGCTGGATGGTGGTTAAAAAATTGTTTCGGCATGGCTGGATGCACTTTTTGTGCCAAACGCCCTTCGGGGTGTTTTACAGCCAAGCCTTGGATTGTGCCGTCATCCGGGCCCGGATTTCGCGCGGGCAACCCTGCAAAACCCGAAAAGAAGTCAGAAAAGAAGTTGGAAGGCAAGGCACCATAAAAGTGCCACGATGAAATGCACCATATTGGTGCAATCCTTCAACGCACTAATTCAGGGCCGAGCTTGGCATTAAAGGTGTGCAGGCCGGCAAGCAACGCCGGATAGGCTGCGTTGACCGCCTCAGGCGTGCCTTTGACACCCAGCTCGATGTGCCGGCCGTAGTCCGGGTGGTCCACGCTGGGCAGGCTGAACACCTTGACGCCGCTGTGGTGGGCTTCGATGTCCAGCATCAGCGGCGTCAGCGCCGCCTCCATCGAGCCCATCACGATCACAGATTTTTCGCTGTAAGCCAATTTTTGGTGCAGTCCGGCGTAGTGCGTATCCAGCACCCATTCGATCATCGGCCAGGCCATCACTGGAAACCCAGGCAGGAAGTGAACGCCCCCACGGTCGCTCACTGCGTGTAGCTCCCTGCCCCCCGGGGGGGCCGCTGCGCCTGCGGCCGGGCGAAGCCCGTTCCGCGGCCCCTGCTTGATTTCGGCGTCCACGAAGCAGCTGAAACCGGGGATCTTGTTATAGGGGTTGGGAATGATCTCCGCGCCCACTGGAAACACGCCCATGTTCAGGCGATGGATGTTGTCATGCCGGTCAGGCTCGTAGGGCACGCCCTGCTCCCTGGCGATGTCCTGCATGCGTTCACGGATCAGGCGTTCGGCCTCGGGGTGCAGCGCCAGGCCGACACTCAGCGCATCCGCAGCGCACTGGCGGGTGTGGTCGTCCGGCGTGGCACCTATGCCCCCGCACGAAAACACCACGTCACCCGATTCGCGCGCCGCCTCGAAAGCGCGCGCAAGCGTAGCGGTGATGCGCCGAGGATCGTCCCCCACATAGTCGGCATAACTGAGCTGCAGTCCGCGTGCGGCCAGCAGTTCAATGGCTTTGGGCAAGTGTTTGTCGGCGCGTTTTCCGGAAAGAATCTCGTCGCCGATGATGATGAGGCCGAAGTGTGGAGTCATGGAAAAACGGAACGGTCAGGAAAAAGAGCCCGGCGCCCCAAAGCGCGGGGCAGGCCCGGGTGGGTTTTGAGGAAGCAATTCGTCCGCTATCGTTTCAATAGCATCCTGCGCAAGCGGATCGGGGGCCAGGGCATTATTTTCCTTGCGAAGCTGGTCCAGGGCCGCCAGGCAATAGTGGGCAAACCAGAGCGAAGAAAAGGCGAATACCAGGGTGTAGATCCAGATGGCCACCGGCACCAGAACAGGCGCCGCCGCCACAAACATGGCGCCAGAGGCCCAGATCAGGCTGGGGGCGGCGCCCAGGTAGCCGCTGAGCACGCCGATGCCCAACAGGCTGGCGCGGTGCCGCCGGAAAATCTCGCGACGCTCCCCGGCGCTTGCGTGGTCCACCAGCGCGTCGTAAGACATCACGCGGTAAGTCAGCCAGCCCCAAATCAGCGGCGGAAGGATCAGTATCAGCGGTGGAATCAACCACAGCGGAATCGAGATGATCAGCGCAATGGCGGCCAGCACGGTGGAGCTGAGTGACCAGAACAGGCTGGCGATCAGCGAGCCGCCTTTTTTGCGCTCCATCAGCGGAAAGCGGCGCTCGGCGACCAAGGCCACCATGGCTGGCGTCATCAACAGCGCAACAAACAGCAACGCAACAATCACAATGACCGGGATGGCCAACGACAGCAGCAGAACCGGCGCCAGAACCACGCGCAGGTTGCCCAGACCCAAGCCCTCGAGCCAGCGCACCATGGTGTTGAGCAACTCGTAGCTTTCCAGGCCGGAACGCACCGCCGCCAGCGCTGCGTCCCAGTAGAAATACCCCAGCCCCAGGGAAATGACCACCATGATGACCAGCGGCAGCACCGACAACGCAATCACCCGGGGGTGGATGCAGTACATCACCGCGCGCCAGAAGGAATCGAGAAGCTTGCTCATGTGGCCCCCACGCTTTCACTACAAGTCATACGTTGTACCCCGAGAGGGTTGTTTTCCCCGGAGCGCCCGTCGAAAAGCCAGCCCTCAAGCTTAGCCTTCGCACTGGCAATGATCATTTAAGCACGACCAAACAGGCGTTTAAAGCCCAGCCATTGCTGCGCCCAGAAGCCGCTCCCGTAGTCACGGCCCTGCTCAACCTGGTCGCGGATGCCCGTCGGGTCGTAGCGATGCTCGAAATTGGCGGTGCCAAAAAGCACGTCCCACCAAGGCAACAACACCCCAAAGTTATAGCCGCCCAGCGTTCCTTTGCCGGCCGATTCATGGCCAATGCCAATGCTGTGGTGCAGGCGGTGATAGCGCGGGCTGACCCACAGGTGCTCGCCGATGCGGCCGAACCAGAGCCGCAGGTTGGCGTGCTGAAAGCTCTCACTGAGCTGCGTCAGCGCAACCAGGGCAATGAACTGGCCGGGCGCCACACCAATAAGCTGTGCCGCAATCACCATAAGGGTGTCGACCAGGATGTCGTCAAGCAGATGGTTGCGGTTGTCGCTCCACATCGTCATTTGCCGCTGTGCATGGTGCAGGGAATGCAGGCGCCACCACAGCGACCATTGGTGCTGGCCGCGGTGAATCCAGTAGCCCAGGAAATCAAAAACCACCAGATAAACCAGGAAGCTCACCACCGCGCCGTCCGTCACGCCGGGCCAGATCTGGTCCAGATGAAAGGTGCCGTAACCGGCTGTTCTCAGCGCACCAAAGACCTCGTCAGACCACGGATCAAGGGTAAAAAAAAGCGCAATGCGAAACAGGCCGAGTCGATGAATCACGGTGTAGAGCATGTCCGTACGGATGGTGGCGCGGTCGGTCACTGGCTCGACGGGCCGCCAGCGCTGCAGCGGACCGACCACAGCCAGAAGTATTGCGATTTGGATGACGCCGACCATGAACCAGGCCGTGGCTTCGTAGCCGTCTTCCAGCAAGTTGCCCATGCCCAGCGCAAACAGCACCGGCTGTACCGCTGCCTCGAATAGCCACTGCTGCGCCGTTGAAAAAAGGTCTGTCAGGACGTCCATGATGTTTATTTTGCCGTCCGGGCCGGAGCCGATGCGCCCGCGGCATTAACAATCCACGCCTTGTACCGGGGATGCTCACGCAGCGTTTCAAAGCAGAAGCCGCGCGCTTTCAGCCCCACAATCAGCGGCTCCAGCACGGCGGGTGCCCACGGGTCCTGGCGCGACCAGATGCCCAGGTGGGCCAGCAGGATGTCGCCGGGCCGGATGCCCAGCAATGCTTTTTTCAGCAGCGCGTCGTTGGGGTATTTATCGCTAGGCAATTCATCACCCAGAAAACCGGCGGGCGACCAGCCCACATGCTCATAACCGCAGGCTTTGGTTGCTGCCAGCAAGGCAGGCGAGGTCTTGCCGCCCGGTGCCCGGAACAACGGCAGCGGCTTCTTGCCCGTGATGGCCTCCAGCCGCGCGCTGGCACGGCCGACCTCCTCGCAGTATTGCGCGGCCGTCCATGTGAACTCCCGGCCTTCAGATGGGCCGGCCGAGGGTTTGATCCGGAACTGCGTCGGCCCGCCTGCCGCCGGCCGCAGGTCGGCTCGCCAGTAGCTGTGGTCCCAGGTGTGGGAGGCGAATTCATGGCCCTCGGCCGCGCGCGCCTTCCACCATGGCGCCCAATGACTACCCAGGCTGCCGTCACCGGTTTTTGTGCGCTCGTTGGCGGCAAAAAAAGTGACCTTCACCTGATGTTTGTTCAGGATGTCCGCCATCAGCGGCGCAACTTCCATGTGGCCGGTGTCCAGTGTCAGGTAAATCGGCTTTCCCGGTTGACCTTGAGCATCAAAACAGCCATTTGCCCACACCGTACGGGCGCTAGCAGCTACCAAAACAATAGCGAGAAGCACTCGCAATGAGCGCCCCGTCAAGCAGGGGCCGCGGAACCGGCTTTGCCGGGCCGCAGGCGCAGCGGCCCCTTTTACCGTGCAAGGGGCAGGGAGCCGCCGCAGGCTCGCAGTGAGCGACCGTGGGGGCTCCAACCCTAGGGGCTCACTGTCTCTTGGCGTGATCAAGTGTCCAGACGCCATGGGGGCTTTTTCCAACTTTGACCTGCTGCACCACCTTGCGGCTGGCGACGTCGATCACCGTGAGTTTGCGGGCCCAGCGCGAGGTGACGTAAATCAGCTTGCCATCGCGCGAGACCTCGATGCAATCCGGCCCGCCCGGCGCCGGGAAGCTGTCCACCACGGCGAAGGTTTGCAGGTCGATCTTGCTGATGCTGTTAGCCACGCGGTTGCTCACCAGCAGGTGGCGCCCGTCGCCGAGCGCGCGGAATGCGTGCGCGCCCGCGCCGGTCTTGATTACCCGGCTTCGCAGCGGTTGCTTGCCGCTGACGTCGTAGACCTCGACCGCGTCGCCGCCCGTCAGGGCCACCAGCATGAACTTGTCGTCAGCGGTGCCATACACATCAGCTGGAAGCGATCCGGTAGCGGTGCGCCATTTGAGGGTCTGGCTCGCCAGGTCAAGGGCGATCAGCTCATCGCTGTCCTGCATGGTGGCGTACACCGTGGTGCTTTTGCTGTCTATCCACAAATGGCTGGGGGTTTTTCCGGTGGCAACGCGTTTGACCAGCGTGATGTCAGTCCCGTCCCAGCGGTAAACGTCAATGTGGTTGAGCCGGTTGGCCGCCGTGACAAACCACTTCATGTCGGGCGAAAAGCGTAGCTGGTAAGGATCGACAATGCCGCGCACCACACGCTGAATTTCCGCCGTCTTGGGGTCGACAAAGGTCAAGGTATCCGACAGTGCATTGGCCACGATCATCGACTTTTCGTCGGGTGTCAGGTACAGGTGGTGCGGCTCCTTGCCCGTGGCGAAGCGCTTGACTTCAAGCCACTTCACGGGGTCGATCACGCTGACACTGGCGTCCAGGGAATTGAGCACAAAAAGCGGTGTCGGTTGGGCCCGGACTGGCACGGCCGCCGCGCCAAGATGCAAACACAGCGCAAAAACAAAAAAACGAAGGGGGGAATTCACGAAACGACTTTCTTCAGGCAACCGGCAAGTGTAGCGGGGGGGCACTTCCTAACGCGCCAGCATCCCCGCGCGCTTACATCCCTTACGATGGCCTGATGCATTTCGTCGAGATTTCCGGCACCCGCCTGGAGCTGCAGTCCATCGCTGGTTCGACTGCCCTCGCGCCGATTGTGTTTTTGCACGAAGGCCTGGGTTCGGTCAGCCTGTGGACCCAGCGCGGCCAAAACTGGCCGGCAGCCGTTTGCGCGGCAACTGGCCGGGCCGGCCTGGTTTATTCACGGCGCGGTTATGGGCGCTCGGACAGCGTTCCCGAAGTGAGAGGCGCCGGGCGCCTTCTGCCTGACTATATGCACGACGAGGCTTGGGAGGTGCTGCCGGCTTTGCTCTCCGCCCACAGTATCGAAAAGCCCGTGCTGCTCGGCCATTCAGACGGCGCGACCATCGCTTTGCTGCACGCGAGCCGGCATCCGGTCAGCGCGGCGATTGTCATGGCGCCTCACCTGAGGGTGGAAGACGTGGCGGTGCAAGCCATCGCTGAGGCCACCGTTGCATTCGAGTCAGGCGGCCTGCGTGAGCGCCTGGCCCGGCACCACGCGGACGTCGACAGTGCCTTCTGGCAGTGGAACGACGTCTGGTTATCGCAGGCTTTCAGAAGCTTTGACATTCGGCGCGAGTGCAGCCGCATCAGCGCGCCATTGCTGGCCATTCAGGGGCTGGACGACGAATACGGCACCATGGCACAACTCGACGAGCTTGCGCTTGCGGTGCCGCACGCGGAACAGCTCAGGCTGCCAGTGTGCGGGCACTCGCCACAACGCGACCAACCCGAGGAAACGCTGAAAGCCGTCGCCGGCTTCCTTCAACGCATCGCCTGAATGCTCTGCTTTTGATAGCAAACAATAGCCATTACGCGTTGGCCAGAGGCTGAATTGACTCGAAGAAATTCGAGCCAACGCACTCAGCCCTCCTTCACCTCGATATGGTAGGTGGCCCAGGGGCACCAGGCAAAACGGGCGGGCAACGGTTTGGCCGCCATGTCGGCGAAGCGGTCCGCGTCATAGACCGCCCAGAGCGGCCCCAGGCCACCCAGCGCCATGGGCCGGCCGTCAAGGTGAGTGGCGACGATGAAGCGGTATTTGGCGACATCGGAGGCAGAAACCTGGGCAGCGTAACCATCCACCGCACGCAAAAACAAGGTCGTCTTGCTGGTGACCTTCACGCCACTGGCCTTCATCACGTCCATCAGCAAAGGGCCTTTGAGGCGGTGCGGCTTGGCGTCGTATTCCAGCGTCGGCTCGATGGTGACCGCCGGCAGGGCCGTGAGCGCGACAAAGTCAAACACCTGCGCCCTGTCGAACGAGATTTTCTGCTTGCCCATCATCTGGTCGAACGCAGGATCAAACGCACCGCGATTGCCGGCGCCGATCTGCCCGCTGACGGTCAACAGGATCGGGCCGCGAAGAGCCTTGGAGGCCGGCACGGCTTGCGCCAACTCAGGCAAAGCGACAGCGCCCCATGCGGCCACACCCATAAGTGCTCGTCTATCCATGATCTATCTCCTCTTTTCCGCTAGTTTTACACGCTGCTTCAAAACTAATTTAGTAACAAATCCCAAAAAATCTTGAGAAATCTCAAGCCAAAGTACCCAAAAAGGCGCATATTGTAATAACTCGTAACAACCAAAGGAGTTCGTCATGCTCAGCAACTCAGAATGGTCACCGGCAGAGCAGTCCCAGATAGGACGTCTATCTGGTCTATCTGAATGGTACAGATTGTGGTCGCGATGGATGAAGCTTGGCAAACGCCGCATTCCCAAACACTGGCCCCTGCACGCACGAGTGTTGATGAATAGCGAAGAACTGCGAGTGTGGCACTGGATGATCAACACCTTTGAAGATCACCATGTTTTGGTCAAGATGCCGGTGACCCGTTTCACCAGGCCCAATGCCAGTGAAGACAGCCTGCATTGGTATGAAATGCTCCAGCACACCACCTGCACATTTTCAGTCTGCGCCTCCGACGGCCACGTAATTGGCTGCGTGGACATTCCCAAGTCTTTTGGCCTTCCCCTCAAGGTCAGAAGCTTCAAAACCAGTTTACTGGCGCAATGCGGCATTTCCTACGCCGTGCTCAATCCTTCCATGTTGCCGAGCCCGGAGGTACTCCGCAATGAATTTCTCGGCGAAGCAGCTACAAAAGCCCGGCACCTCAAACGCGAAGCAGCGGTCCTCGAAGTCGCTCGCATCAGCCTGAAAAAAACGCTTGCGCAACAGCGCCACATACGCACACTCAGCAACGAGGAGCACAGCAGCATGCCCAATCACTGGCATGACTCGTTTCTCATACAGGCCAACAGCCGCCCAGCCGAACTGCGATAGGCAAAGGCATAGTCGTGCCAAGCTCTCCGCATCAACCAAGGAATACAAAACCCTGACGCGTCACCCAAACGGCACTTGGCACCGAGTGACGCTCAGGCCGAAATACTGACCAGGTCTTCCGGCGTCAGCCAGCGCCATTGGCCGGGCTTCAGGTCAGCAGGCAAATCCAGCGAGCCGATGCGCGAGCGGTGCAAACCGCCGACATCTTCCACCCGGTTGCCCACGGCGGCAATCATGCGCTTGACCTGGTGGTACTTGCCTTCAGTCAGCGTCAGGCTCAACTGGTTTTCGCCCGTCTTTTCGCAGGCTGCCGCGCGAACAGGTTTCGGATCGTCGTCCAGCACCACACCGCCCAGCAGTTTGCTCACCTGCTTGTCGTCCACCGCGTGTTTCGCTGTTACCTCATACACCTTGGGCACATGGTGCTTGGGTGAACTCATGCGGTGAATGAACTTGCCGTCATCCGAGAGCAGCAGCAAACCGGTGGTGTCCTGGTCCAGCCGGCCCACCGCCTGCACCCCCGCAGCCGCGCCACCACCACGCTGGCGAATCGGCGCCGGCAGCAAGGTGTAAATGCTCGGGTAGGTACTGGGTTTTTGCGAACACTCGTACCCGGCCGGCTTGTGCAGCATCAGGTAAGCCTTCTCGTGATATTCCCAGTCAACGCCCTGCACCGTGAAGCGCAAGCCTTCTGCTACAAACTCCGTAGCAGGATCGTCACACGAGACACCGGCTACAGCCACAAACCCCTGCTGAACCAGCCCCGCACAAACGCGCCGCGTGCCAAAGCCCTGAGAAAAAAGAATGTTCTGCAACTGCATTTTTTTTGCCATCGGCCTATTGTCGCCGTAGCGGCGCAACTTGACGGCAACGTCAATCAAGGCAGCGCAGAAAGCAAAAAAGGGTTAGCAAACTTGTGTTTTGTGAAACCGCTTGAATGATGGCTTGAAACCCGCATGGATACTAGTTTCCGGAAAATCAAAGTCGTATTTGTACCCCCGTTTGTACCCCCGCAATGCCCCGGAGACCCGTAGTCGGGAGTCAATTTTTGCGTATTGCTTCGAGATGCCTTATCAAGTCGGACGCTACCAGTTTGCTTCCAAATGTTGACAAGTGGTTGTCGTCACCGAAGAGTATTTGGGTGTCTTTAGAGATCATACAAACGCCGCCAGGGCACAAAACATCTTGGGGTGAGTAAAAGAAAACATCAGGGTTGCGTCGGCGCAGCAGTTCAACAAATTTAAGATATTCCGTATTGTCTTTGAGGTCTGCGGCTGTGGCCCCCTTGCAGAAGCTTGGGTAATCCCGCGCCCACTCACGCACTTTGATGGCTGGGTGGTAGCACTTCTCCGCAGATTCTTTGAAGGTCGGACCATCAACGATAAAAACCACCTGCTTGCTGGCGCGTTTTAGACCATCAATAGTGCGCTGAAACCCTCTTAGGAATTCGTCGCTTCTTTCTGACCCCGATGAGTCTACAAAACCGAAGTAGCCTCCGATAATCGCGAACTTGACGGAGGGTGTATTTTTCGCCAGATTGACTGCTGCCTCAACAGGCTCCGTGCAGCCGTCCGTTGATTCCATTCCCAGGCTTGCCTGACATGCCCCTGCACCTACGATAACGGCCTTCGAATAGACGGGGTGCTGGCTGGTCGTAAATCCGTAAAAGAGGTGGCCGGCGTGACTGTCTCCGATAAGTGCTACGGTGGGTTCGGGGGTGGTTGCACAAAAAAATGTCACTTTTCCCGAGGCGACCAAATTACCGCAAGAGGTGACCCCCGGCCCTTCAAGCTTCCATGACCGGTTGGGCTGCTCGTTCGGGGAGTTCAAGTACCTTGAGGGAACGCCATTCGCCTTGAATATTCCATAACCAATCCCCCCCAAAACAAGCATCAATAAGGTCAATGCCAAAAGGGTCGGTTTTTGTCGGGTCCCGTGCCGGACTGGCTTCTCAACAAAGTGATAAGTCAGCATCGCAAGAATGAATGACGCCACTATCGCGACAATTCGAACCCAGATAGGAGGTGTGCCCTCAGCAAGAACGCGGGCAAACGTCAATAAAGGCCAGTGGAAGAGGTAGATCGGGAAACTTATCAAACCAATCCAAACCAGAAGCGGGTTTGCAAGCACCCACCGGTTCACAACCGCCTTGGGTCCCGCTGCGATTATCAAGACGCAACCAACTACCGGAAGCAGCGCCCACTTTCCAGGGAAAAGGTCTTTCTCGGTGATGTAGTAAACGCCTGTACAAACAAGGGCAACGCCCACAAGTGACTGAAGATGACTCAGTACAACGGGCAATGAAACTGGTAACACCAAGCTCCATTTCTCGCGTAACAGGCCCCTGACGGTCTCAAATCGGGCTAATAGGGGATGCTTTTGATACAGACAAAAGTAGGCCAACCCCGCGCCAGCGATCAGTTCCCAAAAACGCGTCTGCGGCGAATAAAACGCCGCTGTAAGGTCATTCGTTACCTGCTTGGTATTCAAGTAGAAGGAAATCACCGCAAGCGAAACAATGACAATTTGTGCATTGAACCTGCACTTCCAGAGCCCCCAAAGCAGCAACGGCCACACGATATAGAACTGTTCTTCGATTCCAAGAGACCAAAGGTGCAGCAAAAACTTGGTATTGGATGCGTTGTCAAAATAGCCCTTTTCGTCCCAGAGCAGGTAGTTGGATATAAACCCCGCCCCGCCAGCGACATGCTTGCCAAGTTGCTGATACTCATTGGCAAAAAGAGAAAACCACCCTACCCCAAGACATAACGCCATAGTAAGAATGAGCGCGGGAAAAATGCGCCTTATCCGCCGGCCAAAAAAATCCGTGAAGCTGAAACGCCTTTGTTCCAGATCCTCAAAAATCACCGTGGATATCAGAAAACCTGAGATGACAAAAAAGATGTCAACGCCGATGAAGCCGCCTGCAACCATTGAAGGGAAGGCGTGAAAGGCGACGACGAGCGAAACAGCGATGGCCCGAAGCCCGTCTATGTCCGGACGGTATTTCGGATGGGATGCTCCAACTTTGTTCTGAAAGAGGTAACGAGGCTTCCACGTCGTCAGAAAAGAAAAGGTCACTGAAATCGTCCCGGCCAAACGTTTTGTTGGTTAAATCCCGCCGAGAATCAGTTCCCTGCGAGCCGAGTTCGATTCTAGTTGTCAGGGTACAACTACTCTCAACCAGCCAGACCCAGTGCTCCTTCATGGTCTGATTAGCGCTTCGCTGGCCTGCGATAGCGTCCACCAATGGGGACCAGTGCAGACGTTGCTCCATACTGCGACGTTATTCGCTGGCATTTGCGACAAGCAAACCGACCGGCGCGCAGATAGCGGTAGCAACTTGCCAAGCGTGACGCTGGGAAGCGGGGGAACATTTACCCCCAAAAGGCCGCGCAGGCTGCGCAGTTCCCCCGGATGTTCCCCCTGTTCCCCCTGCCTGTCAACATACACCCTTGTACGTTCTTAGAGGACAGAGGGTTGATTTACCAATGAAAAAGGCCTCTAAGAATCGCTCCTTAAAGGCCTTTAGATTGTCTCTTGGTCGGTGTGAAAGGATTCGAACCTTCGACCCCTTGCACCCCATGCAAGTGCGCTACCAGGCTGCGCCACACACCGTCGAGCTTCGAATTATAGCTTGCCCGCCGGAGGCCTCTCAGTAGGTCGAGCTCAGCAAATCCCGAATTTCAAACAATTCACGGCGCAGCAGCTGCAAGCGCAGCTGAGCAGAACTTCCTTCAGCCGCCGGCGTTACCGTCGCGTCAGATCCGCTGTCCTCAAAATCCACAGAATCCCCAAAGTCATCAAGAATGGAGTCGCCGCCTTCCAGCACGTCAACGCCTTCAAGCATGACCTCACCGTTGCGCCGCTTGTCGCGCTCGGACTGCACAATTTCCTGCAGTTTGTTGCGCGCACCGCTGATCGTGAACCCCTGGTCATACAGCAAATCCCGGATCCGCCGGATCATCAAAACTTCGTGGTGCTGGTAATAACGGCGGTTGCCACGCCTCTTCATCGGGCGCAGCTGCGTGAACTCTTGCTCCCAATAACGGAGCACATGAGGTTTGACACCACACAAATCGCCGACTTCACCGATGGTGAAATAACGCTTGGCGGGGATGGGGGGGAGAGTTTTCTCCAATTAAATCAATACGCTATGAAGTGAAGCTGCAAATTTACTCTAAGTCTAAACTGAGTGCAAATAGTTACAAACGCTAAAAAGCAGATGTGTTGTTTAGGCACAAGCACGGTTTCCGCCCATTTGGTCGGAAAAAACCGGGAATGCGAAACCCCAGCCTCAAGCACAGGGCCACCAAGCAGGTTAGGACTTGCTTCCCTTAGCCTGAAGAACCCTGCCCAGACGGGCAAAGCCGATGCGAATTCCGGGAAAATTTGCCAAAAATTCGCATGAATATGCGAAGTGCCCTATCCCCCTATCGGCTCCCAACGCTGAATTTTGGCCAGGCCCGCCATGGACGGTGCCAGCTGGAATACAGGCTGCCCCGGGAAGACGTTCTTTCGGATATCTGCAAGCAATTCCTGGGCGCCGCCAAAAGGGGTAAAAACGTCGACCAGCCAGATTTGCTCACCAGATTTCCAGTCGGCAGGCGTCAAATGGTGCGGTGCAGTGCGATAACGAGTGGCCGCATCTTCCGACAGCCTAGCCCAGGATACATAGGCCAACGGAGCTTCGTCGCGCAGATAAAGTTTGGCCTGCTCCAGCATCAGAGCAGGCATAACGCGCCACTCCAATTCGCTAAGCAAGGTATGCCTTGTCCCACTCTGCTGCATCATGAGCCAGGTGATGGCTCCCAGCAGCGGGACTTTTTTGAGCATGGCTTTGGCTTGCTCCTGGGCCAATGCGGTAAAAGCTTGCAATTCGCCAGCAGTGAAAGCTGCGCCGCTTTCGGCAGTCGGGTTGACTCATGAACGAGGCGAGCTTTTCCTTAATCGTTTTGGTCACTTTCCCTTATTTCACGGGCGCGAGCAGCTATCAATTTAAGAGCGGCAATATCTCTTTTCGTCCTTACAAACTCAATTTGGCGAGTTGTCTTTGTGATTTTTTGCCACTGGCCCTTATTCCACGGGTGCCAGCAGCTATCAATTTGAGAGCCGCTTCTCCATTAGCGAAGCCGCGTACCTCGGGTAGTAGTACTTATTAGCGCGGTGTTCCCCTATCACTAAGCGTCGGCAACCGTCTGTTGCTCGCCCTCAGCCCCCATCTCATAATGCCGCGAAGAGGGGGTGCCACATGAATAAAAAATATGCATTTGCTGTCTGCCTGGCCTTGTTCCTGGCTGCACCTGCCAATGCCCAAGAGGGAGCCGCCACCGCGCGCGTCGAAAAGGCGTTTCTGGAAGCGGGCGAACTGGCAGGCCGGCGCGACTACTCAGGCGCAAAAAAAATTCTGGAGAAGGCGCTGGTTGATGCGCGCGCAGCGGGCGCTGGTCGCAACGCACAAATGGCGCGGCTGCTTCACTGGTTGTCCGAGAACCACCACATTGACTCCCCGGACCGCCGGAGCAGTGCGCTAGTAGCGTTAAAACAAATCGAAGAAGCAATTGCCATCCGCCGCGAACTCTTTGGCGCGAAGGACTTGAGCTTGGCCGGCTCGCTGCGTCATAAAGGAACTCTCGAGGGTTGGCCGCTCGGCAACTTTGAACTCAGCGCAACCAGCCTCACAGAGGCCATCGATATCTATAAGCTTCATGGAGACGCCCAGCGAAACGAAGTCTTTGCAACGCTAGTCACGCTGGCTGCCGCGCAAAGCAATCGCGGCGACCAAGCGGGCAAGCAGCAAACAAACCGAGAAGCGCTGCGCGTCGCTCAGCAGTTGGGCGAAACCAAGGATCCGCTCCGGTTGCGCACGGTCGCGCACTTGCACCGAAACATCGGTGAGCTCGATGAAGCAGTCGCCTTTTCTCTAAAGGCACTGGAAGTGGCGCGCACGGCCACTCCTCCGGATTACCGGCTGGTAGCCGATCTTCTGTGGGATATCGGCGAAACATACGCACAGTTCGGGCTCGATGCAAAGGTAGCGGACTATTGGAAGCAGTCGCTGAAGCTGCGGGAGCAACTCACGAGCGCAGAACCCATGGATGTCCAGTGGATGCTTCTTGCAGGTGTTCTCGTGAGCAATCTCTACCAATACGACGAGGCTCTCTCGTGGTATGAAAAGGCCCGTTTGGCCCGGATCGCCGTGCAAGGGCCGACGGGGCTTGCGGTTGCTGAGGTACTTCAGGCCGAGGGCTTCGTTCAGCTGAGATTGAAGAATTACACAGAAGCCGAGCGAAAGTACCTCGAAGCGTTGAATATTCGCAACTCGCAGACCCAGTCCAGCATGGCGTTGGACAGGGCCTTACTCATCTCCCACACCTCCCTGGCCCAGCTCTACCAACAGCAGCTCAATCAATCTCCAAAAGCTGCGCTGCATTACAACACCGCTGAAGGTCTGGTGCAGGCACTGGCCCGGGATGTACACGAACTGACTGCGTGGAACGACAGCCGCATCTATTTCTTCGAAGCAGGCGGCCAGCAAGACCAAGCGCTGCTACAGCGATTCAAGTTTTACGCGGCTCAGCCGGATTACTCACACGCCGCAACCAACTTGGGGTACTCGTTTTCTCATTGGAAGGAGAGCGGGAAACGGTCCCCACGCACATTCATTGCGCGCCTGTTCTACAAGCAGGGGATCCAACTCGAGGAGGTGCGGCGGAAGCAAATCAAGAATCCAAGCTCACAAATCCTTCGTGAATACGACGAGCGTTTGAAGATCACTTATGACGGCTTGGCTGATTTACTCATTGCCAGTGGCCGTATCGTGGAGGCAGAGCGCGTACTGATGCTGCTGCGCAACTCTTCCGATACAAGTCAAAGACGAGAACCGTCAGACGCACTCTCGTTTACGGTGGACGAGGAGGAACTTCAGCAGCAGATGCTCCGACTTGCTACCTACTACAGGGAAGAAGTGGGCCGACTGCAGCGCTCTCTGCCGCAGGGTGAGTCGCTGCGGGGAGAAGCATTGAAGTCGGTTCAAAAGCGGTACGCTGAAATCGACCGGTACCTGATGGGCCAGTTACTTCCGATCGTTGATCGTTGGCGGGAAGACGATTACCAGTTATACGCCAGTCCGCTAGATACATCTAAAGGTATGGGCCTAGTCGTGCGGCCACCGAATACGTCAACACTTCCCAGAGTTGACCAGATCGGAGTGATCCCAAACCCGGCGGACATTCGCAAGGCATTGGATCTGCTCGCGCAAACACGGCAGACCAAGTCGTGGGGTGACCCGCTAAGTAGCAACGAGTTGACAGCGGCGAAGTTCCTGCTAGGTGCGTACGACCAACGATGGCAGAACATCGCACGATATTGGGCAAACAACCAGATCCTCCCTAGCCTTCGGAACCAGATGACGGATGCCGAGAAGCATCTTGTGGAAAAGCTAAGAATTCGCGTTGTCGTCGAGAATCAACCGTCAGCCTACGCCAACATTTCAGAAAGCGAGATCGTGGTCACCACCGGCCTAGTCAGAGCCCTTTACGACTTTATGTCGGCGCTACACTGGATTCGCGAATACGAAGACCTTGCTAAACATATGTTCGCTTGGCCAATGCTCGCGCTGGAAAGGACACGAGATCGGGCCACACGTGCGGACACAAGTTTGTTCTTCGAGTTCCTGGACTATGCGAGGGCAACACAACGACCCGTTCGAGCGAAGTACATTAGCGTGGCAAACGACATCAGTGAAGTTCACCAGGCTTTTGCCTTTATCGTCGGCCACGAGATTTGTCACTTCGTCTTGAGGCACCGTCCCTTTGGAGAAGTAAAAGCCGAGGTCGCCCGAGCAAATGAAGCACTTGCTGATCAGTGTGCCAAGGACCGCCTGAAGGCCGCCGGATATGACACGGAGTATGCGACAGTCGGCTTTCAGGTACTGATGATGAACGGATTCAGCCCTCAAGGAGAGTTCATCTTCCATAAGACCCATCCGCACACCCTGTGTAGAGTCGCGCCATATCTCGATCAGCTCTTCGCGCTGCAGTCAACCACTTCAACGGCGGTCGATCAAGCATTGGCCGCCGTCGCTGGATTGAAGGGAGCCGCCGAGCTGGAAGATGGCATGAAAGAGTTAGGAAGATTTGTCTCCTCGGCAGGTAAGGAGAGTTGCGAGAATCGCGTGCCAAAGTTTGAACCCAGTCCGCGAACCATGAAGCTCTTGGAAGCTTTCGCAAAGACGCTCAGCGCCAAATAAGGTGACCTTGAGCACGCAATATTCAAACTGAATTTATGGAGAAGACGTATATGAGACTGTTCGGAAAGCTATTTACGGACCTCAACGCGCTAGGGGGCACAAGGGTCTTGCTGGTAGTCGGTTTCATGCTGTATGTCTGTGCGAGCGCGCAAGCTCAACAACCCGCGCCCCTTTCCGTGCCCATGACGAACGGGTGCGGCTCCGGATGGAACAGCTATCTGGTTCCGGACAGGATCAAACCATTGGCATGCGAATTCAAGGCTTCCTGCGACCGCCATGACATCTGCTATGGCGTATGCGTAAATGCGGTGCTGTCGGACAAGCCGCAGTGCGAATACTTGCGCTGCGAAAAAGGTGGAGATTTGTACAGGCAGAACGAGTGCGATGGCACAAAGTTCAATGCACTTCGCATCGCAGCCAAAGCTCGACGTGAAATTTGTGATGGAGGTTTTTTGACCGACCTGGTTAACTTCAACAAGAACCGGCCCCAGTGCCGAGTTTTTGCATGGCTTTACCCTTCGGTCGTGAGGGTGCTCGGCGCATCAGCCTTTATCGGAATCGATGGTTCGGTGGCTGCGAACTTCTCGGAAGCGGAGAAGCAAGCGTACGCGGACGCCATCAATGCGATGCTGTCGCAGTGGTCGGACGAGAGACTTGTCCGTTTTGAAGAACAACTGAAGACCGGCGCTATCCGGGTGGACTTCACGAAGAAAATCGCTTTCGACCCCGCGCGGGGGCTCTTCAATCCATAGTGAATCCGCCCGTCGCTCTGCCTACTCTGAGGATTGCGTCCATGTGAAATAGTCAGCCAAGCTGTCTCAGAAAACACGCCTCGGCGGATTTCTCTTGGTCATTTTGGCTATTGGCCCTTATTGCACGGGCGCGAGCAGCTATCAATTTTAGAGCAAATTATGGTATTGAAGCGACAGAAGACAACTCGTAAATACTGACTAGCGCAAATATTGACTTATCGATAGTCAGTTACTTAAGCGATAAAGACCTCGCTTTTTAGCCCGAAGGTGCCAGCGCATCTGTTTGGCAGCTCCCTGTCGGGTTAGGATGCTTGCAAGAATAACGGGGAGCAATCATGACGCGCATCCGTCGACTGGAAATCCGAAATTTCCGATCTATACAGTTGCTCGACTGGACACCGTCCAACGGCGTGAACTGTCTTATTGGCCCGGGAGACAGCGGCAAGTCCACCATCCTCGATGCGATCGATTTATGTCTTGGCGCTAGGAGGAGCGCACCTTTCGGCGACACGGACTTCTTCGGCTTGGACGTCAGCCAGACCATTGTGATTGCGGTCACGCTCGGCGCACTACCTGACGCGCTGAAGAACATCGACACCTACGGAGAGTTCCTTCGCGGATTTAACTTCGGTACCGGGCAGATTGAAGACGAGCCGCGCGCGGGCCTGGAAACGGCTCTGACGCTGAAGCTCGAGGTCAAGAGCGACCTAGAGCCCAGTTGGTTGCTCTATTCCGACCGCGCAGCCCATCAGCAACTGGAGCGGTCTTTGGCATGGAAGGATCGCAGTCTCCTGGCACCAGCCAGAATCGGCACCTACGCAAACACGAACCTTTCCTGGGCTAGGGGCTCTGTGTTGAATCGGCTCACTGAAGAACGTGCGAACCTTGGCTTGGAGCTCGCAGGCGCGGGACGCGCCGCCCGGGCCGCCTTTGGTGCGCAGGCTGGTCCTCAACTCGCCCAAACGTTGCAAGTGGTCACCCAGACAGCTACCGGCTTAGGCGTGGCCGTCGGTGCAAGCGCTCAGGCGCTACTTGATGCTCACTCAGTGTCGATTGGCGATGGTGCTATCGCACTTCACAGCGCAACGGGCATTCCTCTGCGGTCGCTGGGCACCGGCTCGGGACGACTTCTTGTCGCGGGGTTGCAAAGGGCCGCAGCGGCGGCAGCCACGGTCGCCCTAGTAGACGAGGTCGAATACGGACTTGAGCCACACCGGCTCATGCGATTGCTCGACTCACTCGGTGCTAAGGACGAGGCCGAGCCACTGCAGGTCTTTATGACAACCCATTCGCCGGTGGCGCTTAGGGAACTCGCCGGTAACCAGCTTTTTGTCTTGCGCCAGGGTTTGGGCTCGCACACGGCGACATGCGCTGGTGCGGATGACGGCATCCAGGGCACGCTGCGCAAGGCGGCTGAAGCCTTCCTGTCCAAGTCGGTGATCGTCTGCGAAGGTGCTAGCGAAGTCGGATTCGCTCGCGGGATGGACCAATGGTGGGTTCACTGTGGCGCGACGTCATTCCTGGCAAACGGAGGCTCATACGTGGACTCGGGCGGGGGGAGCCCCGATCAATGCTTTACGCGAGGGGAGGTGTTCCTCAAGTTGGGCTATCGCGTCCTCGTCTTCGTTGACGCGGACAAGCCAGTTGCAACCGTTGGACTTGTGGAGAGATTCGTTGCGGCCGGCGGCCAGTACCTAACTTGGAGACCCGGCTTAGCGCTTGAGGATGAGTTATTCATCCATTCAAGCAATGACGCAGTGCATGCGCTGCTCAATAAGGCCGACGAGATGGTGGGCCGCGAACTCATGGCTGAGCACGTCATGTCGAAGTCGCATGGGCAAGTCACCTTGGATGCCATAGAAGCCGAACGACTCAATGGCGGCTACACACCCGCGAGCCGAGCATTGCTGGGACTTGCCGCTCGCAACAACAAGAACGGCTGGTTCAAGTCAGTGAGCAGTTTCCAGGAAATCGCCAAGGATATCGTCGGCCCTCACATAGCAGGTGCCGAACCGGGCTTCGTCGAAATTATGAATGTGCTGTGGAGGTGGACGAGTGCCGCCACCTGAAATCGACATCTTTCAGGCACGCCTAGGCTCCGTTACCGCCCCAGCCGGCTGCGGCAAGACCCAGATCATCGCTGATGCGATCAGCCAGCACATAGACGCTAAGCCAGTCTTGGTGCTGACGCACACCAACGCTGGAGTCACGGCTCTACGCGCCAGGCTTCAGCGCGGCAGCGTCCCCAGTTCGGCATATAGGGTGTCCACCATCGACGGTTTCGCGATGCGGCTTGCGACCAAGTTTCCGCTTCGCGCAGGCCTTAATGCGCGTGTACTTGAGTTGGCCAACCCGAACACCGACTACCCAGCGATTCGAGGCGCCGTGCAACAGCTCCTACAGGCAGGTCACATTGTTGACCCCATTGCCTCAACTTACTCGCGCTTGCTGGTGGATGAGTATCAGGACTGCAATACTGCGCAGCACGCTATCGTCTGCTCCATTGCTCAGACACTCCCTACTTGCATTCTTGGTGACCCGATGCAGGCGATATTTGGCTTCCGGGACCCCTTGGTTCACTGGGAGAACCAAGCGCAGGTAGCATTCCCGCCCATCGGAGCGCTACAAACTCCCTGGCGATGGCGCCTCGTCGGCATGGAAGCACTAGGCGTTTGGCTACTTCAGGTTCGCGCATTATTGCAAGCCGGCCAACCGGTAGACCTTCGTGGAGCGCCTGGGGGCGTCGAATGGGTTCAACTAGCCCAAGGCATGGAACTGCAGCAGCGACTGGCCGCCGCCCGGACAGCAGCGCCAAACCGAGACGGCCGCGTTCTTATCATTGGCGACTCCATCAATGTCAATGCACGGAATCAACTCACGATGCAGACGCCGGGCGCCACGTCTGTCGAGGCGGTAGATCTAAAAGACCTGGTGAACTTCGCCCGCCAGTTCGATGTAGCGAGTCCCGACGCGCTGCGACAACTTGCAGAGTTCGCCACCTCACTGATGACAGGTGTGGGAACTGCCAACTTACTCGCACGGGTCGAAACGATACAGCGCGGCAGAGCCCGCACGCCCGCGACACCTGCAGAAGCCGCAGCCGTGACGTTCGTAGCGGCGCCCAGTCACACGACCTCGGTTAACCTGCTCCAGTCGCTGGCAGACCAACACGGTGCGCGCGTCTACCGACCCGAAGTGCTGCACTGCTGTATCTCGGCGCTGAGAGCAACAGGGGGCGAAGGCGGATTCATCGGCGCAGCGATGCAAGCCCGCGAGCGAAACCGCCATCTGGGGCGGCCGCTGGGCCGGCGCGCCGTCGGAAGCACCCTTCTTCTGAAAGGACTGGAGGCTGACGTCGTGGTCATTCTTGAACCCGAACGCATGACTGCGCAGCATCTCTACGTGGCTCTCACAAGAGGCGCAAGGCGTGTCGTGGTTTGCTCGTCGACGCCTTTGCTAACCCCAGTCGCGGGTCGTTAGCAATGTTGCCAACCATTGATAACTGCATATTGTCGATACCAAGAAAATCTGCGAATTTCTTTGAAAGCCGTTCTAAAGGTGCGCACTACCTGCGGTAGACCTCTCCAACACATGGCGCGTCATAGCCTGCGCCAACTCCTGCTCACCCAGAAGGATCGCCCCAACGTTTTCGCTTTCGAGTAGTTTGGCTTCTGCCTCGTTGTGAGTGCGCACCACAATTTCTATGGCGGAGTTGAGGGGGCGCGCGGTGTTGACCATCTGCCGCACGTTGAGGGTGTCGGATGTGGCAATGACGCTGAAGGGAAGATGATCCAGGGCTTCTAGCCGATGATCACTATAGAAATACAAGTCAGGCATCCCGCGAAGCGGGTTATCGCCTTCGCGAACTTGGCTCGCAGTCTGTGCTGACCATGTGAAGCACTGCTTGACGCGGTAAGCGCGCCTTCGCCACACGCGAGAACTTATTGAGCTTCCCGCCTTACCGTGGCCCTACTGCTGCGGATCGCATCGATGAGAATGGCGGCATTCTTGTCAGCGGGGGTTTTTGCCTTGTACGCGTCGAGGTATTCCAGCGCCCGGGTTTTGTCGCCAAGGCTCAGGTGCACCAAGCCCAAGGAATAGCCCGCATCAACCACGCCTGCCGCCAGCGCTTTTTCAAGATAGGGAAGGCTTGCAGCAGGCTTTGCAGCACCGGCGAGAAAGACACCATACGCGTAGTTGCTGCGCGGGTGATCTGGCATGAGGACCAGCAGCCGCTGAAAGAGTGCATCGGCCTTTTCAGCAGCACCGGCGATCTGGAGGTTGTGGCCCATGCTGTTGACCGTGGCCGCGCGAAACAGGATCTCGGGGTGAGCACCAGCATCCTGTGTCAGCATGCCCAACATGCCAGCCAGCAGAGTGGCGTCTCGGGTGGCGCGCTGCTTGTCCTGGTCGGAGTCGAAGGATGGCGGGTAGTTTTTGGCGTGCGTCCCCAAGTCATCGAGCATGGTGTCGAGATACTGCAGGTCAATGCCATGGCGCTTGCCCGTCGGGGTTTCGGTGACGGTGAGAATTCGGCGCGCGTCGTAGTTGCCGTACGCCTTGGCCCACACCGAGGATGCTGCACAAACTGTCGCGATAAGCACCATGAAGAAAAACCGCATGATGAAGTCCTCCCTTGAATTTTTCGCCATGTTAGGCGATCTTCATGGCCTACCGGGACTTAAATTGCCGCTGCTACTAACAAGGGGTTATCGCGCAGCTTCGGGATAGAACCAAAGAACAAAAAACCCGCCGAAGCGGGTTTGAAGAAGTATCTGCGTGCAATCTAAAAAACTGTCGCTGAGCGCAACCGATGCGGTGAAGAAAAATACACCAGCTTCATTTTTTGACTTCCGGTGCGCGAATATCTGGGTAGCCGTTGGCGCGTAGAAACTCCAGCACACGCGAATGCCACACTTCCGGAGCCTTGCTGAACAAACCGTGTCCATCGTCACCGAGAGGTGGGTACAGTGTGTATTCGCCTATGCCACCAGCCGCCTTAAAGGCATCAAACCACTCCTTGGGAAGCTTGGGGCCGGAGTACATGTCGTTCTGGGTGTAGATCCAGAGACTGGGCGTGCGCGCTGTTTTCCCATAGTTGGCGAACATGCGTTCAAGCAGCGGCGCAGCGCAAGGGTCTTGCGGCTTGGTCTTCGGGTTGCCGCCACCGCCACCGGCAAAGTTGATGGTGGCTTGTACCCCGGGCGGGTTTTGAGCGGCTACCGTGATGGCGGTAGCGCCGCCAAAAGACTGGCCCACGATGACCGCTCGGTCTTTGGACGCGTCAGGGCGCTGGCGCATGGTGTCAAGAACCTTCAATGTCTGTTCAGCTGCGGCCGCATAACCAGGCGGGTAATTTTTTCGGTTGCACTCGCCTGTGTATTCAACATCTTCACCACCGCTTTCACCATAACCAACGCGGGTGGGCACGGCCACCATAAAGCCAAGGCGGGTGAACCATCTTGAGTTGACTGAGTATCTGGCGCGCCCCATGGCGGCCCGGCCTGCGGCCTCGCCATCTCTGCCGTGCCCCAACACCAGCAGGGGATAGGGCTTGGGTGCAGCGTCGTCATAAAAGAGCGTGACGACGATGTCCTGCGCCACCTCTTTGCCATAGTTGTCGGCCACCTTGACGGGTACCTTGATGACTTCTTCTATTAACTTGGCATGCGCGAAAGTGGTCCATAAACCTCCAACAACAAGCGTTGCCTGAAAGAATGATTTCAAACGAGTGGGCAGGTGCAAAAAGCAGGGAGAGAACATTTAATTGATTCTTCTGGAAATTCTGGCTTGCGCCGTCTGGCTATGGAACACCGGGTTGCTTCAACTCAAAACTCATCCTTGCAGTAGCTACCACAAGGCTGCCTCATCAGTCGTATTTATAGCCAAACAGTCGACTCAACGGCACAGCAATTGCCAATCCGATAAAAACAAACAGTGAGGTAAGCAACAACCATCCAACGCAAAGAAGACCAAATCTTTCCGACAAAAAGTATGTCAGCATGTCAGTCCTCTTCCAAGGACGCGGCTCCATGGTCGCGAGAATCAATATCGCCCCCCCCGAACACCAAAAACACTTTCAAAAAATAACTAAAGCCTAAAGGCTCCTGCTTGTAAATTCCTGCTTTCAGCGTTCGGATTGCACATATTGCGGCGGTAACAATCCAAATTGGCGCACTTGCCCACAAACAGCTCAACGCAAATCTAGCCCATGGCGGATCTGTCGCTTTCGACGACATGCTATTAATCATCGGAATCCACTCAGTGGCTACGCGTACCAGCTCCTTCGCCCAAAGCCAATTCGCTGCGCTGGAAGGTAAACAGGCCAGCGGCAACATAAGAAGAAACCAAGGCAGCATCCACGCCACTTGACCTGGCTTTCGCAACGCGTATTCATTCGCTGATTGAAGAATGGTCATAGCGGTGATTTTGGATGAAACCACTTTGCCTCCAACGTATAAAAAAACCCGCCGAAGCGGGTTTTTTTTACGAAGTTAATGCTTGCGCATTAACCCATGTGCAAACCACCATTGAGCGAGAAGTCGGCGCCGGTGGCATAGCCACCTTCGTCGGATGCGATCCACGAAATGATGGAGGCGATTTCTTCCGGGGTGCCCAGGCGTTTGGCTGGCACGCCGGCAACGATTTTCTCAAGCACGTCGGGGCGGATGGCCTTGACCATGTCGGTGCCGATGTAGCCGGGGCTCACGGTGTTGACTGTGACGCCTTTGCTGGCCACTTCTTGCGCCAGCGCCATGGTGAAGCCGTGCAGGCCGGCCTTGGCGGTGGAGTAGTTGACCTGGCCGAACTGGCCCTTCTGGCCATTGACGGAAGAGATGTTGATGATGCGCCCGTAGCCGCCTTCGATCATGCCTTCGATCACCTGCTTGGTGACGTTGAACATGCTGTCGAGGTTGGTGGAGATGACGGCGTCCCAGTCGGCCTTGCTCATCTTGCGGAACTGGCCGTCGCGCGTGATGCCGGCGTTGTTGACCAGCACACTCACTGGGCCATGCTCGGCCTTGACTTTGTCAAACGCGGCGACGGTGGAGTCCCAGTCGCCGACGTTGCCGACGGAGGTGTAGAAGGTGTAGCCGAGTGCTTTTTGCTCGTCGATCCACTTGGTGAAGTCACGCGTGGGGCCGCAACCTGCGACCACGGTGAAACCGTCTTTATGCAGGCGCTGGCAGATGGCGGTACCAATGCCACCCATGCCGCCGGTTACGTAAGCTACTCGTTTTGCCATGTCTTGCTCCTTGAATTATTGGTTCTGAAAGTCGTTGAAAAGAAGCTTCGGTGACCTTGCCGATGTTTGCAATTTGCTATCAAATAAATAGCTGGTTACGCGCATTCTGCAAGGGCCACAAGCTCTTTTTACCTCAAATTTATCGTTCCAGCGTCAGGGCAACCCCCATGCCGCCGCCAATACACAGGCTGGCGATACCCTTTTTGGCATCGCGGCGAACCATCTCGTGAATCAGTGTGACGAGAATGCGGCAACCTGATGCACCAATTGGGTGACCGATGGCGATGGCGCCGCCGTTGACGTTGACCTTGCTGGTGTCCCAGCCCATCTCTTTGTTGACGGCGCAGGCTTGTGCGGCAAAGGCTTCGTTGATTTCCAGCAGGTCCAGGTCTTGCGCTTTCCAGCCGGCGCGCTGCAGTGCCTTGGTGGATGCAGGCACGGGGCCCATGCCCATGAAGGCGGGGTCCAGCCCGCTGGTGGCGTAGCTGGCAATGCGGGCCAGGGGTTTGAGGCCCAGTGAGGCGGCCTTCTTGGCAGTCATGACCATGACGGCAGCAGCGCCGTCGTTGATGCCTGAGGCGTTGCCAGCGGTGACGCCGCCAGCTTTGTCAAACGCAGGGCGCAGGCCAGCCAGGCCTTCGGCGCTGGTTTTGCGGTTGATGAATTCGTCCGCGGCAAAAACGATGGGGTCGCCTTTTTTCTGGGCGATGGAGAACGGAACAATCTCGTCCTTGAACTTGCCGGCATCTTGCGCAGCCATGGCCTTGGTCTGGCTGGCCAGGGCCAGCGCGTCCTGCTGCTCGCGGGTGACGCCGTATTTCTTGGCGACGTTTTCTGCGGTGATGCCCATGTGGTACTGGTTGTAGACGTCCCACAGGCCGTCAACGATCATGGAGTCGATCATCTTCCAGTCGCCCATGCGCTGGCCATCACGTGAACCGTTAAGCACGTGCGGCGCGGCGCTCATGTTTTCTTGTCCGCCGGCAATCACAATCTCGCTGTCGCCTGTGGCCACAGCCTGCGCTGCCAGCATGACGGCTTTCAGGCCGGAGCCGCAAACGGCGTTGATCGTCAGGCCGGGAATGCCGTGCGGGAAACCGGCTTTCACCACCGTTTGCCGCGCGGGGTTCTGCCCCACGCCGGCTGCCAGCACCTGGCCCATGATGACTTCACCAACCAGGTCAGGCGACAGGCCGGAGCGCTCAGCGACGGCCTTGATGATGGCCGCGCCCAGTTCAGTAGCGGGTGTCTTGGCGAGGGTTCCGCCGAACTTGCCGACAGCGGTGCGCGCGGCTGAAACGATAACGATGTCTTCCATAAGTTTCTCTCCAGTAAAACCTCAGCTGCCTGTCATTGCGGGCTTGACCCGCAATCCATGTCGATGCGCTGCTTCATCGCGGCATGGATCCCGGGTCAAGCCCGGGATGACAACGTTTTCCATTCAGGCCCTGGCCTTGACGTAGCGGCCGGGTGCAGGCTCGATGGCCTTGTACTTGCGGCTGCCATAAGTTTTGGGTGCGGCGATCTGCTTACCGGCATGACTTTCAAGCCAGTTCGACCAGTCGGTCCACCAGCTACCGGGGTGCTCGGTTGCGCCTTTGAGCCAGTCGCCCTGGCTGGCGGGAAACTTGCCCTGCGGCAGTTTGTCGTTGGTCCAGTAGCTACGTTTTTTCTTGGCGGGTGGGTTGATGACGCCGGCAATGTGGCCGGAGGCACCCATGACAAAACGCTTCTTGCCCGGCAGCACCTGGGTAGAGGCGTAGGCACCGCCGACGGGAACGATATGGTCTTCGCGGGAACCATAAATGTAGGTCGGCATGTCCAGTTTGCCCAGATCGACCTTCTGACCGCACACCGTCAGCTTGCCTGGTTTGGCCAGGTTGTTCTCGAAGTAGGTGTTGCGCAGGTACCAGGCGTAAAACGGCCCGGGTAGGTTGGTGGAGTCGCTATTCCAGTAAAGCAGGTCAAAAGGCGGTGGTGTTTCACCCTTGAGGTAGTTGCCAACAACGTAGTTCCACACCAGATCGTTCGGGCGCAGAAAGCTGAAGGTCGATGCCAGGTCTTGCCCCTTGAGCAGGCCGCCATTGCCCATCTGCATTTCACGGAACTTGACTGATTGTTCGTCGATGAAGATGTCAAGGATGCCGGTGTCGCTGAAGTCAAGCAGCGAGGTCAGGAAGGTGGCGCTGGCCACTGGCTTTTCGCCACGCGCAGCGAGAACAGCCAGTGCGGTGGCAAGAATGGTTCCGCCTACACAGAAGCCCAAAGCGTTGATGGTTTTGGCGCCGGTGATTTCCTGCACCACATTGATGGCCTTGATGGCGGCCTGCTCGATGTAGTCATCCCAGGTTTTGCCGGACATGGACTCGTCGGGGTTGCGCCAGCTCACAACAAAGGTACGGTGGCCCTGGGCCACGGCGTAGCGGATCAGTGAGTTCTCGGGCTGCAGGTCAAGAATGTAGAACTTGTTGATGCAGGGCGGCACCAGCAGGAAAGGCCGCTCGTGCACTTTGGCGGTGAGCGGCTTGTATTCGAGCAGCTGGAAAAATTCGTTTTCAAAAACCACCGCGCCTTCGGTGGTGGCAACGTTTTTGCCGACTTCGAAAATGCTCTCGTCCGTCATCGACACATGGCCCTGCTTCATGTCGTGCAGCAGGTTGGTCAGGCCCTGGGCAATGCTTTCGCCCTGGGTTTCGATGGCTTTTTTCTGTGCTTCAGCATTGAGCGCCAGGAAGTTGCTGGGCGCTGTGGCAGCAAGTGCCTGCTCGACAGCGAAGCGCACACGGGCTTTGGTTTTTTCGTCGCCCTCCACCGCTTCGGCCAGGCCCATCAGGGTGCGGGCGTTGAGCAGGTAGGCGGAAGCGGCAAACTGGGCCACCGGGTTGCTGCGCCAGGCCTCGTCGGCAAACCGGCGGTCAGATGGCACGCTAACAGCGGTGCCGGATTGGAGACCGCTGTTCCAGAGGGTGGCGATGTCTTTCAGGTAGGACTGCTGGATTTCGATCAGCTTGGCGGGGTCAAGCTGCAGGGGTGGCGCGGCGGCTGGAATGGCCGGCATGGCCAGCTGGGGAAAGCCCGGTGCGGCGCCAAGGCCGGCGCCAGCCATGGCGCCCATCATTTGTTGGAGGCCCTGTGCAAAGGTCTCTTGCATCTGTTGGGCTGCTTGGGCCAGGTTTGCGTCAGAATTCATGCTTGTCTTCCCGGGTATCAGCAGGCTCTTGTTGTTCGGTCTGTATCGAGCTTTTATACCCGCAGAAGGTCTTGCTTAGTATCGTGGAAAACCACATCCAACTCGTGACGCGCCGCAAAGTTTTATGTATTTGATTGTCATTGCCTGGATGTACGTGGTGCTCATGATGAGTGTTGCTGAAGCCACCCATCCCACGGGCACGCTGCTGGGTGCAATGATTACCTTTGTACTCTATGGCGTGGGGCCCCTGGCATTGGTGGTTTACCTGATGCGCGCGCCCGCCCGGCGGAAGGCCATCAAGGCGCGCGAAGCGGCAGAGGCAGCCGAAGCAGCTGAGGCCACCACACTTTCCCCAAGCCTGTTCGAACGGGAATCACTCTCGCCAGATGCAGGCCGCCATGCGGCCGGTGGTGTGGAACCCATTGCCGGAGACACCGGCGTCGCGCCTGTGCGAAAAAAACCTTGAGGCATTGCCCGCCGTGCACCATGGTGCGCTGCTGTCGTTGCCATAAATTTGCGTGACACCCATCGCCTGAAGTCGCAAGCGGGCCAGACCGGCCAGGTCAGCGAGGAACTTGCCTGAAGCCAGGGGCCTGAAGCAATCAGCAGCCTCCGGGTGGTCATCGGTGAACGTAGCCCTGACTTCTGCACCCACTTCGAATGCAGAAGGCCCGATGCATGGGCCCAGCCATGCTATTGTATTGATAGCTGCTTGTGCCCGCTCCATAAGGGCTATAGCCCTAAAAGACTCATAAGTCTCTTCGAGAATGCCCCTGCCCTGCTTTCCGGCCAGCCCGCGCCACCCTGCGTGGGCTGCGGCCACGGCAGCGCCGTCGGCTGTACTGAACAGCACGGGCAGGCAGTCGGCAACCATGATGGTGCATGCGACCCCGTGCTGCGTGGTGGAGGCGGCATCGGCTGGTTGTCCATGCGCGGTTTCAACGCCAATATTCAGCACAGCGGTGCCGTGTACCTGTTGCAGGAAAACCGGGGCCGCCCCCATGGACTGGCCTAGCAGGGCACGATTGGCGTCCACCCGTTGGGGCACGTCGCCAACGTGGTCACCCAGGTTCATGCTGTCATACGGCACTGCTGACGTACCGCCCGCGCGCGTGGTGAAGACCGCGCGCACACCAGCTGGTGCAGGCCAGTCGGGAATCAGCCAGTCCGGGTGCAAAGTCTTCCTTATGCTTCGTTGTCCGGGCAGGCTGAGGGCTGAGCCTTCTGGACGGCAGGCAGTGCCATGCAGGCGTCGAATGCCGCCATGGTTCGGGGCAGCCCCTCAAAATTCACGTCGAAACGCTTGGCATTGAAGATTTGCGGAACCAGGCAGCAGTCAGCCAGGGTGGGTGTATCGCCGTAGCAGTAAGTGGATGGCGGCAGCTGGTTCAGTTGCCGCTCGAAAGCTTCCAGCCCTTCGCGGCACCAATGACGGTACCAGGTGCCTTTGGCTTCTTCGTCGAGTTTGAGCTCCCGCACCAGGTACTTGAGCACGCGCAGGTTGTTCAGCGGGTGGATTTCGCAGGCAATCGACTGCGCCAACGCGCGCACCTTGGCGCGGCCCATGGCATCAGTCGGCAGCAATGCTGGTGCGGGGTGTTTTTCGTCCAGGTATTCAATGATGGCCATGGATTGCGACAGCTTTTGGCCATCGACTTCCAGCATGGGCACCAGGGTGTCGGCCGAGAGCGCAGCATAAGGTGCTTTTTTGTGATCACCCTTGGCAATATGGACGGGAATGTACTCGTAGCTCAGGCCTTTTAGTTCCAGTGCGATACGCACGCGAAAAGAGGCTGAAGATCGGAAATAGTTGTGGAGTTTCATGAGTTAAAGCATAAACCAACGGCCCTCACGGTTGAGCACTGGGGTGACCTCTCTATTGCGGGGTACGCAATCGCCTGCGCGACTGCCAAGCAGGCTGACCGGACCTACCATTGTCTTTTGCCTTACAGCCACTTTCCCGGAGACCCCCATGAGCGCCATCACTTCCCTGACCAACCACCAGGTTCGCCTGGCCAGCCGCCCTGTCGGACTGCCCACCCGCGACAACTGGAGCTTTACCACCGAGCCGGTGGCCGAACCCGGCCCAGGCGGCGTTCTCGTCAAAACCCTGAGCCTCTCACTTGATCCGGCCATGCGCGGCTGGATGAACGAAGGCAAAAGTTATATTCCGCCGGTGGAAATCGGCGCCGTCATGCGCGCCGGCGGCGTCGGCAAGGTGATTGCCTCCAACAACGCCGCGTTTGCCGTGGGCGACTACGTCAACGCCGGGCTGGACGTGCAGGAATACTGCCTGATCCCCGAGGCGAACATCAAGCGCAGCGGCATGTTCAAGATTGACCCGCGCATGGGCCTCACCTCCTGGCTCAACGTGTTGGGCATGCCCGGCATGACCGGCTACTTCGGCCTGATGGACGTGGGCCAGCCCAAAGCCGGCGAAACCGTGGTGGTCTCGGGCGCGGCCGGCGCCGTCGGCCAGACGGTCGGCCAGATCGCCAAACTCAAAGGCTGCCGCGTGGTCGGCATTGCCGGCGGCAAGGCCAAGTGTGACTGGGTCGTCAAGGAGCTGGGTTTCGACGCCTGCATCGACTACAAGGCCGGCGATGTCAAAGCCGGCCTGAAAGAGCACTGCCCCAAGGGCGTGGACATTTACTTCGACAACGTGGGCGGCGACATTCTCGACGCTGTGCTGACGCGCATCACGCGCGGCGCCCGCATCATCATCTGCGGTGCCATCAGCCAGTACAACAACACCACTCCGGTCAAGGGCCCCGCCAACTACCTGTCGCTGCTGGTCAACCGTGCGCGCATGGAAGGCATCGTGGTGTTCGACTACGCCGACCGCTACCCCGTGGCGATTGCCGAAATGGCCGGCTACCTCAAAGACGGCAAGATGAAGAGCAAGGAAGATGTAGTGGAAGGGCTGGAGAATTTCCCGGAAACCCTGCTCAAGCTCTTCAACGGCGAGAACTTCGGCAAGCTGGTTTTGCAGGTGGCGAAAGACTAGACCTCAACCCAGAGCCCAGCGCGCAATGGCCACCGTGGCAGCGCCGGCCACGGCAGCTGCCAGGTCGTTGCGCACCAGTTTCATGACCGCACCCACCGCCAGCAGGGCCAGCAACTCGGGCAACTTGCCCGAGGTGGCCGCCGGCGTCACGATGCCAACCATGACCGACAGCGGGATGGCCTTGAGCGCGGACTCAACCCGCGGCGTGATGCGCACATAACCCATGAGCAGGAAGCCGCTGATGCGGCAGGCGAACGAGGCGAGCGCCATGCCGACCAGCGCCAGCAGGAAAGCGCTTTCAACGGCCATGGCGCCACGCTCCCATCAGGCCACCCGCAAGGCCTGCCCCCACGATGTACCAGGCGCCCGGCAGCAGCCGGTGCAACAGCAGCGCCACCAGGCCTGCGGCGATGGCGGGCCACCAATCAGACTTGCCACGCCACAGCACCATGCCGATGGCCGCTGCAAATGCGACCAGCATGAAGTCCAGCCCGAATGCAGCGGGGTTGGGCACACTGCCGGCCAGCAGGTGCCCGACCAGCGTGCCACCCACCCAGGGCACAAACATCGCCACGCCGGAGCCCAACACATACCCGGCGTCACGGTAGCCGGTTTCGTATTCGCGCATGGCCATGGCCCAGCTGCCGTCGCCCAGGAAAAACAGCGAGCCCCAGCTCTGGTGGCGCGGCAGGCCGGCCAGCCACGGCTGGATGGCCGCGCCGTAAAGCACATAGCGCGCATTCATGACCAGGATGGTGACGATGACCGGCGTGATCACGGCCGTTGCCGTCCAACCCTGCAGCGCCGCCAGCTGCGCACTGCCTGAATAAACCACGGCGCTCATCAGCATGGCCTGCAACCAGGACATGCCGCGTTCGCTGGCCAGCACGCCGAACACCATGGCGTAAAGAATCACCCCGGGCGCGAGCACCTGGGCAGCAAAAAAACCGCGGCGCACGCCGGCGGCCGTGAAGCTCACCGCGTTGGTTGTCAACGCCCCACCACCAGGCGAATGGCGGGCAACACGCGCTCGGTTTCGGCGCGGCGTTCCAGCGCCATGCGCATGTTCATCTGGGCCACTTCGACGTGTTCGGTGGCCAGCGCCTGCGCGCGTGCGCCCTCGCCTGCCTTGAGCGCGGCGAACAGCATGTGGTGCTGGCGGTGGGCGTACAGCATCCAGTCGCGATCCAGGGTCACCGTGCCCTGCATAGGCAGCATGGCGGACGCGGGCGCAAATGGCAGCTTGTCATTAAGCGTCACGGCGCGCTGCAAGGCCCGGTTGCCGCAGGCCTCCAGCACCACCGCATGAAAACGGTCGTTCATGGCTGCGTAGGCTGCATAGCTTTCGTAGGTGAGCGGGTTGGCTGCAAGAACGCTGTCACCTTCATCGAGGCAAGCCTGCAGGTCTGCCTGCAGCTGGCGCGACACGCCGTGTTCAGCCACCAGGCGCGCGGCCATGCCTTCCAGATGACCGCGCACGGCAATCGCATCGGCAACTTCGCGCGGCGTGAATTGGCGCACCAGGAATTTGCCGGTTTCGTTGGCTTCGACCAGCCCTTCCTGCTCCAGCGTGACCAGCGCGGCCCGCACGGGCGTGCGGGAAGCACCCAGACGCTCAGCCAGTTGCTGCTCGGCCAGGCGCTGGCCGGGCTCAAATTCGCCACGCAGGATCAGGTCCCGCAGCTGGATCAACACCGTCTCTTGCAAGCTCATGAACAGAACTGTACACTGAATTTAAATTTCGGTATACCGTTTTAGGAAGACAAATCATGAACGCAGAGCAAAACGATCTGATCACCCGGATTGGTCCCGGCACCCCGTGCGGCGCGTTACTGCGCAGCTATTGGCAGCCGGCGGCGCTGATAGCTGAATTCGACCCTGCGCTGGATCCGCGCATGGACAAGCGGCCGGTCAAGGCGGTGCGCCTTCTGGGCCAGGACTTCGTTCTGTTCAGGGACGACCAAGGCAACTACGGCCTGCTGGACCGCGACTGCCCGCATCGCGGTGCCGACCTGTCTTTCGGCCGCACCGAAGGCGATGGCCTGCGCTGCCCGTTTCATGGATGGAAGTTCGATGTATCGGGCCAGTGCCTCGAAACACCAGCCGAACCTGCGGGCAGCAAGCTGTGCGAACGCGTCAAGCAGCGCAGCTACCCGGTGCTGGAAAAAAGCGGTGTGCTTTTCGCCTGGCTGGGCCCGGAAGGCTCGACTCCGCCGCCCTTCCCCGCTTTTGACTGCTTCAATGCGCCGCCCACCCACAGCTTCGCTTTCAAGGGCTTGTGGCATGCCAACTGGCTGCAGGCTTTTGAAGTCGGTATAGATCCCGCCCACCCCTCCTTTTTGCACCGATTTCTGCAGGACGAGGCGCTTGAAGACATAGGTCAAAACGCAGCCGGCAAGCAGTTCCGCAGCGCCAGTGCCGGCGCCATCGACGGCGAGCAGTGGCCGATGACGCGCATCATGCGCGAGTTTGCCCAGCCAGAGATCAGCTTCGAAAATAAGCCCTGGGGCATGCAGCTCACCGCGCTGCGGCCCATGAACGACAAGCTCACGCATGTGCGCGTGACCAACGCCGTCTTCCCGGCCACCTTCGTGATTCCCCTCTCGGAAACCATGACCATCACGCAGATGCATGTGCCGGTGGACGACACCCATACCTACTGGTACTCGTTTTTCACGAGCTTTGCCGGCCCGCTGGACAAGGAAAGCATGCGCGCACAGCGCCAGAAGTTCATCTCACTGCCCGATTACATTCCCAATGCCGGGCGCCACAACAACTGGGGCTTCAACGCCGAGGAACAGCGCACCCAGACCTACCTGGGCATGGGCGAGGAAGACATCAATGTGCATGACCAGTGGGCGGTGGAAAGCATGGGCGCCATCCAGGACCGCACGCGTGAGCACCTCGGTACCAGCGACAAGGTCATCATGGCGAATCGCCGGGTGCTGATCAAAGCCATTGCCACGGTGCAGGAAGGCGGCGTAGCGCCGGGCATTGCCGATGCCGCGCAAGCTGAACTGATGCGTGGCCCGGACACGGTGGACGGTATTGCACCGACGGGCGAATGGCCGGCCTGGTGGCAGGCGCAGGCCCGGGCCAAGCAGGAGAACGCACCCTGGAAAACGAAGGACGTGAAGCAGGTTGCAAGCGCATGAGCAGCTTCGCCGAACAATGCGGCATGCACGATGCTGCACGCCAGCAAGCACTGAAACACACCGCGCAGCTGATAGATGCCAGCGGCATCGAGCTGGTGCGGTTTGCATGGTGTGATCTGCATGGCGCCTTGCGCGGCAAGACGCTGACCGCCGGTGCGGCCGCCCAGGCCATGCAGGACGGTGTGGGCATGGTCAGCACGCTGCTCCTCAAGGACACATCGGACCGCACCGCCTTCAAGGTGTTCGAGGCCGGCGGTACGGCCGAACTTCCGGGCTTTGAATTTGCGAGCAACCTGCTGCTGCTGGCAGACCCGGCCAGCTTCAGGCAACTGCCGTGGGCACCGAGTACCGGCTGGGTCCAGGCCCAGCCGTGGATGCAGGACGGCACGGCAGTCGAGCTGGACACACGGCGCATTCTGCAGCGTGCGCTTGCACAGCTGGCCGAGGCCGGTTACGGCATGAAATGCGGGCTCGAAATCGAGTTTCATATCTACCGCATCACCGACGAAGGCGCGCAGGACCAGCTTGACCCGGAGCAGGCTGCCTGGCCTGGCTTGCCGCCCAAGGTCGCCATGATTCACCCCGGCTACAACCTGCTGGCGGAAAATCTGTTCGACATGGCGGAGGAGCCACTGCGCATCGTGCAGCACACCGCGCAGGCGCTGGGGCTACCCCTGCAATCGCTGGAAATAGAGCTTGGCCCCAGCCAGGTTGAAGCCGTGTTCGATGCCACCGACGCTTTGACGGCCGCCGACAACATGGTGCTGTTTCGCAGCGCGGTCAAGCAGGCGCTGCGCCGCGCCGGCTACCACGCCACCTTCATGTGCCGCCCGCCTTTTCCGAACATCATGTCCAGCGGCTGGCATTTGCACCAGTCGCTGGTGGACCTGCAAACCGGTGCCAACCTGTTCCAGCGCGAGACGCCGGCCAAAGGTACGCAGCCAACCGACGCGCAATACACGCTCTCAGCGCTTGGCGAGCATTACCTCGCCGGCCTGCTGGAACACGCACGCGGCATGACGGTGTTCTGCACACCGACGATCAACGGCTTTGGCCGCTTCCGGCCGAATGCGCTGGCGCCCCAGTCGGTGCTGTGGGGGCGTGACAACCGCGGCGCCATGCTGCGCGTGGTGGGCCAGTGCCGGGACAAGGCCACACGCATTGAAAACCGCATTGGTGAGCCGGCCGCCAACCCTTACCTTTATTTGGCCTCGCAGATTTACGCCGGGCTGGACGGCATCCGGCGCAAGCTCAAGGCTCCGGTGGCCACAGATGCACCTTATGGCGAGGCCGGCACCCGCATTCCAACCAGCCTCGGTGAAGCACTGGCGACGTTGCAAGCCGACCCGGTGCTGGTGCAGGCGTTCGGCGAGACCTTCATCAACTATTTCACGCGCATCAAGCAGACAGAAATCTCGCGCCACGAGCAGGCCGAAGACAAGGATGACTGGCAGCGGCGCGAATATTTCAGCCGCATCTGATTTTCAAAAGAACAATGATTACTATTAATTTCATAGCTACTGAAGCACAACCGATAAGGGCTAAAGGCAAAATTGGCCAAAGCCTGATGGAGGCAGCCGTGGCTGCAGGCATTGAAGGCATCGCAGCCGACTGCGGCGGGCTGTTGACCTGCGCCACCTGCCATGTGATGGTGTGCGAGCCGTTTTCGAGCCAGTTGCCGGCCGCCGACGGCGAGGAACTCGCCATGCTGGCCTTTACGGCTACCCCTGCCTCGCCCGCCAGCCGGCTGAGCTGCCAGATCAAGCTGACCGCCGCGCTGGACGGTTTGACGGTAGAGTTGCCTGCCAGCCAGTATTGACACCTATTCCATCAAGCACAGGACAACCATGATTCTCGAACTCGCCGACATCCGCATTGCTCCCGGCCAGCAAGCCTCTTTTGACGAGGCCATCCAGCGCGGCCTGACGACAGTGATCCAGAACGCCAAGGGATTCCAGGGCTTCAAGGTCAACAAGGGCATTGAAAACCCCGAGCGCTACATCCTGCAGATTTTCTGGGAAACGCTGGAAGACCACACGGTGGGTTTCCGCGAGTCACCGGCGTTTGCGCAGTGGCGCGCCATCGTCGGGCCATTTTTTGCCAGCCCGCCGGTGGTCGAACACTTCAGCCTGCTGACGAAGTCGGCCTGAGCCCAAGAGGAGAGGCAATGGCCGGTCAGGCCATATCCTCGTGGCCGGCAATGAGCTTGCCCAGCAAAAAGCCAAGTTGCTCGCGCTCGGCCTTCTTCAACGGCTCTAACAAACGCGATTGAACCGTGCTGACGGCCCGCTTCATCTCCAGGGCCACCCTTTCCCCTTCAGGCGTTACCCAGAGCAGTTTTCGGCGCCTGTCCGCAGGATCGGCCTCGCGCCGCACCCAGCCTTTGGCCTCGAGCCGGCCGATCACCGAGCCGGACGTCGCGGCATCGAAGGCAACCCGTCCCGCCAGCGTGATCTGGTCTTCGCCGGGGTCATCCATCAGGGCGTTCAGGATGGCAAACTGCACCGGCGTCACATCAAACCCGGCCGTCTCCTCCATGAAGAGGGCAATCGACAGCTGGTGGGCGCGCCGGATCTGATGCCCGGGGGCTTCGCTGAAATTAAAGCTTTTTGGCATGGCCGGAGTTTAAGGGAGCGCTGACCACACGCCGCAGAGGACTTGTTCGGCGCTCCTCAGGTTCAGGGTATTCACCATGGCGCCAGATGATAAGTATACTTATCATCTGGTTGAAGCCCCCTCTTTCTGCAGCCCTGAATCACCGTGACATCTCCCCACCCCATCCTCATCGCCGGCGGCGGCATAGGCGGCCTGGCCACCGCCCTGGTTCTGGCGCGGGACGGCCACGCCGTAACGGTGCTGGAGCAGGCCGCAAGCTTCGGCGAGATCGGTGCCGGCATCCAGCTCGGTCCGAACATCTTCCGGATGTTTGCCTGGCTGGGCCTGACCGATGTGGTCAGCAAGGTCTCGTTTTTTCCGCCCGGTATGGGCATGAACGATGTACGCACGGGAGAAAAAGTAGTACGTGTGCCACTGGGCGACATGGCCCGCGCGACCTACGGATTCCCCTATGGCGTGATTTACCGCGCCGACCTGCACCAGGTGTTTCTCGACGCCTGCCAGGCACTGCCCAACATCACGCTGCGCACCCAGGCCAAGCTCGAGTCGTTCGAGCAGACGGCGGACAGCGTGCGCGTCCAGCTGGCCGGCGGTGAAACGCTGCCAGGCTCTGCACTGATTGGTGCAGACGGACTGTGGAGCAAGGTGCGCGAGGCGGTGGTCGGCGACGGCAAGCCGCGGGTGTCCGGCCACATTGCCTATCGCGCCGTTCTGAAGCGCGAAGAGGTGCCGGCCCATTTGTGGAGTGATGACGTGCTGCTCTGGGGCGGCGAAAAAACCCATCTGGTGCATTACCCGTTGCGCCGCGGCGAGCTGTTCAACCTGGTCGCGGTATTTCACAGCAGCAAGTACGACGAGGGCTGGAACACCTTCGGGGATACAGCCGAACTGACCGAACGTTTCAGCCATGCCTGCCCCCAGGTGCGGGAACTGCTGGACAAGATACAAACCTGGAAAATGTGGGTGCTGTGCGACCGCGAGCCGGTGAAGAACTGGACCGACCGGCGCGTCACGCTGCTCGGCGATGCGGCCCACCCGATGCTGCAGTACCTGGCCCAGGGCGCGGGACAGGCGATTGAAGACGCCGTGGTGCTGCGCGAAGCCTTGCGCTTTGCGCGCGGCGATGTGCCGCTGGCTTTCCAGGAGTACCAGCGGGCCAGGTATCTGCGCACCGGCAGGGTGCAATTGACTGCACGTTTTTACGGCGATATCTACCACGCTGCGGGCGTTCAGCGCGAGCTGCGCAACCAGCTGTTTCAGGGCGGCAACGAAAGCGCGGGTTTTGCCGGTCTTCAATGGATGTACGACGGGATCGAGCCCTCAAAGCTGTTCAAATAAGCCCTTTCAATTTTGGAGATTCGCATGAAAGTTTTCAAACGAGCTACGCTTCTGATGGCTGTACTCGCATTACCCATGCTGGCTACAGCCCAAAATGCACCGAAAAAACCGGCTGCCAAGGAAGCCGCACCGGTGGTCACGAACTGGCCCACCCGGCCCGTCAAACTGCTTGTGGGTTTCCCTGGCGGCTCCACGCCCGACATGGCTGCCCGCATACTGGCCGAGCCCCTGTCCCGCGCACTGGGCCAACCGGTCATTGTTGAAAACCGCCCCGGCGCCTCGGGCAACATTGCCGCCGATCTGGTTTCCAAAGCCACCGACGATCACACGCTGGGCGTTGTGATCAACGGCAACCTGACTTCGGCCAAGATGCTGTATTCCAAGCTGCCTTACGACCCCGCCAAGGACTTCGCACCGATCTCGCTGCTGACCACAGCGCCGCTGGTACTGGTGGCTCCGGTGAACCAGCCTTCGGGCAACGCCTTCTTCCTGGCGGCCCGCAACGGCGGCGACAAATGGAATTACGGCTCTGTCGGTAACGGCTCGGTCGGCCACCTGGGCATGGAGCTGCTGAAGTCCAGCGCCGGCAACCTCGCTGCGGTGCACGTTCCCTATCAGGGCAACCCGCAAGTCGTCACCGCACTGCTTGGCGGCCAGATCCAGATGGCCCTGGTGCCACCCGGCATCGCCCTGCCGCAAATCAAGGCCGGCAAACTCAAGGCCATCGGCTTGACCAGCGGGCGCAGTGCACTGGCGAGTGAAATCCCGTCACTGGCCGACGCGGAAATACGCAACTTCAACCTTGAAGTCTGGACCGCGCTGGTTGGCCCGGCCAAATTGTCCAAAGCAGCGCAAACCCGCCTCGCCCAGGAAGTGCCGCGCATCATCCGCGACAACGACACCCGCCAGAAACTGTTCAACCAGGGCTGGCAAGCCGTGGGCACTTCACCCGAAGGCCTGACCAGCCGTATCCGCAATGAAACATCCATCATGGGCGGCATCATCGCCATACGTGGCATAAAGATTGAATGAGCCCCCACGGTCGCTCACTTCGAGCCTGCGGCGGCTCCCTGCCCCTTGCACTGGGAAAGGGGCCGCTGCGCCTGCGGGCCGGCGGAGCCGGACCCGCGGCCCCTGCTTGACTAAAGAATCCTCATGACCATGCGAACCGTTACTGAGCCCGCCCGCACACTGCCGGTGTACGGTGAGTTCGACGTGGTCGTGATCGGTGGCGGACCGGCTGGTCTGGCTGCCAGCGTCAGCGCCGCGCAGCATGGCGCGCGCACTCTGCTGGTCGAGCGCTACGGTTTTCTGGGAGGCATGGGCACGGCTGGCGGCGTCACCAACTTTGCAGGGCTGTATGGCCGCAAGGATGGCGAGATGCAGCAGCTGGTGCATGGTGTGGTGGACGACTTGCTGGCACGCATTGATGCGCTGGGGGGGTTGAACCAGCCGCAGGACGGCATGCAGGGGCGCATCCGGGTTCGCTCCTATGACGTGTCTGCGTACAAATGCGCCGCCGACCAGCTGTTGCTGTCTGCCGGCGTGCAGATTCTCTTTCACGCGTGGGCGGCCGCGGTCGTGATGAACGGCAAGGCGATCGAAGCCCTGGTGGTTGAAACAAAGTCCGGACGCCAGGCGATCAGGGCGCGCAGGTTTATTGACTGCTCCGGCGATGCCGACGTCGCCCACTTCGCCGGTGTTCCCTTTGAGCTGGGCGATGGGCATGGCAGCGCACTTTTCCCCTCCACCATGTTTCGCGTGGGCCATGTCGATGCTCCGCGTGCACTCGCCGCCGTCGGTGAGTTCAAGGCCATCAACGACCTGATGGAGCAAAGCGAGGCCCGTAGCCCCGGGAAATACAAATTTCCGCGCAAGGGGGCCATCCTCCGGCCGCAAAAAAATCCCGCTGAATGGCGCGCCAACGTCACGCAAATCCGCAATGCCCAAGGCAATGCGATGGACGCGACCGACGCCACTCAGCTCAGCGAGGGTGAACTTGAAGGACGACGGCAGATCACCGAGTACTTTCGTTTCCTTAAAAACGAGGTGCCTGGGTTTGAAGCGTCGGCCATCATAGACATCGCACCCCAAGTCGGCATTCGCGAAACACGGCGTATCAGCGGTGCCTATTCGCTCAGCGGAGAAGACATCCTCTCGTCTGCTCGTTTTGATGACGTCATTGGCATCAACGCCTGGCCGATGGAAATGCATGTAGACGGCGCCATCAGCTGGGGCTTTCCACGCAACGGAAACCGGGCATACAACGATCTCCCCTGGCGCATGCTGGTGACGCACGAAGTGGACAACCTGCTGGTGGCGGGACGCTGCGCGTCCATGACGCATGAGGGGCAATCGGCAGCGCGTGCCAGTGGTGGTTGTTTTGTCATGGGCCAGGCGGCGGGCACCGCGGCAGCGACGCTGGCAGCCGGGACAGCTTTCGCCAACACTGATTTGCCCCGCCTGCAGCAGGTGCTGTTGAATGATGGCGTTTATTTGGGGTGATCCCCCGAGCAGGAGCAATCCATGGACATGACCCCGCCTCCAGATCATCCACGCAAGGCTTTTTACGACGCCATTGCCGCGCAGCACATGGCACCGTTATGGGAGGTGCTGCACGCCTTGGTGCCTCAGCAACCAGCGACGCCCTGTGTGCCGGCCTTCTGGGCCTACAACAAGGTGCGGCCCTACCTGATGCAGTCGGGCGAACTCATCACAGCGGAAGAAGCAGTCCGCCGCGTACTCATTCTTGAAAACCCTGCATTGCAGGGCCAGTCGTGCATCACACAGTCGCTGTATGCCGGGCTGCAGCTGATCTTGCCGGGCGAAATTGCGCCCAGCCACCGCCATACCCAAAGCGCGCTGCGGTTTGTGGTGGAAGGACGCGGCGCCTACACCGCGGTCGACGGCGAACGCACCACCATGACGCCTGGCGACTTCATCATCACACCCAGTTGGACCTGGCATGACCATGGCAACCGGGAGGCGCTGGAAGGCGGTGAACCGGTGGTCTGGCTCGATGGTCTGGACATTCCCATGCTGCGTTTTTTCGATGCCGGTTTTGCCGAGAATCACACCGAGCGCTCACAGCCCGTTACCCGGACCGAGGGCACCAGCTATCAACGCTACGGTGCCAACATGCTGCCGGTGCGCTATGACGCACCGTTTGGCCAGACGTCGCCGATCTTCAGCTACCCGTACGAACGCACGCGCGAAGCCTTGCACACGCTTGAACAGCAGGCACCCATCGACGCCTGGGACGGCGTCAAGCTGCGCTACGTGAACCCGGCCACCGGCGGCTGGCCGATGCCGACCATGGGCACCTTCATGCAGCGCCTGCCGGCCGGTTTTAATGGTCAGGCCTGGCGGCAAACCGATGGCGCGGTGTTCAGCGTCGTCGAAGGGCACGGTACCGTGCTGATCGGAGAAGCCGGCCAGCAGCAGGCCTTTGAGTTCGGTCCGCGCGACCATTTTGTGATTCCGTCGTGGCACACGGCCAGCCTGCGCTCTGCGCAGGGCTGCGTGCTGTTCAGTTTTTCAGACCGTCCCGTGCATCAGGCATTGGGCATACACAGAGAAGAGAGGTTGTCATGAGCTTTGTATTTCCCCCACCCGCAACAGTCTCCGTGCCCGTTGTCGGCACGACCGAGCGCTTCCCCGTTCACCGCGTCTATTGCGTGGGACGCAACTACGAAGAACACGCCAAGGAGATGGGGTTCACCGGCCGCGAGCCGCCTTTTTTCTTTCTGAAACCCGCCGATGCGGTGGTGGTGGTGGAGGCCGGCCAGACCGGCACCATTCCCTATCCCAGCTTGACCAAAAACCTGCACCACGAAATCGAACTCGTGGCGGCCATTGGCAAGGGCGGCAAGAACATCAAGGCCGCCGACGCCTACAAGCACGTCTACGGTTACGCCGTAGGTCTGGACATGACGCGCCGCGACCTGCAGGGAGAAATGAAAAAGCAGGGGCGCCCGTGGTGCATCGGCAAAGCCTATGACCACTCCGCCCCAATCGGGCCCATCACTCCTGCAGCACAGGCCGGCGATGTGATCAATGCCGAGCTGTATCTGCAGGTCAATGGCAAGGACCGCCAGCGCAGCCATGTCTCCAAGCTGATCTGGAACATAGCCGAAACCATTGAGCACCTGTCGGCCGCGTGGGAATTACAGCCCGGTGACCTGATTTACACAGGCACACCCGAAGGTGTGGCGGCCGTGGTGTCGGGTGACACCATGGTCGGCGAAGTCAAAGGCCTGGGCACCCTGTCGGTGAAAGTGGCCTGAACCCGCGCCGAGGCGCCTGTGCAATTTCCGCGCAGGCACTCTCTTGATCATGCTCAGCCAACTCCGTTGCGGGTTCCACAAACCGCTTGTGGACAGATGCCACCCTGCTCGTACGTCAGTTAACCCCCTCTCATCAGGGCTATTACCGGTTCTCAAACAACTCATCGTGCATTACTTTCTAACCATACCCACCGGAGACAACACATGATTCAGCGACGTACCCTTCTGAAAACCGGCGCAGCGGCTGCGCTGGGCGCACCTTCCCTCTCCAGCCTGGCCCAGCAGGCTGTCACCCTGAAATTTCATACCTTCATGTCTCCGGCATCAAATGTCTGGCTGGGCATGCACAAACCCTGGATGGAAAAGATTGAAAAGGAATCGGGTGGCCGCATCAAGTTCGAGGCCTATCCGGCCATGCAGCTGGGTGGCACGCCGGTGCAGTTGTACGACCAGGCCAAGGACGGTGTTGTTGACGTGGTGTGGACCCTGCCTGGCAACACGGCGGGCCGCTTCCCCCGCATAGAGGCGTTTGAACTGCCGTTCATGATGTCCAACGCCGAAGCCACTTCCAAGGCCTATTGGGAATACGTGCAGACCATGGCTCCGGACGAGTTCAAGGATACCCAGGTCCTCGCGCTTCACGTGCACGGCCCTGGCGTGATTCATACCGTGGACAAACCGGTCAGGTCCATCGCCGACATGCGTGGCCTCAAAATGCGCGCGCCCACCCGCCAGGTCACCAAGTTGATGGGCATGCTCGGCGCCACCCCGGTCGGCATGCCCTTGCCGGCCATCACCGATGCGCTGAGCAAAGGCACCATCAATGGTTGCGTGATTCCCTGGGAAGTTGTGCCTTCGGTCAAGGTCAACGAACTCACAAAGTTCCATGCCGAGTTTGACCCGGCGGGCGGCAGCCTCTACACCACGACCTTCGTCATGGCCATGAACAAGGCCAAATACAACTCGCTGGCACCAGACCTGAAAAAAGTCATCGACAACAACTCCGGCATGGCCACGTCTGCCTGGCTGGGCAAGGTTCAGCAGGGCAACGACGTCCCCGGCCGCAAAACCGCCAGCGACCGCGGCAACACCATCTACACCGTCAGCGCCGCTGAGGCGCAGGACTTCCGCCGCAAGTCACGTACCGTGGAAGTTGAATGGGTCGAGGACATGAACAAAAAAGGGTTCGACGGCAAAAAGCTCCTCGACACCGCACGCAGCCTGATCGAGAAGCACAGCAAGACCACCAAAGCCTGAGTACGGGCATGAAGCAAAAAGGCTCTCTCGGGAGCCTTTTTGCTTTCAATTTACACTGCATGCGATGCACCGCAGCCCCATCAAACACTGCAAAAATTGCGGCACTACCGTGCTTTACCGGTTGCCGGATGACGGCGACACGCGGGAACGCGCCGTCTGCCCCGCCTGCGGCACCATCCACTACGAAAACCCGCTCAATGTGGTCGGTACGGTGCCGCATTGGGGTGACAGGGTGTTGCTGTGCAAGCGCAACATTGAGCCGCGCTGGGGAAAGTGGACATTGCCCGCGGGTTTCATGGAGCTTGATGAAACCACCTCGCAGGGCGCCGCACGGGAAACTGACGAGGAAGCCGGTGCACAGTTCGAAATGGAAGACCTGTTCAGCGTGATGAACGTCGAGCGTGTCGGCCAGGTTCACCTCTATTACCGCGCCCGCTTGCTCAGCGAAAAATTCAATCCCGGGCATGAAACGATAGAAGCCAGGCTGTTTACCGAGGCCGAAATCCCCTGGGATGAGTTGGCCTTCAAAACCGTGAAAGAAACCCTGGTTTGCTATTTTTCTGATCGCCGCAAAGGCGCTTACGGCATTCATGTGATCGACATCGAATGAGTGTGCGGGCGAAGCTGACAGCAAGGTAAGCAAGTGCGGCATTTGGCCTGTGCGTCACTTAGAATTTCTGCAGCCTGGCCTGCCCGTAACGCCGCCTTCACCAGCGGTTTTTCCCTCCTCCTTTCCGACACCTCACCTCCCTGGATTTCATGTTCAAAGCTGCTTCCTTTTTCCGAATTGCCGACGACTTCACCCTGCCCCCACTGGATGCGCTTGAAGAGGCCCTTCAGACCAGCCGCTTCCTGCCCTGCGGCGCTACGCAAGCGGAATCCAGCGGCTGGGTCGCGCCACGCGGCAACAAGAGCACGGTGCTCGCTGAAAGCGTTGGACAGCAACTGATCTTGCGCCTTGGTACCGAGCGACGCCCTCTGCCGGCGTCCGCCATCAAGGACGCCGTGGAGCAACGCATTGAGCAATACAAGCAGGAAACCGGGCATGAACGCGTAGGTTCGAAAATCAAGAAGGAGTTCAAGGAAGAGGTGATTCTCGACCTACTGCCGCGTGCCTTCGTCAAGCGTTCCGCCACCACGCTATGGATAGATCCGGTCAACAAATTCCTGGTTGTGGACTCAGGAAGCCTCACCGGGGCCGACAAAGTGGTGAGCCAGTTGATTGAAGCGCTCAGCGAAATTCCTGGGTCTACCACGGGCCTGATGGCAAGGCCGGTGCAGACCACCATGGCGGCGGCCACCGCCATGGCTCACTGGCTCTCAAGCCGCGAAGCTCCCGTCAACTTCACCATCGACAGGGACTGCGAACTGAAAATGCCTGACGATCAGAAATCGACCGTCCGTTATTCGCGCCACACACTCGAAATCGACGAAGTTGCCGAACACATTGCGGCGGGCAAGGTACCCACACAGCTGGCGATGACATGGAATGACCGGATATCGTTTGTACTGACTGATGCAGCCCAAGTACGCAAACTGAAGCTGCTTGATGTCGTTCTGGATGGGGTGCAGGACAAAGGGAAGGACGACGACGGCTTTGATGCCGATGCTGCCATCTTGACCGGCGAGTTGACAGCCCTGATTCCTGACCTTCTGGAGGCTTTGGGGGGAGAAATGTCAGCTGATGCGGCAGCAGCGCCGGCTCTCAACGTCGAAAAGCCAGTGGCCGAGCTTGCCACCATATAAACGGCTAGGCAAAAACCGCAGCCGATGGATTTTTAACGCGTTAACGGCCAGGGATACCCAAATGGGGGACAGGTGAAAAATCGTTCTCACTATCTGTCCCTCGACCTGAACTCTGGCCGTTCGGCTACCAAGAACAGCCTAGGAGCCTGGGCAGGCTGCAACACTGTAATCCGTTAGTTCTCCATAAAAAAGGCCGCTGACTATCTCTAGTTAGCGGCCTTTGTACTGGCATATGGTGGAGCTGGGGGGATTTGAACCCCCGTCCGCAAGCCTTGTTCGGGCAGATCTACATGTTTAGCGGTCTGATTTAGGTCTCGCCACCTGTGTCGCGCAGTCGCACGCTACACAGGACGCCAGCACCCTATTTTCTCGCCCCGGGTTAAGGTACCCAGCCAGGAGCCAGCCGATGAAATTATCTTTACAGCCGGGAGCGTTTAACTTGCGCTAAAAACCCCTTGCCCAGCCCATCGGCCTGCTGTTGTAAAGCTCACTGGCAATTAAGCAGCGAGTGCGAAACGTTCGTCGTTTGCAGTTAGTTTGTTTGAATCAGTTTTACGAGCACACTCAGCTCGACATGCACCACACCGCGTCCGAACCCACGTCGAAACCAATGCAGCCCCAAGCGGACTAGTTTAAGCCATTCGCAGAAAATTCAAGAGAGAAGCTGGAGAAACAATGGTGGCATCAGCGTTCCAGCGCTCGGTGTCCGCCAGCGCTCCCAAATAGCCATAGGCAGCTGCCACCGTTGGCATGCCGGCTGCACGGCCAGCAACAATGTCGCGTTCGTCGTCTCCCACGTAGACACAACGGCCCGGCACAAGCCCGAGTTGGCGGGCAGCCTCCAAAAGCGGGGCTGGGTGCGGTTTGGCATGAGGCGTTGTATCACCACTAACAATGGTTTGCGCCGTAACGAACAAAGGCATCTGGCGGGTCAGCGGCAAGGTGAAGCGCTCCGATTTATTCGTGACGACACCCCATTTGAGTCCGACGCTGTTTATTTGGGCGATCAACTCGGCCACACCGTCAAAGGCGTATGTCCGCTCGGTCATACAGGCCTCGTAGTTCGTGAAAAACTCTTCTTTCAAGGCGCCATAGTCAGCGTGGTCTGGCGTGAAGCCAAAAGCCACGCCTATCATGCCCCTGGCGCCAGCGCCAGCCATGGGCCTGTATTCGGCCAGCGGGAGGGAAATCAGGCCTCTGTCGGTGCGCATCTTGTCAGCTGCAGCACCCAAGTCCGGGGCACTGTCAATCAACGTGCCGTCAAGGTCAAACAGCACCGCCTCAATATCGTTAAACATCGGCCAAACTACCTCAGGGTTTCTGCGTGGCCAGCATGTAGTTGACGCTGGTGTTACTGCTCAGCCAGTAGTTCCGGCTCAAGGGGTTGTATTCCATGCCTTTGGTCTGATGCAAATTGAGCCCAGCGTCCCGACAATAGGCAGCCAGTTCACTGGGCTTGATGAATTTGGCGTACTCGTGGGTGCCGCGCGGCAGCAGGCTCAACATGTATTCCGCACCAACGATGGCGAACAGAAAGGCCTTGGCGTTGCGGTTGATCGTCGAGAAAAACACCTGGCCACCCGGCCTGACCAGCGTCGCGCAGGCACGCACGACCGATGACGGATCCGGCACGTGTTCCAACATTTCCATGCAGGTCACCACATCGAAACTGCCCGGCTGCTCGGCCGCCAGCGCTTCCGCACTGATTTCCCGGTATTCGACGCCCTGGGTATTGGCCTCCAGCGCATGAAGCCGCGCGACCTTGAGCGCCTTGGTTGCCAGATCAATACCCAAAACCTGCGCGCCCTGGCGTGCCATCGCATCGGCCAAAATGCCACCGCCGCAGCCGATATCGAGGACCCGCTTTCCTTTCAGCGGCATCAAGCCCTCAATCCAGCCAAGCCGCAAGGGATTGATCTGATGGAGGGGACGAAACTCACTCTCGGTATCCCACCAGCGGTGCGCCAGATCGGAAAATTTGGCCAGCTCGGCCGGGTCTGCGTTTTCAGTTGTATGCATGTTTGCGATTATCGCCCGCACATAAAAAAACCGCGCCGTAGCGCGGTTTTTTAAGCGACCCGGAAGGATTACTTGTTGGCGCGAGTGCCAACCACTTCGATTTCCACGCGACGATTTTTCGCACGGCCTTCGCTGGTCTTGTTGTCAGCAACTGGCTGTTTCTCGCCCTTGCCTTCAGTGTAGACGCGGTTTTTCTCGATGCCTTTGGACACCAGATAAGCCTTGACTGCTTCAGAGCGTTTCACAGACAACTTCTGGTTGTAAGAGTCGCTACCGACAGCATCGGTGTGGCCCACGGCAATGATGACTTCGAGGTTGATACCCTTGATCTTGCCAACCAGATCGTCAAGCTTGGCTTTGCCTTCAGGCTTCAGCACAGACTTGTCGAAGTCGAAGAAAGCATCAGCGGCATACGTGACTTTGGTCGCTGCGGGAGGAGCTACCGGTGCAGCGCCAGGGCGAGCTGGTGTTGGTGCAGTCGCTCCAGCCATAGGGGCTTTGGCCGGAACGATAGCGCCGTCACAACCTGGAGCGGCAGTAGCCGGGGTCCAGAATGCATCACGCCAGCACAGTTCGTTGGTACCGTTTTTCCAGACCAGCTCATTGGTGCCGTTTTTCCAGTTATCGATTGTTTGTGCACCAGCGGCGGTTGCAAGCGCTGCGGAAGCAAACAACATTGCCACTTTGTTGAGTTTCTTCATGGTTCTCCTCTAGAGAAAAGCCGCAGACTCGCTGCGATTAAATACACGCCGTGAGTGACCATCACTCAAAGCGTTACAGTTATTGTGCCATAGCTCATTGGGCGTTCAAGCCGTGTAGAGGCTTCGTCTGACACAGAATCGAGATTCTTTGTTTTTTGTTGCGGACTTGCCACACCCCGAACAAGGCCTGCACAGGCCTTAAAATCAGCAGGCTTATCTCCCCGCGCATCGCAATATCCAATTCAGGCCTCTCATGACCCAGTTTGCCAAAGAAACCCTGCCCATCAGTCTTGAAGAGGAAATGCGGCGCAGCTACCTGGATTACGCGATGAGCGTGATCGTAGGGCGCGCCTTGCCGGATGCTCGCGACGGTCTCAAGCCGGTTCACAGGCGCGTGCTGTTTGCCATGCACGAGCTCAATAACGACTGGAACCGGCCCTACAAAAAGTCGGCCCGTATCGTTGGCGACGTGATCGGCAAGTACCACCCCCATGGCGATCAGTCGGTCTACGACGCGATCGTCCGGATGGCCCAGGATTTTTCCATGCGCCACATGCTGGTGGATGGTCAGGGAAACTTCGGCTCGGTCGATGGCGACAGCGCAGCGGCCATGCGTTACACCGAGGTCCGCCTCGCCAAAATTGCCCAGGAAATGCTGGCAGATATCGACAAGGAAACCGTCGACTTTGGCCCCAACTACGACGGCAGCGAAAAAGAACCTCTGGTCCTGCCATCGCGCATTCCGAATCTGCTGATCAATGGCTCCGGCGGCATTGCGGTTGGCATGGCCACCAACATTCCTCCACACAACATCAACGAAGTCGTTGATGCCTGCCTGCACCTGCTAAAAAACCCGCAGGCCAGCATTGACGAACTCATGGAGATCATCCCCTCGCCCGACTTTCCCACGGGCGGCATCATCTATGGCATCAATGGCGTCAAGGACGGCTACCGTACCGGCCGCGGCAAGGTGGTCATGCGCGCCCGCTGCCATTTCGAAGACATCGACAAGGGTCAGCGTCAGTCCATCATCGTCGATGAACTTCCATACCAGGTCAACAAGAAAACCCTGCAGGAACGCATGGCAGAACTGGTCCACGAGAAGAAGATTGAAGGCATCAGCCACATCCAGGACGAGAGTGACAAATCCGGCATGCGCCTGGTCATCGAACTCAAGCGAGGTGAAGTGCCCGAGGTGGTACTGAACAACCTGTACAAGCAAACGCAGTTGCAGGATACCTTCGGCATCAACATGGTGGCGTTGGTCAATGGCCAGCCCAAGCTGTGCAACCTGAAGGATCTGATCCAGGTCTTCTTGTCGCACCGCCGCGAAGTGGTAACCCGCCGCACCGTATTCACTTTGCGCAAGGCCCGCGAGCGCGGTCATGTGCTCGAGGGCTTGGCCGTCGCCCTGGCCAACATCGATGACTTCATTGCCATCATTCGCAATGCCCCAACCCCGCCGGTCGCCAAGGCCGAGTTGATGCTCAGGCCCTGGGACAGCAGCCTGGTGCGCGAAATGCTCACGCGAACCCGCGCCGACGGTGGCGTGGTCAATGCCGACGACTACCGCCCGGACGGGCTGGAGAAGGAGTTCGGCATGGGCAACGACGGCCTGTACCGGCTGTCCGAAACCCAGGCCCAGGAAATCCTGCAGATGCGCCTGCAGCGCCTGACCGGCCTCGAGCAAGACAAGATCGTCGCCGAGTACAAGGAAGTCATGGCAGAAATCGATGACTTGCTGGACATCCTGGCGCGTCCCGAACGCGTCTCGACCATCATCGGCGAAGAGCTGGCAGTCATCCGCCAGGAGTTCGGCCAGACCAAACTGGGGTTGCGCCGTAGCCAGGTCGAGCACAGCTCGTTCGACCTAAGCACCGAGGACCTGATCACGCCGACCGACATGGTGGTCACGCTGTCGCACACGGGCTACATCAAAAGCCAGCCATTGTCTGAATACCGTGCGCAAAAACGCGGAGGCCGGGGCAAGCTGGCCACAGCCACCAAGGAAGACGACTGGGTAGACCAGCTCTTCATCGCCAATACACACGACTACATCCTGTGTTTTTCCAACCGTGGCCGGCTCTACTGGCTCAAGGTCTGGGAGGTCCCCGCGGGTTCGCGTGGCTCGCGCGGCCGGCCGATCGTCAATATGTTTCCGTTGCAGGAAGGCGAAAAGATCACCGTGGTCCTTCCGCTGACGGGGGAAAAACGGAGCTTTCCGGCAGACCAGTACGTGTTCATGGCCACGAGCATGGGCACGGTCAAAAAGACCCCGCTGGAAGATTTCAGCAATCCGCGCAAGGCCGGCATCATCGCAGTTGATCTTGATGACGGCGACTACCTGATTGGCGCCGCTCTGACTGATGGCAAGCACGATGTGATGCTGTTCTCCGATGGCGGCAAAGCTGTGCGTTTTGATGAAAACGACGTGCGCCCCATGGGGCGCAATGCCCGCGGAGTCCGCGGCATGATGCTCGACGACGGTCAGGGCGTGATCGCCATGCTGGTTGCAGAAGACGAGCAGCAAAGCGTGCTCACCGCCACCCAGCACGGCTTCGGCAAGCGCACTTCCATTCAGGAATACACGCGCCATGGCCGTGGCACCAAGGGCATGATTGCCATCCAGCAGAGCGAGCGCAACGGCAAAGTTGTTGCCGCCACCCTGGTGCATACCGACGATGAAATCATGCTGATCACCGACAAGGGTGTGTTGGTGCGCACCCGGGTCAGCGAGATCCGTGAAATGGGACGTGCCACCCAGGGCGTGACATTGATCGGGCTCGACGAGGGCTCACAACTCAGCGGCCTGCAGCGGATCGTCGAAAACGATGCCAGCCTGGACGACAATGATGTTGAAAACGATTCAGGCACTCCTGCCTCCAATACGGAACCCCTTTGATGAATAAAACACTGACAGCACTACTGCTGGCCGCCTGCGCTTTTTCAACCACCAGTCAGGCCCAGCCGGCTGACCCCAAACTGGAATGGGCCACCCGCCTCGTGGCCTTGCAGCAAGGCCCGGAGCTTGACGGCCTCGTCGAACAGATTGCAGCCAGCGCGACCCGTGATCTGGCCTCCAACTGGGAACCACGGCTGGAGACCGTCCCGAAAGCCAAGCAGGCCAAAACCGCGGACGAAGTCAATGCGGAACTTTCCAAATTTGCCAATGACGCGGCCAAAGTCATCGCGGGCAAGGTCGCCCAGGCCAACAAGGATGCCCTGGTACCTGCCTATATGGAGCGCTTCACCCTGGACGAACTCAAACAGCTCACCGCCTTCTTCGAATCCCCTGCCGTCAAGAAATACAAGGCGACCTCTCCCGAGCTGGTCAATGTATTCGTGAAGAAACTGGTCGAGTCTTCCAAGCCTGAAATCCAGGCACGGGCAAAGCAGTTTGATGAGACCGCCGGCAAAATCATCGGCCCAGCACCAGCCGCCAAACCTGCGAAGAAATGACGTCAGCCCCTTGTTCTGCGAGTCGATGCCGGTCACGTGATTGCCGAAATGTCGATCTGCCCGAGACGTTTCATTCATGACTCAAACCCTGCAGCAACTTCGTCACGGCATTGACTCGGTCGACCAACAATTGCTCGCGCTTCTCAACCAGCGCGCCGCCTTGGCCAACGAAGTTGGCGAGATCAAACGACAGGACGGCTCGCCGGTGTTCCGACCAGAGCGCGAAGCACAGGTGATCCAGGGTTTGCAGGCTGCCAACAAAGGACCACTCAAAGGCGACAACATCTCCCACATCTGGCGAGAGGTGATGTCTGCTTGCCGCGCGCTTGAAGCACCGCAACGTGTGGCCTATCTCGGTCCCGCCGGCACTTTCAGCGAACAAGCTGCAACCCAGTTTTTCGGTTCCAGCATCGAACACCTGCCCTGCGCCAGCTTTGATGAAGTGTTTCGCGCGGCAACTGCCGGCACAGCACAGTTCGGTGTGGTGCCCGTTGAGAACAACACGGAGGGTGTGGTTACGCGGACCCTGGACCTGTTCCTCAACTCCCCCTTGCATGTGGTGGGTGAAACCAGCCTATTGGTCCGTCACAACCTGCTGAGAATGTCGTCCTCTCTGGAGGGCATTGAAGTGGTGTTGGCCCACGCGCAGGCGCTGGCGCAGTGCCAGGGTTGGCTCGGCATTCATCTTCCCAACGCCGAGCGGCGTGCTGTTTCGAGCAATGCCGAAGGGGCCCGGCTCGCTGCCGGCAATCCGGCCTGGGCAGGCATCGCCAGCGAACGCGCCGGTGCCGAGTTCGGCCTCCATGTCGCCGCACACGCCATCCAGGACGACGCCTTCAACCGAACCCGCTTTGCCGTCATCTGCTTGCCGCAAGTGCTGGAAGCGCCGCAGGCGTCGGGCAAGGACTGCGTCAGCCTGATTGTGTCGGTACCCAACAAACCCGGTGCTGTCCACGATATTTTGGTTCCCTTGAAGACACACGGGGTGTCCATGACGCGCTTCGAGTCCCGTCCGGCCCGCTCCGGCCAGTGGGAGTACTTCTTCTACATTGACCTGCAGGGTCATCCTTCGCAACCCAACGTGGCCGAAGCATTGAAAGACCTGCAGCAACTTTGTGCCTTTTACAAAGTGCTCGGCACTTATCCTGTCAGCGACTAAAACAACAATGCAGCAATTGCAAGCAACCACGGCACTCTTTCATGTTTGAACAACTGGGATTGATAGGCTGCGGCCTCATGGGAGGATCTTTCGCGCTAGCACTCAAACGTGCAGGTTTGGTCAAGCGTGTCGTCGGCTATAGCAAATCGCCCTCCACCACCGAACGTGCGCGCCAGATGGGCGTCATTGACGTGGAAGCGCCCTCGGCACTGCTGGCGGTTTCCGGTGCGGACATCGTCCTCCTGGCAGTCCCCGTATCGGCAACCGAAGCTTCCTTCAAGGCGATTCGTCATCTGGTGGGTCCCAATACCCTGATCATGGACGTCGGCTCCACCAAACGCGACGTGGTGGACGCAGCGCGCCGGGTATTGCGCGACCACGTCGGCTGTTTCGTACCGGCACACCCCATTACCGGCAAGGAAGTCTCGGGTGTCGAACATGCCGATGCGGACTTGTACACAGGCAAACAGGTCATCCTGACGCCTATCGAACGAACCTTCACGGTCCAGCTGCAAAAGGCTGTTGATGTCTGGACAGCGCTGGGATGCAACGTCATTAAAATGTCGCCCCAAGCACACGATGCAGCTTATGCAGCGGTCAGCCATCTGCCGCACCTGATTGCGTTTGCGCTGATCAACAGCATCTCCGGCCAAGCACAGGGAAAAGACTACCTGTCGTTGGCAGGCCCGGGTTTTCGCGATTTCACACGTATCGCGGCCAGCGACCCGAAAATGTGGCGTGACATCCTGATCGCCAATCGGGAGGAGTTGCTGGCACAGTCCAAAATCTTTCAGGAATCTCTGCATTCACTCGAAAAACTGATTTCCGGCTCAGACGGCGATGCGCTGGAAGAACGTATCGACCACGCCAGCCATACCCGTGCTAATTGGCGAATCACTCCGATCAAGTCCCTCAAATAGGCGCGGAGTCATGTTCGATACCGAGTTCCTGGACATTCCAGCACTGACGGGCGCCGGAGGCACAGTCCGCTTGCCCGGCTCCAAAAGCATCTCCAACAGGGTTTTGCTGCTTGCCGCGTTAAGCGAGGGCAGTACCACCGTTCATGATCTGCTTGCCTCTGACGACACTGCAGTGATGCTGGCTGCGCTCGAACAGCTGGGTTGCTCGATTGAACAAAGCGGGAGTACCGCCGTCATCGGCGGCTTGGGCGGTCAATCGCGGCGAGGACAGGGCAAGCTTTATCTCGGCAATGCAGGAACCGCCATGCGCCCGCTGACGGCCGCGCTGGCGCTGTTGGGCGGCGACTTTGAACTGTCAGGCGTTCCGCGCATGCACGAACGCCCCATTGGCGACCTGGTAGACGCCCTGCGCCAGCTCGGCTGCCATATCGACTACCTCGGGCAGGAGGGCTTTCCGCCGCTGCGCATCCGGACCGGCCAGCTCACACTGGATGCGCCCATTCAGGTACGCGGCGACGTTTCCAGCCAGTTTCTGACGGCCTTGCTGCTGGCGCTACCGCTGGTAGCAACCAAGGACATCACACTGGAAGTCGTCGGTGAGCTGATTTCCAAGCCGTATATTGAAATCACACTCAATTTGCTGGCGCGTTTCGGCATCCAGGTCCGCAGAAGCGGATGGCAGCGCTTCACGATCCCCGCCGGCAGCCGCTACCGCTCACCCGGTAAGGTCCACGTTGAAGGAGACGCCTCTTCCGCTAGCTATTTCATAGCACTTGGTGCAATAGCGACGACGGCTAAAGGCCAAAATGGCATCAAAATTCTGGGGGTTGGCGCTGATTCCATCCAGGGCGACATCCGTTTTGTCGAAGCAGCACGGCAAATGGGCGCGCTTGTCGACAGCAGCGCCAACAGCCTGACCATCCGGCGCGGCGCCTGGCCGCTCAAGGCCATCGACCTGGACTGCAACCACATTCCCGATGCAGCCATGACCCTGGCCGTGATGGCCCTGTACGCCGACGGGACCACCACCTTGCGCAACATCGCCAGCTGGCGCGTCAAGGAAACCGACCGCATTGCCGCCATGGCCTGCGAGTTGCGCAAGCTCGGCGCCGGCGTTGAAGAAGGCGCCGACTACTTGAAGATTACGCCGCCCCGCCCCGCCGCCGGGCCGCCCCAAGGCGGGGCAGCCCCCTCGGGGGGCAGCGAACCTCACGGAGTGGGGAGCGTGGGGGTTCCGTCTCAGTGGCAAGCCGCGCCCATCCAAACCTATGACGATCATCGGGTGGCCATGTGTTTCTCACTGGCAGCCTTCAATCCCGCACGATTGCCCATCCGCATCCTGGATCCAAAATGTGTAGCCAAAACCTTCCCGGATTACTTTGAAACCCTGTTCTCGGTCTCCCACACCGAGCCCGAGCTGATTCCAGTGCTCTGCATCGACGGCCCAACCGCCTCGGGAAAGGGAACCGTCGCAGCGCTGGTGGCACGCCGGTTGGGTTACCACTTTCTTGATTCCGGCGCCATGTACCGGATCACGGCCCTGGCAGCCATCCAGGCCGGGCTGTCCATCGAACCGGCACAAGAAATGGCGATTGCCGCCCTGGCGAGGCAGTTGCCGGTCCGCTTTTCGGACGGCAAGGTCTTTCTGGGCGAGCAGGATGTCACCGAAACCATTCGCACCGAGGAAGCTGGCATGAACGCTTCCCGCGTATCGGCCCTGCCTTCCGTTCGCCTGGCACTGGTAGACCTCCAGCACAGCTTCCGGCAACTGCCGGGCCTGGTGGCCGACGGCCGGGACATGGGCACGGTGATTTTCCCGAATGCCCCCCTGAAAATCTTTTTGACGGCCAGCGCCCGCCAAAGGGCCGAGCGGCGCTATAAGCAGTTGATTTCAAAGGGGATTTCGGCTACAATTTCCGGGATTCAGCAGGATTTGGAGGCTAGGGACGCGCGTGACATGTCACGGCAATCCGCCCCTTTGAAGCCCGCTGATGACGCCAAGCCACTGGACAATTCCGCATTGTCGATCGAGGAATCGGTCGAGCAAGTGCTCAGCTGGTGGCAAGGCTTACGGCCCTTCTGACCTTCAACGTACGCCAGTACACGGTCAGCAGGCTCATTAACTTAACCCGCGGATCATCCGCACGCAACCGCCGCAGCCAGCTCTAAAAACGATAGCAATGGTGCTCTCGGAAACCTGCCCTGTGGACTAGGAAAATCAATGTCTGAATCTTTTGCCGCCCTATTTGAAGAATCGCTGAAACGCTCTGAAATGCGTACCGGTGAAGTCATCACCGCTGAAGTCGTTCGTATCGACCACAACCACGTTGTCGTCAACGCCGGACTCAAATCCGAGGCTTATGTCCCCCTCGAAGAATTCAAGAACGACCAGGGCGAACTCGAAGTCCAAGTCGGCGACTTTGTCTCCGTGGCCATCGACTCCGTCGAAAACGGCTATGGCGACACGCTGCTGTCCCGCGACAAGGCCAAGCGCCTGGCATCCTGGATGAGCCTGGAGAAAGCCCTGGAATCCGGCGAATTCGTCACCGGCCAGACCAGCGGCAAAGTCAAGGGCGGCCTGACCGTCCTGGTCAACGGCATCCGTGCCTTCCTGCCCGGTTCGCTGATCGACACCCGCCCCATCAAGGACTTGTCTCCGTACGAGAACAAGACCATGGAATTCAAGGTCATCAAGCTGGACCGCAAGCGCAACAACGTCGTGCTGTCACGCCGTGCGGTTGTCGAGGCGTCCATGGGCGAAGAACGCGCCAAGCTGATGGAAACCCTGAAAGAAGGCTCCGCCGTCAAAGGTATCGTCAAGAACATCACCGAGTACGGTGCCTTCGTTGACCTGGGCGGTATTGACGGCCTGCTGCACATCACCGACATGGCATGGCGCCGCGTGCGTCACCCAAGCGAAGTGGTGACAGCCGGCCAGGAAATCGTTGCCAAGATCCTGAAGTTCGACACCGAGAAAAACCGCGTGTCGCTGGGTCTGAAACAAATGGGCGACGATCCATGGATGGGCGTGAACCGCCGCTACCCGCAAAGCACCCGCCTGTTCGGCAAAATCACCAACATCGCCGACTACGGCGCGTTTGTGGAACTCGAACCCGGCATCGAAGGCCTGGTCCACGTGTCCGAAATGGACTGGACCAACAAGAACGTGGCTCCGAGCAAGCTCGTCAACCTCGGCGACGAAGTCGAAGTCATGGTCCTCGAGATCGACGAAGACAAGCGCCGCATCAGCTTGGGCATGAAACAGTGCAAGGCCAACCCATGGCAAGAGTTCGCACAGGACACCAAGCGCGGCGACCGCGTCAAGGGCCCGATCAAGTCGATCACCGACTTCGGTGTCTTTGTGGGCCTGGCTGCCGGCATCGACGGCCTCGTGCACCTGTCTGACCTCTCGTGGAACGAGCCCGGCGAAGCCGCTGTTCGCAACTACAAAAAAGGCCAGGAAGTGGAAGCCATCGTTCTGGCTGTCGACGTCGACCGCGAACGTATTTCCCTGGGTATCAAACAGCTTGATTCTGATCCGTTCACCACATTCGTGTCGATCAACGACAAGGGTGCGATCGTGACTGGCAAGGTCAAGACCGTGGATGCCAAAGGCGCCGAAATCGATCTGGGCGAAGACATCATTGGCTACCTGCGTGCCAGCGAAATCAGCCGTGACCGCGTTGAAGACGCGCGCAATGTGCTGAAAGAAGGCGACGAAGTGTCGGCAGTCGTGGTGAACGTGGATCGCAAGACCCGCAACATCCAGCTGTCGGTCAAAGCCAAGGACAACGCTGACCAGCAGGAAGCCATGGCCTCCCTGAGCCAGCAGTCTTCACGCGATAACGCCGGCCTGACCAACCTGGGCGCCTTGCTGCGTGCCAAGCTGGACAACAACGAGAAGTAATCAAGCGGACTTTCGCAAAATGGCGTGCCTGCTCCCCGGACCGGCACGCCATTTTTCTGTCCCCCTATTCCTATGACCCGAAGCGATCTTGTCGAAGAACTGGCCGCCCGATTCAGCCAGCTGACCCACCGCGACGCCGAATATGCCGTCAAGACGATTCTTGACGCCATGAGCGATGCCCTGGTGCGTGGGCACCGGATCGAGATTCGCGGTTTTGGCAGTTTTTCCATCAACCGCCGCCCGCCGCGCATGGGCCGCAATCCCCGCTCGGGCGAGAGCGTCGCCATCCCGGAAAAGCGTGTTCCTCATTTCAAACCGGGCAAGGCACTGCGCGAAGCGGTGGACACCCGCACCGAAGAAATGCTCGCCCCTCCGGCGAAATAAGGGCTTTTCGCCCCGCTCTGGCTACAATTGCCAGACCACAAGGGGACCGAAGTGAAATACCTCATGTGGCTGCTCAAAGCAGCCATTTTTTTTACGCTTTTTGCTTTCGCGCTGAATAACCAGCAAGCCGTGTCCGTGTACTTCTTTTTCGGCACGTTGTGGCAGGCGCCGCTCGTGCTGGTCGTGCTGATCACGTTTGCGGTCGGACTCGGAACCGGCGTCCTGATGATGATGCCGCGCTGGTGGAAAAAGCGAAAAAATGCCCGCCTGAACATGACCAGTATCCACAGCGAGAACCCGTCCACCATGCACCATGGACTTTGATTTCACCTGGGTCCTGCTCGGCTTTCCGATAGCGTTCACACTGGGTTGGCTGGCCTCCCGGCTTGATTTGAGGCAGTTGCGGATAGAGAACCGGCAGGCGCCCAAAGCCTACTTTCGCGGCCTCAACTTCCTGCTCAATGAGCAGCAGGACCAGGCCATCGACGCTTTCATCGAAGCCGTCCAGAACGATCCCGACACGTCCGAGCTGCACTTCGCATTGGGCAACCTGTTTCGCCGCCGTGGCGAATACGAGCGTGCCGTACGCGTGCATGAACATCTGATGTCGCGCGGCGACCTGACCCAGCCAGAACGCGACCGGGCCCAGCACGCGTTGGCACTCGATTTCCTTAAGGCCGGGCTGTTGGACCGTGCTGAAATTGCACTGAGGAAACTTGAGGGCACCAGCTACGGAGAAGAGTCAATGTTGGCTCTGCTTGCGATTTATGAGCGCTCGCGCGATTGGGCTCATGCCACCGAGATTGCCGGCAAACTCGATAGCGCCAGCCACGGAAGTTTCAGCGGCCGCCAGGCGCATTACCTGTGCGAACAGGCGCTCACGGCGTCAGCGTCCGGTGACACCGAAGAAGCTCTTGGGACTCTCCAACAGGCCATTCGCCTGGCGCCAAACTCACCCCGCCCACTGATTGATCTGGCCAAACTGCAAAGCCAGTTGGGCCGGCACCAGGATGCCTTTGAAACCCTCCTGAAACTGGAGAAAACTGCACCGCAAGCCCTGCCACTTGCTGCGAGTCTGCTTGGCAACGTGGCCCAGCAAAGTGGTCGACAGCAGCAGGCCACTGATCTCTTGCAAGCCAGTTATGCAAGCATGCCGTCCATTGACCTGGTTGAAGCGATCATCAAACTCGATTCGAATCCTGGTGAACCGCGCGACCGCTATGTCCAGCATCTGGAGCACGAACCTTCGCTGGTTGCCGCCGCAAAATGGATCGCTGGCGAAAAACTGGGCGATGAGCATCAACACATCCTTGTCCAGCGCGCGCTGGACAAGGCGACCAAACCCCTGATGCGTTACCGTTGCGCCGCCTGCGGTTTTGAGGCAACCCAGCATTTCTGGCACTGTCCCGGCTGCCAGGCCTGGGACAGCTACCCGGCCCGGCGCATTGAAGAGTTATGAAAAGCTTATGTACACCCCGTGGAGGCTTCGCCTCCCCCCCCTTGCAGGGGCAACAGCTGTGGCCCGGCAAAGCCGGTTCCACGCTGTTCCTTGCTTGAGAACAGAACATGGCAACAACTTCAAACCTATCCCGTGAGCAGCTCGCCAAGGCCCGCGTCCTCGTAGTGGGCGACGCCATGCTGGACCGCTATTGGTATGGCGCGGTAGACCGCATCTCGCCGGAAGCGCCTGTGCCTGTGGTGCGCGTCACGCGTCAGGAAGAGCGCATGGGCGGTGCTGCCAATGTTGCCTATAACATCGTGACCTTGAACGCCCGGGCATCACTTTTGAGCGTGGTGGGTGACGACGAGGCCAGCCACCAGCTGGAAGCCCTGGTGGCCGGCTCCGGCATCACACCCTGCTTCGGCCGCGACCCCAAACTCAAAACAACCGTCAAGCTGCGTGTGATCGGCCGTCAGCAACAGCTGCTTCGGCTTGATTTTGAAAACACGCCCGAAAACGAAGTCCTCGCATCGCAGTCGGCGGAATTTAACCGTCTGCTCCCTCAGCATGACACCGTGCTCTTCTCCGACTACGGCAAAGGCGGTCTTGCCCATATCGGTCTGATGATTGCGCAGGCCCGTGAAGCTGGCAAAGCCGTGCTGGTTGATCCCAAGGGGTCTGACTACTCGCGCTATCAGCATGCCACCGCAATCACGCCCAATCGCGCCGAGCTTGAGCAAGTCATTGGCCACTGGAGCACTGAGGCTGATCTTCAAATCAAAGCACAGAATTTGCGAGCGAGTCTCAAACTGCAAGCTCTGTTATTGACGCGCAGCGAAGAGGGCATGACGCTGTTTGACGAGCAAGGCCAGCTGCATGTACCGGCCCTGGCGCGCGAAGTATTTGACGTTACAGGCGCCGGCGACACAGTGATCGGCACCCTCGCAACCATGCTGGCGGCCGGCCTGAGCCTGCGCGAGGCGGTGCCCGTGGCCAATCGTGCAGGCGGTATCGTGGTCGGCAAGTTCGGCACGGCCACTGTCAGCTACGACGAGTTGTTCGCCACGCCATAACGCAAGGAATTTTCATGAAAATCGTGGTCACCGGCGCGGCCGGCTTCATTGGATCCAATCTCATTCGAGGCCTGAATGCCCGCGGCATTGACGACATCATTGCGGTGGACGATCTGACCCACGGCGACAAATTCCGCAACCTGGCGGACTTGCAGATTGCAGACTACGTCGACGCTGACGACTTTTACGACTTGTTTGCAGAGTCAGCCTTTGGCGATGTTGAAGCCGTCTTCCACGAAGGCGCCTGCAGCGACACCATGGAGTCAGACGGCAAGTACATGATGGACAACAACTACACGCTGTCCTGCGACCTGTATGCTGCCTGCCAGGACCAGGGCGCGCGGCTGTTGTACGCATCATCGGCCGCAACCTATGGCGGATCAGACACCTTTCGCGAATCGCCTGAGTTTGAAAAGCCGCTCAACGTATACGGCTACTCCAAGCTGCTGTTCGATCAGCGGCTGCGGCGCGAACTGGGGCACGACTTTTCCGGTGCGGCAACACAGGTCGCCGGCTTTCGCTACTTCAATGTGTACGGCCCACGCGAGCAGCATAAAGGCCGCATGGCCAGCGTCGCCTTTCACCAGTTCAACCAGTTCCGCGCGGAAGGCAAGGTCAAACTGTTCGGTGGTCACGGCGGCTATGGCCCCGGCGAACAGATGCGCGATTTTGTCTTTATCGATGATGTGGTGGCCGTGAATCTCTGGTTTTTTGACAACCCGGAAAAATCCGGCATCTTCAACCTGGGCACCGGTCGTGCCCAGCCGTTCAACGACGTCGCACTGGCCGTTGTCAACGCACTGCGCCAGCAACAGGGCGATAATCCCCTGACGCTGCAGGAAGCTGCACACGGCAGCCTGATCGACTACATTGACTTCCCGCCCGCCCTCGTCGGCAAATACCAGAGCTACACCCAGGCTGATCTGACGGCTCTGCGCGCGGCCGGATGTAAGCATTCGTTTGCAGACGTCCAGACGGGTGTAGCTGCTTACATGAAGGCTCTCTCAAGCAGCATTTAAGCGCTATTCTGTATTTCAGTTTCACAGACCGGTCAACGCCGCATTTCCGACAACCGTTATCAAGGTGGACATCCTGATTCACAGGATGGCGCCCCTGCTTCACCAATCCATTTGAGGAGTTTCCTGATGTTCAAAAAATTGCTGGCCTTTATCGCCACCATGTACGTCGCGATGGCCTTCGCCGCGGTGGAGGTCAACACCGCCACCTCTGCCGAACTCGACAGCATCAAGGGCATTGGTCCCGTCAAGTCCGCCCTCATCATCTCCGAGCGCAAGAAAGCCCCCTTCAAAGACTGGAATGACTTTGTGACACGCGTCAAAGGTGTAGGCACCGACAGCGCCGCCACTTTCTCCGCCGATGGCCTGACCGTCAACGGCACCAGCTACAAAGTCAGCGCCAAGGCAGAAACCAAAGCCGATGCAAAAGCAGACAAAAAAGCGGAGAAGAAAATAAACAAGCCAGTCACGGAAAAAGCCAAGGATGCAGCTGTTGCGACCAAAGATGCCGTTAAAGGCGCAGCCATTGCCACCAAAGAGGCAGTAAAAGAAACGGCAAAAGACGCAAAAGCTGCGGTGATGCCCAAGGCAGATGCGAAAGCTGACTCACCTAAAGCTGCAGCGAGCGCTGCGAAGAAGTAAGCCATCGTGCTCGGCAACAACCCGCTTCGGCGGGTTTTATTTTGCCAATTTGGCCTTCTCCCCCTATTTCACGGGCGCCAGCGGCTACGAAATTGAGAGCAAAGTCTGAGCAACCCTGGGTACGAAGATCGTATGCAGGAACAACTCGGCGCAGATCTCAGCGCGCTAGCCCTGGCTCAAGCAATGTCAAACTGGAGCAGTACCCGTTTCTCCCTGGATCTGCTCTTTGAGTTTATGACTGGCGTGAAAAGTCACCACACGGCGCGCTCGAATCGGAATGGACTCGCCAGTGCGCGGGTTTCGCCCCGGGCGCGGCGCCTTGGTGCGAATCTGGAAATTACCGAAACCGGAAATTTTGACATCGTTGCCGTCGACCAGGCTGTCGGAAATCAGGTCGAAAAAGGCGTCAATCATGTCCTTGGATTCACGCTTGTTCAGGCCGATCTGTTCGAACAGTAGCTCTGCAAGATGGGCCTTGGTCAGCGCAGGGCTCTCAAGACTTTCAACGGAAAATTCCACGGCACGCTCCTCGCTGTTCATTGTTCTTGTGGCCTCCAGCCTCAGGCACGCAAACGCGCCTGCAGGCCGCTACCAAGATTCTCAAGCACGGCCTTGATCGCCGCCTCAATTTGCTCGTCGGTCAGTGTAGCTTCGTCGCTGCCAAGCACCAAGCGCACAGCCAGGCTTTTTTCGCCGAGCTGCATCGCGGCATTGGCCTGTTGCGGACGGTAGATATCGAACAGCGTGGCCGATTTGAGCAGGCCGCGCGTGTCGGCACCCTCAATCGCTGCCATCAGCGCCGAATGCGTCACCGCTTCGGCAACAATGACTGCAATGTCCCGCTCAACGGGCTGGAGCTTGCTCACCGGCTGGAAACTGGGCACGGGACGTTGCAGCACGGCATCGAGTGCCAGCTCGAAAACAATGGGCGCCTGAGCCAGCTCGTAGCCCTGACGCCACTGCGGATGCAACTCACCCACAAAGCCGACCGCCACACCGTTCAGGGTCACGCTGGCACAGCGTCCCGGATGCATGGCTGGATGGGTTGCCGGCGCAAACACCGGCTGCAAGGGTGCCAGCAAAGCCTGCACATCACCCTTGACGTCGAAGAAATCGACGCCCTTGTCGGAGGTACCCCACTGCAGAGTCTCGCGCGGCCCATAAGCCAGACCCGCCACCCGCATGGGCTGGTCAAAACCGGCGACGGTGGTGTCAGTGTTCTGGCTGCGTGCATCGCGCAAGAAAACCCGTCCGAGTTCAAATACATTGACCCGGCCGGCCTTGCGGTCCAGGTTGAACTTGAGCACCTGCAACAGCGAGCCGAGCAGGGACGAGCGCATCACGCTCATCTGGCTGGCAATCGGGTTGAGCAGCTTGATGGGATTCGGGTTACCGGCGAGCTCGTGCTCCCAGCGTTCTTCGACAAAACTGAAATTGATGGTTTCCTGGTAGCCCAGCGCAGCCAGCGCGCGGCGCACGGCAAAGGGACTGCGTCTGGCTTCGGGGCGTATGCGCGAGGTGATGGGCGCCAATGGCGGTGTGGTGGGCAGTTGCTGATAACCCACCATGCGCACCACTTCCTCGATCAGGTCTTCCTCGATCTGCAGGTCAAAGCGATAGCTTGGCGGGGTCACCGTCAGCGTGCCATCGCCTTGCGACACCGGCAGGCCGAGACGCTGAAGGGCATCAAGGCATTGCGCCTGCGTGAGCGGCATGCCGATCACTTTTGCCGCACGCGCCACACGCAAGGTGACGGGTGCCGCTTTCGGTACATTGACCTGCTGGTCGTCCATGGGGCCGCACACGGTTTCCGGCGTGCCGCAAATGTCAATGATCAGCTGGGTGATACGTTCGATGTGCTCCACGGTCTGGCCGGGATCTACACCGCGCTCGAAGCGGTGGCCAGCATCGGTGGAAAAGTTGTAGCGGCGTGAGCGTCCGGCAATCGACTTGGGCCACCAGAAGGCAGCTTCGACGTAGACGTGCTTCGTGTCATCAGACACCGCCGTCGCGTCACCACCCATGATGCCTGCCAGCGACTCAACCTGCGCGTTGTCGGCAATGACGCCAACTTTTTCGTCAACTGTGACGGTGTTCCCGTTGAGCAGCTTGAGCGTCTCGCCGGGCTTGCCCCAGCGGACGTCGAGGCCGCCATGGATCTTGTCGAGGTCAAAGATGTGTGAGGGCCGACCCAGTTCGAACATCACATAGTTCGAAATATCCACCAGCGCGGTAACACTGCGCTGGCCGCAGCGAGCCAGGCGATCCACCATCCATTGCGGCGTGACGGCCTTTGTATTGACGTTGCGCACCACACGCCCCGAAAAGCGGCCGCACAAATCGGGCGCGCTGATCTTGACTGGCAACTTCGTGGCGTCGGTCGCGGCCACGGCCGGGATGACAGGCGTTTGAAGCGGTGCACCCGTGAGCGCAGCGACTTCGCGCGCCACACCGTAAACGCTCAGGCAATGCGCCAGGTTGGGCGTGAGCTTGAGGGTGAACAGCGTGTCGTCGAGCTTGAGGTGTTCACGGATATCCTGGCCCACCGCTGCATCCGAGGCCAGCTCAAGCAGTCCGCCGTGGTCTTCGGAGAGCTTGAGTTCGCGAGCCGAGCACAACATGCCCTGGCTTTCCACACCACGAAGCTTGCCGACCTTGATCAGGAAAGGTTTGCCATCTTCACCGGGAGGCAGCTCGGCGCCCACCAGCGCGCATGGCACCTTGATGCCGACTCGCGCATTGGGCGCGCCGCAAACGATGTTGAGCAGGGCGCCCTGCCCCACGTCAACCTGGCAGACACGCAGACGGTCGGCATCTGGATGCTGCACCGCCTCGCGGATTTCTCCGACCACGATCTTGCTGAAAGGCGGAGCCACCGGTTTGAGCTCCTCCACTTCCAGTCCGGCCATCGTCAGGGTTTCAGCGAGCTGTTCGGTGCTCAGCGGTGGATTGCAGAATTCACGCAACCAGGATTCAGGAAATTGCATTTTTAATCAGTCCCAATGAATTACTGGAATTGCGAGAGAAAGCGCAGGTCACCGTCAAAAAACAGCCGCAAATCGTTGACGTCGTACCGCAGCATGGTCAAGCGGTCCGGACCCATGCCGAAGGCAAAACCGATGTAGTGCTCGGGGTCCAGACCCATGTTGCGCACCACGTTCGGGTGCACCTGGCCAGAGCCGGCCACCTCCAGCCAGCGGCCGGCCAGCGGACCGGCCTGGAACTGGATGTCGATCTCAGCGCTCGGCTCGGTGAAGGGGAAAAAGCTGGGGCGAAAGCGCAGCACCAGATCGTCACTTTCGAAGAAGGTACGGCAGAAGTCGGTGAACACGACTTTCAGGTCCTTGAAACTGACGTTCTGGCCTACCCACAGGCCTTCGCACTGGTGGAACATCGGCGAGTGCGTGGCATCGCTGTCCACGCGGTAGGTACGGCCCGGCGCGATCACACGAATCTCGGGCATCACGCCGCCGGCAGTTATCAGCACCTTGTGCTTCTTGACGTGCTGAACGGCGTAACGGATCTGCATCGGGCTGGTGTGCGTGCGCAGCAGGTTGGGTGCGGTTTCCGTGCCGCCTTCAACATAGAAGGTGTCGTGCATGGAGCGGGCTGGGTGGTCTTCCGGCGTGTTCAGCGCGGTGAAGTTGAACCAGTCGGTTTCGATCTCCGGGCCTTCGGCCACATCAAAGCCCATGGAGCCGAAGATGGCCTCGATGCGCTCCAGCGTCAGGGAGACCGGGTGCAGGCCGCCGGTCGGCCGCTGGCGGCCCGGCAGCGAAACATCCAGCGCCTCGGCCTTGAGCTGCACCTGCAACTCTGCATCCGCCAGCGCCTGGCGGCGTGCAGTCAGCGCAGCTTCAACGCCCTGCTTGGCCAGGTTGATGGCAGCACCGCGTGTTTTTTTCTCTTCCACAGGCAGTGCTGCCAGGCCCTTCATCAGCTCCGTGATGCGGCCGGACTTGCCGAGAAATTGCGCCTTGGCGTTTTCCAGATCGGCTGGCGTGACAGCCTGGGCAAAACTGGTTGTCGCCGCATCCACGAGAGCATCGAGTTCGTTCATAAATTTCTTGTAAATTGCCAAACCGCCCGGCTACCTCGCCTGCAGCGCGGACAAAGAAAAAGGGCCAGAGCCTTTTCAAGCTCCAGCCCTCGTCTTTTGTGCGCAACCAGCTATCAATTCAATAGCTGATCGCCCCTCAAAAATCAGGCAGCAAGCTTGGCCTTGACCTGCTCCACGATGGCGCCAAAAGCAGCGCTGTCGTGAATCGCCATGTCGGAAAGGACCTTGCGATCGATCTCGATGCCGGCTTTTTTCAGGCCGTTGGCGAACTGGCTGTATGTCATGCCGAATGAGCGGCTGGCGGCGTTGATACGCGCAATCCAGAGCTGACGGAACACGCGCTTCTTGGTACGGCGGTCACGGTAGGCATATTGCCCGGCCTTCATCACCGCTTCTTTGGCGATGCGATAGACATTGCCGCGGCGGCCGCGGAAACCTTTTGCAAGGGCTAAAACTTTTTTGTGGCGGGCGCGAGCCGTTACACCACGTTTGACGCGAGGCATGTGAGTACTCCTTGTTCGTCGTTAATTAAATGCCCATGCCGGGCAGCATCTGTGCCATGTGACCCATATTGGTCTCATGAACAGCAACTGCGCCACGCAGATGGCGTTTGTTTTTGGTGGTCTTCTTGGTCAGAATGTGACGTTTGAAGGCTTGGCCGCGCTTGACGGTACCACCCGGACGAACGCGAAAACGTTTCTTCGCGCTGCTCTTGGTCTTCATTTTGGGCATTTAAATGCTCCTTTTCATTTGTGCTCGTGAGGCGCTGCGAACCTTCCGCAGACTTGATGGCCCCGAGCCACTTGTCAGTGGCGAGTTTTAAATTCGCCACTTGGCGGCAACTTTTACGCCGCCACCTTTGGAAAGCAGTTTTACCTGCTTTCCGGGAATGCTTTCGCATCCCTGAAAAACCTGCCGGTGGCTACACCGTCAGGCTGAACTCACTTTTCGACAACCGCCTCAAGCGCTTGTCGGTGCCACTGGCGCTGCCTCCGCAGGCGCCGCAGCGGGCTTGGCAGCCACCTTCTTCTTGCCCGGCGCGATCATCATGACCATCTGCCGGCCTTCGAGCTTGGGAAACTGCTCCACCACAATCAAATCAGCCAACTCGTCGCGGATACGCGCCAGCAGGGCCAGACCCAGTTCCTGGTGCGTGATCTCCCGACCGCGAAAGCGTAAGGTAATCTTGCACTTGTCGCCTTCTTCCAAAAAGCGCTTGATGTTGCGCAATTTGATGTTGTAGTCACCATCATCGGTACCGGGCCGGAACTTGATTTCCTTGACCTCGATCACTTTTTGCTTGGATTTCGCGTCCGCGGCCTTCTTCTGCTCAGCGTATTTGAATTTGCCGTAATCCATCAATCTGCACACCGGCGGCACCGCCGTGGGAGAGATTTCAACCAGATCCACGTCATATTCACCGGCAAGGCGCAAGGCTTCCATCGTGGTGACAACACCCAGCGGCTCATTGTCGGGCCCGGTCAGTCGTACTTCGGGGGCCATGATTTCACGGTTCAAGCGGTGCTTGCGTTCTTCGCGGTGACGGCGGTCACGAAATTCAGTAGCGATGGTTCTAATCCTTTTAACAATTGCTATAAAAGCTATAGCTGCTTGCGCCCGTCCAGCAAGGACGAATGGCCAAGATCATTAACAAACAGTCAAAAATCAGGCTTTTTGGGTAATGTCAGAAGCAATCGTTTGGGCAAAGGCTTCGAGTGACATGACGCCAAGGTCTTTGTTACCCCGGGCCCGCACCGCAACCGCTCCGGCTTCCTTCTCCTTGTCGCCCACGACCAGGATGTAAGGCAGCTTTTGCATTGAGTGCTCCCGTATTTTATACGTAATTTTCTCGTTGCGCAGGTCCAGGTTGACCCTAAGCCCTTGATTTTGAAGCCTTTTAGCTATTTCACGACAGTAATCAGCCTGCGCATCGGTGATATTGAGCACCGAAACCTGTACCGGCGCCAGCCAGGTGGGCAGCGCGCCGGCATGTTCCTCGATCAAAATTCCGATAAAACGCTCCAGGCTGCCAACAATGGCCCGGTGCAGCATAACGGGGCGATGCCGGGCGCCATCTTCGCCCACGTATTCGGCGTCGAGCCGCTCCGGCATCGAAAAATCGACCTGCATGGTGCCGCACTGCCACTGCCGGCCAATTGCGTCCTTTAGTGTGTATTCAATCTTCGGGCCATAGAACGCGCCGTCGCCGGGAGCGATTTCGAACTCGCAACCTGAAGCGCGCAAGCTTTCCATCAGCGCATGTTCGGCCTTGTCCCAGCTTTCGTCGGAACCGATGCGCGCGTCAGGCCGCGTCGCGACCTTGTAGATGATGTTCTTGAAGCCAAAGTCGGTGTAGACCTTCTGCAGCAGGGTCGTGTAATCCACGCATTCCTTGAGGATCTGCTCTTCGGTGCAGAAGATATGGCCATCGTCCTGGGTGAAGCCACGCACGCGCATGATGCCGTGCAGGCCGCCCGAGGGCTCGTTGCGGTGGCACTGACCAAACTCGCCGTAACGCAGCGGCAAATCGCGGTAGCTTTTGATGCCCTGCTTGAAGATCAAGATATGGCCCGGGCAGTTCATTGGTTTGAGCGCGTATTCGCGCTTCTCCGACTCCGTCGTGAACATGTTGTCGCGGTACTTGTCCCAGTGCCCGGTTTTTTCCCACAGCGTCTTGTCGATCACCTGCGGTCCCTTGACCTCCTGGTAGCCGTTGTCCTGGTAGACCTTGCGCATGTACTGCTCGACGCCCTGCCACACCGTCCAGCCCTTGGGGTGCCAGAACACCAGTCCGGGCGCGTGGTCGTCGATGTGGAACAGATCAAGCTCGCGGCCCAGCTTGCGGTGGTCGCGCTTTTCGGCCTCTTCAAGCATCGTCAGGTATTGCTGCAGCTCGTCCTTTGTGGCCCAAGCCGTGCCGTACACGCGCTGGAGCATCTCGTTGTTGTGGTCGCCGCGCCAGTAGGCGCCAGCCAGCTTCATGAGCTTGAAGAATTTGAGCTTGCCGGTGCTGGGCACGTGCGGGCCGCGGCACAGGTCTTCGAACTTGCCCTCCCGGTACAGCGACACATCTTCATTGGCCGGAATACTGGCGATGATCTCGGCCTTGTAGTGCTCGCCGATTTCCTTGAAGTGAGCCACCGCCTCGTCACGCGGCAACACGCGGCGAGTCACCGGTTCGTCTTTGGCCGCCAGCTCGGTCATCTTCTTTTCAATGGCAGCCAAGTCTTCCGGCGTAAATGGCCGTTTGTAGGAAAAATCGTAGAAGAAGCCGTTCTCGATGACCGGGCCGATGGTGACCTGCGCATCCGGAAACAGCTCTTTGACCGCATAGGCCAGCAGGTGAGCCGTCGAGTGGCGAATCATGTCCAAGCCTTCCGGGTCCTTGGCCGTGATGATGGAAAGCGGGCTGTCGACTGAAATGAGGTAGCTGGTATCCACCACTTTGCCGTTGACCTTGCCGCCCAGCGCAGCCTTGGCCAAGCCGGCACCAATGGACGCAGCGACCTCGGCCACCGTCACAGGCTGGGGAAATTCACGGATCGAGGCGTCTGGCAGCGTAATTTTGATCATGATGTTTGGCTCTGGAAATGAAAAAAGCGCGGTAACTGCCGCGCTTTGAATGGGTTTAGGCTGGAGGTATGCTATTAATTCAGTAGCTACAAATCACCTGGGGATGCGGCTAGCGCCCGAGATGACTCCAAACTGAAGGCGTGGTCGTAGTTCGCGGTGTCATAACCCGCGCGATCCTTCCTGTTTCCAGCTTGATTGATTGCATGGCGCTATTTTACGGCAGCTTCGGGTTCAGGCCGGCTCAGGCGAGCCGGGCGGCAAAAAGGTGAGTCCCAGGCAGCGCGGGCACTCAGTGATGACTGTCTGTTTTTCGACCTCGAAATTCTCGTTGATGTTTTCGCTGTCGATGCGCAGTTCGCCCGTGCCATTGCAATCCGGACACGGCGTACGCTTGAATCCCATGGTGGCTTCTGACATGTGCTCTCTCCGCTGTTGGACCCCAATCAGCCGCACTCTACGCGAAAAAAGCCGAATGCCCAAGAAAAAAGCCCGGGCAAAGCAACAGTGCTTCAGCCGGGCTTCGGACCGCCCCCGAGAGGGCAGTCACCTTCGTGACTCAGTTCAGTGGAACTGCTCTTCTTCGGTCGAGCCGGTCAGCGCAGTCACGCTGGACTTGCCGCCCTGGATGGCTGTGGTGACTTCGTCGAAGTAGCCGGTGCCCACTTCCTGCTGGTGCGACACAAAGGTGTAGCCACGGTCGCGCGCTGCGAACTCGGGCTCCTGCACTTTCTCGATGTACGCCGTCATGCCGCGCTTGACGTAGTCCTGCGACAGGTCGTACATGTTGTACCACATGGAGTGAATGCCGGCGAGCGTGATGAACTGGTACTTGTAACCCATGGCGCCGAGCTCGCGCTGGAACTTGGCGATGGTGGCATCGTCCAGGTTTTTCTTCCAGTTGAACGACGGCGAGCAGTTGTAGGCCAGCATCTTGCCGGGGTGAACCTTGTGCACGGCGTCGGCAAACTTCTTGGCGAAGTCGAGGTCGGGCGTGCCGGTTTCGCACCACACCAGGTCGGCATAGTGGGCATAGGCATTGGCACGGGCCACGGCCTGGTCCAGGCCCTTGCGGGTCTTGTAGAAACCTTCAGCCGTACGCTCACCGGTCAGGAAAGGCTTGTCGATCTCGTCGTAGTCGGAAGTCAGCAAATCAGCGGCTTCCGCGTCGGTGCGGGCAATCACCAGTGTAGGCACGCCGCAGACGTCAGCTGCCATGCGCGCTGCAATCAGCTTCTGGCAGGACTCGCGGGTTGGCAACAGCACCTTGCCGCCCATGTGGCCGCATTTTTTGACGGAAGCCAGCTGGTCTTCCCAGTGCACGCCACCTGCGCCCGACTTGATCATGGCTTTCATCAGTTCGAAGGCGTTGAGCACACCACCGAAACCGGCTTCGGCATCGGCCACGATGGGTGCGAAGTAATCGATGTAACCCTTGTCGCCAGCATCAATACCTTTGGAATGCTGGATCTCGTCGGCGCGGCGGAAGGTATTGTTGATGGTCTCAACCACTTTTGGCACCGAATCCACCGGGTACAGCGACTGGTCAGGGTACATCGCGGAATAGCTGTTGTTGTCGGCAGCAACTTGCCAGCCCGACAGGTAAATGGCTTTGACACCAGCCTTGACCTGCTGCATGGCCTGGCCGCCTGTCAGCGCACCCAGGCAGTTCACGTAAGGCTCGTTGTGCAGGAGGTCCCACAGTTTTTCAGCACCGCGGCGGGCCAGCGTGTGCTCGATGGGGAAGGAGCCGCGCAGGCGCACGACGTCGGCGGCGCTGTAGCCGCGTTTGATGCCTTTCCAGCGGGGGTTGGTCGCCCAGTCTTTTTCGAGGGCGGAGATCTGCTGCTCGCGGCTCAGTTGTTCGGTGAGGGTTTGTGGCATGGGGTCACTCCAGAGGTTGAAAAAAAGGGGGCAAACGTCTTAGCACTGTTCATGCCTTTGTCGTTTGCTCTGGAGATAACTTTAAGTCTTCTACAAGACTTTGTGAAGCTCTTATGTCTTATATAAGAGAAAATTTATTATCAATAAAATCAAGGATCTTTGTAATTATTTTTATGATACGAAAAATGAATTCTTATATTGAGAAATTTTTCCGCATTGCACCATTTTTAAATTTCACCATGCGGAAATGTTTTATCGGATAGTGAAAGATCAGGCAAAGGCTTCACTCAGAGCCTGGTTTGGCGGTTGATCCCGCATCTGGCACGCACCAGGCAGCTTCGCGCTGATCGAGAGAAGACGCCTCTTCCTCCACCCTCCTCTCCTTAACCCTGACCAAGACGGCCGTCCAGCCAATCCCCGCTCGCAATCAACCTCTTGCCCGCGGTCCGCAATGGATTGATTTCATAGACCAGGCATTGCAGCGCCATCTCACCACCGGGCGCAGCAGCCTCGTTCAACACCGCACTCACCTGCCGCTTGCTGTATTCACCCGTCTGCTGCGGCCAGACTTCTTCAATCGCATCAAGCTGGCTCTCGAGATCAGGACTGATGGCATAGACCTCACCAACGACACGACCTGGCCCGCCAAGTACAACGCCCGGATAAGGCCCCAGGTCGTAGAGCGCTCCTGCCACACTGGCCATGCCGATAAAACGCGGCTCGGGACGCAGCCTGGTGATGTCTCGCACGTCGCCGCGGCGCAAGGTCCCGTAGACAAAGACATGGCGAAAGGAAAAGGGAGGCGTCGGTTCAGGCATGAAAGTAAGGCATGATTTCGGACTCGGAAAAGCACCCACTCTGAAGGCGTAGCAACAGTTTCACCAAGAGCTGGCAGCGAAACCTTCAACACTCACAAAGAAGCCCGCTTGATGAATCGCATTGTGGCCTACGCCTGCCTGGCGCTCAGCATGTCCCTGGTGGGCAGCTACGTTGCGCTGTCCAAGCCTCTGGTGGCGGTGTTCCCGGTGTTCCTTCTGGCCTGGTTGAGGTTTGGCATTGGCGGGGCAGCCATGCTGCACTGGCTGCGCAAGCCCGCCGATGAAGTGCCGATGACGCGGCAAATCCGGCAACTCCTGTTTCTTGAATCTTTCCTTGGCAACTTTCTGTTTTCAGTCTGCATGCTGTTTGGTGTCAGCCTGAGCAGCGCAGTCGCGGCCGGCGTGATCATGGCAGCCATCCCGGCCGCTGTGGCGGTGCTGAGCCGGATTTTCCTGGGTGAACGCATCCGCCCGCGTGTTGCTCTGGCCATCGCCTGCGCCGTGCTGGGCATCATGCTCGTCTCGCTATCAAAAACAGAGCTGTCTGCGCACGGAATCAAAGGGCCAGAGGCCAATTCACCTTCAAGCCTGGCCTGGTTGGGCAACTTGCTCCTCGTTGGTGCCGTGCTCTGCGAAGCGGCCTATGCGGTCATCGGCAAAAAACTCACCGGCGCACTCGGCCCCAAACGCATCACCGCGTTGATCAATCTGTGGGGGTTTGCACTCGTCACGCCTTTCGGCCTGTGGATGGCCTGGGGTTTTGACTTTGGCACCGTAGCGTCCGGCACCTGGCTGTTGTTGCTGTTCTACGCCCTGGCGGCCAGCGTATGGACCGTGTGGTTATGGATGACCGGGCTCAAAGGCGTGCCCGCCAGCCAGGCCGGTGTGTTCACCGTCATGCTGCCCATCAGCGCAGCGCTGGTGGGTGTGGTGGTGCTCGGCGAGTCGGTCGGCACAGCGCAGCTGGCGGCTTTTGCACTGGCGCTCGCCGGCGTGGCGCTGGCAACCTTCCCCGAGAAAAACCGCACGAGCCCGGCCTGACCCGCGGTCAGGCAAACAGGTGCTTGTGCTGCTCGCGCAGCAGGTTCTTCTGGACCTTGCCCATGGTGTTGCGCGGCAGTTCGCTGACGATGAAGCAACGTTTGGGGATTTTGAAGTTGGCAAGCTGGGCCTTGAGCCCGGCGATGATCTGCTCGGCCTCCAGCTTCGTGCCGGGCCTGGCAATCACGATGGCCACACCGACCTCGCCAAAATCAGGATGCGGCACACCCACCAGTGCGCTTTCAGCAACACCGGGCATGTCATTGATGTAGCCCTCGATCTCGGCCGGGTAGACGTTGTAGCCGCCGCTGATGATCAGGTCCTTGCTGCGCCCGACGATGGTGATGTAGCCGCGCTCGTCGATCTTGCCGACGTCCCCAGTCTTGAAGTAACCATCGGCGGTGAACTCTTCCTTCGTTTTTTCGGGCATGCGCCAGTAACCCTTGAAGATGTTCGGGCCTTTGACCTGGATGCCTCCGATCTCGCCTGTCGGCAATGCCTGTGCGTCATCGTCCTGCACACGCAAGCTCACGCCGGGCAAGGCAAAGCCGACGGTTCCGCCACGCCGCTCGCCGCTGTAGGGATTGGAGGTCAGCATCGCCGTCTCGCTCATGCCGTAACGCTCGAGGATGGTGTGGCCGGTGCGCTCCTGCCATTCGGTGAAGGTTTCAATCAGCAGCGGCGCAGACCCCGCCACAAACAGACGCATGTTGCGGCAGGTTTCGCGGTTCAGGCCCGGCTCGGCCAGCAGGCGCACATACAGCGTAGGCACGCCCATGAACACCGTGGCCTCCGGCAGCTTCTGCACCACCAGCTTCGGGTCGAACTTTGAAAACCAGATCATCTTGCTGCCATTGATCAGCGCGCCGTGGATGGCCACAAACAGGCCGTGCACATGGAAGATGGGCAGTGCGTGGATCAGCACGTCGCCACGGCCTTCGGGCCCTCCGGAAGCCGTCCAGCCCCAGTAGTCCTTGAGCACCAGCGCGTTGCTCAGCATGTTGCCGTGCGAGAGCATGGCACCCTTGCTGCGGCCGGTGGTGCCGCTGGTGTAGAGAATGGCCGCCAGATCATCCGCGCCGCGCTGGACCACCTCGTGCCGGTCGCTGCAGTGGGCGGCTCGCTCCAGGAGCGAGCCAGTGCGGTCGTCATCCAGCGTGAAGACATTCTGCGTACCGGCCTTGAAAGCGATCTTGCTGACCCAGCCAAAGTTCTTTGAGGCGCACACCACTACCGACGGCTCGGCGTTGCCGATGAAGTATTCGATCTCTGCGCTCTGGTAAGCGGTGTTGAGCGGCAAAAACACGTAGCCGGCCCGCAATGTGGCCAGGTAGAGCATCATCGCTTCAACCGATTTTTCAACCTGCACGGCAATGCGGGCGCCCTCCGGCAAATCGAGCGACTTGAGCAGGTTGGCGATCATCGCGGTGGAGCGATCCATATCGCGCCAGGAATAGTGCAATCCGTTGTCGGTTTCCACCGCCACCGCATCGAGGTCTTTCGGGAAAGCTGCGCGCAAGGCGGCAAACAGGTTGTTGTTTTTCATCGCTTGGTTACCTGAGAATCAAAAATCAGAGAATCGCCCGGCCGCGCTAGAAGCGCGGCGAACGCTTTTCAACAAATGCTGCAACACCCTCGCGGTGCTCGGCGGAATCCGCGTAGGCATAGGCCGACGCTATCAAATCAGTAGCTACTCGCGCCCGTCCTTCAAGGGCCAATGCCCGAAATGACTGCTTATTCAGACGTGCAGCGGCCTGCGCGAGCCCGGCCACGCGTTCAGCCATCGCCGCAGCCTCATTGGCCACTTCAACGTCAGGCAACACACGATTCAAAAACCCGCGCTGAAGCATCGTGGGCGCGTCTACCACCGCCGCAGCCAGCAGCATTTCGCGGGCCGTCAACTCGCCGGCAGCGCGTATCACCAGTGCCGCCTCACGCGGGGCCATCGGAAAACCGAGCTTCGCAATCGGAGCGCCAAACTTTGCCGATACGGCGGCCAGGCGCATGTCGCAGCAACTGGCTATCTCCATGCCCGCGCCCATGCAGGCACCCTCGATCTGCGCCACGATGGGAACATCGCAATCGAGCATGGCCTGCAGGCCACCCCAGACCTCGTCTTCGTGGAAACCGCGCAAGGCGGCCTCGTCAAAACGGAAGCTTGGGTATTCGGAGATATCACCGCCTGCACAAAAAGCCGCGCCTTCCCCGCGCAGCAGCACGCAACGCACGTCGCTGCGCTGCTGCAACGCGAGAAACACGTCGCGCAACTGGCTCCACATGGCGCGTGACATTGCATTGAGCTTGCCCGGATGAGACAAGGTGACCTTTGCAACTGAGCCCTCAACGGTCAGCAGAACCCGACCCGTCATGGAAATGCGAGGAACAAGTCAGTACACGCAGCGACAAGCGCGGGGACCAGGCCCGCCAACAGGCCACCCTTAGGCGGGGCAGCCCCCTCGGGGGGCAGCGTAGTACGCGAAGCGACAAGCGTGAGGGTCATATCAATCAAGCTGGGCACCAGAATCCTTGACCACCCGTGCCCACTTCTTGATTTCGCTGTTGATGAAGCTGCCAAACTGGGGCCCCGCCAGCCCGGCGAACTCCGCACCTTGGCGCGTCCAGACGGCTTTGGCTTCGTCGGTGCTGCATGCTTTGCGTATCTCCTCAATGGCTCGGGCCTGGGCGTCGGCTGGCATGCCCTTGGGGCCCCATACACCGTACCAGGTGGTGACGTTGTATTCCGGAAAACCCAACTCAGCGGCGCTGGGAACATCCGGTATCGCAGGGTTGCGCTTGTTGCCCGACACCATCAGCGCCTTGATGCGGCCGCCGGCAATGTGGCTGGCCGAAGACCCCAACCCGTCGAACATCATTTCCACATCACCGGCAATCAGGCCCTGCAAGGCCGGACCGGCGCCGCGGTAGGGAATGTGGGTGATGAATGTCTTGCTTTGTTGTTTGAACAGCTCTCCCGCCAGATGATGCGAAGTGCCGTTGCCGGCCGAACCGTAGCTGAACTTGCCGGGGTTCCTGCGAGCCTGATCGAGAAACTCCTTGAAGTTGTTGACCGGCATCTTTTTCGGATTGACCACAATCACCTGCGGCACACTGGCCACCAGGATGAGCGGCACCAGGTCTTTCTCGATGTCGTAGTCCAGCTTCTTGTACATGCTGGGGGCAATGGTGTGATGCACTGCGCCCATGAACAGCGTGTAGCCATCAGGCTGCGCCTTCGCCGCGATGCTGGCACCCAGGGTACCGCCCGCGCCGCCGCGGTTGTCAATGACAAGCTGCTTGCCGGTCAGGCGTGCAAACTGCGCCGACATGGGCCGCGCGAAAGCGTCCGTGCCACCACCTGCGGGAAAAGGCACGATCATGGTCACGGGCTTGGCAGGCCAGCCCGATTGCGCGTGGCTGCCCAGGGAAAACGCAGCCAGGCCGGCGGCCGCGGTACGCAGCACATCGCGTCGGGACGCGTTGATGTCAAAGCTCGAGGTCATGTCTGTCTCCTGTCGTTGTTAAATCAAAAAAATTCCTGCATCACCATCAAATATATAAACCCTCAATACCACCGGATACGGGGATTTTCCCCTGAGACAGCAGCGCCCTGTGCTTGTCCAGCCGCTTGAGGTCATAAAGGTAATTGACCATCAAGCCGCAGGACTGCTTGAGCCCTTTCGGCGAAGGATCGCCCATCCAGTTCAGCCGCTCGATGCGGGCGCCGTTACCCAGATGAAAACGCGCCACCGGATCCAGCGGCTTGCCGTCTTCCAGCGCCTTTCCCAGGTAGTGTGCCGCGCAATGCAGCAGCATGCGGCGCACAGGCGATTTCTCGTCCAGCGTGGATGCCGTGTCGGCTGCCGTAAGAAAATGCTGCGCCGTGGGCGGCTCAAACCCGACGGCGCGGCCCAGCAAGGCGCGCTCTTTGTCATCAAGCGCTTCCAGCATGGCGCCGGCGTTTTTGCCAAGCCATTGGCGAAAACCGGGAATCGGCGACAAGGTGGCAAAGTGCTTGAGCCGGGGAAATTCCGCGCACAGGGTCTCCACCACTCGCTTGATCAGCGAGTCGCCAAAACTCACGCCGCGCAAACCGGCCTGCGTGTTGCTGATGGAATAAAAAATCGCGTTGGTGGCTTTGGCCAGGTCCGCCGGTGCCGCCGACTCATCCAGCAGCGGCGTAATGCCGGCGGCCATCTCGTCAATCAGCGCCACTTCCACAAAGATCAACGGCTCATCGGGCATGCGCGGGTGAAAAAACCCATAGCACCGGCGGTCGCTGTCAAGCCGGTTCTTCACATCGGCCCAGCTCTTGATGTCATGCACGGCTTCGTACTTGATCAGCTTTTCGATCAGCGATGCCGGCGAATCCCAGCTGATGCGGCGCAAATCGAGAAAGCCCACGTCGAACCAGGTCGAGAACATGTATTCCATCTCGACATCGAGCGCCTGCAGGCGCTTGTCCGCCTTGAGGTAGGGCAGCATGTCGGCGCGCAGGTCGACCAGGAAACGGAATCCTTCCGGAAAGGCACTGAAGCGCTGCAGCAGCCGCCTGCGCGGCGAGACCGTGGCCCGGCGGTAGCGCACTTCAGCCACCGCTTCGTCAGGTGTTCCCACCGCTGCGGCAAACTGGGCCTGCGCCAGCTTGACCTTTTGCGCATCGGCCACAAACTGCTCGCTCATCAGCAGCCACATGTCACGGCGTTCATTGAGCGAAGCCCCTGCATACCAGCCAGCGACGCCGCGTGCCCGGCGCCCGCCTTCGACCTCGCTGACTTGCGGATCGACGATGGCCCGGAGCTCTTCCAGCGTACGGCGCAACACCCGGGGTGACAGGGCTTCTTCTTTTTGCCGAAGCGTCGCCTTCAGGCGCTCCCGGGTAGAACGCACTGCCGGAAGTGCGTCCACCGATGCGCCAGTTGCTATTTTTTTTGTAGCTGCTTGCGCAGGTGGCGCAAGGGCCTCGGGCTCTTTTGATGCCTGTTTTTTATCGCCCGCGAAGCGGGACACGCTGCGATTGATCCAGTCGGCCGCGTTCATGCGCTCACCCGTGTGCGCTGGCTGCGGGCCAGCTCGCGCAGCGCTTCGCGCTGGCGAGTCAGGTGGGTGCGCATGGCCGCGTCGGCACCTTCGCTGTCGCGCGCCTTGAGCGCAGCAAACACCGCCATGTGCTCGAACAAGCTCTGCGCCAGCCGACCCGGCGCATGGAGTTGCTGTGAACGGGCGAGCTTGAGAATCTTGCGCAAATCCGCAATGGCGGTGGCGAGCCAGCGGTTGTCCGCCAGCGTGATGATGGCCTCGTGGATGGCGAAGTTGGTCTCGTAATAGTCATTGATACGGCCCGCCTGGGCATGGCTGGCCAGGCGCTCGTGCAGTCGGGTCAAGGCTTCCAGGTCTGCATCGGTGGCATTGCGCGCCGCTTCATAGGCACAACGCCCTTCCAACAGCGCAATCACCGGGAAAATATCGTCCAGGTCTTTCTCGGTGACCTCGCTGATGAAACAGCCGCGCCGCGGCTCGTGCCGCAACAACCCCTCTGCCGTGAGCACTTTGAGTGCCTCGCGCAGCGGTGTACGCGAAATCTGCAACCGCTCGCACAACACCAGCTCGTCCAGAAAACTGCCAGGAGCGAACACCCCGGCAAAAATCTGCTCACGCAGCGTGGCCGCGACTTCCTGGTGCAGTGAGCTCTGGACGAGGCGCATGGTGTCAGTCCGCCCTGCAGAAGTGAAGGCCATACGCCGGTGAACAGAGGCCGCGCCGGAAGGCACTGGCTGCAAATCCTTTGAGCTGAATCGCTTGAATTGTCATAATTTCCTATAATTACAGGTAATTATTAAAGATTAGAAGCGCCCTTGCAAGAGTGTTGGTACATAAAACCACAGGTAAAAACCCGCAGGCCGGACCGCAGAGACGGGTCTTGCTGCCGCTGATTGCCCCCTTACGGTTGCTTTTCGCTATATTAACGATAGCAAACCATGTACGTCTGGTATGGGCTAACCCCGTTTTTCAGCCCACAACCAGAGCCAGGCACCGGCCGCGATCATCGGTAGACACAACCACTGGCCCATGCTCATGCCGAGCGCCAGCACCCCAAGGAAATCGTCCGGCTCGCGGAAAAATTCGGCAATGAAACGGAACACGCCGTAACCGGCGAGAAACGCCGCCGACACCTGCCCGGTCTTGCGCGGCTTGCGTGCATACAGCCACAGCAGCACGAAGAGCAACAGCCCCTCCAGCAGAAACTGGTAGACCTGCGAGGGGTGGCGCGGCAACATTGAACCGCTTTGCCTGAAAACCATGCCCCAAGGAAGGTCCGGGCTGCTGAAACGCCCCCACAGCTCGCCGTTGATGAAGTTGCCGACCCGCCCCGCCGCCAGCCCGGTCGGCACACAGGGCGCCACCAGGTCCATCACCTGCAGCCACGGTTTTTGCCGGGTGCGTGCAAACCAGACCTGCGAAACCAGCACGCCCAGCAGGCCGCCATGAAAACTCATGCCACCCTGCCAGACATACAGTATCTCCAGCGGGTGTGCCAGGTAATAGCCAGGCTTGTAAAAGAGGCAATAACCAATGCGTCCGCCAAGCACTACGCCCATGACTCCGAGAAACAGAATGTCCTCAATATCCCTGCGGCTCCAGGCGGCAGCACCCGACATTGATGCATACGGCTCATGCCGCAGCCGGCGAATCCCCAGAAACAAGAACAAGCCAAACGCGGCCAGGTAGGTCAAGCCATACCAGTGAATGGCCAGTGGGCCAAGCTGCAGGGCGACGGGATCGATTTGGGGATGAATGAGCATGGCGGTATTTTGCACGCAAGCCCGGTAGGAAAAGGCTTACATGCAGGCAGCGCCGGTTTAGACTGCGGGCACCGCCACATCGGATCAAGCCATGCGCCAGTTTTGCCAGTCTTTCTACCTCACCACTGTTACTGGCCTGGTCGGCCTGTTCTTCGCGCAACACGCAGGGGCGCAGGTGTACCAGTGCATCGATGCCGGCGGTAAAAAAGTGTTTTCGCAAACACCTTGCGCAGCTCAAGGCGGTAGCGGCGAAAAACTACTCCTGCGGGCCCCTGCCATGCCCACGGCAGCAGAAGCACCAACCAGCGGCACGCCAGTGAAAGGCGAGCCAGGCGTGCTTTACGGCAACGGCGGTGCAACTACCGGATCCAAGAATTGGGCAGCGGAAAACGCAGCGGCCAATGCGCGCGCGCAAGCCGCGGATCGTGCCAACGCAGCAGCGCGTTCGTCACGCCAGGCCATGCCTTCGCCTTCCGGTGGCCTGCGAAAGTCGACACCGGCGTCCGCGGGGAGCAGCAACCAGCAAATCATTGCCAACTGCGAAGCCAACCACGGCGCGCGCTGCAGCAGTGCGGGGGAAATAGCCCAACGCAGGATGGAACAGCGCGAACTCAGCGCCTCAGAACGCCAGCAGCAACAAAGTGCGGTTGCGGCTCGTCGACAGCGTGAGGCAGATGAGGCATTCCATCGGGCGATTCGCCGATAAAAGCCATCAAGCGCTCCAATGCAGGACTGGCATCGCCTGCTGGCCAGACCAGGCTGGTTTCACATCCGGGAACCACGGGCCGGACAACACGGCCCGCCACCTTGGCCCCCGGTTTTCCTGCGGCAACGCTTCGGTAAACAACCCCAGAGCGCTGGAACTGCCTGACACTCTCGGGCACCCAGGCGATGCCAAGCCCGGCAGAAACCAGGTTGACGATGGTCTGCATCTGGATCGCCTCCTGCGCAACCTGCGGCAACTGCCCCGCGGCGTGGTACATCGCAAAAATGGCATCGTAAAGCGACGGCAATATCCGGCGTGGAAAAATCACCAGTTGCTGGTCCAACACGTCGTCCACCGTCAAGGCCGTTTTGGCGGCAAGCGGGTGCTCCGCAGCAAGCGCCAACACCAGGGGCTCCCGGGCAATCAGGCGACGTTCCAGCCCCACCGGTGCAAAACCAGGCGAGTGCAGCATGATGCCGGCGTCTATTTCATGGCGCTCGAAGGCCTGCAGCTGCGTGTCACCGGTGGCCTCCAGCAGCTCCAGCTGGACGCGCGGATACTGCTCACGAAAAAGCCTGACCCATTCGGGCAGCAGTGAAAAACCAGCGGTAGATACAAAAGCCAACCGCAGGCGGCCCACCTCCCCTGCTGCAGCTGCCCGTGCCTGCGCAGGCAATGCCTGCGCCCGTGCCAGCAAATCCAACACCTGCGGCAACAGCGCCTCGCCGGCGTCGGTCATGCGCACACTGCGCTTGGTGCGGTCAAACAGGCGCACCCCGAGCAGCGCTTCCAGATGGGCAATCGCCTGGGTCAGCGGCGGTTGCGTCATATGCAACCGTGCTGCGGCACGGCCGAAGTGAAGTTCCTCGGCCACTGCCGCAAACTGGCGCCAAAGTCGGAGTTCAATGGCTGGTGTTGTCATATCCCATGCATATTAATACAGCTTCATAAATATATTGGAACAACACAAAAAGGCAGCGCATACTCACCTTTTTGCCAACCCCCCACAGCAGAGACACCCATGACACAGCAGGACAAAGACAGCATCGGCGACGCGATCAACCGCCGCAGCAAGAACATCACTGAAGGCACATCCCGGGCGCCCAACCGCTCGATGTACTACGCCATGGGTTATGAATCCAGCGACTTCAAGAAACCTATGGTCGGCGTGGCCAACGGCCACAGCACCATCACGCCCTGCAACAGCGGCCTGCAAAAACTGGCCGACGCGGCCATTGCAGGCATCGAGGAGGCCGGCGGCAACGCGCAGGTCTTCGGCACGCCCACCATTTCCGACGGCATGGCCATGGGCACCGAAGGCATGAAATATTCGCTGGTCAGCCGCGAAGTGATCTCCGACTGCATCGAGACCTGCGTGCAGGGCCAATGGATGGACGGCGTGCTGGTGGTCGGCGGCTGCGACAAGAACATGCCCGGTGGCCTGATGGGCATGCTGCGTGCCAATGTGCCAGCCATTTACGTCTACGGCGGCACCATCCTGCCAGGCCATTACAAGGGCAAGGACCTGAACATCGTCAGCGTGTTCGAGGCCGTGGGCGAACATTCGGCAGGCCGCATGAGTGATGAAGACCTATTGCAAATCGAGCGCCGCGCCATCCCCGGTACCGGCAGTTGCGGCGGCATGTACACGGCCAACACCATGTCGTCCGCTTTCGAGGCGCTGGGCATCTCTCTGCCCTACTCGTCGACCATGGCCAACCCGCACGACGAAAAAGCCAACTCGGCCAGGGAATCGGCCAAGGTGCTGGTGGAGGCCATCAAAAAGAACATCAAGCCACGCGACATCGTCACCAAAAAGGCGATTGAAAACGCCGTTGCCGTGATCATGGCCACCGGCGGTTCGACCAATGCCGTGCTGCATTTCCTGGCGATTGCTCACGCCGCTGAAGTGGACTGGACCATTGACGACTTTGAGCGCGTGCGCCAGAAAACACCTGTGCTCTGCGACCTAAAACCCAGCGGGAAATACCTCGCGGTGGACCTGCACAAGGCCGGTGGCATTCCGCAGGTCATGAAGACGCTTCTGGCTGCGGGCTTGCTGCATGGTGACTGTTTGACCATCAGTGGCCAAACCATTGCAGAAGTGCTCAAAGGTGTTCCCGACGTCCCGCGCGCCGACCAGGACGTGATTCGCCCTATCGACAAGCCCATGTACAAACAGGGCCACCTGGCCATTCTCAAGGGCAACCTCTCGCCCGAAGGCTGCGTCGCCAAGATCACCGGCCTGAAAAACCCGGTGATGACCGGCCCGGCGCGTGTCTTCGACGACGAGCAGTCAGCACTCGCAGCTATTCTGGCCGGCAAGATCAAGGCGGGCGACGTGATGGTGTTGCGTTACCTCGGCCCCAAAGGTGGCCCCGGCATGCCCGAAATGCTCGCACCTACCGGTGCGCTGATCGGCGCAGGCCTGGGCGAAAGCGTCGGCCTCATCACCGACGGCCGCTTTTCGGGCGGCACCTGGGGCATGGTGGTCGGCCACGTCGCACCGGAAGCGGCAGCCGGCGGCAACATCGCCTTCATCAAGGAAGGTGACTCCATCACGATTGATGCCAAACAGCTGCTACTGCAACTGAACATCAGCGATGACGAACTGGCCAAACGCAAAGTGGGCTGGAAAGCGCCCCTGCCGCGTTACATGCGCGGCGTTCAAGCGAAATTTGCATTCAACGCGTCCAGCGCCAGCAAGGGCGCGGTACTCGACGATTATTGAGATTGCAGCAAACGCGCTCTCAATGAAGCGGTAAGGGCCTTTTTTTGCGCCGGAGCGTAGCGAGCGGCGCTCCCTGCAAGCAGGGGCCGCGGGTCCGGCTCCGCCGGCCCGCAGGCGCAGCGGCCCCCTCGGGGGGCAGGGCGCTACACGCAGTGAGCAACCGTGGGGGCTCTACTTCCGTCTTTTGAGCATCCCCATCGCATCGCGTTGCTTGTCGACTCGCGCCTGCCTGCGTACTTCCATTTTTTCCATGGCCTTTTTTTCGGTGTAGCCCGATTTATCGGCCCACCACCACCAAAGCACGGCCAGCCCGAACGGCGCCAGAACGACCCACCAGGGCCAGCCCGCCACCGGCGCCACTTCCAGATACTTCAATGCAATGCCGATGATGCCGATGAGTAAAAAATACATGGCTGACTCCTGAAAATCCGGGCTTGACCTTTACACAGCAAGGTCAACCTGCCCCACTACAATAACGTTGATTGACTGTACCCGAATCTACAACTCTATCCATGAGGTTAACGATGAAACGTCTCTGCATACTGATTGCTTCGCTGGCTGCCGGCTTTGCCGTTTCCACGCCGGCCCTGGCGGACCTGCAACTGGCCACCGCCAAAAACTGCATGGCCTGCCATGCCGTGGCCACGAAGCTGGTCGGCCCTTCCTACAAGGACGTGGCGGCCAAATATGCTGGCCAGAAAGACGCAGTTGACAAGCTGGCTGCAAAAATCGTCAAAGGCGGTGCCGGTGTCTGGGGTCCAGTACCCATGCCGGCCAATGCACAGGTCAATGCCGACGAAGCCAAGAAGCTGGCCACCTGGGTGCTGACGCAGAAATAATCTCTGCGGCTCACCAGCTCAAAAAAAGCCCGCTTGAAGCGGGCTTTTTCATGGTCGCCTGCTCACTGTCTTTCAGACAGCTGATCGAGGATGGCGGGGTTTTGTGACCACATCACATCGCTTCGCGATATGAGTGTCCTCCATCCCCACCACAGCTTCGCTGACGCGGCTTCGCCGCCCTCCCTCACTGTCTTTCAGACAGCTGATCGAGGATGGCGGGGTTTTGTGGCCACATCACATCGCTTCGCGATATGAGTGTCCTCCATCCCCACCACAGCTTCGCTGACGCGGCTTGCGCCGCCCTCCCTCACTGTCTTTCAGACAGCTGATCGAGGATGGCGGGGTTTTCCAGGGTGGAGGTGTCCTGGGTGATGGCCTCGCCCTTGGCGATGCCGCGCAGCAGGCGTCGCATGATTTTTCCGCTGCGCGTTTTGGGCAGGTTGTCGCCAAAGCGGATGTCCTTGGGCTTGGCAATCGGTCCGATCTCCTTGCCGACCCAGTCGCGCAGCTCCTTGGCAATCGCCTTGGCCTCCTCACCCGTGGGCCGCGAGCGCTTGAGCACCACAAAAGCCACGATCGCCTCGCCCGTCAGGTCGTCGGGTCGGCCCACCACAGCAGCCTCGGCCACCAGCGCGGAATGCGACACCAGCGCCGACTCAATCTCCATCGTCCCCATGCGGTGGCCCGACACGTTGAGCACGTCGTCAATACGCCCGGTGATGCGGAAATAACCGCGATCGGTGCTGCGCACTGCGCCGTCGCCTGCGAGGTAGATTTTCCCACCCATTTCCTCGGGAAAATAGCTCTTCTTGAAACGCTCGGGATCGTTCCAGATGGTACGGATCATCGAGGGCCACGGGCGCTTGACGACCAACATGCCGCCGGAACCGTTGGGCACGTCCTTGCCCAGTTCATCAACGATGGCCGCCATGATGCCGGGCAGCGGCAGGGTGCAACTGCCGGGCACAAGCGGTGTCGCACCCGGCAGCGGAGTGATCATGTGGCCGCCGGTTTCGGTCTGCCAGAAGGTGTCCACCACCGGGCAGCGCTTGCCGCCCACATTTTTGTAGTACCACATCCAGGCCTCAGGGTTGATGGGCTCGCCCACCGTACCGAGAATGCGCAGGCTGCTCAAATCAGAACGGGCCGGGTGGATTTTTTCGTCGCCCTCGGCGGCCTTGATGAGCGAACGGATCGCGGTGGGCGCCGTGTAGAAAATGCTGACCTTGTGTTTTTCGATCATCTGCCAGAAGCGTCCGGCATTCGGGTAGGTGGGAATGCCTTCGAAGATGACTTGGGTGGCGCCCGCGGCCAGCGGCCCATAGGCCACATAGGTATGACCGGTGATCCAGCCGATGTCGGCCGTGCACCAGAACACGTCGGAAGGCTGGATGTCGAAGGTCCAGTCCATCGTCAACTTGGCCCAGAGCAGATAACCACCCGTGCTGTGTTGCACGCCTTTGGGCTTGCCGGTCGAGCCGGAGGTGTACAGGATGAACAGCGGATGCTCGGCGCCCACGAATTCCGGCTCGCAGGTGGCCGGCTGCTTGGCGGTGACATCGTGCATCAGGCTGTCGCGCCCGGTCACCATGTTGCAGACGGTGGAGGTGCGCTGGTAGACGATCACATTCTTGATGGACTCGCAGCCGCCCATGGCGATCCCTTCATCCACGATGGCCTTGAGCGGCAGCTCCTTACCGCCACGCAACTGGTAATTGGCCGTAATCACCGCGACCGCGCCAGCGTCCTGGATGCGCTCCTGCAGGCTCTTGGCGGAAAAGCCACCGAACACCACCGAGTGGGTCGCGCCTATGCGGGCGCAGGCCTGCATGGCAACCACGCCTTCCACCGTCATTGGCATGTAGATGATGACGCGGTCGCCCTTCTTGATGCCCATGGCCTTGAGCGCATTGGCGAACTGGCAGACCTTGCCGTGCAATTCCTTGTAGGTGACGTTAGTCACCTTGCCGTCGTCGCTCTCGAAGATGATGGCCTTCTTGTTCTCGGTGGCGGTACCCAGGTGGCGGTCCAGGCAGTTAAACGAGGCATTGAGTTCACCGTCTGCAAACCATTTGTAGAACGGGACATTCGACTCGTCCAGTGTCTGGGTGAAAGGTTTTTTCCAGCTGAGGTTTTCGCGCGCCAGCCGGGCCCAGAAACCTTCGAAGTCTTTCTCGGCTTCAGCGCACAGCGCGTGATAGGCGTCCATACCCGAAATACGCGCAGCTTTGACAAATGCCGGATTCGGGGGAAACACCCGGTTTTCGACCAGTGTGGATTCGATGGCAGATAAGGGCGCGTTCATGATGGCTTGTCTCCTCGGGTTTGAATGCAATGCGTGCTAATGTCATATTTGGCACTTACATTCGACTGACTGGCACCAAGCTTACAGATTACCTCAAGCGGCAGGCCCTCCGAGCCCGCCTACAATTCGCAAAATCCGTACAAACCCTCAAATTCATGTCAGAACCCAAAATCAACTCCGACAAAGTCTCGCCGCTGCGGCCGATTCCGAACTTCATTTTCGCCAGTCGCTGGCTGCAGCTGCCCCTGTACGTCGGCCTGATTGCCGCCCAGGGTGTCTACGTGTTCCACTTTCTGGTTGAACTGCTGCACCTGATCGAGGCCGTTTTCGGCAGCCAGACTGCGCTGCAGGCGCTGATCACCAGCATTGGCTACAAGACCACCACTCCGGTCACCACACTCAATGAAACAGTCATCATGCTGGTGGTTCTGGCGCTCATCGACGTGGTCATGATCTCCAACCTGTTGATCATGGTGATCGTTGGCGGCTACGAAACCTTTGTCAGCCGCATGAACCTGGAAGGCCACCGCGACCAGCCCGAATGGTTGAGCCATGTCAATGCCTCCGTACTCAAGGTCAAGCTGGCAACCGCCATCATCGGCATCAGCTCCATCCACCTGCTGAAAACCTTCATCAATGCCGACAATTACACCGACCGGGTGCTTGTTGCGCAGACGACTATCCACATCACCTTCCTGCTTTCCGCCTTGGCCATCGCCTACACCGACAAGATCATGTCGGGAATCGCCGCGCAAAAACACTGAGTTCTTCGCGCAAGGCAAAAAAGGGCAGTTATGCCCTTTTTTTGTATTCAAATTGGCCATTCCTCCTTGTTCTACGGTCGCAAGCAGCTATAAATAAGATAGCAAATTTGCGGGCACTCTCAGCGCCCTGTCATGTTGCCGGGCACCACCCATTCGTCAAACTGCTCCGCCGTCACATGGCCCGACGCAACAGCCGCTTCGCGCAGGCTGCTGCCTTCCTGGTGCGCCTTCTTGGCAATGAAGGCAGCCTTGTCGTAGCCGATATGCGGGTTGAGCGCCGTCACCAGCATCAGGGAACGGTCCACCAGTTCGGCGATACGGTCCCGGTTCGGCTCAATGCCCACGGCGCAATGGTCGTTGAAGCTGACCATGCCGTCTGCCAGCAGCCGCACACTTTGCAGGAAGTTGTGGGCGATCATGGGGCGAAACACATTGAGCTCGAAGTTGCCCGACGCGCCGCCCAGGTTGATGGCCACATCGTTGCCGAACACCTGGCAGCACAGCATGGTCACCGCTTCGCTTTGCGTGGGGTTGACCTTGCCCGGCATGATGGATGAACCGGGCTCGTTTTCCGGAATACTCAGCTCGCCAATACCGCTGCGCGGGCCGCTGGCCAGCCAGCGCACGTCATTGGCAATTTTCATCATGCTGGCGGCCAGGGTCTTGAGCGCGCCATGCGCGTGAACCAGCGCGTCGCAGGAGGCCATGGCTTCAAACTTGCTCGGAGCGGTGACAAACGGCAGACCTGTCAAACGCGCCAGTTCCGCCGCAGCCTGCTCGGCATAACCGGCAGGCGCGTTCAGCCCGGTGCCTACGGCCGTGCCGCCCAATGCCAGCTCACACAAATGCGGCAAGGCCGCCTTCAAGTGCTGCTGGCCGTGAGCCAACTGCGCCGCATACCCTGAAAACTCCTGGCCCAGCGTCAGCGGTGTGGCGTCCTGCAGGTGGGTGCGACCGATTTTGACGATGCGATCAAAGTCCCGGGCCTTTTGTGCCAGCGTGCCATGCAGTTTTTCAATCGCCGGAATCAGCCGGTTGGAAATCGCGTCCACCGCCGCCGCATGCATGGCAGTGGGAAATACGTCGTTGGACGACTGGCTGCGGTTCACCTCGTCGTTGGGGTGCACCAGCCGGTTTTCCCCGCACTCGCCGCCCAGAAGCTGGCTTGCACGGTTGGCCAGCACTTCATTGACATTCATGTTGGTCTGGGTGCCCGAGCCGGTTTGCCACACCACCAGAGGAAACTCGTCAGCGTGCCGGCCTTCAATCACCTCATCGGCGGCAGCAATGATGGCCCCTGCCTTCTTGACGTCAAGCAGGCCCAGCGCCAGATTGACACTGGCGGAGGCCCGCTTGACCTGCGCCAGCGCCCGGATGATCTCGCGGGGCTGCTGCTCGCCCGAAATATCGAAGTTTTGCAGGGAGCGCTGGGTCTGCGCGCCCCACAGCCTGTCGGCAGGCACATCAATCGGGCCGAAAGAGTCGTGTTCAGTGCGTGTCTTCATGGTCTTCGCTTACCTGTCAAAATACGGGGTGGCACCTACCGTAGCACACGGCTGGCCCCCTTGAAAAGCCACCCCCACGAATCACCCTGACCATGACAACCCTCATCAAACAAGCCGACCTGATTGAATCCGTTGCCGCCGCCCTGCAGTACATCAGCTACTACCACCCGGCCGACTACATTGCCCACCTGGCGCGGGCCTATGCGCGCGAGCAAAGCCCGGCGGCCAAAGATGCGATTGCGCAAATTCTGACCAACAGCAAGATGAGCGCGACCGGCCACCGTCCGATCTGCCAGGACACCGGCATCGTCAATGTGTTTCTCAAGGTCGGCATGGACGTGCGCTGGGACGGTTTTACCGGCGGCCTGGACGACGCCATCAACGAAGGCGTGCGGCGTGGCTATAACCATCCCGACAACACCCTACGCGCCAGCGTCGTCGCCGATCCGCAGTTTGACCGCAAGAACACCAAGGACAACACCCCCGCAGTGATCTTCACCGAAATCGTGCCGGGCAACACCGTGGAAGTGACCGTCGCGGCCAAAGGCGGCGGTTCGGAAAACAAAAGCAAGATGGTCATGCTCAACCCCGGCGACTCTGTGGTGGACTGGGTGCTCAAAACCGTGCCCACCATGGGCGCCGGCTGGTGCCCGCCCGGCATGCTGGGCATTGGCATTGGCGGCACCGCCGAAAAAGCCGTGCTGATGGCCAAGGAAAGCCTGATGGACGACCTGGACATGTACGAACTCCAGGCCAAGTCCTCGGCCGGCCAGAAGCTCACCAAAACCGAAGAACTTCGCCTGGAACTGTTCGACAAGGTCAACGCCCTGGGCATAGGTGCACAAGGCCTGGGCGGCCTGACCACAGTGCTGGACGTCAAGATCAAGCTGTACCCGACCCACGCGGCCAGCAAGCCCGTGGCCATGATTCCCAATTGCGCTGCCACGCGCCACGCTCACTTCGTGCTCGACGGCAGCGGTCCGGTGTACCTGGACCCACCTTCGCTGGACCTGTGGCCCGACGTGAACTGGACGCCCGACTACGTGAAGAGCAAGAAGGTCAACCTCGACACCCTGACCAAGGCTGAAGTTGCCAGCTGGAAGCCCGGCGACACGCTGCTGCTCAACGGCAAGATGCTGACCGGCCGTGATGCGGCGCACAAGCGCATTGCCGACATGCTGGCCAAAGGTGAAAAGCTGCCGGTCGATTTCACCAATCGCGTGATTTATTACGTGGGCCCAGTGGACCCGGTCGGCAACGAAGCCGTGGGCCCCGCCGGACCAACCACCGCCACCCGCATGGATGGCTTCACCGAGATGATGCTGGCCCAAACCGGGCTGATCTCCATGATCGGCAAAGCCGAACGTGGCCCGGTCGCCATCGACGCCATCAAGAAGCACCAGAGCGCCTACCTGATGGCCGTGGGCGGTGCCGCCTACCTGGTCAGCAAGGCGATCAAGAGCGCGAAGGTGGTGGGGTTTGCCGACCTCGGCATGGAAGCCATCTACGAATTCGACGTGGTGGACATGCCCGTCACTGTGGCGGTGGATGCCGGCGGCACCAGCGCGCACATCACCGGCCCGGCCGAATGGCAGAAGAAAATTGCCACCGGGGAGTTCAAGGGCATTGCGGTCGCGGCTGCTTGAAGCCCATCGGAGTATTTGACAGCGGCGTCGGTGGCCTGAGTATTCTCAAGGCGCTGCGCTCCCAGCTTCCGGCCGAGGATTTTGTCTATCTGGCCGACGCAGGCTTTGCGCCCTATGGCGAGCGGGGTGACGACTACGTCATCGAGCGCACCCGTGTTGTGGTGGATCGCCTGTTGCGCGCGCATCAGGTCAAGGCCCTGGTGATTGCCTGCAACACGGCGACCGCTGCCGCCGTTCATCTGGTGCGCGCGCAATATCCGGGTCTGCCGCTGGTGGGCGTCGAGCCCGCGCTCAAACCGGCAGTCGCCCTCAGCAAGACGCGCCGCATTGGCGTAATCGGCACACGCGGAACATTGACCAGCGCCAAAGTCCGCACGCTGCATGACTCGCTGAAAGACCAGGCCGATTTCGTGTTTGTGCCTTGCGATGGCCTGGCAGACGCCATCCAGAACGACGATGCCGGGCAGATCACGCAGCTGAGCGCCCGCTACATGCAGGCCCTTGGCAGTTTCGGCGGTGAAGAGGGCCAGATCGACACGCTGGTGCTGGGTTGCACCCATTACCCGTTTGCCCAGCACTACTTGGCGGCCCATGCGGGTGAGAACGTGAAAATGATCGAGACGGGCGAGCCGGTGGCGCGGCAGACGCGCCGCCTGCTGGAAGCCGCGGGCCTGCTCAAAGCTGAAGGTGAAGGCAGCGTCACGCTGCTCACCACGGGCTCGCAGCAGGCGCTGGAGGCGGCTGCGCGCCGCTGGCTCGGAATTTAATCCGTCAATGCGTCGGCTGCCAGCGCAGCTTCCCGCCCGCGCTGCACATTTACTGGAATCAGCAAGGCCAAGCCCACCGCAAACAGCACGGCCGTCGACAGGATGGCGGTGCGCTGGTCACCCCCGGTCATCCAGGTGATGGCGCCATAACTCAGCGGCCCGATGATGCTGGCCAGACGCACCGCGAAAGTCCAGAGGCCGTAGAACTCGGCCAGCTGCCGCTTGGGTGAAAACATGCCGGCCATGGCACGGCCGGCCGACTGGCTGGAGCCCATGCACACACCGGCAATAGCGGCTGCATACCAAAAACCGCCCTTGGTCGTGGTGACGGCGGCGATCACGCAGGTGGCGATCCAGCCGACGAGCGTGATACCGAGCGCCAGCTTGTGGCCGATGCGATCCTGGAAATAACCAAAGGCAAATGCACCGCCGGCCGCGGCAAAGTTGAGAACAAAAATCAGCACCATGGTTTCCTGCGGCTGAAACCCGATCACTTGCTCGGCGTAAATGGCGGCCAGCGCAATCGCCACGGCCACGCCGCCCTGGTAGAACACGGCGCAAGCCAGCAGCCACATGAAGTCCTTGTAGCGCCTGGCCTGGCGGAAGGTCTGGCCGAGTTGCACCAGCGACGCCTTCAAGCCGCCCTGCTGCAAGGCCGCCGGGTTGGGCTGGGCGCGTTCCTTCAACAGGCGAAAAGTCACCAGCGATGCCAGCCCGTAAATTACCGCGGTGATCAGCATGGTGACCGGGACAAACTGATCGGCCGGAATACCCCGGGCCTGGGCCCAGAGCACATAGCCCAGACAGATACCCAGGGCCAGCATGCCGCCGAAATAGCCAAAGCTCCAACCCCAGCCGCTGACCTTGCCCAGAGCGGCGGGCCGCGCAAGTTCCGGCAGGAAAGCGGCGGTCAGGGACTCGCCATAGGCAAAGAAAGTGTTCGAAAGAATGATCAGCAGCACTGCAAAAGCCAGGCTGCCGGGGCCGGCAAGGGCCAGTGCGGCAGTTGTCACCACGCAACCCACGGTGGCCATCATCAACAGCCGTTTTTTTGCCGCTCGCAGGTCGGCGTAGGCCCCGATGCTGGGCATGGTGAGCATGACAATCGCATACGACACGCTGAGCGCTGCCGTCCAGGCAAACGTGGCCCATTCAGCCTTCTGCGCGATACCGCCCACAAAGTAAGCGGCAAACACCGCGGTGATCACGACCGTGGTGTAGCCGGAGTTGGCAAAGTCGTACATGGCCCAGCCAAACACTTCGCGCTTGCGCACGCCGGGGTTGAGGGCATCCTGGGAAAAAAGGGCCATGGCTGAGCTCCTGAAGAGGAGCCAAGCATAATCCACGCCCCTGTGCACGGCCCTGTGGCTGCTGCGGGACGGAAGTGGTGCTATTATTTCAATAGCTGTCTTCGCCCGTATTCAAAGGGCTAGAGGCAAAAAATGCTTAAAAAATAGCGCTTGAATGCCTCGCAGGGCTGCCATAAGCTGCCCTCGGGTTCGGTCAGGGCGTAGGGGTACCCGCCGCTGCAGCAGTTGCATCGGGTTCCTTCCAGCCGCCACCCAGCGTCTTGTACAGCGTGACCTGGTTTTGCAACTGCAGCAGGCGGGTTTGCGCCACCGCCTGACGCGCCGCGAACAGTGAGCGCTGTGCATCGAGCAGGTCCAGCTGGCTGGCAATACCGTTTTGGTAACGCAGATCAGACAACTTAAAACGGGTTGCCTCAGCGCTGGCCTGGGCCTGCTGCGCGCGCAACTGCTCACCCAACGTCGCGCGGCCCGCGAGTGCGTCGGCCACCTCGCGGAATGCCGTCTGTATGGCTTTTTCATACTGCGCCACGGCAATGTCCCGGCCGGCATTGGCCGAGTCGAGACCGGCCCGATTGCGGCCCGCATCAAACAACGGCAAAAACAGCTGCGGCGCCAGTGTCCACCCGAAGGTGCCGCTTTCGAACAATCCCGACAAATGGTTGCTGACACTACCGGCCGAAGCCGTCAGCGAGATTCGCGGAAAAAATGCGGCACGGGCAGCGCCGATGTTGGCGTTGGCGGCCAGCAGCTGCTGCTCGGCTTGGCGGATATCGGGCCGCTTGGTAAGCAGGTCCGACGGCAGACCAGCGGGCACGTCAATCATCAACGGTGCGTCGGCCAACGCCTGCCCTGCCGGCAATGCCGCAGCCAGCTCACCCGTCATCGGCTGGCCCAGCAGCAGGGTCAGCAGGTTGATATCCAGCGCCCGCTGGCGTTGCAGCTGAGCCAGGCTGACCCGCGCGGCTTCCGTCAACGATTCAGCCTGCCGCAAATCAAGCTCGGAGGTAGCGCCGTTGTCAAACCGGAGCTGGCTCAACTTGAAGGACTCCTCACGCGTTGCCAACGTCTGCTGGGTGATGGCCAGCAACTCTTCGTCGGCCAACAGGCTCAGGTAGGTGTTGGCCACGGAGGCAATCAGGGAAATTTGTGTCGTCTTGCGTCCCTCTTCGGTTGCAAGGTACTGCGCCAGCGCGGCGTCTTTCAGGCTGGCCACGCGGCCAAAAAAATCGATCTCGTACGAGGTGAGCGAAAACCCGGCGGTGTAGGTGCTGGAAATGCTGCCATTGCCACTGGTGCTGGGCTGGCGAGAACCAGTTGCCACCGCACCTACGGTTGGGAACTGGTCCGCTCGCCGGATCTGGAACTGGGCCCGCGCCTGCTCGATATTGAGTACGGCAACGCGCAGGTCGCGGTTGTTGCGCAGGGCCGCCTCGATCAGCAGGCGCAGCTTGGGGTCGCTGAAAAAACTCTGCCATTCGATATCGGCTGCCGCTGTGGTCTGCACGGCCGGCGAAGCCTCAGGCACCGTGCCGGCCAGTGAGCGCGACAGGCGCAAGCCCGGCCAGTCGGTGGCAATCGGGGCCTCGGGCCGTTCGTATTTCGGAGCCATCGAGCAACCAGCCACCAGCGCTGCCGCGCCCAGTGCGGCCAGCTGTGCCAATCTGGCTTTATTCATGGGCTTTAGCTTCATTGCCATCTCCATCAAAACCAGCCGCTTTGGCGTGGTCGGAATACATCTTGCGTTGACGTTCGCTGCTCTTGAACAGCCTGCGCACCACAACAAAAAATACGGGTACAAAAATGACCGCCAACGCCGTACCGGTGATCATTCCTCCGATCACCCCGGTGCCGATGGCACGCTGGCTCGCCGAGCCGGCGCCGGTAGCAATGGCCAGCGGCAACACGCCCATCATGAATGCCAGGGAGGTCATCACGATCGGACGGAACCGCAGATGAGCCGCAGCCAATGCGGATTCGATCACGCTCTTGCCCTGTGCTTCCAGGTCTTTTGCAAACTCGATGATCAGAATGGCATTTTTTGCCGACAGGCCAATGATGGCGATCAGCCCGACCTGAAAATACACGTCGTTCGAGTAGGCGCGCATCAGGGTGGCCAGCAGGACGCCAAGCACCCCCAGTGGCACCACCATGATCACCGCCAGCGGAATGGTCCAGCTCTCATAGAGCGCCGCCAGACAGAGAAACACAGCGAGGATGGCAAAGCCGTAAAGAATCAGCGCCTGAGAGCCTGCCAGTTTTTCTTCACGCGACTGGCCAGTCCACTCGAAACCGAAGCCCGGTGGCAGTTGGGCCGCGAGTTTTTCCATTTCCGCCATGGCAGCACCAGAGCTGTAGCCTGGCGCCGCCGAGCCCGATATACGCATCGCAGGGTAGCCGTTGTAACGGATGGTCTGAGCCGCGCCGGTCACCCAGCGTGTGGTCGCAAAGGCCGAGAGCGGTACCGACCGGCCCTGGTTGTTGCTGGCATTGAGCTGCAGCAAGTCATCGGGCTGCATGCGCGCCGGTGCGTCCGCCTGCACCACCACGCGCTGCAAGCGTCCCTGGTTCGGAAAGTCGTTCACGTAGCTGGAGCCCAGTGCGGTTGACAGTGTGGTGTTGATAGCGTCGAAGGAAACGCCCAGCGCATTGGCCTTGTCGCGGTCAATGTCGATTTGCAGTTGGGGGCCGTCTTCCAGCCCGTCCGGCCGCACTTGGGCCAGCACCGGGCTCTTGCCCGTCATGCCCAGCAACTGGTTGCGCGCATTGACCAACGCTTCATGGCCGGCGCCGCCACGGTCCTGCAGGCGGAAGGTAAAGCCGCTGGCCGTACCCAGCTCGGGAATCGGTGGCGGGCTGAGCGGAAAGATGAAGGCATCGCGGATGCCGGACAAGGCACCGAAGGCACGCCCCGCCAGGGCTTCGGCCGACTGGCCCTTGCCTTCCCGCTCCGACCAGTCCTTCAGCGTCACGAACGCGAGCGCCGCATTCTGACCCTGGCCGGAAAAGCTGAAGCCCAACACCCCGACCATGCTTTGCACTTCAGGCTGCTTGAGGATGTAGCCCTCGACCTGCTGCATGACGGAAAGCGTGCGTTCCTGGGTAGCCCCCGGAGGAAGCTGCACGTTGACCAGCATGTTGCCCTGATCTTCGCCGGGCAGAAAGGATGTCGGCAGCCGCATGTAAACCACGGCAACCGCAGCGATGATGGCCACATAGATGATCAGGTAACGCGCAGCGCGCTTGAGCACGCGGGCAACAATGCCCTCATACCCTTTGGCGGTGCGGGAAAAGCCGCGATTGAACCAGCCGAAGAAACCGCGCTTCTCGTGATGATGGCCCGCCTCCACTGGCTTGAGCAAAGTCGCGCAGAGTGCCGGTGTGAGCGACAGCGCCATGAAGGCCGAGAAGCCAATCGACGCCACCATCACCGCCGAGAATTGGCGGTAAATATTGCCGGTGGAGCCGGCGAAAAAAGCCAAAGGGACGAACACCGAGATCAGCACCACGGTCACGCCGATGATGGCGCCCGAGATCTGCTTCATTGCCTTGCGTGTCGCCTCCAACGGCGGCAAGCCCTCTTCGCTCATGATGCGCTCGACGTTTTCCACAACCACGATGGCATCGTCGACCACAATGCCGATCACCAGCACCATGCCGAACATCGTCAACACATTGATGGAGAAGCCCAGTGCCAGCAGTGTTCCAAAAGTGCCGAGGAGTGCAATGGGCACCACCACGGTCGGGATGACGGTGTAGCGCCAGTTTTGCAGGAAAAGAAACATCACCAGAAACACCAGCGCGATTGCTTCAAACAGCGTGACAGCAACCTGCGAAATTGAAATCTGGACAAACCGTGAACTGTCGTACGGAATACTCCAGCTCACACCTTGCGGAAAATACCGCTCGAGCTCAGCCATCTTCTGGCGCACAGCCTTGGCTGATGCCAGCGCGTTGCCGCTGGGCGAAAGCTGCACACCAATACCGACGGCCGGCTGGCCGTTGAGCCTTGCCGAAGTTGCATAGGCCTGGCCACCGAGTTCAATACGCGCGACATCCTTGAGACGCACTGCAGAGCCGTCCGTGTTGGCGCGCAAGACAATATTGCCGAACTGCTCCACATTGGCGAGCTGGCCGTTGACCACCACTGTGGCGGCGATGCCTTGCCCTGCGACATTGGGCAAGTCACCGATGGTTCCTGAAGCAACCTGCGCGTTCTGCGCCCGGATCGCGGCCGTGACCTCTGCGGACGACAGACTGAAGCCCGCCAGTTTTGCCGGGTCAATCCAGATACGCATGGCGCGCTCTGAACCGAACAGCTGGGCCTGGCCGATGCCGGGCAGGCGCTGCAGTTCGGGGACCACGGTGCGGGAAGCGTAGTCGCCCAGCGCAATCGGATCGATGGCCGGATTGCTCGACGACAACATGGTGAACAGCAGGAAGTTTGAGCGAGACTTGTCAACCCGCACACCCTGCTGCGTCACGGCCTGTGGCAAGCGCGGCGAAGCGCGCGACAAACGGTTTTGCACATCAACCTGGGCCAGGTCGGCGTTGGTACCGGGCTGGAAACTGATGGTGATGCTGCCGGTACCGTTGGCCTGAGCCACTGATTCCATGTAAATCAGTCCGGGTGAACCATTCATCTCGCGTTCGATCACGGAAAGTACGCTGTCTTCGAGTGTCTGGGCCGCGGCGCCGGGATAGGCAACGTTGATGACGATGGCCGGTGGTGCTACCGGGGGGTACTGGGAAATCGGCAGCTGAGTGATCGCCACACTGCCCATCACGATGATGAAAAGTGCAATCACCCAGGCAAAAATGGGCCGGTCAATGAAAAACTTGGCCATGTAGCGCGCTCCTTACTTCGAAGCTGCGGAAGCAGCTGGCGCGACAGGCGCTGTGGCAGGTGCCGAAGCAGCGTTGGCCGGCGCAGAGGCCGCCCCGGCAGGCTGCTGGGCGGTGCCGCCCGGTTGCCAAGGCACAGGCTTGACGCTTGCGCCCGGCCGGACCTTCTGAAAGCCGTCCACCATCACCTGCTCGCCGGTCTTCAGCCCTTCCAGAATCACCCACTGGTTGCCCTTGGCCGAACCGATCTTGACCGATCGTGTCGATACCTTGCCTTCGGCATCCACCACCATCACCGTGTCCCCCTGGCCCGAGCGGGTGACCGCCTGTTGCGGAAGCGTCATGGCATTGGTGGCCTGTGCCTGCTCCAGGCGGACCCGGACGTAAAGACCAGGCAGCAATTGTCCGTTGGGGTTGGGGACTTCCGCGCGAAGGGTAACCTGACCCGTGGTGGCGTCAACGGTCAGGTCGGAAAACAGCAAGCGCCCGGGACGTGAATATTCAGTGCCATCCTCCAGCACTATGCGCACGCTTGCGGCGTTATCGCCGCTGGCACGTTTGAACTTGCCGCTGTCCATCGCGGCACGCAGCTTCATCACTTCAGAGGCAGACTGCGTGAAGTTGACATACATCGGGTGAATCTGTTGGATCACAGCCAGCTGAGTGGCATCGCCCTGCCCCACCAACGCGCCTTCGGTTACCAAAGCCCGTCCGATACGTCCCGAAATCGGGGCGGTGACTGAGGCATAACCGAGATTGATGCCAGCAGTTTGCACGTTGGCTTTTCCCACGGCCACGTCGGCTTCAGCCTGCTTTTGCGCGGCAACAGCGTTGGCGTATTCCTGCTTGCTGATGGCATTGGCCTCCACCAGCGGCTTGTAGCGTGTGGCCAATGCTGTGGCCTGAGCCAGGTTAGCCTCCGCCCTGGCAAGTCCGGCCTTGGCGCTGGCCGATGCCGCAGCGTAGGGGGCTGCGTCGATGGTGAACAAGGGCTGGCCCGCCTTCACATCGCTGCCTTCACGAAATATCCGCTTCTGCAAAATGCCGGTGGCTCGCGCTCGAACCTGGGCCACACGGGAGGCTTCCAGACGGCCCGGAAGCTCTGTGACCAACCCCACATCGCCCTGGGTAACTGTCACTACGCCCACCTGTGCAGATGGCGGCGCCGTGGGGGGCGCACCGCCGTCCTTGCCGCATGCAGCCAGGAACAAGGGAAGCAAAGCCACCATCGCCCATGACTGGCGACGACCAAAAGGAAACGCCAGACTGAGCTGGCTTGAGGGGGACGTGGGCATGCTGATCCTCGAGATTTTCTTGAATGAAAGCGCAATGGAGGGATCGTCGGGCGATGAGCGGCAAGCCCAGCGAGACGAAACCGCAAAGAATAAGGGTTTTGGCGAGTGGTATAGTTTACATACATTTGTGAATGTATATCAACCCACAGCCAAAAACGCATTTCAGGAGACGCCGTGGTTCGGAGAACCAAAGAAGAAGCCTTGGCCACGCGCCATAAGCTGCTGGACGCAGCCGAACACCTGTTCCAGGCTCAGGGCGTATCCCGCACCAGCCTGCAGGATATTGCGCGCCGTGCAGGGGCGACGCGGGGTGCCGTCTACTGGCACTTCAAGGACAAGGCGGATCTGTTCAACGCGATGATGGAGCGGGTCATCCTGCCCCTTGAGCAGGCTTTTCAGGACAGGTTGGGGCAGGAAGCACAAGCCGACCCGCTGGCACGCATTCGAAGCGGCGTGGGAGAAGCATTGGCGCGCATCGCCAACGATCCCCAAACGCGCCGTGTCTTTGAGGTAGCCACCCACAAGGTCGAATATGTGGACGAGCTTATGGAAGTTCGACGGCGTCACCTCAAGAGCCGCAGCGACTTTCTGGAGCAGGTTGAACGTGGCCTCTTGACGGCGGCCCAGCAGCGTGGGATGGAACTGTCAGTTTCCGCCGCTACAGCAGCGCAAGGCCTGCACGCCATCATCGACGGGCTGATCCAGGGCTGGTTGCTGGAGAGCGCCGATTTCGATCTTGTGGCCTTGGGACGACAGGTGGTGGACGTGTATTTGCGAGGTCTGGGGTTTATCCGCCCAGATAGCGAAGGCCCGAACCTGCCTTAGTGCAGGTGCCGCGGCTTGCGCCCGCCGCCGCCATGGCCCGAGCCACCCTGCGGGCCGCCCATACCGCGCGGAGGTCGACCCAACTGCATCGAACTGACCAGTGCATCAAAACGTTGCTCGAACAGTTTGTCAACGGCGGACACTACGTCGCCAAGTTCTGAGGCGTCAAAGTGACGCTCCATCAAGCCGATCATGTCCTGCACCAGCAGGTCGCGCTGGACCTGCATGATCGCCGCCGGCGTGGGGCCCACAAAATACATCGCGAAATCATCCCTGGCCTCTTCGCCGTCGGGCTCCTCGTCTTCGTCGAAATCCGCATCGTAAAACGTCACTTCAAGCGGTGCGCCGCTGTCGGCAAGCTCATTGAGAGCCATGCAAACCTCGTCGAGGACCTGCCGAAAATCTTCGTCGCCAGGCACCGTCCAGCACAGTTGCAACAGATGCTTGTGCACGTCAAACCGTATGCCCGGCTCCTCTTCGTAGACGCTGGATGCGCCGTCGGCCAGTGACTTGGCGCCGGAGTATCTCCAGAGAGGCTTCAAGGCTTCCTGCAACTGCTCAAAGCCGACATCCTCACGCAACGGCACTTCGCCGTGGACGTGTATTTCAAAGGGAGGTGTGTTGTAGCGGGCCATGGAATCTATCTTAACCATTTGTGGTCTGAAATGAACATCGCCACGTATGCAGGCTGGCGCTTGCGATGCCTCGTACTGGAGCTGGTGCCTGAGACCGGAATCGAACCGGTACGCCCGTTTTCACGAAGCGGCGGATTTTAAGTCCGCTGTGTCTACCTATTTCACCACTCAGGCCAGGAGATACCGACGGACAAAAAAGCCCCTGAACAAGGGGCGGGCAAAAATGAATGGAGGCGCGGGCCGGAGTCGAACCGACCTACTCGGATTTGCAATCCGGTACATAACCGCTTTGTTACCGCGCCGTAATCTGTCTGCTGCCAGCAAAACCATCAGGATTTTACCGGCCATCTTTATGAATCACCACCAATGAAAAAGGACAGCATTTTGACATGCTGCCCTTTTGAATTGGAGCGGGAGAAGAGTCTCGAACTCTCGACCTCAACCTTGGCAAGGTTGCGCTCTACCAACTGAGCTACTCCCGCGATTACAGCCTCAAATTATAGCGTACTTTTTTGTGCTTTGCGAAGAGCTCTGAAAAATTTGCATCTCAGTGTTTGATGCTGCCTGCCGCCTCGACCACAGGAGGCGGTGGCGCAGCCGTCGCACTCGCTGGCTCGTCGTCGGTGAGAGGAACCGGCTGGCGCACCAGGGCAATCTGCAGCACCTGATCAATCCATTTGACCGGCACGATTTCCAGCCCGTTTTTAACGTTCTCCGGAATCTCCTGCAGGTCTTTGGCGTTTTCCTGGGGGATCAGGACGGTCTTGATGCCGCCGCGCAAAGCGGCAAGCAGTTTTTCCTTCAGCCCCCCAATGGCCGTGACCTCTCCGCGAAGGGTGATCTCGCCCGTCATCGCCACATCGCCACGCACGGGGATACCGGTGAGAGCCGAAACAAAGGCAGTGGTCATCGCTGCACCGGCGCTCGGCCCATCCTTCGGCGTGGCGCCGTCAGGAACGTGAATATGAATGTCACGCTTCTCGAACATCTCGTCCTTGATGCCAAGTACGCGCGACCGGCTACGCACGACCGTACGGGCGGCCTCCACGGACTCTTTCATCACATCACCCAGCGAGCCGGTGCGTGTGATCACACCCTTGCCCGGCATGATCGCAGCTTCGATCGTCAGCAGATCGCCGCCCACTTCAGTCCAGGCCAGACCGACCACTTGGCCGATCTGGTTGTGGTCTTCCGCCCGACCATAGTCAAACTTGCGAACGCCCAGGAAATCGTTGAGATTGTCGGCGGTAACAATGACCTTCGGTTCCATTTTCTTGAGCTGTATGCCCTTGACCACCTTGCGGCAGATCTTGGACAGCTCACGCTCAAGCGAACGCACGCCGGCTTCACGCGTGTAATAACGCACGATATCGCGGACCGCCTGTTCGGTGATCTCCAGCTCTTCTTCCTTCACGCCATTGTTCTTGAGTTGCTTGGGCAGCAGATAGCGCATCGCAATGCTGGTTTTTTCGTCTTCCGTGTAGCCGGAAAGGCGAATCACCTCCATGCGGTCCAGCAAGGCTGGCGGAATATTCATCGAATTCGACGTTGCCACAAACATCACGTCGCTCAGGTCGAAGTCCACCTCGACGTAATGGTCACCAAAGGTATGGTTCTGCTCCGGGTCGAGAACCTCCAGCAAGGCGCTGGAAGGGTCACCCCGAAAATCGGTGCCCAGCTTGTCGATCTCGTCGAGCAGGAACAAGGGATTGCGTGTACCCGCCTTGGTCAGACTCTGCAGAACCTTGCCTGGCAACGCACCAATGTAGGTACGGCGGTGTCCGCGGATCTCCGCTTCGTCCCGCATGCCGCCCAGCGCCATGCGCACGTATTTGCGGCCGGTGGCTTTCGCAATCGACTGGCCCAACGAAGTCTTGCCGACACCGGGAGGGCCGACCAGGCAAAGAATCGGTGCTTTCAGCTTGTCCACACGTTGCTGAACCGCGAGGTATTCCACAATCCGGTCTTTAACCTTTTCCAGGCCGTAATGGTCTTCATCCAGCACGCTTTCAGCATTGGCGAGATCGTGCTTGATTTTTGTTTTTTTGCTCCAGGGCAGTCCGGTGAGCACATCAATATAGGTGCGCACAACAGTAGCCTCTGCCGACATCGGTGACATCAGTTTGAGTTTTTTCAGCTCGCTTTCAGCCTTCTTGCGCGCTTCCTGAGGCATCTTGGCGCTCTTGATCTTTTTCTCGATCTCTTCGATGTCCGCGCCTTCTTCGCCTTCGCCCAATTCTTTCTGGATTGCCTTGACCTGCTCGTTCAAATAGAAGTCGCGCTGATTCTTCTCCATCTGGCGCTTGACGCGGCCACGGATTTTTTTGTCGACATTGAGAATGTCGACCTCACGCTCCAACTGCTCGTAAAGGTTTTCCAGCCGCGCTTTGACGTTGCCAAGATCCAGAATGACCTGCTTGGCGTCGAGCTTGAGAGGTAGATGCGCGGCAATCGTGTCAGCCAACCGGCCTGCATCGTCGATGCTGGAAATCGAGGTGAGAATTTCCGGCGGAATTTTCTTGTTCAACTTGACGTAGTGGTCAAACTGCTGCATCACAGCGCGGCGCAGTGCTTCCGTCTCACTGGTTTTGTCGCCGGGAACAAGGATCTCCGACTCCACCGGAGTGACGTTGGCGGTGAAGTGAAACTCGCCTTCATCGATCTTGTTCACGGTTGCGCGTTGCTGGCCTTCAACCAGCACCTTGACGGTGCCATCGGGCAGTTTGAGCATTTGCAGGATGGTAGCGACGCAACCGACTCCGAACATGTCTTCGACCGACGGCTCATCCTTGGCTGCGGCCTTCTGCGCTACCAGCATGATGCGGCGCTCCGCTTCCATGGCAGACTCCAGCGCCTTGATGCTTTTGGGGCGCCCAACAAACAGCGGGATCACCATGTGGGGGAACACCACCACGTCGCGCAAGGGCAGCAACGGCAGGTCGATGGGGCTGGAAGGCAATGTAGTTTGAGCGGACATATCAACCTTTAAAGGTAAGCCTTAACGAAAGTTCATCCTGCACGTACAGATGAAACTTTCGTATCGGTGAAAACATTATTTGAAAAGTGGGGGACAGAGATCACTTTTCAAGCCACAGGCCGGGTTTGCCCTGCCTCAAGGCCAGGATCCGGGTCATCTTCACCTTATCTAAAGCATCAAGCCTGCTTGGCCGCTTCCCGGTAGACAAGCAGGGGCGCCTTGTTTTCTTCAATCGTCGACTCATCAACAACCACTTTTTCCACGTTGCTTGTGTTGGGCAGATCAAACATGGTGTCAATCAGCGATTGCTCAAGAATCGAACGCAGGCCGCGCGCCCCGGTTTTTCGGGCAAGCGCCTTGCGCGCAATGGCTTTCAGTGCAGAAGGACGAATCTCCAGATCCACGCCTTCCATGGACAGCAACTTGCTGAACTGCTTGACCACTGCATTTTTTGGCTCAGTCAGGATTTGCACCAGCGCATCTTCAGTCAGCTCGGCCAGGGTAGCGACCACAGGCATCCGGCCGACCAGCTCGGGAATCAATCCGAACTTGATCAGGTCTTCAGGTTCAACGTCCTTGAAGGCCTCGGTCAGGCTGCGGGCCTTCTTGCTTTTGACGGATGCGCCAAAACCTATGCCGGAGGATTCCGTACGGTTTTCAATGACCTTTTCCAGTCCCGAGAAAGCACCGCCGCAAATAAACAGGATGTTGGTCGTGTCGACCTGCAAAAAATCCTGATTGGGGTGCTTGCGGCCGCCCTGCGGAGGCACGGAGGCCATCGTGCCTTCAATCAACTTGAGAAGGGCCTGCTGAACGCCCTCGCCCGACACATCGCGCGTGATCGAAGGATTGTCGGATTTCCGTGAAATCTTGTCGATTTCGTCGATGTAAACAATGCCTTGCTGGGCACGCTCGACTTCGTAATTACAGCTCTGCAGAAGTTTCTGGATGATGTTTTCAACATCCTCACCAACGTAGCCGGCTTCAGTCAGCGTTGTCGCATCAGCCATTACAAAAGGAACGTTGAGGGTGCGCGCAAGCGTCTGCGCCAAAAGCGTCTTGCCCGAGCCCGTAGGGCCGATCAGCAAGATATTGCTTTTGGTCAGTTCGACATCGTCCTTTTTCGCCTTTTCTTTGTGGCGCAGTCGCTTGTAGTGGTTGTACACAGCGACGGCCAGGGTGCGCTTGGCTGGTTCCTGCCCGATGACATAGCCATCGAGCGTGGCCTTGATTTCCAGGGGCGTCGGCAAATCTCCGCGCGTTTCGCGCACGTCGTCTCCGGCGGGCAGCTCATCGCGAATGATTTCATTGCAAAGGTCTATGCATTCATCACAGATGAAAACCGATGGTCCAGCAATGAGCTTCTTGACCTCGTGCTGGCTTTTGCCGCAGAAGGAGCAATACAGGGTTTTTTCGCTGGTAGAGCCTTTTTTTTCGGCCATGGATGGAATGCCTTTGGATACCCGGAGGAAATGTTAGTCAATGATAACCAAATAAAAACGGCGTTCTCTGTTACAGAAAACGCCGTTGCTGTCGTGCAACTAGGGGAAAACGGGGCTTTTTCAGGCCCGTTTTGCAATCACCTGGTCCACCACGCCGTAGGCCTTCGCCTCTTCGGCAAACATGAAGTAGTCGCGCTCGGTGTCGCGCTCGATCTTCTCAACGGTCTGGCCTGTGTTGGCTGCCAGGATCCGGTTGAGCTGCTCACGCGTCTTGAGGATGTCACGCGCGTGGATTTCAATGTCCGTGGCCTGACCTTGCGCGCCGCCCGAGGGCTGGTGGATCATCACACGTGAATTGGGCAGGGAAAAGCGTTTGCCCTTCGCGCCCGCGGCCAGCAGGAACGCGCCCATGCTGGCAGCCATACCGACGCAAAGCGTGGAAACGTCTGCCTTGATGAACTGCATGGTGTCATAAATCGCCATGCCCGCTGTCACAGAGCCGCCCGGGGAATTGATGTAGAACGAGATGTCCTTGTCCGGGTTTTCGCTCTCGAGGAAAAGCAGTTGCGCCACGACCAGGTTGGCAGTCTGGTCGTTGACCGGGCCAACCAGGAAAATGACGCGCTCCTTCAGCAGACGCGAATAAATGTCATACGACCGCTCGCCGCGGCCGGACTGTTCAATCACCATCGGCACCATGCCGAGGCCTTGAATGTCCTGTGCACTGCTGTAAATCATGTGTTCTCCAATTTGTGGGCCTACTTTACCCAAAATAAATGGGGCTTGAAGCCGTAGCCGCAAGCCCCTGCAACGGAAAATCTGCTGAACGCCGGGCCGCAGCCCGCGACCCGCTTCAGTTCTGCGCCATCAATTCATCAAAGGAGACTGATTTTTCGACGATTTTGGCCTTGCCGAGCACAAAACTGGTCACATTGTTTTCGATCACGACAGACTCAACCTCAGCCATGCGTTTTTCGTCGCTGAAGTACCAACGCACCACATCCTGGGGTTTTTCGTAGCTCGAAGCCAGTTCTTCGACGTGGGCCTTGACCTGCTCGGTCTTGGGGAACAGGTCATTGGCACGGGTCAGCTCTGCGACCACCAGGCCCAGACGCACACGGCGCTCGGCTTGCGGACGGAAAATATCGTCGGGAATGGGCGCCTTGTCAGCGTCCTTGATGCCGCGCTGCTTCAGGTCGGCACGGGCACCCTCGACCATGCGGTCGAGTTCGGACTGCACAATCGCCTGCGGCACGTCAAGTTCGGCACTCGCCAGCAATGCGTCCATGACGGCATTCTTGTTGCGTGCCAACAGGCGGAACTTGACTTCGCGCTCCAGGTTCTTCTTGATGTCGGCGCGCAGACCTTCAACGCTGGCATCGGCAATGCCCAGGGACTTGGCCAGGGCTTCGTTGACTTCAGGCAGGTGGGCGGCTTCAATTTTCTTGACCGTGACCATGAAGTCGGCCTGTTTGCCCGCAACGTCTTTGCCGTGGTAGTCAGCAGGGAAGCTCAAGGGAAAAGTCTTGCTTTCGCCATTTTTCATGCCGCGCACGGCGTCTTCGAATTCCTTGAGCATTTGGCCTTCACCCACCAGGAACTGGAAGGCTTCTGCCTTGCCGCCGGCAAACGGTTCGCCATCAATCTTGCCTTCGAAGTCGATGGTGACGCGGTCACCGTCTTGGGCAGGCGCATCACCGGCGCGCTGGGCAAACGTACGGCGCTGCTTGCGCAGGATATCCACCGTCTTGTCGATGGCTTCGTCGGTGACTTCGGCAGTCACTTTTTCAACTTGTGCTGTGCTCAGGTCGCCGATCTTGACTTCGGGATACACCTCGAAAACCGCGTCGAAAGCCAGCTCGCCCTCAGGCGCGCCTTCTTTTTCACTGATGCGTGGCTGGCCGGCAACGCGCAATTTGGCTTCGTTGGCAGCAACCGAGAAAGCTTCGCCAACCTTGTCGTTCATGACTTCGTAATGCACCGAATAGCCGTAACGCTGGGCAACGACGTTCATCGGGACCTTGCCCGGGCGAAAACCGTCCATCTTGACGGTGCGAGCCAGGCGTTTCAGCCGTGAATCCACTTCCGACTGGATGGTGTTGACGGGCAAAGTCAACGTCATCTTGCGTTCCAGCTTCTCAAGGGTTTCAACAGTCACGGCCATGATTTACTCCTAATCCAGAATATGAAAGGACGGGTTGCGCGCACGCCCAGCCGGGCTGTGCAGCAAGCAATCGTCCTGAAAAAACTCAAAAGTGGTGCGCGGGGCGGGACTCGAACCCGCACAGTATTGCTACCGTCAGGACCTAAACCTGGTGCGTCTACCAATTTCGCCACCCGCGCGCCGGAAACAAAAACGGGAATCCTCAGCTTTTAGGCTTACGGACCCCCGCCTGAAATCGGTCAACTTTCTATTTTAGCCTGTATCGGCACCCCTTGGCCGCCGACCGTCCCGGAAGTTGCCTTACGCCGGAACGGCAGGTGTTTCGCGTTTTACGCGAAACCATGCGGGTCTGGGCGCTACGCGCCGCCCCGCAGGGCGGATTATTGAAACGCCGGTGTTTCGCGTTTTACGCGAAACCATGCGGCGTACATCGCCGGCAAAGCCAGCAGCGTCAGCACCGTGGCAACAATCAGGCCCCCCATGATGGCAACCGCCATCGGCCCCCAGAACACGCTGCGCGACAGCGGAATCATGGCCAGCACGGCGGCAGCGGCCGTCAGCACGATCGGGCGCAAACGCCGCACGGCAGACTCTACGATCGCGTCCCAAGCTGGAATGCCCGCTGCGCGGTCCTGCTCGATCTGGTCGATCAGGATCACGGAGTTCCGCTGGATCATCCCCATCAAGGCAATCACTCCGAGCAGGGCTACAAAACCGAACGGACGGCCGAGCAGCAGCAAGGCCCCAGCCACACCTGCAATCCCCAGTGGCCCGGTCAGAAACACCAGCATGGCCCGGCTGAAACTGTGCAGTTGCAGCATCAACAGGGTAAAGGTCAGGAACAGCATGATGGGAACGCCAGCCACGATGGAGCTGGAACCCTTGCTGCTTTCCTCGACAGCACCGGCCACTTCGATCCGATAGCCGCTCATGCCATTTTTCTGCCATTTGGCCTCGATAGCCTTCAGCGCAGGAAGCAACTCGTTGGTCACCGTCGCGCCCTGCAGGCCCTCGACGATGTCGCTTTGCACCGTGATCGCGTAGTCGCGGTTCTCCCGCCACATCACCCCCGGCTCCCAGGTGAAGACCGGCTTGGCGATCTGGGTCAGCGGGATCGACTTGCCCGAAGCCGTCGGCAAGTAGGCATTGGCGATGTCAGTGATCGCGTTGCGCTCGTCCATGGGCTGGCGCAGCACGATGTCGATGAGCTTGTCGCCCTCGCGGAACTGGCCCACGTTGCTGCCGGCCAGGATGGTCTTGGACGCCTGCGCAATCGACTGGCTGGTCACGCCCAGCGCCCGCGCCTTGGACTGGTCTACTTCCAGGCGCAGCACTTTCACCGACTCGTTCCAGTTGTCATTCACGCCCCGTGTGTTGGGGCTCTCGCGCATGGCAGCCTTGACCTCGTCGGCGCGGTCGCGCAAGACCAGCGGGTCGATGCCGACAACGCGAAACTGCACCGGGTAAGGCACAGGCGGGCCATTGGGCAGCAGCTTGATGCGGCCGCGCACCTCGGGAAACTCCTGGGCCAGCAAGGCCGGTAGCTTGACACGCAAGGACTCGCGCACCTTCAGGTCCTTGGGCAGCACAATGAATTGCGACACATTGGTCTGCGGGAAAACCTGGTCCAGCGGCAGGTAAAAACGCGGCACGCCCGAGCCCACCCAGGTGCTGACAGAACTGACACCCTCTTCCTTGAGCAGCCGCTCTTCCACGCGCTTGGCGGTCAACTCATTGGCAGCAAACGCGGTGCCTTCCGGGAACCAGATATCAACCATGATCTCCGGACGGCTCGAATCGGGAAAAAACTGCTGCTGGACCTTGCCCATGCCAACAATGCCAAGCGCAAAGACCAGTATCGTCGCGCCTATCGTGAGCCAGCGGTATTCCACACACCAGTTCACGGCGCTGCGAAAGCCCCGGTAAAACGGGGTGTCAAAGTGCTCGTGATGGTCTGCCTCGCCCCCAGCGGGCAAGGGCTTGGCCTTGAGCAACAGCGTACCCAGGTAGGGCACAAAATACACCGACACAATCCAGCTCAATACCAGCGCAATCACCGTCACCGCGAAAATCGCAAACGTGTATTCACCTACCGTCGATTTCGCCATGCCGATCGGCAGGAAACCGACCGCGGTGATCAGTGTGCCGGTCAGCATGGGCATCGCGGTGATCTCGTAGGCAAAGGTCGCAGCGCGCACCTTGTCGTAGCCCTCTTCCATCTTGCGCACCATCATTTCCACCGCAATGATGGCGTCGTCCACCAGCAGGCCCAGCGCGATGATCAGCGAGCCGAGCGAAATTTTGTGCAGGCCAATGCCGAAGTAACTCATGGCCAGAAAGGTGACGGCCAGCACCAGCGGAATCGTGATGCCCACCACCAGGCCTGGCCGCATGTCGATGTAATAACGCTTCCACAGCGGGTGCTGGCCCGGGCGCCGGTGAAAGCCCAGCGCGATGAAACTTACGGCCAGCACGATCACCACAGCTTCAATCAGCACCTTGACGAATTCATTGACCGAGGTAGCCACCGCGGTCGGCTGATCCTGAATCTGCACCAGCTCGATGCCGGCCGGCAAACGCGAGCCGATGCGGGCCGTGGTTGCTTTCAGTGCCTTGCCCAAAGCAATGATGTCCCCGCCCTTGGCCATGGACACACCGAGCGCAATCACTTCACGGCCCTGATGACGCACCTTGACAGCCGGCGGGTCCACGTAGCCGCGTTTGATCTCGGCGATGTCGCCCAGGCGCAGCTGGTTGCCCGAGTTTCCGCGGATGGGCATTGCCCGCAGTTGCTCAACGGCTTCAAACTGCCCGGCCACACGCACCTGCACCACGTCCAACGGCGTCTGCACCGCACCGGCGGACTCCACCGCGTTCTGCTGGCCCAGTTGATTGAGCACCTGGTTGAAATCAAGGCCCAGTTGGGCCAGCCGCTTTTGCGAGATTTCGATGAACAGTTTTTCGTCCTGCACGCCAAACTGCTCGACCTTGGCCACATCGGGCACGCGTAACAACAGCTGCCGCGCCTCGTCGGCAAAAGTCTTGAGCTCGGCGTAGCTGAAACCGTCGGCCTGCAGCGCGTAAATCACGCCATACACATCGCCGAAGTCGTCGTTGAAGAACGGACCCACCACCCCGCCCGGCAGGGTGCCGCGCATGTCGCCCACCTTCTTGCGCACGGCATACCAGACGCCTGCCACATCGGCCGCCTTGGACGAATCCTTGATCTGGAAAATGATCTGCGACTCGCCGGGCTTGGAATAGCTGCGGATCTTGTCGGCAAACGGCACTTCCTGCAGCGTACGTTCGATCTTGTCGGTCACCTGTTCGGCCACCTGCTGCGCTGTGGCACCGGGCCAGTAAGTGCGCACCACCATCGCGCGGAAGGTAAATGGCGGGTCTTCGTCCTGCCCGAGCTGGAAGTAGGCGGCAAAGCCGAGCAGCATCAGCACCACCATCAGGTAACGCGTCAGCGCCGGATGGTCCAGCGCCCACTTAGACAGGTTGAAACTGTCTTTTGGTTGTTCTTGCGTCATGCCAGCCTCACTTCGCCGCAGATGCGGCGGTGGCCGGCAAGGTGGCGGCAGCGGCATTTGCTATCGGATTGATAGCTGTCTGCGAAGGCGGAGCGTTGGCTAAAGCCACTTTTGGTTGATAAAGCGTAACCTTCTGGCCGGGCGAGAGCACATGCACACCCGCGCTGACCACCAGCATGCCCGGCTGCAGGCCGCCCGCAATCACAGCCTCGTTGCCGTCGGCCGTGGCGATCTGCACCGTTTGCGACTTCACGGTCATGCTTGCCTTGTCGAGCACCCAGACCGCGCTGTTCTTGCCCTCCTGGCGCAGCGCCGTGGTGGGCAGCTTGATGACTTGCACCCCCGCAGCGGCCAAGCCCTCTGGTTGCACATAAACCGTTGCACCCAGCACAGGCGGTTCCTTGGTGTCCAGCAAAACCTTGACGGCGTAGGTGCGGGTGGCCGGGTCGGCACTGGCGGACACCTCACGCACCTTGCCGGTCAGCTCCAAGTTCTGGGCCCATACCCGCACCTTGACCGGTGCACCCACCTTGATGGCTGCAACCTTGTCTTCCGGCACTGAAAAAACCACATCACGCGGGCCGTCAGCCGCAATGCGCAGCACCGGCGTGCCAGCCGACACCACCTGCCCGGCTTCGGCCTCCACGGCTGTGACCACGCCCGACACATCTGCTACCAGCGCCGCGTAATTGGCCTGGTTGCCTTGAACGGCCAATTGCGACTGCGCCTGCTCCAGCTGGGCCTGGGCTGCCTTCAATGTGGTTTCGCGGCGCTCGAGTTCGGCGCCGCTGATGAAGTTCTGGTCTTTCAGCTCTTTGTAGCGCTTGAAGTCGGCTGCAGCCAGGTCACGGTTGGTCGAAGCTGCCGCCACCTGGGCTCGCGCGGCGTCGGCCGCCAGCTTGTAGTCCTGCGGGTCCAGCTGGGCCAACACCTGCCCGGCCTTCACGTGCTGGCCAAGTTCGGCCTGGCGCCGGATCATCTTGCCCCCCACCCGAAAGCCCAGCCGGGACTCGACCTGCGCCTTGACCTCCCCCGCAAACTCATGGTTCGACATGAAAGAGTCCGTCCCCACCGTCATCACCTTGACGGCGCGCACCGGCTCTTCGGGCGGTGCGGGCTTTGAACAGGCTGCCAGCAGGACGGCGCTGCTGAGGATGGCAAATGCGGTTTTATTCATGATGTGTTGACAAAAGCGGTGGCAAAAAACCTGGAAACAGGCTTGGAAAGACGTACTACTGACTGACCGGTTAGTAATCTAGGGTAAATCACTAGGCTTGTCAAGCGACAATCCCAGCCATGAATCCAGGCCCTCCGACCGGCACCGCAGCAACGCTGCAAGCGCCGTCACAACACTATGAGAACTTTCCCGTGGCCTCGCTGCTGTGCCCGCCACGGCTGCGTCCCGCGGTAGCCGCCATCTACTGGTTCGCCCGCACCGCCGACGACATCGCCGATGAGGGCGACGCCCTGCCCGCCCAGCGCCTGCAAGACCTGGCCGCCTACCGCGCCGACCTTCAGGCCGCCTCCGAAGGCCATCCCGTCTCGTCCCGCTGGCCGGAAGTGTTTGGCGCCCTGCAGCCGGTTTTAAAGCAGTTCCAGCTTCCGGTGCCCTTGCTGGCCGCCCTGCTGAGTGCGTTTGAACAGGACGTTGTCAAGCAGCGTTACGCCAGCGAAGCCGAGTTGCTGGACTATTGCAGCCGCTCCGCCAATCCGGTCGGTCGGCTGCTGCTACATCTGTATGGAGTAAGGGATGCAGACTCGCTGCAGCAAAGCGATGCCATCTGCAGCGCCCTGCAGCTGATCAACTTCTGGCAAGACCTGAGCGTGGACATTCCACGCGGACGCATCTACCTGCCGCAGGACTTGTGGGTAGCCCACGGTGTCGACGAAGGCCAGTTGCTCAGGCAGGAAGTCCTGCCTTCCACTACAAATTTGATAGCTGCTTGCGCCCGCACGGCAAGGGCCCGCATGCTAAAAGGCATACAACTTCCGGCCACAGTGGCCGCGCAGCTGGGCGGCTTCGACGGCTGGCGTGCAGGGTTTGAGCTGCGCTGCGTGATGCAGGGCGGCCTGCGCATCCTGGACAAGATCGAAGCGCTGCACTACCGCACCCTGAAGCAGCGCCCCAAGCTCAACACCTGGGATGCCGTGGTTGTTTTATGGAAGGCCCTGTTCTGATGGTTCAATCCGTTCCCATTCCCGCGGCCTGTCCGCTCGCCACCACACAGCACAACGCAGACTTTGCCGACGCGTACCAGGTGCTGGTGCCAGCCTCAGCGCTCACCGCCACCGAGATCTACCGCGCCATCACCCGGCGCACGCCTGCATGGGTGGAAAAGCTGATGTGGCTGCGCAACCGGGTGGTTCAGCCCTTCGGCCTGAAGAACCTGGGTGCCATGTCAGCCGTGCGGGAGGGTGAAGCGCTTCCCGGCCAGCGCATGGGGCTTTTTGAGGTGGTCAGCAGCAACGCGCATGAGCTGATCCTGCAGGACGACGACAAACACCTGGTGGCTCGGCTGTCGGTGCTCAAGGAGACGCACGACGGCACGCACGACAAGCTGACTCTGAGCACCGTGGTCCACATCCACAACACCTTGGGGCGGACTTACATGTTTTTTGTAGGCCCGGCCCACAAGGTGATCGCCCCCGCGGTGATGCGCCGTGCGCCGCAAGCCGTGGCGGCAAGCCTGCGAGAATCTGGCCCATGAGCCCTGAAGAATATGTCCAGCAAAAAGCCGCAGCATCCGGCAGCAGTTTTTATTACGCCTTCCTGTTTTTACCCCGGGAACGGCGTGCAGCCATCACCGCCTTCTACGCGTTCTGCCGCGAGATCGACGACATCGTTGATGAGGTGACCGACCCCGGCGTGGCACACACCAAGCTGGCCTGGTGGCAAGCCGAAGTGCTCAAGTCCTACGCCGGCTCGCCCACTCACCCGGTGATGAAAGCGCTGATGCCGCTGGCACCCGGCTACCAGATCGAAGCGCGGCACCTGCAGGCAGTGATTGAAGGTTGCCAGATGGACCTGACACAAAACCGCTATCTCGACTTTCCCAACCTGAAGACCTACTGCCACCTGGTGGCGGGCATCGTCGGTGAAGTCGCGGCGCACATTTTCGGGCAAACCGAAGAAGCCACCACAACCTACGCCCACAAGCTGGGGCTGGCTTTCCAGATGACCAACATCATTCGCGATGTGGGCGAAGACGCGCTGCGCGGACGCATCTACCTGCCGGTCAACGAACTGCAGCAGTTCGACGTGAAGGCGCACGAAATCCTCAAGCGCCAGTACTCGGACCGCTTCACCGCGCTCATGAAATTCCAGACGGACCGTACGCTCGCCCTTTACGACGAAGCGCTGGACTTGCTGCCCGAAGCCGACCGCCGCTCGCAAAAACCCGGCCTGATGATGGCCAGCATCTACCGCACCCTGCTGCGTGAAATTGCAGCCGACGGCTACCAGGTGCTGCACCAGCGTGTCAGCCTCACGCCGCTGCGCAAGTTCTGGCTGGCGTGGAAGACCCAGGCTTTCGGAAGGATATGACCCCCACGCTCCCCACTTCGTGTGGTTCGCTGCCCCCCGAGGGGGCCGCTGCGCCTGCGGCCCGGCAAAGCCGGTTCCGCGGCCCCTGCTGGTCTATACCCCACCTCGGGCAGCGCCTGTTTCTGGGGCATTGGGCGGCACCACAGGGTCCAAGGTGAGAGTTGCAGTTATCGGCGCGGGTTGGGCCGGCTGCGCCGCCGCGGTTGAAGCCACACGGCTGGGTCAGCAAGTCACCGTCTTCGAAGCTACGCGCATCGCCGGTGGCCGCGCTCGCCGCATTGAAAGCCAGTTGCCTGATGGCACGCCGCTGGTGCTGGACAACGGCCAGCACATCCTGATCGGCGCCTACAGCGAAACCCTGCGCTTGATGGCCGATGTCGGCATGAACGCTGCCGCCTCCTTGCTGCGCCAGCCACTGACTCTGCGCTTCCCCGATGGCGCGGGCCTGACTTTTCCGCGGCTGCCTGCGCCGCTGGACGCGCTGGCCGGTATCGTCACTGCGCAGGGCTGGACCTGGCCTGACAAGCTCGGCCTGTTGCGTGCCGCGCTGGGCTGGCAACTCGCCGGCTTCCAGTGCGCGCAGGAGCTCACTGTTGCACAACTCTGTCGCGGCCTGAGCCCGGCAGTGATGGCCACACTGATTGAACCCTTGTGCGTGTCGGCCCTGAACACCCCGGCCGACCGCGCAAGCGCCCAGGTGTACTTGCGCGTGCTGCGCGACGCCTTGTTTGCGCAGTCCGGCGGCTCCAACCTGCTGTTGCCGCGGGTTGACCTGAGTGCCCTGCTGCCTGACGCTGCCCTGGCATGGGTGGCGCAGCGGGGCGGTGAAGTCTGCTTGGGCCGCCGCGCGCAATCAGTCGTGCCCGCCGCTAATGGCTGGCGGGTTGATGGTGCGCTGTTTGACCGCGTGATTCTGGCCTGCCCACCCGCAGAGGCCGCGCGGCTGCTTGAAAGCTGCGGTCTGCCCTGCGTGTCATGGCTGGCACACACCCGCGCATTGCAGTTTGAAGCCATCACCACGGTTTATGCTTTTTCGCCGGGCGCGCGACTGGCCCAACCCATGCTCACGCTGCGCGCCAGCGCACCCGAGGGAGACGCGCCCGCACAGTTCGTGTTCGACCGCGGTCAGCTCGGCGGCCCGGCGGGCCTGCTGGCCTTTGTGGTGAGCGCCAGCAGCGTTGACAATGCCGCGCTCACGCAGCGCATTTTGGGCCAGGGCGAACGGCAACTCGGCCAGGCCGGGCTTCAGGCGGTGCAAACCGTTGTGGAAAAACGCGCAACCTTTGCCTGCCTGCCCGGGCTTCAGCGCCCCGCCATCCAGGTGCGGCCCGGCCTGCTTGCTTGCGGCGACTATGTGGAAGGCCCCTACCCGGCCACACTGGAAGGTGCGGTCCGCTCCGGCCTGCAGGCCGCCCAGCTTGCTACCAAATAGATAGCTATTGGCGCCCGCGGAATAAGGGGATTCGGCCTTTTTTTCTTAAACTTTTGGCGGTGGCGGGTTCTGGCGCTCGTTCTTGGCCATCACACGCACCTGCAATTGTGCAGGCCGCGCCAGGCAACGCTCCAACCAGTCAGCCAGCCGCGGGCATTGCGCCATGGTCTCGGCACGCTGCGCCCAGGCCAGCACCGACGCAACGCAAATGTCGGCCACGGTGAAGCGCTCACCCGCCACATAGCTGCGCGTCTGCAAGTGTTGTTCCAGCACGCGCAACGCCGGTGCCAGGCGCCGCTCGGCCTCCCGAGCCAGCTCCGGCTTGCGCTTGTCTTCGGGCATGGCCACGCGATGCATGAGAAAAGTCAGCGCATCCTTTTCGCATTCGGTGACAACCCAGAAGCTCCAGCGCAGGATGTCGGCCTGCTCTGCATGGTTCAGTGCGCCCAGCGAAGCCTGCACCTCGCCAGGAAAACGCCCGGCCAGGTACAGGGCACAGGCCATGGACTCCCAGACCAGCACACCATCGTCGTCGATCACCGGAATATGCCCGTTGGGGTTAAGCGCCAGGAATTGCGGCGTGCGGGTTGCGCCGTTTTCGTAGGGCTGGGCAATGCGCTCGTACACCAGGCCAAGCTCCTCTGCAACCCACAAGGGGCGTGAGGTGCGCGAGGCCGCAATGCCGTAAATCTTCAATGTCATGGTTTTGTCTCTGAAAGTCTGAACATGTCGCACAACTCGGTCAGGCTGGTCACGGTTTCGTGCGGCGTGGCCTCGTGCGTCCACAAGTGGTCGGCCCGGTTGACCCAGACCGTCTGCATGCCCGCGTTGAGCGCGCCCAATATGTCGAGGGTTGCGTCATCGCCCACATGCAACACGTTGTGCGGCTCCACATCCACGGCGCCCGCAGCTGCATGAAAAATCCTCGGGTCCGGCTTGCCCACACCGAACTCCTGCGCGCTGATAGCCGCACGGAAATAGGGCCCCAATCCAATGCGCCCCACATCGGCGTTGCCGTTGGACAGCGCCACCACCGGGAAACGCGCCGAGAAAAACTCGAGTGCGAGCACCGCGTCGTCAAACAGTGTGACTTCGTGGCGCGCGGCATAAAAAACTTCGAACGCTTCATCGGCGAGCAAGGGATTTTCCTTGGAGCGGTACAAGGCCACCCGGATCGCCTCACGCCGGATGGCGCTGAGGTTGTGCTTGAGCTCGGGGCGGGTTCGTACAATCTGTTCACGGATATCGTGGCGGGCCGTGGGGTTGGCAAACAGCGCAGCGGTCATGGGCGCGTAGCGTCCCAGCCATTGGTCGAGTGCGGCTTCGGCCCGCTCTATGGCTGGCCAGACCGGCCAGAGGGTATCGTCAAGGTCAAGAGTTATGGCTTTGATAATTGTCAGGTCGAGCATAGGTAAGGGAGAATAACCCATGTCTTTTTCTCCCGAACCCACCTTTGTGCATGGACAGCCGCCCAGCGCCGCAAGTGGCACGGCCGTGTTGTATTGCAACCTCGGCACACCCGAGGCCCCCACCGCCGCAGCGCTGCGCCCTTACCTCGCGCAGTTTCTCAGCGACCCACGGGTGATTGAAATTCCTAAGGTGTTGTGGTGGCTGGTATTGCACGGCATCATTCTGCGCGTGCGGCCAGCAAAGTCAGCCGCCAAATACGCCAGCATCTGGACCAAGGACGGCTCCCCCCTGAAGGTATGGACGGCCAAACAGGCGGCGATGCTGCGCGGCTATCTGGGTGAGCGCGATCATTTTGTCGAAGTACGTTATGCCATGCGCTACGGCCAGCCGTCCATCGCAACACAACTCAATGCGCTCAAGGCTGAAGGCGTGACGCGAATCCTGGTGCTGCCGGCCTATCCGCAATACAGCGGCACCAGCACCGCCAGCGTGTTCGACGCGGTGTACAGCTGGGCCGCAAAAACACGCCGCATTCCCGAGTTTCGCTTTGTCAACAATTACCACGATCACCCGGGCTACATTGACGCGCTGTCAGCGTGTGTACGTGCCCATTGGTCCAAAAACGGCCGCGCCGAAAAATTGGTCATGAGTTTTCACGGCGTGCCCGAGCGCACGCTGCAGCTGGGCGACCCCTATCACTGCGAATGCCACAAAACCGCCCGCCTGCTGGCAGCCGAGCTTGGCCTCAGCAAGGAGCAGTACCGCGTGACCTTTCAATCACGCTTCGGCAAGGCCAAGTGGCTGGAGCCCTATACCGAGCCCACACTGGTGGCCCTGGCACGGGCCGGCGTTAAAAATGTCGACGTGATTTGTCCGGGTTTCACAGGCGACTGCCTGGAGACACTGGAAGAAATTGCACAGGAGGCCAGGGAAGCCTTCATGCGTGCCGGGGGGCAGAGTTTTAACTACATCCCCTGCCTGAACGACAACCCGGTATGGCTGGCCGCACTGAGTGACATTGCGCAGCAGCACCTGTCGGGCTGGCCCACCCATACAACGCCCGATGTGCAGGCACTGGCCGCCTCACGCGCCGCCGCGCTGGCGCGCGGGGCCAAACAGTAATACATCCGCAGCAAACATCAAGCGCCCGGGGCGCACCGCTGCCCCGCCGGTTTAATTCCTGGTGATGACCACCGCACCGCCGGCACCGCCGGCGTCGTTGTTTTCCCCACGCATCACGTTGGCGCCGCTGATGTTCACGGTGTAGGTGTCAGGGTCGTAGTTGCCGGAACCCTGCAGGTAGACGGGATTGCTGCCCTGGATGATCACGGTATTTCCCCGCACCGTGACCCGCGCGTCCTGCTGGACCTTCTTGGACTGGCCCTGGTTGTTGGTGTAGGCCAATACCATCACACCCCTGTAAATGCCGTTGCCGGCTTTTTCATTGACCTGCAGCGTTCCCCTGTAAGGAAAGCCGGCCGACCCTGCGTATTCCACACGCCAGTTGCCCTGTATCTGGAATTCCGCGCTGGCCGGCTTGTTCTCCCTGGACCCGGCATCCTGCTCAGACGACGCCTTGATGGCGTCACAGCCCCATGAACGGACCTTGCAGCTCGAGCCGCCCTTGGCCCGGCACTCCGACAATGCCCGCTGCTGGACGGCGGAACTCGTCGCCCCCGTTCCCCAGCCATAGGCGTTGGAGCCCTTGGCCTGGTCAGCGGCATAGGCGCCGCATTCCGCGCGAAAGCGAAGCACCACGGCGCAATCCGACCCACATTCCCTCAATGCACGCTGTTCGGCCTGCTCGGAGTTGGGATGGTTGAAGGAGAAGCCGTATTTTTCGCCCTGCAGGCTGTCAATCGCCAGCGCACCTGCCGCCATGGCCTGGCCTCCGGCCAAAGAAAGCAGCAAGGTGAAGAAAAGTCTGGCTGCAACAGCCCGGATTCCAGAAATCATGGTGGTTCCTTCTTGAGAAAATTTCAAATAAAAAAGAAAAGCTGCGCCCCGAATAAAGGCCTTGCGAAGAGAATAACCGGCGCCGGTGACAATCCGGATCCCATGAACATGGGGGCGCGACAAGGCCTGGCCAGGAAGGCCTATTGAAACCGCGCCTTCAGCACAGCCTGCACTTGCATCAACACGCTGGCCCAGTCACCCAGCGCAGGCTGCCGGAACAGCCTGGCCGAGCCATACCAGGGGCTGTCGTTCCTGTCCAGCAACCAGCGCCAGTCCGGACTGAAAGGCAGGAGCACCCACACTTCCTTGCCCATGGCACCGGCCAGATGCGCCACGCTGGTGTCCACCGTGATGACAACGTCCATCAGCGCCACCACCGCAGCGGTGTCGCTGAAATCTTTCAACGCATCCCCCAAAACCTCGATGCCCGATGCACTTATCAACGCTGGCGGCTCGGCCGGCCGCCATTCTTTTTGCAGGCAGTAGTAACTTGCCTGAGCCGTCACCAGCGTCTTGATGTCCTCCAGGCTCAGGGAGCGGCTGCGATCGTGGGGATGCCCCGCGCTGCCGCTCCACACCAGGCCTACTTTCTTTTGACGGACATTGCCCAAGCGGGTTTGCCACTCTGCAAATTTTTTCGGATCGCTGTGCAAGTAACCCGAGCCGGTGATTGACCCCATGTTCACCTGGAAGGCCAAGGGCAAACTCATCAGGGGGCAGTGAAAATCAAAACCAGGCAGGCGCTCGCCCTGGCCCAATACCAGGCTCGCCCCCTCCAGATCCTGAAGCAGCATCTTGAGCGGCGGCTGGACTTCCAGCACCACCCGCGCACCCAGAGCCGCCACTTGCCGGGCATACCGGCAAAACTGGATCGTGTCGCCCAGCCCTTGCTCGGCGTGCAACAGAATGGTTTTGCCCGCGAGCTTTTCCTTGCCCAGCCAGAGCGGTTGGATGAAGTTTCTCAATGAAGAACTGCCGGGTTCCCTTTTCCAGCGCCACTCGTACTTCGGCCACCCACCGGTGAAGTCCCCCATCAGCAACCTGCACAAACCTTCATTCCAGTGTGCTTCCGCGTAATCGGGCCTGATCTGCAACGCGTTTTCAAAACTCTTCAGCGCTTCATCGGGGCGTTTCAGGTCCTGCAACGTATTGCCGCGGTTGTTGAACGCCTCTGCATGGTCCGGCTTGAGCTTAAGCGCCTGGTCAAAGCTCGCCAACGCCTCCTCATAACGCGCCAGGTCATGCAAGGCGTTGCCACGGCCGCTCAGCGCCTCCACATAACCCGGCTTGATCGTGAGCGCGGCGTCATAACTCGCCAGCGCCTCGGCCGGACGTTTCAGGTCCCGCATCGCATTGCCTCGGTTATGAAGTGCACTGGGAAGCCGCGGGTTGATGGCGAGCGCCTGATCGAGCAAGACCACCGCGATGGCCGGGCTTTTCTGTTGCAGGGCAATCGTTCCCAGCAACTGCAGTGCCTCGAAGTGCTGCGGCTGCAACTGCAATATCTCCTGGTACAGCGCCGCCGCCTGATCCAGCCTTCCCTGCTGGTGCAGCGCCAGGGCTGTCGCCAGTTTGGCAGCATGGTTTTGTGTTGCCGCGCCGGGCTGCCGGTGCAGGGGCGCTACCGGTCGGAGGGATCCGCCTTCAGAAGCAGCAAGGCGCGAGCCCAGCTCGGCTTGCACTTGCTTCAACACGCTGGCCCAGTCGCCCAGGGCTGGCTGCCGGAACAGCCTGGCCGGTGAATACCACGGGCTGTCGCTTCTCTCCAGCAACCACCGCCAATCGGGGTTGAAGGGCAGCAATATCCACACCTCTTTACCCATCGCGCCGGCCAGATGGGCCACGCTGGTATCCACGGTGATCACCAGGTCCATCAGCGCCACCACCGCAGCCGTGTCGCTGAAATCCTCTAATGAGTCCCCTAACACCTCGATGCCGGAGGCACTCACCAACGCCGGCGGCTCGGCCAAACGCCATTCCTTTTGCAGGCAATAGAAATCTGCCTGATCCGTCACCAGTGCCTTGACGTTCTCCAGCGCAAGGGAGCGATTGTGGTCGTTCGTGTGGACCGTGTTACCTGTCCACACGAGACCGACTCGTTTCCTGCTGGTCTTGCCCAATCGGATTTGCCACTCTTTGAGCTTTTCCGGGTCACTGTGCAGGTAACTCGAACCGGTGATCGTCCCAACATCCGTGTGGAACGCCAGCGGCAAACTCATCAGCGGACAATGAAAGTCGAAATCAGGCAGGTGCTCGCCCCGGCCCAACACCAGGCTCGCACCCTCCACTTCCTGAAGCAGCCTCTTGAGCGGCGGCTGGACTTCCAGCACCACCCGCGCACCCAGAGCCGCCACTTGCCGGGCATACCGGCAAAACTGGATCGTGTCGCCAAGCCCCTGCTCGGCATGCAACAAAATGGTTTTGCCTTCGAGCTTTTCCTTGCCCAGCCAGAGTGGTTGGGTGAAGTTTCTCACCGAAGAACTACCGGGTTCTTTTTTCCAGCGCCACTCGTACTTCGACCAGCCTTCGGGAAAATCACCCATCAGCAGCCTGCATAAACCCTCATTCCAGTGGGCTTCTGCATAGTCGGGCCTGATCCGTAATGCGCGGCCATAACTATTCAGCGCTTCCTCCAGGCGCTTCATATCTTGCAATACCAGGCCCCGGTTGCTTAGCGCCTCTGCAAAGTCCGGCTGGATCTTGAGAGCCCGGTCATAACTCTCCAGCGCCTGCGCAGGGCGCTTCAGGATCCGTAATGTGTTGCCGCGGTTAATCAGCGCCTCCACATAATCCGGCCTGAGTTGAAGTGAACGGTCATAACTCGTCAGCGCTTCCTCAAAGCGCTTCAGAATCCGTAACGTGTTGCCGCGGTTGCTCAGTGCCTGTACATAATCCGGCCTGATTTGAAGTGCACGGTCATAACTCTCCAATGCTTCCTCAAAACGCCTCAGGTCCTGCAATACGTTGCCACGGTTGCTTAGCGCCTCCGCATAGTCCCGCTGGATTTTGAGAGCCCGGTCATAACTCTCCAGTGCTTCGTCAAAACGCCTCAAGTCCTGTAATACGTTGCCACGGCTGTTCAGTGCTTCCGCATAGTTCGGCTGGATCTTGAGAGCCCGGTCATAGCTCTCCAACGCTTCGTCAAAACGCTTCAGATCCCGCAGGGCAACACCATAGTTGTGAAGCGCACTGGCATGACGCGGATTGATAGCGAGCGCCTGGTCAAACAGAGCCACGGCGGCCTCTGGGCTTTCTTGTTGCAGCGCAATTGTTGCCAGTAACTGCAATGCCTCGAAGTGCTGCGGCTGCGACTGCAATATCTCCTGGTACATCATGGCCGCCTGATCCAGCCGCCCCTGCTGGTGCAGCGCCAGGGCCGTCGCCAGTTTGGCAGCGTGGTTTTGTGCGGCCGCGCCAGACGGCTGGCGCGCTGGCGCCGGCCGCTTGGGCTGGGGGATCGGGGTTCTGCCGTGTTTCATGAAAATTTGCCTGAATTCTTCTTCCGAAAAGACAGCAGAAAGCCTCGAAATGTCAGTTCCGCATGCCCGGTCAAATTATGGACGACCCGGACAGCACCCCTCCAACCGCACAATTCCGGCCAGGGCGTTAACAGGCTGCCCGCGGCAATCCGGTCATTTCGCCGACAATCATGGGTTGACCCCAAGATGAGCTCCATGACCATGACCCCTTCCGCAGCCAGCACAGCGCCCGACGACACCCTCCCGGCGGAGGCCCCCGCAGCAGCGGCGCAACCGTCCACAGGGCCCGCGGGTGAGCCCTCAAGTGCAACCGGCCGCACCCGCTCGGTGCAACCGGTTCTGGAAAAACTGTTTGAGCTCTACCCCCATCTCTTCGGCACCAACTTCCTGCCACTCAAACTCGGGATTTTTCAGGATCTGCTGGCCGCCCACCCGGAACACTTCCAGCGCGAAAGCCTCAAGGCCGCATTGGGTTTTCACACACGCTCCACGCGTTACCTGCAATGTGTGGCCGCCGGCCACAAGCGCCACGACCTTCAGGGCAACCCGGGGGAAGACGTGGCTCCGGAGCATGTCTACCTGACCTTGCTCGAACTTTTTCGCCGTCGCCAGGCGCGAGCCCGCGAAGACCTGCGACCCAAATTCCGCGCGCAGTTGATAGCCGCTTTTGAAGCCAGCGGTTTGACCCGGCAGGACTACCAGGTGCGGGTGCAAACCAACGACATTGAGGCCACTGCATTGCTGGAAGAAGCTTTTGCCGAACGTGAGCAAAAAGTGGCCAAACGTGAAGCGTTGCGCCGCACTTTTGAAAGCAGCGGCAAGACCGCCGAAGAGTTTGCCGACATGTACGGCATTGACAAGCGCGAACTCGCCGCGGCGATCAAGGCCTGAGAAGCGAGGAAGAGGCAAGCATGGCAGCCGTCCAGCCCTTGACGCTCAGCAAGGTCAATGACGGCGTGTACCGTGTTTTGGCCGGCACCGGCGACCACGTCGGCAACCTCAAGCTGATCGGCGGGCAATGGAAATTCAAGGCCATCGGTTACGACAGCCAGGGTGAAGTGATCCCCGGCGGCGGGCCGCTGACCGACCGGCACAACACCACCTTCGCTTCACTCGATGAATCCTTGATTGCAACCGCCCTGGCTCCGGACTGAGAGCCGTCTTCCATCAGGTCTCGATTTCACCAGGAGAATCCCATGCAGCGCGTCTGGACCGATTTGCTCGACAAGGTCGACTGGGACGAACTCTCGGCCCTCTACCGGGTGGCTCCCCTCGGCGACAAAAGCCCGGCCGGGCTGAAAACCGTGTTCACGAACAGCATGTTCCGATGTTTTGTTTACGAAGACAGTCAACTTGTGGGCGTGGGCCGTGCGCTGGCAGATGGCGTGGACTGCTCTTATATCTGCGACATCGCGGTCATGCCGAGCCACCAAGGCACAGGCCTTGGAAAAGAGATCGTCGGCAAACTGGTGAATCTCTCGCGCGGTCACCGAAAAATCATTCTGTACGCGGTGCCCGGCAAGGAGTCCTTTTATGAAAAGCTGGGCTTCAAACGCATGCGCACTGCCATGGCGATTTTTGAGAACCAGTCGCTGGCGATGGAGCGAGGGTATCTTCAGGAAACCTGATCATGAGATGTGGGTCAGGTTTTCGTCTTTTTTCATAAGAAAGTGGCTACCAGCCCTTTATTTTCGGGCGCTGATAGCTATAAATTGGATAGCACTTTTCCCTTATTCACTGCGCTGCACCGCAGCCCCCAGATGTGTGCCCATCAGAGGGGGAATCCCTGCTTTCAAACCGCTTTCAGAAGGGCTGACGCCCGGGTGTTAAGGTGAACCACATGAAGGCTTTGGTGGTTGAAGACGATGCACAAATGCACAAGTCTCTGTGCCGTGCGTTGGCGCGCTGGGGCTTTACCACGGCCAGCGCTATGGACGGGCCCGAGGCCCTGCTTCAATGGCAGCAACTGCGCCCCGCTGTTGTCTTGCTGGACTTGAGTCTGCCGGGCATGGACGGCTTGAATGTGTTGCAGCAAGGCCGGGCGCTGGGCCTGACGACACCGGTGCTACTGCTCACCGCGCGGGGGACTGTGGGTGACCGCATCCTGGGCTTGAACTTCGGTGCCGACGACTACCTGGCCAAACCCTTCGACCTCGATGAACTTGAAGCGCGATTGCGCGCCTTGCTCAGGCGCGTTCAATCAACGCCACCTGCGTCGCTGGACCGGCCCCGCAGCCTGGGCTCGCTGGTCTGGGAATCCTCGGGTGCCGCGTTTTATTGTGGGGAAGAACCCCTTGGGCTCACCCCGCGCGAGGCCGCCCTGCTGCGTGCGCTTGTCGAGCGGCCCAACTATGCGCACACCAAGGAATACCTCAACGAGGTGGTGTTCAAGCACGAGGAAGTACAGCAAGACGCCGTTGAAGTGGTGGCGCACAGGCTGCGCAAGAAACTCGACGCCTGTGGCGTGACCATCGTGACCCTGCGCGGTGTCGGCTACCTGATCAAGGCCGCGGCGTGAAAAAGGCCTGGTCGCTTCGCACCCGGCTCGCATTCTGGTTGATTGTTCCGGTGGTTGTCCTGATGACCCTGGACACCATCGGCCTGTACTACCGTGCACTGGTTGCGCTCAACTCCGCGTATGATCGGTCTCTCCTCGGCTCCGCTCGCATGATCGGCGACCTGCTGGAGATCAGAAACAACAAACTGGTGGCTGTCGTGCCCTACACCGTCATCGAGTTCTACGAGGCAGACAACCGGTCACGCCTTCTCTACCGCATCAAGGGTTTTAATGGCGAGCATGTGGCGGGGTATGAAGACTTTCCTGCCGATCCGGCAGGCATTCCTCCCAGGGCCACGCACCCGACTCAGGTCTCTTTTTTTGATGCCGACTACCTGGGTGAGCCCCTGCGCGTGGCCTCTTTGTACCAGGCGGTGGCCAGCAGCGATGACCGTGGCCTGGCGCTGGTGCAAGTGGCCGAACCCCTGTCACTGCGGCAGACCAAGGCCCGCAAATTGCTCGCCGAAACGATCGCCTGGCAACTCGTCTACCTGGCAGCAACGATTGCGCTGACCTGGCTGGTGGTGACGGCATTTCTGGCGCCGCTGCGCAAGCTGGAGCAAACGCTGCTTCATCGCGACCCCGGTGACCTCTCGCCCATTGCACGGCCGCCTGCGCGCGAACTGGTCCCCCTCGTGCACGCGCTGAATGAAGTGATGGAACGCCTGAACCAATTGCTGGACCACCAGCGCCGTTTCATTCGTGACGCCTCCCATCAACTGAAGACACCGCTGGCAGTCATGAAAATCCAGCTGCAGCTGGCCCAGCGCAGCGACACCCCGGAACCGCAGTTGATCGACGAGCTGGCCCAAACCACGGAACACGCCATCAGCGTTACCAATCAGCTGCTGGCGCTGGCCAAGATCGAACAGGTGCGAGGCCAGGCCAACACTGCACCGGTCAACGTGGAAGCCATCGCGCGGCAGGTCATGGTGGGCTTGTCACCTTTGATCAGCGAACGGGCGCTGCAGGTCGAGTTGACGGGCGACACGCCCGTCATCACAGCCCACAGCTGGATGGTCGAGCAGTTGCTCGCCAACCTGCTGTCCAACGCCGTACGGCACACGCCGGAAGGCGGTGCGTTGGGGATAGACATCCGTTCGGGCGAGGAAGTCACCATCCGCGTCTGGAACATGGGCCCCGGCATCGCGCCCGAGATTGCAGATCGCTTGTTCGAACCCTTTTCAACCACCGACTCACTGCGCGGCACCGGCCTCGGCCTGACGATTTGCAGGGAAATCGTGCGCTGGCTGGCAGGCACGGTCGAGCTGCGTAACTTCAATTCGCCGCAAGGCACAGGCGTGGAAGCCGTCGTGCGGCTTCCCGGGCAAATCAGTCGAGCCTGATGTTGGCCTGACGGACGACCTTCTTCCAGCGGGCCTGTTCCGCGGCAATGAATGTCTTAAACTGGGCAGGCGAATCACCCATGGCAAACACCGCTTCGTCATTGAACCGTGTGGACGCGGCGGGAGCCTTGACGGCCTTGCCTGCGGCAAGCGCCAATTTGGAGATTTGCTCTTCGCTGAAGCTGGACGGCGCCATCAACCCATACCACTGCGTCATTTCGAAGCCGGGGTACCCTTGCTCCGCCACCGTTGCCACGTCGGGAAGCTGCGGCAGGCGTTCTTTGGAACCTGTGGCAATACAGCGCAACTTGCCCGCCTTGATGAAAGGCAGCACAGCGGCAGCGCCCACAGAGGCAGCCTCCAGTCGGCCGGCCAGCAAATCGGTCATCTGCGGGCCGGTGCCGCGATACGGCACGTGGAGCATGAAAATGCCGGCCTCCGACTTCAAAAATTCCATTGCCAGATGGCCGGCACTGCCATTGCCGGCCGATCCGTAGTTCAGCTTGCCGGGCGCAGCCTTGGCCATGGCCACGAACTCCTTGAGGTTTTTCGCCGGCACATTGGGGTTCACAACATACAGGCTCGGCACCTTGGCAAGCAGCGAGACAGGCTTGAAGTCGCGATTGACGTCAAAAGGCAATTTGGCAAAGATGAAAGGGTTCACTGCCAGCGTGCCGATATGCCCAAGAATGATGGTGTGGCCATCGCTTGCATTCAGGCACTCCTGCATCGCAATGTTGCCACTGCCACCGGGCTTGTTTTCCACGTACATGGTCTGCCCGAGCAGGCCACCCATTTCAGCGGCAGTGCTGCGGGCAATGATCTCGCTGCTGCCACCCGGGGCGAAGGGCACGATCAGGCGAACCGGTTTGGTGGGCCAGGCGCCCTGCGCGTAGGCGCGTGATCCGGCAGTTGCACTGATCAGTGCTGCCGCGAGAAAACTTCTTCGTTCCATGGTGTCTCCTTTTGAATTTATATCTGTAACGCCATGAATGTTAGGGACACCCTCTTTCATTTCGCTTTCAGTCTTCTCGTTTTCGGGAGATTGACGATTTGAAGCAGCAGGCGCCGGTAGATGGCGGTGTGAGTGGGGGCAACTTGCGAGATGATTTGCCGCCGTATTTTTACGGGTTCTCCCTCTATCGGAGGACGCATCCGTCTTGGTACTCAGCCTAGAATCGTGCGGTGTTTGACGGCTTTTTATCGCTACTTGTGCTCCGCTCATACCGAACTTTCTGAGAAATTCATGCGCTACCTCATTGCACTCGTTTTTTGCTTACTACTTGTACCACCGCAAGTACATGCTTGTTTAGGGGCCAGCCTTTCGCACAAGCTTTTCTTTGAGACCATTCCCAATCCCCAACCTGATGCCGATGTGATTGCGAAAGTTTCCTTGTCGGACGTATCCGTGTTGGACAGATATTTAGGAACGGCAACGGCAACGGTCATGCAGGTTTTAAGGACATCTGACGCAAGGGTTCAACAGGGCGCAAAAATTGCCGTGAAATACGAGTTCACAAGCTGCGGCCCTTATCCCGAAAACGGTGCTGAAGGAACGATCATTGCCAGAGCAGGTGCTGACAGCAAAGGCCTTCTTGAGTTGTACCCCTACATGCGCCGAGATGCTGATGATCACATCACGCCGCCATTCATGTTTAAGTCCCTACTCTGCGACAAACTGAAGGAACAGACCGCGCGATTTTGTGCGCTTAATCAATGACCAATCGCCTTTCCACAGCTTTCGCTGTGTAGGCGAAGCATCATGACAAACATCATCGTAGACATCGTACTGGCCCAAACGGGCCGGTTCGTTGTGTGGATCGCGACGTTCGGTAGATGGAGGGCCGAGCGATTTGAAGAAGGGGAGGCTCAGGCCTATGCTCCAGAAGCCGGGCTGTATTTCAAGCGACGTGGTCAGTGCGTAATAACAGCGACTGGCTGCGTACTCGCCGGATTTTTCTTCTATCTCGCTTTTGGACTGCTGGTGTATGCCCTCTCCCTATGACCCAACATCTGGACGCTCTGTGCGACGGGCGATGACCGTGGTACTGTTTCTGATCGGTACTCAAGTCCATGCTGGGCAACTCGACGGCTCCTGGTCGAATCAACAAAGTGGCTTGTTTTCTTTGGAACTGGTCCAGAACGGTCGCCTTGTATGCGGCCAAGTCACAGCCATCTCTGGAGACAAGGTTGATGCTTCATGGATTGTCGGTACAGTCCGTGCACGAAATGCTTCCGTGCAATTCACAAGCGCTTTCGCGGAGAACGGATCGCGCGGTGCCGCCGTTATTCAGTCGAAAGCGGGAAAACTCGAATGGCGCGTCGTCCAAGCAATTGAACAAAACTGGATCTTCAGCGAAGCGAGCGTATCCAGGCAGGCATGGGCACCAAGCCGCAGGCGACTGGTTCAGAACTGGTGCAAACAGCACTGGAAAGCAATTGACGAGGGAAGAATTGGCAACATCAACCTTCAACCCTAAGTGCCGCTGACACGTCTTTGCCATCCAAGGACACTGATCTATCCTAGAATCCCGCCCTACCAACCATACACAAAGAGTTGCCATGTTTATTCGGTCCTTGATTTTTGCGATAGCGGCGTTATCGATATGGCAGCCGGCGGTAGCTATCGAGCCTCGCGACGCAGGCATCTACCTGCTCGTAAACGCAAAGGGGGAAGTGACTCCCAAGGCCATGCGGCTGTCTCAGTCTGCCACCGGATGGACGATGGAAGACCGCAAGACCGACGGATCGTGGGTTAGCGTGAGCTGCGACAAGGACTGCACCTTGCAAACCTCAGGCGATGCCGACATTCAACGCTTCTTCCCAGCTGCGACCCTTGCGCAGATTACGCCGGACTGCGTCCACAACATCGCGTTTGCCTTCTGCGGCTATGCGCTGAAGGCCGACGCGACTTTCAGAGGCTATCTGTTTGTGGCATTGGTGACCACCCCGCCCGTCACTTTACGACTGGCCCGTGTCATCCCGGACGCAAAGCCAGGTTCCTAAATCTGAACGCGCAAAGCCTGCAATCCATTCACCATCAACCTGCAAAAAAACCAAAGTAAGTGCCAATCTACTTAGTACAAGGTATGACACGAGGAAAAGTACGAAAAATTTGGTGGACGGCGATCTGTCTGATGCTGGTCAGCGGTTCAATTTTGGCGCGCAAAGAGGGGCAAGCAATGACCAGTGCGGAGAGGAAAGATGCTCCAATTCCGCTGAACTCTTTCTCGGATATTGAGAAGATTCAGAAAAAATTGACCTCTGAATTTCCTATTGGTACATCATGGAAAACTGTTGTCGAGCGGCTCGTTAGTAGCGGAGTGTCATGCGGCCCCGTCGAACCCTACGTTAAGTTGGTTCTTCCGGATGGAGTCACGATGTCCGAAGCAGCCAAACGAAGTGAGGACATTAAGGAGTTTCGTGTGCGGTGCTCCACCTCTCCTAGTTGGCTTCCAATTAGAAGCTTTCAGGGTATCACGATAGATGCAGAGCTTGATAAGGAGCGGCAATTGCTCTTACTCGTCGCAACCCCGTATTACAAACATTCTTAAATCATGTGGCGAATGAAGTGTCCGTACTGTCGATCAGGAGTCCGATGGCCGCACTTGCGTGGGGGCAACCCAGCAGGGCTATTCGATCAAGTATGGGGTAGGTGTCCAACTTGCGGCGAGAAAATCACGTATGCCTTTTCCGGGAAGGTTATCGCTGCGCTCCTCGTTCCTGCGGCGGCACTGTGCTGGTTCGCATCCACGTATTTTGGCGATTCGGCCTTTACAGGCTTCCCCATAATCATTTTGATTCCAGCCATGCGCCTGGACAAGTGGTAACCATTTTCCAATGCTCGTCCTCCTTCTTTTGAAGGATTCGCATGGGCGGGGCTGCGAAAGCTGTGAGATGGCGTTGCAAGCCGACTCAATTGCTGGAGGTCACTCTTTATTTGATAGCGAACTATCGTTATCCTTAAGGGGCGAAGTGCCGATTTGACGCATAAAGAACTACTCAAACAGGCCTCAAAGGCCTGAAATGCCCTTTCCATACGAATCAAATCGGGCTTGAGCCCTTTAAGAACGGCAATAGCTTGCTATTAATTAAGTAGCGGAGGCAGCCAACTGGCTTGCCGTAGCAATAAATGCCGCCACCCGTTCCAGCTGGTCGGGCACATTCAGCGCAGGTGCATGCCCGCAACCCGGAACTTCCACCACCTGAAGCCTGCCCGCCGCTCCAGGGCCGCGCGTCTGCATTTCGGTGGTGGTGTCGCGCAACACCAGGTCGGAGTCCGCGCCGCGCAGGCATAACACCGGGATATCGAGCGCGTCGTAATGGTCCCAGATCAGGTAGTCGTTGGGGTGGTGGGTGAACTGCTGCACCATGGCCGGGTCGTAGTGCGGCGTCAGGCGGCCATCGGGCAGGCGGCGGGCGGAAGTTTCCGCCAGGCGCCGCCATTGCGCATCGCTGAGCCAGCCATAAGGTTTGTACACCTGCCGGAAGAAGGACTCGAGGGCGAGCATGGTGTCAAAGGCCGGCGGGTTGCCGGCATAGGACTTGATCCGCTCGACGGCTGGTTCGGCAATCTGCGGTGCCGTGTCGTTGAGCACCAGGCTCTGGATGCGGCCCTTCATGGCCGGCTCAAACAAGCCTGAAGCGCAAACGGTACCGATGGCACCGCCCATGGAAGTGCCCACCCAGTGCGCCTTCGGGATGTTCAGCTGTTCAAAGAGGTCAGCCGCAATCCGTGCGTAAAAAGAGAGCTGGTACTCATTCTGCGGATCCGGGCTCCACTGGCTCAGCCCCCGGCCAATGGTGTCTGGACAAATCACGCGGTAACGCGTGCTCAGATGCGCCGCCAGCTCGTCCATGTCACGCCCGGTACGGGCCAACCCGTGCCAGGCAATCACGGTGGCGCTGTGCTGCGCACCCCACTCGGTGTAGTGGATTTCGCGCCCTGCGCAAGTCAAATATTCGGACGTGTGTTGCATGACGCTGGACTCTCCGTGATCAATTCTTTGTTCGACTCAGGCTTGCCTGGCTGCCTGAACGCGCGCGGCCCTGAGCCGCCCCACAACGCCGGTGGGGAAGTAATACACCGACAAAACAAACAGAACACCGAGCCATAGAAGCCAGCGGTCAGGTGACAGCAGCGCTGCCAGCCACGGCAGGCCGGCCGCCGCCTCGCTGGCAAGGCGCAACAAATCCTGCAGGTAGCTTTGGGCAACCAGAAACACCGCTGCGCCTATGGCCGCGCCGTAAATCGTGCCCATGCCGCCGATCACGACGATCAGCAGCACGTCGATCATGATTTCGAACGACAGCGAGGTGTCGGGCCCGTTGTAGCGCAACCAGAGTGCCAGCATGGCGCCGGCCATGGTCGCAAACAGGGCCGACAGCACGCTGGAGGTGGTGCGGTAGACCACCACGCGGTAACCGATGGCCTCGGCGCGGAACTCGTTCTCGCGAATGGCCTGCAGCACGCGGCCGAAAGGCGAATTGACGATGCGCAGCAGACTCAGCAGCAACACCAGGGTGATCACAAACAGCAGGTAGTAGGTCAGCAGACGCCCGTCAATGGAGACACCGAGGAAGGGCTGCTCAAAAAACTCCATGCTGGGTGACAGCAGCTCAGGCACCTTGAAGCTCAGGCCGTCTTCACCGCCGGTGATTTCCGACAGTTGCGAGGCCAGGGTCTGAAAAGCCGAGGCCACCGCCAGCGTGATCATGGCAAAAAAGATGGCTTTGACCCGCAGCGAAAACAGCCCCACCAGCAGCGACAGCACAAAAGACAAAGCCAGCGAGGACACCAGCCCGACCGCCAGGGCTTCCCAGGTCGGCCCCATGCGGGTTGTTGCCACGGCGATGCCGTAGGCGCCAATGCCGAAAAACATGGTGTGCGCAAAACTGACGATGCCGGTGTAGCCCAGCAGCAAGTCAAAGCTGGCCACCAGCACAATAAAAACCAGCACCTTGGCCGCAACGCTTAAAGCCTTGACGCCGGGAAAGATGAATGGCGCAAGGGCCAGGGCCAGCAGCAGGCCGACCAGAATGACGGCCAGCACGCGGCTGCGCGGATAGTCGTTGGAGACGATGCGTGTGAGGATGTTGTTCATGGCATCAGCTCCTCAACGGTTGGTCACGGGGTAGATGCCCTGGGGCCGCCACAACAGGACGGCCGCCATCAGCGCGATGTTCGAAAACAGCGCCACCTTGGGGGCCAGGAAGCCGGTGTAGTTGGCCATCAGTCCGACCAGCAGCGCGCCTATCAGCGCACCACCGGTCGATCCCAGTCCGCCGATGATGATGACGATGAAGATCAGCACATTGACATGGGCGCCCATCTGCGGCGTCACGCTCTGCTGGTACATGCCCCACATCACGCCGCCCAGTCCAGCCAGTGCGCTGCCGACCACAAACACGCCGATAAACAGGCGCTTGATACGGTAGCCGAGCGATTCAACCATCTCGCGGTCCTGCACGCCGGCGCGGATCAGCAGGCCGACCTTGGTGCGCACCAGCGTCCAGGCCAGGATGGCGAACACCACGACGCCCACGGTCACGGCGATGAGACGGTATTTTTCAATCGCCGCGTCACCAAGCAGCAGCGAGCCGCGCATGCCCTCGGGCATGGGCAGGGCAATCTGCGCCGGCCCCCAGATCACCTTGATCAGTTCTTCGCCGATGATCATGCCGCCCATGGTGATGAGGATCTGCTTGAGGTGCTGGCCGTAGACCGGCCGCACGATGAAGCGCTCAAACACCAGGCCAACGCCGCCCGCCACCAGCATGGCTACCAGCATGGCCGGCAGCACCGCCAGCATGTTGCGCAACAACGATTCGCTTTGCGTGTAGTCACTCATGGCGCCGAGCACGCTGGTGGCCACGAAAGCACCCAGCGCAATGAACACACCGTGGCCGAAATTGAGCACGTCCATCAGACCGAACACCAGCGTCAGGCCCGAGGCAATGATGAAAATGATCATGCCCATGGCCAGGCCGGCGACCGTCAGCGTGAGCCAGGTGGAGCCGGAGCCGATAAATGGAAAAATCCCCAGCGCCAGCAAAGGCACCAGTGCCAGCGGCTTCCAATCGAAATCAAGAGTTTTCATAAGGCCAGTCCAAGCAGCGATTGCTGCAACGCGGTGTCTTCAGCCAGCTCAGCCATGGAGCCGGCGTGCACCACCACACCGTTGTCCATCACGGCGACGGTGTCGCCCAGGCGCTTGGCGAAATTGATGTTTTGCTCCACCAGCAAAATCGTCACGCCGCTGGCCTTGAGCTGCGCAAACGCGTCGATCATGTTGTTGATGATGGCCGGTGCCAGGCCTTTGCTGGGTTCATCAACAATCAGCAGTTCACGCGGTTCGACGATGGCGCGGGCCACCGCCAGCATCTGCTTTTGCCCGCCCGACAGCTTGCCGGCGGGGTGATTCCAGAATTTTTCGACTGCCGGAAACAGCGAGTAGATCCACTTGAGCCGGTCTTCATCCATCTGACTGGCACGCTTGGCACTGCGGGCAGCCAGCAGCATGTTTTCCTTGACCGTGAGGTCCGAAAAAATGCCCATGTTTTCGGGCACGTAGGCGATGTTGAGGCCGGCGATCTGCGGTGTGGCCAGTAGCGTGATGTCGCGCCCGCCGAAAGTCACCTTGCCCTGCGAGGCTTGCCACAAGCCCATGATGGTGCGCAGTGTGGTGGTCTTGCCGGCGCCATTGCGGCCCAGCAGCATGGTGAGTTGCCCCTTCGGTATGGAGAGGTTCACGCCATGCAGGATGTGGTACGCGCCGATGTGTGTGTGCACGCCTTCGAGGGTCAGCAGGTTTGCGCTCATGCCGCCTCCCCTGCCTGCACCGGCGCCACGCCCAGATAAGCTTCCTGCACGATCGGCGAGGCAATCACCTCTGCCGGCGCGCCATCGGCGACCAGCGTGCCGTTGTGCAGAACGATGATGCGGTCGGCCAGTTCACGCACCACGTCCATCTTGTGTTCCACCAGCAAAATTGTTTTGGTCTTGTCCTGCTTCAATTGGCGAATCAGGTTGAGAATCACCGGCGCCTCGTCGGTGCTCATGCCCGCGGTCGGCTCATCGAACATGAAGACCTGCGACTCCAGCGCCATCAGCAACGCGACTTCGAGCTTGCGCTGGTCGCCGTGCGGCAGGCTGGCCACCGGCATCTGCGCTTTGGTCTCCATGGCCACAGCCGCGAGAATTTCTTCGGCCCGGCCTACCAGCGCCTTGTGATCGCTCCAGATGCTCCACAGGTTCAAACCATGGCGGTGCTTGCCATGGCGCGTGGCCTGAACGGCAAGGCGCACGTTTTCCAGCACCGTGAGGTTGGGAAACAGGTTGGTCAGCTGAAAAGCCCGGCCCAGACCGGCATGGGTACGCGCCGACGCGCTCATGCCTGACAGCTCCTGGCCATTGAGCGTGACCGTGCCGCTGCTGGCCTTGAGCTGACCGGAGATCAAATTGAAATAAGTCGTTTTGCCCGCGCCATTGGGGCCGACGATGGCCGTGAGCGTGCCTGGCGCGAACGAGCAAGTCACGGCATTCACCGCCACGTGGCCACCGAAGCGGATCGTGAGTTCTTTGGTTTGAAGCATGTTTTCTGTGTCCCCCAAAACAGCGGGAGCGGCGTAGCGAGCGGGTCGAGAGCAAGGCGCACAGCGCGCAGGAACCGGAACGTACTCAAGTACGTGAGGATTTCGAGCACTGCGCAACGCCGCTATCGGCGCGCGCAGTAGCCGAGCACGCTGTTTTAGCGCTTGTTCGTGATCGGGATATTCATCTCTTCCGGCTTGATCTCGCGGATCAGCTCGGGCACGCCCCAGGCAAACGCCGGATCGGCCTTGATCTTGAAGTGGAACATGCTCTGCATGGCCTGGTGGTCTTCCTTGCGGAAGGTCATCTTGCCCTTGGGTGTGTCAAAGCTCATGCCTTCCATGGTGGAGATGAGCTTGTTGGTATCGGTTTCGCCCTTGGTTTTGTTGAGCGCCGTCACCACGGCCATGGCTGCCGAGAAACCGCCTGCCGTGAAAAAGTCTGGCGGTGCCTTGAACTGCTTGTAGTGCTGGGCCACCATCGCTTCGTTCACCGGGTTCTTGGGAATGCCGAAGTAGTAGTACAGCGCGCCTTCCATGCCCGGGAAGCTCTTGTACGCGACCATGGCGGGAAGGATGTTGCCGCCAGTGGCGAGCTTGATGCCGTAGCGTTTTTCAAGGTCCAGGTCAGCAATTTTCGGAAACGGCGTCGGGCTGCCCGACCAGCCTACCGAGAGGTACTTGCTGCCCGGCTGATCCTTGAGCTTGTCAACAACGCGCTGCAGGCCCGCCGTGAAGTCGGTGGTGCCCACGGGCAGGTATTCTTCATGAACGATCTTGGCATTCTTCATGAACGACTTGGTGGCCTTCACGCCGTCACGGCCGAAGGCATTGTCGTTGGCCAGAATGGCGACCACATTGCCTGGACGGTCCAGCGCCACGGCGTTGGCAGCGGCATCCTGGCTTGAATTGCGGCCGGTGCGGAAGATGTACTTGTTCCACTTGTCGCCGGTAATGCTGTCGGCCACGGCAGGCTCGACCAGCAGGATCTTCTTGTATTCCTCAGCCACCGGCAGCATGGCCAATGCAATCGGCGAAGCCGTTGGGCCGACGGCGATGTCGACCTTTTCGTCGGCATAGGCCGCGGCCAGCGCCGCCTTGCCCACGTCGGGCTTGCCCTGGTCGTCCTTCTCGATCACCACGAGCTTCCTGCCCGCCACCATCATGGTGCCGCCTGTGGCGTAGTTCAGTCCCATATGAAAGCCGACGATGGTCTGCTTGGCATAGGCCTCCAGCGGGCCGGTTTTGCTGGCGATGATGGCGATCTTGATGTCTTTGCCCTGGCTCAGGGCCACAGGTGAAACAAAGGCAGTGGCAAGTGCGGCAAGCGCGATGAGGCTACGACGATGCATGGATGTCTCCTGTTATGTGTTGCGCACCAGGATTGCACATGTCGTGCCAGAAATAAACTGTTGATTTATATGAATATTTTCACATCAATCCAATAATTGTCTGCTTATAAGGCAAATTTATTGCCTTATAATCAGACAATTGCCTTATTTTTATACAGGGTTATCCAGACGCTCATAAAGCTTGGCACGCGAGATGCCCAGCAAACGCGAGGCCGCCAGCTTGTTGCCGCCGGTCGCTTCCATGGCGGCCGCAATCGCGCGTCGCTCGACCTGTGCCACCTGCTCGGCGAGCGGACGCAACGGGTCGGATGCTGAATCTGCGCCCTCGCCCGCATCAGCCAGAAGTGCGGGAACGATGCGCTCAATGCCAGATTCCTTCAGCACTTCTTCAAACTGCGCACGGCCGATGTTCAGAGAGTCGCTGCGCATTACCGCTTGCTCCAGCACATTGCGCAGCTCACGAATATTGCCGCGCCAGGTTTGCGCCGACAGCAGGGCCAGGGCATCGGGCGCCAGCTCGGGCTGACGGTCACCGCTGCGCAGCGCCATCTCTTCGCCCAGCACCTCCAGCAGCGCAGGAATATCGGCACGCCGCTCGCGCAGCGGCGGCACCTTGATGGGCAGCACGTTGAGGCGGTAGAAAAGGTCTTCGCGAAATTTGCCTTCGCGCACCAGCACCGCCAGGTCGCGCGAGGTTGCGGCAATCAACCTTGCGTCAAACGGAATCAGCTTGTTCGAGCCCAGCGGCTCAATCTCGCCTTCCTGCAAGGCCCGCAGCAGCTTGGCCTGCAGGGCCTGCGGCATGTCGCCGATCTCGTCGAGGAACAGGGTGCCGCCATCGGCGAGCTTGAACTTGCCGTCGCGGCCCTTGCGGTCAGCGCCGGTGTAAGCCCCCGGTGCCACGCCAAAAAATTCGGCTTCCAGCAAGGTGTCGGGCACGGCCGCGATGTTGACGCTGATGAAGGGGCCGCGCGAACGGCTGGAGGTGGCATGGATGGCGTGTGCCAGCAACTCCTTGCCGGTACCGGTTTCGCCCAGCAGAAGCACCGGACTGCTTGTCTGCGCCGCACGGCGCGCCTGGCGCTTGACCTCCACCGCCGCCGGGCTGGTGCCTACAAAACTGGCGAAGGTGTATTTGGACTGGCGCTGACCGCCGGTATGTTGAAGCCGCTGGCTGGCCAGCTCACGGCGCGCATCGTCCAGGTCACGGTGCAACAACGCAAACTTGCTGATCAGCGGCTGCAGCGTGGTTTCAGGGTGGTCGAACAGCACGATGCCGATGGCGCCTATCACGTCGCCGCCGCTCTCGTCGCGCAGCGGAATACGGCTGACCACGAAAGTGCCGGCACGGTTGGTCAGCAGGTCAATCAGGAAGGCCTCGCCGGTTTCGAGCACGCGGCGCATCTGGGTGTTGGGAATCACTTCTTCGACCATATGGCCCACGAACTGGTCCACCGAAGAAAAGCCCAGCGCCGGCAAAAAGCGCTTGTAGCCTTCATTGACCCAGACGATGCGGCCGGTGCGGTCCACCAGGAACATGCCCTGGCTGATGCTGGAAAACAGCTGAAACATCGACCGCGCCGCCAGCTCCAGGATGCTTTGCGCATCCAGGGGTAAACCGTTGGTCGGGGTGTCGGCGTGTTCCATGCGCAGATGGTAGCGCGGCAGGCTCACATGTCAGTTCGGCAAGATCAACCCGGTTTTCTCACGGGTTGATTTGCTCTGTTTTTTATAGCTGCTTGCGCCCGTAATCAAAGGGCTGAAGCCACTTTTCTTATAAAGAAACCGGCTTCAGGCCGCCAAACGGCGCGCAGACCAGGTTTTGGCCAACCTCGGCAGGATGAGAACGCCAAGCACCACAACGATCAGGATCACCGACACCGGACGCTGCAGGAACACCATCGCACTGCCTTCACCGATCGACATGGCGTTGCGCAGTTGCGCTTCAGCCAGGGGGCCAAGAATCATTCCGACCACCACCGGGGCGGTCGGAAAGTCGAAGCGCCGCATCACCACGCCAAGCACGCCAATGCCGTACAGCAGGAAGAGGTCAAACGCGCTTTGCCGCATGCCGTAGACGCCTACCGTCGCAAAAATCAGGATGCCTGCATACAGGTAGGTCTTGGGAATCTTCAGCAGCTTGACCCACAGCCCGACCAGGGGCAGGTTCAGCACCAGCAGCATCACGTTGCCGATGTACAGCGAAGCAATCAATGCCCAGACCAATGCCGACGACGTGGTGAACAGCTGCGGGCCGGGCTGGATGCCGTAGTTCTGGAAAGCACCCAGCAAGATGGCCGTGGTGTTGGACGTTGGGATGCCCAGTGTGAGCAACGGAATCATGGCCGCGGTCACCGTGGCGTTGTTGGCGGCTTCGGGGCCGGCCACGCCTTCAATGGCGCCTGCCGCACCGAACTCGGCCTTGTCATCGCCCTTGGCCAGCTTCTTCTCGGCAGCGTAGCTCAGGAAGGTCGGGATCTCGGTGCCGCCGGCGGGAATGCAGCCAAACGGCGCACCAATGGCGGTTCCGCGCAGCCAGGCCGGCAAGGAACGGCGCCAGTCCCGGCCCGTCATGTACACCCTGCTCATCTTGTTCTGCGACTCGACCACACGGCCTTCGTACAGCACCGCATACATGGCTTCAGCAACCGCAAACAGGCCCACAGCCACCAGAACAATCTCGACGCCATCGAGCAACTCGGGCACGCCGCCCGTGTAGCGCGCCTGACCGGAGATCTGGTCCAGCCCCACAAGACCCGCTGCCAAGCCGACAAACAAAGCTGTCAGGCCGCGCACGGTGCTTTTGCCCAGCACCGCACTGACGGTGGTGAATGCCAGCACCATCAACATGAAGTACTCGGGCGGGCCGAGCTTGACGGCAAGTTCTGCCACGATGGGCGCAAACAGCGTAACCATCACCGTGGCGATCGTGCCTGCCACAAAAGAGCCGATGGCTGCCGTAGCCAGCGCCGCGCCCGCTCGCCCGCTCTTGGCCATGCGGTTGCCCTCCATCGCCGTGACCATGCTCGCCGTTTCCCCCGGCGTATTGAGCAGGATGGAGGTTGTGGAGCCGCCGTACATGGCGCCGTAATAAATGCCCGCGAAAAAAATCATCGAGGCGGTGGCCTCAACCTTGGCGGTAATGGGCAGCAGCATGGCCACCGCCACGGCAGGCCCGATACCCGGCAACACACCAATGGCTGTGCCCAGAGCACAACCCACAAAACACCACAGCAGGTTGACCGGTGTGGCGGCAGTTGCAAAGCCCTGCAGCAGCTGATTGAAGATGTCCATGATTTAGAGCCAGCCGGTTGAAGTCAGCCCTGGCAGGTTGATTGCCAGGAATTTCGTGAAAGTCCAGTACACCGGCGCGGAAATCGCCATGCCGATCAGCACGTCCTTGAGCCAGACTGTGGGCCTCAGATCAGCCTTGCCTTCGGCGCCGCGCAAACCCTGAACCGCCAGCACAAAGCACAAGGTGCAACTGAAAATAAAGCCGATGGTGGTGATCAATGCGGCGTTAGCGAGAAGGCCCGCCGACACCCAGGCAAACCCCGTCCAGTCGCCATGTGGCGCCCCGCTTGGCTCATCGAGCGAACGAAAGCCACCACTCAACGCCTCCCAGACAATAAAGACGCCACAAACAAGCAAGGCCAGGGAAACCAGCCAGGGCAGAAAGTTCGGCCCGACACCGCCATAACCAGCCTCGGACGGGATGGTGACGGCACCAAACGCCAAGCCGAGGGCGAGCAGCACCACGCCAGCGCCAACCAGCTTCTGCAAACGTAATTGCGCATTGGAAAACGAAGGTTGTGTCATTTTTTTTCCTTATCGTCACGACATCGTAGCCGTGAAGACGGGTACAGGGAAGACGGGTCAACACCATGCCGTGACGGCATGGGCGCTTGCTACCCGGCCGGGTAGCCTCTCGCTGCAGCCACCACCCCGAACCGAGGCCCGGGGCGTTTGCAGACTCCTAGACCATGCCCGACTTGACCATGGTGGCGCGCAGGCTGGCCATGTCGTCATCGACAAACTTGTCGAAGGCGGCACCGGTGAGCACAGCAGGCGTCCAGTTGTTTTTCTCGGAGGCTTCCATCCAGGCCTTGGATTTGACGGCCTTGAGAATCATGTCGGTCAGAGCCTGACGCTCGGCGGCAGAGATACCGGGTGCGCCGTAAACGCCGCGCCAGTTGCCGATGACCACATTGACACCCTGCTCCTTGAGGGTGGGCACGTTGATGCCCTTGAGGCGGGTGTCGGACGTGACGGCCAGTGCCCTCATTTTTCCGGTGTTGATATATTCGGCAAACTCGCTGTAGCCGCTGCCGCCTATGGTGACGTTGCCGCCCAGGATGGCCGCTGTGGCTTCACCGCCGCCACGGAAGGCAACGTAGTTGATCTTCGAAGGATCAACGCCGACTTCGCGGGCAATCATGGCCGCCGCAATGTGTTCTGTGGATCCGCGCGAGCCGCCGCCCCATTTCACGCTGCCGGGGTCTTTCTTGAGCTGCGCAATCACGTCAGCCATGGTCTTGAAAGGCGAGTTGGCAGGCAGCACAAACACGTTGTACTCGCTGGTCAGGCGCGCAATCGGCGTGACCTGGGACAGGCTGACGGGCGGCTTGCCGGTGATCAGGCCACCGAGCATGACCGCTCCCATCACCATCATGGCATTGGGGTCACCCTTGCTGCCGTTGATGAACTGGGCCAGGCCGAGCGCACCCGCGGCACCGCCCTTGTTGTCGTAGGTCACTGTAGATGCGGCAGTTGAGTCCTGCAGGGCTTTGCCCAGTGCGCGGCCGGTGGTGTCCCAGCCGCCGCCGGGATTGGCGGGGATCATCATTTTGACGCTGGCCGCAGCCCGGGCCGAGAGTGGGAAAGCACCCGCAGCGGCAAGTGCCGCCAGGGATTTGAGAAAAGTATCGCGACGCATGAATGTCTCCGTGTGATGTAGTAACAGGTGGATCATGCGCCGCCTGTCTGTCAAACGGCTGTCCAAAAGCACTGGGGAAAGTGCTAATGTCGTGTCATGCTGTTGAACATGAAATTGCTGCTGATCGAGGACGACCCCTCCATGCAAACTGCCTTGCAACGCGCACTGAGCCGGCGCGGCATGGACGTGCTGGGTTGCACCGACGGCCGCAAGGCGCTGGCGCAATGGACCGCCGCGCAGCCCGACGTGGTGGTGCTGGACTTGAGCCTGCCCGGGATGGATGGCCTGCAGGTGCTGGAGCAGGCGCGCAGCCAGGGCCTGACAACGCCGGTACTCATCCTCACGGCACGCGGCACCGTCGGTGACCGCATCATCGGCCTGAACACGGGCGCAGACGATTACCTGCCCAAACCGTTTGATCTCGACGAGCTCGAAGCCCGCCTGCGTGCCCTGAGCCGCCGGCGCACAACGTCAAGTACCGAACCCGGCAGCGGGGACCATCTGGCGGGCCAGCTCAGATATGAGAAAGACAGCGGCGCGATTTACCACCGCGACCAGATCCTGGAGCTCACGCCCCGTGAACTTGCCCTGCTGCAGGCCCTGATCGTCAAGCCCGACCAAGCGGTGTCAAAGGAAAGGCTGTTCGAGCTGGTGTTTCCCGGCGAAGCCGACGTGCAATACGAAGCGGTCGAAGTGGTGGTGTACCGGCTGCGCAAAAAAATAGCACACACCGGTGTCACCTTGGTGACCCTGCGTGGCCTGGGCTACCTGCTGAAAGTGGATGTGCAATGAAAGGTGGTGAGGCTGACGTGCGCAGTGCCGGGCCGACCCAAACGAGCACAACCCCCTCGGGGGGCAGTGCATCACACGAAGTGAAAAGCGTGGGGGTCGAAGCTTTCAGCGCCGGGCCGTCCCAAGCAAGCACAACCCCATCTTCCGGCGAAAGGGGCAACGCAACGTCGGAGGCACACGAAGTGAAAAGCGTGGGGGTCATGTCCCTGCGCAAGTACCTTCTGCTGGGCATCCTGATCCCGGTGGGTTTGCTCGTCACTGCCAATACCGTGAGCCTGTACAGGCAAGCCCTGGACGCGGTCAACACCGCCTATGACCGCACACTGCTGGCCTCGGCCAAGTCGATTGGCGAGCAGCTTGATGTGACCGGTTATGACGAACAGTCCGTGCTGCGCGTGACCGTGTCTTACGCGGCACTGGAAGCGTTCGAGGCCGACAACCAGAGCCGTCTTTTCTACCGGGTATCCAGCCTCAAGGGGGAGATGGTCTCGGGTTATGCCCAGCTTCCTTTCTGGCGCGGCCATATTCCTGCGAAGCCGCCCTACTCCGCGTTGGTTGATTTTTACGACGACGTTTACGCGGGAGACGCGGTGCGCGTGGGAGTTCTGCTGCAACCGGTGGCCAGCTCGCAGGGACGTGGCATGGCCGTCGTGCAGGTCGCCGAAACACTGGAACTGCGAACCACCCTGGCCCGCAAAATCCTGGTCGACACCTTGTGGCGGCAGGCGCTGCTGCTGGTCGTCATCGCGCTGGTGGCCGTGGTGGTGGTGCAGCGCGCCACGCGCCCGGTGCGGCGTCTCAGCGCAGAACTGCAGGCACGTCCCGAAGGGGACCTGACCGCCATCGCCGCACCGGACGCGCCGCGCGAATTGCTGCCGCTGGTGGAAGCAACAAACGATGTGATGGGCCGCCTGCAACACCTGCTGGACAATCAAAAGCGGTTTGTGCGCGACGCGGCGCACCAGCTTCGCACGCCGCTGGCCGTGCTCAAGGTGCAGGTGCAGTCCGCATTGCGCGGCGACATGGACGCCCTGGCTGCATTGGCCGAAATCAACCAGACCGTGGATCGCGCCACCCTGCTGGCCAACCAGATGCTGGCGCTGGCCAAGGTGGAGCAATTGCGCCAGCAGGCCGACCTGGGTCCGGTCGACATGGCGGCCATCGTCCGGGCCGTGGCGCTGGACCTTGCGCCGCTGATTGCCGAGAAAGACCTTGACTTCGATATCGAAACCACGCCAGCCAGCGTGCACGCCCACGAATGGATGCTGGGCGAGCTTTGCCGTAACCTGCTGCATAACGCCATCAAGCACAGCCAGCCGTGCGGCGCGCTGTCGGTACGGCTTGTCACCGATTCGCAGTACCTGGCCCTGACGGTCAGCGACAGCGGTCCGGGCATTTCGGGCGAGCTGGCAGCACGTCTGTACCAGCCTTTTTCCGCCGGCAATGTGCGCCACGGCTCGGGCCTGGGCCTGGCCATCTGCCGCGAGATCACGCAGGCGCTGGGGGGCAGCGTCACGCTCGAAAACCGCGAAGACCATGGGCGTATTACCGGGCTGGATGCAACGGTGCGGCTGCCACTGGTACACAATCACGAGTGATGAAAACAATGCACGCAGATCGACGGCTTCAGAAGCGACCGGAGTTGACGGATGCGTCTTGACAAGTGGCTGTGGGCCGCACGGTTTTACAAAACCCGCTCCCTGGCAAGCGAGGAAATCGGCAAGGGTCGCGTTCAGGTCAACAGCCAGGAAGCCAAACCGGCCCGGGAAGTCAAACCCGGCGACACGGTGGCCATGCGGCAAGGACCCGTCACCCGCACGGTGCTGGTGAAGGCCCTGAGCCAGCAACGCGGACCGGCGCCTGTCGCACAGCAACTCTACGAAGAAACTGCAGACAGCCTGCGCCTGCGTGAAGCGGCGGCCGAGCAACGGCGCCTTGGCGCCGACCCGGCCGGTGGCTATGAGCACGGTCGTCCCACCAAACGCGACCGGCGCAGTCTGGACAAAGCCCAGGACAAGGCTTGGGGTGACCGCTGGAGTGCCTCGGTAGACCAATGAGGAGTTGGCATTTGCTATTGTTTTAATAGCTATTCACGTCCACCACTCGTGGGGAAATGGCCGATTTCGTTAACAAAAAAGTCTTTTCAGGGCTTGGACGACCCAGTCAGGCCTCAGCTGGCCTGCGCATAGGCCCGTTGCGCCAACGCGCGCGCCAGCAAGTCGGCAGGATCGACCAGTTCCAGACGGTCCATGCCTGGAACCGAGCGCAAGACCAGCGGAATTTCCGTGCAACCAAGTATGAGCGTTGACAAGCCGTGCCGTTGGGCCAGCGTGCGAGCCACGTCTGAAAAGCAGTCGTGCGCAAGCGCCAGGTTGCCCACCTTGACGCCGTCGTAGATGCCCTGCATCAAACGCTCACGCTCAGCAGGCAGAGGCGTGTGGCATACCAACCCTGCCTGGCGCAGCGCCTGGTCGTAAAGGCCGGCGCGATAAGTACCCTCCGTTGCCATCAACCCCACTTCGCGCACGCCGCGAGCGGCCAGCGTCCGGGCCACTTCGCGCGCCACATGTAGCACCTCGATCTGCGGGAAACGTTCTTGCAGCGCACCATGCCATGCATGCGCCGTGTTGCAGGCAACAGCAACTGTCGTGGCGCCGAGTGCAGCCAGCTTGCCCACGGCCTGCAGCATCGGGTCCAGCGGCTGGTGTGCGCCCAGGTCGCTCGACTCCAGAGCCGCGCTCCGGTCAGGAACAGGCACCTGCGCCAGCCAATGCTCGGGAAACGCCTGATCCGACACCGGAATGTTGAGCTCCCGCATACGGTCAGCGCAGGCCTGAACGAACAGCCGTGCAAAGTCTGCGCCGGCGGCCGGGCCCATGCCTCCCAAAATGCCGACAACCGGGGTTCTGCTCATGTGTTGACCTTCATTTTTTTGCATTTCGGCCGACTGGCCTGCCGACCTCCAGGGTCAACAAGTGATCATCCGGCGCATGGCGCTGCAGACCGCATCGCAGTCCGCGTTTGATAAAGACAGAACTGGCGGCTCGGCACCTGCGGGGCCTTGCCACCCGGGAACATCAGGCGGCAAGGCCGCCTTGTTCGCAATTACAGTGCAGGCTTGTCGCTTGCCGCCTTGAGGTTGGCTTTGAGTTCCGCACTCATTGGCAGATTCAGGTTGACGCCCTTGGGAGGAATCGGCGACATGAACCACTTGTCATAGAGCTTGCTGAACTCGCCCGATTTCATCAGGCGCGAGATGGTGCCGTCGACCAGCTTCTTGAACTCGGGGTCGTCCTTGCGCAACATGCAGCTGTAGGGCTCGACCTGCAGCGCATCACCCACCACTTCCAGGGAAGCCGGGTTCTTCGAGTTGGCCATCAAGCCAAACAGCAGGATGTCGTCCATCGCAAACGCCACAGCGCGGTCATTTTCAACAAGCAGCAGGGAGTCATCGTGGTCTTTGCCCAGGATGATCTGCATGTCGAGTTTTTTGTCGGTGCTGTACTTGCGGATCACCTGCGAGTTGGTGGTGCCGGTGGTGCTGGCAACTGTTTTTTTGGCGAGATCAGCGTAGTTCTTGATGGCCGAACTCTTCTTCACCAGCAAGCGCGTTCCGGTGTAGAAATGGTTGACGGCAAAAGCCACGTCCTTGCCGCGTGTGGAGTTGTTGGTGGTGGATCCACACTCCAGGTCGTAAGTGCCGTTGACCAGAAGCGGAATGCGGTTCTGGGAAGTTACCGGCATGTACGAGACTTCAAGATTGGGCTTTTTAATCTTCTTGCGCACGTCATCAATGATCGCTTCGGTCAGTTCCACCGAAAACCCCACCGACTTGGTCGATCCGATCAGGTAACTGAAAGGAACCGAGGCTTCGCGGTAGGCAACAGTGATCTTGTTGCTGTCGGCGACCTTTTTCAGGGTCTGTGCGCCTGCCGTCGTTGCCAGGCCGGCTGCCAGCAAGGTGGCAATCATGAGAGTCGAGTACTTCATACGAGTCCTTTCGGGGAGCAGAGGGTGTGAGGGAAAGTAAGTGTTGGCATGGCCAGTGTATGAACACTTCGCTGCACGTGTTATTCATTTTGGCGACAAACCCATGATGAAAACTCATGGCTTACCCGCCGCAGGCATGGTTGCAGCGCGCACATAACCCCCCGTCATGGCCGCAGCGAATTCAGCATTGTTCAAGCGCATATGCATTGCTTAAAGTGGCCGCTCTTCCAAAAAAACCAGGGGCTTTTATGCATGTGTGTGTGCTGGGCGCGGGGATCATCGGACTGGCCAGCGCCTACAGCCTGCGCCGCGCCGGCCACGAAGTCACGGTGATTGACCGCGCCAACCCCGGCAGCGGCGCCAGTGGCGGCAACGGTGCTCAATTGAGTTACTCCTACGTGCAGCCCCTGGCCGATCCAGGAATCTGGCGGCAACTCCCCAAGTTGCTGCTTTCACGCTCTTCCCCGCTCAAGCTGCAGCCTCGCCTGGACCCGCAGCAGTGGTTGTGGGGTCTGCAATTTCTGGCCGCCTGTAATGGCTCGCGCTCACGCGCAAGCACGGCATGGCTGTTGAGGCTTGCGGCATCGAGCCGGCAGGCCTTTGACAGGATGATGGAGGAGGAAAAACTCGACTGCGATTTTTCGGCCACAGGCAAATTGGTGTTGTATCCGACACCGAACACGTTTGCCGCTGCAAAGCGGCAGCTGTTGCTGCAGCGGCAATTGGGCAGCATCCAGGAAGCCGTGAGTGCCGATCGCTGTGTCGAAATCGAGTCGGCGCTAAAAATGCATCATCGGCAAATCGCCGGCGCAATTTACACGCCCGGTGAATGTGCCGCCGATTGCCAGAAAACCTGCGACGGGCTGCTCACCGTTTTGCGCCGTGATGGCGTTCGTTTTTTGCTGGGCACATCCATCGCCCAACTGGAAGTACGCGGCGAGACGGTGGTTGCGGCCACAACCTCACAAGGCCCCGTTGAGGCAGACCACTATGTTCTGGCGCTGGGCGCCGACTCTTCCCGCATGGCGCGCACGCTGGGCATTCACCTCCCCATTTATCCGCTCAAGGGCTACAGCATCACTGTGGAGGCGGACGAATCAACCGGCGCAGCACCGTCGGTAAGCGTGACAGACAGCGCACGCAAGGTGGTTTTCGCGCGCATCGGTTCACGCCTCAGGGTGGCCGGCATGGCAGAACTTGCGGGCTACAACACCGCCGTCTGCCCGAAGCAAATCGCCTCGCTCCAGGCATCAACCCAGACAATTTTTCCTGGCTGCAGTTCATTTGAAAATTTATCCCCGTGGGCCGGCATGCGGCCGGCCACACCTACCGGTTTGCCGGTGATCGGCAGGCACGCGAAAGGCCCGCCCAACCTCCTGTTCAACACCGGACACGGGGCACTGGGTTTTACTTTGGCATTTGGTTCTGCCGAGCGAATCAGCACCATGCTGTCCGGGGAAACGAGTCAGCGCGCGATCACTTGATCAGGGTCACTGTTTCAGCCCCACCCGTGCGGGACAAAGCCTGCTGAAAGCAATGCACAAATGATTTGACGGCTACAGAAGCAGGCTTGGCGGCAGGCAGCAAAGCCTTGATGGGCACGGCAATCAATGGCTCCAGCGCCAAAACATCCACGCGCTTGAGGTCCACCGAGGCGGCCGTACAGGAATCAACCAGCGCAACGCCCAGCCCATGGTGCGCCAGGGCCAGGGCCGAGTGATAGGTCTGCACGGTGATGGCAATGTCCAGCCCAACCTCTGCCTCGCGGCAGGCATTGTTGAGGCTGCGGCCCACAGGGTCCAGCACGTCCAGACCAATCACGGGAACCTTGTTCAAATCGGCCAGCGTGACGGAGCCCCGCTTGAGCAGTCGTGCGGAAAGCATTCCTTTGGGGGCGATACACACGACACGCCCGTCGGCCAGGTGCTGCTGGGAAAGCGCCGGATGCGTCACCGGGCTGAGCAGGAAACCGACGTCCGCTTCCTGCAAAGCCAGCGTCGACACAATCTGCGGCGAATGCAAAGCCTTGACGGTAATGGCGATCTCGGGGTGCTTCACCCGAAAAAGCTTGATGGCATGCGGGAGGATTTCATAACTCAGCGCCAACACGGTCAGCAGTCGCAGCTCCTTGGCGCTCTCACCCGTTCTGAGATTGACCGCCAAACGCTGCACTTCATCCAGCATTCCGAACAGGCGTTCGATATGCGGGTACAGCGTCAGCGCTTCAGAAGTGGCCGTCAGCCGGCCCTTGCTGCGCTGAAAAAGCGCAAAACCAAGCTGCAGTTCCGCATGCTGGAGAATGCGGCTGACCGCCGGCTGAGTCACGTTGATCAACCGTGCAGCACCGCTCACACTGCCGGTGAGCATGACGGCATTGAAAACTTCGATGTGGCGCAATCGCATGGAGGGGTCCGGACTTCTTTTTCAGACAAGCAACAGGCGGAGATTATCCTGCCGCTACGTCACCTGGCCCGCCGCTCCAGGAAAACACGGGCCATTCGCCCGTTTGCCCGTTCACGTCTACCCGCAACGCGCCTTTTTGATCACCCCGGCTGCATCCACATCCAGGTTGAGACGCTGGGCATTGAACTCCATGGTGACGACCTGGTTGGGACGCAATACCCGTGCCATGTAAGACCCGGAACGCTGGCGCGCCTCTTCGATGACACTGGCACCGGCCGTCTTTCCAATGGCGAATTGCGCACCCTGCGCATTGCAGGCAGTACCCGGCGGGGGTGGCGGCATCGGGCTGGTGGGCTGGTTGCCGCCAGGAGCCGTACAACCAGCAAGGGTAACAAGACCGGCCAGCACAGCACTGGTCATCAGGGGTTTCAAAGACATGTGTTCTCCGGAAAAAGCAAAAGCGCCACCATAACAAGAGCGGCCGCGCGGTGCGCGCTTTTTTACGCCTGGTTGCCAGCGAAGGCACTGCTGACTGCAGGCGCAAATCACACACCCATAAAAAAGCCACCTTGCGGTGGCTTTTTATCTGGCGGAAACGGAGGGATTCGAACCCTCGATGAGGCTCTACACCCCATACTCCCTTAGCAGGGGAGCACCTTCGGCCACTCGGTCACGTTTCCTGATTTCTGGCTAACGCGAATTATCTCACGTCTTGGGCGCCTGTCCACCCCGAGGGGCACAAGACTCAGGCGGGGGGCTGGTCCAGGTCAAAAGCCTTGTGCAGTGCGCGCACGGCGAGCTCCATGTATTTTTCGTCAATCACGACCGAAGTCTTGATCTCGCTGGTGGAGATCATCTGGATGTTGATGCCTTCTTCGCTCAGGCAACGGAACATTTTTGCCGCGATGCCCACATGGCTGCGCATGCCGATGCCCACAATGCTGACCTTGCAGATCTTGGCGTCGCCGGTGATCTCCTGCGCACCCAGCTTGGGCAGCACTTGCGACTTGAGCAGATCAATGGCACGGGCGTAGTCGTTGCGGTGCACGGTGAAGCTGAAGTCGGTCTTGCCGTCCTTGCTGATGTTCTGGATGATCACATCGACTTCGATGTTGGCATCTGCCACAGCACCCAGGATCTGGTACGCAATGCCCGGGGTGTCAGGAACACCCAGGATGGAGATTTTGGCTTCGTCGCGGTTGAATGCGATGCCCGATACGATGGCTTGTTCCATTTGTTCGTCTTCCTCAAAACTGATCAGGGTGCCGGACTTGGCCTCTTCGTCGATGTCGATGTCCCAGGGTGTGAAGCTTGAAAGCACACGCAGGGGCACTTTGTATTTGCCCGCAAACTCCACCGAGCGGATCTGCAGCACCTTGGAGCCCATGGATGCCATCTCGAGCATCTCTTCAAAACTCACGGTGTGCAGGCGGCGTGCTTCAGGCACGACGCGCGGGTCGGTGGTGTAGACGCCGTCCACGTCGGTATAGATCAGGCACTCATGCGCTTTCAGCGCAGCCGCCACGGCCACGGCCGAGGTGTCTGAACCGCCGCGGCCCAGCGTAGTGATGTTGCCGGCGTCGTCCATACCCTGAAAACCGGTGATGATGACCACCCGGCCGGCATCGAGGTCGGCGCGCACACGCTTGTCGTCAATCGACTCGATGCGGGCCTTGGTGTAGGCGCTGTTGGTCTTGATGGCGACCTGCCAGCCCGCGTAGCTGACGGCTTCCATGCCCTCGGCCTGCAGCGCAATGGCCAGCAGCGCGCTGGAGGCCTGTTCGCCGGTGGCGGCCAGGGCGTCAAGCTCCCGGTGGAAGGCGTCGCTGGCTTTGCCGGGGGCCAGCTCTTTGGCCAGGCCCAGCAGGCGGTTGGTTTCGCCACTCATGGCACTGGGAACCACGACCATCTGGTGGCCGGCGCGAGCCCATTTGGCCACGCGTTTGGCGACGTTGCGGATACGCTCTGTCGAGCCCATCGACGTGCCACCGTATTTATGAACGATCAATGCCATTGCAGGGTGTCAATCAGGAGTTGGTTGCGAACATTGCTATTGCTGAGGGCGGCCTTACCGTTTTCACCCCGTACAGAAGGCCAGAGCCGCCAGCAAAGCCTTCAATTATACCTAGGACAACTACCTAGATGAGCCTGCATTGACAAGCGTCTACGCGGTGTAGTGCAACCGGTCCCCGGCCCGCGTCACGTGACCGGACGCAATCTTGAGATGAATCTGGTGGCCCCGCGTGGTGCAGGCTGCCACCTGCGAGAGCAGTTGCTCCAGCTGCGCCGCACTGGGCGCGGCCTGGTGGAAATCACGCAGCCAGGTACGCAGCGCGTTGGCCTGACGTGCCGGCGACAAACCCTGCAGGGCCTTGATCGTGGGCGGATTGCCCAGCGCTTTCAGGTCTTCACGCGCCACCTCCAGCAACAGCGCCTGCGCCTGGGCCGCGTGCTGGGCACTGCGTGCAAAAGTTTCGCGAAACTGCGGAAAGGCCTCTGCCAGTGCAGGCAACAGGCGGGCGCGAATGCGGTTGCGGGTGAATCGCTCGTCGGTGTTGGTGGGGTCTTCAATGAAGGCCGCGCCCCGGCGCGCCAGCCAGGCGCGGATTTCGGGCGCCGGCACCTGCAGCAAGGGGCGGTGGTACGCCAGCCCGTCGCGCTGCCAGCTGGCCGGCATGGCGCTCAGGCCGGGCAAGCCAGCGCCGCGGCTAAGCGCCAGCAACATGGTCTCCACCTGATCGTCGGCATGCTGGGCAAGCGCTATGCTTTTGATAGCTAATTGCGCCCGTTCCTCCTGGGCAAACACCCTGAAAGCTTCATAACGCGCCTTGCGGGCGGCATCTTCCGGGCTTTCGCCCGGGGCATGGCTCGCCTGGACCCGAATCACCCGCAACGGGACCTGCAGTTGCGCGCAGAAGACTTCACAGTGGCTTGCAAATCCGTCGGCAGCGGCCTGCAGGCCGTGGTGAACATGCACCGCCCTCACCTGCCCCGGCCATTTTTCGACGCAGGCCAGCAGCAAGGCGGTGGAGTCTGCACCGCCGCTATAGCCCACAGCCAGGGGAAGTGCGGGAGAAAAAACGCGCATGGCGTCATCCAGCAAAGTGCTCACGTGACGGCTCCCAACCCTGCTGTGCCGTGGGCGTGGGGCAAGGTCTGGCATGCAGGCGGCTGGCAGCTCATGGCCCGATTATCGGTGGATGCCGCACAGCAAAAACCTGCACAAAAAGCGAAAAAAGCTGTTTTGCGCTGTCAGAAGAGCGTCAGCACCGTATGGATACTGAATTTCCCAATAACGGAGACATATCCATGAAATCCCCCCTGCGCCTGGCGTGGCTTGCTGCCATCCTGCTCATAGGTTCCCTGCTCAGCGGCTGCATCGACAGCACCTTTTCACGCGGCTTGTTTGAGGGCTACGTCGTCGGCCAGACGCAGGAGCAGGTCATCGACAAGGTAGGCAAACCGACATCGGAAGAGAAGTCCGGCGACGCGATGAAATGGGTCTACAAGAAAAAGACCTTCGACCCGGACAGCATGAATGCCGTCGATGCGATCACCACGATTGTTTTCCAGCCCGATCCAGCGACAAAGAAACTCGCGGTCTCCGTGCAATTTAGCTAGAGCTGGCCCAAGCAGGCCCTATTTCGCGTCCGCCTTGGTGTCGGTGTAGCGGCCATAACTTTGCAGGCGCTCGTAGCGGCGGTCCAGCAGTTCCTTGACCTTGAGGTCACTGACCTGGCGGAAGGCGTCATTGAGCGCACGCTTGAGAAAGGCGGCCATCTGCTTGTGGTCGCGGTGCGCGCCGCCCACCGGCTCGTTGACGATCTTGTCGATCACGCCCAGTGCCTTCAGGCGATGCGCGGTGATGCCCAGGGCCTCGGCGGCTTCTTCGGCCTTGTCCGAGGTCTTCCAGAGGATGGAGGCACAGCCTTCCGGGCTGATCACTGAATAAATCGAATACTGCAGCATCACGACCTGGTCAGCTACGGAAATGGCCAGTGCACCGCCCGAACCACCCTCGCCGATGATGGTGGTGATGATGGGCACCTCGAGTTGCGCCATTTCAAAAATATTGCGGCCTATGGCTTCGGACTGGCCGCGCTCTTCAGCATCAATGCCGGGGTAAGCGCCAGGGGTGTCGACAAAGGTGAACACCGGCAGCTTGAACTTTTCGGCGGTTTTCATCAGGCGCAAGGCCTTGCGGTAACCCTCTGGCTTGCTCATGCCGAAGTTGCGCAGTCCGCGCTCTTTCGTGTCGCGCCCTTTTTGATGGCCCAGCACCATGCAGGCGGTGCCATTGAAGCGGGCCAGGCCGCCAACGATGCTCAGATCATCGGCAAAATGCCTGTCGCCGTGCAGTTCAACAAAGTCGGTGAACAGCTCGTTGACGTAGTCCAGCGTGTAGGGCCGCTCGGGGTGGCGCGCGATCTTGGTGATCTGCCAGGGCGTCAGATCGCTGTAGATGTCTTTGGTGAGCTGCTGGCTCTTCTTGGCGAGCTGGTCGATTTCTTCGGAAATATCGACCGCTGACTCGGTCTGCACGTAACGCAGCTCTTCAATTTTCCCTTCAAGCTCCGCAATCGGTTGCTCGAAATCGAGGAAGGTCTTCTTGGCCATGTTATGCCTCCTGACGAGCCGCCTCTAAGGAGGCATGCGCCCCCTCGGGGGGCAGTGAACGAAAGTGAATGTGGGGGCTCATTTCTGCTCCTCAGGCTTTTTTGGTGGGGTTACTCGGCACCCAGAACCGGCAAGGGGTCCAGCGAGCGCCAAATATACCAAGTTGCGACGCTGCAATACGGCGCCCAGGCGGCGGCCACTTCGCGCGCATCGCTGCGGCTCACTGACTCGCCCGAAAAATAGTTCTGGCTGATGCCGCTGATCAGGCCCACATCGTCCAGCGGAAGCACATTGGGCCGTGTCAGGTAAAAAATCAGGAACATCTCGGCCGTCCAGCGGCCAATGCCGCGAATGGCCACCAGCTCGGCAATGATGGCTTCGTCGTCCATCGCCTGCCAGTCCTTGACGTGCACGGTGCCAGCGTCGAAATGAATGGCCAGGTCGACCAGATATTCAACCTTGCGCGCGCTCAGGCCAGCAGCGCGCATGTCGTCCACCTTGAGCTTGAGCACGTTGCCGGGCGTCATCTTTCTGGGCAAGGCGTCAAAGCGGTGCCACACCGTCTGCGCCGCCTTGACGGAAATCTGCTGGCCGACGATGCTGCGCGCCAGCGTGCTGAAAGCATCGCCGCGCGACTGCAGGCAGGCGTCACCAAACTGGGGAATCAGGCGTTTCATGACCCGGTCTTTCTTGACCAGGTGCTTGCAGGCCTCTGCCCAATAGGCGGGAATCGTGGTGGCAGCCGGCTCAAGCACCTCGGCCAGCTCAACGCTGGCCGGCCCGCTTTTTACTATCTTTTTCATAGCTGCTCGCGCATACCATTCAAGGGCTGGAGGCCGAAAAGGCTTGTATTTTTAATCAAGATTGCACTTCCCAGGTCGTACCGGCGGACGAATCCTTCAGCACGATGCCCCGCGCGAGCAAATCATTGCGGATCCGGTCGGCTTCAGCAAAATTCTTGCCAGCCTTGGCCGCGGCGCGCTGGGCAATCATCTCCTGGATGGCCGCTTCGTCCAGCGTAGCCCCGGCTTGCAAAAAGGTGGCCGCGTCGTTTTGCAGCAAGCCCAGGCAGGCGCCCAGCGCCCGGAGCAAGCCGGCCAGTTCGGCAGACCGGGTCTTGTTGATTTCGCCGGCCAGCTCGAACAACACGGCGACGGCTTCGGGCGTGCCGAAGTCTTCGTCCATGGCTGCCTTGAAGCGGGCTGCGAACGGGTGGGTCCAGTCCAGCTGGACCTCGGCCGGCTTCACAAGATGCAAGGCGGTGTACAGGCGCTTGAGCGAATTGCGGGCGTCGTCCAGGTGTGCATCGCTGTAGTTCAACCCGCTGCGGTAGTGCGCACGCACGATGAAAAAGCGCACGGTCTCGGGGTCGTACTTGGCCAGAACCTCGCGGATGGTGAAGAAGTTGCCCAAGCTCTTGGACATCTTCTCGTTGTCCACACGCACAAACCCGTTGTGTACCCAAAAGTTCGCCAGAGGCTTGCCATTGGCCGCTTCGCTCTGGGCAATTTCATTTTCATGGTGCGGAAACTGCAAGTCGGCGCCGCCACCATGAATGTCGAAGGTCTCACCCAAGGTGCCGCGGCACATGGCGGAGCACTCGATGTGCCACCCCGGACGGCCCGGGCCATAGTCGCTTGCCCATTTGGCATCGTCGGGCTCGGTGGGTTTGGCGGACTTCCACAGCACGAAGTCGAGCGGATCTTCCTTGCCGTCAAGCACGGCCACGCGCTCGCCGGCACGCAATTCGTCGAGCGACTTGCCCGAGAGCTTGCCGTAGCCGGGAAACTTGCGCACCGCATAGTTCACGTCGCCGTTGCCAGAGCGGTAGGCCAGGCCTTTTTGCTCCAGCGTGCCAATCATGTCCAGCATCTGCGGCACGTATTCAGTGGCGCGCGGCTCCAGCGTGGGCGGCTCGATGCCAAGCGCGCCGATGTCCTGGTTCATCGCCACGATCATCTCGTCGGTCAGCGTGCGGATGCTGATGTTGCGCTCCACGGCACGCTTGATGATCTTGTCGTCAATGTCGGTGATGTTGCGCACATAGGTGACCTGGTAGCCGCTGGCCCTGAGCCAGCGCTGCACCACGTCAAAGGCCATCATCATGCGGGCGTGGCCGATGTGGCACAGGTCATAAATGGTCATGCCGCAGACGTACATGCGTACATGGCCGGGCACCAGGGGCGAAAAATCTTCTACGGCACGCGTCAGCGTGTTGTAAATACGAAGGCTCATGAAAAGTCTGGGTGTTCAGTCCGGCTGGAAGCGCCGAAACCGGAAGGGGATGCTGGAAAGGAGGCAGGTCATCAAGTGCATCAGCAAAGGGGGAAAGCTGCTCCGAAAGATCAATCAACAGGGAAGGCGGAGGGTGATTTTCACCGGGACTTAAACTATACCCCTCAGATACAATCTTCCAGTATAGCCAGCACGGGCAAAGACCCATGCCGCAGACTGTAGCGCCGGTTTTTCCCAGGTACCCCTTTCATACCTGCCACCCCATGTGTTTCAGAGGAATTATGTCCAAGTCAGCTTATCCTTCAACCCGGGCGTTTCCCGTTGCCCTGCGCTGGCTGGCTCTGGCGGCAGCCATGTTCATCACGGCTGCGCACGCCGACGACTACGCCGACGTGAATGCCCTGGTGCGTTCGGGGCAGCTGCCGCAGGCGCTGGCCAAAGCCGACCAGTATCTGGCCGCCAAGCCGCGCGACCCGCAGATGCGTTTTATCAAGGGCGTGATCCAGACGGAGGCGGGCAAACCGGCCGACGCGATTGCCACCTTCACCAAGATCACCCAGGACTACCCTGAACTGCCCGAGCCCTACAACAATCTGGCTGTGCTTTATGCCGGTCAGAACCAGTACGACAAGGCCAGGGCCGCCCTGGAAATGGCCATTCGCACCAACCCGAGCTACGCCACAGCGCATGAAAACCTCGGCGACGTGTACGCCAAGCTTGCCAGCCAGGCTTATAGCAAGGCCCTGCAGCTTGACGGTGGCAACAGCGCCGTGCCCCCCAAGCTGGCCCTGATCCGCACGCTCTTCAGCGCTGAAGCCAAAAACCAGAAGCCGGCCGCGGCCGCTCCCGCATCGCCCCCGGTGGTAGCCCAGGCGCCGGCCGCGCCGGCCAAACCAGCGGTGGTGCCCGCACCGCCTGCCGCACCGCCAGTTGCTGCAGCACCAGCAGCCCCCGCTGTTACACCAACTCCCGCGCCCGCAGCCCCGGCTCCCACGGCGGCAGCCAGTGCCGCCGGAAAAGACGTGGAAAACGCTGTCAAAGCCTGGGCCGGCGCCTGGTCCGCCAAGGACATGAACGCCTACCTCGCAGCCTATGGCAAGGACTTTGACACGCCCGGCAAGCAGACCCGCAAGGCCTGGGAAGAAGACAGGCGCGCGCGCATCGTCGGCAAGTCGAAAATCAGCGTGAAGCTGAGCGAGCTCTCGGTCGACGTCAGCGGCAGCAAGGCCACCGCGAAATTCAGACAAGACTACAGTGCTGACACGCTCCACATCTCGAGCCGAAAAACCCTGGACATGACCAAAGCCGGCGAGCGCTGGCTTATCGTCAGGGAATCCACGGGCGGCTAATGACTGGCGGCGAGGCCGGCGCGTACTTACCAGCGCCTAACTGACATGTTTTTTCGACTCTCCATTCCGCGGGCGCCCGCCACCTCCGCAACTTCCGTCATCGCGGCCTTGGCTATGCTGTGTGGAACCCCCGTGTTTGCGGAGAATGCGGAAAAAAAATCAACCTCATCGGGAAAACCGGGCATGGCAGCAGCCAACGGGCATGCCAAATCACCGGCTCGCATCCCCACACGGCCCGTGGTTCGCGACGGAGAAGCCGAAGCCCGCCTGATTGAGATCTACAAACTCGCGGGCCAGTCCAAAGGGCGCGAAGCACTGGCCAAAGCCGAGCGATTGGTCAATGACCACCCCAACTTCCAGCTAGCGCAGCTGGTTTATGGCGACCTGCTGGCCGCCCAATCCCGGCCGTTGCGCACGCTCGGCGACGTCTCCGACAGCACCGCCAAAGCCGGCGCCAGCACCCTGGCCGAGCTGCGCCAAGAATCGCTGATGCGCTTGAAAGCGCTGCGCGAGCGGCCCGCGCCCGGCACCATCCCGTCGCAATTCCTCGCACTGGCGCCGCGCAACAAACACGCCATTGCCGTCGATGCCTCGCGGTCACGGCTTTATCTGTTTGAAAACACGCCAACCGGGCTCAAGCTTCTGGGTGACTATTACATTTCATTGGGCAAGTCAGGCACCGAAAAAACCGTGGAAGGCGACGCGCGCACGCCTCTGGGAATTTATTTCGTCACCAGCAATCTTGACCCAAAGTCGCTCAAGGACTTCTACGGCTCGGGTGCCCTGCCCATCAATTACCCCAACCCGCTGGACGTTAAACGCGGCAAAACCGGCGGCGGTATCTGGCTGCACGGCACCCCGCCCAACCAGTTCTCGCGCGCACCGCTGGCCAGTGACGGCTGCGTTGTGTTGGCCAATCCGGACCTGGAGCGCATCATCCGGACGGTCGAGGTGCGCACCACACCAGTCGTCATCGCGCAAAGCCTCAAGTGGGTAGCGCCGCACAGCGCCAAGGCAGATGGCAAGTCTTTTGAGGAGGCGCTGAACAACTGGCACCAGGCGAAATCAGGGGGTGATCTGGCCATGTTGACCAGCCTGTACAGCAGCGACTTCAACAGTTATGGCAAGACGCTTGCAGACTGGACGGCGGTGCTCCGCAGTGAAGTGGACAAACGGGCGGGCCGCACGGTACAGCTCAAGGACCTGTCCTACCTGCGCTGGACCGACAGCGCCGACACCATGGTGGTAACCTTTGGCGAAGTGCTGAGCGGCTCACGCACAGGCCCGGTGCGGCGCCAGTACTGGGTGCGCCAGGGCAAGCAGTGGAAGATATTTTTTGAAGGAGTGATTGGATGACTTTGAGCAACAGCACCCTGGGCCGGCGTGCCTGCCTGATGATGGCGGCACTGGGCCTGGTGGCAAGCCAGGCATGGGCGGAGGGCGCGGCCGGTGCACCCCGGGTGAAATTTGCCACCAGCGCCGGCGATTTTGTGGTCGAGGTCTATCCCGACAAGGCACCGAAAACCGTCGAGAGTTTTCTACAGTACGTGAAAGACAAGCACTACGACGGCACGGTTTTTCATCGCGTGATCGAGAACTTCATGGTTCAGGGCGGCGGCTACGACGCCAAATACGCCGAAAAGAAAACCCGCGCACCCGTGCCACACGAAGGTCGCGAAGCATTGGCCAAGGGTGGCGACAAAAACGTCGTCGGCACGCTGGCCATGGCCCGCACCAACGACCCGCATTCAGCATCCTCGCAGTTCTTCATCAACGTCAAGGACAACGACTTCCTGAACCCCACGCCGATACCGCCTGGCGACCCGGTGCCGAAGTTTGAGTACCAGGGCCGCGTTTACGAAAATACGCCACGCGCCCAACTGGTGAACGCGCCGCAGCTGTTCGGCTACACCGTCTTCGGCAAGGTCGTCAGCGGCATGGACGTTGTGAACAAGATCAAGGCCACCCCCACCGGCGCGGGCGGGCCCTTCCCCAGCGATGTGCCCAAAACACCCATTCTCATTAACTCTGCAACTCTTGTTAAGTAACCCATCATGAGCAACCCCAAAGTCGAACTCCACATTGCAGGCCACGGCGTCATCACGCTTGAACTCGATCAGGACAAGGCACCGAAGTCGGTCGCCAACTTCCTGAGCTACGTCAGCAAGGGCCATTACAACAACACGGTGTTCCACCGCGTGATCCCGGGCTTCATGGTCCAGGGCGGCGGCTTCGAAGTCGGCATGAAACAAAAGCCCACGGATGGCGAAATCGAGAACGAGGCCAACAACGGCCTGAAGAACGACCACTACACCGTGGCCATGGCGCGCACCAATGCACCGCACTCGGCCAGCTCGCAGTTTTTCATCAACGTGTCGGACAACGCCTTCTTGAACCACACTGCCCCCAATGCCTCCGGCTGGGGTTACGCCGTGTTTGGCAAAGTGGTCAGCGGAAACGATGTGGTCGACAAGATTGCTGCCGTCAAAACCGGCCGCAAGGGCTTTCATGACGACGTGCCGCAAACCGACGTGGTGATCGAAAAAGCCGTCGCACTGGCCTGATTTCCGGCCCCGTGAAAATACCGTCGACCGTGCCCCGGATTGCAGAGCTTCAGGCTCCGCCCTCCTGGCGCACGGTCGATTTCATTTCCGACCTGCACCTGCAGTCCGCCGAGCCGGCCACATTCGAAGCCTGGCGGCACTACATGGAAAGCACGCCGGCCGACGCGGTCTTCATATTGGGCGACCTGTTTGAAGTCTGGGTCGGGGACGACATCGTCGGCACCGATCTGGCAGTCTCTCCGTCAGAAAGCGATGGAAGTTTTGAAGAACACTGTGCCCGCGTCATGGGTCAGGCTGCGGGCCGGCTGGCCCTCTTTTTCATGCACGGCAACCGTGATTTTCTCGTGGGCCAAGGCCTGATGGGACTTTGCAACACCACGCTGCTGGCCGACCCGACCGTGCTGGACTTCAACCACCAGCGCTGGTTGCTCTCGCACGGCGATGCGCTGTGCCTGGGCGATGTGGACTACATGCAGTTTCGCCGCCAGGTACGAAGCATCGACTGGCAGCGCGCCTTCCTGGCAAAACCACTGGCAGAACGCCAGGCCATCGCGCGCGGCCTGCGTGAGCAAAGCGAGGCGCGCAAAAAATCGGGCGCCACCTACGCCGATGTAGACAGCGGTGCCGCGCTCCAGCAATTGCAGGCAGCCAAGGCACACATTCTTATTCACGGCCACACCCACCAGCCGGCAGTGCACGATCTGGGCCACGGATACTCACGCGTGGTGCTCAGCGACTGGGATGCAGCCGCACAGCACCCACGCGCGGAAGTGCTGCGCCTGACAGCGGGCGGCCTTCGGCGCATCGCATTGCTGTAAAGCGCCGGCATGTTCAAGCGTTTGCGCCAGCTCCTGGGCCTTCGTCGTGCGCGCCCTGAAACCATTCCCGACAAGCTTTGGCAGGCCATGCTGGCTGATTACCCGTTTCTTGCAGAACGATCTGCCGCCCAACTGCTGCACTTGCGCGGTCTGGTCAGCGAGTTTCTGGCGCACAAGGAGTTCAGCGGGGCGCAAGGCCTGGTGGTCACCGACGCCATGGCCATTGCCATCGCCGCGCAGGCCTGCCTGCCGGTGCTGCACCTGGGTCTGGGCTGGTATGACGACTTCGTGGGCATCGTGGTGCATCCGGGCCAGATGGTGGCGCGCCGCGAAATGGTGGACGAGGCCGGTGTGATGCACCGCTACAGCGAAGTGCTGTCCGGCGAGGCCATGGACCGCGGGCCGGTCACCCTGAGCTGGCAGGACGTAGCCTCGGCCGGCGCACTCGCCGGGCACGGCTACAACGTGGTGATCCACGAATTCGTCCACAAGATCGACATGCGTGACGGCGCAGCCGACGGTTGCCCGCCGCTGCCCTCGCGCGCGGCGCACGCCGCCTGGCGCGATGTGATGCAACCTGCCTATGACGCCTTTCGCGAGCAGGTCACCATGGCTGAACGTTTCGGCGGCCAAGTGCCCTGGCTGGATGCCTACGGCGCCACCGCGCCGGCAGAGTTTTTTGCCGTGACTTGCGAAGCCTATTTTGTGAACCGCGACCGCTTCACGCAGGAGTTTCCGGCGTTGACGCAGCTGTACGACCAATTCTTCAAGGTAAATCAGCCACTAGCCCTTTGAATACGGGCGCCAGCAGCTACTTATTTGATAGCGTATTCCGACCCACCGGTCTCTCCCGAAATTATCTCTGGCGAAATTATTTTTCACAGCCTTTAACCCCATCGGCCCACCCCGTTCGTTTCAGTCAGCTCCACTACTTTTTATGGAGCTCACATGAAAACCACCCTTCTTGCCTTTTCCCTGGCACTGGCTACCGCCGCCTTCACCCTGCCGGCCCATGCCGTGGGCAGCCTGGCCGACGTCACCGTGATCGACCGCCATTCCGGCGCGACACTCCCGGTGTACCGCCACCGCGGCGAATACTGGGTGGCGGGCCAGTACGGCGCGAAATACTCGATCATGGTGCGCAACCGGCTGGGCGAGCGTGTGCTGGCTGTCACCACCGTAGACGGCGTCAACGTCCTCAGCGGCGAAACCGCAGCCTGGGAGCAGACTGGTTATGTGTTTTCACCCTGGCAACAGTACGCGGTGACCGGCTGGCGCAAAAGCAGCAGCGAAGTGGCCGCCTTTGAGTTCTCCGGCGTTGGTAATTCCTACGCTGGACGCACCGGACGGCCCGGCAACGTGGGCGTGATCGGCGTCGCGCTGTTTCGCGAAAGGCTGCCCGAGCCGGTTGCCCAGGCGCCGGCCTATTCGCGGCGCGAAGAGTCACGCAACGACTTCGACGGTCGGCTGCGCGGTGCCCCCGTACCTTCCCCGGCACCGGCATCACCCTCGGCCGCAGGCAGCGCCGGCCTGGCTGATCGCAGCGCCAGCGAATCGTCTGCCCAGGCGGAACGCGCCCCTTCTTCTGCCGACAGCCTGGCCAAGTCCTACAACACCCCTCCGGCCGCTCCCCGCCCTGCGCCGCAGCTGGGCACGGCCCACGGCCAGCGCGAAACCTCGGTGGTGTCGCACACCAGCTTTGCACGGCTGCAGGCGCAACCCAACGAAATCATCCGCATCCGTTATGACAGCCGAGAGAACCTGGTTGCCGCCGGCATCATCCGCGAACCAGTGGTGCAGTTGCCGGTGCCCAACCCGTTTCCGCAGTCGGGGAACACTACTTACGTGCCTGATCCTTATTGAGCCCCCACGGTTGCTCACTGCGTGTAGCGCCCTGCCCCCCCGGGGGGCCGCTGCGCGTGCGGGCCGGCAAAGCCGGACCCGCGGCCCCTGCTTGATGGGGAGACCGCTCGCTGCGCTCCGGTACCTTGCGGCGAGCCGCTGTCCTGAAGAAGCCTTGTGCTGCGGCGTGCTAATGTGCGGCATGCCTAGTGCCGCACCGCCCGCCGACGATGCCCAGGACAGCGACGAGTCGCTGATGCTGCGCTACGCCGGCGGCGATATCAGTGCATTCGATGCGCTCTATGCGCGGCATGAAATGGGTGTGTGGCGTTATGTGTTCCGCAGTGTGCGGGTGCAGGCGGTGGCCGACGACCTGCTGCAGGATGTGTGGTTTGCCGTCGCGCGGCAAGGCGCGAGCTACCAGCCGACGGCCCGCTTCAAGACCTGGCTGTTCACCATCGCGCACAACCGGATGGTTGACCACTTCCGCACGGCGAAGAACCATGCGAGCATGGACGACCATGGGGACGACGATGAAGAGAACGGCCTGGCCCACACGCTGGCGGCCGACTCCGGTTTTGGCCCGGTGCGCCAGTTGCAGTCACGGGAGCAGGCCGAGGCGCTGATCACCGCGGTAGAGCAGTTACCGGCAGACCAGCGCGAAGCCTTTTTGCTCCAGGCCGAAGCCGGCCTGAGTGTTGAAGACATCGCCAGCACCACCGGCGTGAGTTTTGAAACCGCCAAGAGCCGACTGCGTTATGCCCGGCGCAGCCTGCGCCAACAGCTACAGGAGTTTGCATGACAGAACCCCGTCAAGGCGATGAGCTGACACGGCGCTACCACGAGGCCAGCGCGCAGGACACGCGCCGCCCGGGTGTGCACGTGCGCGACGCCGTGCGTGCGCATGCGCAGGCGGTGCTTGACGCAAAGGCCGTCACCCACGCAGCCGCGCCGCAGGTACCTGCGGCCAACCAGTCGCGCTGGAAGATATCGTTGCTGGCCAGCGTCGCCCTGGCGGGGCTGACGGGTTTGCTGGTGCTGCAGTTCGACCGTGGCACCCCCGAAGAGAAAGAACTGGTGGCCGGCCGTGGAGCGGCGCCTGCGGCAGTTCCCGCTCCATCTGCTACGCCCGTGGCGCCCGTAGCTCCTGCAGCGCCCGCCCCCTCGACACCCGCCAAGTCTTCCGCAAAGCCGGCAGACAGCGCAGCGACAGCCGCTGCAACTTCCCCCGCCAGACCACCAGCCCCGCGCCCTGCTCCGCCAGTCGCGGGCGCCAGAACAGATACTGCAGCTGTCAGCAGGGAACCTGCAGCGCAGCTGGCGGAAAGCGCACACCCCCCAGCGCCGGCAACCGCCGCGCCTCCTGCTCCTGCTCCTGCTCCTGCTCCTGCTCCTGCTCCTGCTCCTGCTCCTGCTCCCGCGCCCGCACCTCGTTCTGAACCGAAACCCGCGATGCAAGCTGCTCCTCCGAGCCGGATGGCAGACGCTGCAAGTGCGGCAGACGAGCCCGTGCCCATCGTGAAAGGTTCGGCTGCGCCCGCCGCCCCGGTCGCTCCAGCCACCGCTTCAGCTGCATCCGCGGCAGCCCCGGCTCCTGTGGCAAGAAGCGCAATGCCTGCCGCACCGAATGCGCAGGAGGACCGTGCCGCACAAACACAGCGCAACCGCGCGGAAGTGGGTTTGGCGAAAACACAGGAGCGCGCTGCGCCGCAACCGCTGCACGAGGCTGCACGCAGCGGCCAACTCGCGCAGGTGGAGCGCCTGATCGCGCAGGGTGCACGCATCAACGCGCCCGACGAAGCCGGCCGGACGCCGCTGATGCTCGCCGCCATTCATGGCCACACCGCGGTTGTGCGGCGCCTGCTGGCTGCCGGGGCGAACCCTGCGCTGGTGGACCGGGAGGGGGTGAATGCGTTGGGGTATGCGCGGCGGTTGGGGTGGGGGGAGATTGTGCGGGTGATTGAGGCTGGGTCCTGAGGAAGCGTTCTTCTCGGGGTCTGTTAGTCAAATACGCCTTTTGCCCTTTTGATACGGTCACAAGCAGCTATTGAATTCATAGCATCTTGATCATCCATTAATCTGGCTTGTCATCCCGGACTTGATCCGGGATCCATGCAGGCGATTCTCTAACGCCACATCTTCCACCGTTCGGGCTGAGCTTGTCGAAGCCTGTGCAAGCTTGTGCGGCTGTGGGTCTTCCTGCAAGCCGGGTCTCGCCCCGGCGGGCGAGGCACTTTTCTTTGCGTCGCCAAAGAAAAGTACCCAAAAGAAAGGCGACCCGATGGTCTGGGTCCCTTCGCTGCGCTACGGGCAACCTGCGGTGCTCGCCGAAAGCGGGGTCGAGCTCGAACTCGCTTCGCTCAGACAATCGCTCGCCCTGATCCGCTTTCGGCTGCGCTCCTCGGCCCAGCCCGACGGGTGGGAGAGTGAATTCGGGTACAGGGAGACCTGACGCGCGAAGCGCGTCAGGTCGGATTCCGTTGGCCGTCATGTTTGCACGTGGCAGCAGCACACGCGGCCAAATGAAGTCCCCCTCCATCGCCCAGCGGGGCGAGGGAGGGGTTAGGGG